>NZ_JAOTIS010000010.1 GCF_025628935.1 Macrococcus capreoli
TATTAACGTTGACATATTGTCATTCAGTTTTCAATGTTCATTTTTTCGCGTTACAAGAATTAATATTAACATAACCCTCAACTCTTTGCAACACTTATTTTTAAGAAGTTTTACACTCGCTTGATTATGTTCTTTCAAACATTTTCTCAAGCAGTAATTTAACTTGCTTTATTATATTACAGCGCTTAGAACAAAGTTTCAAGTGTTAGTTTTACACTTTTTCAACTTGTTTTTTTCGATGTAATTTTGTTGTGTCGCTTGTTTTCAGCGACTTTTATATCTTAACAAGTTGAATATCTTTCGTCAATACTTTTTCTTAATTTTTTTATGATTTTTTTCTTTCTATATTTAGATTACTGGATTGTTTACTTTAACTACTAGCTCAATACTTAGAAATAATATCAGGAATACTTCAATATCTAAAACAAACTTCATTTCTATTCGCTATATTTGTGCAACGAAATTATGATATAATGCTTTTCAGTATTATATAGGAGATGATGGTTTGAAATTATTTAGTAAAAAACCAACAAGTAAAATAAATCGCATCCGCTCATGGGCTTTAGGTTTAATTTTTCTTGCGATGATCGTTATGTATATTGGATCGGCAATATTCTATTTCTATCATAGCCAGCTTATCTTTTCACTTTTCTTGTTATTAGGAACTATTTTATTCTTAATTAGTTTTGTCGTTTATTTCTGGATTGGTATGCTTTCAACGAAAACGATTCAAGTACGCTGTCCTAATTGCGAGCAGTATACAAAAATGTTAGGTCGTGCCGATATTTGCGCAAACTGCAACCAGCCATTAACGTTAGATCCAGACCTGGAAGGTAAAGAATTTAACGAAGATTATAACAATGCAAGAAAAAGTAAAGCATTAGAAGCACAATTATCACACAATGAATCAGATAAAAAATAAAGGAAATCGCTAATTGCGATTTCCTTTTTTATTGAGACATTCAGGACAAACACCGTATATCTCCATACGATGGTGGGTTACAGCAAAACTTGTAATATGTTGTGCAATATGTTCAACTTCATCTAATCGTGGATAATGAAAATCTGTAATCTTACCACACTCACTACATATAACATGATAATGATTATCTGTTTCAAAATCGTAACGACTCGCTGCATCTCCGTAAGTTAACTCTTTAACAAGTCCACTATCCTTAAATACTTTTAAATTGTTGTAAACCGTTGCGACACTCATATTTGAAAATTGAGGAGATAAAGCTTTATAAATTTCATCAGCAGTTGGATGACTGTTTGATTCAATTAAAAACTTTAATACTGCTTGTCTTTGCGGTGTTATTCTCACGCCAGTTTTACGTAAACTTTGAATCGCTTCGTCAAGCATATGTTCCATATTTAATTCAGCTGACATCATAACACCTCGTTTCTACTTTATAGTAATTCTATTTTACATTCTTTTTTTCAACAATGTCAAATGACTATCCTCATTTGGCATTCAAATTCATTATTTCAACACTTTATGAATCTCTTCCATTTGCTGTTTTACTTTAACACCATCGAAGTAAGCTAATACTTTATTTTCCTCATCTAATATAATTGTCGTTCTTACAATCCCCATTGATTCTTTCCCGAACGATTTCTTCATACGATAAATATTGAGCGTTTCCGAATATTGATAGTTTTCATCAACAAGTAAATCAAACTTTAAATTGTGTTTGTTAATAAAATTAGTGTGTTTCGTCTTACTATCACCACTAACACCATATACTTGAACACCTAAATCATTCAAGTTTTCTAAATTATCATTAAAGTCACATGCTTGTATCGTGCATGTCGGCGTGTTATCTCTCGGATAAAAATACAATATTGTCTTTTGTCCTAGTAAAGATTCGTTCGTTACAACTTCTCCATTTTGATTTTCCATTGCAAATGCAGGTAAATTATCACCAATTTTCAACATTTTAATCCTCCTAATCAAAATTTCTTTATTACTATGATAGTATAGTAGACGAAAATACTAAACAAAAGAGGTTGATAAAATGGATTTTACAAATTCTGAACGTATACAAAAACGCGCAAACGAAGCAATTCTAGGTGGCGTTAACTCACCTTCACGATCATATAAAGCTGTTGGCGGAGGTGCTCCTGTTGTTATGGCTCGCGGTGAAGGTGCTTACTTCTATGATGTTGATGGGAATAAGTATATCGATTATTTAGCAGCATATGGTCCGATTATTACCGGGCATGCACATCCACATATTACTAAAGCGATCAAACGCGCTGCAGAAAATGGTGTATTATACGGAACACCTACAGAACACGAAGTGATATTTGCTGAAATGTTAAAAGAAGCAATACCATCATTAGAGAAAGTACGTTTCGTGAATTCAGGTACTGAAGCTGTTATGACAACGATTCGTGTTGCAAGAGCATTTACAAAACGTGATAAAATCATCAAATTTGCTGGATGTTATCACGGTCACTCAGACTTAGTATTAGTTGCAGCAGGTAGTGGTCCTTCTCAGCTTGGGACGCCTGACTCTGCGGGTGTGCCTAAAAGTGTAGCGCAAGAAGTAATTACAGTGCCTTTTAATGATATCGAGCAATTTAAAGAAGCGTTCCATCATTTCGGTGATCAAATTGCCGGGGTATTAGTTGAACCTATCGTTGGGAACTTCGGTATTGTAGAACCAAAAGAAGGTTTCTTGCAAGCAGTCAACGATATTGCACACGAACATGGTGCACTAGTAATTTACGATGAAGTCATTACAGCATTCCGTTTCATGTATGGCGGTGCACAAGATTTATTAGGTGTGAAACCTGATTTAACAGCATTCGGTAAAGTAATCGGTGGTGGATTGCCAATCGGTGCTTATGGTGGTCGCCAGGATATTATGGAACACGTTGCGCCACTTGGACCGACATATCAAGCTGGTACAATGGCTGGTAACCCATTAAGTATGCAGGCAGGTATCGCTTTACTTGAAGTCATTAAACAAGATGGTGTGTATGAAGAATTAGATCGATTAGGTAAATTATTAGAAGACGGTATGCTTGAATTAATTCAAAAATACAACATTCGTGCAACGATTAACCGTTTAAAAGGTGCGATGACAATCTACTTCACTGATGAAACAGTAGTAAACTACGAACAAGCTGAGAATACTGACGGAGAGGCATTCGCGAAGTTCTTCAAATTAATGTTAAACCAAGGCATCAACTTAGCTCCTTCTAAGTATGAAGCGTGGTTTATCACAACAGAGCACACTGAACAGGATATTAAGGACACATTAGTTGCTGTTGAAAATGCATTCAAAGAAATGTCTATTGAAAAATAAATAAAATTCATGTATAAGTGTACTATCAATTAAATAATGAGGTAGATAGATGATATGAAATTAGGCGCACGTATATTAAAAACAGGCATTGCAATTATTATTTCATTATTTATTGCACACGCATTTAACGCACCCGGCGCTATTGTTGCTGGTATCTCAGCACTATTCGCTATGCAACCGAATGTATACCGATCCTTCAAAACAATTATTGAACAGTTCCAGGGAAACCTTATCGGCGCAGTATTAGCTGTAATTATGGCACATTTATTCGGTTTCCATATTGTGATTATCGGTATTACATCTATATTACTTATCTCAATTTTACAACGTTTTAACTTATCTCATGTTACAGGATTAGCTGTTGTGACACAGCTCATTATTATGGATCATCAGGATGGTAATTTCTTAGAATCTGCTGCCTATCGATTTACGTTCGTCATGATCGGCGTATTAAGTGCATTCGTTGTAAACACATTATTTTTACCACCTAAATTTGAAACGAAAATGTATTACAACTGTTTAAATATAAGTGGTGATATCTTTAAATGGATTCGTTTAGAAATAAACGGTTCTACTGAATTCCATGCGGTTAAACGTGATATTGATGATATACGAAGTAGAATTGAAAAAGTAGAAGAACAGTACAACTTATATAAAGAAGAGCGCGCCTATTCTAAAAAAGGCAGCATTCGTAACATTCGAAAAAAAATTATCTTTAAAGAAATCATTCTGGCAACTCGACGTGCACACGATGTACTTAGAAAACTGCATCGTTATGAAAATGATGTGATAAATTTACCTGAAGATTTGAAAATACAAATAAAATTTGAACTTGATGAATTGATGACGATACATGAAGAAATACTGATGCGTGTATCTCAGAAAGTTCCAGCTAATAAAATTGACGACAATTATATGATTAACGAAGCATTTAAAGAAAATATATTAGACGCATTCTTAAGAGAAATTAATCAAGCAAAGGATCCAGAGTATAGTAAGGAACATGTGCTTATTGTCATCGGCACCATATTTGATTACCGAGATCGCCTCGAACATCTGGACCGTATTACGCATAGTTTCTATAAGTATCATAAAGATGATAAGAAGATTACGATACAAAATGAAAGCGTTGATATATAGGAAGAGACGGTCTGAAATGCGTTTAGACTATTAATCAATAACGATTAATAGTCTTTTTTTATTGCCATCCATTATTGTCTTCTACTTTTACTCGATCCTTTGAGACATATGGATTGCCCTGCACCGTAAATCGATATAAATATTCCACTGCTTCCTCTTTATTATCAATGCCAATTCGTTTACTTCCGATAATGACTTTAGGAATTTTCCCTTCAGAAATTTGAATCGGCCCTTCATTAAGTCTGAGACCATTATGCAAATCTCGCTTCACACCTAAACTTTGTGTTAACTTACCAGGCCCATCTGTTAAATTGACATTTCTACCGCGTCTTGCAATCATCGTATTAATTCCTTCAACTGGTTCAATCCCTCTGATCAGAACCCCTTCAGGATGCGCTACATCACGTGTTATAAAATTCATACAATGATGTCCGTGCATCGTATAAACATAAATCCCACCATAATCACGATACATCATTTCATTCTTCTTATTTCTTTTTAATTGATATGTATGTGCTGCCTTATCAAGCTCACCTAAATATGCTTCTACTTCAGTGATATAGCCACTCGTAATTTTACCGTCGATATTGGTAGTTATTTTTTTACCTAGCAAATGTTTTGCTGCATGTATTGTATCATCTTTTAGAAAACTCAAATCCAATTCAATCACCTCAAAGATTAGTTTACCCCATTGAAGGTTGTATCAGTCATTATGTAGTACTGAAATTGGGGATTCTCCAATTTCAATCCAAATTTCAACCACGATTCTCAAACCCAATTACAACAAAAAACAGCAAACCCTATAGAGTTTGCTGCTGTTCATTAACTTACTTCTTTCAAAGCTTTATACATTCTATTCACATACTGCTCACCAGTTATAATTTCACCATTCTCAGTACGATATAACAAATGTTTCGCTTTAATTTGTGTCGGACTCTCAACCCCGCATGCTGCCGCTAAATTAAATAGTCCTTCATGCATACTAACGACATAGTTCGTCACACGATACTGTTTCTCTTCTACCACTAATCCTTTTTCTTTCTCTGGATCCGTTGTGGCAACACCGACAGGACAATCATTCGTATGACATTGTTGTGCCATAATACATCCAACACTCATCATCATTGCACGTGCAACTTGTACTAAATCTGCACCTAACCCTAAAGCAATCGCCACTTTATCTGGTGTAATTAATTTACCTGAAGCAATAATCTTAATATCATCTCTCAAGCCATTCTCAACAAGCACTGCATTTAATATCGGTAACCCTGAGAATAACGGTAGTCCAACAGTATCTTCTAATTCCTGATACGTTGCACCTGTTCCCCCTTCACCACCATCAATCGTAATAAAATCCGGATAAATACCTGTTGATTTCATATCAGCCACTAAACTATAGAGCATGTCTAAGTTACCGACAACCATCTTAAATCCTACTGGTTTACCACTTAACGTTTGTAATCGCGCTACAAAGTTTAACAGATCAATATTATTCTCCATAAACGTAAATCTATTCGGTGAGTTGATTGTTGTATAAGGTTTAACATTACGAATACGTGCAATCTCTTCAGTAACCTTCTCCGCTTCAACGTGGCCACCACGCGTCTTAGCCCCTTGTGCAAGTTTAATCTCAAATGCTTTCACATATTCGTTATTCGCCTTCTTCATAAAATGCTCTTCACTGAAATTACCATCCTCATCTCGCACTCCGAATAATCCAGGTCCGATTTGAAAAATAATATCACATTGCCCGCTTAAGTGATGATCACTTAAGCCACCTTCACCTGTATTCATCCACGTTGTAGCTAATCCTAAACCTTTTGACAGAGCAGAAATTGCATTTTTACCTAAAGCTCCATAACTCATACCTGACTGTCCGATTAATCGTTTCACGTAAAATGGATGTTTGCGGTTTGCCCCTAACACAACAGCATGTTCATCTGTTAACATATATGGATCAACTGACGCCTCTTCTCGATGCTCTTTCCTTGAAAATAATCCTTCTGCATCTAATTTATATACTTTCGTATTAACTTTCGTTTGCTGATCCACTGCAAGTTCATTCGGCTGCTTCGGAAATATTGAGTTTTGAATATAAAATCCTGGTGCATTAAAGTCACGTCTGGAACCAAATCCACCGATACGAGATTTATATTTACCTGCTTTCACAACATCTAAATAATCTTTTCTGGAAAATGGCGTTGACTCATTGTCCGATTGAATTAAATATTGTCGCATTTCTGGCCCAATCTTCTCAAAGAAATAACGTACTCGCCCAAGTACAGGATAGTTCCTTAATATACTATGTTGATGTTGTTTCTTATCGACAAAGATTAAAGAAATGATGCCAATCGCAACAATCAAAAAGATAACTAACAGAACTGTATCCACAATCAATTGAATTGTTTGTAATAAGTCCAAAATAATAACCCCCTATGCATGATATTTCTATCATACTATAGGGGGTTCATTCATACAAAGCTATTCCGCATCTAAATGTTGTATTGAATATAAATTATAATAATGTGATTTATTATGCATTAATTCCTGATGTGTACCTATTTCGACAATTTCACCATTTTGAATAACAACAATCTTATCCGCATGTGTAATCGTAGATAATCTGTGAGCAACAATCACTGTTGTTCTATCTTTCGATAATGTTTCTAATGCTTCCTGAATCACCGCTTCACTTTCTAAATCCAGCGCACTCGTCGCTTCATCCAGAATTAAAATCGGTGGATTCTTTAAGAACACACGTGATATCGCTACACGTTGTTTCTGACCGCCTGATAATTTCACACCGCGCTCACCGACTTCTGTATCATATCCATCTGGTAAGCTCATGATAAAGTCATGTGCATTGGCAAGTTTCGCTGCATAAATCATTTCTTCTTCAGTCGCATTCGGTTTACCAAGTAATATATTTTCTCTAATAGATTCTGAGAATAATATATTATCCTGCATTACCATACCGATTTGTGTACGTAAGCTTTCAATTGAGTAATCTTTCAATGGGACATGATCTATCTCAATCGCACCACTCGTCACATCATAAAATCTAGGAATTAAACTAATCATCGTTGATTTACCGCCACCACTCATACCGACAAAGGCAACTGTTTCACCACTGTTAATTTCAAGGTTAACGTTGTGTAATACTTCGTTATCCCCCTCATTATATTTAAAGCCTACATTTTTAAAGCTTATATCACCATGCTGCACTTTAATATCGCGTGCATGTGGCTCATCTTTCACATCATATGGTTCATCAAATAACTGGAACATACGATCCATCGATGCCATACTTTGCGTCAATGTAGTAGATGATGAGACTAATCGACGTAATGGTCCGTATAAACGATCTAAATATGCAATAAATGCTGCTAGACTACCCACAGTTAGTCCGCCTTCAATGACTAAATAAGCACCAAATCCTACAACGAGTAGCGGTCCGATATCTGTAATCGTATTGATAACCGCGAAACTTTTAGCATTCCATCGCGTGTGATCTGTCGCTTTCGTTAAGAAATTCTTATTACGTTTATTAAAGCGTTCGTTCTCTTCCTCTTCAATTGCAAAAGTCTTAATGACAGTCATCCCTTGCACACGCTCATGTAAAAATCCTTGCACTTCAGCAAGTGATTGACTACGTGCACGTGTTAATTTACGTAAGTTACCAAAGAAATAATAAATACTAAACATATAGAACGGGAAGACAATTAATGAGATTAACGTTAACTTCACGCTCATCGTAAACATGATTGCAAGTGCGATGATAATCGTCACTAAATCTAACCATACATTCATTAATCCAGTTACGATAAAGTCTTTCGTCGACTCTACATCATTTATCACACGCGAAATGACTTCTCCAACTTTATTATTTGAATAGAACCTTACACTTAATGCTTGTAAATGTTTATATAATTTCTTACGAATGTCATATAAAATCTTGTTACTTGTCCATTGCGCTAAATATTGTCGATAGTATTCAACAGGTGGACGGATGACTACAAAGATAAAGCCGAATATTAATAATGAATTCATTAAAGCAGATTTCTTCTCTGCTACACTCATCGCACCATTTTGAATGACGTCATCAATGACATATTTAATCAGTAAAGGAATCAATAACGGTATACCAAACTTTAGAATTCCAATTGCAATTGTTAAAATAATGAGCAGCCAATAAGGTTTAACAAACTGCATATAGCGTTTTATCATGTAAAATCTCCTTTTAACAAAATTAAATCAACCTAACGCATAGGTTGATTTAATCTTTCATTCTTTTCTGGAAATGAAATCTTTCTTGCCACACTTTAATGAAGTCCGGCGCAAATGGTCCCTTTTTCCTTTCAATCCATTGCTGCAAAATATCAACGTTTCGTCTTAGGATAACATCAATCTCTTTTGGATAATTCATCTGTTTCATATGTTGCTGATACTCATCCTCATCCAATAAGTGATACTTACCATTTGGATAGACTTTAATATCTAAGTCATAATCAATATATTTAATGGCCTCTGTATCGTAAATAAATGGTGATGATAAATTGCAATAATAGTACACACCATCTTCTCTAAACATACAAATGACATTAAACCAATACTCAGAATGAAAGTATACGATAGCCGGCTCTCGAGTGACCCATGTTCTGCCATCACTTTCAGTTACAAGCGTTCGATTATTCCCCCCAATGATAACGTGATTCGTCCCTTTTAAAATCGTTGTTTCAGACCAGACTCTGTGGATTTTTCCGTTATGTTTATAACTTTGTATCTGAACATTCTGGCCTTCTTTTGGTATGGATTCTTTGACCATATTCCACACCACCTATAATTTATAATCTTTGCATTTTAAATTATAACACAACTCAGTCATCAATAAACGTAATTCAACCTATTGAATATAATCTACATATTTATCAAAGATGTTCGTCATAGATACCGGAAAGTTAAATGTCCCTTTATCTTTAATCTCAATCAATTTATAAGGCAATGCAACTTTGCTGTTCGTATACGCTAAATAGACTTCCATTTGCCATTCTAAATGCGTAAATTGATGCTTTGTCTTCACAAATGGTTCATCTTCAATATGCAGTGAAAGATTCATTTGCGCTTCAATATCCGAGACATGAGTATCTATTTCAAACATCGGAAATTGCCACATCGAAGCTAATAATCCTGTTTCTGGTCTTTGTTCAATAATAATTTGATCATCTTTCTGGATGAGCAGTACTTTATATTGCTGAACTGTCTTCTTAACTTTCTTTAATTTAACTGGCAAATCCAGTACATTGCCTTGTTCAAACGCCATGCAATGTTCACGGACTGGACAAACTATACATAAAGGAGCTTTCGGGGTACAAACAGTTGCCCCAAGTTCCATCAATGCTTCATTAAAGTCACCTGCCGCGTCAGGCATGACTGCCATTACTTTAGCTTCAAAGTGTTTGCGTGCTTTCGTACTCGAAATATCGAATGCATCATTATCAAGTCTTGAAAACACACGATATACGTTGCCATCGACTGCTGGTAATTTGTGATTAAATGCGATACTCATCACTGCACCTTGCGTATATGGCCCAACACCTTTTAATGACAGAAACGTAGATGGATCTTTCGGCACTTGTCCATTATACGCTGACTGAACTTCACGTATTGCTGCATGGAAATTTCTTACCCTTGAATAATAACCGAGACCTTCCCAGTATTTCGCAACTTCATCTATTGACGATTGGGCAAGTGTTTCGATATCCGGAAATCTATCGATAAATCGCAAATAATAATTTCTTACCGTGTTGACTTGAGTTTGTTGTAACATTACTTCTGATAACCAAATTTTATATGGATCTTTCGTCTCACGCCAAGGCATCTCGCGTTTATGTTGATAGAACCATGCTAATAAATCTTTGCTAAACGTTTCGTTATGTTTCATAACAACCAACTTTCTAAATTTATTGTTAAACTTATACTATTGATGTATCAATGCTTTAAAATTGGATTATAATATTTGTGAAAGGAATGATGTATATGGATACTGCTACTCATGTTGTTATGGGGGTTGCACTTGCAGGACTTGCTACAATCGACCCCGCCATTTCTACAATGTACCCGGCAGTCGTTACTGCAGTGATGGTAGGTTCACAAATTCCAGATATTGATACTGTATTGAAATTAAAAAACAATGCTGTCTATATTAATAATCATCGCGGCATAACACATTCAATACCTTTTACAATCCTCTGGCCGATTGTTCTCACGCTGCTCGTCTGCTTAATATTTAAAGAACAACAATATTTACATATATGGTTATGGGCGCAAATCGCAGTATTTTTACATGTGTTCGTTGATATTTTCAATTCTTACGGGACACAAGCGTTGAGACCACTTACTAAAAAATGGATTCAAATTGGAATAATTAATACGTTTGATCCGGTTATCTTTATATTGCATTTATGCGCGATAGCATTATGGTACTTTGGTGGACCGCCAGTTTATATTTTCTCAGCATTATTTATAATACTCGTCATCTACTATATCACGCGACGTCTACTACAACAATCGATTAAACGCGCAGTGATTAAGCTTATTCCGAAAGATGAGACGATTATTAAGACGTTCGTAGCACCAACGATACGATTTTTTGAATGGCGCATTGCGATACAAACGAATACACATGATTATATCGGACGTAGTTATAAGCGTTCAATCAACTTTAGTGATCGTTTTAAACGCGTACCATTTCCTGATAAAGCATTAATGCAGTATGCACAATATGATGATAACTTTAAAGCCTTTATTAATTTCAGCTCGATTTACCGATGGACTGTAACTAAGACTGATTATGGTCACGAATTACGCTTTATCGATTTACGTTATTTAAAGAATGGACATTATTCGTTCGTCGCAATTATTGCACTGGATGAAACGTATCATGTTACACATAGTTATACTGGATGGGTGTTCTCAGAAGAGAAATTACAAAAGAAATTAATGCGTGGGCGTGTGAATATACAATCATATTAAGATTAGAAAAGCACCATAAAATCTGTACAGATTTTATGGTGCCTTTCTAATCTTCAAAATATATTGCTTTTATTTTCGCAATGCTTATATTATTTAAATCAAAATGTTGTTTCTTTTTAAGTTCAGTATACTCAATTTTATTCACGTTAATTTCATCTTTTAATATTTTATACAAATAATTAAACCATAAATAAATTAACATAAGTTCAAATATAAATATCATCTGTGTCGGTAAATTTAAAAATGGTGTTGTCCCTAATACTACCGATTCCTGAATACCATTCACGACAAAGTAAAATGGATTGAGTTTCAATATATTAACGAATAATACCGGTAAATCTGAAGGCACCCACAATATCGGTACACTGATAAAGATGACTCCAAGAATAATCATAATTACTCTTCGAATATTATATATTAAATGCGACATCAACGATAAAAGTGTACAAATCGGCATTAGCAATACAATTGTAGCTAACGAAAAATATAATACCGACAGAAAACTAATATCAAATTCCACATGATTCGTAGCCGCTAATATAAATAACATTAATAACGACAACATAAATAAAATGAAAAAATTAATGATCTGAACATTCGTTAATACATATGTTGGTGTATTCGTAATATTTAACATAAATCCTCTCGACTGCAACATTCTCATCGAGAAATAAACAGAACAAGCAATCCAGAAAAATACTAAATAGCCAGCGAGCGACCACAATTTAGATAACTTATCAATCGGCAAACTATCATTTACATTTAATAAAAAGAATGTTGCAGCGATTAACACTAAATTAACCGCAAGCCATAGCGAGTATAATTTACGATTATAATAAATTTCTATTAATGCATTCTTTATCGTATGCGGAATATATTTAATTGTATTTAATAATTCATTCATATTTCACACCTACATTTGAATATATAGCCATTCATGCTCTGTAAAGTCTGCAATGCCATATCCCTCTCCAATTTTGACAATCCATTGATCGCCTTCAATACCGAATTTCTTCTTAAGTTCTGCTTCATTTTCAATCGGATAACTAATACCGTTCAATATATTCGCATCATTAAAATGTAAATAAATTTTATTTTTCGTCAGTTTCACTTTATAGCGATGATTAGATTCTGGATACAGTTCTTTATTAATCGTATGATGCGTTTTTCCTAAATATCCGTTAAAGAACTCACGAAAGTTTACGTAGTTACTATACATGTACTTTTCAAGTTCACCGAAAGTATGTTCATCATATAAAGCGGCTGGATTAATGTAAATAATATCTTTCTTATTCACATCCATCGCAGATTTAGCAAAATTCACGCGATAGACCTGGTCGTTGATGCCTGAAATCGTTAACGTTGAATTGGCAGGTAATGTAACACTATTGTTTTCACTTGTAAGTTTCGTCTCTTTGTTCGTCACACCAAAAGCATATTTATCCACATATGCTTTCTTAGGCTTCTCTACAATACTCGTTTCTTCATTAGCAGCTACTTTAGCGGGAACACCAATATTATTGAGTAAGAGAACAAACATTAATGCAATCCCAAATAATATAAGCGCACTCATCGTCAATAACTTTTGCAGATGCTCATCAAACACTACACTACCATAACGTTTAATGCGACTTAGTTTGTCACCTTCATCATGATGAAGCGAACGTCCCATTTTATAATTTAAATCAAATAGTGCCCGTTCATCGTCGTTGCGACAGCTTTCATAATCTTTAATATAGTTTCTGTAGAGCGGCATGATAACACTCGGCACACCAGACTTTCTTACTTGTCCATGACTCATCCATGTAATATAATTCGCCGTCTTCTCAATAAAATCAATATCAGTTTCAATCAACACAATCGATTTACTTTCTTTCACTAATAAATCGATAATCATTCCAAATTTCTTTTTAAATTCATCGTCCAGATGGTGATATAAATCATCGAAGATAATAACATCAGGCTTTAAGAAATACGCAAGTGTTATCATTAATTTTGAACGTTCAAACGTTGATAATTTGTTTGTCGATTCCATTTCTTTCTGACTTAAGCCACTAAATTCTAATACATTTTTACGCTTTTCATTAAATGAATTGAGCGGTAAGTTATAAGATAAAAATATAGACTCTATTAATTGTTTTACAGAAGATTCACCATCAAAAATGTGATTATGACTTGCTAGAAAAGTTGGATAATCATTTTTTACACGACCTTCATTGGGCGCAACAACTTTGGATATCAATTTACCGACGACGGATTTCCCCGAATTTGGTAAACCAATTAATCCTAATATTTCACCTTTATATAAATGAATTGTGACATCTTTAACTTCAACGTTATGATTTTTAGATTCTGGTATAATAAAATCTCTTATTTTTGAAAAGCCACTGACATGACGAAAATATTTCGTTACGTTAACAAGTCTTACTAAAATATTATTTGACATCTTTTCTCTCCTTAAGCATCAAGCTGTAACAGCGCTAAAGGTATCCCCTCTTCGTCAAGCGTTGCACCTAATCTAAATCCCCATGCAAATACACCTTTTATACGTTCAACTTTAAAATATTCCTTTTGATTACCGATCAATTGATAAACTTTACCTATTTCTATTTTTTCACTATCTATCATATAACTTTCAGCGATGAGTGCTTTGCGCATCCAGACTTCGTACTCATTAACAACACCCATCGTTTCAGCCTTACGCGCCTTTTCGCGATAAATACCAACGATTTCTCGCAATTCATGCATATTCATTTCGATTAATTTTTTCTCAGTCACTTAAACCACTTTCCTTTAATCGTTCTATTATTATATCGTATTCAAAGCCTTTTCTCATTAAACTCTGAGTAATCTTTTGTTTTAATTCAAATCCTTCATACTTTCTGGATAATCGATTACTTTCTTTTTCTAAATTTTTTTGAAGGGCATCTTCATTTGATTCTATTTTAACATTTTTTAAAGCATCGTTTGCAATATCCAAATTATACCCTTTTTGAATAAGTGTTTGCATTATTTTTTGCTGAATCATACGACTTGATTGCTTTTTCTCATATTTTTTTATTATTTTATTTGCGATGCTTTCAATGCGTTCTTCAGTGATGAGCGATTCAAATTGATTTGTGTATCGCTCAATTAAGCTTTGTTCAACCCCAAGTTCTTTCAACTTTTGGGCATAAAATACTGGTCCTTTATCCGTTGTGTTCAGTATTGTATTCATCAAGCTGATGCAATAATCTTCATGATTAATATAACCGTTGTCTTTGCAATAAAGTATCGCTTTGTCTGCTGCTTGCGCATTCACTTCAAGCTGTGCTAAATAATGACGTACTTCCTGTTCCGTGCGCTTCTTATAAGATAAATATTGTAGCGCCTTATTAATGGCGACACGGTAACCGTCATACTCACCGATTTCAACTAATTGCTGATCCGTTAATATTAAATCTTTTCTTAAATTAAAGTAAACATATGTCGCTGCATCAATACCCGCAAAAAATTCACCATTGATATATAAGTTAAAACGTTCTTTATTATTTTTCTGAACTTCAATCCTAGTGATTTTTTTCTCCATTGTAAAACCTCCATAAAAATAACGCTAAAAATTAATTTAGCGTTCATCTTACTTATATTATAAACCACTTATTGCTTCATTGTATTGATTGTCGTTGATAAAGTTTTGCTCACGCATCTTAGATAATGTTGCCTTCGTGCGTGTCTTTAACGCATCATCTGATGCATATTGATCTGGATGATATAACGATGGTGCATTGATTGTACTCGCCAGAAGTGCACTTTGTAACACTGAGATTTGCGGGTAATACTGATTATCTTTATGTGTGCTGACGTTGAAATCTGCATTGGCCGCACTTTCAATCGTATAATGGTTATTACCAAAATAAATTGTATTTAAGTAATAACTTAAAATCTGTTCTTTCGTATAGTTATTTTCAATTCTTTTAGCTACAACGACTTCTTTAATCTTTCTGGAAATCGACTTCTCGTTATTGAAGAAGTATGTTTTAGCGAGTTGTTGTGTAATAGAACTTCCGCCTTGTGAAGCTTCTCCATTCTTTAATGAAACGAGCATTGCGCGACCAGTACCAAACCAATCTACGCCGTCGTGTGTATTAAATCGTTTATCTTCAACTGCAATAAATGCATTCTTCACGTAAGGTTGCATATCTTTCGTTGCGACATACGTTTCTTTCTGTTCGATTGTACGGAGTTCACCGATATCCACTTGAAATCCTTTATAAACATTAAAGCCAACATATAGAGTGATGATGAGTAATGGGATGAGTAATAATGTTGAACATCCTAAACATCCGCGTTTACGCTTTTTCAAATATGATGCACCTCTTTCCTTAACACCATATTACCACCCGGTCGTACGGTTTGGAATTAAAAGTGATAGAAACGACGTAAAATCAGTCCTGGGATGTATGATGATTTTCGCGTGAAGTGACTGATATTCGCGTTTATCAGTCATGTCACATATATTAGCATCAAAAAAACCAGCTGTCATCAGACAGCTGGTTTGCATCAATCTATTTCAATAATGATAATGATTCACGGTTAAAATCTGGTAGATCATCCGGTGTACGGCTCGTTACGATATTACTATCTATTACAACCGGTTCATCTACAACTGTTGCACCCGCATTTTCTAAGTCTTTACGGATTGATAAATAACTTGTCATCTTCTTACCTTTTAATAAATCTGTATCGATTAATAATTGAGGGCCATGACAGATTGCAAATACAGGTTTCTCCTGTTCAACGAATCCTTTCGCAAATGCACCGAATCGACCTTGTTCATCCCCACGTAATAAATCTGGAGAGAATCCACCAGGTATCAATAATGCATCAAAGTCTTCATGTTTCACTTCACCAATTGCTTTATCTATTGTAATTTCTGTATTTTCTTTTTTACCTTTAACTGTGCTACCTGCTTCTTTACCGATAACAGTCACTTCGTGTCCTTCTTGTTTGAATGCTTCAACTGGGCTCGTAAATTCTGAGTCTTCGAATAAATTATCTAATACTACTGCGATTTTCTTAGTCATAAATTACATCCTCCTAAAATCGTTATAGTATTATTTACCCGCCTCAAAAATGATAAAACATCCTTAAGCATTTGCCTAAGGATGTTTAACTTTACTTACCTAGTTTTCTTTTACGTACTAGTCTTACCACTGCTTCAACTTGGGCTGTTTGCGGGAACATATCAACAGGTTGAATGTAATCTACCTGGAATGCTTTCGTTAAATGCGCTAAGTCTTTCGCAAGCGTTGAAGGGTTACAGCTTGTGTAAACGAACGTCTTCGGTTTAATTTCATTAATTAATTGAATCGTTTCTTCAGATAATCCTGTTCGTGGTGGATCCACTGTTATCACATCTGGATAGAACCCATCTTTAATCCACTCATCTAATTTTTCTGATGCGTCACCGATTTCAAATTTACAGTTCTCTTTATTATTCGCTGTCGCGTTATAAATCGCGTTCACGATACCATCTTCATTCGTATCCATGCCACGTACTTCTTTCGCATTATCTGCTAACCAAATACCGATCGTACCAGTACCACAGAATGCATCGACAACATTTTCTTTACCTGTAAGCCCAGCAGCACGTTCAACTTCTCTATAAAGTACAACCGTTTGCTTCGGATTTAACTGGAAGAAGCTCTCAGCTGATAAGTCATAAACGTGATCCTGTAATGTCTCACGGATCGTCTCTGCTCCGGCAATTACAATCGTTTCGTTACCCATAACAATTGAAGTCTTCTCTTTATTGATGTTTAATGCTACACCTTTAACACCCGGCAAACGCATTACACGTTCAGCTAATAAATCTTGTTTCTTTAAGTCGCGTGTATTTGTCACAAACACAACTTGTAAGTCCCCTGTCGCAAGTGCAACACGCGTAATAATATGACGCACACCGTATTCACGCGCTGGATTTTTACAAACTTCGATATTTAATTCACTCATAATCTTTTTAATTTCATTCGTCGTCTTCATCGTACGATCATCCTGTACGATACATTCATGTAAATCAATTAACGTATTGGAATGCTCTTTATAAAGTCCAGCACGAATTTTACGGCCTGATTTCTCGACAGGGAATTGATTTTTGTTACGATAACCATAAGGATTTGCCATACCTAAAGTATCTTTAATTAAATCTAATTTAACATGGGGTGCATATTTCGTAATTGCATCTTCTACGATTTGCTTTTTATATTTTAATTGCCCATTATATGAAAGATGTTGTAACTGACATCCACCACACAAATCAAAGACGTTACATAGCGGTTTTACGCGTTCCCTTGATTTTTCACGGATTTTGACCATTTTTGCTTCTAAATATTTGTTATTAATATCAGTTACTTGTGCAACGATTACTTCGCCAGGCAATGCCCCTTTAACAAACGTAATCTTCCTTTTAAAATAACCTATTCCCTCGCCATTAATACCGAGTCTTTTAATTGTTAAAGGAAACTGTTGACCGATTTTTACCTGTATATCTGCCATTATTTATCTCCTTATTTTTGAATAGATTTAACTTTCTCTTCTAACTGATCTAATATGCTTAACCATTCGTCGATATCACTGATATCTGTCGTTTCTGGATCTACAGATTCGATTGTCTCCATAAAATCACTTAATTTCACTTTAATTTCTTCTAAAGATTCTTTAGTCATATTGAACTCCTTTTCATTATCTTGAATGTATTCATTATGTAACAAATTCACACAACTTTCAATGTATTTGTTGTTGACAAACATTCTCACACGTTCATAATAGTAAAAGACGAATATTGGAAAGAAGGCTAATCATGATACATTTGAAAGATAAGATTTCAATTCATAACGACCCATGGGAAGCATATAATGATGTTGAAAAATATGGGGAAACGAAACTTTCAAACATTGAATTTACGACTACTACATTATGTAATATGCGATGTGCACATTGCGCCGTAGGATACACATTACAACTTAAAGACCCCGATACGATTGATATGAACACTATATTTAAACGCTTAGATGAAGTAGAACATTTATCTACATTAAGTGTGACCGGCGGAGAACCGATGTTCTCTAAGAAATCTATTAAAGAAACAGTGATTCCTATCTTAAAGTATGCTCAAAATCGTGGCATTTATACACAAATGAATTCAAATTTAACAATAAACTATGATCGATATAAACCGATTATCGATTTAGTTGACGTGATGCATAT
Organism: Macrococcus capreoli; assembly: GCF_025628935.1. GTDB lineage: Bacteria > Bacillota > Bacilli > Staphylococcales > Staphylococcaceae > Macrococcoides > Macrococcoides capreoli. The sequence continues at coordinate 18,735 of NZ_JAOTIS010000010.1, forward strand.
TTCGCACAACTGGGGTACGATTGATGAATTTGCTGAAGTCGGATTCCATGTGATGGATAAGAAACCACCACTTGCAGCACGTTATAAACTATATGAACAAATGATTGAGAATTCACGCAAATTATCTGAAGCAGGCATGTTTGTATCAGCAGAAACGATGCTCAACAAAAGTACTCTGCCTTATTTAGAAAAGATTCATAAAGAAATTGTGAATGATATGAAGTGTGCACGTCATGAAGTGCATCCGATGTATCCATCTGACTTTGCTAGTGATTTGAATGTATTAACGACAGAAGAAACGAAAGCTGCTATTAGGCAACTATTATCTTTCAGGGATGAAGCAACGTGGATGTTATTTGGCACATTGCCAATTTTACCTTGTTCAATGAATCCAGATGATTTAACATTTTTAAATGAAGTAAAACAAGCCAAAAATGTAACAGTCAGAAACGATCCTGATGGTCGTTCAAGACTGAACGTCAATGTATTTACAGGTGATGTTATCGTGACTGACTTCGGTGATGAAACAGGTACGATAGAAAATATTGTGACTACTCCGCTTCAGACTATTTATGATAAGTGGAAAGCAAGCGAACTGAATCAATCATTAAACTGTCATTGTCCAAAAGTGAAATGTTTAGGCCCTAATTTACTTGTTAAGAATATGTATTATCCAGATGTTGATTTTAAAGCAAATGAGCAAAGAATGAACCAACTATAATTCAAACCAGACCCTTAATGGGTCTTTTTTAATACATTAAATAGTTATTTAAATATTCTTATTATTTTATCACTTAATTCATGTATAATAATAAATACAGATAGAATACTAGGGGTGTGTTATATGACAATAGGGGAAAAAATTCGAGAGATTCGAAAAAAACAAAATAAAACTTTAAAATACATTTCGGACGAAACGGGGGTGTCGATTGCTTTCTTATCACAGCTTGAAACGAATAAATGCAGTGCAACGATGTCATCACTTCGAAAAATTGCAGATGCATTAGAAATTCACCCGAGTTATTTCTTTCATACAACAAAGGTTGAAAAAGAAGAAGATTCAATAGAACCTACGCAATCATTTGTTTATCAAAATTTATCGAATGGAGTTGCTGGTGCTTTCATACCAAATCGCGTCGTCTTAAAACCAGGCGCAAATCAAAATGATTCAAGTCAGCATGCTGGTGTGGAATTTATTTATGTATTAAATGGAACACTAACGCTAACTGTCGGTACAGAACGCTATGAATTACAACCCGGCGCGTCATATATGTTCGATGCGCGTGAACCACATTATTGGTATAACTTTACTGAAGATGAAGTTGAATTTTTAGTCGTGAATGAAATACATAAACATCAAATGTAAAAGAGTAAGTTCGCAATTTTCACGGGTATTGCGAACTTACTCTTTTTATTTTTGAAGATTTTAAGTTATACTGCTCTTTTTATGTGTGTTAGTTCGTAATATTTTTCTCAAAGAAATTCAACAATGCTTTACTCTTTCCTCGTCTACTCTTTCTGAATTCAGCACGTTCTTTCGCTGTTTCATTAAGCCATATTTGATCTTCTGTTTCTGGTATAACTTCAGGTACAACAACCGGCTTATTATCTTCATCCAACGCAACAAATGTTAAGAAACTGATCGCCGCAAGTTGTTTCGTTTGTTGAATCACATTCTCTGACACTACTTGTACACACACTTCTATCGATGATGTCCCCGTATACGTCACAACCGCTTCAAGTGTAACAACTTCCCCAGGTCGAATCGGTCTCACAAAATCAACAGAATCTGTACTTGCAGTGACAACTGATCTTGCACAGTGCCTTGTCGCTGCAATACTTGCAACATCATCTATTAATGCCATTAACTTTCCACCGAACAACGTATGATGATGATTCGTATCTTCTGGAAATATTTGTTTCGTCTTAATTGTCTTTGATGCATTCATCGTCTTTTTTAATCGTTCTGTCATATCCATTCCTCTTTTTCTTAAACATATTATATTTATAATAGATGATTTAACGCAAAATAAAAAGAGATAGTCCCCTATCTCTTTATCGTTTAATTAATGTAAATCGTCAGCAAATACTTTCTTTTCTAACGCTTCTTCAGGTGTGTCAATAATATCTGCTTCTTTAGAATCAAAAACATTAATAAGTGTCATCATAATAAATCCACCAAATGTAACGATTGCAAATAAAAACGCAATAACAACTAACCACATCATAGGTACTGACATGCCCATCCTCCTCTTAAATCAATAGTAATATAATCATATCATTTAATGCTGAAAATTAAAACGCCCAATTTCCATTAATAAATATCGGTTCTTCCTCACCATCCGCTGTAATTCCCATAATGTTCATTTCAGCTGAACCTATCATGAAGTCTTCATGCGTAATAGAATTGTTTAATCCATTCGCTGCAAGTTCTTCTTCGCTCATTTCTTTTCCACCTTCAATACAGAAAGGATAAGCTGAGCCTAATGCTAAATGACACGATGCATTCTCATCAAATAATGTATTATAGTAAAGAATCTTAGAATTTGAAATTGGTGAGTCATGTGGTACTAATGCAACTTCACCTAAACGTCGTGCATTCTCATCTGAATTGAGTAAGCCTTCTAATATGTCTTTACCCACTTTCGCATCGAAATCAACAACGACACCGTCTTTAAATGTTAACTTGAATTCATCAATAATATTTCCCCCATAGCTTAACGGTAACGTACTAGAAACTGTTCCGTTTACTTGATCTTTATGAGGGACAGAGAATACTTCTTCAGTTGGCATATTCGCCATAAACGAATGCCCTGCTTTATTAATACTTGAAGCACCACTCCATATATGTCCTTTCGGTAATCCAACTGTTAAATCTGTACCTGGCGCAATATAATGTAATCCAACATAAGCTTTCTCATTTAAATAATCTGCCTTCGCATGTAAGTTATCATTATGTTCAACCCATGCTTGTACAGGATCATTAGCATTCATTCTTACTGAATCTAAAATTGCATCTAATAATTTCTCAAATGCTGCTGTTTCATCTAATTCCGGGAATACTAATTTCGCCCATGCAGGAGATGGATATGCTGCAACTGTCCAAGAGAATTGATCTGATTGCATCATCTTCATATATTCTTTAAACCCTGCTCCGTACGCTTTCATATACGCAGAAACTTTTGCCGGATCAGCATTTTTTAAATTTTCAGGGCTTGATGAGATTAAAGCAAGTTGCGCTGCATAGTCTTTCGCATAATCCATACGCTCATCGATTAAATATTGAGGTACAGTTTCAAAAGCTGACTGATCACGATATTCAAAATTAAGTTGCGCTAAACGATCATCAGTATAAGCAACTTTAACATCTTTAGAACCTGCTTTATAAGCCTCTTCAACAACTAAATGCACGAAATCTTTCGCATCAACAGTAGCACGAATAAATACACGTTGGTCTGGTTGAACGTTCATCCCTACTTTAACAAGTAGTTCAGCATATTTCTGTAATTTCTCTTCTTTGTATAATTTCATTGCTATTCCCCTTTTCGTTGATATATTTAGTAATATATTAATAAATTGAATTCAATTAATGAATTCAACACTATTTTACTGCTTTCTTAATTGTCCTAATGCATCTGTTAACGCGCTCATTTCACTCGGTGAAAATGTATCTCTTTTCGTTACCATTGCATGAATATCACGTAATTCCTCAATCTTATCGTCATCTATTGTTTCAGGTTTAATCACACCTACATTTACAAGCTTTAGCTTTTGGATAATTTCATTTACCATTTGTTCTTTATTCATTTTATACACCTTCTCTATCGGATTTCCATACAATTTCTATTTTATCAAACAATTCAAAAATTGAATAATATAAAATTTATATATTTTCGATATTCTTTGTTTATCAAAGGTCAACAATGGCTATATAATAATTAATAGGTGAGACATCACCATTTTTACATTACTAGGAGGAGAATCACATGAATAACAAATTAATTCCTGCAACAATTGCTGGTGCTGTAATCGGTGCTGCTGTATCAATGATCGATAAAAAAACACGTAGTTCGGTGAAGAATCAAGTACAAGCTACAAAGCAAAACGGATTAACACCTGCACCTGCAACAAAATCAAAAGTAAGTAATTTAAAAGATGAGTTATTATACTGGAAAGAAACAATCGATGAAATTCGTCGTAACAATCCAGAATTAGAAAAAGCACTTTTAGATGCAAAAGATACGTTTATTCAAAAGCGTAATCAAAAGAAATTATCTGGACCAAACAACTAATTAAATTGTTTTAAATTATGATGAGGTGATTTTATGACGAAAGAACAAAAAAGCACCTCTAAATTCTTGACTCAGGCTGCTAACAGTCCTGAGTCAAATCATTTAGAGGATGATAACAAGCAATCGTTACTGAGTAATTCAGACGAGAACTATGTTTCAAATCAAAAGTTCAAAACGAAACAACCAAAGAAAGATAATGAAACGTTTTACGTTTCTAAAATTAATAAACCTGCTAAATATAAAGAAAATGGTAATTTCTTAAACAAATTATTATTCAGAATTGGTAAAGACGACGCATCAGGACTTTCAGCACAACTTGCATATTACTTCTTACTGTCTTTATTCCCAATGTTAATCTTCTTATTAACATTGATTCCTGTGTTTAATGTTAAGCCTGAAACGATTACTGACTTGATTGCTCAAAATGCACCAGGTGACACTGCAAAAATGATTACAAATATCATTAATGACGTGATGAATAACGCCAACGGTGGATTATTATCATTTGGTTTAATCGCTGCACTATGGTCAGCGTCAAACGGTATGACAGCATTAATGAATGCATTTAATGTATCTTACGAAGTTGAAGATGCACGTAATCCAATCGTATCTAAATTATTAAGCGTATTATTTACTGTCATTATGGTAATAGTATTCGGTGTTGCACTTGCCTTACCTATATTTGGTGAGCAAATCGGTAACTACTTATTTGGACATATCGGCTTAGGTGATCAATTTAAATGGGTATTCAATTTAGTGAAAATCGTATTGCCGGTCATTGTAACATTTGTAGTGTTTACAACACTTTACGCACTAGCACCTAACATTAAATTAAAATTTAAATCCGTTTTACCTGGCGCTTTATTTGCGACTGTTGTATGGTTAGGCGCGAGTTTCTTATTTGGATTCTACGTTAACAATTTCTCTAACTACTCTAAAACTTATGGTAGTATCGGGGGCGTCATCGTATTAATGTTATGGTTATATTTAACTGGCTTTATCATTATTATCGGTGCCCAAATTAATGCAATTATTCATAAAGATAAAATCAATGCATAATTGCATTCGTTTATATTAAAATTGATATAGATTAAATTTAATGAAATCGAGGGAGAAATATGACGTTACTATCAAGTATTCTGGCATTCAACAAGAAATTCGTCGAAGACAAAGCATATGAAGCTTATGCAACTTCTAAAAACCCTGAAATGAAAGCAGTAATTCTCACTTGTATGGATACGAGATTACAGGAACTTTCTCATAAAGCACTCGGCCTTAAAAATGGCGACGTTAAAGTCGTGAAAAACGCCGGTGCAACAATTACGCATCCTTATGGTGCAACAATGAAAAGTTTACTTGTCGGTATTTATGCATTAGGTGCGGAAGAAATTATTATTATGGGGCATAAAGATTGTGGCATGTGCCAAATAGATGCTGATAAAGTAATCAATACGATGACACAACGTGGTATTAAACAGGAAACGATGGATACGTTAGACCATGCTGGCTATAATGTTAAACAATTTATCAGTGGATTTAATGATGTGAACGAAAATGTATACCACAATGTAGATATGGTTTATAATCACCCACTATTCGATAAATCAGTCCCAGTACACGGTTTAGTGATCGAACCCCATACCGGTGAATTAGAATTATTAGTAGATGGCTATGATAAAGTGATTAAGAAATAACGTAGTTAAGCAATAAAGTAATTAAAAATACAAATTGATATAAATAAAAACAGGCGAAAATTTCGCCTGTTTTTATTTTGAATATTATTTTTATTCTATCAAATCATGTTGGAAAGCATAAATCACTGCCTGCGTTCTATCCTGCACTTCCAGCTTGCTAAGTATATTACTAACGTGTGTCTTGACGGTCTTAATTGTGATATGACTCGCATCTGCAATTTCCTGATTCGAATAGCCTTTAGCAATCAATAGCAATATTTCCTTCTCACGTTCCGTTAGCATTTCATGCAGTTCTGCTTTCTGATTCATACGATATCGCATCTTCGCCATAACTTCTTTCTCAAAGACCGATTCCCCTGCATACGTCTTATATATCGCATCACGAATTTCTTCTGCACTACTCGTCTTCAATATATAACTATCTACGCCTGCATCTAATGCGCGATACACTTCTTTGTCTTCAATAAAGCTCGTTAACATGATCACTTTGACCGCTGGCAGTTGCGCTTTAATATGCATCGTCGCTTCAATACCATCCATTTCATCCATGACCATATCCATCAATACAATATCCGGCTTTAATGTTAATGTCTTTTCAATACCTTCTTTACCATTGCTCGCTTCACCAACAATTTCGATATTCTCCTGCATTGATAAATAACTTGAAATCCCTATCCTTACCATTTCATGATCATCTACAAATAATACGCGCATATTAATCCTCCTTGATTGGCACTTTGACTTCTATTCTTGTGCCTGCTTGTGGTGCAGAAATCACGTTACACGTTCCACCTATTTCTAATGCTCTTTCTTTCATTGTATGTAAACCGTATCTAGTATCATCGACTTGATTCATATCAAATCCTAAACCATCGTCACTGATACGTAGAATCACTCTGCCGTTTGTTTTAAATAATTCTATCGTTATCGTCGTTGCTTTAGCATGGCGTAGCGTATTGGATATAGACTCTTGCGCAATTCTAAACAAGTGATCTTCAATCCCTTTTTCTAGTTCAATCTCTTCAATATCTGTCGTAATCTGCATCGGTATTTTCTGTTTTAATTCTTTAATCAACTGCATTAACCCTTGCTCTAACGTCTTATTCTTTAATCCTACCGGTCTTAAATGAAGTAGTAATGCACGCATTTCTAATTGAGATTCGTGCAGCATCTTTTCGAGCAATGCAAGTTGCTTCATTACTGGTTCTTCATGCTTTGCAGACTTTAACGCTGATAACATCATACTTGCTGCAAATAATTGCTGGCTAACTGAATCGTGCAGTTCTCGTGCCAGTCTCTGACGTTCTTCTTCTACGATTTGTTTGACTGTCGCTTCATTTAAAGTGTGAACATCATTAATGACAAGCTGATTTTGGCGCTTAATATCTTCAATCGTGTGACTTACTTTCTCAAGTGACTTCATGATTTCAATGACTTCAATATCATGATTTAAATTATTCACATGTATCTTCTCTCCACCACCGAGACGTTCAATCATTTCCTGAATTTCAGCAAATTGCTCATTTTGGCGATAAGCTAAAATTGATCCCATAATAATACATGCTAAAATGACGGTCACATTTAAAAATAAAATTGCTGGTACGCCTACAATTTGTGTATAAAACATACCTTGAAAATAAATAATATTAACAAATATTCTATCTAAAATGAAAAATATGATTGCAAGACTATACGTTAAAATTAATAATGAACCGATCATACGTGTATAATTGTTCATCGGTAATGCACCTCTAAATCACCAACAATAGATGAAACAAACAATTTAATTACGACGTTATTCGCATAAGCATCAGATTCATACATTACACGCTCATTGCGCGCTTTCTTCGTATACTCATCTTGAATCGTTAATTCTCCGTACATCGTTGTATAGTCTACTTTCACTTGATATCGATACGGTAAAGTAATCGTCGTCTTACCTATCATATTTCTGACAACGACAATATTGCTCTCTTTTAAATTGGCTGCCTGACTTAAATCAATATTAATATCACCGACAGCGTGTTGTAAGTTCATATCTTCAAACTTATACACTTTATCGGGTGTCGACTGAAAGCTAAATAATGATTGTTTATTAATAATCATCTTATCAGCTTCTGTTTGAATGACTTTCATCGGTTGACGTTTATAAATAATATAACGAATGGCTATTATGATGATAAAACTAAATAAGACAATTAATGTATAAGGATTGGAGAGTAAGCCAAACATTAACATGATTAATCCTATCCATAATATGATAAGCCCTCGTAAATTCTCTTTCATTTGCTGACTTAGATAAATGAGCGCGATTGCAACAACGATAACGAGCAACATACCAATCTTTACAAAGAAAATATAATAAAGATTGGATAATAGGATTAATGTCAGAAAGATGATGAGCATCTCTGAATTGATGATTTGTTTCACTTATTCACTCCCCTTCTTTGAATTGCTTCCAGTTTGTCTGTGCCTATTCACTTTGGTGACAGCCTCTCACATTTGATAATAACAGGATTTCATACTGTATATTGCGTTTTTCCTCTTCTAAGTTTAACAATAATGCTTCAATTTCATCAATATCATTATCCAGCGCATTAATTTTATTAATTAAAGGCAGTCGATTATTCTTTAAATGTTCAGTCGGTTTAATTTCATGTGTTTCAAGCTCTGTTTGTATTTTCACTTTCTCATGAGTCAGTTGCTGAATTTCGTTCTGTTTCACATTTTTCAATCCATTAATATCCGCTAGACGTTTATAAGCAGATGCCGTTTTAAAATACATAAAATTCTGTATGCATGTTTTTACTGTGTTGTTTAAATATTGTTTTATTGTTTGCATAACCATACCTCACAATGATTGTAGTCTATACATTATAAAAAAATTCCACGGACTGTGTAAGCGTCCGTGGAATGATTATTGACTACAACTAAAGTTGTATGACTAGTCTTCTAATTGTGTTAATAATAATGGGCCATCTTGCGTTACAACTAATGTATGCTCAATTTGCGCAACATAACTTCTATCTTTCGTTTCAAATGCCCATTCGTCTTTACCATCTGTAACAATCGTTGCTTTTGATGAAATAAACGGCTCAACTGCAAGTACCATCCCTTCTTTGAGCAACGTTTTATCCATTGGATCATAGTAGTTCATAATGTGTTTCGGTTCTTCATGTAAGCTTTTTCCGATTCCGTGACCCGTTAAATTCTTAATCACTGTTAAACCATTTTTACGTGCTGTTGCATTAACTGCACGACCAATATTGCTTAATTTCGCACCTGGTTTAATTTTTGTCATCGCTTCGTTAAACGCCATTTCAGCACAATCGATTACTTTTTGTTTTAATGGATCTGTCACGTCACCTACTACAAATGAAATACCTGTGTCGGCATAATAACCATTTTTACATGCTGATACGTCAACGTTTACTAAATCCCCATTATTAATCACACGTGTTCCTGGAATACCATGGGCTACTTCTTCATTCACACTAATACAAGTGTAGCCTGGGAAGTCATATTCAGTTATCGGTGCAGATTTTGCACCATATTGCTCGAATAAGTCTTTCGCAATATTATCTAGTTCTTTCGTCGTCATTCCTGGTTTCGCTTGATTTTTCAGCTCATCACGAATAATAGCAACGATGCGTCCAATTTCTTTTAATCCTTGTAAGTCTTGTTCTGATGTTACGATCATGATTATCTCTTCTTTCACTTAAATTTGTAATTAATAAATGATACTAGAAAATATTAACTATCAATTGCACTTAATGTATTGATTATTTTTCATATTAACAATATCATATATTCGTCACTGTATATTATAACAAAGATTATGCAGTATACTACTTTTAAAAAATTGGGTTGATATTATGAAAATAAAATGGACGAAAAAAATAATCGGTGCACGTACGATTAAAACAGGTTTAGCAACATTTCTAACAGCATTGATTTGTCAGTTATTTCACTTGCCGCCTATCTTTGCAGTAATCACATCGATTGTGTCGATTGAACCGACTGCCCGTGCATCGCTCAAAAAAGCATTTGTCAGATTTCCAGCTTCTATACTCGGTGCATTTATTGCCGTGATGAGTACCTACTTCTTAGGTGAGTCACCGCTCAGCTTCAGTATTGCTGCAACACTTACGCTATACATTTGTTATCAATTAAAGTTATATGACGGCATGCTTGTCGCAAGTCTTACTGCGGTAGCGATGGTACCGAATATTCATCAGGACTTTGCGTTTAATTTCTTTTCACGTTTAGCAACAACAACAATCGGGTTATCAACTGCAACGATTGTGAATTTCTTTGTACTACCTCCAAAATATCATACACAAATTGCCAGCTTAATGGATATATTAGAAACGAAGTTAATGAACATGCTGATTCAACGTTCATCTGAAATCAATGCGGATTTAGCAGATTTAAGCGGTACTCTTCCGATGATGGAACAAACAAATAAACTTATCGCTAAAATTGATACATTGCTTGCATATGAAAAAGAAGAAATGCATTTCCACAAAAATTTAGAAGTCGAATATGAGTTGACACGATTACGCCATCGTCTTGATGTCAATCGTTTAATTCAACTCCATATTAATCATATGATTCTTATTCCGAATGGTACTGAGTTTATTATGACGAATGATGAGAAAGATGCAGTGAATCAACTAATGCAAGCTTTCAAATCGTTTGGTGAAGATAGATCTTATGTGCCAGACAAACCTTCACTCAGTTTACTGAAAAATAGCGTTAAACATTTAACTGAGTTTGATAATAATCAGATGAAGAGTCATTATATTTACGAACTGTTAATGATTAACCGACTCCTGAGTAATCATCCTAACAAAAAGAAACAGGTCTGAAATTCAAAACTTTCAGCCTGTTTCTTTTTTATTTCTTTTTTATTCATTCTTTTTATTCTTTTTCAATTTTATTCTATTTGTTATTTAATACGCTCAAACAACACATTGTTTTCTAAATGCACATGTTGGAAAGTGTCACGTTCCAGCATTGCTAATCGTTGATATACGACTCTAAATGTACCACACGCATCCATTGGTGGTGTAAAGTCATTCGTAATTTCACGCATGCGTTTTAAGATATTTCCTGCTCCGTCATGTTCTGTTTCAAGTTCAACGATATGAGGTGCAAGCTCAGCTTTCAATGCTTCTGTTGGATTGTTAGTATAGTCAATCACTAATGGGAATACATTCTCATCTTCATCTTTTGTATGAGCTAATAATTCATCGCGAAGTTTCATCGTTAATTCTTTTAATTCTAATAAATGTGGATGATTATCTCCATGTACTTTAGCTACTTTCGTAACATAAGGCATTAAATTTTTAAATTCTTCTGCAAGAGGTTTATGGAATTTATTCTGAATGTAATTGATAAGTGCCGCATTGTCTAAATATTGTACGTCTAAAGTACTTTCACTACCGTTATCCAGTGCATTAATTTCTTCTAATAATTCATCAAGCGGCTTGCTTTTCTCGTTAATTGCTTCTTCAAGTGGAATGTTGCCTCCACAACAAAAGTCAATTCTATTACTTCTGAAAATATCCGCTGATTTTGGTGATTGTTTAACGATATCTGAAACGAGCATGTCTTTCGTAATCATAATTATTTCCTCCGTTTTTTTATTTAATTACTCTAATAAATTGTTTCAACCTTTTTATTATTTATTCATTATTTCATAATACTAATTCGCTTGTTTTAATTTTCTTTGAAGCTGTATCCATTGTTTCGGTTGATATACACAATACGGTTCTGATTCCATATAGTCTCCAGTTACCGCATATGCACGACTTCTTGAGCCACCACATACATATCTAAATTCACACATACCGCATTTCCCTTTAAATAAATCAGGATTGCGTAAATTTTGTAAGATTGGTGAGTTAACGTAAATATCGCTCAATGGCTTTTCTCGAATGTTTCCACATGAAACAGGCAGTAAACCACTAGGGTAAACGTGACCTAAATGCGACACGAATACGAAGCCATTACCATCGTTCACACCTTTTGGCGCACGGCCTAAACCGTCGATTGTATTAATATCCATCGTCGTTAAACTATCTTCATACTTAATGGCATCGAATGTTCCTGATTTCTTCATTTCACGAATTTGTTCTTGTAACACGACGCGACGATAGTGTTGCGCAGACGTTGTCTTAATACCAAATGAAGCAGTTTTACGCAGTTTGTTTAAGAATCGGAAGACTTCTTCATGTTGAGCTGGTGTAACCATATCGCTTTCTTTTCCTCGGCCTGTTGGTACTAAGAAGAAGACTGACCACAGTACACACCCTAAATCTTCTACCATTTGAGCCATTTCTTCTAAATAATCGATATTATATCTACTGATAACCGTGTTAATTTGTAGCGGCATCTTTAATGCTTTTAAATATTGAATTGCGTTCATCGTTAAATCAAAGCTGCCTTCTGTTCCTCGGAAGTGATCATGAATTTGTTTGTTCGGGCCATCTATACTGAAAGCCCAACGAGAAAGTCCAACCTCTTTCGCACGTTGCATATTCTCTTTTGTGACATTAGGTGTAGCACTCGGTGTCATTGAAACACGTACACCACGATTAACTGCGTAAGCTGCAAGCTCAAATATATCTTCACGCATTAATGGGTCTCCACCCGTGAAGACTAACATCGGGCCATCCATTTGGGCGATATCATCAATCAAAGCCTTACCTTCATCCGTTGACAACTCATATGGATTACGATTAACTTGTGCTTCTGCTCTGCAATGCAGGCAATGTAATTCACAAGCACGTGTGACTTCCCATATGACGATAAATGGTTTCTCGTTATAATCTATCATCCATAACCCTCCTCGTAACTTATACGTTGATTATACACTTAAAAGATATATTTTAAATACATCTTTAAAAGAATTTGATATTTTGTCACATAAAATTGGCACGAAATTTATTTGTTTCGTGCCAAAACTATGGATTTGGCACACTCTTCTTAATTTTCGTGCCAAAATCATAAAAATGGCACGATTCTTATAAAAACCGTGCCAATAAATAAATTCTATATTTTATTTCTTCTCTTCCATCAATCGCTTTACTATCACTTGCTTCGCCGCTTCTTCCACTCGGTTGTCTAACTGAACGTCAGGAAAGTCCATTCCAATACGCTCACAAGATTGTCTTAGTAAGTAATCCGTAATTTCATGGTTCTTCGGTAAAATCGGTCCATGTAAATACGTACCTAACAAATTCTTATAATGAATGCCTTCTTTTTTATCTGTATCATTATTGCCGTAACCACTTACTACACGACCTAACGTATTGTAATCATGATATGTTCTGCCGCCATGATTCTCAAACCCTACAATTTGACCAAATGTTTCAGATTCAATCACGATATTCCCAGTTAATCTATCTTTCTTAGATTCTGTATAGAAGTCTAATATGTGCAGACCTTTCAACTCATTACCGTCAGGTGTCACATATTTCTCACCTAGGAACTGATATCCTCCACAAATCGTCAGCGCTGGCATTCCGTCTTCAATCGCTGCTTTAAAGTCATCTTTTACACGGAACAAGTCATCTGTAGCAATCTTCTGCTCACGGTCACTACCTCCACCGATAAATAATATATCGGCATCACTAATTTTAATGCCTTGTGTTGTGTTTACATCTGTCACCTTCACTTCTAAACCACGCCATTTCGCACGTTGTTTCAAAGCGATAATATTTCCGATATCACCATATAAATTCAATTTATCCGGCATAAAGTGGAAAATTTCGATGGGTCTATTCATGTCCTTTACCTCCTTCAAAAAAAGCATTTAACGCTTGGTGCATCGGTTCGAGCGATGTGTAGTTCGGAATACACACCGTATATTCAGGTCGTTTAAGGATTGTTGCCGTTGCTTCTTTAATATTCTGATTCACTTCAATTTGTGCATCAATTTCTGCGTATTTCAAACGTAATGCAATTTCTTCAGCACGATTCCCAGTACACATTATATACGGGATATTTTGACGTGTGAGCTTCTCGAAATCCGCATCCCAAATCCAAGAAATATCGCGGCCATCAGCACCGTTATCATTTAAAGAAATAATATAAGATTTCTCACCTTGAATCTTTTCACCTACTGATAAACTTGCATTAAGTCCTGCTGGATTCTTCGCTAAGTTAATAATCGCTTGTTTCTCACCTTTAACAATGTTCTGCATGCGTCCATTATCACTAGCATAAGTTAAGAAACCTTTTTCGATGGATTTGTCATTTAACCCTAACTCACGTAATACTGCATATGCCGCAATAATATTAAATACGTTAAAGTCCCCGGCAATCTTCATATTAAACGTATGTCCATTAATCGTCGGATTTAAAAACGGCGTTTCAGTTAAAGCTTCAACTTCGTATTTCGGTGTATTTCGGTTAAATCCACATGAACATGTGTAATGCCCGATTTGATTGTAATGTATCCAGTCATATTGCAGCATCTTCCCACAATTCGGACAATATTTACTTTCAATCATCGTACTTTCTTCAAAATCATGTATATGATCTTTCATGCCGTAATACGTTACATTATTACTTGCAATCTTTAAACGTGAAACGAATGGATCATCAGCATTTAAAATCAGCTCAATCCCTTTACCTTTAATATGGTCTGCAATTCTATCAACTAAAATATCAATTTCCCCAAAACGGTCCATCTGATCTCGGAAGAAATTTGTAAACACCATTTTTGTTGGCGTCATTTCATTTAACACACGCGGAATTGACCCTTCATCAATCTCAATGATGGCAAGTTTCGTATCTTTAGAAGATTGTACGATAAAGCTTGATGTAATACCTGCAGCCATGTTCGCACCTTCTGTATTATGAATAATTTTAATATTATTTTGTTTTAATGTATGTCCGATTAAATTACTTGTCGTTGTTTTTCCGTTCGTTCCAGAAATAAACACAACCTCTTCGACTTCAGCACTTAATTTTCGTAAGATTTGTGGATCTATTTTACGTGCAATCTGACCCGGTAAATCTGTACCACGTTTACCTGCCATAATGCTTAAACGTCGCGCGGCTTTCGCCATATTTTTAGCAGCAAATTTTTTCATAGTAACCTCCTATAATTAACACTTTATTATAGCATTACATTAATTTTTCTCATAAATATTTGTAGCTATTTTTATAAATATGATACACTTTCAACAATCTAACAATTATATTATATAATTATGTTATTCACTCTCATTGTATTATAATGGAATTATCTTAATCAATGGAGGGATTATCATGCTTTCTCAAGAATTAACAGCAGCACTTAATAAACAGATGAATGATGAATTTGCAGCAGCTCATGCTTATATGGCAATGGCAGCATATTGCGCTGCAGAGAGTTACGACGGCTTTGCGCATTTCTATGAACAACAAGCAGCAGAAGAAAGATTTCATGGTACAAAGATTTATAACTATTTAAATGATCGTGATCAACATGCGAAGTTCACAGAAATTCCTGCACCTAAAACAGATTTTACAAGTGTACTGGATACTTTCGAATCAGGCCTGGCACAAGAACAGCAAGTGACATCGAGTTTCTATCACTTAGCTGATATCGCAAGAAATGATAATGAATACTCAACGATTTCTTTCTTAAATTGGTTCCTGGATGAACAAGTTGAAGAAGAAGCCATGTTCAAGAAACACATCGATTATATTAAACGCATTAAAGATGATGCTAACGCACTTTATCTTTACGAGAAAGAATTGGGTGCACGTACATTTAATGAAGCGTAAACTAATTAGCTATCAACACGGTAATAAATGAATTACCGTGTTTTTTATTTTGTCGAAAAAAAGGGCATTCCCTACTTGTTTATGTATAATTTAAGTGATATTCTATACGTAAATGATAATCAATATCAATTAAATGAAGAAGGTGTCTTTCAATGGTACATATCGCCAACGCTACACTTGGGCGTACATATAAAATTAAATCGATGATCTTTGATAACCCGATGGTCATGCATCGCTTACATGCGCTAGGATTTACTGAAGGCAGCGAAATCAAAGTACGTCAAAAGAGTTTATTTAAAGGCCCCTGCACTTTAGATATTAATGGTCAACACGTATGCATTCGAAATTGTGATGCGTGTAAGATCTTACTGGAGCAAATCAATGAGTAGTCAGTCATTTTGTATATTAGGTAACCCAAACGTTGGGAAAACGTCGCTATTCAATTCACTTACCGGCAGTTATGAATATGTAGGGAACTGGAGCGGTGTTACTGTAGAGAAAAAGGTTGGTAAACTTAAAAGTAATGCAGGACAATTGATTGATTTACCAGGAATTTATGATTTGTTACCACTGTCAAAAGATGAAACAGTAGTAACAAATTTTTTATTGAATGAGCACTTTAATGGCATGATTAATATTATCGATGCAGCTCAACTGAAACGTAATTTATTGTTAACGATTCAGTTGATGGAATACGGTGCGCCGATGATGATTGGATTAAACATGGTCGATGTTGCAACGAAACGTGGTATTAATATTAATATTGATTTATTAATGAGAAAGCTGAAGACGCCTATTATTCCTGTAATTGCACGTACTGGACGTGGCTCATCTGAGGTGTTACACGCTTTAGGCGATACGCTATCACAAAATCGCCCATTGAAAATTACATACGACAGTCAAGTTGAACAAGCCATTTCAGAAGTAATTCAATTATTACCGAATGATTTACCGCTCGCCAATAAACATTACCGCTTCTTAGCGATTCAATATTTGTTGAATAATCCATCTGTTGAAAGTTATTTACCTGAAGCAACGTTATCGCAGTTATTGCCAATTAGAACGCACCTTGAATCTCAGCTTGTTACAAGCTTAAAAACGAGTATTCATCAAACCCGTGTTGCATATATTGAGCAATTAGTTGATGGTGTAATCACATATCCGAATGAAGAGAAGCAGTTTTTAACTGAACGTTTAGATAAGATTGTCACGCATAATATTTTCGGTATTCCAATTTTCTTATTTTTAATGTGGCTTATCTTCCAGACGACGTTCACATGGATTGGTACCCCACTATCTGATCAACTTGATGCATTCTTTGCTGGACCATTAACGGACACTGCAAAATCAATCATGCAGCAAATGGGTATCGTACCGTTCTTACAAGATTTAGTGACTGACGGTGTTATTGCTGGGGTTGGTGGCGTTCTTGTCTTCGTCCCTCAAATATTAGTGCTATTCTTCTTCATTTCGTTACTTGAAGATTCAGGGTACATGGCGCGTATTGCAGTCATTATGGATAGAGTGATGGAAGTATTCGGTTTAAATGGTAAGTCATTTATACCGATGATCATCGGTTTCGGTTGTAACGTACCTGGCATTATGGCGGCGCGTAGTATCGAAGAAGAGAAAGAACGTCTGACAACAATACTCATTGCCCCATTTATGTCGTGTTCAGCGCGTTTGCCGGTATATGCATTATTTGCAGGCGTATTCTTTAAAGAGAACCAGGCACTCGTTGTCCTTAGTTTATATGTGATTGGTATTGTCGTTGCTTTACTTGTAAGTTTAATATTATCTAAGACTGTTCTGAAGAATGATACATCGATCTTTATCGTTGAATTACCACCATACCGTTTACCGTCATTAAAGACGTTATGGAGAAGTACATGGGAAAAAGGTAAAGGTTTCGTTAAAAAAGCAGGGACATTCATCTTCGGCGGTTCAGTGTTAATCTGGTTACTGAACTATGCAGGCCCTGGTGGATTTGGAGTGGATATTGAAAATAGCTTCTTAGCGATGATTGGTGGCGCAATTGCGCCATTCCTAGTCCCTTTAGGCTTTAGTTCATGGCAGGCAGGCGCAACGCTAATACCAGGATTTTTAGCGAAAGAAGTTGTCGTAAGCGCGATGGCGATTATATATGCCGTAAAAGATGATGCGTTAGTATCAATGATTCATCATCAATTTACACCACTTTCAGCGTATGCATTTATGTTATTTATATTGCTCTACATTCCATGTTTATCTACAGTTGCTGCGATAAGAAAAGAAACTTCTTCATGGAAATGGACATTCGTCGCGACTGCATATCCACTAGCAACAGCGTATATATTAACGATGCTCGTTTACCAAATTGGAAGATTATTTATATAGGAGGTTGAATTATGGCATTATTTTTTAATATATTATTATTTGCATTAATCTTTGGCTATGCATTCTACACTTTATATAAATTCTTCAAGAAGTCTAAAGCTGGTAAATGTAATAGTTGTGACTTAAACGATAATTGTGGGTGCGATACATTACATCAAATAGATTTTGATAACATAAAGAAATAGAGAACAAAAATGAGTGCGAAGTGCACTCATTTTTATTTTGACATTAAACATGATAAAATACGTTAAATCTAAAAAAGAGGGATGTTTATGAATCAGTTTATCGCATTAGACTTTGAAACAGCGAACGGAAACCCCGCTTCCATTTGTAGCGTCGGGATGGTGAAAGTCATTGATAACATGATGACTGAGACGTTCTATACAACGGTTAATCCGGAAACATATTTTAGCGAATCGAATATAAGAGTACACGGCATTCATCCGGAAGATGTTACGGATGCACCGACATTTAAGACGGTATATCCATATATGCTAGACTTCATTGGTGATTTACCGATTGTTGCACATAATGCGCAGTTTGATATGCGTGTGTTACATGCCTCTATCAATAGATATCACTTTGAAATGCCGACTTTACCCTACTTCTGTTCAGTCATTATGGCGCGTGATACGGTGCAGAATCATAGCCATAGCTTAAAGAATATGATGAAGTATTATAATATCGACTTTCATGGGCATCACCATGCTTTAAATGACGCGAAAGCGTGTGCGATGATTACAGTACGACTCCTTAAACATTATGACAATTTAGACGACTATTTAAGATTAAAACGCCGAAAAAAATACATAAAAAATATATCTACCACTTCAAAAAAACAAAGTATGTCCCGTTATCAGCAGGAACTTTCGAGTATAGTACCGGAGCAAGACAAAATTGATACAAGTCATCCGTTCTACAATAAGCGCATTGCTATTACCGGCACGTTGCATAAAGCGCGTAAACATATCGTCCAGTACATCGTTAATTGTGGCGGGACATATACTGATGATATCGACAACATTGATTACTTTATTATGGGTAAACAAAAAAACGCACAACCTTCAAAGAAAGAAGGAATCGTGCGCAATAAAATCGCTTTAGGTCAGGATATTATCATTATGAATGATGATAAGTTACAAGCGATGATTGCATTTTACCAATAGAATATATAAAAAACACGACTACTATTTTTTCGTAGCCGTGTTATCTTTTATTGTCTTCTTAATTGTATGGCGATTAACTGGTCGTTCTAATTTATGATCAATCCAGAATAAGAATGCTGCAACTAAAATAATACCGATTAGCGGTAACACTTTAAATCCATGCTCTAATGTTTCCATAATGTACATCATAATGAGAAGTGCAGTTATACCAATGATAGCAAATTTAAATTTCATAATACTTCCTCATTTCTAAAGAAAATCGTATATTGTAAGATTTTCATACACTTTATTTTTTAAATTCCCTACAGAGACGCCGACTAAACGTATATTGTCAAATTTCCCTTTTAGGTCTGTATATAATAACACAGCTGTATTATAAATGGTATCAGGTTGATCCGTAAAGTCTAAAAGCTTTGTCTGTTTTGTGTGGGATTCGAAATCACTTGTTTTAATTTTTACAGTGATGGTATCGCTCACTTTATTTAAATCCTGGAGCTTTTGTGCAACCTTCTCTGAATGTTTGCGCATCGTTTGTAAGATGAACGTCTCGTCTTGAACGTCATGAGAGAAAGTTGATTCTTTTCCAATTGATTTTCTTACTCGGTCCATATTTATTATGTCTGAACCGATTCCACGTGCTTTCTGATAAAGACTCGTGCCCTTTTTTCCGAATAATTCGATTAACTCCAACTCCGTTTTAGCACGTAAATCCTTGCCTGTTTCAATCTTTAAACGTAACATTTTCTCTTCGGTCACTTTCCCTACACCAGGAAATTCGCCTATTGGAAGTTCATTTAATATCGCTTCAACATTACCGTAATGAATAACCGTAAGGCCATTAGGTTTGTTCATACCCGATGCAATCTTCGCTAAAAATTTATTATAAGATACGCCAGCTGAACAAGTAAGTTGTGTTGCAGTCATAATGTCACGTTTAATATAAGCAGCAATTTGACTGGCACCTAAATCTTTACGTACGAGATGTGTGATATCAAGGTAGGCTTCATCTAAAGAGACAGGTTGAACGATATCCGTGTAACTTTTAAATATCGACATAATTTGACTGGACACTTCGCGGTATACTTCAAATCTCGGACTGACATAATAGCCATCCGGACACAATTGATGCGCACGGGCAGTCGGCATCGCACTATGTACACCGAATTTACGTGCCTCATAACTACATGTTGCAACAACACCACGATTTCTACTTTTCCCTCCGACAATGACAGGCTTCCCTTTTAAGTCAGGATTATCCCGTTGCTCAACTTGAGCGAAAAATGCATCCATATCAATGTGTATAATTCTTCTTTCCATCTCATCACTTCTTCTTTTTACAGTTATCTTTATTATATATGAAAAGCGGGAGAGAAGATAATTAACAGACACCTGACTATAGATTTAGCGGTTGTATTTTGTGAATACTACCGTTTGCTTTGATTTGATTTCTTATTTTGTTACGGAAGCGGTTGTATTTTGTGAATACTACCGCTTGTTTTGAATTGATTTCTTATTTTGTTGAGGAAGCGGTTGTATTTTGTGAATACTATCGCTTGCTTTGAATTGATTTCTTATTTTGTTGCAGAAGTGGTTGTATTTTGTGAATACTATCGCTTGCTTTGATTTGATTTCTTATTTTGTTGCGGAAGCGGTTGTATTTTGTGAATACTACCGTTTGCTTATCACTGTGAATTCCTCATACGGTATTAGTAAAATACAGCGACGTATATCATGCATAAAAAACACAGACCCAAAAAGTCTGTGCTCTACTCATGTTATTTATTTCAATCTCGTATCTACACCATACTGCTCAGGCACGCCTAAGTGTTCTCTCAAAGTAGCACCCTCATAATCTTCATGGAATACACCACGTTCTTGTAGAATTGGCACAACTTCATCAACGAAACGTTGTAAATCAGTTTCAAATATATCTGGAATTAACCAGAATCCATCAGCTGCACCAGCTTCAAACCATTCTGTTAAATGATCTGCTGTTTCTTTTGCATCACCTAAAGTAACAGGATGATAGTCAATGACTGAATGATATATAATATCACGTAACGTCCAACCCTCTCGTGCAACTTTCAACACATTCTCAATTCGTGGGTCTGAATATGCATCAATGACTACTCTATCTAAAAGTTCAGGTGCGATTGGTTTATCTAAATCTGCTAAAGTTAATTGAATTCCTAAAACCATACTGATATGGTACACACGCTGCTGTACTAAGCTTTCATCCATAAATTTCGCATGTCTGTTTATAGCTTCACGTTTATTATCTGCAACTACTGGCATTAATCCAGCGATAAACTTAATCTCATCTGGATTTCTTCCTGCATCAATCGCTGCCTGACGTAATGCATTACGTGTTTCAATCCCCTGCTCAATCGTCCATACTTCACCAATCATTGCATTTGCATAACGACCTGCAAAAGCAATACTTGCAGGAGATCCACCAGAATGGAAGATTACCGGTTGACCCTGAGGTGTTGGCGGCATAGGTAATGCACCATTTGCTTGATGATATCTTCCATTTAAATATACTTTTTTAACTTGATTATAATCTGCGAAGATTCCTTTTTCTTTATCTGCTTTTAACGCGTCTTTTCCCCAAGTCCCCCAGAAATGTTGGACCATTTCCACAAATTCATAATGACTTTCGTAACGTGCTTGTCTATCCATTAATGTGACACCAAAATGTTCAGCGACTTGTGGACTAGAACCTGTCACAGCATTCCAGGCAATACGTCCACCACTCATTAAGTCTAGCCCTTTAAATTGTCGTGCAACAGTATACGGACTATTCCACTGCGTGTGAACTGTATTCGCAATACCGATATGCTTCGTTTCTCTTAATATTGCAGTCGATGTAATAATCGGTTCTAAAGTCATTGCAGGTACTTCACTATTATCATTCGGTACTGCACCCGGAAAATCTCCGATAAAGATAAATTGAAATTTACCCTTCTCAGCCATTTGTGCATAACGGATATCCGCTTCAATATCAGGATAGGTATTAACATTAACTTCTTCACTCATCCACGCTTTTGAATTCGCTCCAAACGTTCCTGTAAATCCTAAGCCTAACAACATTTTATTGTTATTCGTCATAAGTTCTCCTTTATTGATTACATATTAATAAGTAGCTACATCATAAAGAAATAGTCTCTTAAAATCAATTCACATGACTTGAACAAAGAACTTATGCTATTAATTTATTCTCATGGTGTTTCTTAACGTATTTTTACTAAGCTTATCCATTAGTTAATCTTATCTTTAAGTTCGATTTAGATAACGTATCAATAATCTCATTTTGAGGAAGATTAATTTCTCCAAGTTTAGTATAACGCCATGAATTTGTTCCATAGAATATAACAAGTTTATCTCCATTGAATATTACAATATCTCCTATTTTGGTTGTCATATGCTTGTCTTCAACGATATAACGTTTTCCTAATTCACCAACTTGTTCAAACCCACCATATTTAGACATCGTTATGACTATATCATTTTGTTGTACATCCACATCAATTGCTTTTGTTGAAAGATTCTTTACCCATTTTACGTCTATTTCTTCTTCTTCTATAAATAACTTCATTTGATTCTCACCTGCCCATATCATCCTTATTTCAACTGAGATATTGATTGTTTAATTCCTATTTTAAATAGGCTTCAAAAAACGTTTGTATTGTATCAAATGGAATGACATCTAAGTTATCATAAAGATCTACGTGAATAGCACCTTCTAGCGTTAACAGTTCCTTATTATCTTTAAACTTATTCCCTTCTAACATATTATGATATGCGTCTTTACCAAAATAATAACTGTGCGCTTTATCTCCGTGTACGATTAACACTGCACTACGAATTTCATTACTATACTTAAGTATTGGTTGATTGATAAAAGACATTGTTCCAATAACATTCCAACCCTCATTTGAATTTAATGATCTTTCATGATATCCTCTATCGGTTTTATAATAAGCATGATAATCTTTCACAAAATCAGGTGCGTCTTCTGGTAGTGGATCAACTACGCCTCCTGCTCGAGAATATTGTTTATTGTAAAAATTCTTTGTTCTTTCTTGATTAAGACTCACTTTCTTTTGATATCTTGCTTCTTCACTATCCTCAGAATCATAGTATCCATTTGCATTGACTCTTGTCATATCATACATTGTAGAAACTAACGTAGCTTTCACTCTCGTATCAAGACTCGCCGCATTGAGTGCCATGCCACCCCATCCACATATACCGATAATACCAATTCGTTCAGCATCTACATTTTCATGTACAGTTAAGAAATCAATTGCTGCTTGAAAATCTTCTGTATTAATATCGGGAGATGCCATGTATCTAGGTTGACCTCCACTTTCACCAGTAAATGAAGGATCAAAAGCTATTGTTAAGAATCCTCTTTCTGCCATTGTTTGCGCATATAGACCACTTGATTGTTCTTTTACAGCTCCAAAAGGACCTGATACAGCAATCGCTGGTAATTTTCCTTCAAATTGATTTGGCATGTACAAATCTGCAGCAAGTTTGATTCCATAACGATTTGTAAATGTTACTTTATGATGTATGACTTTGTCACTTTTAGTAAAAACCTTATCCCACTCGTTCGTTAATATTAATTCTGTATTTATCATATTAATCCTCCTCGTATTAACTTTCTAATTTTTATGATACAATCATTCTAAAACCTAAACCTGACTTTAGGTCAAATGTTTTGGAGGAATTTATAGTGTATACAATAGGAGAAGTATCAAAAATGTTTAATTTACCGATATCAACGCTACGTTATTATGATAAGGAAGGACTTTTTCCTACGCTGACAAGATCAAATGGCATTAGAAAATTTAGTGCTGTTGAAATAGAAGGTTTAAATGTAATTGAATGTTTAAAACGTTCAGGCGTAGAAATTAAAGATATAAAACAATTTATGCAGTGGTGTGAAGAAGGACCTTCTACCTATCCAGAAAGAAAACAACTTTTTGATGACAATAAAATTCGTTTAGATAATGAAATAAAACAACTCGAAAAGCACCTTGCAATGCTAAAATTCAAAAGTTGGTATTATGAACAGGCGATTCAAGATGGCAATGAAGATAGATTAAAAACTATTATCCCAAATAATCTGCCTGTGGATATAAAAGAAATTTATGATTTAGCGCATTCATAATCATATTGCAGTACTTGCGCTTATTTCCTATAAAATCGTAAAAAATAAAAAGCCTTGTCTCCAAGGCTTTTTTTAATATTACTTCGTAAGTCTAACGACAACTTCAGTATGGGCTGTTTGTGGGAATAAATCCACTGGCTTCACTGTTTCTAATTTGTATCCAGCATCTGCAAATTTACGGCAGTCGCGGGCACATGTTGATGGATTACAGCTGACATAAACAATTTTCTTAGGATTTTGTGCGATTAACGTTTGAATAAAGTCGTCATCTAAACCTTTACGAGGTGGATCGACAACCGCAACATCAAACTTCACGCCTTCTTCGCTCCACTTCGGTAATATTTCATCTGCAGCACCTGTTTCAAAATGCGCATTTTCAATACCATTAAGTTTCGCGTTCTGTTTTGCCATCTTAATCGATTCATGTACAATTTCCATCGCATAAACTTGTTTCGCTTCTTTTGCTAATGCTAACGAGATTGTACCGATACCACAATAAGCATCCAACACTGTTTCAGTACCGTTTAAATCCGCCGCTTCAAGCGCTAATTTATACAGTGCTTCTGCTTGTGGTGTATTGACTTGGAAGAACGAATTTGGAGATACTCTAAACTCTAATCCTAACATCTTATCCGTATAATACGGTGTACCATGTAACACAGTATTATTACGTCCTAATATCGCATTACCTTCTTGATTATTGAAATTCAATACAACGCTTTCCACGTTATCAATCGTATTTACAATATCATGTGTAATAGATTCGATATTTTGTAGACGCTTCTTGTTCGTTACTAAAATAATCATTAACTGCCCTGTATAATGACCACGTTTCACTACGATATGACGGATTTCACCATTATGGTTACGTTCGTTATAAGGTACGATATCATATTTACGTAGAATATCTCTTACTTTCACAATCGCTTCATCAATGTCTTTATGTTGAATATAGAAATTCTCAACAGGTACTAACTGATGACTATTCTTTCTAAAGAATCCTGTTTCAAGCATGCCGTCAACTGATCTCACTGGAATCTGCGCTTTATTACGATACTCATAAGGTACTTCCATACCAATCGTTTCATCCACTTTAACACCTTTAAACTTTCCTAAACGCTCAAATGCACTTTGTACTAAATGCTGCTTAAATTTAAGTTGCGCAGGATATGCTAAATGCTGCAACGTCATCGTTCCAATCTGGCGACCAATAATATCTTTCTCAGGTACACGATCCGGACTTTCTGTTTGAACAGACATAAGGCGTGCGAAACCGAATGTCTTCCCAACTTTCATGACTTTAATCGTTACTGATTCTCCTGGCAATGCGCCTTCAACGAAAAACGGATAATCATCAATCTTAACAACACCTGCTCCTTCGTGCGTTAAGTCTACTACTGTCCCTTGTAATTCGTCATTCTTGTTAAAATTAATTTGTTTCATATGTTCTCCTAATGGTTTATTTCAAAATATTGAATCGGACTCAAATATTTTGATGGTCTTGCAAGAAGTAATGCCCTATTCCTTCGATAAAGCTGTGTTCAGTTCGTAAATTAAATAGTCATCGTCGTACAATTCCGTTGCTGTAATACCCGGTTGTAAATGGCCTTTTCCATTCGGGCTGGATTTAAATTTAAAGATGCCGTCCTGTACAAACGTAAATGGTCTTGTTGCTTCAAAATCCATGCCATATGTTTTAATATAGTCGATAATGATTTGTCTTATTTCGATATCATCAAGCTGAATCTTTGTTACCGAACTATCCTTTAATATCGGGCAAAAATTCATACGGTAGTCCGTCGTTAATACGGTATATTGCTGTGTATCTTCAACAGGATCATTTAAATACGTTAAATCTTTAATACGATACGTGTCATTTATTTTCTCACCTACATTACTGTACCTTGCTTCACGGGATAAGTCTATACAATAGTTTAATTCATAGAAAATATCCATATTGTAACTCGGGAATCCTGGTGCAGTCGATTTGTTATCTTTCACAATATATTCATGATCTATCGTGTTATAACAAGAGACACTCCATTCCACCCATTCCCTTAATACTTTACCGGAAACATTTACAGCAGCAAGCTTATTCGGAAAGCGATAAATATTAATTGCGTCCTTTAAAGTTAATGGTCCTTCGTCGATATCAATATAGTCATTAATCCCATCACGTCCTGCTTTTAT
Organism: Macrococcus capreoli; assembly: GCF_025628935.1. GTDB lineage: Bacteria > Bacillota > Bacilli > Staphylococcales > Staphylococcaceae > Macrococcoides > Macrococcoides capreoli. The sequence goes on from NZ_JAOTIS010000010.1 coordinate 45,421, forward strand.
CGGCGCACTTGTTGAAATAATATGAGAGGCCGCAATTTTTAGTTGATCACTGGCAATTAATTGTTCAACTTTTTGTTTAGCAGCTTTTGCAATCACTTCAACAACTGTACTTGGACCTAATTGTGCGAAATAGCTATCATGATGACCTGTCGTTTCACCGATAGGATGCTTCACATATTCAAGGACACCACGATGTGCCGCTTGATTCACTTGCACTAAATGTGTATTAATATTGACATCACTGTTCTTCAGCTCAATCACACGACTTTGACCACCAACAACAGTAAACCCTTGATCCGTCTTTTCCAGCGTTAAATCAATGCTTCCGATATGACTTGCGAAACACATCGGCTGTACACCGTACGCATGAAATACTTTCCCTACATCAGCATCCACATTAGGAATCCCTTGATAGTCAGGTCCAGGAAATTGCTGATGTGTATGGCCAAATACAAATGCATCAACCGCTTTAATTTGTGCTAATTGGTATACTTGATTCTCAATACCACGCATCTCTTTTAATTGTTCCTGGTCCAGCCCTGTATGCATTAAAGCAACAACGATGTCACAACCCATCATTTTCAACTCATTACTATACTGGTACAAGGCATCGTACATATCTTCCACAATAACGCGTCCATTCAAGTGCTCCTCGTCCCACATCATGATTTGTTCCGGAACGACTCCTGTAATACCGATTTTTATTTTTGTGCCATCATGAAATGCTTTCTCAACAATATGGTATGGTGACACAACATAATCTCCGTTGATGTACTTTACATTACAATTCACAAGTGGAAACTGCGCTTGTTGATGTGCTCGCTCTAAATAAGGTAAACCGTAATTAAATTCATGATTACCTAACGTACCAGCATCATAACCGATTTCGTTCATCATATTGATTGCCGGATGAATCGACGGATTCGTTTCTGCAGCATAATCCGCCATAATATTGCCTTGCAGTATATCACCATTATCTACAACAAGCGTTGCAATACCTTGCTGTTCATTGATTGATTTCAATGCTTCAATCTTGCTACCTGCTAAGATTAAACCGTTAATATGCATTTCTGTTTCTAAGAAATAATCATATAAACTAATATGACTATGCGTATCTGTCGTTGCTAATATCGATAATTTATACATTATTGTGCCACCTTTCATCTTTATTTTATTAAATAATGAAATGAATGTCACATTTCACACGATTGATTAACAGAAGATTTTGCGGGTATTACAAATAAAAAAGGAGTGACGACATGTATAATGATTTAAAAGGTAAAGTAGCGATAATCACGGGTGGCGCGTCAGGTATCGGAAGAGCAACTGCAATTCGTTATGCGAAAGAAGGTGTTCATGTAGTAATTAACTATCATTCACGAGAAGATGAAGCGAATAAACTTATCGATATTATTAAAGCACTTGGTGTCGATGCTCTTGCGATTCAAGCAGATACAACAAACAAGAATGAGATGGAACATCTTATGAATGCAACGATTCAACATTTCGGCGCATTTCATATAATGGTTAATAATGCCGGTATTCAATCTGACATTCCAAGTCATACGATGTCTATAGAAGATTTTGATAAAGTGATTAATGTGAACTTACGTGGCACATTTATCGGGTGTCAACTTGCACTTAACCACTTTATGGAACGCAAATTTAAAGGCAGTATTATTAATATTTCAAGCGTGCATGAAATTATTCCATGGCCACATTATGCGCATTACTCAGCGAGTAAAGGCGGCGTAAAGTTAATGACACAAAGTTTAGCCTTAGAATATGCACGTGTGCAGATTAGAGTAAATAATATCGCACCAGGCAGCATTAACACACCGATCAATGCTGAAAACTTTAAAACACAAGAAGATAAACATGATGCGGATATGTTCGTACCGATGGGTTATGTCGCCGAACCGGATGAAATTGCAAATGTAGCAGCATTTCTTGCAAGTTCAGAAAGTAAATATATTACTGGCCAGACTATTGTAGCTGATGGTGGACTGAGTTTATATCCATCACATCGTAACTTTGAATACGACGAATTATTAGATGAATTTACAGATAAAATTTAGCTTGCTTAGATCCACATTAAACTTATATTAGTGAAATCAATCGTTCTTCCTTCTGATCAACGCGTCTATTTATAAAAAATAAACCTCAACTTTAATCCAATCCAGATTAAAGTTGAGGTTTTTTTTATAAATGGACTTATGACTCTAAATCTTTCGTATATTGCGTTCTAATTTCATTTTCTTTATCAGGATGGATGACATCAAGTTGGCTGTACACATTGATATGACGTTCCAGATTAATAAAGTGCGCAGGTAAGATACCACCAAATTCTCCATCCACATTTAATTGTACTTTTTCAAAGCTTGAAACTTTAATATCTTTCGCCTTTACGTAATGGACTTTCGGATGTTTAATATGGTCACCACGTGATGCCAGAGAGAACACATGACCAAATTCAGCGAAATTCACTTTCTCTAAGAAAAGGAGTGTGAAATAGCCATCATTAATCGACGCATCCGGTACTAATCTCTCAAATCCTCCAACCGAATTCGTTAATCCGATTAAGAATAACATCACTTCGCCACTAAATACATTCCCATCATATTCAATACGGATATCTGTCGCTTTAATTTCAGGTAACATTTCTAAACCTTTAATATAATAAGCCAGTGGACCTAGTACCGTCTTAAGTTTACTTGGGGCTTCGTAACTCACTTCTGTAATCTTACCGCCACCTGCAATATTAATGAAATATCGATTGTTCATCTTACCGACATCGACCGGCACTGTATTGCCCTCAATAATTACATCAACAGCCTGCATAATATCTTTTGGGATTAATAATGCACGACCGAAATCATTAACTGTTCCCATTGGAATAACGCCAATATTCGGACGATAGTCCTGTTCAGCGATGCCGTTAATTACTTCATTAATCGTACCATCGCCACCTGAAGCAATTACTAAATCAAAGCGGTCTTCCACCGCTTGACGCGCAGCCTGAATCGCATCACCCGAAGCTTTTGTGGCATAGGCACTCGTTTCATAGCCCGCATCTTCTAATTTAATCAATACATCCGCTAGTGATTTCTTAAATAACTCACGACCAGATGTAGGATTATATATAATTCTCGCTCTTTTTCTCAAAAAGCACACCACCTATTTCTTCTCGTTTAAATATCCTCTATCTTTGAAGTAAATTCTAATTAATATAAATGTTACGATGACAATACCAACTTGTACAGCTTTTGTATAAACCGTGTTTGCCTGGATGACAGGCAGCATCATCACAACGAATAGCATTATATTAATCAAGATGAGTATAATATATTTCCAGTGATTCTTCATTATCTTCTTCTACCACCGAATAAATTTCTTACGATTTCACGACCAATTTGTCGGCCGACACTTGTTAGTACGCTTGTTGCAACTTTTTGTAATTCTGATTTAGGTTGGCGTTTTTCTGCTTTAACCGTCTTTTCTTCAACCTTTTCCTGTTCAGCTTTTTGTTGTTCCACTTCTACTGCTGTAAACTTTTGTTGCAGCATTTCGTATGCACTCTCTCTGTCGACAGCTTTACCATATTTCGCCTGATAAGGATTTTGGTTTAATACAGACTGTTTAACTGTTGGATCAATAACCCCAATCTTACTTTCCGGTGGACGGATGAAAGCACGTTGTACGATGCTCGGTTGTCCATCTTCATTTAAGCATGAAATTAAGGCTTCACCTGTTTTTAATTCGCCGATAACTGAAGCAACATCTAAATCAGGATTTTGTCTGAATGTTTCAGCGGCACTCTTTACTGCTTTTTGATCTCTTGGTGTGAATGAACGTAATGCATGTTGTACACGGTTACCCAGCTGACCTAATACTTCGTCTGGTAAGTCGATTGGGTTTTGTGTAATGAAATATACACCGACACCTTTAGAACGTACAAGACGAACAACTTGCTCTACTTGTGTTACGAATGAAGATGGTGCGTCTTTAAATAATAAATGGGCTTCATCGAAGAAGAAGACTAATTTAGGTTTATCCATATCGCCGACTTCTGGAAGTTCTTCGAATAATTCAGTCAGTAGCCATAATAAGAATGTTGAATATAATATTGGTTTCGTATATAAATTGTTTGCCATTAAGACGTTAATCATACCTTTGCCGTCAGGGCTTACTTCCATGAAATCTGTTAAGCTTAGTGCAGGTTCTCCAAAGAAATCCTGACCACCTTGAGATTCAAACGCTAATAATTTACGTTGAATTGAACCGACAGATTGCTTCGTAATATTACCGTATTGACTACTATACGTTGAAGCGTTGTCTGCCATATCTTTCAGTAATGCTTGTAAATCTTTCAAGTCTAATAATAATAAACCGTTGTCATCACTGATTTTAAATGCAATGTTTAAGACACCTGTTTGTGTATCGTTAAGTTCTAGTAAACGCGCTAATAATAAAGGACCCATTTCAGTGATTGTCGCTCTAACAGGGGCACCGTCAGTACCGAAAATATCCCATAAACGGACTGGATAACTTGCTGGAGCATAATCCGTTATATTTAAATCCGTTAAACGTTGTTGAATCTTTTCGTTGATTGTCATTGGCTCGGCGATGCTTGCAAGATCGCCTTTAATATCTGCTAAGAAGACAGGTACGCCATTTTTAGAGAATTGCTCTGCCAATACTTTTAAAGTTACAGTTTTACCGGTACCAGTAGCACCTGCGATTAAACCGTGGCGGTTAGCCATTTGAAGTTGTAATGTAATATCGTTTTCGTTTTTTGCGATGTTAACAGAAGTCATATTTATCCCTACCCTTTTATAAATTCATGATTACTTTCATTTTACAGTAAACTGATAAATAAGCAATTTTCATACACGGGATAGTATGGGGAAATTGATGGGTTAGGCTTTGGGATATAGCGTCGGAAATAAGGATGAAGAAGAAAGTGGTTGTACTGGAGGGATAGTGTTTAATTAAATAAGTAAGTCATTATTATCAAAACCCATCTGAAATTTTCATTTGTATTTCAGATGGGCTTTTTATTTTATAGTTATTCAGTTTCTTCGCTGACGATCTTATGACTATTTTCAACTATTCCCTTTCTATAGTTTAAACCTGGATCATTAATAGCAACTTGATACAGCTCTCTATATCTCAATTCTTCTTCATCTTCAAACCCATTAAAAATAACTTTATCTATATTTTCCTCATTGAAATAATATATTTCATCAAAATCAAATCCCATAGGATAACGACAAGCTGAATAATCAAACAACAAATTTTGATTTTTTGATTGTTCTATGTAGCCACGATTTAATATCATTAACTTTTGCGTTCCTTCTTTCAAACAATATAATTCGCATCAATAAAAACCCCCTTCAAAATCTAATAGATTTCAAAAGGGGTAAATGAACCAATATGCTATTATTCTATAGATTATTTTCTATCATCTGCTTTGCGAACGATACCATTGCAGTGCTTTCTTTTCCAGATTCAAAATATAATCACTCGTAAAATGTTTGTACATCTTATAATCATTTCGATTTTGCACTGCTTGCTTCATTTTATACTTTGCATAAGCTAATCGCTCCGCTTTATGCGCGCGCAAATAATCTCTTAAAGCAAGCCTTCTCGAAATCGCTTCATGATTCGATCGCTCAATCATCGTCACATAATACGTCAACTGATGCTTCTTCGCAACAAATAATCTACACTCATCATCCGTAAATAATTGTGCATCCATTTCTTTATATCCCAATGCTTCCATCTTATCCACAAACAAACTCACCTGCGATAACGATTTAACAATTGGTAATATATCAATTGTCATATTTCCTGGTATATCCTTCACGGCATTATTACCAAAATGATGTAGCTCAACGATTTCATTTCTAAAGATTTCGATTAGTTCTTTCGCCTCATGTATAAATATTTGATGATAATCTTTATCATTACACGGCGTATAGTCTATCATATAATTCCTCCAATACGGGCAATATTTAACATCTATTTATCTTTGTATATTATTCGTCTCTTTATGTTTATACTCATACAAGATTTGTTGTTTTTATTAATAATACCAATCAATTATTAATTTTGTGTAAATTTTAGAAATATTTCATCATCAATTTTTTCACGTTAATCAATCTATTTTCTTAATATATCCTTTTATTCTTACATTAAACTTAATATTATTACTATTTTGTGTCATAATTAAAGTTGTGAAATTTATTATTCAAGATACATATTGTGTTTCGATCAACACATTTATAAAAATTACGGGAGGTTCATTACAATATGAAGAATGTATTATTTTGGGTTTATGTTTTAGTAGCCATTATTATCATCGCTCTCGGGTATAATTTTTGGGAAAACCGAGTAACTGGCGCTAACCCAGAAGAAAAGAATATCTCAACACAACAATCTGATGAGAAGAGTAAAGAGAAGAAGGAAACTTCTGACACGAAATCAGAAACTAAAGATGAGGCTAATGAGAACTTATTTAAAAATAAAACGTTCCAGAAAGTATATACTGACGCGGTAAAAGACAAAGAACAAATGAATATTACAATTGTCAATACTCCTTACCAAACGTCAAATAATAACTCATCTGTCAAAGACGAATTAGAAAAAAATATCGATAAAAAAATTAAGTTAAACGAGCTTGAAGTTGCAAACGAGTCTTCTACAATTGATTTCGATAAAATCAATAAAACAAAACCTAATTTAATAATATTAGATGCGCTGACTTTAAATGATTACTTCGGTAATGTTTCAGTAGATGAACATAATGCGGCGATTGAAAAACTATATAAAGATGCAAAGAAAAATAAAACGCAAATTATTATTGTCGGTACACGTCCAGAATATGATGATGCTGATTTCAAAACATACCAACAAGCTGAATCGAAATACTTTAGCAATGAGAACAATGACTTTTATTATGTTGACCAGGCAAATCAATGGCCGAATGATAAATCAATTGAAAAATATTATGATATAAAAGATGGTTTATTAACAGATAAAGGTGTAGAGCAATGGGTACAATCTATTAATAAATACTTATTTAAATAAAAATATCCCCACGTTTAAATGTAGTTAAACGTGGGGATATTTTTGTCTTTCTATGTGGAAGTAAGCGCCCGTATTTCGTGAATACAGCCGCCTGCCTCTAAACGCCCGTTCGATTGCCTGTAAACGGCGTCTCCTAAAACAATCCGAATAATTTCTTCTTTTTCTTTTTAGTTTTCTCAACTCTATCTTTCGTTTCTACTTCTAACGGACTCACATAGCGGATCGTTTCACCAGCCAACACTTTTTGAGCGTTTTCTTTATATTTATTCACTTCTTCAATACCATACTGCTGCTCAATAACATCATACGCTTCTTTCATATAGTAATTTCTCGATGTAACATTATGTGCATCACTGGCCACAATATGAATTAAACGATGTTCCATCATCATCTCAGCACATTGTTTACTGTATTCACCTAACTGACCACAGACAACCCCTGCTGTCACTTGAGCTAACGCCCCTAATTCAATTAATTTCGCTAATTTATTAGGATTCTTCTGCAGCTCAGTATTTCTTTCAGGATGTGCAATAATCGGTATATATCCTTCTAATGCTAATTTCGTAAACAACTGTTCTGTAAACACCGGTACTTCATTCGAAGGAAACTCTATTAACACATACGGTCCGTTCTCCGTAAGCGTCAACGCTTTACCTGACTTTAAATCTTCTACAACGTCGCCATAAATTCGAATTTCCTGACTCGGATGCACTTTCACAGGTATACCTTCTGCCGCAATAATTGTATTCACTTCTTCTGCCAGCGCTTTTATCTTCGGTCCAAAGTTCTCATATACACCAATTTTGTGATGTGGTGTAGCGATAATATCCGTAATACCTTGTGCCTGTGCTGCACGTGCCATATTTAATGTATCTTCTTTCGTCTGCGCACCATCATCAATGCCAAACAATATATGGTTATGTAAATCTATCATATTATTCACTCCTCTACGATATTCATTAAATTAATAGTATCAGTATCCATATGCATTGTATAATAAAAACCCTAAAAAGAGTGCTCACACACTTCAAATTAGGGTTTCAGTATTACAATATTAACGCTTCTCTAATTCTTCTTTAAGAATTTTATTAACCATTTGTGGATTTGCCTGACCTTTAGAAATCTTCATAATTTGTCCTACTAAGAAGCCAGTCGCTTTTCCTTTACCGTTCTTAAAATCTTCGATAGATTGGGGATTGTTATCTAAAGCTTCTGTAACGAATGCTTTTAATTGTTCCGGATCAGAAATTTGAACTAATCCTTGTTCTTCCATAATCACTTTCGGTGCTTTTCCTGTTTCCACAGTGTCAGCAAATACTTTTTTAGCGATTTTAGATGAAATTGTACCGTCTGCGATTAATTTCACCATTTCAGCTAAGTTTTCTGGTGTTAATTTCGTTTCATGTAATTCTTTCTGGTTTTTATTTAAATACTCGTTTACGCCACCCATTAACCAGTTTGAAGAAAGTTTAGCGTCCGCATTTAAAGCGATCATCTCTTCAAAGAAATCAGACATTTCTTTCGTTAACGTTAATACGTGCGCATCATATGCCGGCAAACCGTATTCTGAAACGTACTTCTCTTTACGTTTATCTGGTAATTCAGGAATAGAAGCGCGCACGCGTTCTTTCCATGCTTCATCAATAAATAAAGGTACTAAATCCGGTTCCGGGAAGTATCTGTAATCGTCAGACCCTTCTTTTACACGCATTAGAATTGTCTTACCAGTCGCTTCATCAAAACGACGTGTTTCCTGTAAAATTTCTCCACCGTTAAGTAATACTTCTTCCTGACGTTTAACTTCGTGCTCAAGCCCTTTCTTAACGTAAGAGAATGAGTTTAAGTTCTTAAGTTCAGCTTTCGTACCGAATTTCTCTTGTCCTACTGGACGTAATGAAATATTCGCATCACAACGTAATGAACCTTCTTCCATACGTACGTCAGAAACGCCAGTATATTGAATGATCGCTTTTAATTTCTCTAAATATGCATATGCTTCTTCAGGCGTGCGAATATCTGGTTCTGATACGATTTCAACTAGTGGCGTCCCTTGACGGTTTAAATCGACTAAAGAATAACCATCTTTATGATTTAATTTCCCAGCATCTTCTTCCATGTGAAGCCGTGTAATACCGATACGTTTCGTCTCACCGTTCACTTCGATATCAATATAACCATTCTCACCGATCGGCTCATCAAATTGTGAAATCTGGTAAGCTTTCGGATTATCCGGATAGAAATAGTTTTTACGGTCGAATTTCGTTGATGTACGAATATCCATGTTTAATGCCATTGCAGCACGCATTGCCCAGTCTACTGCCGTCTTATTTACTACAGGTAATACACCTGGATACCCTAAATCAATAACACTTACGTTCGTGTTCGGTTCAGCTCCGAAATGCGCAGGAGAAGCTGAGAACATTTTTGATTCTGTTTTAAGTTCTACGTGGACTTCTAGTCCAATTACTGTTTCAAAATGCATAATTCAATTCTCCTTATAATGATTGATAGCGTTCAGACATATTAAATACTTGTTCGTAATTATATGCCACGTTGTATAATAATTTCTCATCGAATGGCTTACCGATTAACTGAAGTCCGATTGGTCGACCGTTTGCCTCACCACAAGGAATAGACATTGACGGAAGACCTGCTAAGTTAATAGGAATCGTTAAAATATCATTCGCATACATTGTTAATGGATCATTTAATTGTGCACCTAAATCAAACGCTACAGTTGGTGCTGTTGGTCCAACGATAATATCATAATCAGCAAATACGCGTTCAAAGTCTTGATTAATTAACGTACGTACTTTTTGAGCTTTTTTGTAATAAGCATCGTAATAACCAGAACTTAAAGCATATGTTCCTAACATAATACGACGTTTCACTTCGTCACCGAAACCTTCCTGACGCGTCTTTTTGTATAACTCTTCTAAGTTCTTCGCACCTTCAGCCTGGTAGCCGTAACGAATACCATCGAAACGTGCTAAGTTTGCTGATGCTTCACTTGAAGATAAAATGTAGTAAGTTGCTACACCATATTTTGAATTTGGTAATGAAACTTCTGAAATTTCAGCACCCATTTTTTCAAGTGCTTTAATTGCATTTTGAACAGATGTACGTACTTCTTCAGATACACCTTCACCTAAATATTCTTTAGGCACTGCAACACGTAAACCTTTAATGTCTTTCTCAATTGAAGAAGTGAAATCTACATCTTCAACTGGCGCGCTTGTAGAATCCATTGCATCATGTCCAGAAATAATTTCTAACACTTTCGCATTATCTTTTACATTACGTGTAATAGGTCCGATTTGATCTAATGAAGATGCAAATGCAACTAATCCATAACGAGATACACGACCATACGTTGGTTTCATTCCGACAACACCACAGTAAGATGCTGGCTGACGAATCGAACCACCTGTATCACTACCTAATGAGAATGGTACTAAACTTGCGGCAACTGCTGCTGCACTACCACCTGAAGAACCACCTGGTACTGCACTGTGATCAAATGGATTCACTGTTTGTTTGTAGAATGAATTCTCAGTAGATCCACCCATGGCGAATTCATCCATGTTTAATTTACCGACAACAATACCGTTCTCAGCATTTAATTTATTCATTACTGTTGCATCATAAACCGGGTTAAATCCTGTTAAGATTTTTGATGCACATGTCGTTTCTAAATCTTTAGTAACGATGTTATCTTTAATTCCCATCGGAATACCAAATAGCTTACCCGTTGGTTCCTGGTTATCCATTTGCTTCGCTTTGTCCATTGCGACCGCTTCATCCAACGCTAAAAACGAATTGATTACTGCATCGTCTTGTTTAATATTTTTAAATGTTTCTTCAATTAATTCAGAAGGTTTAACTTTCTTCTCTTGAATCAATTTTGTTAAATTTTCGATAGATTCATATCTTAATGACATTATTATTCTCCTCCGTCTAAAATCGATGGCACTTTAAATTGACCCGCTTCAGTGCTACGCGCATTCTTTAATATCTCTTCTTGTGTTAAACTTTTATGCGCAACATCTTCACGCAATACATTTTGAAGATCTAATACGTGGAACGTCGGTTCAACATTCTCAGTATCCACTTCTTCTAACTGGTCTGCAAAGTTTAATATCGCTTCTAACTGTGCACTAAACTTCGTTGCTTCTTCTTCAGTGATTTCAAGACGTGCGAGATGTGCAACGTGCTTTACTTGCTCGTTTGTAACTTTTGACATGAATATATTCCTCCTGAACTTTGTATCATCCTTAGATTTTATCAAATTTTTCGATAAAAATCTAAAATATTTAAAATATATCTATGAAAACGCTTTAGTTAAGATTATAATGAATAATGTAAATATTCTGATTTAATGAGGTAAAGGACTAAAAGGGGGATTTATATGTTTTTATTAGGTAATACGTTTCAAAATGTAAAGATTGAAGCGACATGGATGACGTATGTCATGATCGCAGTTTACTTTTTAATTTTACTTGCTATTGGATACTATGCCTATAAACAATCAACGAGTACACTTGATGAGTATATGCTTGGTGGTCGTAACTTAGGCGCATTAGTTACTGCGTTATCTGCAGGTGCTGCAGATATGAGTGGCTGGATGCTGATGGGATTGCCGGGTGAAGTTTATAGCGTCGGATTATCTGCAACATGGATTGCCATTGGATTAACAATTGGTGCATGGCTTAACTATATTTTAGTAGCACCAAGGTTACGTGTTTATACTGAACTTGCAGATAACGCAATTACTTTACCAGATTTCTTCGAGAAGCGCGTTAGTGATCATACACGTATTTTAAAGATTATATCAGGATTAGTTATTGTAGTCTTCTTTACATTGTATACTCAAGCCGGTATGGTTTCCGGTGGAGTATTATTTGAAAGTGCATTTGGATTAGATTATCATTTAGGTCTAGTTTTAACCGCTGGTATCGTTATTATCTATACTTTATTCGGTGGTTACTTAGCAGTATCATTAACCGATTTCTTCCAAGGCGTTATCATGTTAATTGCATTAGTATTAGTACCACTAGTTGCTCTATTAAAGCTAAATGGATTAGATACTTTCAATACGATTGCGGAATTAGAACCAACAAATTTAGATTGGTTTAAAGGTACAACGACTGTTGGTATTATTTCAGCAGTCGCTTGGGGATTAGGTTACTTCGGACAACCCCATATTATCGTTCGTTTTATGTCAATTAAATCTCATAAAATGTTACCTGCCGCAAGACGTATCGGTATATCATGGATGGCAGTTTCATTAATCGGTGCATGTATGACAGGTTTAATTGGTATAGCGTTTGTAAATAAATCAGGCGTTAAATTAGAAAACCCAGAAACAATTTTTGTAATGATGAGTCAAGTACTCTTCCATCCATTAATAGCTGGATTCTTCTTAGCCGCTATATTAGCAGCTATTATGAGTACAATTTCTTCACAATTATTAGTAACAAGTTCAGCATTAACACAAGATTTCTACATGTTACTTAAGAAAACAGATTTAAGCGACGTTTCAAGAGAAAAAGAATTTGTAATGGTCGGTAGATTATCAGTTTTATTCGTGGCAATCGTTGCTGGTGCCATTGCTTGGAGCCCTAACGAAACAATTCTAGCGTATGTTGGTAAAGCTTGGGCAGGATTTGGTGCTGCTTTTGGACCTTTAGTTTTACTTTCTTTATTCTGGAAAGGCTTATCTAAGCAAGGTGCGATTACAGGAATGATTTTAGGATCTATAACAGTAATTTTCTGGATTGTTATGCAAGGAATTTTAGGTGATAATAAAGGTATATTTGTACTTTACGAAATCATTCCAGGATTCATCATCAGCTTCGTATCAACGGTCTTAGTTTCAATGATGACACCGAAACCAGAGCAACGTATTATTGATGAATTTGATGAAATGAAACGTATTGTAAGAAGTTAAAAGTGCTATATAAATGCATCAATAGGGCGGGGACAATTTGTCCCCGCCCTATTTTTATATTCTTATAGCTTCTTTTTCTAAATCACGAGCGATTTCTTAGCGTTGCTTCCAATTTGTTCGATCCTAAACGCATTGAAAATAACCTCTATTGCTGATACACATGAATCTTCGGTTCTTTATCCGCTTTCTTTTTCACAATTAACGCCAATGGTTTATCATTATCGACAATCGAAATCTCAACATCGTCAATTTGGCTGAAATGCTTCATTGATAAATCAGCAATATATTGTGTAATCCCAATCACTTCTGCTTTCCCAAAATAATCTAAAGGCACATTAATATGCAACGATTTAATTGAATCATTCTCAAAATATCCTGTCCCAATAGATTGCGTGAAATTAGGGAAATACGTCTGCAGTTGATCATTAAATTGTTTATAGTCATTGTTTAACTTTTCATTTAACTCATTTGCTTCACCTGACGGTAATAACACATATTTCTCATTAACAGCTTTCCATTTACCAATCTTCTTACTACCTTCTTCACTCTCAGCATACGACACAAAATTACCCGGCGTAATACTTTCCGCTGAAGACTGAATATAAATCGCAAATGTAATCGGTATATCTTTTAACTCTTGTTTCACACGTAAACGAGATAAGATTTCATCTGCCATTTCTTTACCTTTTTTCTCGACTTCTTTTTTATCGAGCTTTTCACTATACACTTCTCCGTACTGCTCTTTTTGATAATAATACACACTATTCATTGCAAGTCCAATCGTCATACCCGATATTTTATCGCGCTTCGCATCAGACTCTGTATAGAAATCCTGTTCAATAATATGCGACAAATAAGCTGGCGATCTTTTAGCGATCTTCTCAGGATCCGTCTCACCTTTATGTGACGGATTTAACCCAAAATTGGCATACGCATTTTTCTCAATACGTTCATCTTTATCCATATTATCGATTTCTTCTTTTGTATATTGCGGTTCTAAATAACTTTCAACTGCATTCTTCGTCAATAATTGTCCATCACGGTATAAATAATCTTCTGGCGAAAAGACATTTTTACTAATACGTAATAACCCTGTCTCAAACGCTTCTCCGTTATAGCTACTCGCCATATTAGAACTCGTTAATCCACGAGCCTGACTTTCTTTGAACGGTAATAACGTTCTATAATAATCATTTGAGATTTGAATATCCGTTGAAATTTGCTTTTCTTCTTTTTTCTTAGATTGTTCGTTTGCTGTATTATCCGTGTTCGAACAACTTGCGAGAAGCAGCGTAGATAATACTAAATAGCCTAATCGTTTCATCGTTTTCTCCTTAACTATTACTTAAGTGCATCAATCATCATCGTTTCATTCCATACTTCAATGCCTAACGATTCCGCTTTAGCAAGTTTACTTCCTGCATCTTCTCCAGCAATTAATAAATCAGTCTTCTTTGTCACCGAACTTGTCACTTTCGCACCTAAATTCGTCAATGCTTTCGTCGCATCACTACGTGACATAATATTAAGTTTACCTGTTAATACGATTGTTTTATTGCCAAATACCGGATGCAGCGCGATATCTTCTTTCTTTTGTCCATTATAATTCATGTTAACACCGCTAGCGGCAAGTTTATCAATTAACTTAATAATATCTTCGTTTTGCATATAAGTCACTAGCGATTGTGCCATTTTATGGCCGATATCATCAACTGCTGTTAGCTCTTCTATTGTAACAGATTTTAAACGTTCCATCGTATGATATTCCTGGGCTAATATTTGACATGCTTTAGCGCCTAAATGACGAATACCTAATCCGAATAATAAACGTTCAAGTGAATTGGATTTCGATGCTTCAATCGCTGCTAATAATTTATCAACTTTCTTTTCACCCATTCGTTCGAGTGGTAATAGTTGTTCTCTTTCAAGATTATAAATATCTGCAACGTCATTAATAATCTCTTCCTGATATAAACTTTGAACGATGCGTTCACCTAAACCGTCAATATTCATCGCAGTTCTTGATACAAAATGGATGACGCCTTCAACGAGCTTCGCATCACATTTCGGATTAATACAGCGCAGCGCGACTTCTCCTTCGATACGGACAAGTTCATGGCCACATGACGGGCATACTTCAGGCATGTGATACACTTCAGTGCCTTCCGGACGACGTTCCAGTACGACACGCACAACTTCAGGAATAATCTCACCTGCTTTACGTATAACAACAGCATCACCGATACGAATATCTTTCTCATGAATTAAATCTTCATTGTGTAAAGATGCACGTCCGACTGTCGTTCCAGCAACACTTACGGGTTCTAATATTGCTGTCGGTGTTACAACACCTGTTCTACCAATCGATAATTCAATATCTTTAAGCGTCGTCACCACTTCTTCAGCAGGAAATTTATATGCAATTGCCCATTTCGGTGATTTCGCTGTAAACCCAAGTTCATCTTGTTTCGCTAAATCATTGACTTTAATAACGATGCCGTCTATATCATATGCTAAGTCATTACGCTTTTCAGTCCATACTTTAATATAGTCAAATACTTCCTGAATATTGTTGCATAATTTACGTTCATGATTCGTCTTGAATCCAATCTCATCTAATCGATCTAATGCGTCACTTTGGCTCGTCG
The DNA here is from genome assembly GCF_025628935.1 of Macrococcus capreoli. Lineage (GTDB taxonomy): Bacteria > Bacillota > Bacilli > Staphylococcales > Staphylococcaceae > Macrococcoides > Macrococcoides capreoli. Next base: position 61,111 of record NZ_JAOTIS010000010.1, read on the forward strand.
CATTGATTTCACGTAAATCATTCACACTGTATAAGAAGATATCAAGCTTTCTTTTGGCAGCAAGTCTAGAATCCAGCTGACGTAAAGAACCAGCTGCCGCATTACGTGGATTCGCTGCAAGTTGCTCGCCATTTGCCTCGCGTTGTTTATTAAGTGCGATAAATGACTTTCTTGGCATATAAGCTTCCCCGCGCACTTCAAATGTTAACGGTTCTTTAATTGTTAACGGTATTGCATATATCGTTCTTAAATTCTCTGTAATATTCTCTCCAGTAGTTCCATCACCACGCGTCAATCCTTGAACGAACTTACCGTCCACATATTTAAGTGATACTGCAAGCCCATCAATCTTCAGTTCAACCATGTATTCGACATCGCCAACTTCATTTCTAACACGTGTATCAAATGCTAACAAATCTTCTTCACTGAATGCATTACCTAGACTTAACATTGGGGTATCATGATCCACTTTATCAAATTTCGATAGCGGTTCAGCACCTACACGTACTGTTGGTGAATCGTCAGTTCTCAGTTCTGGATGCTGCGCTTCAATCGCTATTAATTCATGTAACAATTTATCATATTCAGCATCAGGTACAGATGGATTATCCAGTACATGATATTCATAGTTATATTGGTGTAATAGCTGATGTAGTTCCTGTACTCTTTTGTCCATTGCTTACTCCTTCTTTTCAATCGGTGCAAACTGACTTAATAAGCGTTTTAAACCGACAGATTTAAATATAATATCCAGTTCCGTAGAACCGTTCTTAACACTCACATTACTTACTAAACCTTCACCCCATGATTTATGCATCACTTTATCGCCAACTTTGTACTCACTTTGAATATTCATATTTGCATTTGTATTAGGACTAGACATACGTCTAGCTGGACCGCGTTTCACACCTTTCGGAAGTCCAGGACGTACCGGTGTGTCTAAAATGTCATCCGGAATTTCAGAAATAAATCGTGACTTTCGATTGGCTTGTGTGCGTCCATATAAACTACGCATATCCGCATGCGTTAAATATAAATGCTCTTCCGCACGCGTTATTGCAACATACATTAAACGACGTTCCTCTTCCATTTCTGTATCGCTATTTAAACTTCTTGAATGCGGGAAGATTGTTTCTTCAAGACCTGCAATAAACACGACTTTAAACTCCAGACCTTTCGCTGAGTGCATCGTCATTAACGTAATACCAGCTTCTAAGTCTGCATTATCAACATCTGCAACGAGTTGTAAATCCGTTAAGAAATTAATCAGTGATTGTTCTTCGTCAGGTGTGTCTTTCTCATAATCTTTCGGAACAGACATAAACTCCTGAATATTTTCAATACGTGACTGTGATTCTAACGTATTTTCCGCTTCCAGCATGTTGATGTATCCCGTTTTCTCTAACACTTCTTCTGTTAATTCTGTAATGCTTAAGAACTCCTGCTGTTTCATTAAGTTATCCATCATGTTATAGAACTGGACAAGTGTTTCAGTCGTCTTCTTCGGTAAACCGATAAAGTCAACTTCAGCTAATGCATCGAAGTAACTTAAACCATTATTTTCAGCGTATGCAATAATCTTATCTAATGCTGATGGACCGATTCCGCGCTTCGGTGTATTAATAATACGTGCGAAACTAATATCTTCATTGCTATTCGCAATTAAACGTAAATAACTTAATAAGTCTTTAATTTCTTTTCTATCATAGAACTTTGTACCGCCAACCATCGTATAGTTTACATTTGATTTCATGAGTGTTTCTTCAAGCACACGCGATTGTGCATTTGTACGATAAAGGATTGCCATGTCTTTCAAGTCATACCCGTCACGTTTTTTCTTTAATATTTCTGATACAATATATTCTGCTTCAGAACGTTCTGACTGTGCTTTAAAGTAATTGATTTTAGAGCCGTGGTCATTATCTGTCCATAATGCTTTCGGTTTACGTTCTGTATTATTTTTTATGACTTCATTTGCAGCAAATAATATATTCTTCGTCGATCTGTAGTTGCGTTCTAAGAAAATGGTCTTCGCATCTTTATAATCTTCTTCAAAACTTAAAATATTATAAATATCCGCGCCGCGCCATCCGTATATCGACTGGTCCGAATCCCCTACTACACATAAATTCTTGAATTTAGCAGCCAGCATTTTCACTAACAAATATTGTGCTCTATTCGTATCCTGATACTCATCAACGTGAATATACTGGAACTTATTCTGATAATAATCTAATACTTCAGGCACACGTTCGAATAACTTTAACGTCACCATAATTAAATCATCGAAGTCTAATGCGTGGTTCTTCAGTAATTTCTCTTGATATTGTTTATATACTTTTGCCACCATAATACTCATAAAGTCATTCGCATTTAATTCAGCATCTTCTGGTGTTTTAAGCTCATTCTTTAAATTAGAAATTTCACCTACAAACATTCTCGGGTCATATTTTTTCGGATCAATATTTTCTTTCTTTAATATATCTTTAACGACTGAACGTTGGTCTGTCGGATCAAGAATTGTGAAGTTACGTTCTATTCCAATTCTATCGATATCGCGACGCAGTATTCTGACACACATTGAGTGGAATGTTGAAATCCAGATTACATCTGAAGCATCTCCAATGATATTTTTAACACGTTCTTTCATTTCTTTCGCTGCTTTGTTCGTGAAAGTAATCGCTAATATTTTGTACGGCGATACATCTTTCTCATCAATTAAGTAAGCAATACGATGTGTCAACACACGCGTCTTACCCGATCCGGCACCTGCCATAATGAGCAGTGGACCTTCTGTTGTCTTAACTGCGTTACGCTGTTCTTCGTTCATATTTTTTAATAAATCATTCACAAATATTAACCCCTAACTTTAACTGTTTGTAATGCGCTTTTTAAATCTGAATAAATAACGTTACCGACAACAATCGTATCTGCCACTTCAAACATTTCCTGTGCTTTTTGAAGTGAATCAATACCGCCACCATAAATTAAACGCGTACGATTAAGTCTATCTTTCGCTGCTTTTACTATTTGAACATCACCATACGTACCACTGTATTCAATATACATCGCTTTTAAACCATATAAATGCTCGATCATTTCAGCATATGCAGCGACATCTTCACGACTTAATGCAGTATTACTATCTGTAAGTTGTGCTACTTTACTATTTGCGTTTAATACGATATAACCTTCCATCGTAAATAAATCAAAGTCCATCATATGTCCCATTTGTTTGACTGCTTCGTGCAATAAACCGTTATGGAAATGGACATTGTGACTGTTTAATACTGAAGGAATTAAATAATGATCAAAGCCTGGAATAGCACTTTCAATATTTGAAATCTCTAATACACAAGGCACTGGATATCGACGTACACGACTCATTAAATCCAGTACATTTTCCATTGTTACATTGTCTGTACCACCAATTAATATCGCATCCGTTCCCGATTCACAAATCAGCTCTAAATCTGAATCGCTAATCGTTTTTGCAGGATCTAGTTTGAATATATGTTGCCAATCTTGAATCTCGTACATTTCGAATCTCCTTTTATAATAATAATGAATATTATATCATTTTTTAAGATAGAGGCAGTATTCAATGCGTTTAGGATCGAACAAATTGGAAGCAACACTGAAAAATCGCTCTTTGATTTTGAAAGTGTTGCTGAAATTTGACGAGATCCTGCATTGAATATGCCGTTTAGAGGCAGTATTCAATGCGTTTAGAAACCGTATTCAATGCGTCTCCCCACAAAAAAACCGAAGAAAACTAATAAATCACTGATTTATCGTCTTCGTTCGGTTTTCAAGTAATTCTATCAATCATTTATCGCGTGAATAATGGTTGTTCTGTACTTATTTGTATCTTTGACATCGATTGCTCTGTACTTATCGGCATTTCACTACTCGGCTGTTTATTAACAATAGATGACTGTACAATTGGTGTTTGTTCTATTGTCGGTTGTTCAGTCGTTGATTGTTCAGTTGTCGTCTTTTCAGTCGTTGGCTGTGCTTTCGTATTTGCCGCTTTACTTTGCGTTACTTTTTTCTTGTTAACCGATGGCTTATATACACCCAAATACTCTTCTAACGTCTGACCTGAACGATATAAACGCGCTGCATGATTTTTGCCAACATATCGAATATGCCACGGTTCATATTGATATCCTGTAATATGTGTCTTTCCTTTACCATACCGAATAATAAACCCATATTCATGCGCGTGCGCTTTCAGCCAGTTCCCTTCTTCTGTTTGACCAAACTGAATACTCATATCAGCTACAGATTCACGTGACCCTATATCAAAAGCAAGTCCCGTTTGATGTTCCGACTGTCCGGGCTTTGCACTGTACGTTTCAGCCATTGCTTGTCCATCTTTCGCCACGAAACTGTTATACAACGCTTGTTGATCAGCATATGAGCGATAGCCACTTCGAATCACTAAATGCATATTATCTTGCGCAGCATCTTTAATCATTTGATTTAACGCCGCTCTTGCTTCTTTATTTTCACCAGGATTATATGTAGATGGTAAACTGATTTGTTTATTCACAATGATAATACCGTTAATATACGTAACACCTTTAATCACTTGCTTATTATATTGAGGCACTGTAACTTTTGGTTTCACAACTTTCTTTTGTGGCGCTTCGGTCGTTGATTTCTCTGATGTACTTGGCAGACTACAACTTGAAAGTAATAGCACTGATGCAATTAATATTCTTTTCAATTTATTTCTCCTTAAACTCAACTTACTTCAGCCCTAAATATTCTTCTAATGTCAGTCCAGTCGCCTGAACTTTCTGTGCTGTTTCTTTCCCTAAATAGCGTAAGTGCCATGGCTCATATTGATACCCTGTAATATCGGTCTGACCTTTAGGATAACGTATAATAAAGCCATATTCATGTGCATGTTCTTTTAACCATTTTCCTTCAGCGGTTTGCTCAAATGACGTTTTGAAATCATCATTTGCCGCTTCATTACCTAAATCAAACGCTAGCCCCGTCTGATGTTCCGAATGTCCTGGTTTCGCACTATACATATCCGCCTTCGCCTGACCATCACGTGCAACATAACTATTATATAGCGATGCTTGCGTTTCATAACTTCTAAAGCCACTTCGCAATGCAAAGTGCAGACCTTGCTGATTACCTGCAGCCATTAATGTATCCACTGCTGCTCTTGCTTCCTGATTTTCTCCAGGCGCATAGTCTTGCGGTAATGCTATCTCTTTATTGACAATTAATATGCCATCAATATACGTAACACCTTGTTTCACTGTTCTTTTATGTTTCTGATTTGATTGTTGTGACGTAGATTGCTCAGATTTCGTTTGTGCTGATTGCTGTGTCGTATTATTGTCAGCATGCTTTTCGTCTGCTTGCTTCGTCAGTTGATTACATGATGCGAGTAACAATGTACATAAGATAATAGATGTCTTCTTCATAATCCGCCCTCATTTCTATCCTATTATATGACAAAAAAAATACTGAATCAAACTTGACCCAGTACTTCACAATTTAAATTTTCGTTTCGATATTCATTCTGTCTAACACCATCGTATAGGCATCATTTCCCCATTGTAATGAGCGTTTCACGCGTGAAATCGTTGCCGTAGAAGCACCTGACTCTTTCTCAATTGCAGCATATGTAAAGCCTTGCTTAATCATTTTAGCTACGAGTAAGCGTTGTGATAATGACTGAATTTCATTAACCGTACATAAATCATCAAAAAACTGATAACACTCTTCACGTGTTTCTAGCGTTAGAATTGCATCGAACAATTCATCGAGCTGTTTCCCCTTTATTTTTTCGATTTGCAATAAAAACACCCCTTCAACAAATTATATATATAAATTTTAACGCATTACATCGTTAAAGTACAGTAAGTTAGCGATTATTTCCTAGTAACCCACTAAAGTTTCTTATTTATATCTTAATTCATTTAACATAAATTTGTAAATATTAACTGTTTCATTATTTATCATTTCAAAAAAAGAATCTCCGAAGAGATCCTTTCAACAACACATTATTCTAAACCAGCACGTTTAAATAATGTATCAATTTGATTTAAATGGTGATTTTCGTTAAAGCACTCATCTAATTCTTCTTTAGATAATAAGTTCGTAATCTTTTCATCTGCTTCTACTAATTCACGGAATGGCGTCTTAGTAGCCCATGATTCCATTGCTTTCGGTTGCACTGTATCATATGCTTCTTCACGTACCATCCCTTTATCAATTAACGTTAACATTACACGTTGAGAGTAAATTAAGCCGAATGTTTTTTCCATGTTCGCTTTCATGTTCTCTTCGTAAACTGTTAAGTTATCAATAATGTTTGTGAAGCGGTTTAACATGTAATCTAATGCAATTGTTACGTCAGGTAACATAATACGCTCAGCTGATGAATGTGAAATATCACGTTCATGCCATAACGGAACGTTCTCGTACGCTGTCGTAATATATCCACGAATCACACGTGCAATACCTGTAACGTTCTCTGAACCGATCGGATTACGTTTATGCGGCATTGCTGAAGATCCTTTTTGACCTTTCGCGAATGCTTCTTCAACTTCACGCGTTTCAGTTTTCTGTAAACCACGTACTTCTACAGCAAATTTCTCAATTGAAGTCGCGATTAACCCTAAAGTCGCGATATAGTATGCATGGCGATCACGTTGTAATGTTTGTGTAGAAATTTCAGCAAAGCCGATGCCTAATTTCTCACATACATAGCTTTCTATTTCAGGTGGAATATTAGCAAATGTACCTACTGCACCGCTCATTTTTCCAACTTCGATTTCTTTACGCACTTCTTTGAAACGCTTTAAGTTACGTTGCATTTCCATATACCATAATGCCATCTTTAATCCGAAAGTCGTCGGTTCAGCATGCACACCGTGCGTACGCCCCATCATTAATGTCGTTTTGTGTTTTAATGCTTTTTGTTTCAATACTTCAATAAAGCGCTCTAAATCCGCTTCAATAATATCGTTTGCTTGTTTAATCACATAGCTTAATGCAGTATCCACAACGTCTGTACTCGTTAATCCATAATGTACCCATTTCTTCTCTTCACCTAAAGTTTCAGAAACTTGACGTGTAAATGCTACAACATCATGACGCGTTTCAAGTTCGATTTCTTTAGCGCGTTCTACATCAACTTTTGCATTTTGACGAATGAGTTTAACGTCTTCTTTAGGGATGTAGCCTAATTCAGCCCATGCTTCACTCGCTAAGATTTCAACTTCCAACCATGCTTCAAATCTATTTTGCTCTGTCCAGATATTCGCCATTTCAGGTCTTGAATAACGTTCAATCATGATCAAATTCCTCCGTATATTTCATAGTCAATTGTAGTATAACAAATAAATACAAATACGTACATTATTATTTTTATCTTATAAAAAGTTCGTAAATAAACTCATTAAAAGCATCAACATCTTTATTTTAACATGCTTTATTCATTTTTACCCATAAAAATAGACCAGCAATAACTGATTACTGATCTATTTTCTATTGATGCTGTTAAAGTAATACCATCAATATTATTCCGTTATCTTTTTGCCGGTAAATATTATTTGCTCTTTATATATTTCAATATCACCTTTTTCGTTTTCTTTGAAAATAGGCTTTTGAAATCTTTTGACCGGCGTATAGCCTGCTGCTTTCATGCGTGCTAAACATTCTGATATCGTCTCGTTATCTTTCACTTCAAATTTCATCTGTATCATACGCCTTTAACCTAGTACTTTTAACACCTTTAACCCAGAATCCACCGTGAATATTCTTCGGCTCATAAGCAATAATAAATGCCTTAGGATCGAGGTTCTTTACTGTATCCATGAGCTTGAGTTCATATTTACGTGGTGTAAGAATTTGCATCACTAAACGTTCTCCGTCACGACCTTGTGCTGCATAATGCGTAACACCATAACCTAAATCACGTAATGTTCTCGGAATTTCCTTGTCATATTCAGCGGTTGTCACATTGACAACGATATAACCAAGCGCTATCATCTCTTCTATCTTCATCCCAACGATAATACCTGCACCAAATCCAAGTGCGTACGCTATAATATTCTCAATCTTATCCAGACTGTTCATTACCAGTCCTAATCCTACGACATAAATAATAACTTCTACGACTGAAACTGCTGCCGCTAAATATCTGTAACCTTTTAACGTTAAGATCATACGCATCGTTAAAAAAGTCACATAAACGATATTAATCACAAATATTAATGCGACAACAACCCAGTGATTACTTAATATATCCATTTCAATCCTCCTGGCTTCGTTTCAAACACACTATACCATTTTTATTGAATGATTTCATGGAAAGAAAATCTCGTAATCGGCAACATACGTTTGTGTTGCGTTCTTAAATAATGTTGTTCAATCTTTTGTGCTGCTGCTTCCTCAATTTGTTTACCTTCAAGATAATCATCAATTTGATCATATGTGACACCCAATGCCACTTCATCCGGTAATTGTGGTTTGTTCTCTTCTAAATCAGCGGTCGGCGTCTTCATATATAAATGTTCAGGTGCATTCAAATGTTGCAATATCGCCTTCCCTTGTCGTTTATTCAGGCCGGCAAGCGGGAAGATATCTGCACCACCATCTCCAAATTTCGTATAGAAACCCGTAATACTTTCAGCTGCGTGGTCTGTACCAATTACAATGCCATTATGATGTGCTGCAATCGAATATTGTGCTTTCATACGTTCTCTTGCTTTTTCATTTCCTTTTTGAAAGTCCGTTAACGTAACGCCTTGTGCTGCAAGTGTTGCAACACTTGCTTCTACAGCAGACTTTATATTAATCGTATACGTCTTATCAGGTTGAATAAAATCAAGTGCGTCCTGACAATCTTGTTCGTCTTTTTGTACGCCGTATGGTAAACGGACGGCGATAAACTGGATATCCTTTCCTTCATTTCGAAGTTCTGTCGCAGCAATTTGACACAACTTACCACATAAAGTTGAATCTTGACCTCCAGATATACCTAATACAAATGATTTGATGAATGAATTTGCTTCGGCATACTGTTTAATAAAATTAATGATTTCACGTGAAGTTTGAACGGGATCAATTTCAGGCTGAACATATAAATCTTTAATAATTTGTTGTTGTAACGTCATTTATTTCACTTCTTTCACTTTTCTAGATACTTCATAAATTTCAGTGTTTTTATGTTCCCAGCATAACGTACTTAAATCCACTGGATATTCTTCCGGATTTAAATAACGTGTCGTTTCTTCCCATAATAACGCTAAATTGTCTTTTAAGTAGTTACGTGACTGCTCTAAAGTTGGCACATCATAAACAAGTTCACCATTAATAAAAATATCTGCATGTAAATCTTTCGCTGTAAAGTCATTAATCCATTTTTGCTTATATGTGTGTATCGGGTGGAACATCTTTAACGGCTTCTCTTTTGATGGATTTTCGAAATCAAGTGTTATATAATCCCCTTCAGATTTCTGCGTTTGATTGTTAATAATGCGATATACTTTCTTCTTACCCGGCGTTGTCACTTTTTCAGCATTATTTGAAATCTTTATACGATCTTCAAGCTGACCTGCTTTGTTCTCAATAGCAACAAGTTTATATACTGCACCTAGCGCCGGCTGATCAAAGGCAGTAATTAACTTCGTACCGATACCCCACGCAGAAATTTTAGCACCTTGTAGCTTTAAGTTCGTAATCGTTTCTTCGTCCAGATCGTTTGAAGCAAATATTTTAGCGTCCGGGAATCCCGCTTCATCCAGCATACGACGTGCTTCTTTAGATAAATACGCTAAATCACCTGAATCCAGTCTTATGCCGACAAAGTTAATCTTATCACCTAGTTCTTTTGCAACGCGAATCGCATTGGGTACACCTGACTTTAACGTATGGAAAGTATCGACTAAGAAGACGCAGTTCTTATGGCGTTCTGCATATTTTTTAAAGGCGATGTATTCATCATCATACGCTTGTACCATCGCATGGGCATGTGTGCCAGACACAGGGATGCCAAATAATTTCCCGGCACGTACATTACTTGTTGAATCAAACCCTGCAATGTATGCTGCCCTCGTTCCCCAAATCGCCGCATCCATTTCCTGTGCGCGTCGTGTGCCAAATTCCATAACAATTTCATCTTTCACGACTTGTTTAATACGGCTCGCTTTCGTCGCGATTAATACCTGGAAATTCACGATATTAAGTATTGCAGTTTCTAACAACTGTGCCTGAATTAATGGCGCTTCAATTCTCAGCAGCGGTTCATTGTTAAAACATATTTCCCCTTCCTGCATCGAACGAATATTACCAGTAAACTTTAAGTCCTTTAAATATGATAAGTAGTCATCTTTATAACCTAATGTCTTCAAATATTCTAAGTCTGTCGCTGAGAAAGTAAACCGTTTAACATATTCAATTACACGCTCCAGTCCAGCAAACACTGCATATCCACCTTCAAACGGCATATTTCTAAAATATACGTCAAACACTGCTGTTTGTTCGTGAATACCATCATTCCAATACGTCTCTCCCATATTAATCTGATATAAATCTGTATGCAGCATTAAACTATCGTCATCATATTTGTACATTATACTATCTCCCTTACACTTTGATGAGTCTCTCATGATCTATTATGATATTAAATCCATAGTAACATAACGATTACGTTTAGGCATCGTTAATAAATTCTGTTACAATCAGAAATAAGGAGGCATACCATGTTTAAGAAGAACTTTTTGATTTTAACAATTATCGTGTCGATTTCAGGATTAACGCAAGGGATGTTATTACCCCTCATCGCTATCATATTTGAGCGCGATAATGTGCCGAGTTTCATTAATGGGTTGCATGCATCGTCACTTTATATCGGCGTCTTTATAGCATCTTTATTTCTGGAAGGATTACTTAGGAAAGTTGGCTATAAGAATTTAGTCGTCCTCGGTGCCATATTAATTGTCATCTCAATGGCTTTATTTCCAGTATATAAAGAAATGACATTCTGGTTTATTCTGCGTTTGCTTGTCGGTGTTGGAGATAATATGCTGCACTTCGCTACGCAATCATGGTTAACAGAAACAACGCCGAAGCATAAGCTGGGACGTATTATTTCGCTATACGGATTAAGCTTTTCACTTGGATTTATGGCAGGCCCGATGTTAGCGAAACTTCATGACATTCATGAAAGTTTACCATTCATATTAAGCGCAGTATTCACTTTGTTTGCTAGCGGATTGGTCTTTATGTTAAAGAATGAATTCCCCGAAGATAACGCAAATAATATATCGTTTCGTTCAACGACGATTAATTTCGGCAAAGTGATGAAGACAAGCTGGGTGGCATTCTTATTTCCAATGATGTACGGTGTATTGGAAGCTTGTCTGAACAGTAACTTCCCGGTATTTGCAATGAAGCAGCACATTCCGGTGGATTTAATTATTATTATTTTGCCGGCATTTAGTTTAGGTGCGATCTTATTCCAAGTACCGCTCGGCATGATTTCAGACAACATGAATCGCAATGTATTGCTTGTAATGGTCACATTTATTGGTGCGATAATGTTCATGCTATGTCAAATCTTCAGTCAATCTGGATATGTACTTATCGCGTTATTCTTTATTACTGGTATTTTCGTCGGATCATTGTACTCATTAGGCGTTACATTTATGACCGAAATTACACCGAAACAACTCTTACCGGCGGGAAATTTAATGTGCGGTTTAATCTTTAGCGTCGGCAGTATTCTTGGCCCAATCATCGGTGGATTCGTAATTCAAATATCAAACCACACACAATTTTTCAGTTATATTGCTTTTATACTACTAGCGATTAGCTGTGCGACGTATTACGATTATAAGAAACGCAAACAGTTTCTTATTTAGCTTTAAAGCATAATAGAGAGATAAAGAGGTGAAACAAATAATGTATGAGAAAGCTAAAGCATTTATTATACAAATGCATCGAGAGTTAAACATTGCACCTCAAACGACGGATGCAAGATTACTTGCAATTCAAAGTGAAATCGATGTAACTGGAACGTATACACATACGTCAGAAGAATTAACGTATGGGGCACGGCTTGCCTGGCGTAATAGCAATCGATGTATCGGTCGTTTATTCTGGGATAAATTAAAAGTTGTCGATATGCGACACGTTACAGATGAACGCGATTATTTACAGGCGTTCGAACAGCATATTCAAAGTGCGACGAATGACGGAAAGATTATACCGACCATTACGATATTCGCGGATGCGAGTAAGATTCAATTCGAACTATTGAATGACCAACTCATTCGTTATGCTGACGATCCAATTGTTAGCGATACGAAGCAGTTGATTGAACATACAGGTTATCATCAATTCGGTCGTTTCTTACCATTGTTATATCGCTTTAACGGTGTGTATAAGACGTATGATCTTCGTTCAGATTTCATTCAGGAAGTGAATATTCAGCACCCGGACTATCCGAAGTTTAACGCACTCCATTTAAAATGGTATGCCGTACCAATTATTTCTGGCATGGATCTGAAAATCGGTGGCATAACGTATCCATTATGTCCATTTAACGGCTGGTATATGGAAAGTGAAATTGCCAGCAGAAATTTTCTTGATGAATATCGTTATAATTTGCTTTTACCGATAGGAGAAAGCATGGATTTAGACACAACACGCACGACGAGTTACTGGCGAGATAAAGTTGTTGTGGAATTGAATTACGCTGTCTATCATTCGTTTAAACAGCAAGGCTACTCAATTGTTGACCATTACAATGCAAGTAAGCAGTTCTTAAAGTTTGAAAACAATGAAGCAGCCAATCACCGTCAAGTGACCGGTGACTGGACGTGGCTGATTCCACCGATATCACCTTCACTTGTACATAACTGGCACAAAGGATACGACAATACGTACAATGAACCGAACTTCTATTATAAAAAGAAAAAAGCAGCGTGTCCGATTCATTAAAGGACACGTTGCTTTTTTACAATTCTTTATTACTTTCATCTCTAGCCATTTCTTCTGTATAGAACTCATCGACTTCTACTTTTTTAATTTTCTTCAAGTTTTTATTTTGCATACAAACGACATTTTTCGCTTTACCAATTTTTATCGTACAAGCATTATCTTCGCTAAACGTATTATCGATAATGTAAATATCTTTGTTTTTCTCTCCTTCATAACTTTGGAAGAGAATTGCATATTTATCGTTGATAGAATGGAAATGGTTATTTCGAATGACCGTCATTTCACCTGCTTGTGCACCATGATCATTACCGTTTAAATCTAATGAGTATTTGCCTTTTTTCGTTGCTAAATAACGAATACCACCATTACAATCGTTGAACGTATTATCATGAACGTGAAGAACTTTGGACTTTAAGAACGTTAACGCATAATCGCCCATTTGATTGAATGTATTATTTTTAATAGTAATGTTCTCATAATAAATCTCATATGTGCTGGCATGACTACCGATTGCACGATTCCACGGTTTCATTAAAGGCTCTTCAGAATTACCGAAATAACAATCCGAAATAATCACGTTCTTTGTAACTGTACCATCATACTCACCGAACTTCGGAAAAGAATCTTTCAGTTGTAAGTCTAATTGTATTGCTTCGCTAAATGATCGTTCGCCTGTATCATCTCTGAACCCTAAGAACTTGCATCCTGTCACTTTAAAACCATCAATACCACATGCATCAATCGCATGACCTTGAACGACATTTTTAAATGTAACATCTTTTATAGCTATCTCTCGGGCATGACCGAGCGACATAATACTATTATTATAATTAAGCACGTGACCATATTGATCAAACGTGCCACCTTCAATCGTAATAAAGCCATTACCGTCATAGCCTTTATACCCTTCACGCTTTTTACCGTTTTTGAGCATGGCAAACGGGCTCATTCGGCGTAGCACTGCATCGGGATGTAAATGCAAATACGTATGTGCATAGATGACAAGTTCATAACCGATATAATACGTCCCTTCAGGAATATAAACTTCTACCGGTTCTTTCTTTGCTTGATTGAGTGCACGTTGTATCCCAATCGTATCGAATATGACGTTACACCCTTTTGCACCGAAATCTTTAACATTAATCTTCTTCATCAACTAACACCTTCAAATCATTAATATGTAATACATATTATACCCATGTTTTCATTAATTCATACACAATAGCAATCAATACAATGTAATTGCACTGCAAGACTGTAGAAGAGATTGATTAATCATGATAAAATAAAGAGTAATTACAATCAAAGGAGACTATTATGAAAATATTAACTTTCGGACACAAAAACCCAGATACAGATACAGTAACATCTGCTTTAGTAATGGAAGATTTACAAAAAGCATTAGGTAAGGATATCGAAGCGGTACGTTTAGGTGATTTAAACGGTGAAACAGAATATGCTTTAAAGCATTTCAATGTGAATGCACCACGTGTGCTTGAGCGTTTACACGGTGAAGAGGTTATCTTAGTCGATCATAACGAATTCCAGCAATCAGCTGATGGCATTGAAGATGCAAATATCTTAATGGTTGTTGACCACCACCGTATTGCTAACTTTGAAACTGCCGGACCATTATACTACCGTGCTGAACCGGTTGGATGTACAGCAACAATCTTAAATAAAATGTATAAAGAACACGGTGTTGAAATTAAACCTGAAATTGCAGGACTGATGGTATCAGCGATTATTTCAGATTCATTATTATTCAAATCTCCAACATGTACTGAAGAAGACGTTAAAGCGGCTGAAGAATTAGCTGCCATTGCAAACATTGATTTACAAACATACGGCTTAGAAATGTTAAAAGCAGGTGCGAAAACATCTGATAAAACACCTGAAGAATTATTAAATATTGATGCGAAATCATTCTCTATGGGTGAACATGAAGTACGTGTTGCTCAAGTTAACACAGTTGATATCGATGAAGTGTTGAGCCGTCAGGAAGAATTAGAAAATGCAATCAATGCTGAAACAGCGCAAGAAGGCTATGCATTATTTGTATTAGTTGTTACAGATATCTTAAACTCTAACTCAAAAGTATTAGCGTTAGGTGCGCAACAAGCTGCAGTTGAGAAAGCATTCAACGTAACGTTAAATAACAATACAGCATTACTTGAAGGTGTTGTATCACGTAAGAAACAAGTCGTACCGCAGTTGACTGAGGCGTTATCGTAGGAGAGGCTGTTATTAGAGGTGATAGTAATGGAAATTATTCAAGGCAACAATAAATTTTACATCGGTGATGCAACACATCCTGATGCAGAAATCACATTCCAGCCAGCAGGACAAGACACCATTGCAATCGATCACACATTTACTAATCCGAAACTTCGTGGACAAGGTGTTGCAAAAGCCCTCGTACTTAAAGTAACGGATTATGCTAAAGCAAATAATTTGAAAATCATTCCGTTATGTTCATATGCACGTGTCGTAATGGAACGTGATGAAGATTTAAAAACATTAATTAAATAAAAGTAAACGAGGCACATCAGATTGATGTGCCTCGTTTACTTTTATTTGAAAGAATGAAAAAATGGTATGGCTTTATTATAATTTAAATTTTCTGAATAATCAATAACTTATTTGATTAAAATCCCAATTTGTTGTTTCACTTCATCCATTACTTTCATTGTTTCGTGGCTCGTTTTTAAATTTAATGCTTGTTCGTCATTGTTTTTAATCGCTTCAATAAAATGTGCAATTTCATACGACATCGGTAATTTGTCACTCACCAATTCATCTATCACATCACCTTGTCGATTCAACTTCTGTACTTTATTCGGCGCTGATATTTTATCAATTAAAATAATCCCTTCTTCTCCAATAATTTCTGAAGGTAAGTGACTATCAATTATTTTCGAATAACTTAATACAGACGTCATATAATGATGATTACAAATAATCGTGCCTTGACCATCCGCACCCGTCGATAATAGTTTACCTGTCGCCTGAACGGTCTTTGGCATTCCGAATAAATTCACTAGCGGACTAATGGTATATACACCTAAATCCATTAAAGCGCCATTACCTAACTCTGGTTTAAAGGCATTTTCAACGATTCCCTCTTTATATTTATCATAACGAGATGAATATTGATTATAATGAAAATTAACACGACGAATCGTACCAATATCGTGAATCCATTCATGCAACTTCTTAAACGATGGTGAATAAATACTTTTCATCGCTTCCATAAAGAAAACGTTATTATTTTGCATCGCCTGATACATTAAGTTAAAGTTTTTCTCACTTGTTGCAATTGGCTTTTCACATAATACATGCTTTCCGTGGTTCATTGCTTGTATTGCCTGTTGATGATGTAATATATTTGGTGTAGCAATATAAATAATATCAACAGCTTCATCGCTTAAGAACGTATCGAGATCATCTGTATAATTAGGAATCTCGTGTTGTGCTGCAAAGCTTTGAGCGCGTTCAATCGTACGAGAATACACACTATGTAATTCAAATTCATTTACTGTACGACCTGCTTCAATGAATCGATCAGTGATCCAGTTCGTTCCGATAATACCAAATTTCATACGTTCCACCTCAAATATAAATTAATTTATTTAATAGTATACACTTTAACAATTCTTAATGGAGGATTTTTTCATGAATATTCAACAACAAATCAATGCAATGCGCGATTACTTCGATACACATGAAACGAAACAAATCAAGTTCCGACGAAAAAAATTAAAAGCATTAAAAAAAGCAATAAAAGCACATGAGACAGATATTCTTGATGCGTTAAATAGCGATTTAGGAAAAGGGAAAGTAGAAGCTTACGCAACTGAAGTCGGAATCGTATTAAAAGAATTAACAACATATATTAAAGAAATTAAAAACTGGAGCAAAACGAAATCGATTAATACGCCGATGATGCAATTCCCTGGTAAGAGTTACTTAATGTACGAACCATATGGTACAGTGTTAATTATCGGACCATTCAATTATCCGTTCCAGCTTGTCATGTCTCCATTAATCGGTGCGATTGCTGCAGGTAACTGTGCTGTTGTGAAACCGTCTGAACATACACCACAGACGAGCATTATTATCGCACAAATTATTTCTGAAGTGTTTGCATCCGAACACGTACAAGTCATTCAAGGTGAGAAAAATATTACAGCTGAACTGCTTGATACACGTTTTGATTATATATTCTTTACTGGTAGTTCAAAAGTTGGGCAAGTTGTGTATGAGAAAGCTAGTAAGCATTTAACACCTGTCACATTAGAATTAGGTGGGAAAAGTCCAACGATTGTTGATGCGACTGCAAATGTTAAAGTCGCTGCAGAGCGTATTGCGTTCGGGAAATATATGAATGCAGGGCAAACATGTGTTGCACCAGACTATGTATTGATTGATAACAGTATTAAAGATAAGTTTGTGAAAGCTATGAAATCAACGTTAAAAGAGTTTTACGGAGATAATGCGCTTGAGAGTGAAGATTACGGCCACATTATTAATGACCAACATTTCAATCGCCTCACAGCAATGATTGACGAAGCACAAGATCGCGTGCTTATTGGTGGAAAGTCATATGCAGATGCGCTTCATATTGAGCCTACTTTGATTGATGCACATCTTACGGATTTATCGATGCAGGAAGAAATATTCGGACCGATATTACCAGTTATCGGGTATAACGATAAAGAAGAAATATTTAATATTATTAAGCGTTATGAGAAACCATTAGCATTATATATATTCAGTGATGATCATGACTTTATTAGAGATGTGTTCAATCGCGTTTCATTTGGTGGTGGTTGTGTCAATGATACCGTGATGCATGTTGCGAACCCGTACTTACCATTTGGCGGTGTAGGACATGCTGGAATTGGACATTATCACGGGAAATACACATTTGAACTATTCAGCCATCAGAAAGGTTATATGACTAAAAGCACGAAACTTGAATCCGGCATCATGTTCCCGCCGTATAAAGGAAAGTTTAGATATGTAAAACAGATATTTAAGTAGGAGACTATCGAATGAACGGTTAGCTGCGAACAAATTGAAACCCCGTCTGAAACTTCAGACGGGGTATTTCATGAATATAAATCCTCTCTTCTCGTTGTAAGCAAAGGTATTGCCCGTCTTATTTCACGCACTTCATTTAAATCAATCGTTGCAGTAATTGTTCCTTCCCCTTCTAACATTTGTGTCACTGAATCCCCTAATGGATTAATGATCATTGATTGCCCACCAAACACAGTGTTTTCACATTGGCCGACTGTATTACAGGCAATTACAAACAATTGATTCTCTATAGCTCTTGCGTATAGTAATTTTTCAAATTGCTGTATGCGCTCAACGGGCCACTGCGCAACTACAAAGAGTACTTCTATACCACTTAACGTTAACTGACGTGCAATTTCCGGAAATCTCAAATCGTAACAAATGATAATCCCCATTTTCACATTGTGTAATTCAAAAATCGAAATGTGCTGTCTTGGCGTTAAATATGCCGGTTCATTCAGCATCGGTACTAAATGCACTTTATCATATTGATGAATGACTTCTCCGTCTTTGTTAATAATAACTGCTCTATTGTATATGCTGCCTTTTACTTTTACAGCAATCGATCCTGCAACGATATGTATTTGAAAGTGCTGTGCTAACTGTTGCAAAGCTGCTATTTCACGTTGTCCATTTTTTGATGTAATAGATTGCAGTTGTTCTAATGTATATGACGTATTCCACATTTCCGGAAGCACTGCGATATCAATATTTTCTAATGTCTGCATCCATTTTTTTATCTTCTCAATATTTTTATCTGGATTTCCAGGAATAACTTCCATTTGGTATATAGCGATTTTCATATTCCTCACTCCAATTTTACAAATTTTTAACTCCTATTTAATATTGGCGATTTATCATTATTTTATCATTGAAATTGTAAAAGGAGATTGTTAATGATCATAAAGGAAAGAAAATTTGATGATGAATTATCGTATTTGTTACAGGTTAGTATTAGAGCTAAACTTTCTGAAACAGATAATGAAAGTATTAATGTGCGGATTAAAGGTATTAATGGAGAACGGCGCTTTGATGATTTAGCTATACAATATATTAAACATGGATTGATTCTTAATAATTTACAATTTATCGTGAATCAACAATACTTCCAGATTGATACGCTGATCATTATGAATAACGAAATATATATATTCGAAATTAAAAACATACATTATGATATCTTCTTTAAAGATAATTACTTCTACTTTAATAATGGTGCACCTATTGAAAAATTAAACGAACAGCGTACAAGAACACCAAAATTATTTAATCAACTACTGATACAAAACCACATTGATTTACCCTTCAATTATTACACTACTTTTGTGAATCCCGATTATAAAGTTTATGGCTATTCAACGCAAGATAATGTCTTAGAATTTCATATGATACCCAAAATGTTACAGACCTATCGAAATTGGTGATCCTCCAATTTCGGCATGTACTCACACAACTACCTCTGCCCCTATTCACCAAAAAAATCCTACCTCACCCGAGGTAGGATTCATCCATCTTATAAAAATTGAACACATACGCCTTCCGGGGTACGTTGATGATTCTCTAGTAGCGTAAGTCGGCCTGTTGCTTTATCTCTTTCAAATAAACTTAACACACCATCCACTTCGTGTGCACAAACTAAAAATGTATCACTTGGATCAATGTTAAAGTCACGTGGCCAGTCACCAGCACTACCAACGATTTCTACTAATTCAATCTTTTCACCTTCACCTAACACTTTAAATACAGTAATCGATTGATGACCGCGATTAGATGCATATAAGTATTTCCCATCATGACTTAAACGAATCGCTGCACCTTGTGAATTCTCTTTAAAATCACCAGGTATCGACGAAACTTTACTTAACATCTCAAAGATACCATCTGCATATTTCAATACAACAACTTCATTACTTAATTCCGTAAATAAATACGCGTATTTCCCGTTCTCATTAAACACTAAATGTCTTGGCCCCATGCCATGCTCAACTTTTAATGTATGAACACGCTTAAATCCTGCATCATCAAACGTGAAGGTAATCACTTCATCAGTTCCTAAATCAACAGCAACTGCATATTTGCCATCTGGTGTTTCTTGAATATAATGCGTATGTGCATGATCCTGACGTTCCTTATTGGGTCCAGTTCCTTCTTGCTGTGCCACATCTATCAGTTCCAGAATTTCTCCACTCTCTGAATCAAGTTTGTATAACCTCACAACACCTGGTCCGTAAACTGCTTCTAATAAATACTTACCATCTTGCGTCACCCAGATATGACAAGCTGAATCGGTAGAAGATAAATTATCATTAATCACTGCTAAACTACCATCATCTTTAATTTGATAACTTTGAATCCCTGCTTTGTTGTCTACTTTTTTAATACCGTATAATTTATCACCATGTTGCATAATATATGTTGAGGCCGGCACTTCAAACGCTGTCTCAACCTTTGTTATCGATTTAGCCTCAGTATCAAGTGTAAAGCTGTAAATCCCTTTACCATCTTGTTTCGTGTACGATCCAATCCATCCTTTTACTTCACTCACACTATCGCCTCCTATTGACTATATTCTAACAAATTCAATACAACTTTGCGAAAAGTAGAAAATTATTTTGTAAAAATGAAAACTTTTTGTTGCTAATAGTTTAGTAATACATTACAATTTGTTTGGTATTCATAAAGCAATAGTAATACCATACAATAAGTTAAGTGAAACTAATATTTTCCATAAAATAAGCTATAAAGGAGTGTCTTATGATAAACACTCAACAAAAAAAAACATTTACAACTATTAATTACGAGCGACAAGCTGAAACACCTTTGTTCGATGCTTTGAAAGTGTATGAACACGAACAAGTAACGAGCTTCGATGTGCCAGGCCATAAACGTGGTTTAGATAAATCATATCAGCTAAACTATTACGGCGATCGTACGTTACGTCATGATATCAACTCTATGCCAAGACTTGATAACTTTGATCATCCGACTGGTGTGATTCAGGAAGCACAACGTTTGATGGCTGAACTATTTTTAGCTGATGATGCCCATTTCTTACTGAATGGCACAACATCAGGTATTCAGGCAATGATTCTCTCTGTATGCAAACCGAAAGATAAATTAATTTTGCCGCGTAACGTTCATAAGTCAGTCCTTAATGCAATGGCTTTAGCAGACGTTACGCCCATTTATTTAGTCCCTGAGTTTGATACAACATTTGGCATCGCACATAATGTAAGTCTTAAAAGTGTAGAAGATGCGATAAAGCAACACCCTGATGCAAGTGCGATATTCTTAATGAATCCAACGTACTTTGGTGCAGTCAGTGAGTTACAAGCAATAACAACTCTAGCGCATCAGCACAATATGCCTGTCCTTGTCGATGAGGCACATGGTGCACACTTTAGATTCTCAAGCGAACTACCGATGTCTTCTATGGAAGCTGGCGCAGATATGGCTGCAACGTCACTGCATAAAACAGGCGGTTCTTTCACACAGACAAGTATATTACTTGTGCGTGATACGCTCATCGATCGCCATAAAGTAAAAAGTGTGATAAACATGCTGACATCTACTTCAGCTTCATATTTACTAATGTCTTCTTTAGATATTGCCAGACAACATTTAGCACTCAATGGTCAATCACGTATCGAACACAACCTTGAACTTGTACGTAACTTTAAAGCACGCATAAACCAAGTGCCTGGTTTCCATATGATTGAACCGAATGCATTTAGTCAACAATACAAACAAGCATTAGATGAAACGAAGCTTACGATTTATATCGATCACGCTTTAGACTTATCAGGCTTTGAAGTATATCATTTACTACGCAATGAATACGACATTCAAATGGAACTTGCTGAACCGAACATCATTATGGGGATTGTTTCATTTATGGATAACGAAACGGTACTCAATCAATTATTAGACGCATTGATTGATATTAGCCGAAATCATTTTAAACCGAATCAGGAAGTTGTACCTCCAATTTTGAAACAAATGGACATTCCTGAACAGAAGATGGGCTTACGCGATGTATTTTATGCAGAAAAGAAAAGTGTGCCGTTAAGCGAAGCACTTGATGAAATTTGTGCAGAAAGTTTAATGATTTATCCACCGGGTATTCCGATATTGATGGCCGGTGAACGTATTACTCAGAAAGTCATTGACTACTGGTCATTCATTAATGATCAGCCGATTGTAAAAATCGGCGCTGAAAATAAAAACGAAGTATTTATTATTGATAATAAGGGAGATAATTAAACATGAAATTAACAACATTAGGTAGACACGTATTAATCGAATATTACAACTGTGATAAAGAAATCTTAAAAGATCATGATGCCATTGAACGCATCATGAACGAAGCAGCAGTAGTTTCTGGTGCAACAATCGTAGAAAGCTGTTTCCATACTTTTAACCCATACGGTGTAAGTGGTGCAGTTATCATTTCTGAATCACATTTAGCAATTCACACTTGGCCAGAATACGGCTACGCATCAGTAGACGTATTTACATGTGGCGATTCAGTTGATCCTTGGAAAGCTGAAGATTTCTTACAAACAGCATTAAAAGCTGAGTTATCAGATTCATTTGAAATGGGTCGCGGTATGGCTGATAAAATCGAAAAATATTCAAACGGCGAATTTAAAGTAGAATCATTCAAACCAGTAGAAGGATAAGGAGGAACTGCACATGTTAGATTTATGGTATACAGAAAATCACACGGATAATGTTAAGTTCTCAATCAAAACGACTGAACACATCTTAACTGAAAAAACACCTTTCCAACAAATTGACTTCTTTAAATCTGAAGAATTCGGTACGTTCTTTACTTTAGACGGTTTAATGATGGTTAACGAAAAAGATGAATTCGTTTATCACGATATGATTACACACGTTGCGATGGCAACTAACCCTAATATCAAGAAAGTATTAGTAATTGGTGGCGGTGACGGTGGAACTGTACGAGAATTAACACGTTATGCTTCTATCGAACAAATCGACATGGTAGAAATCGATGAGCGTGTTGTACGTTTATCTCAACAATATTTACCAATCACTGCAGGTAAATTAGAAGACCCACGTGTTACATTATTATTTGAAGATGGTTTAGCATATGTTAAGAATAAAGAAGATGGCTACTACGATTTAATCTTAGTGGATTCAACAGACCCAATCGGTCCTGGTGAAGGATTATTCTCACACGATTTCTATAACAACTGTTACCGTGTGTTAACGGATGATGGTATTTTAATCAACCAACATGAATCACCATATTATGCATCTTACGCACATGAAATGAAACGTGCACACTCTAAGATTAAAGGTTTATTCCCGATTACACGCGTATACCAATTCCATATGCCAACTTACCCATCAGGTCACTGGTTATTCGGTTTCGCTTCTAAATCATTTGATCCTTTAAAAGATGCAGACTTAGATGCATGGAACAAACTTGGCATTAAGACGAAATACTACAATACTGACATCCATACTGGTGCATTTATGTTACCGACATTCGTTAAGGAGATGTTAGCAGATGAAGCCGAATAAACATGTTTACATGAGTTGTGAAGCTTCATTTGAAGAAGCAACAACAGTGATTTACGGTGCACCGTTTGACGGTACCGTTTCTAACCGACCGGGCACACGTTTCGCAGCAGATGCGATTCGTTCTGAATCATACGGGTTAGAAACATATAGCCCGTATTTAAACAAAGACTTAGAAGACGTTAACATTATCGATACAGGTGATGTTGATATTACAATTGGTAATAAAGTCAAAGTATTAGAAGAATTAGAAGACACGGCACGTACAATATTAAATGCAGGTAAACTGCCGTTTATGATCGGTGGCGAGCATTTAGTAACGCTTGGCCCTTTCCATGCTGTTCATGAAAAATATCCAGATGTTGTATTAGTGCAACTGGATGCACATACAGATTTACGTGACGACTACATGGGTGAACCATTATCTCATGCGACTGTCGTTCGTCGTATCCATGATATTACTGGCGATAATCGTATTTATCAATATGGTATTCGTTCAGGTACGAAAGAAGAATTTGACTGGAGTGACACACATACAACTTTAGAAAAATTCTCAATCGATACATTGAAAGACTTACCAGGTTTAATCGGTGATACACCAGTTTACGTTACAATCGATTTAGATTGTTTAGACCCATCAATCTTCCCGGGAACAGGTACACCTGAACCAGGCGGATTAACTTATAAGGAACTTGAGCCGGCATTTAAAGTATTCGAACAACTTAATGTTGTAGCAGCTGACATTGTAGAACTGTCACCACCATACGACCATAGTGGCGTTTCTAATGCAGTCGCAGCAAAAGTTGCACGAGAACTTATGTTAGCTATTACAAAATAAGTTAGGACATTGTCCTAGCTTATTTTTTTATCTATATTTTCTGATTATTATGAAATATAATGTATATAGACAGAAAATATCGAGGTATTGCTATGAAATTCAAAGACTTCCCTTCAAACGTTAAACTACGCATTATTTGTGGTTTCTTTAGTCATGTCGCCTCTATGAGCGTCATGCCTTTCATGGTTTTATATATTGCTGATGAACTTGGAAAAGTTACATCTGGTATATTAATGTCGATTAATGTATTTGTCAGTTTATCCTGCAATTTAGTCGGCGGTTACTTTGCCGATCGTTTTAGTCGAAAAGGTCAACTCATTTGGGGTCAATCGCTTTCTATCTTATTATATACAGCAATGGCGATTGGCATACATCCACATATTAATATGGCATGGTTAGTGGCATTATTATTTATGTGTCTGGCCATTCCAGGTGCAATGATTTTTCCGGCACTTGAAGCGCTCATTATTGATTCTACTGACGAAGCAAGTAGAAAGTCAGTCTATGTCACTACCTACTGGACGAATAATTTAGCAACAGCGATTGGTACTGCAATCGGCGGTTTATTTTATAAAGAGCATCGCTTTTTACTCTTTATGATTATTATCGTTATTATGTTAATCAACACCGTCATCTTTTATAAATTTTTACATGACCCGACAACGCATAAAGAAAAAGTCATTGTACATACCCATTGGATTCGCGACCTTTTCGGCAAATACAAAGTTGCTTTAAAAGATACACGGTTTGTCTTGTTTACCGCAGCTGCGATATTTATATTCTCAGCAGAGTTCGCATTGACAAACTATATCGGTGTCCGCCTCCACGAAGTGTTTAAGCCCATTGATTTATTTGGCGTGCATGTAGATGGTGTGCGCATGATGAGTATAATGCTTATTGAGAATACCATTCTTGTCGTAACGATTACTTTCCTCGTTAACAAAATCGTTGAACCTTTCAATCAACGTACGATGCTCGTCATCGGTGGCTTAATGTATACGTTTGGCTATGCATTAACACATACGATAGCCACGTGGTGGATATTAATGCTTTGTATTCTATTTGCAACGATTGGTGAACTAATTCAAAGTCCGATTTATTCTACTTATATGGCGAAACTCATGCCGGATGACGCGCGTGCAAGTTATGTGGCATTTAGTTCGCTTGGCTACAGTGGTGCGAGTTTAGTTGCTAGTTCAGGACTTATTATCGGAGTTGTGCTGAATAGTATCATGATGAGTGTGTATGTAGCGCTCCTCGGAGTGATTGGTGTCACACTTATCGTTATTGCTTTAAACCTTCCTGGACAACATCAATTTAAGACGAACAAATAAGCAGTGGAAAATTCCACTGCTTATTTGTATTGCGAAACAGAACGTATGTTCGTATAATAAAAGAAAAGACGAAGGGAGTGAGACGATGATTCACCCTATTTACGGCGAAACCGATTATCGAAAAGTAGATCCAAAACAACTCAATCGAAATATTCCGAAAGGGCGCGGCATGATTAAATGGGCACCTTTTGCAACGATGCCACAACAATTTGCCGACGTACGACGTCAAATCGACAATCAGAATAAGATAGAGCGTCCAGAATTATCAGAAGACCGCTTGCAGGAGATTAACACTACGTTACACATCGCACTTGCGAAACATCAGGATGTGACGATTGATTATTATATGGATGGCTATATTCAATCTATCGATATGACCATCGAAAAGATTGACCAGTGGTCGGCCATTATCATCGGTACAGCTAAAAATAACAATCAGACTTTTTTCATCTCTTTTATAGATATTATTAATATTACGCCACACTAGAAAGTTATCCCTACCAATACCAATAGCAAAAGCACTTAAAACAGACTGTTTTAAGTGCTTTTCGTTTCAATTTCTTCGATAATCCCTAAGTTGATGCCTTTAATCACAGCGCCTAATCTGGATTCTACACCTAGTTTACGAATGATCTTCGTAATATGATATTCAACAGTACGTTTACTAATATGTAGCGCTTCACTAATATCTTGGTTTTTCATATCTTTTGCTACCATACGTAATATCTCTTTTTCTTTTTTCGTTAATAATGGCTTCGCTAACACCGTGTCATTTTTTAAATTATGATTAAAGTAGTACACTGCACGAATGCCATCCACTAACTTATCCGTCGATTCATCTTTCAGAATAAAACCTACTGCGCCATTCTCATATGCTTTAATCTTATATTCTTCCAGGTTATACCCGCTTAACATAATAAACTTCACTTTAGGATATTGTTTAGAATATATCTTCACTAAATTTAAGCCATTTACATCTTTAATCTTAATATCACATAATACGATATTTGGATTTAATGTTTTAATATAATGCGTTAATAAATTAGGATCTTTAAAGACTTTAACGACGGATAAATCCTCTTCTGCTTCAATTATTTTTGCTACGCCGTGTCCAAATAGTTCGTGGTCATCTAATATAATAATCTTTACCAAACAATCACCTCTAATCTAATGGCAATGTAACGCTGACAATAAGCCCTTTTCTATGAGCATTCTCATCAAATACCGCGAAATCAATTTCCCCATCAAACATGTTAACCTGGTTAATTAAATACTTTAAACCATTGTTTGATCCTCTGAGTAATATATCTGAAACATTATGAAATTGAATACCTGAGCCGTCATCCGCAACTTTAAATGATAACGTGTCCAACGCTTCTGTTACTTCAACATAAATATGTTTCGCATCGGCATGCTTTATCGCGTTATTAATCAATTCTTTAATCATACGATAACTGCTAATCTTAATTAATTTATCGATAATCACATTACTTTCCTTATAATCCAGTTGTATATTAATCATCGATTCGTATAAATGACGACGAATTAAGCCGTTTAAGCTGTCATTTAAACCGAAGTCATCTAAATCTGCCGGGAATAAATCTTCACATGCTTCACGAATCGCATAAATGGACTCATCTAAAATCTCTTCTACGTGCTCACGATTGCCCTCTTTGTCTAATGTTTTTGTTTCATTCAATGCGAGAATAATATTTTGTAATATATCGTCATGCAGGAATATCGATAAACGTTCACGCTCCTCCTCAAGCGCTGCATGTGATAAATAAATGCGATTCTTATAATCTTCATCCATTAATTTAATAGAATAATTCTTCATAAAGAAATCGAACTGCTCTAGCAGGCCGACAAACTCATGGTACTTGAATTGTTCAACATCTGATGAATGGATTGCGATAAAGGCATTGTTCGTCAATGAGCGGTGGATATAGACCGTAATATCTTGTAACTGGTTAATTGCAATGACTGAACGTTCGTAAATCATGTGCGCTTTTGAAATAATGTCATCATAATTAAATGTTCCAGCTGGGAATCGATATTGTTCCATTTGATCCTGAGATTCAATAAACAAATAATAGTTCGGAAGCTTGATGTTGTTCTGAATTAAAGTGTCATAAATATTCTCGTTAATGTTACTACGCGTGTTGGCCGTGCGATGTTTAATTTGATAACGGTGCTTTAAATAAAAGGCAGCTGCGCATACGACAAGTAGTAAACTATGGCATATGATAACGTACACAAGCGATGGTTCTGCTAAGAAAAATACGTAAAATATAATCATTGCGCATAGCATTAATACGTTCCAGATTTGAAATAATCCAAATAATATCGATGTGTACGATTCTGAAATGATGATTTTAAATTTACAGAAAGAATAGAGTAAATATAACGGAAAAATAATTAATGTCGGTAACAAGTAATAGTATGGAATACTGCTATCAAAGAAATGCAGGAATATATTAAGCGTGAACATTGGTAATATACTTAATAGCAGTGACGCTAAAATCAAATACAATTCTCGACGAATTTGCCCTTGCGAATTACGAATGATTGAAAAAATGACATAAAACACACTTAATAATAAGATAATGCATACGATGATGAGCATAACAAAAGAAAATAATATAAATTCACTTCTTTGAAGCATCACGTTAAGAATTAATGCAATAACAAATAAAAATAGAATTAAATAGTTGTTAAGTTTCAAGAAATTATTTAATTTATTTGACCTGGAGAACACAGGATAAATACTAAATAATTTAGACAGCATCGCTAAAACAAAAAATAATAAAAATATTTCTGTCGTCGTACCAAACCCTTTAAAAATCGGATCATAAAAAGAAAATGAAATCGTATTGGCCAATAAAAAGCAAAGTATAAAAAAATGCTTTTGCACATAGGAGTTAAACTTATTAATCAATTGCAGAACTAAAATACTGATAAAAAAGCAAAAGCATGCAGTGCACGTTGTTAAAAAAGTAAAGTCGTTATCAATATCACCATTTAAATGTGATGTTTTTATTGCATAGAAAAATTTTAACTGCATTAGACATGCCAATAGCACTAACCCAATATAAAATGGCAATGACATGCTTTTTAATTTAAAAATTGAATTCATTTTTTAATTTCCTTATTCCTTCAGATTTATCAGGAAAAGCATCCAATAATATACTGTAGGCTTTTTCGATGTAATAATTATACAACAATCTACAGTAATCAAGCGAACCTGATTTTTGAATGTTTTCACGTGAATAATGTTGAAGTGTAGAATCTCCGGAAAAATAAATATATTTGATCAATGGTAAATACATCTTTTTTTGATTAAAGTCATTTTTATGTAAGGATAATATACTATCTATGTCATTTTTAATCTGAGCAGCAACACCTATATATAACATAAATTGGTTTAAAGGTTCATTGTGTTTATCAATAATTAAAGCAATCAATTGCATTAACTGACCAGATTTTTGTTGTACTAAATTTAAATAATCATCTTCTGATATATCAGAATGATACTGAAAATCGAATGTAATATCTTGAAATTCAGCATAGCCTGCCTTCACGATTAAATCCATTACTTCATCCCTCATATCGTGTTGAAACATTCTTAAACCTTGCAACATGACAATATGAGATAAGACAATTTGTTGCTCTTTTGAAATCCATTTTAATAATTGATCATCATCTACAACATCGTCTACTAAGTCAAATGCCCAAAAAACAAGCTGAATTGCAACAGAATTCTTTTGCGTATCAGCTTGTGTATTAATATTAAAAAGTTTATTAATCGTTTCGTAATAACTGCCCCAACTGTCTTGCTTAATTTTATTCGAAACATAATCTAATAATTGAGATTCATGCTCTGCTGATAAATTTAGTTTGCTTATTAATTTCGTAATATATTGGTTTAACACCTTAAAAATCGCCTGTCCAATACTTTGAAATTTTCACATCTATTGCCTTTCTTGCTGCCGAGTCAATAACTGTAACGACATCTTCGCTAAAGCCTAATTGTTTGTTGTGGTCTAACAATTCTTCCAGAGATAAGTTCATTTCTTTCATCTTTAACACTACTTTTTCTAACTCTTCTCTCATCACAATTTCCTCCAATCATAAATAATAAATTGCTTATGATAATATTACACGAAATTTTCAAAAAATTCGATACTTATTTCAATATTTTTATAATTCAATTTACATTAATACAACAAAAACAGCCTTCATAATTTAAGAAAATAGGATATAAATGGCGAATCTCATGCAAAAATCACAACTTTTATGACACAAAATTAAACGATATTAACCCAATATAAACTTACTAAAACAATTGTGAATTAATGGATATTATATAGCACTTCTTACACAATTATGTCATAATAAATGCAACAAGCTTAAAGGAGTGCCCCATGAAAAAATTCATCTTATCACTCGTGATACTCATCTCATTATCACTACCAACCCATGCGGATGCCCATACAAACCCAACAGTATTATATTTTCACGATACACAACACGAACCTATACAGCATTTCCCATTCAAAGTTGAGATCAACGAAGAAATGCATAATTTCAACGCGCTGGATGATGGTTATAAAGTATTAGAAGATGATGTTGAATCTATAGAAGTCGCAGGTATAATGTTCAAAATACATCCTGGAGAATTAAACGAAATTGAAGTGTTTCATCCTGATGTTGCTTTGCGTAAAGACACTTTACGTAAAGACGCAGTAGTCACTTCAACAGAAATGCCTTCAACCGAAACACCCGATACAACGAACAGGCATACTATTACAGTGTTTCCTGTGGATCGTTCTTTCTCAAAACTGGAAGATGGTACAATCGTTTATTTGAAATTAAACGATAAAGTAATTACACAACAGGAAGTTGCAGATGGTGCTGTCACATTTCCTCAAATTAAAGCTGACCAACACTATACGGTGAGCTTTGATAAAACTTCATCTGATAATGACTTAGCTATTTCAGCGAATGAAGAAAAATACTTCATTTACGAAAGACAGACGCGACCTGTAAAACGCATGCAAACGATGCATGTACCGTCACGTTCATCATATATGAATGCAAGTTTACGCAAAGCACCAGAAGACATTCCACCACTTATTGCAAGACGCCAAACATATAAAGAAGAACGCAAGACAGATCGCGAGAACGACAAGCGCGATACGCAATCAAGCGATACATCGTCAAAGAATAACAAGCAAACAAATACATCAACAGCAAAGAAACAATCGGAGCGTAAAACTCGCGCTACAGAACAAGAAAAGAATCAAGAAGCAATACGTAATCGTAACGTTAAGCCACAACTTCCAGTAAACAATAGGCACGTGAATCCGCTGCAACAATCATCAAATCGTACGGATAATATAACTGTAAGAGATAATACAATGTCTCCAAATGTTAGCCCTGCTTATCGTTTGTCTAAAGATATTACAGACGCACGTCAATCAAACACACCCGCTACACAAGAGAATACAACTGCAAATACGAACAGTAGTAATGCTACATATCGTGATACAAACAATACACATCCTCAAACCAGCACAAGTACCGACACGAAACAAGATGATGATGCTATAGACCTACCAGCAACAGGTGAGGCAATGAGTATACTTCTTCCGCTTGCCGCACTGATGACGGTAGCAGCAGGACTCGCATTATTGTATTTCACAAGAAAAGAGAAACAATAACAAAAGACGCAACACATATTTCACGTGTTGCGTCTTTTGTTATTATATTATTTGTATAATGCCATCCTGCACTGAAAAATAAGTCCCAATCTTAGATGTCCCTTTCAACCCTTCAAATATAAACATTCCACCACTATTAATCATATGCTGAGATTCGAGTGTCGATAATACGAAAGTGCGATTAGCTTTTATTTCAGTAAATCGATGCAGTCTTCTCATAATTTGTTCAAATCCATGCGTTTCACCCAGCGCAACAAATGCATCCGGAAGATGTTGTGCAATCCGATTAACATATTTATTAAACGACGATGAGTTCGGGTTCCAGCTTACAATCGCAAGAACTGTGCCCCCACTACCGTCAAAGCCACCATATGTTTCCCATAACACTTTAAACTGATAAGCTTGCTGTAACGCTTGATTATTCCTACTACATCCTATTACGATATCATGAATAACAGGTCTTTCATTGCTCATCAACTGGATAAGCGCCATCATTTCCTCATCCGTTTGACTATGATCAAACCTCTGTAACCATTCATTTGAAATAGATTGTAATGGACTCAATTGAACACCCCTAAAGTTTAATTTAATCAAAAGAAAAAGACTCTAAAGCAGAGTCTTAAACATTTTCAGATTCAATTTTTGCAACGATTTCTTTCGTACGACGCTCAATATCTTCGAAGTCTTTCTTAAAGCTAATTACAAATAAAGCTGCACCAGCTGTTACGATAACAGATAATACTAATAACGTAATCATTAAAGCTTTAAAAAGTGATTTAATAAATTCCATTGACGTTTCACTCCTCAGTGATTCTTTATGTCTCTATATTAACATATCAATAAAATGGAATGAAATAATTAACATTATTAATTTCAGTTTATGTTATAGTATTAATTAAGAACTTAAGAATAGGATGAGAAATATGCCACACGTACATCTATTAGCTGCATGGCAAAATAATGATATTGAAAAAATTAAAGAACTTGTAGATCATAATATTGAAACAAATATTATTGATGAAGACGGTAATGAGCATGAAAAAGGGTACGACGCGTTCATCTCAGCTATTCAAACATATCTGGAAGAGACAGAAGTAAAACATTTAGAATGGCAATTTGATGTGATGCATAAAACAGAACGTGGATTAGCTAACATTGTTATTATCAAGATTTCACGTGGTGATGATCAATACAATGTTTCTGAGAAAGCTGCTTTATGTATCTTTACTTTCGATACAGTACATAATAATGAGCGCAAAATGATTCGTGCATATGTTGAAAAAGGTGTTGCTAACAATTAGCAGCATCTTTTTTATTTAACGTGATTTGAAATGTTACTTTTGTTAAATGTGCTAATTTACTGTATTTTCTGATAAATTGAATTATGTTTCGTTCATTTTATGTAAATTTATGTTATATATTCTACTTTGTTAACTTTTTGTCGTTATAAAATTTACGGTTTACACGGGTGTTTTGAAATTAAAAATCACTATAATAAATTTTGTAACAACAATACATACAAAAAGGAGATTACAAAGATGAAGAAAAAGTATATTATTCCTGCAGCAGTATTATCTACTACATTGCTTACAAGCTTCGTACAAACAGATGTCGGTTATGCTAAAACCGAATCGTCAAAAGCGTTAGCTAAAATTCAAAAAGTTGAATCAAAAATGGATGCTAAAAATTTCTTGAAATCTCTTCCTGGTGATTCAAACGCTAAAAAGCATTATAAACAATATGAAATCACGAAAGTTGAAAAAGACGACAAAGGATTTACCCACTACACTTTAAAAGCACAAAATAACGGTAAAAAAACACTCAACAAAGAAATCAAAATTCACGTCAATGATAAAAATGAAGTTGTCCACGTGAACGGTGAATTAGATCTAAAAGAAGTGAAACCTACTAATACACAAAAGATTTCTAAAGATGAAGCAATTAACCTTGCGTTTAAAGCTGCTGGTGTTGAGCAATCTAAGGTAAAAAATATTGATAATCGCGATGTTGTTAAAAAAGCAGATGTTGTCATTAACGCTGATAAAAATAAACTCGTTTATGACGTTCAGTTGATTTATGTTACACCACAATCTGCGAACTGGCATATTCAAATCGATGCAGAAACAGGAGATGTCATCAAAAAGCAAAATATGTTGTTTGATGCTGCGACAACAGGATATGGTTACGGAATTGATAATAAATTCAAACCGTTAAATATATTCCAGGAAGGGACTGCCTTCTATTTAGCTGACACGACACATACAGGAAATATTGAAACATATGATGCGAATAATTCACAAAACGTTAAACTCGTGCAGGATACCGATAAATATTTCACGACTGACCGTCAAAAAGCAGCAGTAGATGCACATTATTATGCCGATATCGTCTACGATTATTATAAAAACGTACACCATCGTGATTCATATGACGGCAAAGGTGCTCCACTTTATTCTGTAGTACATTACGGCTATAATTACAACAATGCACAGTGGAATGGTGAAGCGATGTTATATGGAGATGGAGACGGTAGAACGTTTACTTCTTTATCAGGTGCCAATGATATTATTGCGCATGAATTAACACATGCGGTGACGGAACATACAGCAGGCTTGATATACGAGCATCAGCCAGGTGCTGTGAATGAATCAATGTCTGATGTATTTGGCTATTTTGTTGATCCTGACTTCTTAATGGGAGAAGATGTTTATACACCAGGTAAGCCGGGCGACGCATTACGTAGTTTCGAAAACCCTGAACTTTATGATCAACCATCACATATGGATGACTATCAGTTCCTTCCAAATACTGAAGACGGTGATTTTGGTGGTGTGCATATCAATTCAGGTATACCGAACAAAGCGTTTTACAATACAGTCACTAAAATAGGTAAATCAAAATCAGAACAAATTTATTATCGTGCATTAACGTACTACTTAACTTCAACGTCTAACTTTAAAGACACGAAAGAAGCATTGATTCAGTCAGCGCAGGATCTTTATGGTCAAGCAGAAGCTGATACGATTAAAGCTGCATGGGATGCAGTTGGTGTTTACTAATGTGATAAATTGATAATGGCCCGATTCCATGTAGGAACCGGGCCATTTTTTCTCACGCTTCAGCGCTGACGTCCTCCTATATTAATATTTTCTCCATAGCATAAAGTTACTTACTGAAAACGTTAAGAACATAATCGCTAACATAGTAATTATCGAACTTTCAGCTCTCATAGTTGTAAGACCAAATGTATATAAAGTGATAAAAATCATTCCAACAAATAAAGTTACTAAATATGATGTTTTAAATGCGCGATTGCTTAAATTAACTACACGTTCATCAACAATATCATCTCTATTCTGAACCCCCATCAGTATCAAATGGATACCTAACACCAATTGCATCGCATACAATTCTGGTTTCTCAAATACCACAATCATTAAAAATATAGACGTAAGTAATAATCCAAATCCAAGAAAATATAACACAGGTCGGTTCCCTTCTAAATGATCAAACATGATATCCCTCCTACTTATAATCGCTTTCTTCTATTATAAAAATATCTTCAACCTTCACTTTAAATATTTCTGCTATCATCAACCCTAGTGGTAACGATGGATTATACTTTCCTTTTTCAATCGAAATAATTGTCTGTCTGGACACCTTCAAATGTTGAGCTAATGTTTCTTGTGAGTACCCATGTAAACTACGATATTCAGCTAATTTATTTTTCATACAGTCACCTCTTCAATATCATTATAATGTAAAGTACCCTTTACGTAAAGTAAGCTTTACATTCAACATCAAAAACTATTCTTTGCTATAATTTCAATATAGTACGGAGGAGGTCACATAATGCAACAAGTCAAAAGTGTCATCACAGAATTTCGTGGAAGTCATTTCGATTTCGGAATCGAACAAGGGAAATGGCTAAAAACGACTTTAATGATGGAGAATCGTGAACGCGAATGGCGTCTGCGTCGTCCACGCTTTGATATAGATATTCAGGAAACAAAAGCAGCATTCAAGCGCTTCGCTCCTGGTATATGGGAAGAATTATTAGGACTTCAGGCAGCACTCAAAATGGATATGACACAAATTCTACTTAACTTTGGACATTACCGTGTATATGCGAAACCAAGTGGTTGTAGTGTCTTTACTACTGAAGATTACCTGCTGAGAAATTATGATTACCACCCTGCTACATACGACGGACGTTTCACGTTCTTTCAACCGGCAGACTCAGGCTATGCGACCATGGCACCTGTTTCCCGTATCACTGGCCGAATGGACGGGATGAACGAACATGGTTTATCAATGGGATATAACTTCATGCATCGTAAAGTACCTGGTGACGGCTTTGTCTGCTACATGATCGGTCGTATGATATTAGAATGTTGTAAAGATGTGGATGATGCTGTGCAATTCCTACAAGAAATCCCGCACCGATCAAGCTTTAGCTATATATTATTAGACAAAAAAGGTGTTACCCAAATCGTTGAGGCAACACCACGTGATATCGTTGTTCGTGAACATCACTATTGTACGAATCATTTCGAAGTATTAACGCATGAGAATCGTCGTGTTCTGAGCGATTCCAAGATGCGTATGACCAACTTAAAAGCACAAACGACTTCCAACATGGATGCGGATACCGCATTTAAAATCATGAATGATCCAGATGCCGGTGTCTTTAGTAGTATGTATTCCAGCTGGAGTGGAACGATTCATACGAGTTGCTACTTCCCAAAAGAGTTAACCGTTCAGTTTGCTTTAGGTGGCAACAACACACCTACGACACTTAATTTCCAGGACTGGCTTGACGGTAAGCCACTTCCGATTCAACAGTTTAACGGACATATTGATAGTGATATTACATTTGCCAGTGAATAAAAAGCAGCGTTCCACTCATACGGAACGCTGCTTTTTATTGGAATGACGTAATTATTTTAAACGGATTATTCTCATATAAATCAAACTTCTGCATTTTCATTTCTAATGCTTTTAATATACGATCTTCTGACACTTTGCGGTGCACATATTGCGAGATATTATCTTTTGTAATCGCGTAATATCCCACATCAGTTGTCTCTCCTTCTCGGTTCTGTAAAGTGCCACCGACCACTTCACCTAAGAACGTAAAGTTAACCACACCACTCGTTTTATTATGAGAACTATATAATAGTCCTTTAATTTCAACATCTAACCCTGTTTCTTCTTTCACTTCACGGATTGCACCGGTAATCATATCTTCATCTTTATCAAGACGGCCACCAGGCATTTCTAGCGTATCACTTCTATGTAGACTCCTTACGAGTAATACTTCACCTTGATTATTTTGAATAAGTACATTCGTAGACACGATATGTAAATCAACTTTATAATCTCCGGTTGGTGTGATAATCATATCTTTCTTGGAAATAATCCATTTGTCGTTTGCTAACTTATCCGGTAAAGAGTTCTGATAATGCTTCGTCTGCTTTCTCAATTCAAAGAAATCACGATAATGCTGCTCATCTAAATAGCCCCAGATTTCAGTGATAATCGTCTTGTCCTCATTCACCCATCGTCCAACGAGTGTAACGCCGAGCTCCAAATAATTATTCAAGACATGCTTATGAAAATAACGGTTCGTCGATTCATAGCCATCAGGAATAATCTTTATTTCCGTTTTCACTTCGAACATTAAGAACACACCCTTCACATTCACTTAATTTCATTATACTTTAAAGCGATATATATTTCATTTCACACCCCTTTAAACATGCTAAGAATAACAATCAAATATTTATCATTCTAGTGCTAAAAATTTTATAATAGAATCATCATCAGAAAAGGAGCATGACTATGAAAACTTTACTTAATACACCTTTCACGTATAAAGGATTAGCTTTGAAAAATAGAATCGTAATGCCACCGATGTGTCAATATTCAGTAGAAAAAGAAGACGGTACACCAACAGATTGGCATTATATTCACTATGCTTCTCGTGCTGTAGGACAAACGGGATTAATTATAGTAGAAATGACGAACGTAGAACCTGAAGGACGTATTACAAAAAACTGTCTCGGTTTATGGGATGATGCACAAATTCCTGCGTTTAAACGTATCGTAGATGGTATTCATGCAAATGGAGCGAAAGCAGCGATACAAATTGCGCATGCCGGACGTAAAGCACGTGACGTAGAAACACCGGTTTCTTCATCAACGACACCTGTAGAAGAACCGACAGATTTCGGTCCTATTCGTTATCCACGAGAACTTTCAAACTCAGAAGTAAAAGCAATGGTTAATAAGTATAAAGAAAGTGTTCGTCGTGCTGTTGAAGCTGGATTTGATGCGATTGAATTACACGGTGCGCATGGGTATTTAATTCATCAGTTCCATTCACCAAGTATCAACAAACGTACCGACGAATACGGTCAGGACTTATCATTGTTTGGGGTTGAAGTGATTAAAGCAGCGAAGTCTGTTATGCCTGAAGATATGCCGTTAATCTTTAGAATATCTGCCCGTGAATATATGGATGGAGGTTACGATGTTGAACATGCATTAGCAATCTCTGAGCAATATTTAGCAGCAGGTGTAGATATGTTCCATATTTCAACAGGTGGCGAAGCACCGGCAGGTAATGATAAACCAGGTAATTATCCAGGATACCAAGTACCTTTCGCAAAACGCTTTAAAGAGAAATTCGATGTACCTGTTATCGCAGTCGGTATATTAGATAATCCAGAAACAGCAGAAATGACGTTACGCAATGACGATGCAGATTTAGTGGCAGTTGGTCGTGGTATGCTCAATGATCCTTACTGGGCGATTCATGCTGTTAAAGCGTTACGCGATGATATTACAGTACCGAAACAATATGAACGAGGAATACGATAATGTATGAGCATATATTATTTGATTTAGATGGTACATTAACTGATCCCCATTTAGGGATTACAAACAGCATTATCTATTCACTGAATAAAATGGGTATTGATGCACCAGATAATGATGCTTTGACACCATTTATCGGACCACCATTACAGGAAAGCTATGAAGTATATTATAACTTATCTGGTGATAACAACCTGGAAGCCGTAAGATTGTACCGTGAATACTTCAGCGATAAAGGTATGTATGAAAATGAAGTATATCCTGGCATTGAGTTATTGTTACAAGCATTAAAGTCTATGGATAAGAAATTATACGTGGCAACTAGTAAACCGACATATTTTGCACGACCGATATTGGAACATTTCAATCTTGACCATTATTTCGAATCAATTACCGGAAGTAAATTAGATGGAACACGTACTGATAAAGCTGAGATTATTCAACACGTACTTGAAACACATAACTTAGATAAATCAACTTGTATCATGATTGGTGACCGTAAACATGATATTATCGGTGCACAGAAAAATAACATTGATTCAATCGGTGTGTTGTATGGATATGGAAGCGCAGATGAAATAAAGCAAGCGAGCCCAACTTATACGATTGCTACAGTAGATTATTTACTGGAAGGAATATTAAATAAGATAAATTAAATAAGATAAATTAAATAATTTCACCTTAAGTGAGCAATAAATAACAAGCGAGTGGTCGGAAAACACATTTTTCCGACCACTCATCTTTTATTTTGACGGTAAAATTTAACTGAGTGGTCGGAATATTTCTTTTTCCGACCACTCGCACCTATTTATAACAATCTTATATTACCCAGTTACCGTCTCTAAAGACTGGTTCTACTGTGCCATCTTCTTTAATACCATCTATTGCTAAATCACAACTACCCATCATGAAATCCACATGTATCATCGATTGATTTAAACCTTTGTCGATTAATTCTTCCTTCGTTAATGACTTACCGTCTTTAATTGCATTCGGGAAAGAGCGTCCTAACGCCACGTGACATGATGCATTCTCATCATATAACGTATTGTAATAAAGAATACCTGAATTTGAAATTGGAGAATCATCAGGTACTAATGCGATTTCACCCAAACGGCGTGCACCTTCATCATTATCTAACATATTCTTCAGAACATCATACCCTACACCCGCTTCAAAGTCCGTTACAACACCATCTTTAAACGTTAACTTGAAGTCATCTACAATCGCACCTTGATATGCTAATGGACGAGTATTACCAATCACACCATTTACTCTACGATAATCTGGTGATGTAAACACTTCTTCAGTCGGCATATTGACCTGTATCTCAACACCATCAGCATTGACTGCACTGGCTCCTAGCCAAACATGACCTTTCGTTAATCCTATTTCCACATCGGTAGTCGATGATTTATAATGCAGTCTGTCATAATTTTTCTCAGTTAATACGCGTGCTTTCGCATTAATATTTTCATTGTGCTGTTGCCAAGCCTGAATTGGGTCATCATGATCGACACGAACCGCTTTAATCATCGCTTCTAATAACTTCATCTTCGCTGCTTCACCTTTAAGTTCCGGGAATACTAACTCGCCCCACTTATCATTTGGGAATGCTACAATACACCAAGAGAAGTCATAGCGTCCAACCGCTCTGGAGAAATCTTTATTTGCTTCTCCTAATGCCTTCGCTTGTGCCGCAATTTTTTTTGGATCTGCATCCTTCAATAATTCTGGTGTTTGAGAATATACACGAAGATGTGCTACTTTATGTTTCACATAATCGTTCGTTTCATCTATTTTATATTGCGGTATACTTTCAAATACTTCAACCGGTGCATATTCAAATGTCATTTGCGTCGAAGGCCCATCTGTTAATTTCTGTATTACTTCTTTCGCTCCTTTTTGATAAGCAGCTTTCGTCACAGCACGTACAAAATCAATGGCATCAATATCTGCATTTACAACGACAGTCTGACCTGGTTGCACATTTAAACCCACACTAACGACTGTTTCCGCATACTTCGTAACAATTGCTTCATAGTTCATACTATCTCCTCCTTATGAATAATCATAACTATTATATCGGATACCGAATTAAATGCAAATAAAAAAGAAGACAATATTTATTGTCCTCATTCTTCAAATAATTCAATTCGTGTTACTTTATCACCTTTAAAAATAAACTTCATACCGACATGGTCTTCTTTATCTTTATAGTGAAATTGCGTTTGCTGTTTTGGTAAGATAGATTTCTTGTACGTGTCACCGTACGCATCAATAACTTCTTGTTTCGCACTGCCAATTGTAATATCACGACTCGTGTATACATGATTATCTTTGAATAATACAATCGCAGTAATACGATCATGCTTATTATCTTTACGAATCACTAATCCTTTACTATCTTTCGCATGATAGAACGACTTACCTTCTAATTGAATTTTCGGGTCAATTTCAAAGTCATTACCGATTTCTTTGAACGGTTGATTCACACTAACATCACCAAGGCTCTCTTGACTTAAATCATTGTCAGGTGTTGTACAATATGTATATAACCATAACCCTAAAGCGAAACAAAGTATTAATGATATTACTATTACAATATATTTTTTCATCATTCACACACTTTCATCATTTGTCTTAATTAATATACCATAAAATAACAAGTCTTAAAAATAAAAAAGCGGGTAGTTTTCACTACCCTTAGAGAAGACTTACATGTATGAAAAATTATTAGCTGAGTACAGTTTATCATGACAGTTATCGTAAAACATCCGTATATACCGTAAATTTTCAGAACATTTTTTCAATAATCAATTGAACATCATATCTTTTGTTCGATTATTCTGAAATTGTTATAATGTATTTATATTTTAAAAGACTATTAGGAGGCCATCATGACAACGTTAAACGATTATTTTGACCAAGGCTTATCGCTAGAACAGTACATTAAAGAGATGAAAGTCAACAAAGCAGAAATGCATAAAATTTATGAAACATTTGAACTACCTCATGATCCACGTCTGCAAGTTGTAAAAGATAACAATTTAAAAGTAATCGTCATTACAGAAGATTGGTGTGGCGATGCAATGATGAACTTACCAGTATTAATGAAGATTGCTGAAGCAATTGACATGCCAATTCGAATTGCATTACGTGATAGTACACCAGACCTTATGGACCAATACTTAACAAATGGTGCACGCTCGATTCCTATTTTCATCTTTTTAAATACTTCAGGCGAAGAATATGCAACTTGGGGGCCACGTGCTGAAATCGTACAAGATTTCGTAACAGACGTCCGTAAAGATTTACCCGCTAAAGAAGCATCTGATTTCGAAGCGAAACAAAAGGAAATCCATCATCAAATTCATGAAAAATATAAAAATACACCTGAATTCTGGAATGAAGTGTATGACTCAATCATCGCACAGCTGACAAAATAGTCGGCTGTTTTTTTATAGTGATTATCACTTTATGAACATTAATCATTATCATGCATCACACGATTTAAATGCGATTGGCGCAATCGTTTATGCTTCAATAATGCATTAAACGCTTTCGGTGTTAAATAAGATAAACGAATATGAAAGTAATTAATATATTCTACAATCGCAAAGCCAAATAAAAATAAACTCACACCTATATAATCTTGCTGCTTCATAATCGCATAGATAAATAGCACGCTACAAATAATCAGTAAAAGTAGCGCTACACGCTTGAGCACGACAAATATTCTTTTCTGTTGTGATGTTAATACCATCTTTTCTCCTTTAATGACGCTACCGAGCATCAATTTCCAGAAATAGGCACCAATCATTAATATGAAACAAAGCGTTATTGTTGGTAATGCAATATTCAATAGACGTGCAATTTGTTGATAATCATCATTGAAACATGCATAAAGCCAAATGATAAAGAAAGCAATACTCGACAATCCTTCACCCGAATATAAACTTTTTAATTCTTTAATGAGTGAATTTTGCATCGTTTCTCCTTTCAATGTCTTAAAGTGATTCAATCAGGGTATAAATAAAATATCAAACTGTGAGGTGAATCGAATGAATAATAGTAATCAAATTTACTTAGATGTAAAACAATCAAGAGATGAACTACTCAATCAAATTAAACAACTTAGTACTTCTCAATTAAACTATAATTTCGGCTCAAAGTTCAAAAGTATTAAATACAATTTATTGCAAATCGCATATGCTTATCACGAAGGTTTAACAGCACATCAAGAACAGATTGGAGATTATCAATTATTTAAAGAAAAAGGTCACACTTTAAATATGATTGATGTCCTTAATTATTTTGATAATATCGACTATGCCATTGAACAAAATCCAGTGCATCCGAATGAAGTGATGCCACTTATCTTTAATGAATATGAATATCGCGGCAAGATTAAATTTTTAATGACGTTCTTTGAAGTACTGGATAGTAATTTAGAACAAAGTATTCAAAACTTAAAAGTGACAAAAAAGTAATAACAAGAGGCAGGGACAGAAGTGTTCTGCACAAAGCAACAACCGAACGAAACTCATAAATCGCGCTTTGATTTATAGTTTTCATTCGGTTGTTGTTGTAGTGGCAACTTCTGTTCCGCCGTTTAAGCTATTAATCGTAAGAGGATAAAGCATCATGACTCTTTTTTGATCATTAATAAAGTACCCTTTTACTTAAAAAACGCGTCTGTCGTTCCAGCATCGATGGCGGCATTATTTTGAGTGCATTATTTCTCGCATTAATGAGTAATTTATTCTCCAGTTGTGCTGACTTACCAATTTGACGTGACTTTAATATCACTTTCTTAGCATGTGCCACACTTAAATTATCATATACATGTAATGCTTGATCTAACGGATAACGCTCAAGTTGTTGCGCTAAACAAATGGCATCTTCTATCGCTAATGACGCACCTTGCCCCATATTCGGTGTCGTTGCATGCGCAGCATCCCCAAGTAATACGACACGGCCTTTATAGAAACGCTTCAATGGATTAATATCATATATATCATGATGAATCGGATCGTTTATTGTAGCTGCTAACGTATCCGTCACATCGATTGGGAAGTCTTTAAAGTAATGTTGTAACTTCTTCTTATTGTAGTTACGAAACTCGCTATCACGTTCTCTCGCATTCATACAACAGAACCAGTACACTTGCTGATCGGTTAACGGTACAATACCAAATCTACCATCTTCACCCCAATACTCTATCGCCGTCTTATCGCTTAACCCGACATTCACGCTCGTACCTCTGAAACATGTATAGCCTTGGTAAATTGCCTCACTATGTTTAAACATTTGTCTTCTAATATTCGAATGAACACCATCAGCAGCAATAATCAAATCAAATCGATATTTCGTCCCATCTTGCAAGACTAACGTCGGTTGATCGAAATCTTTAATACGTACGACATCTTTAATTAAATGGATAGGCGCAGTCGTATGATTTAACAATATTTCATGTAACCTTTCACGTTGAATTGTTACATTATCTTCTTCTGAAATAGCTAAATTGAAAGCATTCAGCAATACATCTTTATCCGTTCTAAATTGGCATTCTGTTAATGTATTACCTGAATCTCTTATCGCTTCATCCAATCCGTATGCTTTCAAAGCACGAATCGCATTCCCACCTACACCGAGACCTACACCAAGTTGCTTTAATACGTGCCGCTTTTCAAATACTTCTACTTCGTGTCCCGCCGCTTCAAGTGCAATGGCAGCTGTCAATCCACCGATGCCCGCTCCAATGATACCGATACGCATTCTCTTCACCTCTATTATTTAATAACGATTATGTGCACATCTTTACTTTCAAATAATAAAAAACCCTCACCTATGACTGTTTACTTTACTACATTATAACGTAGCACAAGTGATTTGACAGTTTTAAGGTAAGGGATTCATTTATCCATACAATCTATCAACTATTTACGCATTAAGCGTAAACTATTCAATGTAACAAGCAGTGTTGCACCCATGTCTGCAAATATTGCAATCCAT
Source organism: Macrococcus capreoli (assembly GCF_025628935.1). Taxonomy (GTDB): domain Bacteria; phylum Bacillota; class Bacilli; order Staphylococcales; family Staphylococcaceae; genus Macrococcoides; species Macrococcoides capreoli. The sequence continues at coordinate 105,528 of NZ_JAOTIS010000010.1, forward strand.
AAAGTCAACCAACCTGGTATGACGAGTAGTATCGCAATTAATTTCAATCCTAATGCGAAGCCAATATTTTGTTTAATTGTATTTAAAGTGCGTTTACTTAGTTGAATGACATCAGGTAAGTCCGTCAAATCATCTTTCATAAACGTAATATCCGCTGTTTCTATCGCAGTATCTGTAGCAGCACCACCCATTGAAAAGCCTACGTCTGCTTGTGCCAATGCAGGTGCATCATTTACACCATCTCCGACCATCGCGATATGACGTGCTTGACGTTGCTGCGCTTTAATTAAATTCAATTTATCCTCAGGTAACAATTCTGAATATACGTGTTGCACACCTAACGTGTGACCGATAGCGTCAGCCACTGATGCGTTATCACCCGTAAGCATAATCGTATTGATATTGGCGTTATTTAATGACTGAATGACTTCTTTCGCTTCAGCTCTGACTGTATCCTGAATAAAGAAGATTGCCTTTACTTTGTCCACTGTTCCGAACAATACTTTCGTAGTACCTGCCCTTTCGATCGAATCAATCATTAACGCATCATGTGTATTTAAATTAAAGAATTTACGCTGACCAATACGATATGTTATACCGCGGTGCACACCTTGCACACCAAGTGCTGTTACTACTTCATAATGCGATAACTCTAATTGTTCTTTAGAATTCAAATTATTGACGATAGCTTTGCTTAACGGGTGTCCGGCATCACTTTCTAACGTATAAATAAGCTTTAAATCATCTTCTGTTAAATCTACTAAGTCAACGCGCTCAATAACGACGGGTTCACCTTTTGTCAACGTACCAGTCTTATCAAAGGCAATCGTATCAAGGCGGCCAGCGTTCTCAAGATGAATACCACCTTTAATTAATATCCCTCTGCGTGCTGCACTACCGATTGCTGTTACAATTGCTACCGGGGTAGAAACGACGAGTGCACAAGGACAACCGACAACGAGTACCGATAAACCTTGGTATAAATAATGTTTAAAGTCTCCACCAAATAATGGCGGAACAACGATGACTAACAACGCGATAGCCATAATAAGCGGTGTATAGTATTGTGCAAACTTATCTACAAATTGTTGCGTCGGTGCTTTCTCGCTTTGTGCTTCTTCAACTAAATGAATCATTTGCGCAAGTTTCGTTTCATGACTACGCTTCGTGACGCGGACTTCAAGTTGTGCCGATTCATTTAACGTTCCTGAATAAACTTCATCATGGACAGATTTCGATACCGGTATGCTTTCACCTGTAATACTCGCTTGATTAACGTTACTATGACCCTGTACTACGATACCGTCAATTGGTACTTTCTTACCCGGTAATATACGTACGATATCACCGACAATTAAATCTTCAACTGACACTTCCTGATATTCTAATCCCGCTTGTTTCAATGCAACTTCCGGCGATAAATCAATTAAACTTTGAATACTATTTCGCGACTGTTCCATCGCGTAACTTTCGAGCGCTTCACTAATCGCAAACAATAAGACGACCATCGCACCTTCCTGTATTTCCCCAATTAGCGTGGCACCAATGATGGCAATCGTCATCAGTACATTCATATCAAAATTCAATTTAATGAGCTGCTTTAGTCCATCCATAAATAAAGCATATCCACCAACAATGATCGTTCCAATAAATAATGCACGTGTATACCAACTTTCTTCACCTAAAGCAAAGCTACAATATACGCCAATCATAAATAGCACGATAGCAATCGCAAATGGAAGATGTGCTTTATTGCGGTAAAATGGTATTTTATGCGCACGTTTAACATGTGCAGGTCTTACTTTAATATGATCAAATTTGCCTGCTTCTTCGAGTTGTTCTACAGTAACGTTTCCTGCGACATTCAACTTTGCAGCACCGAAATTTAAATCGACCGCTTCAACGCCAGGAATCGCCTCAATATTCTTAACGAACTTTGCAGCACAATTTGTGCAACTTAATCCGTCTAAACGATATGTTGCCACCTGTTTAGTCATCTGTCTCACCTCCGTGTGCTAATGCCGTACGAATTAAAGTCTTAATATGTTCATCTTTCAATCGATAGAATGCGTTCTTGCCTTCTTTTCTGAAATCAAGCACTTTCGCCTGGTGTAAATAGCGTAAATGATGACTTGTTGTAGCGACACTGGCATCTAATATATTTGCTAAATCGCAGACACATAATTCATCTTCTAACAATAAACTAAAGCAAATCTTTAATCGATTCTTATCTGCTAACGCTTTATAAATAATGAGCACTGGATTTAAATCAACTAAATCTTGTTGTACTTTGACGCGTTCTACCTTGTCGGCATCATATAAATAAATATCACAAAGTCCTTCAGACATACGTACCACCTCATTCAAATATGTATTTGAATAAAGTATACCACTAAATATTCATTCAAACAATCATTTGAATGATATGTTTATGTAATAATCATAAGGGAATATTAAAGATTGAAGAAATAAATAAAAGGAGCTTTTAATTTTAAATGAGTACTGAAAGTAATTATTTAACAATCGAAATTCAATTAGATAATGGAGAGACCGTCTATCATCAAGAATTCTTTACGACAGATGAAAAGATTGCGTTTAATAACTTTATGAAGAAAGTCGATTTGAACGATACAGGCTTTTTGCCGGTAAATGAGAAAGATGCTGCATGCACCATCAATATTAATAAAATCGTGAAGATTACGCCGAAAGGTGTTTAATCAATAAAAAAAGTGGACTCCTGTTTTACGAAGTCCACTTTTCTACTTATCAATCTTTAATACTTTCTCAACATACGTCTGAACAACTTTACCGCTTTTGTTTATAACGACAGCCGCCATTGCATCATGATTCCCTGCACCCGCATCAATATTTAATGTATGATATTGTTTCATATAAACCGGTTTACCGATTTCTGTTGGCGTATGACCAATCACTTGTAACTTCTTCATCTTCTTCAGCTTACCGCGAAAGCGCAATACACTCCACATACTCTCTTGTTTAAACTTTCTAAAGCCTAAGAAATTCACGCCTGCATGCGATACATATAGTACACTATTCTCATAGTATAAAGGTAAGTCACGCATCCAGAGCACATCCGCTTTATATTTATGTCTTAAATCGTAGTGTTCCAGTGTATTCTTGTAATTTTCTTTTATTTGATGCTTCGGCGTATCATTCAATATATATTCAGCCATTTGATGTTCATGGTTCCCTTTAATACAAATCGTATTCGGATACTCGCTTTGTAATTTACGAACGAGCTGGACAACCTCTTTCGAGTGCTTTCCTTTATTGATATAATCTCCAACAAAGATCAGCTGTTCTTCTTTAGGATTCCAGCATTTCAATAATTTCTTTAAAGTATGATAACAACCATGTATATCTCCAACGATAAAATAATTCATAACATAACATCCTTAACGTTTGAATTCTCTTAGTTGATTATATAGGAGTTCCGATTAAATCTAAAGTTAATTTTATGTTAAGCCATTCTTTCGTTGTGTTATGATACGTTGCTATAACCTATCGTAATTACCCATTTACTTAATGATTTCACTTAATTTCAAGTAGACGTATGACGATTCACCTGATCTGACAAAATTATTATTTATTTTCTTTCCATTGACATACACATCGTAATACGTCCCGACTGTAATGTTCTTCGTAAATACAGCCTTCCCTTTTTCATTTGTCTTAACTGTTTGAACTTTCACTTTCCCGCGGTAAATATCAACCGTTTGACCTTTAACCGCTTCACCATCTTCATTAACGACGTTCACTGTTGCAGGTTGTGTTGGAACATTATATTGATATGCCCCTTTTTTATTGACATAAAATGTAGTCGCAAATTGTGTCCCTTCTGAGCCACGAATTGTATACCCTTGATTTACGCCATTTACGTAAACTGCGAAATTTCGTTCTGCAGGTAATTGAGTGAAAGTTACTTTTCCGAATTTATCCGTTTTCTTAACAGCATACACTTTAGTACCTTTCGTAATATCAACTAATTTCACAACTTGATTTTTCACATATTGATATTGATTGTTGATGACATATGCATTGAATGTCACACCTTTTTTAACGGGTTGTACTTTATGATGTGCAGGGTTTGCTGCTGGCTTAGCGGCTGCATGTGCATTCTCAACCGCATACGGAGCAACTGTTGTCGCGATAAGTGATGAAGTTAATATTACTTTTCCAAATACGTTTTTCATTTTGACCTCTCCTTAAATCGTAATCATTACGATTTAAGTATATCCTTTCATGTATTTTTTTCAAGTACTAAATATTACACTTCTGTATCGGTATGAATATTATATTGAGTGTTTCAAAATGAATTGTAATTTCTTACTGTTTCATGTAATCTATTCTTACTTAGACCGTTTTCAAAATAATCGGCAGATCATAAATGAGGTTAACTATGAAACTACAGATTAAAAATCCATACTTAGTCATTATCAGTTCGTTCTTAGTGTTTCTTGTTATCGGAACACTGTTACTGTATATGCCTTTTTCACAAAAGCAACCGACGTCGTTAGTCGATTGTCTGTTTATTGCGACAAGTGCTTTTACTGTTACTGGACTGGCCACTATTGATATTACACAGCACTTCAATTACATCGGCTATACAGTAATTATGATGCTTGTGCAATGTGGTGGTTTAGGAATAATTACGTTAGCGATGATTGTGTTTATCATGCTTGGTAAGAAAGTAGGCTTTAAAGGTAGATCATTAGCGACAGAAGCATTAAATCAGCAGAATACGGGCGGAATTATCCGACTTGTGTTAATTCTCTTCTTTATCAGCTTAATCTTCGAAAGTATTGGTGCGTGTTTACTAGCGTTGGAATGGGTACCGTTATTAGGCTGGAAGAAAGGAATTTACAATAGTATCTTTACTGCGGTAAGTGCATTTAACAATGCAGGGTTTGCATTACATAGTGATAACTTAGTACAATTTCGTACGAATCCAATCGTTAACTTTATTATTACAAGTTTAATTATTATTGGCGGGATAGGATTTACGGTCATTCTTGATTTGTATAAGACGAAGCACTTTAAGAAGTTGCGCGTGCATACGAAAGTGATGTTAATCGGGACGCTGCTCGTTAATACGATAGCGACATTAACAATATTCCTGCTTGAATACAGCAATAAAGCAACACTTGGAGGTCACTCAACGTTTGACCAGTTTCAAATGGCGTATTTCCAGGCCATTACGACGAGAACAGCTGGATTTAATACCGTCGATATTGGGGCGTTAACAACACCAACGATTATGATTATGATGCTGCTCATGTTTATCGGTGGAGGACCTACATCAACTGCCGGTGGGATTAAACTGACAACAGCGGTCGTCATTCTATTTGGTTCTTTAAGTTTCGTGAAACATAGAGAGCATTTGAGTTTATTTAAGCGAACGATTGATAATCGATTCTTATTTAAAAGTTTGGCCGTCGCAGTGTTGAGTACAGGTTTCTGTTTCACGATAGTATTTGCGCTCGTACTCGCTGAGCCGAAAATGCCATTCTTAGCATTGCTCTTTGAAGTAATATCAGCATTCGGCACAGTTGGACTAACAATGGGCATTACAGCAAAACTCTCAGTTATCGGTAAACTACTCATTGTACTGATGATGATGATTGGTAAAGTCGGTGTCTTAACGATTGTACTGACATTCTCTAAACCACAGAAACAATTGTATAGCTATCCTAAGGAAGATATATTGACAGGGTAAAAGCTATATACTAAATACAAAATACTATACACAAAAAAGTTCCCGGATTTATTTCTTCCGGGAACTTTTTATGATTTACTATTTAGCATTTCTCATTTTGTATAATTTATAGAATAAAGGGCTTAACGGCTTTTCGAAATCTCCAACGTATTCTTCAACAACCGCATTGAAACCTTTCTTAAATTTAAGCACACCATAATCTTCAGCGTCTTCAGTGAAAACACCACTTACGCCATAGAAATTATACGTCTTTAAATTTAATGATTTCGCATATTGAATCATGCGCCACATCATGTGATACGCGCCCATAAATTGATTATATTTTGGATTTGATCCACTTGATAAATAATACAATTCATGTTCATTATGAATATATAACGCACTTGCTAAATCCAGTATCTCACCGTCTGTTTCGCGTAACTGTTCAATCTCTTCAACTTTCTTCTTCAAACGATTAACTGTATTTTCTAGTTCTTTCGTTTTGTTTTTCAGTTTACGATAATCTGGGTTTGCATTTAATTCTTCTACAGATAATTCATGTTGTTTTACAGCAACACCAAGTTCTACATTTAACTTCTCTAAATACTCATTTAAATCAATATACGTTAATATTAAACGACATTGTTTACCGTATGTGCGTTGCATACGTTCGAAATACGCTTTATCTCTAAATGAAAAGCCATGCTTGTCTTCTGCCATCTTGAATAACTTAAAGAAACGATCTGTTTCTTCAATCGATAAATCTTTAATCTTTACACCCATTTCAATCGTCTTGTTAATATTACGACGTGTCTTATATTCCATTTCCTTTAACAGCTGGTCTTCAGACTTACCTTCTAAATGTAGCACTGATAACCATCTTGCTTGAGAATCCATTGAATAACCAACGCTAAATCCTTTATGTTGGTAGCCTAATTGATTCATTTGATCAATAAAGCTGTCGACACGGCGTGATTCAATGATGTCACCGTCGTGATTACGAACGTTATAAATAATATGAGGATCAACTAAAGCAAATAAACCTTTACGCTTTTTCAAGTACTTCGTTAAACCTTCGAAGAATGTTGAAACTAATAATTTATTCGTGTAATCCATTACTGGTCCGCGATGTGAATAGAAATAATTAAAGAATTTGAAAGCAGGTGCGCTGTTTAAAAGACATGCTGCTAATACTTCGTTTCCTTCTTTTACGCCAACTAAGTATACTGGTTCGTTGTGTTCGACTTTGTAATCATAATGAATTCTTGATTGCGTATAATGACTGAAGTGCGCATTAACAAATTGTTCGAATTCTTCCGGGGTTAGTTCACAAAATTGCATTGAATACACCTTTTCTGTTGTTTATTTAATATCAATATTTTTTCCATTATTGTTGTGCACATGAAATAATACCGTATATAGTATAGTCTTGATGCAATAAGAATACAATAATAAGACGTGATATTTTCCATTAATTTTCAATATTTTTACTTAATATTTTGTAAAAACATGTATACATTATTATGATAATAGTGCATGTAATCCGATGCATTGAAGTTACTTCTATTAATCGTTCTCCAAATGTATTTACCAAATATAAATATAATACCATATTTTAATATTATATCAAAAAAAAAAACAGTACGATATTACACTTTAATACCGTACATTTATTGATTTGTAGTAACAAGTGCCGCTAATTGCATAAAAAAGACAGTGCTCGATGCACTGCCTTTAGTAAGTGAATATTATTTGTTGTTATATAAGTAATCGTATTTCTTCGTATTTGGATTACCTGGGTAAGGGTTGGATGGATATACTGATTTCTCCTGACCCGATTCAATTCTGAGAGAACTTTCATATGCTGCATCTGCAGGCCCTTCCATCACGTTGCCTTGTGGAATAATGCCATTCAGCACTGCGCTATTATACGCTGTAATCTTGTCCATTTGTGAATAGTTACCGTAAATAACTGTTTCTAATTGTTGTCTGTTCGTTATATTTTTTATGTTAATATAAGCAGTATTTGCTGTGTTAGATGTATTATTACTCTTTGCTACTGCATTCTGATTGACGTTATTTTGAGGTGTTTGATTTGCCTGTGTGTTATTATGCATATTGTTTGATTGAACATTTGCTGAAGGCATTTCCGTTGTTGGTGGTTGAGGTGTCGCCGCTTCAGTCTTCTGGACTTCTGTTGTAGCGACTTCAGTTGTTGTAACTTCTGTAGTTGGTGCTTCAGTCGTTGGTTTTTCTGTCGTAACTTTCTCTTCAGTAGATTTCTTATCCTTCGACTCAGTTTTCTTTTCTTCTGTTGTGACAGTCTTATCCTTGTCTTTATCCTTCTCGCTTTCACTATTACCTTTGCCACATGCGCTTAACAATACACTTAAGGATAATGCAGCATAACCAATTGCCTTTAATTTCATTTAAAAGCTCCTCCTTTTATTAATTTCAATAATTTTTTAATTTAACTTTTTATTGGCTATTATTCAGTTTCATTATAATATGATGGTGTTCGAATTTAAAATAGTTTATGACTAATTTAGAAGTTACAAATAATTATGCAAATAGCAAAAAAGCAACCCAAGATACATGGGTTGCTCTTGTACATACTATTCACTTACTGCAAAGAAATTCCCTTGTCCATCCTGGAAATTAAATACGCGAACGCCACCCATATCAATGATATCATGGCCTGTTAAATTTAATGCTTTCAGTTTGTCATATAATGCATCAAAGTTTGTTTCTTTGAACATTAAAGATGGTGTTTCAGTGCTTACTTCCGGACTGTATTTCTTGATGAATGCTTTATCGAATAAAGTGATTGATGTCTCAACATTCTCGTTTGGAGCTACTTCAACAGCTTTGTAATTGTCCGGCATTTCTGTTTCCTGAACGATAACGAAATTTAAAGTCTCAGTCCAAAATTTCACGGCACTTTCTAAATCATCTACATAAAGCATTACTTGATTTAATTTATCCATAGGTCATCTCCTGATTGTTAATGTTAGTTGTATAACTTAACTTTTATTTGTTATGCAATTATATTGTAATCGATAAGAATGAGATTTGCTAATAAAGTTAACTTTGGAGTATGGGGAAGGTTAGGTAGGTAATGAATAGTAATCATAGATATTTATTACTAAATAAATATTTATCAACAATGAAGAATCTGTAAGTTTTTTACTTCATTCTATAATCTATAAGATTACAGTCCAAAAAAGCACATTTTTTAGTGTTAAAATTTGTAAAGGTAAGTTAAATTATTTAAACTATACATACA
>NZ_JAOTIS010000011.1 GCF_025628935.1 Macrococcus capreoli
CGTGTTTGTTCTTTCTGTCTCACAAGATTTAATTATACTCTCTTGCATTTTGAAAGTCAACAACTTTTTCAAAAAGTTTTTTGTTGTCTTTCGAAGTGCTTGCCCTGTATGAGTTATCTCTACCGGACAAGATATAACTATACAGGGTTTTAGCCTCTTCAACAAGCATAAAAATTACACTTTCAGCACTTTTTTTAATTTTTTTTTAGTTTTTTTGTGTTTTTAACCATTCTTTTATTTGAGGAAGCTTCTCTAATGCATCCTGATAACCTAAATCATACATTGCAGAAAGCTTATGACGATCCTTTTCCATACGATCAACTTTTAAATCCTTCGATGGGCGAATTACAATGGCATGTCCATTCTTCTCTTGATTATCTATATAATGAAGTGTTTCATTATATACACCCGGACGCTTCTTCATTGCTTCTTCCACTTTTTTATAACCTTTTACTTTAAAATATTTAGAGAGACGACTTGAGCGTTTAACATAACCTTTAGGTCTTGTAAGCACAACAACATTGTTAATCATCCCATCACGTTGCGCTTTTCTTAATGGAATTGGATCTGTTATTCCTCCATCTAATAGCTTCTTCCCATCATATTCAACGATTGGTGCCATTAATGGAAGAGAACTCGATGCTCTAAGAATCGTCATTAAGTCTTTTCTTAAATAAGCTTTATTAAAATATTCCGTTTCACCAGTTTCGCAGTTTGTGCATGCGATGACATATTCACCTTTATATAGAAGAAAGTCTTCCATATTAAATGGAACATGCACTTTTGGTATCTCATCAAATATGAAATCCATGCCGAACATTTCTTTGTTCTTTATGTAGTTTGATAGGGATAAATAGCGTTTGTCATCTAAGAAATCTAGTGATACTTTCTTATTTCGTCCTTTTTGTTTTGATAAGTAAGAAGCCGCCATGTTACCCCCAGCCGAAACGCCGATAACATAGTTAAACAAAATGTCATTATCCAAAAAACAATCTAATACGCCTGCCGTATATATACCACGCATACCGCCGCCTTCTAAAACTAAACCTGTCGTCATTTTTATCACCTCATTATAATTAGTTATTATAACAGGCTATTTTGAAAAATTCTTGTTGTAGAGTCTATTATTATCAATTACATTTAAATTGAAACAAAAAAATACTTTTTATCTTAAGGAGAATACTATTGAAAAAACTTTTGACTGCATCATTACTATTATTAGTTATAGGAGGTTGTAACAACAATGTAAAAACTGACACTTATAAGCCCAAAACATTAAAAGTTCAGTTTGTTCCTTCTCAAAATGCTGAGACGTTAGAAGCAAAAGCAAAACCTTTAGGGAAACTACTATCTAAAGAACTAGACATGCCTGTAGAAGTTTCAATTGCAACAAGCTATAACACTATCGTTGAGGCGTTGCGTTCAAAACAAGCTGACGTTGCCTTCTTACCACCTACTGCATACGTACTTGCTCACGATAAGAAAGCAGCTGATGTTGTATTAAAAGCTCTACACGAAACTGATATTAATGGCACTAAAAAAGTTACAGATTATTACCGCGGGCAATTCGTAGTAAATAAAAATAGCAGTATAGATTCAATTGATGATATAAACGGGAAACGTATTGCTTTACAAGAATCAACTTCAACATCGGGTTATTTATATCCAGTCGGATTATTAAAAGATCACAACATCGATGTTAATAAAGATGTAAAGTCCGTTATGGTTAAAGGACATGATAAAGCAATTACTGCATTGATTAACAAAGAAGTTGATGTTGCAGCAACATTCCAAGATGCTCGTGATTATTTAGAAAAGGATTATCCTCGAATTAAATCGGAGACTCGTATTATCGCAACAACTGAGAAAATTCCCAATGATACGATTTCTGTACAGTCACAATTGGATCGTCAATTAAAAGAAAAAGTAAAGAAAGCTTTCATCACTTTATCTAAAGATGATTCATCTAAAAAAATCATAAAAGAAATATACTCTCACGATGGTTATGCCGAAACAAAAGATTCTGAGTACGATATAATCAGAAAATATGTCCATACTCAAGCAGCTATAGTAAAAGAATGATAACCAACATCGCTTTTAATTGAATTTTTGTTCATTTTACTCTTTACATTATTTACAAAAACTTTACTTTTTATACTCCATTTTTTTGATAATATAGTTATTGTTGATGTAAACAAAACATACTTTCAAAGGAGTTTAATAAAATGTTCAAGAAAACAATGAAAACTGCTGTCCCTGTAATCTTAGCTGCGACTGTATTAGGTGCATGTGGTGGAGAAAAAGCAAAAGATGGTTCTAAAGAAGCAAGCAAAAGTTATACACCAGAAAAATTAACTGTACAATTCGTACCATCTCAAAACGCTGAAACTTTAGAAGCAAAAGCAAAACCTTTAGAACAGTTACTTAAAAAAGAAATCGGTATTCCAGTAGAAGTTTCTGTATCTACAAACTACAACACAATTGTAGAAGCAATGAAATCTAAAAAAGTTGACGTTGGTTTCTTACCTCCAACTGCTTATGTATTAGCACATGATCAAAAAGCTGCTGATGTAATATTACAAGCACAACGTTACGGTGTAAACGACGACGGTACCCCTACTAAAGAATTAGTAGATTTCTATAAATCTCAATTTATCGTCAAAAAAGATTCTGACATTAAGAGCTTAAAAGATATGAAGGGCAAAAAGATTGCGATGCAAGATGTTACTTCAACTGCAGGATATGTCTTCCCAGCAGTAGATTTAAAAAATGAAAAAATCGACCCATTAAAAGACATGGAAGTTACAACAGTTAAAGGTCATGACCAAGCTGTAATTTCTTTATTAAATGGTGACGTTGATGTAGCGGTAACATTCCAGGATGCACGTAACATTGTTAAAAAAGATCAACCCAACGTATTTAAAGACACACGTATTGTAAAATATACAGAAAAAATCCCAAATGACACTATTTCAGTGCGCTCTGATATGTCTGACGAATGGAAAAAGAAATTAACAGATGCATTTATCAAAATCGGAAAAGATAAAGAAGGACAAAAGATTATCCGTGAAGTTTACTCACACGAAGGATATGTTAAGTCTGACGATTCTAAGTTTGATATCATCCGTGACTACGACAAAAAAGTTAAAGAATAAAACTTTTCCCATCAAAATAATTAAATTAAGCTAAACTCATTTTTGAGTTTAGCTTTTTCTATAAAGGAGCATTAAAATGGCACAAATCATATTTAAAGATGTTAATAAAGTCTATCCAAATGGCCATGTCGGTTTGGATAACGTCAATTTAGAAATCAATAAAGGAGAGTTTATCGTCATCGTCGGTTTATCTGGTGCAGGTAAATCAACCTTATTACGTTCAATCAACAGATTACACGAAATTTCTTCAGGAGATATTTCAATTGATGGCGAATCTATTACGCAAGCTAAAGGGAACAAACTGTTAATGATGCGCCGTAATATCGGTATGATCTTTCAAAGCTTCAACTTAGTGAAACGCTCTTCTGTTATACGTAATGTACTAAGTGGACGTGTAGGGTATCACCCGACATGGAAGATGGTGTTAGGTCTATTTCCTAAAAAGGATAAACAGATTGCTCTAGAAGCTTTAGACCGTGTAAATATTGTCGAAAAAGCTTATAGCAGAGCAGATGAATTATCCGGCGGGCAACAACAACGTGTTTCTATAGCACGTGCACTTGCGCAAGAACCAAAAATTATATTAGCAGATGAACCTGTTGCATCACTAGATCCACTTACAACGAAACAAGTGATGGATGACTTAAAGCGCATCAACCAGGAATTAGGTATTACAGTTATCGTCAACTTACATTTCGTAGACTTAGCACGAGAATACGCAACGAGAATAATAGGTTTACGTGCTGGAAAAGTTGTATTTGATGGTCCTGTTGAACAAGCAACAGATAATGCATTCTCAGAAATATATGGTCGTGAAATTAAAGATGATGAGATGCTGGGGGTTAAATAATGAAAAATCCCGAAATTAAATCGACAGGTCGCATTAAAGCAACATTCACACTCTTACTTATTGTTGCTCTAATTATTTGGAGTGCATGGAAAACCAAGTTCAGTTTATCCGGTTTAGCAGTGGGTGCTCCTGAAATGATGAATTTAGTGAAAGAAATGTTGCCACCGGACTGGAGCTATTTTAAAGAAATTATTGATCCGATGCTTGATACAATTCGAATGGCCGTACTTGGAACAACATTTGGTTCTCTACTAGCGATTCCTGTTGCATTATTATCTGCAAGTAACGTCTTTAAATCAAAATGGATCAATGTACCCGTTCGATTAGTGTTAAATGTAATTCGAACAATACCAGATTTATTGCTGGCCTCTATCTTTGTTGCAGTATTTGGGATTGGTGCGTTACCTGGTATATTTGCCTTATCAGTCTTATCTTTCGGTATCGTAGCAAAGTTATTCTATGAGTCATTAGAGAACATTGATAACGGACCTCTAGAAGCAATGACCGCAGTCGGCGCAAATAAATCTAAATGGATTACGTTCGGCGTTCTACCTCAAGCTATTGCACCATATTTATCTTTTGTATTATTTACTTTCGAAATTAATATCCGTGCTGCTGCAGTACTCGGTCTAGTTGGTGCTGGTGGGATTGGACTATTTTATGACAAGACGCTCGGTTATTTCGAATACCCAAAAGTAACAACTATTATTATATTCACATTATTCATCGTTATGATAATTGACTATGTAAGTACGAAAGTGAGGGAACGATTATTATGAGCAAGAATTATGACTATTTAAAACCTAAATCATCTGTTCCTACTATTATACGTACAACAATCATTATATGTTTACTCATTGCCGTATATATTTGGGCATTTAGTGGTATGCCTAAAATAGAAATTAAAGAGAAGTCATATGAAATCATATCAAATATCTGGAAAGGTATCATTCATCCTGATACTGGCTACATTTATATGCCTGAAGGAGAAGATTTATTACGTGGATTACTTGAAACATTTGCTATCGCGTTTTTAGGTACTATTATTTCTGCAGTGCTATGTATTCCCTTTGCATTTCTATCTGCAAGAAATATTTCAAATCGATATTTATCTGAAATCAGTAAATTTCTCTTAAGTTTAATTCGCGTCTTTCCTGAAATTATTATGGCCCTCCTTTTCATTAAAGCAGTTGGACCTGGTGCATTTGCAGGAGTACTTGCTGTAGGTATCCACTCTATTGGGATGCTAGGAAAGTTATTTGCTGAAGATATGGAGAATTTAGATATGGGACCTTCTGAAGCGTTAATCGCTACTGGTGCTAATAAAACAAAGACTTTAATGTTTGCTGTCGTCCCACAAATATTACCAGCATTTATTTCCTTTGTGTTATACCGATTCGAAATTAACTTAAGGAGCGCCTCAATACTAGGATTAATCGGCGCTGGTGGTATAGGAACACCACTTATCTTTGCACTTCAAGGACGTACATGGGATCGTGTTGGTATGATATTAATTGGTATTGTCATTATGGTAATTATTGTTGATACATTATCTAGTGCGATTCGTAAACGATTAGTATAGTAAGTATATTGTTATAAAAATAAGCACCCTCAAAAATGAGGATGCTTATTTTTTATATCTCAGTCCTACCTGAAATCGCTTTTGAAAGTGTAACTTCGTCAGCATATTCTAAATCTCCACCAACAGGCAAGCCATGCGCTAAACGCGTCGTCTTTATCCCAATCGGTTTCACGAGTCTTGAAATATACATCGCTGTCGATTCACCTTCGATGTTCGGATTCGTGGCTAATATCAATTCTGTTACCTCTTCATCTTTCAAACGCGTCAGTAACGAAGGAATATTAATATCTTCCGGCCCAACACCTTCCATTGGCGAGATGGCACCGTGTAACACATGATACATTCCTTTATATTCACGCATCTTCTCCATCGCAATAACATCTTTCGTCTCTTCCACTACACAAATCATTGAGCGATCACGCGTCGTATCACTACAAACATAACATGGATCAGTATCCGTAATATGACCACACACTGAACAATAAGTTAATTCACGTTTCACATCGACTAACGCTTTCGCGAAATTCATTACATCGTCTTCTTTCATATCTAATACATGAAATGCAAGACGACTTGCTGTTTTAGGACCGATGCCAGGCAGCTTCATAAAGCTATCAATAAGTTTCGATATTGGTGCAGGATAATGCATATTACATCATTCCTGGGATGTTTAATCCTTTAGTATGTTGTCCTAAACGTTGGGCAGTAACTTCGTCAGCTTTTGTTAATGCATCGTTTGTTGCAGCTAATACTAAGTCTTGTAACATTTCGATATCTTCCGGATCTACAACTTCTTCTTTAATAATAACGTCTAACACTTCTTTATGTCCTGAAACAACAACAGTAACCATACCGCCACCTGCTGTTCCTTCAATTCTTTCTTCTTTTAACTTCTCTTGCTCTTCTGCCATTTTCTTTTGCATCTTTTGCATTTGTTTCATCATTTGTTGCATATTTCCGCCACCGCGCATATTCGTTTCCTCCTAATTAATTTAATCTATTATGTTAATTGCATCTTCGCCAAATAAATTTGCCGCTTCTGATACAATATCAACTTCCACAGGCTTTTCTTCCTGTTTCGGTTGCTTTCTATTCTCAATATAAGCATGTCTGACTTGCAACCATTGAGAATCAGGTACTCCTACCATTTTAACTTGTTTTTTTATAATTGTGTATACTATCGACTCAATCTGTTCTCTTTTTTCATCATTGTTATTCACCATGTCACAATGAATTTCTTCAGCAAACTTAATCAGGACATGTGTATTACTCGCTGCTACAGGTTCAGAATGATGTAACAGACTCACTAAAGAGCGTTGACCTAAAGACTCAACATGTGCCAGTAATTCTTGCCAGTTCTGTTTCAGGAAGTTTAAATCTTCGCGATTCGCATTATCAAGTACCGTCTCAATTTGCCTCATTGAGAAAGCATTTTTGTTCTTTTTCGCTTCTCTTTTCGGTTTTTGTGATGGGGCTGGTGATTGTGGAATACCTTGATTCATACGTGATTCTAATGCATTAATTCTTGCTTCAATTCGGCTTGTATCTACAGTTGGCTGACTTACAGCATGTGGGACTGGTAATGTCCCACATTCGCTTTGCTTCACCAATTCAGAAAGTTTAACGATTAACACTTCAAAATGAACATTTGAATTCACAGAGAAGCGCATTGAAACTAACGTATCATTAATCTTATCGATCATTTCATAAATGGTTGGCAATGCTAAAGAATAAATTGCCGATTCACCCTTTTGATTCGTAGCAAACTCAACAATTACGTCTCGCAAGAAATAGATTAAGTCGTTCACTAAACGCGTAACTTCCTTGCCATCTGCTAATAATTGATGATAATGCTCAAATGCACCTTTGACGTCATGCACAATCACTTTATCCATCAATGCCATTAAATCATCACGACCTACACTACCCGTCACATTTAACACATGATTTAAAGTTAATTTCTCTTCACCAAATGCAATCGCCTGATCCAGTATACTTAACGCATCACGCATACCACCTTCTGCACTTGTCGCAATAAATTCTAATGCAGCATCTTCATATGAAACACCTTCTTTATTACATACAAATGCTAAGTGATCCTTTATATCAGGTAAAGCAATGGCTTTAAAGTCAAAACGCTGACAACGGGAAATAATCGTAGCAGGAATTTTGTGAGGTTCTGTTGTCGCCAGAATGAAAATAGCATGTGCTGGTGGTTCTTCTAACGTTTTAAGCAGCGCGTTGAATGCGCCCGTCGTTAACATATGTACCTCATCGATAATGTATACTTTATATGTCGATTCACCCGGTGCATATTTCACTTTATCACGAATATTGCGTATTTCATCAACACCATTGTTACTCGCAGCGTCAATTTCTATAACATCAGAGTTTGTCCCATTAGTAATCGATATACACGTCGGACACTGATTACATGGCTCTCCATTATGACTATCCGTACAGTTAATTGCTTTAGCAAATATTTTGGCGATACTTGTTTTTCCTGTACCGCGTGGACCATTAAACAAATAAGCATGTGATATTTTATTTTTCTGAATTGCGTTCTTTAAAGTTGTCGTTACATGCTTCTGCCCCACAACTTCCTCAAAAGATTGTGAACGAAACACACGATATAAAGCTTGATAACTCAAGTGAGTCCCCTCCAACAAATTAGTACTTTCATTATAACATTGAACCGGATGTCATCATATTAATAAGATAAAAAAAACACACCCTCACAAAATGTAGGATGTGTCATTTATATAATCAATCATATACTTAAAATTAAAGCCGTGCACCTTTGCTTTGAATAACAAACACAAGCGTTACCCAAGTCGACAGCTCAAAACCGGCTACCCCAGTCACATACAAATGACCACTTAATGCTGCTTCCTTCCGGACCTGACATGATTCATGGGTTTATATTGGCTAGGACCGATCTCTCAACACTACGTATCTGGGTCAGACCTCACAACTTGTTACCCGAGGCAAAGGAATTAGGTCTTGCCTAAGCGGATTGCAAGTACAGGGAACCGCTAACTCCCCACTTAGCACGGTAATATTTATAATACTAAAACTATCAATATAATGCAACAATAAACTTTACTTCTCTTTATCTATCATTCTTCTTGAGAAATCAACAAACTTAAATTCACTTGCTCTATGTTTAGAGACATTATATTGGAACGGTGTCGCATTTGCTAAATAAACAACCGATCTCACCACTGCCGCATAAGGAGGGGTTGCTTCTACAAATAAGTCAATTTCATATTCTGTCATCGGCTCAAATGTAATTGCTTTATTTGAATATGCAATTTTAAGTCCTAAGCGATTTTCAATGTATTCATAAATAGAATGCTCCGCAATTTCTTTAGACAATGCTGGCATCATGTCTTGTATGAAATAATCAATATCTACAATATTCACTAAATCATTCTTTCTTCTTGAACGGACTACTCTAAATAATTTCGTATCATCCGTTAAGTTTAAAGCAACTTTTACTTTCGGATGATCTTTCGCTAAGACAGTTTCAAATGCCTCAACAACAGTATGATAATCCATGTTTAATGACTGTTTAATTTCTTCAAAGCTAATCAGTTGTGAAACAGGAAAATTCATCGATTGATTGTAAATAACAATTGAGCCTTTTCCTTTTAATTTCTGAATAAAACCATTTGTCTGTAGTAAACTTAGCGCTTTACGCACTGTTTCACGTGATACACCATATTTTTTTACGAGTAAGTTCTCTGAAGGTAACTGCTCACCATTTTTATACTCATCATTGATAATCTTACCACTTAACTCCTGATAAATCTTTCGATACTTATTACTGTTCATAACGCCACCTCTATATTCTATGAGTCATTAGCATCAAAAACCAGAAAAGTTTATCGAAGAATAGCGATTGCTTGATATGGTTCTAATACATTTGAATGGCTTTCACCATTGTTGATTAATACACGGCCTTCAATATTGATTGAAGACGGTATTTCAACAACATCATTTGTAAAGTTCGCTAAGACGAGTAACGTCTCATCCTCAAGCAGTCTTACATACGCAAAAATATGCGGATGATCTTCTAATAAAGGTTTCACCTCTCCGTAAGTAATAATATCTAAGTTATGTCTCATTTCTATTAACTTTTGATATGTGTAAAATACAGAGCTTTTATCTGCTAGTGCTTGTTGTACATTAATCTGTTTGTAATTCTTTGCAACATCTATCCAAGGTGTACCTGTTGTAAATCCAGCATTTGTGCTATCATCCCATTGCACAGGACTTCTCGAATTATCTCTTGATTTATCTTGTAATATATCTAATATTTGTTCATTTGTAAATCCATTGTCCACCATTATATTGTACGCGTTAATTGATTCTACATCACGATATTGACTAATATCATCTAAATACAGGTTTGTCATACCTATTTCTTCACCTTGATAAATGTACGGTGTACCTTGCAAACAGTGTAATGTTATTGCTAACATCTTTGCACTCTTTACGCGATTTTCTTCAGTTGAATCATCACCGAATCGGCTAACAACACGTGGCTGATCATGGTTACACCAGAAGATTGCGTTCCAGCCGCCACCTTTCGAAATACCCACCTGCCATTCAAATAATATACGCTTTAATTCAATGAAATCATAAGGCATCTTTGTCCATTTTTCACCATCTTTATAATCTACTTTTAAATGGTGAAAGTTGAACACACTACTTAATTCATGACGATCTTCTCGCGTATAGTTAATACAATGTTCAAGTGTTGTAGAACTCATTTCTCCAACTGTCATGAAACCATCTTTTTTCCCAAAAGTATTGCGGTTCATTTCATTTAAAAATTCATGAACACGTGGACCGTCTGTATAAAACTCTTTACCGATCTTATCTGAATCTTTATATTCTGCTTTAGAAATTAAGTTAATGACATCAAATCGGAAACCATCCATACCGAAATCAATCCAATAGTTAATCATATCGTAAATCTCTTGACGTAACTTTTCATTTTCCCAGTTTAAATCTGCTTGTGTGACATCAAATAAGCGTAAGTAATATTGATTCGTAGCGGGATCTAGCTGCCACGCGTTACCACCAAACTTTGATTCCCAGTTCGTTGGAGGTTGTCCATCTTTGCCATCTTTCCAGATGTAATAATCGCGGTATTCATTGTCCATTGATTTACGAGATTCTACAAACCAGTTATGCTCAGTACTCGTGTGATTAATAACAATATCAGACATAATCTTAATACCACGTGCATGCGCTTCATCTAATAAGCGCTTGAAGTCTTCTTTTGTACCAAAGTCCGGATTAATTTCATAATAGTCACTAATGTCATAACCATTATCATTCATTGGAGAACGATAAACGGGTGTTAACCATAAATAATCTACACCGAGTGTTTTTAAGTAATCTAACTTTTCAATAATACCGTTAATATCCCCTTGACCATTGCCTGTTGTGTCATTGAACGACTTTGGATAAATTTGATAAACAACTGACTTTCTCCAATCAGTGACTGCCATTTTTTAAAACTCCTAACTATTTTTAGTTTAATATAATTTTACAACGAACAACTTGTACTTACAAGTTGTTCGTTGATGAATTAATTAACTATGAAATTTTATAAGTTTTTATCTGAAACGATTGGTTCTACCACATCTTCACCCATTTTCTTCTTAGCAAAGTTAGAGAAGATTAATGTTAACACGATTGGTAGAATGATAGCGATGATCATACCGATGGCAAACGTAATCTTAAATCCAGAATTAATACTCATAATACCTGGAACGCCTCCAACACCAACTTTACCTAATAATTGTTGAGAACCGAAGATTGCACCAACAATTCCAGTTGTAATTACTGCAGCGATAAATGGATATTTAAGCGGAATATTTACCCCGAACATTGCTGGTTCAGTAACCCCTAACCAACCAGAAATACCAGAAGTTAATGCTAATCCTTCTTCTTTAACCATTTTTTTGCGTTTATATAAGAACCAAGCTGCAAATGCTGCTGAACCTTGTGAAATATTTGAAATTGCTAAGATAGGCCATAAGTATGTACCATTTAATTTTGAACTCATTAATTGGAAGTCAACTGCTAAGAACATATGGTGAAGACCTGTAATAACAAGTGGAGCATAAACTAATCCATAAATTAGCCCACCTAACCAGCCAGCATGTTCAAATATCATTTGAACAAATCCAGTAATTTGGTTACCTAACCAGAATGCCACTGGACCAATGATGATGAATGATAAGAAACCTACTAATAATAATGCAATAGGACCTACAACCAACATCTTGATTGAATCATGTACACGTTTATTTAAGAAACGTTCAACTTGTGCTAAACACCAAGTCGCGATTAAGATTGGTAATACTTGTGCAGCATAGTTTAATTGTTGCACTTTTAATCCAAAGATATCCCAAGTCGGAATTTCAACTAGTTTACCTGTAGCTCTATCCGCCAAACCATATTGTGACGCAAGTGCCGGGTTAACAAGTACTAAACCTAAGACCAAACCTAAAATCGGACTACCGCCAAATACACGCATCGCACTCCAACCGATTAGCGCCGGTAAAAAGTGGAATGGCGTTACAGCAATTAATTTAATAATCTCTGCAATCCCTTTAAATTGAGGAAACATGTCTACAACAGACTTCTTTTCATAAAATACGCCTGGATCAAGTAATAAGTTAGAAAGACCTAATAATAAACCGGCTGTTACGATTGCAGGTAATAACGGAATAAATACATCACCTAACGTCTTAATCGCACGTTGTAATGGACTCATTTTCTCTGCTGCCGCTGCTTTCACATCGTCTTTTGAAGCCTCACCAATACCAGTTTCATCAACGAATACTTTGTAAGCTTCGTCAACAGTACCTGGTCCAATAACGATTTGGAACTGGTTGTTCGCTGCGAATGATCCTTTTACTAAATTAATTTTATCTAAAGCTGCTTTATCTACTTTTGAATCATCTTTTAAAGCTAAACGTAAACGGGTAACACAGTGTGTTGCTGCTGATACGTTTTCTTTACCGCCAATTGCATCGATAATACTTTTAACTTCTTGTCTGTTGACTGCCATGCTGGTCAACTCCTTCTCTATAATATGCCTTTATTGTACACTGTCTATACAAGTATGTAAAGGTTTTCTGAAAAGGGTTTCACACATTATTTTTTTTATTTAAATATTGTTTTTTTACACCCAACAAAGGAAAGGTGTTGTACGATATCTATATACAAGTATCAAAAGGATTTGCATGCACAGATATTTAAAAAATTGTTTTTTTTAAATAACAATTCTAGTTATATTTTAATGACTTATGAATAGCTACAAACAAAAATAATTTTTGGTAATTATTAAAATACTAGATCGAGATTGTCTCGTTCTAGTATTCTTTATGCTTATATAATATCGAAATAAAATCCTGCATTATCTTCGTAACTAACCTATCTTTCTTATATATTAACGAAATATATCGCTCTTCTTGTTCATCTTCTAATACACGATACACAATATCATGATTATGTGCGATTGCTGCTTTACTAATGATACCTACAAATTCTGATCCTTCAACCATTTGCAGTATACTTGAAATCGAATTTATCTCCATCGCTACTTTAATATCTAACAAATGTTTTGCTTGCCATCGATCAATACTTTGTCTCGTCGATCCACTTTTATGAATGATAAAGTCATATTGTTGAATACTTTTATGTGTAATTTTATCAAGCTGGGCTAGAGGATGATGTTTATCCATCACATATACTAACGGATTTTCAAATAATCGCTTCACAACAAAATCTGAATTCAATATTCCAACTTCAGAGATAATCGCTAAGTCTATTTCCCTTTCTTTAATCTTTTCAACGATTTTAGGTGCTGTATCAACTACAACTGACAACTTAATTTTTGGATATGCTTTCATATATGCTTTAAATATGTTGGGTAAGAAATGATTTAACGGCGTATTACTAGCACCAATAGTTAAACTTCCTCTAGCAGATTCTCCAAACTCCTCAAGTAATCTTTCTGTTTCGTCCATAAGAGAAATAATTTGTGTTGCATTTAAATATAACATTTCTCCACTTGAGGTTAACGTGAAGTTGTTTCCTTTTTTTCTAAATAGCTCTGTGTCATATGAGTCTTGTAAATTTTTAAGGTGAAATGAAACTGTTGGCTGCGAAATTTGCATCATTTCAGCCACAGTATTCACATTTTTTGTTTCCACGAACAACTTAAATAACTTCAGCTGCTTAATATTCAATTCTATTCTCCTTTATATAGATAAAATCTATGTACACATCTATTATACATAAAAAATGTTGATTTATTATTCAATACTAATTTACATTATATTAACAATTTATAGCTATAGTTGTATTTGGAAAGGAGATAGGTATGTGACTTTAGTAATTAATCATTTATCAAAAGCATTTAATAACAACTCGGTCATCGATGATATTTCACTAGACTTAGAATCATCTAGCTTCATCTCTTTATTAGGACCGTCTGGTTGTGGAAAAACAACGTTATTAAGACTTATAGCAGGTCTTATTACACCTGATAAAGGCGAAATAAGACATAATGATACAATTTTTTATTCATCAGAACAAAAAGTTAACATTTCTCCTGACAAGAGAAACTTAGGTATGGTCTTTCAGGACTTCGCTTTATGGCCACATATGAATGTTTATGACAATGTTGCCTATCCTCTACGTGCGAAAAAAGATACGGATCAGTTAAACGAAAGAGTAATCGAGGCTTTGTCTGCCGTACAACTCGAACATTTGAAAGATCGAAAAATCCATGAACTATCAGGTGGACAACAACAGCGTGTCTCTTTAGCGCGCGCAATCATTTCAAATAATAAAGTGATATTAATGGACGAGCCATTATCGGCACTTGATGCAACGTTACGTGAAGATATGCGCCACTTAATTCAATCCATCACTAAGAAGTACGAAATGACAGCTATCTTCGTAACACATGACCAATACGAAGCAATGACGATGAGTGATCAAATTATCGTGTTAGATAAAGGTAAGATTCTACAACAAGGTACACCGGAAGATCTTTACACAAAACCCGCGACACCGTATATTGCTAAATTTATCGGCAAGGGCTCTGACATACAAGGAACTGTAGTTGATAAATTCTTTACTACAGTGACGGGGTTAAAGTTCCCGATTCACTTTAATACTACACCCGGACCATACACGTACATCATACGTCCTGAATCGGTAAAGATTGATAACAGTGGATATCCAGCACAAATTCAATCTGTAAGTTACACTGGCGAACGCTACGAATACGTTGCTTTACTGGATGAAACACCTATTATGCTTTATGATTCGAACAAATTAAGTATCGGCTCTACAGTAAATTTAAATATACAAATCTTAAATCATTTCTTATTCAAACAGGAGGAACAGTAATGAACATGAAAAAGTTAAGTTTATTATTTATTTCAGTATTTGTATTTATTTTAGTATTAACAGGGTGTCAAAACTCATCAAGCACAAAGGAAACATCAAAAGATTCTTCAACTGAAAGTACAAAAGATTCAAATTCTCAAAGTAATGGAGATACTAAATCTAACAAAACAGATAAATTAGTGCTTTATGCTGCCGGTCCAGATAACATGGTAGAAGCAATGGTGAAAGATTTCGAAAAGAAACAAGGCGTTAAAGTAGAAGTCTTCTCAGGTACAACTGGTGAAATATTAGGTCGTTTAGAAGCTGAGAAAAACAATCCAAAAGCTGATATCGTACAAGTTGCATCACTTCCTGCAGCAATGGATTATAAAGAAAAAGGGTTAATTATGCCTTACAAAGTGAAAAATCACGATAAATTATACAAAGACTGGGTAGACGCTGAAGGTTATTACTATGGGTTTAGTGGTTCGGCTCTAGGAATTTCATACAATACTGAACAAGTAAAAAATGCACCAAAAGATTGGTCAGACTTAACAAAACCTGAATTTAAAGATAAAATTGCGATTCCAGACCCATCACAATCAGGAACTGCTATCGATTTATTATCTATCAACGTGAAAAACAATGAGGATAAAGCTTGGGATTTATACAAACAATTAAAAGACAATGGTATTAAAATGGCAGGGGCTAACAAACCTGCTTTAGAAACAGTAATTAAAGGCCAAAATGCGGCTGTATTTGGTGGAGTAGACTATATGGTATACGCTGCGAAGAAAAAAGGCGAACCTGTTGATATCGCATTCCCTGAATCAGGTACAGCGATTTCTCCTCGTCCAGCATTCATCTTAAAGTCAGCTAAAAACGTAGAAAATGCAAAAGCTTACATGGAATATGTAACAGGTGCCGACGGACAAAAACAAGTCGATTCATTCTTCTTAATGCCAGCTGATAGATCATTTGCGAAGAATAAAGAAGGCGTTAAACGTGAAGATATTAAAGAATTAAAATACGACTGGAAAAACTTATCTAAAGAATCTGAAACAGTTCTTAAAAAATATATGGATATGATGAGATAATGCAAAAAAAGTCGATTTATAAGATTAATCAAATCAGTGCGATTCTCGCACTGATTCTGCTTATTATTTGGCCACTTTCGATGATTCTTATTAAAGGTGTGATGCCGAATGAAATATATTCACTTTCTGAAAATATTGGACAGTTATTTCAAAGTGGTAATTTAAAAATACTTTTCAATTCTATTATATTGGGTATTTCAGTCGTAATTGGAGCAACAATTCTTGCTTTACCGTTAGCATTTATTATGACAAAAACAGCTTTAAATCGTTTCAGATGGCTTGATTTAGTCATCATGATTCCGTTTATGACACCACCGTATATCGGGGCTATGGGATGGATGTTAACGATGCAACGCAACGGTTTAGTAGAGCAAATTATACCTCAAGCGAAACACTTAACACCCTATTTCTTTAGTTTCTTTGGAATGGTTCTTATCATGAGTTGTCACTTAGCACCATTTCTATATACCATTATTAAAAATGCACTCCTCAATATTCAAGGGAGTCAAGAAGATGCTGCACTCATCTATGGCGGCTCATGGTTATATCGATTCAGAAAGATTATACTTCCGCTTTTCCAAACGGGTTATAGTCTCGGGGCATTACTTGTCTTTGTAAAGACGATCGGAGAATTTGGGACCCCAGTAACAATGGGAAATCGTATCGGTTTCTTCGTACTCACAAGCGAGATACATCGTTCAGTTAGTATTTGGCCGATTGACTTTAATAGAGCAAGTACTTTAGCTTTAATGCTTCTTACTACAAGTATGACTGTCTGGGCAATTCAGCAATGGTTTGAATCTCAAACGCGTGTCATTCAAAGTAAAGGAAAAGGTAATAACATCAAGGTTGCATCAAGAAGTAAAAAAGATATCTTATATGGATTAATTGTTGGCTTTATCCTTTTCATTAGTATAATTATGCCGTTTACGAGTGTTGTTATTAATGCTTTTATCAAGCAACTCTCAAAAGGATTAACACCTGCAAACTTTACACTGGAACACTTCGTCAATGTACTTTCCGGTGATGGTGCGATAGCATTATTTAATAGTTTCTGGATAGCATCACTAGCTGCCACGATTGCTAGTATTATCGGTTTATGGTTTGTGTTGTTCAGTATTAAAGGCGACAAACTAGGTAAATTTATAGATTTCGCTAGTTTACTACCGAATACTGTACCAGGGATTATCGTAGTCGTAGGTATTATATTATTCTGGAATCATCCGAACCAACCGTTAAAGCTGTACAATACTATCTTTATTCTAGTACTGACATATATCATCCTATACATTCCTTATGCAGTACAAAATATTAAAAATGTGTATTCCAATGTCAGTCAAAGCCTTATTGATGCAGCAATGATTTCTGGAGCTAAAGGTTATTACTTATTTAGAACAATTACATTCCCTTTATTATGGCCAGGAATCGTTTCAGGATGGATATTAATATTCTGTATCTCAATGCGTGAACTTGTAGGTTCATTAATGCTTAGACCACCAAATACGGATACATCCGCAACATTTATCTATCGCCAGTTTGAGCAAGGCTCTTCCTCAGAAGGAATGGCAATGGCTATCATATCAGTAGGCATTACAACAACTGTATTATTACTACTACAATACTTACAGCATTATAAAAGAAAAGAGAGCTAACAAATTGTTAGCTCTCTTCTATATATAACATTCAATTAATAGTCAAAATAATGGCGGAGGAAGAGGGATTCGAACCCCCGCGAGCCGTTAAGCCCCTGTCGGTTTTCAAGACCGATCCCTTCAGCCGGACTTGGGTATTCCTCCAAATAAGACAATATCAATCTTATAATAAACAATTGATACTGTCAACAATATTTACTAAAAAAATTATAAAAATTTAATACGTCGATGCTTCTACGTGAGATATTTTCCAATCCTTTTCAAATTTCACCATCGTCATCGTAAGTTCTAAAGGCCACGTATTACGTGAACCATAAATTCTTGCATCCACTTTATTTTGCGCAATTAACGTTGCCTTCTTATCTTTAACGCGTATTTCGACATTTTCTTCTTTCGTAGAATAATACTTCATCGATTGATCTTCTATCGCCTTCAACCATTCTCTTTTAGGCTGTTTCACACCTGTCATATGCACTAATACACTACCATCCATCATTAATTCATCGATTATTTCAACATCTTCATCTATCATTGCTTTGTATAATTTTACGTATACGTCGTACACTAATTGCTCAGGAGTTTGCATCGAAATCGCTCCATTCATCTATTTATATACTCTGATATATACCCTAAATATTACAAAGTTACACAACTTAATTTTATTTCAATCAATTTACAAAACTTTATATATTTTTACGAAATAAAAGGGCAAGATGGTTCATCTTACCCCTTATAATTGTATTTCATTTTTGTCATTATACCGCTATTTCTTTCACATCTCTCAGTTTTTGTACGGCCGATACTAACGTCGTAAGGGCGGCAACTACTTCTTCTTCCTTACGCGTTTTTAAACCACAGTCTGGATTTACCCAGAATAATGAACGGTCAATTTCATTAAGCGCTCTATTAATCGCCGTAGTGATTTCTTCTTCTGTCGGGATACGCGGGCTATGAATATCATATACACCAAGTCCAATACCTAAATCATACGTAATCGATTCAAAGTCTTTAATCAAGTCACCATGACTTCGGGATGTTTCAATTGAAATGACATCTGCATCAAGCGCTTTAATGGCATGGATAATCTTTCCGAATTGAGAATAACACATATGTGTATGAATTTGTGTTTCATCTTTGACTGATGATGTTGCAAGTTTAAACGAATGAACGGCATCTTTTAAATACTGTTCATGATATGACTGATGTAACGGTAATCCTTCTCTTAGTGCCGGTTCATCCACTTGAATAATCTTTATTCCGGCAGTTTCAAGTGCTTCAACCTCTGCTCTAATAGCCAGTGCAATTTGATTCTGAACTTCAGTTTTTGGAATATCAACGCGTTCAAATGACCAGTTTAATATCGTAACCGGGCCTGTTAACATGCCTTTAACCGGTTTGTCAGTTAAGCTTTGTGCATATACTGTTTCTTTTACTGTCAGTGGCTTTGTCCAATATACATCTCCGTAAATAATCGGAGGTTTTACCGCACGTGATCCGTATGACTGTACCCATCCATACTGTGTTACTAAGAATCCTTCAAGTTGTTCACCGAAGAACTCTACCATATCATTACGCTCAAATTCACCGTGTACAAATACGTCTAACCCAATACGTTCCTGAATTTCAATCCAGCGCTTAATTTCCGCTTCTATAAATGCTTCATACGCTGCCCTATCTTTACGTCCTTTTCGATAATCTGCTCTGTTCTTCCTCACTTCTTTCGTTTGAGGGAACGAACCGATTGTTGTTGTTGGAAGTTCCGGAAGATGTAATCTATTTTGTTGCTTCAATTTACGCTCAGCAAAAGGTGTATTTCTTTGCGTTGGCACACTGTCAAAATCAAATGTTTTTTGTTTAAACGGTTGATTAGAGAAACGGTTGTACTTTTCTTTTAACGCATTATATAACGTATCATCGTTATCATTGAATAGCTTCTTCAAAGCGTTGAGTTCATTTAATTTCTCAGTCGCGAAGCTCAACCCTTCCCTAATCGTCTCATCAATCGTTTCCTGCTCAAGTGAGAACGGCACGTGTAATAGCGATGCAGAAGGTTGTAACACGATATCTTTAACGTAGTTCTGAAGTTTTTCAACTAAGTTCTTTCGTGATTCAATATCTGCTGACCACACATTTCTACCATCGATAATACCTGCATATAATACTTTATCTGACGGCCATTGTTCTTCTTCGATTTGCTTAAGATTAAATCCGTGATCATGTACGAAATCCAATCCTAATCCGAATACTGGCAAGTCTCTCACAAATGATAAATTCACACGTTCAAAATAAGTCTGAATAACTAGCTTCGCTTCTGGTACATGCGTATTGAAGTGTGTATAAGCTGTTTTTGTAATATCATAATATGCTTCTGCTTTATCTGTCGCAAGAATCGGTTCATCAACCTGAATGTAAGTTACGCCCTGTTCATTAAGAACATTAAATAGTTCCGTATACAATGGTAACAATGATTGTACCTTCTCTTCTTCCGACTGCGAACCACCTTTTGATAGTGCTACAAACGTTACGGGGCCGACAACGACTGCATGGGATTGTATGTTTAACGACTTTGCTAACTTCACTTTTTGAAGCAATTGATCTGCATTTAATTGCGGTGTTGCCGTATCCCATTCCGGTACAATATAATGATAGTTTGTATTAAACCATTTTAGAAGTGCACTCGCTACGTTCTCTTTATTGCCTCGTGCTATATCAAATAGGAGATCATCGTCAATTGGTCTTCCACTAAATCGTTCAGGAATAATATTAAATAATAATGCCGTATCTAATATATGATCATACAGCGAGAAGTCTCCAACGGGTACTGAATCTAAATCATAGCTTGCCTGTACTTGTAAATTATCTTTATGAATTACATTTAATTGTGTGTTAAGCGTATGATTATCAATTTCATTACTCCAATATTGCTCAATCGTCTTCTTCCATACTCTGTCTTTTCCTAATCTCGGGAATCCTAAATTTGCTGTTTTAATTGTCATTAGATGACCTCCTCAGTATATTGGTTATTTGTAATTTCTTTTGCGTATTTTGCTAGTTCTTCTGTCATTTCATATTTCATAAATGGTGTCACAAGATACAATCCATTGAAATAGCTGTATACTTCATCAATCAATTGTTTTGATATTTTTATAGATACCGCTTTTGTCTGTGCTCTATCTTCTTGAACCGCTTCAAACTGTTTGAGTATATATTCTGGTATCTTTATACCAGGTACTTCATTGTGCAGAAATAGTGCGTTATTATAACTTGTAATCGGCATAACACCGATAATAATCGGAACATCTAAATGCTTCGTTGCTTCATATATTTCTTTTATTTGCGTGCGATCAAACACAGGTTGTGTAATAAAATACGACATACCTGCTTCTATTTTCTTAGTGAGACGTTCAACTGCGCGTTGTAAATGCTTTGTATGTGGATTAAAGGCACCAGCTACAGAGAATGATGTCTTCCGTTTCAACGTCGCACCGTCAGCATTTATACCTTGATTAAATTGCTGAATAATCTCGGATAAGCCGCAGGAATTCACATCAAACACACTTGTTGCTCCCGGGAAATCTCCTATCTTGGACGGGTCACCGGTTACTGCCAAAATATCGTCGATACCGAGTAATGATAGCCCGAGTAAATGTGACTGAAGTCCTATTAAATTATGGTCCCGGCAAGTTACGTGTACTAAAGGGCGGATATTATATCGTTGCTTTATAATACTCGCGGCTGCAATATTCGATATTCTGACATTTGCGAGTGAATTATCAGCTAAAGTAACAGCATCTACACCTGCTTCTTCAAGCGCCTTAACCCCTTTAAAGAAAGCAGTCGTATCAAGGTGTTTCGGTGTATCCAGTTCAACGACTACAGTTGGACGCTCTTTAACAAGATCCCCGATATGCTTCTTACGCTCTCCAGGTCTAAAGTTATGATGGCGTTCAATAGGGATAACATCTTTATTGGTCACAGGTGCTAAATGCGATACTGCTTCACTAATCTTCTTAATATGTTCAGGCGTCGTACCACAACATCCTCCAATTAATCTCACGCCTTCAGCTACTAACGATTGTGCAGCATTACTGAAATATACAGCATTGTCACTATACTTAATCACTTCATCTTCAATATCCAATAAACTCGCATTAGGGTAACAACTTAAATATGCATGCTTTGGTATATCCAAATGTTTAAATGTCTGGATCATATGGTGCGGACCATGGTGACAATTCAAACCGACGACATCAGCTCCTATATCTATGAGTTGTTGAATGGCTTCCGGAATTGCTTGTCCGTCTTTCAAATACTTTGTCGTACTGGCCGTTAACTGCGCAATGATTGGGAGTTGATACGTTTTCCCTATTTTAATGACGTGCAATAGTTCTTCTAGGTCATAATATGTTTCGAATAGTAATGCATCTACACCCGAACTGGCCAGCGTTTCGATTTGAAGTTCTGTGTGATAAGCAATCGTTTCAAGCGAGAATGACTCTTTGCGCGTACTCCTAAACCCACCTATCGTTCCGGCAATAAATGTGTCCGGCGTCGCAACTGACTTTGCAATATGTACTGCGGATTTATGAATATCTTTCACACGATGCTCTAATCCATATAATTTTAATTTCTCAAAATTTGCGCCATACGTATTCGTCTGAATAAGATCCGCACCTGCCTGGATATAGGAGTGATGTATTTGAGCAATTTTTTCAGGATGCGTCAAATTGTAATGTTCCGGACATGTGTTCAAACCTTCTGAATAAAGGATTGTTCCCATCGCACCATCAGCCACTAATATACGTTCGTTCATCGCCTTGAGTATCGTCATATACACCCCTCCTTAATGCAAAATCTAAATCATTGATAAGGTCTTCTGGATGCTCAAGACCAACTGATAATCTAAATAATCCATCGGTAATACCGCGTTTTCTTCTCACAAATTCAGGTACTGCTGCGTGGCTCATCGTTGCTGGATGCGATAAAATTGTTTCTACACCACCTAAACTTACTGATACTAACGGTAATTTTAAATGGTCAACAAATTGTTGTGCTTTCGTTTCATCTCTTATTCTGAATCCAATAACTGCACCACCGCACGTCGCTTGTTTCACGTGAACTGGATTATTCCCTGGGTAATAGACTTCTTGTACAGCAGGGTGAGTGGATAGAAATTGATAAATCGCTTCGGCATACTCAACACTTTGTTGAAATCTTACTGGTAATGTCTTTAAATGATTCGTTAGCGTCCATGCATCGTAAACACCTAATCCTGAGCCTGTCCCGTTTTGTATTAAATACAATTGATCTGCACAATGTGCATCATTCGTAATTACAGCACCAGCAATGACATCACTATGCCCACTTAAAAATTTTGTTGCAGAATGAATTACGAAATCTGCTCCATGCTCTAATGGTGATTGTCCAAGTGGCGTCATAAAGGTATTATCGACTGCAATCAAACATCGATGTTGCTTCGCAATGTTACAAATCGCTTGAATATCTGCTACTTTAAACAATGGGTTTGATGGTGTTTCTACATAGATAAGTCGCGTATTCGCCTGGAGCGCTTGTTTAATTTGTGCTAAATCAGATTGATCAACAACTGTAAATGTCAGGCCAAACTTTGAAAGTATTTGTTCTGTTAATCTGAAGGTGCCACCATAAACATCGTCAGGCATAATAACATGGTCTCCAGCTTTCAATGTTAGAAACACTGCCGTTACTGCTGCAATACCTGAACTAAAAGCAAATCCATATTGTCCGCCCTCTAAATCAGCTAACTGCTCTTCAAGATATTTTCTATTTGGATTACCGCTTCTCGCATAATCAAATGTTGTTTCGCCACCTAATTGTTCTTGTTTATATGTAGAAGCATAATAAAGTGGAATATTGCTTGATGCGTAGCCTTCTAATTGATGATGCTTTAATAATTGCGTTACTTTGTTCGTCATACAATCACCTCTACTGCTTTAGATTTCGTAAGTGCTTGTAGTATATCTGCATTTATATCTTCAAAGTCTTCAATACCGACTGAAATGCGGATAAGCTGCTCATTGATACCTCGCTTCTCTTTCTCTTCATCCGGCATATCGATATGCGTCTGTGTATATGGGAATGTAATAAATGTTTCGGTTCCACCAAGACTCTCAGCGAATATACAAACTTCTAAATGCTTTAGAAATTCCCGTGTATTATAAGCTTTATTAAGCCTTACACTTAACATTCCAGTTGTACCTGCATACAACACATCATCTATCGCCTCATTCTCATTCAGCACTTGGGATAACCGCTTAGCATTATCAATTGACCGATCCATTCTGAGATGCAGTGTCTTTAGTCCTCTTACTAACAAATAACTATCAAACGGGGAAAGTGTAGCCCCAATCATGTTGTGAAATTGACCGAGCTGCACTGCGAGCGTTTCGTCTTTTACTGTTACTACACCTGCCAGTACATCGTTATGTCCCGATATATATTTCGTTGCGGAGTGAAGTACAATATCTGCACCGTCTTCAAGTGGTGTTGATAAATACGGAGTTAAAAAAGTATTATCGATAATCGTAAGTAATCTAAATTCTTGTGCAATTTCATATATCGGTTCAAGCGCTACACTCTGCATTTGTGGATTAGAGATAGGTTCTATGAAAAGCGCACGTGTATGCTCATTAATTGATGCGCGAACCCGTTCGAGATCATTAAAGTCAATGTAAGTAAATTTAAGTTGATATTGCTGTTCATAGAAATCAAATAAACGATACGATCCACCATATAAATCAAACGATACGAGTATTTCATCGTGTGGTTTAAATAAATTAAGAATCAGCTGAATACTCGCCATACCACTTGAAGTCGCAAATGATGCGATACCTCCTTCAAGACGAGCAAATGCATCTTCAAAATGCGATCGCGTTGGGTTCTTAGTTCTGGCGTAATCAAATCCAGTAGAATGACCTACCGCTTCGTGTTGAAATGCTGTGGCTAAGTAAATTGGATTACTAGTAGCTCCCGTATAATCATGAGATGTTGAAATTTGAGCAAGCTGTGTACTTTTCATGTAGTAACCTCCCTTAAATTAAAAAATAAAAAAGCTTTCGTCCTGTAAACCTGAATAATCAGATTTAAAGGACGAAAGCTTCTTCCGTGATACCACCTTTATTCGTCGCTATATCACTATAGCGACCTCTTCCAGTACGCAGTTAAATAAACTTTAATACTGTATCGCTATAACGGGCGAACCCGTTGACGCCTAAATATCGGCATCACCACTCAAAGGCCATTTTCAATCATGCTTTCATTATTTCCTTTCAGCAAACGGAAACTCTCTGTGAATGCAGGGTATGATTTACTTTCCTTATTACTGTGAATTTGTAATATTTCATTGTGTAATTTGTTATTTAAGAGATTACTATCTTTAAAAACAAAAGTCAACAGTTAAATCAGAATTTTTTGATTAATTAGTCTTTTCGTTTAATAAAAGCTAATAATATCAGGGATTTCAAAAGAAAAAAATTTATAAAAAAAGATGAGCACATCGGCTCATCGTTAAACTTTATATTCAGTTTTATTATTCTTCAATAATATCAGTTGCAATCTCACTAATCGCTTCTGCGCATAATACAGTACCATATGCAATTGCTGAAGCACCAATCACTTTAAAAATACCATTCATTTCAATCACTCCTCATTAGTATTTACGCTGTGGCTGTTTGAAACGGGTTATATTAATTCTATACCTGATTTAGAGGGTGTTAAAACATTACACAGTTTATTATCAATGTTACTTTTACATTTATCGTATATATTATATACTAAAAATAATAAGACCCTTTTAGTTATAATGTTTAGAGTTATGTAGGGTAGATTTATTTATGGAGGTAATGAAATGAAAAAAACGATAACAATTAGTAAGACAAATAAGCGTGAAAAAATAGTTGGTTTTCTAGTTTGGGGCTTTATTATTGCTATAATTATATATTACTTTTTGAATAGATAGGAATCGATTTAAAGGGTGGGTATTACATTACTTGATTGAGGTTATAAAAGCTTGAATAATATCTAAGGATACAATCCAATTCCTTGGTGTATAGGAATCCATAAATAATCCAGATTCTAAAGTATTTAAAATTACTGAAGAATCTTATCGATTAAAAGATTATAAAAACGAAAAATCCTTAAATATGCGACAAACTCATCTTCTTTGTTACCATTTATATATCCATCAAATACATAATCACCCATAGGCCCCATCTCAACTTTTGTAAACTCTACAGTCTTAATTGTATTAGGTTCTTTTGTATTATGCTTAAGATAAAGTGTAATCCGTTCTTTTTGTCCTTTAATATAAACTTCTTTGTCTTTTTCTCGTTCATCATGTTTTATTTTGAAATAGACACCACCAACAATAATAAAAGCGCTTAAAATGACAATTATCAAAGCTAAAATTCTCTTTTTGGTCATTGTAACTACTCCTAATTGAATATGCTAGTTTTGAGACCATTATATAACAAATAAGACTAGTAATGTGAGCGAGAAAACTTGAAATCGTGTGATTAAAAAAACTACTATATGGTAATATATCAAAAAAACCAAACTCAATTTTACGTAGTTTGGCTTTGGTCAAAGGTTTGGATATTAATTTTCTAATTCTTTTTTAATTTCTTTTGGGGATTTCCTATTGTGAGCAGGTTTTAGTAATCTTTCTACTTCGGGACTTCTCGTCATGTCCCCTATAAATTGAAACTTGTCTTCGGGCGATGCAAAAGCAACAAAATTATGAACTTTATTGCTATTAATATAGCCATCAAAAACCACATCACCCATTGGACCTACATCTACTTTAGTAAATTCAACAGACTTAATAGAATTAGGTTCTTTTGTATTATATTTTAGATAAAGTGTAATACGCTTTTTTTGTTCATTATAATAAATTTCCTTCTCCTTCTTATGTACGTCATGATTCATTCTGAAATAGACACCTCCTATAATTAAGCATATAATGAAAATAACGCTAAAAATTTGCTTTTTGGACATAATCTTAACTCCTATTCGAGGTGATTTATGAATAAGCTATATAATAAGGATACTACATATCGTAAATTAGCAAAAGAAGCTTATACAATTATGAGTGACCAAAAAACTCTGACTGTTGCATATTCAGAAGATTATGAAATGACTTTTAATATTATTGCCTTCCGCCAAAATAAATTCAATGGATTAAAAATGGCAGGACTAACTCCATTAGGACCTGATGGTAAAGTCAATACTGATGAATTATATATTGTGTATGCCGGAACAGATCCGAAAGCTGATTATGGTGCCGATTTAACGGAAGATGCACAAATTGCATTTGCCAAAATAGGCGGCGGCTTACGAAATAAACCAACAAAAGAAGAGCTTGCAGACTATGGCAATTTAAATCACACTATCATTGGTAGCGATGCATATGTCCCATCAGGTATACTAACAAACCCGATTTCTCAAAGTAAAGAATCCTACATTTTCACTGGTGCATTGATTGAAAAACAGAAGCCAAAGCATGTATATGGTGCCGGACATAGTCTTGGTGGTGGATTGGCATTGTTAAATGCTGTAATGTATAACTTTGATCATGCACGTGTGTTTTCAGCTCCGAATACATTTGACTTACTTCCAACTGATATAAAAGAAAATTATCGTTCTGAAAAATATGATGGCAAGTTTTATAATTATATACACCGTACGGATTTGATAGGTAATTCTAATTTGTTTGCCGAACGTATAGGCACACAAATTTATGCTAAAGATATCAAAAGTGATAGTTTTTTAAGTAAAATAAATCCTATTACTGGACATTTCATTCAGGAATTTTCATTTAATGGTGATAGCGTTCATATCAAAATGGACATGTATGAAATGCAAAAAATCGCGGATAAGTTAACCAATGCAGTTGAATTCGTTGACGAAGCAATCAATAAATTAGAAGACTATAAGGATGAAACTGAAAAACTTGCGAGACGTATTGAACAAAAATATATGGATAAAATTGATTCAGGCAACTATAAATACATTAAATCGATAGAAATTTCAGATCATATGCAAGAAATATCAGTATCAGGTAAATACAAATTTTATAACGATGAATACTTTGATAATGCGCTAAACGAGTTGCATAGATTAAAAAAAGAAACTACTGTATTCGCACAGCAACTCATGTATGCAGACTATAAAATGGAGTCTAGAGATAAAGAATTAGGGGAATTATATAAAATATTTGAGGGGTAATTTGAATGAGTATATCAGAATCAGTTTCAGATTATTTAGAAGAACAAGAAAGACGAGACAATGAAATACTATTACTCATGAATCTAAAGAAAGAAATGGAACAGGAAATGTCGCATCATGTTGATGTTGAAGTTCAAAGCATTAAAGGTATAGAAGGCAGAATAGAAGAATGTATTAGCGAATTTATGAATGTACGCTCTTTATTAGAAGAATATTGTGAAGGAAAAGTAGGAGAAGTTGCTAGAGAGGTAGCCTTTAGAAGAAAAAGACAAGCTGAACAATCGAATGAGTGTGTTAATGATGCAGTACGTAGTTGTAAAGTATCTGGAACCTGGTTTTGGTAAGTTTAGTCAACAAAATGATGCTGAAATAAACCATTGGTAACAACATTAATGACACGGAAGATTACATTACAGCTAAGAAAAAAGAATTTAACGGTTTGTCATCTAAAGTGATAAGAGACTCATTTCTTAAATTATATAGGATGGCTGTAAGCTTGATTAAAGATAAAGATGGTAAACAAATCATTACAAAGCACGTAACTACACACACGCTAAGACATAGCCACATATCACTACTTAGACAATTAGGTGTGTCTCTTAAAGCGATTATGGAACGTGTTGGCCACACTGATCATAAAACAACATTACAAATATACAGTGAATGTTTAGCCATTCAACCGGACAATATAGATTTTGATAAAGCTACTTTAGAAATAGATGGAACAATACACTGGATAGATGAAGCAGATGGAAGCGGTTATGGTGTGAAAGATACGACTAAAACGGAAGCGTCATATAGAACAATATCACTCACTACAAGAAGTATGGATATATTGCGTAAAGCTATGTTAGAGAATAAGAAGGCTAAGCAGTGGGATAGCAATTACAACGATAGAGGGTTTATATTTACAAATCATTATGGTAACCCTATGGCTCTATCATCAGTAAATCGCAATATAAAACTAGCCGTTGAGGGCATAAAGGATAAAGACGGTAAACCAATCATTACAAAGCATGTTACAACTCATACACTAAGACATAGCCATATATCATTACTAAGTCAGTTAGGTGTGTCACTTAAAGCCATTATGGAACGTGTAGGACATACAGATCATAAAACAACTTTACAAATATACAGTCATGTTACTGAACAGATGGATAAAGACATGATGAGTAAATTAGAAGCGGTGAGAGAATTTTGAGAGATAAATTTTATTTTTATTTGATGATAATTTTTTCTATTTGTATATCTATTATTTTAATTTTTTCCTTTGGAAGTGCAATGAATATTATAGTTGATGCAAAAAGCTTAGAAGCTTATTCCTTGATGATAGCCTTTATAGGTCTTTTCACAACTTTCTTAGGGGCATATTTAGGAGCTAAATTGTCAGGTGAGTATACGTTAAAAGCTTCTCAGATGATTATTGATGAACAAAATAAAATAGCTTTAAAGAGAGCTAAATTTTTAACTGAAGATTTGTTCTCTGAATCTATGTCTTCTATTAACAAAATTAGACCATTCGATTTTGGATTTCCAATAAATGAAGAAAAGTTTAATTTAAATCTAAATCCTACTTTTAGAGAAATAGAATATGAATATGTACAAGAATCTCTTTTAAAAGATTTTAAAGATAATATCGATGAACTAAAAAACTTCAGACTCACGACTGACTTCTATTTATTATCTCCTGAATTTCAAAAAGAAATTACTAATACCATAACTCAACTTAGTAAATTATATCAATTGTTTCAAGATTTAAATTCTTATTTAGAAAAGGATATAAATGAAAGCGATATGTTTTTTGTAGCAAAGAAGAAAGAATTTCACAATACTTTAGATATTCTTTATATGAAAAGGCATCACATTCTCAAAAATCAGAATCATTAGTCTCACACTCCGCCCATTTTCTGCCCATTTTTTAATCTAATAAACATAAAAATAACCCTCTAACCATTGCGGTTAAAGGGTTTCTTGTTTTTATACTTCTATTCCCACTCTATCGTGCTTGGTGGCTTAGATGTAATGTCATACACTACGCGGTTAACGTGTTGTACTTCGTTGACGATTCTACTTGATACTTTCTGTAATACTTCCCAGTCAATTCTTGCGAAGTCGCTTGTCATACCATCGATACTCGTTACTGCACGCACACCGATTGTATAGTCATATGTTCTGTAATCTCCCATAACACCGACTGAACGAATGTCAGGTAATACAGTGAAGTATTGCCAGATATCGCGTTCTAATCCCGCTTCTGCAATCACTTCACGTAAGATCGCATCTGATTCACGCACAATCTCTAACTTCTCTTCTGTAATCTCACCTAACACACGAATTCCAAGTCCTGGACCTGGGAATGGTTGACGCCATACTAAATGCTCAGGAATACCTAATTCTACACCTAACGCACGGACTTCATCTTTGAATAATGTATTAATTGGTTCAATTAACTCAAACTGCATGTCTTCTGGTAATCCACCAACATTGTGATGTGATTTAATTGTTTGTGCTGTCTTCGTACCTGATTCAATAATATCAGTATACAACGTACCTTGTGCTAAGAAGTCCACACCTTCTAATTTAGATGCTTCATCATCAAACACATATACAAATTCATTACCAATAATTTTACGTTTTTGTTCCGGATCAGATACACCTGCTAACTTACTCATGAAACGTTCTTTCGCATCAACACGAATAATATTCATGTTAAATCCTTCACCGAACTGCTTCATTACCATGTCGCCTTCACCTTTACGTAATAAACCATGATCAACGAAGATACATGTCAACTGATCACCAATCGCTTTATGAAGAAGTACTGCAACAACTGATGAATCTACTCCACCACTCATCGCACATAATACTTTCTTGTCACCTACTTGTTCACGAATCTTTTCGATTTCGATTTCAATGAAATTTTCCATCGTCCATTCGCCTGTACACTTACAAATTTCTCGAATAAAATTACGTAATAAATCATTTCCATACTCAGAGTGACGTACTTCCGGATGGAATTGAACACCAAATAATTGTCTTTCTTTATTTTCAATTGCTGCGTATTGACAGCTTGGAGAATGCGCAATCACTTCAAATCCTTCAGGAATTGTAATTACTTTATCGCTATGACTCATCCACACCGTTTGTTCTTCAGGTAATTTCGTGAATAATGAATGCGTTTGTGCATTAATCACTGCTTTCCCGTATTCACGTTCATTTGCACGTTCAACTGTTCCACCTAGTAATTTCGTCATTAACTGCATACCATAGCAGATTCCAAGTACCGGTACACCTAAGTTAAAGATTTCAGGATTTACTGTAAATGAACCTTCTTCGTAAACTGAATTTGGTCCTCCAGATAAAATAATACCTTTTGGATTCATCTTCTTAATCTCTTCGATTGAAATCTCATGATCATGTAATTCTGAATACACGCCCATTTCACGAATACGACGTGTAATTAACTGGTTATATTGACTACCAAAGTCCAATACAAGAATTAACTCTTGTTCTAATGCCATTTCCATAAGTGAAGTTCTCCTTTAGTATGATTGATTATAGTGAATAGTTCGGTGATTCTTTCGTAATTTGTACGTCATGTGGGTGACTTTCTACTAATCCAGCACCTGTCATTCTAATAAATTGTGCTTCTTCACGTAAAGTTGCTAAATCTTTAGATCCTGTATAACCCATACCGCTTCTTACGCCACCAAGGAGTTGATAAACTGTATCTTGTAATGCACCTTTAAATGCGATACGTCCTTCAATACCTTCTGGAACAAACTTTTTAGAATCTTTATCATCCTGGAAATAACGATCTTTCGAACCTTGTTCCATTGCACCAAGCGATCCCATACCACGGTAAACTTTATATTGTCTACCTTGGAAGATTTCAGTTTCTCCTGGAGATTCTGTTGTACCCGCAAGTAATGAACCTAACATAACTGCATGTCCACCAGCTGCTAAAGCTTTAATAATATCACCAGAGAATTTAATACCACCATCAGCAATAATTGCTTTACCATGTTTCTTCGCTTCTGTTGCTGCATCATAAATCGCAGTAATTTGAGGCACACCTACACCTGCTACTACACGTGTTGTACAGATAGAACCTGGACCAATACCTACTTTCACGACATCAGCACCTGCTTCAATTAAGGCTTTCGTACCACTCGCAGTTGCTACGTTACCAGCAATTAAAGTGACTTCTGGGAAATTTTCTTTTAATGCTTTTACCATATCTAATACACCTTTAGAATGACCATGCGCTGTATCAATTACTAATGCATCTGTTCCTGCTTCAACAAGTTGTTTTGCACGGACTAAAGTATCTTTTGCGATACCTACTGCTGCTGCAACTAATAAACGACCATGTTCATCTTTAGCTGCATTCGGGAATTCAATCACTTTCTCAATATCTTTAATTGTGATTAATCCTTTTAAAATACCTGCATCATCAACAATCGGTAACTTTTCAATTTTATATTGCTGTAAAATCTTTTCTGCTTGTTCTAATGTAGTACCTACTGGTGCTGTAACTAAATCTTTACTTGTCATTACATCAGAGATCTTAATTGAGAAATCTTCAATAAAACGAAGATCGCGGTTCGTAATAATTCCTACTAATTTCTTTTCGTCTGGATTATTAACAATAGGTACACCAGAAATACGATATTTACCCATTAAATGTTCTGCTGCAAATACTTGTTCTTCAGGCGTTAAGAAGAATGGATTCGTAATGACACCATTTTCAGAACGTTTAACTTTTTGAACTTCATCGGCTTGTTGTTCAATACTCATATTTTTATGAATAACACCTAAACCACCTTGTCGTGCCATAGCAATCGCCATCTTAGACTCAGTAACGGTATCCATACCCGCTGATAGAATCGGAATATTCAATTTAAGCTTTTCTGATAATTCGACACTCAAATCAACTTCATTTGGTAATACACTTGATTCCGCTGGTATTAATAGCACATCATCAAAAGTTAAGCCTTCTTTTTGAAACTTGTTTTCCCACGTCATTATAATTCCTC
The DNA here is from genome assembly GCF_025628935.1 of Macrococcus capreoli. GTDB lineage: Bacteria > Bacillota > Bacilli > Staphylococcales > Staphylococcaceae > Macrococcoides > Macrococcoides capreoli. The sequence continues at coordinate 33,071 of NZ_JAOTIS010000011.1, forward strand.
CATTATCATTTATTACTATCTATTATTTCATATTTTTCTCATTTTGTTTATTCATTAATTCATTAATAAATAAACTCAAGAAAAACGTTAAAATATACGAAAAATATACGAAAAAAGCTCATCTAAAAAAGATGAGCAAAAAATAAGACTATCGTTATAGCCAAATTTAATACTCATAGTCACATCATTTACGGTAATGTGGTAGAAACGCTAAAGCCATATCCTTTAATTTATATGAGTTGTCCTTATTAATAATATTTTTAGATAATATCAAAGTTATTGAGAATTAGCAATACAATTTTATTGAAAATACATACAACTTAAAATGACTAATTTTTCTAAATTGTTTGTCTTTTATACGAGAAAAATAACCTCAATTCCCGTAATTTTTAATAAACACAATAATAATTTTAAAAATTTTTCATCGAAAAATCATGCTTTTCTACTATATAAATGTATTCAGAATTTTTACTAGTCAGAATTTTTATTTTGATGTTTTGTGTTTACACTTTATTCTCACGGGTATCTATTTAGCATAACAACAAAACAACAGTCATCAAGAAACGTACAAAACAAACAACTTGGAGGTACGATGAAGATGAGAAACTTAGAAACATTTTTAAATGAAGAAAGTTTATTACGTAGAATCGACCAACTTAAATCACAAGGTATTGCAGAGCATGACTTACATGTCATTTCAAAAAACAAACTAGAAGGCTCAGCATTAGATTACACGGATGTACAGTATAAAGATGCTGAAGGATCATTCGGTGATAAAGTGGCAGCATTCTTTACTGGAGAAGATCCACAACACAGAGTATTCGATAAATTAAATTTATCTGAATCAGAACGCGTCGAGTACGATAACGCAGTTAACAGTGGTCAAATCTTACTTTATGTAGATAACGATGCACATCATGACGGTAATCATCATGATAATGAATATCGTACAGGTAATGTAGTAGCTGGACATACAACTGGTGTCCCAGCAAATGAAACAGATGCAGATTATGCAGCAACACACCGTACAAATAATTTAAATAATGGAGAGGAAGTAGTAGATATGAAAAACTATAGTAATGAAGAATATAACAACTTAAGCAGAGAAGAGCGTTTAAACTTATTAGATAATGATTTAAGAGAGCGTAACGATATTTCAGATGACGAAAAAATTAAATTACATGAAGAACGTTTACGTGTAAACAAAGATGTAGTTCAATCTGGTGAAGTGACAATCGATAAAAATGTAGTATCTGAGCGTCAAGAATTTGATGTACCTGTATCACATGATGAAGTGACAATTGAACGTCGTAAAGTTAATGAAACTGTAGCCGATGGTCATTTCGATAACGATTTAGATGAAGAAACGATTCGTGTACCATTAACAGAAGAACGCGTATCTATCGAAAAAGAAAACGTAGTAGCTGAAGAGTTATTAATTAAGAAAAATCGCGTAACTGACACTGAGCATGTTTCAGAAGAAGTACGCCGTGAAGAAGTTGAAATCGACGATACAAATGCACACCGTCGTGATGGTTTAGATAACGATTTAACTGACCGTCGTTAATCAATTAGTGATGATAAAGAAAAGTCCATTGGGCTTTTCTTTTTTTATATGGGTTGTAGTGATACAATAACATTATCAAATAATGTAAATGGAGTCCTCATATGAAATTTTTACATCTCACAGAAGCAGACCATTATTTTCATAAGTGTATGGATTTATATCAATCAGAATTCGATTATGAAATTCGTGAACCCGTAGAAGTGTTCGAACAATCCTTTAATATTAAAAGACAAGATGAAGAACGTTATCACTTCATCGCAGCATACGAAGATGACACGCTTTATGGATTTATTGCCTTCCATCTGGAAATCACTTACCGTATCGGATATATCGTTTACCTTGTTGTTAATCCTGAAGTACGTGGTAAGCAAGTGGCACGTAAACTGATGGCTGAAGCCGAAGAAGTGATGGTAAAACATTGCGAAAACAACGGAACGACATTAGAGCATATTATGTTAGAGTGCGAGAAAAATGATGCTGGAAAAAGTCCACTTGATAAATTCTATAAAAAATTTGATTTCGTAAAAACGAATTTGAATTATCATCAACCTGGATTGCATAATGACGCTGCAGTACCAATGAATTTATATTTAAAAACATCTCATCATCCCACTGCTAAAGCAGCAATTGAACATATATATCGCGTTAAATATATACAGTGTAATCAAATCAAACCAGAGATTATTGAAGCACTGATCAGTGAGATGTAAAAGGAAAAGCTGTTTTGAATGGATTGCCTCCTTATCAAACTAAGAACCCCAACTATCAATCGTTATTGATTTGAGTTGAGGTTCTTTTTAGCCCTGCCTATTATATTATATGTATCGCTAATTTAATATTTTACAAAGTACTTCAAATGACAAATAAGAATCGACTTTATATTGTTCATAAACGTCTAACATACGTTGATAAGCTTTTAATCCTAACGGCTTCGTTGTTAAACTTCTAAACAACTTCAAATCAATTTGACCTTCATAATGGCGCATTTCATTCAAATAAAAAAGTGCATAAAATTCATAATCCGTTTCTTTATTTAAATTAAAACCTAAAAATGAATAAAATGGATGCTCCTTTAACACTTTAATTTCATCTCTAGAGAGCTTCTTATATGACTTTGTCATATGCGCATACATCCGAATTACTGATTCAACAAATTCGCTTACATGTGAAGGAATCTTATCAAATTCTGAGGTTAATTCCTCTAATAGAATATGATTTTGACTATCTAGACCATCTCTAACGATCTTCTGATGTAATCGATGCATTTCAGCATTCACTGGATCAATCTTCTCTAAGATTTGATAGATTTTGTACAAAATCAATCGGTTAAATGGATTCAATTCAAATGAATAATTTGTATTTAGCCAATTGTTCATGTCGGTCATCCTCCCTCTTTACATTTTGTAATTATAAAAAATATTAACAATTACAAATTTTATTATATTTACATTCTATAGTAATTTCAACACTTAAATTGTAAATTAACACTTAATTATTGTTTAACTTTTGTTAATGTTTATTAATTTTTTATTAATTTCAATCTCACTTAACTTTTTTAAGTATAATTAAAATCAATACAAAAAAATGAGCCATAATCCGTCCTGGATTATGGCTCATTATATATCTTATTGCTCGTCTTTTACGTATGGTAATAATGCCATATGACGTGCACGTTTGATCGCTACAGTTAACATACGTTGGTATTTAGCTGAAGTACCTGTTACACGACGTGGTAAAATTTTTCCGCGCTCAGAAATGAATTTTTTAAGCATTTCTACTTCTTTATAGTCGATTTGTGTAATACCGTTTGCTGTGAAATAACAAACCTTTTTACGACGACGACCGCCTCTTCTTGGTCCACCTGCCATGATTGTTGCCTCCCTTACTTCAAAATTTCTTTATTAGAACGGTAAATCATCATCACTAATATCAATTGGTCCAGTTGCATTTGCAAATGGATTTGTTGAAGGTGCTGATGTATTCGTTTGTTGTTGATTGTTATTGCTCGGTTGATAATTCTGACCTTGAGCTTGTTGTCCATAATTACCTTGATCATAACTTGAATAGTCTTGACTTGGATCATTATTTGAACGGCCTTGATTTGCATTCTTCGGTTCTAAGAACTGCACTGAATCACAAATGACTTCCGTTACATATACTCTACGGCCTTCCTGATTATCATAACTACGTGATTGCAATCTGCCATCTACCCCAGCTAAACTACCTTTGCTTAAGAAGTTATTCACATTCTCAGCTTGCTTACGGAAAACGACACAGTTGATAAAATCAGCTTGTCTTTCACCTTGCGCATTTGTGAATGTGCGATTAACTGCTAATGTAAATGTAGCTACTGACACGCCTGATGGTGTGACTCTGTATTCTGGATCTTTAGTTAAACGACCTACTAATACAACTCGGTTAAGCAAATAAATCGCCCCCACATATTAGGTTTATTTTTCTTCTTCGCGAATCACGATATGACGGATAATGTCATCGTTGATTTTAGCTAAACGATCGAATTCGTTTGTTGCAACGTCTGTAGAGTTAACTTTAACGATTTGGTAGAAACCTTCTTTAAAATCGTTGATTTCGTAAGCTAAACGACGTTTACCCCAATCTTTTGATTCGATGATTTCCGCTCCGTTAGAAGTAAGAATCTCTTCGAAACGCTCGATTAAAGCTTTCTTAGCATCTTCCTCGATATTCGGACGTACGACATACATAATTTCGTATTTTCTCATCTTTTACACCTCCTTATGGTCTATGCGGCTTTATTATGAAATAAAGCAAGGAATAATTTTCATTACTCACAATAGAGAATTATAGCATAGTTTACTTTTTTCATCAATCATTTGTTTTAATAATTAATGATGCACCTCATTTAATTGATATGTGACGATATCTTTGGAGTAAAACACTTGAATATCTCCACTTTGAAATAAACTCAAATAATCAGCATAGTCCGTATCTTCTGGCGCGATTTCGTCAATTTCAACGATATCTAAATAGCGAATCGCCGTCTTAGGAAATGATACTTTATTATAAATTGAATCATCCAGCTTTATAGGCTCAGATATTGAAACTGCTTGAACTAAGTAATGATATGTTACATGGTACATTGGATTCACTTTGTCATCAGATTTAATAATCACTTTGATACAATAAATGATTCGCTTTAATGGTTGCATCATATCCTCCTCAAGGCGTATTATACGTTAAATCTAAAGTGCACGACATCGCCGTCCTGCATAATATAATCTTTACCTTCTAATCGAACACGTCCCGCTTCTTTCGCAGCACTCATGCCATTATGTTCAATTAAATCATCATAGCTTACTGTTTCAGCGCGGATAAAACCACGCTCAAAATCAGTATGAATAATACCCGCGCATTGTGGAGCTGTCATACCGCGTTTAAATGTCCACGCACGCACTTCCTGAACACCTGCAGTAAAGTATGTTGCAAGACCTAATAAATGATATGATGCTTTAATTAACTTATCTAACCCAGATTCTTCAATACCTAAATCCGCTAAATATTCTTTTTTATCTTCTTCATCAAGAGATGCAAGCTCTTCTTCAATACGCGCACTAATGATAATCACTTGAGAACCTTCGTTATCCGCATATGCTTTAATTGCTTTCACGTGTTCGTTTTCCTCTCCAGCAACTAAATCATCTTCAGATACGTTGGCTACGTATAACATCGGCTTTGCTGTTAATAAATGCATTCCTTTTACTAACTTCTCTTGTTCCGGAGTGAATTCAATACTTCTTGCCGGACGTTCATTTTCTAAAGCTTCTTTTACAATCGCTAAGATTGCTTCTTCAGCCATCGCATCTTTATCTTTTTGTTTCGCCATTTTTTGAACACGTGCATAGCGCTTCTCAACTGACTCTAGGTCTGCTAAGATTAATTCCATGTTGATGACTTCTATATCATCAACTGGGTTTACTTTACCTGAAACGTGCGTAATATTCTCATCTTCAAACGCACGCACAACTTGACAGATCGCATCAACGTCACGGATGTGAGATAAGAACTTGTTACCTAAACCTTCACCTTTAGATGCACCTTTAACGATACCTGCGATATCCGTAAATTCAAACGCTGTCGGTACTGTTTTCTTTGGTGTAACAAGTTCAGTTAATTTATCTAAACGAACGTCCGGTACTTCTACAATGCCGACGTTTGGATCGATTGTTGCGAAAGGATAGTTCGCTGCAAGCGCGCCCGCTTTCGTAATCGCATTAAATAAAGTTGATTTCCCTACGTTTGGTAACCCTACAATTCCTGCTGTTAAAGCCATATTCATTTCTCCTTATTCGGCATGCGCCGTTATCTTTTTAATTTTTTTGTTAAATTCCTGGCGTGGTAGCATTATGCTACGTCCACAACCTTCACACTTTATACGAATATCAGCACCTAATCGAATGACTTTGAATCGCTTTTCTCCACATGCATGGGGCTTCTTCATTTCAACGATTGAATTTAAATCATATTCATTTTGCATTATGCTCCCCCTTATTCGGTTGATTATACATAACAACTCTTGGCATTGGGACATGAATACCGTTCTGATCCAAAAATTCCTTTATATCTCCACGCAATATTCTTGATACTTTCACGTGATTATTTGGCAGTGTTTCAGCTGATATTCTAATCTTTGTTTCACCTGCACTTACCATTTCAACACCTAACATTTCTGGTGCCTTTACTAATTCAGCATATTTCTCGGGTAATGTTAATAAATACGGCTGTAATACAGATTCAACGCGTGAAATGTTCTCTTCACTGGAAACTGAAATATCAAATATCGCTATCGAATTATTGACTGAGAAATTCACAATTTCATTCATCGTGCCATTCGGCAGAATTGTCAGCTCTCCTGTGAAAGATTTAATTCGTGTGGAACGTAAACCAATCGATTGAACGGTTCCTTCAGCAACTGTTGTTCCCGTTGTATTTATTCTAACATAATCTCCAACATCAAACTGATTCTCAAAAATAATAAAAAATCCAGTTATAACATCCTTAACAAGTGTTTGCGCCCCAAAACCAATTGCAACACCGGCAATTCCGGCACCGGCAATAATACTTTCAACCTTCACACCAAAGTTACTCAATATCGTCGTAATCACAATAAACCAAATCACATAGGACGCAATGTTTTGCAGTAATTTAATTAGTGTTGTATCTCGTTTCGTTGACTGCGATAAACTTGTTTTTCTTCGGACTCTAAAAAACTGCTCAATAAATTTATGTACGATTCTAACAATAATCATTGCGATTACTATGAGAATGATAGACCAAAGAATATTTGTCGCAATATTTGTCGCAATATTCATCCACATGTCAGTATCTAAAAATGTACGTTTAAATTCTTTAATAATATCATTCAAGAAACTTCACCTACTGTGCACTTTCTAATAATGCGATCAAACGATTAAATTCCTCTTCCGAAGTAAATTCAATCGCGATTTTCCCTTTTTTACGAGATTTTGATATCTCTACTTTCGTTCCAAGCTGACGTTTTAATTTTTCTTCATGTTTCACAAGAAACGCAGGTTTTTTCTTTTCCTGCTTCTGCTTTTCTTCCGGTTGATTGTATGTCTTGATATATTGTTCTAATGCTCGCACACTCATCGATTCAGCAATGACTTTATGAGCTACTTTAATCATATCTGCTTCAGATTTTAATCCAAGTAACGTACGGCCGTGTCCACCAGTAATTTTCTTTTGGTCGATTAAGTCTTTAACAGCCTGTGGTAAATTCATTAAACGCAACATATTTGCAATATATGGTCTTGATTTACCTAATCGATCGGCTGTTTCAGCTTGTGTTAATTTTAATTTATCCATTAAGAATTGATAACTCTTTGCTTCTTCCAGAGGATTTAAATCTTCACGCTGTAAGTTCTCGATTACCGCGAGTTCCATCATTTGTGTATCGGTAAGTTGCTTCACAATTGCAGGAATTTTTACTTTCCCCGCTAATTTACTTGCTCTATAGCGTCGTTCACCTACGACAATATCATAGCCTTTTATTGATTTACGCACGATGATGGGTTGTAATACACCGTGAATTTTTATAGAATCACTCAGCTCTTTAAGTGCACTCTCTTCGAATTCATGTCGCGGTTGATATGGATTTGGACGTAATTCTGAAAGGTTAATATCTTCTACTAACTCATCTTGTCCATTCTCTTGAAATAATGCATCCAAACCTCTTCCTAGTCCTTTACCTAAACCTCTAGCCATGTTTCACAACCTCCTCAGCTAAACTCTTATACGTCTTCGCACCTGTTGAACGTGCATCGTAAATATTGATAGGTTGTCCATGAGATGGCGCTTCAGATAAACGCACGTTACGAGGGATGATTGTTTCATACACTTTTTCACCGAAATGCTCTTTTACTTCCGCAATCACATCATTTCCAAGGTTTGTACGTGCATCTAACATCGTTAATAACACACCTTCAATTTCAAGTGATTGATTTAAGTGACGCTGCACTAAACGAATCGTATTCAATAACTGACTTAAACCTTCTAATGCATAATACTCACATTGTACTGGAATCACAATGCCATTTGCAGCAGTAAACGAGTTAATCGTTAATAATCCTAATGAAGGTGGGCAGTCAATAATAATATAATCAAAATCAATCTCTAATTCTTTAAATGCATATTTTAGGCGCACTTCTCTACTCATTGCTGAAACCAACTCAATTTCAGCCCCTGCTAAAGCGATATTTGCAGGAATAATATATAAATTTTCAACGGCAGTTTCTAACACGCATTTGTTGATATTTACATCCTCAACAAGCATGTCATACACTGAATTTTCAACATTGTTCTTATCTACACCAACACCACTTGTAGCATTCCCTTGCGGATCAGTATCCACTAATAGTACTTTTTTTCCTAGTTCTGCTAATGCCGCACTTAAATTCACTGATGTTGTTGTCTTACCTACGCCACCTTTTTGGTTTGCGACGGCCAATATTTTTGTCATCTATATTCTCTCCTAGTCATGTTTTTCATATAGTATCGATTATAACAATTTTACGTGTATTCTGCACAGACAATCCACAGACAGAAAAAAAGCGGACGATTGTAGTCATCCACTTTAATTATTAAAATTATTTTTTAAATACTTTTATTGAGATTTCATAGAAATTTTCATATTCTGTATCTTTACGTTTAACTTTCACACCGCTTTTTTCAACTGCTTTTAAACTTTGTCCAATTGTATTGAATGCAAGTTTAATATCACGTGTAAATCCAATACGTTTTGGCTTAACATCTTCTCCACCCAACATACGTTTCACACGTTCTTCCGTTTGTTTAACATTAAGTTGTTGCGTTTTAATGATATTAAGCATTTCTTTTTGTCCAGCTTCATCAAGTGAGAGCATTGCACGTGCATGTCGCTCAGTAATTTGTTGTTTGCTTAGTGCATCTAATACTGGCTGAGATAAGCGTAATAATCTAAGTTTGTTCGCAATAAACGACTGACTTTTTCCTAAGCTCGTCGCCAAATCTTGCTGTGTAATTCCGTCTAAATCCAATAACTTTTTGTAAGCTTCAGCTTCTTCAACAGCCGACAAGTTCTCACGTTGAATATTTTCAATGAGCGCAATGGCCGCTGTCTCTTTATCATTCATTTGCTTCACAATAACTTCTGTTTCTGCAGTACCGTTAAATTTAAGTGCGCGGAATCTTCTTTCCCCGGCAATAATTTCGTACATACCTTCCTCGATACCGCGTACGACAATGGGTTGTAATAATCCATATGATCGAATTGACTCTGCCAATTCTTTGATTTTTTCTTCATCAAAGATTTGTCTTGGTTGGTATCTGTTCGGTACAATACGTTCCACTGGTATTGTAATCACATTTCCGTTTTGACGCTGTAATTCTACATCTTCTTCTTTATCTTTCAATCCGAATAATTTAGAAAAAGGTTTCTTCATAACAATCGACTCACTTTCACATCAAAATACTATTTGAACCTCTATTTTAATAAAGGTTCTTTATTCGGTGTTCCCGGTTTACGTGGATATTTTTTAGGTGTTTGTCGTTTCTTTTCGATATCTAATATATAACGCATGCTATCTTCTTCCGGTAACGTTAATGGATGATTCTCAATCACTTCTCCACCTAATATCGAAATCGCAAATAAACCTTCTTCTACCTCAATTTCACCTTGGGCACCTTTTAAGGCAATGAAATGTCCACCTTTTTTTACAAGTGGTAAACATAGCTCACTTAAAACTGATAAACGGGCAACCGCACGCGCAGTGACCACATCAAATGATTCACGATATTCTCCCTTACCAAATGTTTCAGCTCGATCATGAATAAACCGTACATTTGTCAAATCAAGTTCTGCACTCAAGTGATTTAAGAAGTTAATTCGTTTATTTAATGAATCTACAATTGTAACTTCTAAATGTGGAAACATTATTTTTAATGGAATACTTGGGAATCCAGCGCCTGCACCAACATCACATATCGATTTTACTTTGGTAAAATCAAAATAAAAACTTGGTGTAATTGAATCAAAAAAGTGTTTTAAATAAACGTCTTCTTTATCAGTTACTGCTGTTAAATTCATTAGCTTATTCCACTCTACTAAAGTTTCATAGTAAATTGCAAATTGTTTTCGTTGTTGTTCAGTGACTGTGAAGCCTTTTTCTTCTAGTTTTTGTACAAATTGCATATCGTTCATCTAGTTCACCCTTTTAATTTTTCCTTGCTCAATATAGACTAACAAGATTGAAATATCAGCTGGATTAACACCCGAAATTCTTGAGGCTTGCGCAATACTCAATGGTTTCACTTCTTTTAATTTTTGACGCGCTTCAGTAGCTAATGAGTGAATATCATCATAATCTATATTTTCTGGAATTTTTTTATTTTCCATACGTTTTACTTTTTCAACTTGTTGTAATGACTTTTGAATGTAGCCTTCGTATTTCGTTTGAATTTCGACTTGTTCAGCTACCGCCTCGTCCACAGTGATTTCGCTATCTATAAGTGATGCAACAGAATGATAATCCATTTCAGGACGACGTAATAAGTCAATTGCTAAAATACCATCTTTTAATGCGGTACCTCCACGTGATGCAATCATTGCCTGCGTTTGCTCATTCGGCTTAATTCGAATATTAGTTAATCGGTTTATTTCCTCGGAAATAGCTTCTTTCTTTGCAATAAATTTAGCATAACGGGCATCATCAATCAATCCGATTTCTTTACCGATTTCTGTTAAACGTAAGTCTGCGTTATCATGACGTAATAATAAACGATGTTCGGCACGACTTGTTAATAAACGGTATGGTTCATTTGTACCTTTCGTTACTAAGTCATCGATTAACACACCGATGTATGCTTCATGACGCCCTAATATTAACGGCTCATGATTTAACACTTTCGCAGCAGCATTTATACCTGCCATTAAACCTTGTCCCGCCGCTTCTTCGTATCCACTTGTTCCATTAATTTGTCCCGCGGTAAATAAACCATCGATTTTCTTCGTTTCGAGTGTTGGCCATAATTGTGTCGGTACGATTGCATCGTACTCAATCGCATATCCTGCACGCATCATATCCGCTTTTTCAAGACCAGGAATTGATTGTAACATTTGAAGCTGCACATGTTCTGGTAAACTTGTAGATAAACCTTGTACATATACTTCTTTCGTATTACGTCCTTCTGGCTCTAAAAAGATTTGATGACGCGGTTTATCATTGAAACGTACGAATTTATCTTCAATCGATGGGCAATAACGTGGACCTGTCCCTTTAATCATACCTGAATACATCGCTGATAAATGCAGGTTATCATCAATTACTTTATGTGTCGTTGCATTCGTATACGTTAACCAGCATGGTAATTGATCTAATATAAATTCTGTCGTCTCATAACTGAATGCACGTGGCACTTCATCACCAGGTTGAATTTCAGTTTTTGAATAATCAATTGTATTACCATTCACACGAGGTGGTGTGCCCGTTTTAAAACGGACAATATCAAATCCAAGTTCACGCAAGTGATCTGCTAATGTAATTGATGGCATTTGATGATTAGGACCTGAAGAATATTTAATATTGCCAAGAATAATTTCGCCACGTAAGAATGTACCTGTAGTTAGGACAACGGCATCTGCATAATACGTCGTACCGATAATTGTTTCGACACCTTTGACTTTACCCTCTTCAATGATTAAACGTTCCACCATACCTTGCATGATATCTAAGTTATCTGTATTCTCAATAACATCTTTCATTTCCTGCTGGTAAAGAACTTTATCTGCTTGAGCACGTAATGCACGTACTGCAGGACCTTTACCCGTATTTAACATACGCATTTGAATATGCGTTTTATCTATCGTCTTCGCCATTTGGCCACCTAAAGCATCAATTTCACGTACAACGATTCCTTTCGCAGGTCCACCAACTGATGGGTTACATGGCATAAATGCAACTGAATCTAAATTGATTGTCAGCATTAACGTCTTTGCGCCTTTTCTAGCTGAAGCAAGACCTGCTTCAACACCTGCATGACCTGCACCGACAACAATAACATCATATCTTTGTTCCAAAATGTTTCCTCCTTATTTTCCTAGACAAAACTGGCTAAATAACTGATCAATTAAGCCGTCTGCTACAGATTCACCTATAACTTCACCAAGTAATTCCCAAGTTTTTATTAAATCAATTTGTATCATATCGATTGGCACACCGCTTTCTGCTGCAGCTATAGCGTCACTAATTGATTGTTTAGCATCTTTCAATAAACTAATATGTCGTGCATTGGATACGTATGTCATATCTTGATTCGATACAGTGCCATCAAAGAAGAGATCACGAATCTTTTCTTCTAGCTGTTCGATTCCACTTTGATCAACCATTGAAGTCATTACAATTGGGGTATTTACTCCAACCATTTGTTTTACCGCTTCAATATCTAATTGTTGTGCTAAATCTGTCTTGTTAATAATAACAATTACATCTTCACCTTTAATCACTTCAGCAAGTTGATAATCACTTTCCGTTAACGCTTCGTTATAATTTAATACGTAAAGAATTAAGTCTGCTTTACTCAACGCTTCACGACTACGTTCAACACCAATCTTTTCAACAATATCTTCTGTTTCACGAATACCAGCCGTATCTACTAAACGTAACGGCACACCGCGTACATTGACATACTCTTCTAAAACATCACGTGTCGTCCCTGCAATTTCAGTAACAATTGCTTTATTATCTTGAATTAAATTATTTAACATCGATGACTTACCTACGTTTGGTTTACCTACGATTACTGTTGATAATCCTTCACGCAAAATTTTACCTTGTGTTCCTGTTTGAAGTAATCCTTCGATGCTCGTCTTAATCTTCTCCGCCTCAGTGAGTAAGAACTGATTCGTTGCCTCTTCCACATCATCATATTCCGGATAGTCAATATTGACTTCAACTTGCGCTAATATTTCTAAAATGGATTGACGTAATCCTTTGATTAACGTACTTAAACGTCCTTCTATTTGTTGCATTGCTACTTTACTCGCACGATCAGTCTTAGAACGAATGAAATCCATTGTTGCTTCAGCTTGTGACAAATCGATACGACCATTTAAAAAGGCGCGTTTCGTAAACTCTCCTGGTTCAGCTAATTTTGCGCCGTTTGATAATGTAAGTTCTAATACTCGGTTGACCGTCATAATACCACCATGACAGTTTATTTCTACAATATCTTCGCGTGTATACGTTCTCGGTGCACGCATTACAGCAACCATTACTTCTTCAACAACATCATTTGTTTCCGGATCAATGATATGGCCGTAGTTAATGGTATGAGAATCAACATTCACTAATTTATGCTTCCCTTTATAAATCTTATCGGCAATACTAACTGCATCATTACCTGAAAGCCTAACGATTGCAATCGCGCCTTCTCCCATTGGAGTTGAAATACTTGAAATAGTATCGAATTCCATTCATTGATCCTCCCTTTTAATGTCCATTTGTAGATTGTAGTGCGAAATAATAAAAATGAAAACACTTTTGCTTTAAATAAACAGATTAACTCTAAAAACATAATGTTTTTAGAGTTAGCTTTAGTCATTTGATTATCTTGCCTTTATTACTAAATATCGATGTGGCTCGCGACCCTCTGAATACGTTTCAATATTTTCGATATTCGTCAAAATTTGATGCATAATTTTACGTTCGTAATTAGGCATCGGTTCAAATTTTACTGGTTTTCTCGTTGCAATCGCTTTTTTAGACATATTTAACGCTAAGTTTTGTAATGTCTCTTTACGTTTTTCACGGTAGTTTTCGATATCTAATGTTACCGTCATATATCCTTTTTCAATATGGTTGTAATAGTTTTGTGCAAGCAACTGCAAACTGTTTAATACTTGGCCGCGTTTACCGATAATACGTGCAGCATCGCTGGATGATAAATTAATTACAACTTCACCGCTATTTTTTACAGTACTTGTTGCCTGTATATTTAAGCCCATCGCTTGAATAATATTGATGATATATTGCTCAGTTTGATGCAATGCATTCTCTTTAGACTGCTGTTTCGTTATCTGTTCATTATTTGCATCAGATGAATCATTCGTTGACTTATGTACAGACTTTGTAGTAAATGTATCATCCACTGCCATTTCAGCAATTGGTGTATCAATTACTTCATCCTTTGAATGAGTTCTATTTTTTATTGCTTCAATTGAAGATAACTTTTTCAACGTCGGATCAATAATGATAAGCTTTACTTCTGCATCCGATTTACCGATACCAAAAAAGCCCTTCTTACCTGGATTAATGACTTCAATTTTCACTTGTTTTTCTTCAAGATTTAATTCGGCTAAACCTTGTTGAATTGCTGCTTCTACTGTTGATGCAATATAATTTTTCTCTAACACAGGCATACCTCCATTTAAGATTAACTGATTCTTTTATTAAAACCTTTCGCAATCTTCATGACATGCTCCAGACTCTTATGAATCTCATCAACTGTCATATCTTTTGAAGGGTTTCTGGCAATAATGATGAAATCGTCTTTAATGATATCTGCTTTGTGGCGCGTAAAGCTTTCTCTTATTGCACGTTTAATACGGTTACGTGTAACGGCATTACCAATCTTTTTGGAAACGGAAATCCCTAATCTAAAGTGTTCATTTTCAGGATTGCTCAATCTATAGACGATAAATTGTTTATTCGCTACCGATTTACCTTGTTTATATACTTTTTGAAAATCTTCATTCTTCTTGATTCGATACGCTTTTTCCACGATACACCAACTTCTTATCACTAAATGATTACTTTTTCATCCATTATACTAGAATAACTGCCTGTTTTAAACAAAATAAAAAAGACCACTGATGTTCAGTGATCTTATGCTGATAATACTTTTCTGCCTTTACGACGACGACGCGCTAATACGTTACGGCCGTTTTTTGTGCTCATACGTGCACGGAATCCATGAACTTTACTATGTTTACGTTTATTTGGTTGATAAGTACGTTTTACCACTTAAAACACCTCCATTAATTAATATTTCATCTATCGAATTTCGTCTAGTGATTTACAGTAACTATTGAAGTATATCAAATGAGACGGCTAAAATCAACCTGTTTCTTATAAAGAAGATTGTGAAAAGATATCCACTTATCCACATTTATTCACAAGAAGTTGTGGATAGTTGTTTTCGTTTTTTTAGTTCTCAAAAGTTATTCACAGCTAAAATAACATATTCACATATTGTTTTTTTAGCTTTATGCATAACGTTAACTTTGTGGATAAGTCTCTTTAATTCTTGATATTATAATATTTTTCTGATAAGATTTTGATATATTTCTTGTGGATAACCAAAAGTGATTATTCTTTATCCACAAATTGTGAATAGCTTGTGGATAAATTTATTAAGTGCTGTGTTTATGTTTATTCACAGTTTTTTATTTGTGCATAACTTTGAAATTTTTTTATAAGAAAGAGGAACATTATGAGTGGAATCGATACGATTTGGGACAAAGTATTAGCGAAATTACAAACAAAGCTCACAAATGCCAGTTATGATACATGGTTTAGTGACACAAAAATTAAATCATTAGATAACAGTCAAATTACGATTATGGCACCAACTGATTTCAATGCTGAATGGTTAAAAAAGAATTATTTAAATTTAATTCAGGAAGTTATCGAAGAAACAATCGGAGAACATTTAGATATTAAAGTTATTTCTGATGAATTTGAAGATTCAGAAGTACATTATCAATCTGAAAAGCCTGATAAATCAACAGTTCAGGAAGTTATGCCAAGCCAGCTAAATACTGATAATACATTTGATACATTTGTAATTGGCAGCGGCAATCGTTTCAGTCATGCTGCAAGTCTCGCAGTAGCAGAAGCACCCGCAAAAGCATACAACCCTCTATTTATATACGGTGGTGTAGGGTTAGGAAAGACACATTTAATGCATGCCATTGGCCATTACGTAATGGAACACAAAGAAAATGCTAAAGTTGTGTATACATCAAGTGAAAAATTCACGAACGAATTTATTAATTCTATTAAAGATAATAAGACTGAGGAGTTTCGCTCTAAATATCGTAACGTTGACGTTTTATTAATTGATGATATTCAATTTTTAGCGGGTAAAGAATCGACACAAGAAGAGTTCTTCCATACCTTTAATGAACTTCACCAAAATCATAAACAAATCGTTATTTCCAGTGACCGCGCACCAAAAGAAATTCCAACATTAGAAGAGCGTTTACGTTCACGTTTCGAATGGGGATTAACGACAGACGTTACACCTCCTGATCTTGAAACACGTATCGCAATATTACGTAAGAAATCTGAAGAAGAAAATATTGAAATCCCTAACGAAGCGATGCTTTATATCGCAACGCAAATTCAGTCTAATATTCGTGAATTAGAAGGTGCTTTGACGAAAGTTGTTGCTTATTCTAAGCTGGTAAATCGTGAACTCAATTCAGATCTTGTTGCTGAAGCTTTAAAAGACATTATTGCATCAAGTAAACCTAAGAAAGTTACGATCCAGGATATACAAAATGCAGTTGGTGCTTATTATAATATTCGACTTGAAGATTTCAGCGCTAAAAAACGAACAAAATCAATTGCATTCCCAAGACAAGTCGCAATGTACTTAGCAAGAGAATTAACAGACTTCTCTCTTCCGAAAATTGGTGAAGAATTTGGTGGCCGTGATCATTCAACTGTTATTCACGCACACGAAAAAATTAGAATGCAGTTAGAAGAAGATAATAGTTTGAAAAGTGATATTAAAAATATAGAAAAAGATATCAGGGGATAACGGGGAAAATGTGAATAACTTTTCTGTATATGTAAACAGGTTATTCACATGTGGATATCTTCTCTCAGTAACGATTACAAGACTTATCCACCTATTCACAGCCCCTATTACTATTATTACGGTTTTAAAAGAGATAAAATATAAATAAATATCATTTTAAGGAGCTTATTCAAATATGAAATTTACGATTCAAAGAGATTACTTTATCACTCAATTAAATGATACGTTAAAAGCAATTTCTCCAAGAACAACTTTACCAGTATTAACAGGGATTAAATTAGATGCATTTGATAATAAATTAGTATTAACAGGATCTGATTCTGAAGTATCAATTGAAATTACAATTCCTACTGAATTCGGTGACAATGAAATTTTATCTGTTGATCAAAAAGGATCAATTGTCTTACCAGGACGTTTCTTTGTTGATATTATTAAAAAATTACCTGCTGAAACAGTAACAATTGAAACTAATGATCATTTCCAGGCTAAAATAACATCAGGACAGTCTGAGTTTAATGTTTCAGGTATTGATTCAGACCAATATCCATTGTTACCTCAAGTTAGTGAACAAGAAGCTATTACATTACCAATTAAAGTATTAAAAAATGTTATTAAACAAACAAACTTTGCAGTGTCCACGTCAGAAACACGACCAGTGTTAACAGGTGTTAACTGGATGATAACTGATGGTGTGTTAAACTGTACTGCAACAGATTCTCATCGATTAGCTTTAAGAAAGTTACCCCTTGAGAATACGAATATTGAATCAATCAATGTTATTATTCCAGGTAAAGCATTAAGTGAATTAAATAAAATCATTGATGATACTGAAGAAACGATTGATATTTTCTTTGCTTCAAACCAAGTGTTATTCAAAGTAGGTAATATTAACTTTATTTCTCGTTTGTTAGAAGGTAATTATCCAGACACCTCTAGATTATTCCCTGAGAGCTACGAGACGGCACTTTCAATCAATAACGGGGATTTCTTCCATGCAATCGATCGTGCGTCTCTACTAGCACGTGAGGGCGGAAATAACGTTATTAAATTATCCGCTGCAGAGAACGCAGTTGAATTATCTTCTACATCACCTGAAATCGGTACTGTAAAAGAAGACGTTAAAACAAACAAATTTGAAGGAGAAGGAATCAAAATCTCTTTCAACTCAAAATATATGATGGATGCGTTACGTGCAATTGATAATGACGATGTGCAAGTAGAATTCTTTGGAACGATGCGCCCATTCATTTTAAAACCTGAAGAAGACGAAAACTTAGTACAACTTATCTTACCGATTAGAACGTACTAAACTATATTGAAGCTTAAGCCAAATTTTGGTTTAAGCTTTTTTAATGAATAAAATTCACTTTTTGACTAATATAGTTGTCAAAATAATTGAAATATATTACAATTCAAAGTGGATTATGACAATTACATAAACGAATGATCGATGGAGGGAACTGCATGCTTGTATTAGAGAATGTCAGCAAACAATTTAATGACTTTACTGCTGTAGATAACGTCAATATTGCTGTGCCAGCAGGAGAAATGCTTGGTTTTTTAGGTGGAAATGGTGCAGGTAAGACGACAACGTTTAGAATGATTCTAGGTTTGTTGTCTAAGTCGAGTGGTAAGATTTCATATAATGGCAAGCCAATTGACTATTCAGTGACGGATTCCATTGGGTACTTACCGGAAGAACGTGGTTTAAATCCAAAGCTTAAAGTCAGTGAGCAAATTCAATATTTAGCACAATTAAAAGGGATGAAAAAGAAAGATATCGATAAAGCATTAGATTTCTGGTTACATCGATTTGAAGTGCCAGAAAATAAAAACAAAAAAATTGAAGATTTATCAAAAGGTAACCAGCAAAAAATTCAATTAATTGGTGCTATTATACATAATCCATCGTTATTAATTCTCGATGAACCGTTTAGTGGATTAGACCCTGTCAATGTAGAGCTACTTAAATCAGCAGTAAAAGAAATCAATGAAAAGGGCGCTACGATTGTATTTAGCTCACATCGTATGGAGCACGTAGAAGAAATGTGTGATCACGTATGCATTTTAAATAAAGGAAAGACTGTCGTTTCAGGTGAAATTAAACAAGTTAAACGTGATTTTGGTAAGAAAGAAATCATAATTGAAGGACAACATGACTTCAGTACGCTTGCCAATATTCCCGGTGTTACACAATTTAAACAAAATAAAAATGACGTTCGACTACAAATAGCAAATGGTGATATTGCACCGACAGTTTTTGAAGCGGTGAAACAATTTGGTTACGTTTCAAGATTCCAGGTAAATGAACCGTCGCTTAATGAAATATTCATTGAAAAAGTAGGTGGCAAACATGAATAAATTTATTCCAACTTTTTGGCTTACATACTGGAAAAAAGTCTCAAGCAAATCATTTATCATTTCAACAATTATTGTCATGTTGATTATTATTGGATTAAGTAATGCAGATAAGATTTATGATTTCTTCGATAAAAGTGAAGATGATATTACCGTTATTTCATCAAGCAACAAACAATTAGCAACGATTTTTAAAGATGAATATCAAAAGCTCAATAAGAAAAAGAAATTGCAAATCGTTGCGCTTGAAGAAGGTAAAGAAGGTATTAAAAACGAAAAGTATAAAGTGTTAATTGACATTAAAGAAAATAAAGAAAAAATGATTGAAAGTAAAGTGTATACGCTGGATAATATTGATTCGAATGACATGACGCAAATTCAATCAACATTAACAGCATTTCAAAGTAATAACATTGCAAAATCGCTTGATTTAGCTCCCGATAAACTTGCTAAAGTATTATCTCAGGCAAAAGTAGAGAACGAAGTTATACAACCTGCAAATGCCAATGATAAAGTTTCAGTTGAAAGTAAAGCCGTTAATACAGCATTAGTTTATTTAGGCATCTTTTTAATTTTCTTTATCACGATTAATTATGGCAGTCAAATTGCAACTGAAATTGCACAGGAAAAATCTTCTCGTGTCATCGAAATGATTGTGACAAGTATTTCACCGATTACACATTTAATGGCGAAAATTATTGGTGTAATCGCCGTAGCGTTAACACAACTTTTAATATATGGCATTACTATTTTAACGTGTATGAAAGTATTTAACTTAAACAAAACGATTAAAAATTTTGGCTTCGAGTTTACGCAGGAAAATGCGCGCGTATTAATCTATGCCTTGATTTTTCTAATACTTGGACTATTACTTTATATTAGTTTAAGCGCGATTGTTGGATCGCTTACGAATCGTATTGAAGATATTGGACAAGCGATTATGCCAGTAACATTTTTAAATATGGCAGCATTTTATATTGCGATGTTTAGTTTGACTAAGCCGGACACGCTGCTTGTGAAAATAACGAGCTTTATTCCATTCTTCACACCACAAGTAATGTTGCTTAGAACGATTTCTCAAAAGACGAGCGATTTCCAGATTATTATTGGCATAGTACTATGTTTCGTAACGATTATTGCTTTATTCTATATTGCAGCGAAAATTTATAAAGGCAGCGTATTTAGTAATGATAAGAGTTTAATTAAGAATTTTAAACGTGCATTACAAACAAAATAAGTTCACAAAAGATTAATTATTTATGTGTGGCATTGTTAATTTAATTAATATAAAATTTATACTATGTATTTTATTTTTATATTAAATAATGTGTGTAGACACACTAAATAAGAGGAGTATTTCTTATGAAAAACAAAAGTTCATTAATCTTTACAATGGTACTTACATTGCTAGTAGTAGGTGCTTTAGCGGCGATGGTTATCATGAAACAAAAGGATAAAGCAGATACAAGTAAAGTAAATACAACTTCTATAAATAATTCTGCAAACAGTAATAAAGGGAATAGTCCGGTTGACACGGATAAAGTGGACGTTAAAGGACAACCGATGTTAGGGGATAAAGATGCAAAAGTAACCATTGTTGAATTTGGTGATTTTAAATGTCCAGCATGTAAATATTTTGAAAGTGAAATGAAGCCAGAATTGAAAAAGAAATATATTGATACAGGAAAAGTGAAATTATACTTTATTCACACACCATTCCATGGCGATGAATCAATCTTAGGCGGGCTTGCTGGTGAAACAGTATTAAAGCAGGAACCTGATAAATATTGGGACTTCCATACAGCTTTATTTAAATTACAACCTGCTAACCATAGTACAGATGAAAAATGGTTAACGATGTCTGTCGTAAAAAAAGCATTGCAGGCAGCAGAAGTAAAAAATGTTGATAAAATCGTTAAAGCAATTGAAAGTACAAGTGAAAAAGCAGCAGTTCAACAAGACGTTGATTTATATCAAAAACATAACATCGTTTCGACTCCAACAATTATCGTTGATGGTAAAGCGTTAGAGGATCCAATGGATATGAACAAAGTTACAGAAGCGATTGATAAGGCGTTGAAATAATGAGAAATACGAAATACTTTTATATTTCCTGGGTAATTGCTTTAGTTGCAATGTTAGGTAGTTTATATTATTCAGAAATAATGCATTTTGTCCCATGTGAAAAATGTTGGTATCAACGTATTTTGATGTATCCATTAGTATTAATCGCTGGATTTGCAGCATTTATTAATGCATATCATTTTAAATATTTAATCATGACTTTTTCGATTATAGGATTTTGTATTTCTGTAACACATTATCTTGAACAGAAAGTACCTGGTTTCGCTCCGATTAAACCTTGTGTCGGCGGTGTACCATGTACGACACAATATGTTAATTATTTCGGCTTTATTACGATTCCCTTTTTAGCAGGCACGGCATTTTTATTAATAACGATTATGATGTTGCTTGTTAAAAAATCAAATGATGTTCAATCATCCACTAAATAAAATAAACATAATGATAAAATAAAACGTTGAGTGATAAGCATTCAACGTTTTATTTTATGTGAAAAAACATGCATTTTTTAAAGATTAAAGGTATAATTATATAATGACTGACATGGAATAGGAGTGAACCGTGAATGGTAAATGTAGTGAAATTAAATAGTGAGATTACGTTAGGTCAATTTCTTAAAGCGGAAGGTATTATTTCAACTGGGGGCCAAGCGAAATGGTATCTTCAGGATTATCCAGTAGTACTTAATGGCGAAGAAGAAAATAGACGTGGTAAGAAGCTGCATCAGAATGATGTATTAGAAGTTGAAGGCGAAACGTACAAGATTACTTACACGGAGCAGTAATGAAATTAAAGTCACTATCCTTATCGCATTATAGGAATTATGAGCAAGCAACCTTAGCTTTCAATGACGAAGTGAATATATTAATAGGCATTAACGCGCAAGGTAAGACAAACTTACTTGAAGCGATTTATTGCCTCGCTATGGCAAAAAGTCATAGAACTTCAAATGACAAAGAATTAATTACCTGGGGTGAGCAATACAGTCATATTGAAGGTGAGCTAGCTTATCGTCATGGTTCAATGCCATTATCACTCACGATTTCATCCAAAGGTAAAAAAGCAAAAGTAAATCATTTAGAACAAAAGCGATTAACGGAATACATAGGACATATGAACGTCGTATTATTTGCGCCAGAAGATTTAAATTTAGTCAAAGGAAGCCCACAAATAAGAAGACGTTTTATTGATATGGAAATTGGACAAATATCAGCTGTTTATCTTAATGATTTATCTAACTTCCAGAGAATCCTCAAACAAAAGAATCATCATCTGAAACAGCTTAAGCTTACAGGTAATACGGATACAACAATGCTTGAAGTATTGAATGAACAATTTGCAGAATACGCTGTAAAGCTGACACAACGTCGTAAATCGTTTATCGAAAAGCTTGAAGAACTCGCTTTACCCATTCATCAAGGTATTACGAAACAAAAAGAAAATTTAAAACTACATTATTTATCAAATCTTGAATATATCGAGCATACGGATGCAATGATCGCTGCATGTGTGGCATTGCTAAATAAAGAAAGTAAACGTGAAATTGAGCGTGCGCAAAGTCTTCATGGCCCGCATCGAGATGATATTACATTTACTATTAATGATATTGATGTGCAGACTTATGGTTCTCAAGGACAACAACGCACGACCGCACTGTCTGTTAAGCTGGCAGAAATAGAGCTGATTTATTTAGAAGTCGGTGAATATCCAATTCTATTGCTGGATGATGTTCTTTCGGAATTAGATGATCATAGACAAACACATTTGCTAACAACAATTCAACATAAAGTTCAAACATTTGTAACGACAACATCAGTAGATGGTATTGAACATGAAACAATTAACAGAGCGAAATTATTTAATGTCTCTGATGGACATATTTCGACTAACTAAAGGCTAGGTGACAATCTTGGAACAAAATTTAGACCAATATGGTGCTGACCAGATACAAGTATTAGAAGGATTAGAAGCGGTACGTAAAAGACCAGGGATGTATATCGGTTCAACTGCATCACGTGGTTTACACCATTTAGTATGGGAAATTGTCGACAATAGTATCGACGAAGCTTTAGCAGGTTATGCTGATGAAATAGAAGTGGTAATTGAGAAAGATGACTGGATTCGTGTGACGGATAATGGACGTGGTATTCCGGTTGAAATGCATAAGAAGATGGGGCGTCCAGCTGTCGAAGTTATCTTAACAGTGCTTCATGCCGGTGGTAAATTCGGCGGTGGTGGATATAAAGTTTCTGGTGGCTTACACGGTGTTGGGTCTTCAGTTGTTAATGCACTGAGTTCGACACTTGAAGTATACGTGCATAAAGAAGGACAAATTCATCATCAGGCATATCATAAAGGAACGCCAGCTTTTGATTTAAAAGTCGTAGGCGAGACAGATAAGACAGGGACAGTTATCCGTTTTAAAGCAGACCCTGAAATCTTTACTGAAACGACAGTGTATGAATATGAGATTCTTCAAAAACGTATTCGTGAATTAGCGTTCTTAAACAAAGGGATTAAGATTACGGTTCGTGATGAACGTGAAGAAGAAGTGATTGAAGATGAATATCACTATGAAGGTGGTATTAAATCTTACGTTGAATTATTAAATAAATCTAAAGAAGTATTATTCCCGGAACCGATTTATATTCATGATACACGTGATGATATTGAAGTCGAAATTTCAATTCAATACAATAATGGCTATTCAACGAACCTTTTAAGTTATGCAAACAATATTCATACTTACGAAGGTGGAACACATGAAGATGGTTTTAAACGTGCGTTGACTCGTGTAATTAATAGCTACGGGACAAAGAATAAATTGATTAAAGAGAATGATGAGAAATTATCAGGTGAAGATGTACGTGAAGGTATTACAGCAGTTGTCTCTATCAAACATGGCGATCCACAGTTTGAAGGACAAACAAAGACGAAATTAGGTAATACCGAAGTACGTCAAATAACGGATAATTTATTCGCTGAAAACTTTGAGCGATTTTTAATGGAGAATCCTCCAGTAGCACGTATTATTGTTGAAAAAGGAATTATGGCATCACGTGCACGTCTTGCAGCGAAGAAAGCACGTGAAGTGACACGTCGTAAATCTGGATTAGAAATTTCAAGCTTACCAGGAAAACTTGCAGACTGTTCAAGTAAAGATCCTTCAATTAGCGAATTATACATCGTTGAGGGTGATTCTGCCGGTGGTTCAGCAAAGTCAGGTCGTGACTCTAAGACACAAGCGATATTACCGTTACGTGGTAAGATCTTAAACGTTGAGAAAGCACGCTTAGATAGAATATTAGGTAATAATGAAATTCGCTCAATGATTACAGCAATGGGTACCGGCATTGGTGGAGAGTTTGATATTTCTAAAGCGAGATATCATAAGATTGTCATCATGACTGATGCTGATGTCGATGGTGCGCACATTCGTACGTTGTTATTAACATTCTTCTATCGCTTTATGAGACCGTTACTTGAAGCAGGATATGTTTATATTGCACAACCACCATTGTTTAAAGTAGAACAAGGAAAGAAGAAATATTACGTATATAATGAACGAGAATTAGAAAAATTAAGAAAAGAATTGCCAACGACACCGAAATGGCAACTTGCACGTTATAAAGGTTTAGGTGAAATGAATGCGGATCAACTATGGGAGACGACAATGAACCCTGAGAACCGCTCTATGTTACAAGTGACATTAGGTGATGCGATTGAAGCGGATGAAGTATTTGAAATGTTAATGGGAGATGTTGTAGAACATCGTCGTACATTCATCGAAGAGAATGCCGTTTACGCAAATGTTGATGCATAAAGATAGTATTTTAAGGAGGCGCCATTTATGGCTTTAGAACACGATTCAAAACTACAGGATAGAAATATAACAAGTGAAATGAGAGAATCGTTTCTTGACTATGCGATGAGTGTTATCGTTTCACGTGCTTTACCTGACGTCCGTGACGGAATGAAGCCTGTTCATCGTCGTATTTTGTACGGAATGAATAATATGGGGATGACGCCTGATAAGCCATATAAAAAGTCTGCGCGTATCGTTGGGGATGTTATGGGTAAATATCATCCACACGGTGACTCATCAATTTATGAGGCAATGGTACGTATGGCACAGGATTTCAGTTATCGCTATATGCTAGTAGATGGTCAAGGAAACTTTGGTTCTATGGACGGAGACGGTGCGGCTGCAATGCGTTATACAGAAGCCCGTATGTCTAAGATTGCCATGGAATTAATGCGTGATATTAATAAAGACACGATTGACTTCAAAGATAACTATGATGGTAACGAACGCGAACCAATTGTATTACCTTCAAGATTTCCGAACTTACTTGTGAATGGTGCATCTGGTATTGCGGTAGGTATGGCAACAAACATTCCTCCACATAACTTAACAGAAGTCATTAATGGTGTATTAGAGTTAAGTAAGAATCCTGACATTTCAATTCCTGAATTAATGGAATATATTCAAGGACCTGACTTCCCTACTGCAGGATTAATATTAGGACGCAGTGGTATTCGTCGTGCATATGAAACAGGACGAGGTTCTGTCATTATGCGTGCGAAGACGTTAATTGAAACACGTCCGAATGGTAAAGAAACAATTATCGTTACAGAAATCCCGTACCAAGTGAATAAAGCACGCTTAGTTGAGAAGATTGCTGAGCTTGCGCGTGATAAAAAGGTTGACGGTATTACAGATTTACGCGATGAAACAAGTTTAAAAGAAGGTGTTCGTATCGTAATTGATGTTCGTCGTGATGCGAATGCGAACGTCATCTTGAATAATTTATATAAATTAACACCATTACAAACATCATTTGGTGTGAATATGTTAGCGCTTGTTGATGGACAGCCGAAGACGCTAAATATTAAGCAGGCTATTTATCACTATTTAGAGCATCAAAAAGTTGTAGTAAGAAGAAGAACAGAATACAACTTAAAGAAAGCAGAAGATCGCGCGCATATTTTAGAAGGTTTACGTATTGCATTAGATCATATCGATGAGATTATTGCATTAATTCGTGGTTCTAAAAATGATGCTGAAGCTATGGAAGGCTTAATGGAGCAATTTAAGTTATCTGAGCGCCAGGCACAAGCAATTTTAGACATGCGTTTACGTCGTTTAACAGGTTTAGAACGTGATAAGATTGAAGCGGAATATTTAGAATTACTGAAATATATCGATGAGTTACGTGCGATATTAGCAGATGAAGAGAAGCTGCTTGAAATCATTCGTGAAGAATTGATTGAAATCCGCGATAAATACGGTGATGAACGCCGTACAGAAATCACTGCAGGCGGATTTGATCAGCTTGAAGATGAAGATTTAATTGATGAAGAGAATGTCGTAATCACGTTAAGTCATAACAACTATATTAAACGTTTACCTGCGTCGACTTACCGTACTCAACACCGTGGTGGTCGTGGTGTGCAAGGTATGAATACGTTAGATGAAGATTTTGTGAGTCAAATGGTGACAACGTCTACGCATGATAATGTATTATTCTTTACGAATAAAGGACGCGTATATAAAGTAAAAGGATATGAAATTCCTGAGTTATCTCGTCAATCGAAAGGTATTCCAATCGTTAACGTACTCGAGCTGGATAAAGATGAGAAGATTAGTACGATGATTGCTGTGAAAGACTTAGAACGTGAAGATGCCTTTATTATCTTTGCAACGAAACAAGGTTTAATTAAACGTACGAGCCTATCACACTTTGCGCGTATTAACAAGAATGGTAAGATTGCGATTAACTTTAGAGAAGATGATGAACTGATTGCAGTCCGTTTAACGGATGGAAATAAACAATTAGTTATCGGTACGAAGAATGCTTCACTCATTCGTTTTGAAGAAGATAAATTGCGTCCACTTGGAAGAACAGCAGCCGGTGTGAAAGGTATTTCGTTGCGTGAAGGCGATGAAGTAATTGGACTTGACGTGATTGAATCGAACGGCGAACATGAAGTATTAATTGTTACTGAGAATGGTTACGGTAAACGTACAACAGAATCTGAATACCGTATTTCTAATCGTGGCGGTAAAGGGATTAAGACAGCAAGCATTACCGAGAAAAATGGTAATCTAGTATGTATCACAACGGTTAATGGTGATGAAGATATTATGATTGTGACGAATCAAGGTGTAGTCATTCGTTTAGATGTTGCCGAATTCTCTCAAAATGGTCGTTCAGCACAAGGTGTACGCTTAATTAAATTAGGTGAAGGACAACTTGTGGCGACTGTTGCTAAAGTTGAAAAAGAAGAAGATATTGAAGCCATTGATGCTGATAAAGCACCTGGAGAAGTTGTAGCAAAGCAAGAAACGACGTTAACTGATGAAGCTTTAGAAGAGCACAATGAAGAAATCGATACTGAAGCGGGACATGTTGTAGGTACAGTTGAAGAAGAAGATTACGAATCGAACAAAGATATTTTAGATAATAGTAATTTTGATGATATTTTTGAAGAAGACAATGAAACAGAGTAGGCCATCAGGCTTACTCTGTTTTTTGATTGATGTTATTTCTCTTCTAATTGCTTCATCATATATGGTAATTCATCAATAATACGACTTGCAGGCACTACATACATTTCTTGAGCGAGCTTATCGCCAATTAAACTATGAATATAAACAGCATGTTTAATGGCATCTTCTGAATGAAACTGCCCTAAGAAACTAGCAATTACACCTGCTAATGCATCTCCCATACCACCCGATGCCATTGCAGCATTGCCGACTGTAATCTTATAATCACCACTCTTTAAATACAGTTCTGTTTCGTGTTTTTTCACGATAACATGTACGCCTAATTCATCGGCTTTCGCACGATTACGTTCTGGTGTTTGTTCTGCAATCGGTATACCACTTAGTCGTTCCCATTCCATTTGATGTGGTGTGAAGATGACATTACATTTCGGTAATGGATGTTTTAATTTACTTAATATTGTAATACCATCACCGTCAATTATGAGTATTTGATGTTCTTTTATATGTTGAAATAATATTGTGAGTACATTATTTCCCTGGAAATCAAGTCCAAGCCCTGGTCCTATTAATATACTATCAGCATTTTCAATTAACTTTGTGAGGCGTTTGATGTCATTAATGTCAGATACCATTGCTTCAGGACATCTTGAATGAAGAGCTGTATGATTTGACTGATGTGTCGCTACAGTTGTTAAGCCGCCACCACTATATACACATGCTCTAGCCGCCATCATGATTGATCCACCCATATTTTGATTGCCACCAATCAATAATATACGACCATAATCCCCTTTGTGTGAAACGAGTTTCCGTTTAGGGATTTGAATATTTTCAATGATTTCCATGTTCATTCTCCTTTAATATAATGGTGATATTATCTTAAAATAATATCATTAATTTTTTTCAATATAAATGATTGTCAATTCAGATAGTCCTATGATACTATAATAGCAAATCAAATAATACATTTGTCATTTGGGATAAGTAATGTTGAGACAATTGATAGAGACATAGTGGTTGGTGCAAACTATGATGTTGTATACATGAAATTCTACCCATATATAAAGATTGGCAAACCGGTGATAAGCCGTTATGTAATGGAGTGAATAGTTAAACTTAGTTTATCTATTAATTAGGGTGGCAACGCGTAAATACCACGTCCCTTGTATAGGGATGTGGTATTTTTTTGTACCCGGAAATAATATTCAATATAAAAATAGGAGGAATTCAACATGTTAGACATTAAATTATTTAGAACGGATGCTGAATTTGTTAAGAAAAAATTAGAAATGCGTGGTATTGAGACTTCTATCGTTGATGAAATCTTAAATTTAGATGCTAAAACACGTGAGTTAACTGCAAAGACTGAAGAATTAAAAGCGAAACGTAACAAAGCAAGTGAAGAAATTGCTTTGAAAAAACGCAATAAAGAAAATGCAGATGATGCCATTGCAGCAATGCGTACTGTAGGAGATGAAATTAAAACTATCGATGCTGAATTGAATACTGTTTCAGCTGATTTACGTGATAAATTAGTACGTTTACCGAACTTAGTCAGCGATGATACGCCGTTTGGTAAAGATGAGGATGAGAACGTTGAAGTGCGCAAATGGGGTACGCCGCGCGCATTTGATTTCGAAGCGAAAGCGCACTGGGATATCGTTGAAGATTTAAAGATGGCTGATTTTGAGCGTGCAGCGAAAGTATCTGGTGCACGATTTGCATTCTTAACGAAAGATGGGGCGCGTTTAGAGCGTGCTTTAATGAACTTTATGTTAGATACGCACCGTGAAAATGGCTATCAAGAGATGGTAACACCACAACTTGTGAATGCAGATTCAATGTTTGGTACAGGTCAATTACCAAAATTTGAAGAAGACTTATTTAAAGTTGAAAAAGAAGGATTATACACAATCCCAACATCTGAAGTACCGTTAACAAACTTCTATCGCAATGAAATAATGACTGCAGATATGTTACCAACGAAATTTACAGCAATGACAGCATGTTTCCGTAGTGAAGCAGGATCTGCAGGACGTGATACGCGTGGTTTAATCCGTATGCACCAATTTAACAAAGTTGAAATGGTACGTTTTGAAACACCTGAAAATTCTTATGCAGCATTAGAAGAAATGACACGTCACGCTGAATTGATTCTGGAAAAATTACAAATTCCATACCGTACAATTAATTTATGTTCTGGTGATATTGGATTTGGCGCTGCGAAAACATACGACGTTGAAGTATGGTTACCAAGCTATAATGCATATAAAGAAATTAGCTCATGTTCAAATATGACGGACTTCCAGGCACGTCGTGCAAATATCCGCTTCAAACGTGATAAAGATGCAAAAGCTGAATTTGTTAATACTTTAAATGGATCTGGTTTAGCTGTTGGACGTACATTTGCAGCTGTGGTTGAGAACTATCAAAACGAAGATGGTTCTATTACAATTCCTGAAGTATTAGTACCATATATGGGTGGACAAACAGTAATTAAATAATCACGAATAAAAATATAAAATGTTTAAAGTGTAGTTTTACAAGGTATCTATAGAATATAGATACCTTGTTTTTTTATCAAATCACTTATCGAAAGAAATTTAAAAATATATTTTTTATACTTGCATATACTTAATATATCTGATATATTAAGTATATAAGTTAGGGATAAGGAATGATACAACATGTTTAAGAAGCTTTTCGGGAAAAACAAAGAAAATAAAACAAACAACGAAAGAGGTAATTTAACAATGACAAACTTTACATTAGACAATGCACATTCAAGCATCGATTTTTCAGTAAAACACATGATGGTTTCAAAAGTAAAAGGTGAATTTACTGAATTCACTTCAACTGTAACTGGCGATATTAATGATTTACCATCTTTAAATGTTACTGCAGCTGTTAAAGTGGATTCAATCGACACAAACAATGCGGATCGTGACGGTCATTTAAAATCAGGAGATTTCTTTGATGTAGAACAATACCCAGAAATCACTTTCGTATCAAAATCAGTAACGAACAATTCAATTACAGGTGATTTAACAATTAAAGGTGTTACTAACGAAGAAACATTTGATTTAGAATTTAACGGTGTTCATAAAAATCCAATGTCAGGTGGAGACGTAACAGGCTTAGTTGTATCTGGTACAATCAACCGTGAGAAATACGGTTTAACTTGGAACCAAGTATTAGAAACTGGCGGTGTAATGGTTGGTAAAGACATTAAATTCGAAGCTGGCGTTGAGTACGCAATCGAAGGTTAATATAATTTTTTTAGACTATCCTGAATGGGGTAGTCTTTTTTTGTTTTTGAAGAAAAGATACATACATTGAGGTATTCTATGTAAAGTTGTAAAATAGAGTAGTTATAGAAATATTTTTTAGAAAGTGAGATTTTATGTTGAAAATAGATTTAAGTAAAACCGTTATCGTCACAATCATTATGATGATGATAACATTCTTGATAAATATCGTGCCGTCTTTGGTAATATTTATCGCGCCATTTTTATTGTTACCCACTGCGTATTTATATTGCAAATCACGTAATGGCTATTATGTCATGAGTGTAATCGTCATTCTAGTCACCCTATTTTTGTCGATATTTACGATGCAAGTCATGATGGGTGCGATATTTGCTGGATATATCACTGGGCAGTTATTAATTGAAAGAGCATCAAAAGAACGCATATTATATATATTGACGGTGTTCTATAGTATTTATACTTTATTATCAATTATATTCCTTCAAATCACGGGTTTCCTGCCGAAAGTAGAATCTTGGTTTAAGCCAACGTTGAAACTATATAATGAGTATTTGTCTACAGGGATTCAAGATGGTACAATATCGCAATCGCAGTTAGAAATGTTTAATTTAAGTATGGATGCTATGTTGAAACAAGTACCGGGTATCATGATATTTATGCTATTTTTATTAGTGTTATTACAGATCACAATCACATTACCGTTACTTCGTAATTTCAAAATAGCGACACCTAATTTTAGACCATTATATTCATGGCAATTACCTAGAACATTATTAATCTTATATGTCGTTGCTGTAGTGATTCAATTGAGTATTGGAGATACAGATTATGTTCTTTTAGGAGTCGTGATAAACTTAAGATATGTTTTAGAGTGGTTATTATTTATACAAGGTTTATCTTTATTTCACTTTTTTATGAGAGTGAGAAAGACACATCCAGTATTAAATGTATTTATTTTCTTTATCGCCTTCATTTATGCACCAATTACACAACTTTTCGGCATTATTGATTTGATGGTAAACTTAAAGAAAAGAATTCCTGGAAAGAAAAAGTAATTAATAATTGAATGAGGTGTCACAATGAATAGGAAGTACAATAAGCAAACATTAGTTATGCCATTTATTGTTATGTGTATCGCTGCATTTATTGTTACTGGGATACTGTATACGGTTCACCCGAT
Organism: Macrococcus capreoli; assembly: GCF_025628935.1. GTDB lineage: Bacteria > Bacillota > Bacilli > Staphylococcales > Staphylococcaceae > Macrococcoides > Macrococcoides capreoli. The sequence goes on from NZ_JAOTIS010000011.1 coordinate 65,398, forward strand.
GACAGCATTAGTGACGTTCGGCATACTAATGGTCATTACATGCGTCAGTCTTTTCTATTTGAGACATGGCATTAGACAGAATGAAACATATATTGCAAACCTTTCAACGTCGATTGATCGTGGAAAACGCTATGCAATTAGTGAATTACCAATTGGTGTCATATTATTAGATGAGAATGAACATATTGAATGGCATAACCATTTTATTAACGATAAAATCACCGTGCCGCTAATATCTGAATCAATTCATGATGTATTCCCAAATTTGTTAAATCAGTTTAAGAATACGAGTATTAAAGAAACGACTGCTGTATTTGAGCACTATAAGTTTAAAGTGAACTATGCGGATGCGAATAATATTCTGTATTTCTTTGATATTACGGATAAAATCGAAACAGAGGCACTCTATGAAGAAAGTAAGCCAATCATCGGTATATTATTCTTAGATAACTTTGATGAAATTACACAAAATATGGCGGATGCACAACGTACAAAGATTAATAGTATGATGTCTACAGAAATCAACAAATGGGCTGAAGAAAATAATGTTTACATTAAACGTTATCAATCTGATCAATATATGATGTTTTTTAACCAGAAGATATTACATCAAATTGAAGAAACGAAATTTAATTTGTTAGATAATATCCGAGATAAAAGTCGTGAAATCAAGACACATATTACATTAAGTATTGGTATAGGTGAGGGTAGCGAAAACTTATTGGATTTAGGGACGCTAGCACAGTCAAGTTTAGATTTAGCGCTAGGCCGCGGTGGTGACCAGGTGGCCATTAAAAATATGAATGGTAATGTACGTTTTTATGGTGGAAAGACAGATCCAATGGAAAAACGTACACGCGTACGTGCGCGTGTTATCTCTCATGCATTACGCGATATTTTAATTGAAGGCGATAACGTCATTATTATGGGACATAAACGACCGGATATGGATGCTATTGGTGCTGCCATTGGTGTTGCACGTTTCGCTAAAATGAATAATTTAAAGGCCAATATTATCTTAAATAATCATGATGTAGATGATACACTGTCACGCGTCATGGCTGAAATTGCTGAGAAGCCTGAATTAGACGAAATCTTTATTTCATCTGAAGAAGCATGGAATATGATGACGAAGAAGACGACTTTAGTGATAGTGGATACGCATAAACCGGAAATGGTGATTGATGAAAGTATATTAAATAAAGCATACCGAAAAGTTGTCATTGACCATCATCGACGTGGAGAATCATTTATTGAAAGCCCATTACTCGTATACATGGAACAATATGCAAGTTCAACAGCAGAGTTAGTGACAGAGTTATTAGAATATCAACCAACTGAGCATAAGTTGACGCGTTTAGAAGCGACAGTAATGCTTGCGGGTATTATTGTGGATACGCGTAACTTTACATTGAGAACAGGTTCTCGTACATTTGATGCGGCGAGTTTCTTAAGGAACCACGGTGCAGATACGATTCTTTGTCAACATTTCTTAAAGGATGATATTGAAACGTATATTAAACGCTCTGAGATTATACGTACAGTCCAACTGTCGGATAATGGTATTGCTATTGCGCATGGACCGGTTGGAGAAGTTGTTCATCCAGTAATTGTAGCCCAGGCAGCAGATGAACTACTTGGTATCGAAGGTGTCGAAGCATCATTTGTAGTAGCAGAGAGAAAAGAGAATGTGATTGGCATTTCTGCCCGATCATTAGGGGAAATTAATGTTCAACTCGTTATGGAAAGCATGGGTGGTGGCGGTCACTTATCGAATGCTGCTACACAGCTTGAGAACATGACGATCGATGAAGCGATACAATATTTACAACAAACAATACAAGCACAAGAAGAAGGAGACGAACAATAATGAAAGTAATATTTACACAAGATGTTAAAGGTAAAGGTAAAAAAGGTGAAGTTAAAGAAGTACCTGTAGGTTATGCGAACAATTTCTTATTAAAAAATAAATATGCTGTTGAAGCAACACCAGGTAACTTAAAGCAATTAGAAGCTCAAAAGAAACGTGTTGAATTAGATAAGCAACATGAATTAGAAGAAGCGGAAAACTTAAAAGTAAAATTAGAAGCTTTAGAAGTGAAAGTTACTGCGAAATCTGGAGAAGGTGGTCGTTTATTCGGTTCAGTAAATTCTAAACAAGTTGCAGAAGCATTAAATAAACAACACGGTATTAAATTAGATAAAAGAAAAATGGATTTACATGATGGTATTCGTAGCTTAGGTTATACGAACGTGCCAGTTAAGTTACACAACAAAGTAACAGGCACTTTAAAAGTACATGTAACTACAGAATAATAGTATTCGAGGAGGATAATATGTCAGATTATCTTGAAGGTAAGAAACTACCCTTTAATTTAATAGCGGAGCAATCTGTATTAGGTGCTATCTTTATTGATAATGAAGTATTATCTTCTGTACTTGAAACATTATTGCCGCTACATTTTTATAGACAAAGCCATCAAAACATATTCCAGGCAATGCTCACATTATCAGAGCGTAATGATGTTGTCGATATTATTACGGTCATGAATCAAATGACACAAGATGGTACGCTCGAGGCAAGTGGCGGTGAAATGTATTTAATTGAACTGTCGGAGAAAGTACCTACTGCAAGAAACGTTGATTTTTATGTAGATATCGTTTATCGTGATGCGATTAAACGACGATTAATCCATGTTGCAGATAGTATTGTTGAAGATGGTTATAATGAATCGCTTGATTTAGAAACATTATTATCAGATGCTGAAAAGCGTATTATGGAAGTTTCAACGAACCGTGGTGCGGATGGTTTTAAAGAAATTAAAGATGTGTTAACGGAAGTATTTAATAACGCAGAAGAGCTGGATAATAATAAAGGCCAAACACCAGGTATACCAACTGGATATAGAGATTTAGATCAAATGACGGCTGGATTTAACCGCAATGATTTAATTATTATTGCAGCCCGTCCATCTGTAGGTAAGACGGCATTTGCCTTAAATATAGCAACACAAGTTGCTACGAATGATACACCATATACGGTTGCAATATTTAGTCTTGAGATGGGGGCCGATCAATTAGCGACGCGTATGATTTGTAGTACGGGAAATGTTGATTCGAATAAGCTCCGTACGGGTCAAATGGATAGTGAAGACTGGAATCGATTTACTGTAGCAGTTGGTAAATTATCTCGAACAAATATTTATATTGATGATACACCAGGGATTAGAATTACAGATATTCGTTCAAAATGTCGACGACTGCATCAAGAGCATGGTTTAGATATGATATTAATTGATTATCTTCAATTAATACAAGGTTCTGGAGGACGTTCAAGTGAGAATCGCCAACAAGAAGTATCTGAAATCTCACGTATGTTAAAGGCACTAGCACGTGAATTAAAGTGCCCTGTTATCGCATTATCACAATTATCTCGTGGAGTAGAACAACGACAAGATAAACGTCCGATGATGAGTGATATTCGTGAATCTGGATCGATTGAGCAGGACGCAGATATTGTGGCATTCCTTTACCGTGATGACTACTATAACCGTGGTCAAGGGGAAGATGGAGATGATGCAGAAATAGACGCAGGTGCACAAGATGAAAATGGTGAAATCGAAATTATTATTGCGAAACAGCGTAATGGCCCGACGGGTACTGTAAAGCTTCACTTCTTAAAGCAATATAACAAATTTACAGATATTGATTATGTACATGCAAATATGGTTTAATAAAAACACGTACTTTATTTTTTGTATTTAAAATAAAGTACGTGTTTTTATGTGAAAGTGATGCGCGTATTATAGGAATGTATGGAATAATTTTTTAGTTTGTTGAATATTTTTTTGAATATATATCACGAATTATTAAATAATAAGTTACAAAATAAAAGTTTTTATACACTTGCACATGAATAAACTTATAAATCCTTATTTAAAAGCATATAATATTGTATATTTATTAATGTTCGGATTTTGGTTGATTTTTTATCTTTAAATTGATAGAATGGCTAAGGTTAGTTAAGAAAATTTGGAGGTGCACTTATGTCATCAATCGTAGTTGTTGGGACGCAATGGGGAGACGAAGGTAAAGGTAAGATCACAGACTTTTTAGCAGAACAAGCGAATGTGATTGCTCGTTTTTCAGGTGGTAATAACGCAGGACATACAATTAAATTCGGTGGAGAAACGTATAAATTACACTTAGTACCATCAGGAATTTTCTATTCAGATAAATTATCAGTAATCGGTAATGGTGTTGTTGTAGATCCGGTTGCTTTATTAAAAGAGTTAGATGGATTAAATGAAAGAGGTATTTCAACAGATAACTTACGTATTTCAAATCGTGCGCAAGTCATCTTACCATATCATTTAAAACAAGATGAGTTAGAAGAAGAAAAGCGTGGCGATAACAAAATCGGTACGACGAAAAAAGGTATCGGTCCAGCTTACGTAGATAAAGTACAACGTATCGGTATTCGTATGGCTGATTTATTAGATGAAGAAACATTTAGAGCGAAGTTAACAGAAAACTTAAATGCTAAAAATGAATTATTTGAAAAAATGTTTAATGCTGAAGGATTTACTTTCGATGAAATCTTTGAGCCATACTTTGCAGCAGGTCAACGTTTAAAACAATATACAGTGGATACAGCGAAAGTATTAGATGATGCATTTATCGCAAAAGAAAAAGTATTATTCGAAGGTGCACAAGGTGTTATGCTGGATATTGATCATGGAACATATCCATTCGTTACATCTAGTAACCCCATTGCAGGTAACGTAACAGTAGGTACAGGTGTTGGACCAACTTTCGTTGATAAAGTAGTAGGGGTATGTAAAGCATATACTTCTCGTGTTGGAGATGGTCCATTCCCAACTGAATTATTTGATGAAGATGGACATCATATCCGTGAAGTTGGCCGTGAATATGGTACGACAACAGGACGTCCACGTCGTGTCGGCTGGTTCGACTCTGTTGTATTACGTCATTCTCGTCGTGCAAGTGGTATTACAGATTTATCAATTAACTCAATTGACGTATTAACAGGTTTAGAAACAGTTAAGATTTGTACTGCATATGAGTTAGATGGCGAAATCATCACGGAATATCCAGCGAACTTAAATGCGTTAAATCGTTGTAAACCAGTATTTGAAGAATTACCAGGATGGACAGAAGACGTTACATCTTGCAAAACGTTAGAAGAATTACCTGATAACGCACGTCGTTATTTAGAGCGTATTTCTGAATTATGTAACGTAAAGATTTCTATCTTCTCAGTAGGACCAGATAGAACACAAACGAACCTTTTAGAAGATTTATGGGATACAAGTAAATAAGTAAAGATATAAAAACAGCAATAACGCAATCTATACTATAGATGACTTTATTGCTGTTTTTATATGCAAAATTAATGAATGTCGCGTTTCTTAAAGCGACCACCTTTGACTTCTGAGACGTTCCCAATTGCGACAAAAGCACTTTCATCATAATGATTTACAATATCTTTTAGTTTGAATTCTTCTAAACGTGTGATGACACAGAAAATAACCTTTTTATCATCACCAGTATAAGCGCCTTCACCAGATAAATAAGTGACGCCACGACCTAAACGTGCATTAATGGCATCGCCAATTTCTTCATGTTGATCGCTAATAATCCATACTGATTTAGACTCATCAAGTCCTTGCTGTACAATATCTATCGTCTTAAATGCAATGAAATAGGCGATAACAGAGTACATTGCTGACTCCCAGTTGAATACGAAACCTGCAGCAACGTAGATAAAGAAGTTAATGACCATTACGATTTCACCTACAGAGAATGGAGATTTATTACTGATAAGAATGGCTAATATTTCAGAACCATCTAATGAACCACCATATCGTATAACAAGTCCGACACCTAAACCTAAAATAACGCCTCCAAAAATAGTCACTAGAAATTTTTCGTTTGCAAAAGGAGGTACGGGATGTAACAATGCCGTGCTGATTGATAAGATTGTAATGGCATAAAGTGTTGATATGGCGAAAGTTTTACCGATTTGTTTATATCCGAGGTAAAAGAATGGAATGTTTAAAATAAAGATAAACACACCGAGAGGTAATTTAAGTAAATGGGAAGCCATGATAGAAATACCAACGATACCACCATCAAGTAAACTGTTGGGTACTAGAAAGAGTTCTAGTGAGACAGCCATTAAGATGGCGCCTAAAGTTATGAAACAAAAACGTTTAATCTTTTCTTTCAATGGTAACTTTTTATGTTGTTTTGTCACTTGTTCAATCGAATTCGACATAACATGCTCCTTTCTTTGAATAAATATTGATGCTTATATAATAATTATACTAAAAATTTTAAAGTTTTTTAAAAATAATGCTTGATAAATTTATTTTCTACATGCTATAATCAATCTTGTGCTATTAATTAATGGCCCCTTGGTCAAGCGGTTAAGACACCGCCCTTTCACGGCGGTAACACGGGTTCGAATCCCGTAGGGGTCACCATTTTAAATAAGCAAGGTCCCGTGGTGTAGCGGTTAACATGCCTGCCTGTCACGCAGGAGATCGCGGGTTCGATTCCCGTCGGGACCGCTTTAAATAGAAAAGAAGTTAGACATTTGTCTAGCTTCTTTTTTTATGCGTCCACGCGTTTCAGACGACGTTATAGAAAAAAGTATGAAACAGTGGTAAATTATAGAGTAGGATACTATTGAATTTTACCAGAGAAGAGGGATTAAGATGTCGAGAAAAATCGTTGTTGTTGATGATGAAAAACCGATTGCTGATATATTAGAATTTAACTTAAAAAAAGAAGGTTATGACGTGCATGTTGCGTATGATGGTGATGATGCAGTCAATCTGATATATGAAGTACAGCCTGATATTGTATTACTTGATATTATGTTACCGGGTCGCGATGGTATGGAAGTTTGTCGTGAAGTGCGTAAAAAATATGATATGCCGATTATTATGCTGACAGCTAAAGATTCAGAAATTGATAAAGTGTTAGGTTTAGAACTTGGTGCGGATGATTATGTAACGAAGCCATTCTCAACACGTGAGTTAATTGCGCGTGTAAAAGCAAATTTACGCCGCCATTATACTCAAGCACAGACAGAGGAAAAAGAAGAGTCAACTGACATTACAATAAAAGATATTATCGTATATCCAGAAGCGTATTCAATTAAGAAACGTGGCGTTGATATTGAATTGACGCATCGAGAGTTTGAACTATTCCATTATTTAGCGAAGCATATTGGTCAAGTAATGACGCGTGAGCATTTACTTCAAACGGTATGGGGCTATGACTACTTTGGTGATGTACGTACAGTTGACGTTACGATTCGTCGTTTACGTGAAAAAATTGAAGATGATGCAAGTCATCCTGAATATATCGTAACTCGCCGAGGGGTAGGATACTTCTTACAAACTCAGGAGTAGTTGCACATGAAGACGTTATATAAAAAACTACAATCATTACACATTAAATTAGTTGTGATTTATGTATTACTGATTATTATCGGGATGCAAATTATTGGGTTATACTTCACGAATAACCTGGAAAAAGAATTAACAAAAAATTTCGAGACGAATATTAATCAACAAATTAAATCAATCAACTACGATATACGAAATATATATAAAGAAAATAAAAAAACACCGAATAAAGTGCAGCGTGAAATTCAAAAAATAGTGGATGAGTATGCATTGCGTACTGAAATAGATACGATTCGCTATGTAGACGATAATGAAGTGATACTAGCTACGAGCAATGATTCAAATCGTGAAAGTATTAATCAGAAAATCAATGATAGCCAAATTAAAACGTCACTTTCTTTAGGTAAAACAAATGATCGTGTGAAATTACGTGATGATCCAGGTGGTAAAGTTCGTGTATGGGTTAAAAATTTCCCGATAAAAGATAATAATAAAATATTAGGTGTTATCCATGTGGAAGAGTCGATTGAGCCTGTGTATGCGCAATTAATGAAGATTAATAGTATTTTCATTATTGGTACAGGTTTGTCGTTATTAATCACGATTATTTTAGGTTTCTTTATTGCGCGTACTATTACGAAGCCGATTTCTGATATGCGTAATCAGGCGCTTGAAATGTCTAAAGGGAATTATACGAATCGTGTTAAAGTATACGGTAATGATGAAATTGGTGAATTAGCATTAACGTTTAACAATTTATCGAAGCGTGTACAGGAAGCTCAAGCGAATACGGAAAGTGAGAAACGTCGATTAGACTCGGTCATTACGCACATGTCTGATGGCGTTATTGCAACAGATAGACGTGGTCGTGTGCGTATTGTGAATGAAATGGCATTAAAAATGCTGGATATGAATAAAGATCAAGTAGAAGGACGACATGTTCTGGACATATTAAATATTGAAGAACATTATTCATTGGATGAACTGCAAGATATCGCAGGTGGTATTATCATTGATTTAAATGAAAAAGAACAATTAATTGTGAGAGCATCATTTTCTACGATTATACAAGACACAGGATTTATTACAGGATATATTGCGGTATTACATGATGTTACAGAACAACATCATGTTGAGAATGAGCGCCGTGAGTTCGTTGCGAACGTATCGCATGAATTACGTACACCTTTAACGTCGATGCGTAGTTATATTGAAGCACTTGAAGAAGGTGCATGGCAGGATGAGAATCTTGCACCACAGTTCTTAAGTGTCACGCGTGAAGAGACAGACCGTATGATTCGATTAGTAAATGATTTATTACAATTGTCGAAGATGGATAATACGGATGATCATTTAAATAAAGAATTAATTGATTTCAACATGTTTATTCATAAGATTATTAATCGCTTTGAAATGTCAGAAGGAAAAAATGCGACGTTTATTCGTGATATTCCGAAAACGGGTATCTTTGTAGAAATTGATCCGGATAAGATGACGCAAGTATTTGATAATGTGATTACGAACGCTTTAAAATATTCAAAAGGTAAGAAAAAAGTTGAATTCCACGTGAAACAAAACACGTTATTCAATCGAATGACGATACAGATTAAAGATAACGGGATTGGTATTCCTCTTAACAAAGTAGATAAAATCTTTGATCGTTTCTTCCGCGTGGATAAAGCAAGAACACGAAAAATGGGTGGGACAGGTTTAGGACTTGCGATTAGTAAAGAAATAATAGAAGCGCATAATGGACGTATTTGGGCAAATAGTAAAGAAGGATTTGGCACATCAGTTTATATTACACTTCCATGTGAAGTATTAGACGATGGTGACTGGGATGTTTAAAGGCATTATTAAAGGTGTTATTCTTTTTGCACTCGTAATGTCGAGTATCGTACTAACATATAAAATCTGGAACTTTAAACCGAACCTTGCCAACATCGAAACGTCTATTACAAAGACGAATACAGCATTAAGTCCAAAAAACCTGGATAACATTAATAGCGTGTTTTTACCATATCAAATTATTTCGTATTCGGATGACAATATTTATGGTACATCTGATAAAGATGTACTTTTAGAGTATATTAAACGTATTTCAAATTTAAAGGCAACTGAAATTACGAGCAGTAAACAAGGGTACAACGTACTATCAAAAATGGTGAGAAATAACTTCGTAATGCTCGATTATGCGGGTGAGTTGCCAGTCATGATGTATCAAACGGATATATTGAACAATGTCGTTAAAGGTGACACGAATGCTACATTCCATCGTATCTTTATCGATAGTGGCTCTAAATCAAATATATTGTTATATATGATGACATCATCGCATCAAATTGTTGAAATTGAAACGAATGGGTCAAGTAAAGCATTTAACGAATTAGTAAGTAAGTCACGTAAGCAGATGAGCGCTTATACAGGGATTATTACGAATGAAAAAACAACGGATGAACTTACAAGTATATATGTCCCTGAAAAACCCGCGCATACACAAGCCTATAGTTATTTAGCAGATAATATTAACGTAGATGACATTAACAAAGTTGTGTTAGGTGATAAGAATAGTATTATCGAACGTTCAGATAACAATCTGTCAAAAACGTATAACTCGAATACGGGTATTGTTAAGATGAGTAATAATGAGTTATATAAATTTAATAACTTATCTGAAGTAGATCATGGGAAACCCAATCCGATGAACAATTTAATCAATTCGTTTAACTTTGTTAGTGAGCATCATGGATTTACGGATGATTATCGTTATTTTGGAATAAAGTCAGCCGATAAATCGATTAATTATCAAATGTTCTTTAAAGGCCATCCTGTATTTAACACACACAATTTATCTGAAATAGATATCATCTGGGGAGATAAAGATGTGTATGAATATAAACGTGGCTTATATACAACGAGTGTGGCAGTCCCTTCTAAGCAAAAAATTAATAACTTACCTTCTGCCGAAGAAGTGAGATTTGCTTTGGCGTCGAATAAGCAATACCAGTTTGAACGTGTTACAAATATGATGGTCGGATACAGTATGGAGCGCTCTGACGAAGAAACCATTCAATCGATGTTGTCATTTAGACCAGCGTGGTTTGTGAAATATAATGATGAATGGAAAGAATACGATAATGGGAGGCTGAAATAATGGATTGGAAACATGCCACATCGTTATTTATCTTTGTATTCTTAATCATTAATATTGCGCTAGGTTTTATTTATCATGAGAAAGTACAGCGTGCAAATATTGTTGAAGACACGAAATCAGAACGTATTGATTTTGCGAAAGAAGGTATTACGTTACCGAAACTTCCATCTGCAAAGAACGTTTATATGAATATTATGTCTGCTAAAAGCGCAGGATTTACTGAAACGTCAGCAGATTTCGATAAGAAAAGTGAAAGTTTAAAAACAATGACGACAGTAGAAGTTAAGCCGAAGATTAAGCTGGACCGCATCGATGAAAATGCAATTATTAAAGGATTAAAGAAATATATTGTGACACAAGTTGATCGCGGAAAAGAATACACATTAAGTGGTATTGACCGAAAAGAACGTATCCTTTACTTTGATCAAGTGTACGGTGAATATCCAATATTAAATAATGATAAAGCACAGCTCGCATTTAGTTATAATGCGAACAACGAAGTAACGACATATAAACAAACTTACTTGAAAGATATTCAGGAAGGTTTAGGTAAAAACAATGAAAAGAAAAAAGTAATTCCGGCTAAGGAAGCGATAGAAGTATTGTACTATCAGACAGCTTTAGAGCGCGGAGATAAAGTGACGAGTGTGAGATTGGGTTATTATTCAATCGTACGTGAAACACGAGGCCAGGTGCTGAAACCAACATGGCAAGTCGCAGTACAGAAGGCAGACGGTACTTCTATCACGTTTTATGTTGATGCTGTGAATCCAGAGCAACCAATTTTGTAATTAAGTGAGTGATAATATGATTAAAATGTCCGTACTGGCGAGTGGAAGTACAGGAAACGCAGTCTATGTAGAGAGTGAGAAAGGATCACTGCTAGTAGATGCGGGGCTTACGGGAAAGAAAATGGAAGGTTTGTTTGAGCAAATCGACCGTAAAATAGAAAATTTGAACGGCATATTGGTAACACACGAACATATTGATCATATTAAAGGGTTAGGTGTGTTAGCGAGAAAATATCAGTTGCCGATTTATGCAAATGAAAAGACGTGGGAACGCATTGAACGCGCAGATAGTAAGATACCAAATGAACAAAAGTTTATCTTTAATCCATATGAGACAAAGACGCTTGCAGGAATGGATGTGGAATCATTTAATGTGTCGCACGATGCCGTTGATCCACAGTTCTATATCTTCAATAATAACTATAAGAAGTTAACAGTTATTACTGATACAGGATACGTGTCAGATCGTATGAAAGGGATGATACATGGATCGGACTGTTTCGTATTTGAAAGTAACCATGATGTTGATATGTTAAGAATGGGACGTTATCCGTGGAGTACGAAACAACGTATATTAAGTGATATGGGGCACGTTTCGAATGAAGATGCGGCATATGCGATGCGCGATGTGATTACTGGCAGTACGAAACGTATTTATCTATCACATTTATCGCAGGATAATAATATGAAAGATTTAGCGAGAATGAGTGTGGAGCAAATATTGAATAAGCATGATATTGATACAGTGAATGAAGTGCAGATTCATGATACGGATAAGGCTGTAGCGACGAAAATATATGAGATATAGATAAAATATATGAATTATTATTAGAAAATCGTAAATTAATAATTAAATTCGAATGAATTAGTTATTAACAGTGGATAAGTCGGGTTATTCACGTAATTTTGTGTATAACTAGGGATAACTTTGTGGATAACTGTTGATTTATACACAATGTATAAAGATGTCCGGTAAAAAGGGCATCTTTTTTATTTTTATACAGAGTAAAATGTTACAATTCCTATTGAAAATGATGAAAATATGATTATAATAGGGTTGTGAAATGTGTATATGTGATTAACTTGTGGATAAGTAGGATAACTTTGTAAAGGAAATGAATAAAAATGAAAATAACGATAATAACTGTGGGTAAATTGAAAGAAAAGTACTGGAAGCTAGCTGTCGATGAGTATGTGAAAAGGCTCGGAGCGTATTCTAAAATAGAACTTATTGAAGTAGCGGATGAGAAAGACTTTGATAATATGAGTGAGAAAGATATTGAGATTGCAAAAGAAAAAGAAGCGCAAAGAATACTCGCACGTGTAAAAGACGATAGCTTTGTGTATACGTTAGAGATCTTAGGGAAGCAACTCGATTCAGTGGAGTTATCAAAGAACATTGAGCAGAAGATGAATACAGGTAAAAGCGACCTGACATTTATAATCGGTGGATCAAACGGGCTACATCAAAGTGTCTTGACCCGCTCAAACTTCGCCTTATCATTCAGCAAAATGACCTTCCCGCATCAAATGATGAAGGTAATCCTGCTTGAGCAAGTCTATAGAGCGTTTAGGATAATTAGGGGGGAAAGTTACCACAAATGATGCGGTTTTAAAAGAAGGAAGGATACTCATACACATGAGTATCCTTCCTTCTATCTTATTTAATCGAAATTAACAGATGTAGTTAAAATTTCATTTACTTTTAAATTAAGATGCTTTTTAATATTTTCGATACTTTTATATTTTCTTACTATCTCATGTTGTATAGTTATATCTATTTCACCTATACTATTTATAGGTACTTTAATTTCTATATTCTCTATCATTTTTTGGTTTAATTTAGTGTATTCATTTTTCCCGTCTTTTCCTAATCTACCTTTGACATTCTCTCTAAATAAAGGTTGTAAAAAATATTTCAAAAATTGAGGGTCAAGTTTACCTTTATATTCATTTTGTATTATTAATGGTCTAACTTTCTCGCTTAATGAAAACTTTCCTTTTCTATAGAATATATAACCAGCTAACCCATCTATATTGTATGTTAAACAATCTTCAAAATACAATACTTTGGTATATTTTTTTTCTCCATGCTTATTGGTTATAATTTCAGCATTATCTTTAACATAACCGTAACTAGGCAAATCATCTTTACTTGCCCCATATACAGGGATATCACCACTATTATCTTTAATAAAGCCTTTTGTGAATTTAGATGAATTAGTTTTAGCTTTTAGATTGAAGATTTCTTTAACTTTTAATTTTGTAAATTGATAGTCACTACTGTTAATGAAGTCTATTTCTACTTTATTTATATAATCTAATTTTTCTCTAATCTCTTTTTTTTTAATTTCAATTGCGTTGTTTTTCTCCACCAATTTGCGTTGAGATTCTATATCAAATTTCCCATCTTCCTTTACTGGTATAGATAATAAAATATCTTTTATAGATCGCCATGAAATAGAAGGAATATCTCCTCTTTTAACATTTGAAAACAATATTGGTTGTAGTATTATTTTAAAGTATTCTATATCTAAATTCTCTTGTAGAGGTATAAGTAATGCTCTATGGGCACCAACGCTATATTTACCTTTTAAAATTTTTAGTGTTCCCGCATTTTCACCGTCAGTAGTATAGGAAAGATAATCTTGTTCATAATCGTAGGTATTAATAAATGCAAAAGAACCTATAGTAGTACCTGTAAAAACCTCAAATTCTCCTGAGTTTTGATTGCAATATCTCTTTGTATATTTACTGTTTCCTCTTTTGCTTTCAAACACTTCGCTTAATAATACTTCTTTTACCTTCACTTCAGCCATTCAATCTCCTCCTTAAAATCATTTAGAGATGAAATCATATCAGTTATTAAATCTTGAAATTCTGTAGGATTTACAAATACCTTTGCCTTTTTAAGGCCAATACTTATTTTTTCTTCTTCGCTCCACCAATTTTCAATAATCCATGATGAATCAAATTTAAATTCAGATATATCTATGAGTTTCAGTTTCGGATCACTTTCAATGAAGCTTTTTATTGGTTCAATAATATTATGTCGGTTTGTATTTTTGAAGAAATTATATTTAGTAGTAGCCTCTTTTAAATCGTTATCTTCAATATCAAATCTATATGAATCTAAAGTTTCTCCGATTGATGTAGCAATATAAGAAAAGACGGGATAAGATTGGATAACATTGTCTTCAATCTCTTTGTCTGTTTTTCTTTTAATTGTCAAAATGTATGTTTTTTTAGGTGTATTAAAAAATGATCCAACTGGTAACGATATTATTGCTTCAATGAAAAATTCTTTTAAAACAAAATCTTTTAACTTTGAATTGGCATAGTTTGAAAAAATACCGTCAGGTAATACTATTGATGCAGTACCACCGGGTTTTAATGACTTCATTATCCATTCGAGAAATAAACTTTCGACACCAGCACCATTTAAAGTGTAATTCCCTGTTGATTTTGCATTATCCATCATCGTTTTAGAAGTAAAATAAGGAGGATTAGCTAGTATTAAGTCGTATTTCTTTTCCTCTAGGAAACCTAATGTACCTAGCATTGATTTGTTTAATGTAAATGTTTCGTTAAGTAATTGGTTTGCAATATTTTTTACATCGTGCATAGAATTATTTTCCTGAAAAAGTTCAGAAAAATATATTAACATATTAGCTTTAGCAAGGATGATAGTTAAATCATCTTGATCAGACATCATCTTATCAAAACCAATTAATTCAACACTTTTTGAGACAGTATTATTTTCATATTTGAAATACTCATAAATTTTATCTTCAATAGCTTCTAGTAAGAACTTTCCAACTCCACAAGCAGGATCGCAGATTGTCATATTAGGCTTTATATCTACCATTTCTACCATTTCATTTACGATTTTAAGAGGTGTAAAAAATTGTCCCATGTTAGAAGTATCATCTGAATTTTTCATGAAAGTTTCAAATAATTTAGATTTGAAATCATTTGATATATTTAAAAATTTCCCATTAGCTTCCTCATATTTTTTGAATTCTAATATTACTTGTTTGAAGATTTTATCCGTATCATCATTACTAATATATTCATTAAACGGACCTCTTTCTACATGAAAAACTTGTCCATTTATTATGCTAGTTCCATCCTTACCATTCGGGAATAGTTTTTTCATAGTTTCACGAGCTCCATCAATATATTTACCTAAGACAGAAGCATCATTGAGATTATTATTATCTTGATTTTCGTAAAGCATAGTGATATATTGAAAAGAATTTTCACCTTTTAGTACACCAATATCTGATAAATATTTAAATAAAAATAACTCCACAAAAGTATATAGTGACTTTTTTGATGAAGCAAATGTTAAATTAACTAATATTCTATTGATATTGATTGCTAAATCAGTTGGATCTAAAGCTTCTTTTTTTAAAATAGAATTATTTTTATCATCAATGGATTGACTGATTTCATTTATTAATTTAGCTATGTATTTAGAATTTTCTTTAGGTTTTATTTGAATATTAATTGGATTTCCGTTTTTATCCAGTATACTTTCACCAGTTTTAGGATTAATCCATATGTATGAATGGCCGTCTGAAACAATATAAATCAAAGCATTTAGTGCTTTAGCAACATCGATTTGTTGATGTATTGCTGACTCTATATCTTTTTTCGATTTAAACTTTTTGGGTATTTTCTGTTCTACATAGATTATTATTTCTTTATTACGATTAATAATTAATACGTCTGGTTTTTTGTTACCAATATTTTGAGAAACAGAATAGTTTTTAATAATATTAGAATTTATTAATGAGTTAATAGTTGTAGAACCTAAGCTTAAACATTCATATTTATCGAGTATTGTTACATTATTTGAATAAATTTCATTTTGAATTACTTGTTCTGATTTTGACATAATTAGTATCCCTCAAATCTTTTGTATATACAGTATTATACGATACTAATTTATTTTTTGATATTCTTTAGTAAAATTGTAATCTAAAAAATGTTGATATTAATTTCAGATAGTGAAATAGTTTGTATTATTATTGTCTCATTATCATTAACGATTATTGCAAGTCTATCTTCATCAACTAGCTGCTGAATTGTATCGATAGTATCTTGTAATTGCTTAATAACCGCTTCAGGCGACACTCGAGCAGTCTTCTTCTCATCGAAGCGTTCGTAGGTAATATTCTCTGGATCGTCAGCGTTATAGCCCACAATAAAACGAAATCTATTGCTATCATTAAGGACTTTTAACGCTTTATGCAACTCGTTGATATCTTGTTTTCCGATGTAACAACTGCCATAATCTCTTAGGTCTTGGTTGATTTTATAATCTATGTAGATAATGTCTTTAATTCTATCAGCAAGTATCATAAAGTGCCTCCTGATGATTGATTTTGTTATTATTATTTTATAATGGCATATACGTGTTGTGTAAAATTATCCATGTAAATTTAGAATATTTACATATAATTAAAAAACTAAAAAAATATAAAGTACGCTCATCTCTGCAATTAGAGATGAGCGTACTTTATTATTTAACAATTTTGTCTTTTTTCTTCCAGCGAGGTGCTAAAAATCCAACATAGATAATTACAAACAGTAAGTATGACCAGAATAGAATGGTTATAAATGAAAATCCAACCATCACTAATCCTATTTGTATTACGATGAATACGCAAAGGAATTGTAATAATAGTAACTGTATAATTTTAGAAGCTGTCATTGTTATTCTCCTATCATATCGTTATAGCGCTCTTGTAATCTGCCGTCTAGTTCACGCATTTCTTTATTACTCATACCGTCTTGACCTGTAAGTAGAGAAATCGTCATGGATCCGTACATCATCGGTATCCATAGCAATAACATCATAACGAATGTTAATGCTAGCACAGGGATAGTTTCCATATTTTTTAGTCCGTTAATGAATCCTTTGCCATATTCAGCAGAATTCTTCTTTAAGTCTTTATCCTGTGATAATTGTTTTCCTTTTGCATAAAATGTTTTTGCTTTTTCATCTAACTTAGCTTCACTAATTTTGTCTTTAGCAATCTTTTTATAATCTGCCACGTTGCTACCTCCTGTTATTTTTAAGTAATGTGTTTCCATGTTATATTCATACACTTTATTTCCAAATAGCTTTCTGTCGATAATTTGGAATATTAAATCGGTTGGTTTTTCATTATATTCGTATCCCACTATCCAGCGAATGTAAGAATTTCTTGTTACTAGGTATTTTTTAGCGATTTCCTTCTTATCGTTAAGCTCCTGTAACTTTAATTTCTTTCCGTCTGCTATCTTCGAAAAGTTCTTATAAGGATTGAATTTACCTTCACCTGTATTAGGTAATATATCTAATTCGACTTGAATAACATTGTAATAACTACCTGAACCATGGATTTTTAACTGTAAATTTTGAATATTTACAGGTTCAAGCGCATTAGTTTCAAAAGTCTGAGGTAACACGATTTTAAACGCTAAAAATAACGAGATGATTATACCGATTATGATTAGTATTCGTTTCTTTATAATGTTTTAATATCCATTCTTTTAATGCCAACGTTTTGTATCTTCGTTGTATTTGTATCCACGATCTTTTAATATGTTTCTAATCGCTACTTTTTTAGCACCTTGAGCATTTCTATATTCACTTTGTAATGATGAATCAGACTTGTTTTTAAGTTCGGCTTTATATTTTTCGATTTCTTTCATACGTTTATCTACAGCATTCTTACCATCCCGTATTATGCTTGCACCTAAACCTACAACTGCTATTCCTGCGCCACGTGCTACTTTTCCGGCTATTGAACCAGCTTTATTTAATAGTTCGCTCATTATTATTCCTCCTTTTTCATTAGTCAAATGAGTAGCCTCTATCTTCCAATACTTTCTTTGCATTAATATACTTTTGAAAATTTCCATTATTTTTATTTCGTTTATAAATTTTCTGTAATGAATGATCCGACAAATTCTTGTATGATTTATTAATAATTATTAAATCATTTCCAAGGGGTAGGGGCTTTTTCAGACAGATTGATGGAGTATTAGCTATCTTTTTTATTCCAA
Organism: Macrococcus capreoli; assembly: GCF_025628935.1. Classification (GTDB taxonomy): domain Bacteria; phylum Bacillota; class Bacilli; order Staphylococcales; family Staphylococcaceae; genus Macrococcoides; species Macrococcoides capreoli. Next base: position 83,847 of record NZ_JAOTIS010000011.1, read on the forward strand.
GTATCATTTTTTTCATCATAGCTATATCCACGCATTTCTAAAATTAATTTTGCAGCTCGATAAGTATCATAATCACCATCATCTTTATGACCGTAAAAAAACTCCATAACGTCTTTATCGCTTTCAGTTTCTAATACTTCATACATTATTTTTCTACCGCCAGTTGAATCATATATAGCAGATGCACCGGCACTTATTACAGTGCCTATAAAGCTAAGTATCCCCATACTAGACCTCCGTTAATTTGTTTATTTGTTATTTTCTTCAAGTAGTTGCAGACATATCTCGTAACATTCTTCAACATGGTTTTTACCTAATGAATACATAGCAGCATAACTGATACCACCAGAAATAGCGGCTCCTGCAAAAGGAATATATTTTGCGACTTGTTTCTGTGTAACTTTCTTAATCCCAATCTTTTTTAGAGTACGAGTTACAAGTTCCTTTGTAAGTACTTTACCTACAAATTGATTACCGATAGAAGTAACGATTACAAGTACTTTTTGTTTCTCATCGGCATCTAGTTCCTCTATCTCTTCGTGCGATAAACCGAATTTCCTATTTACCTTATTGACAACTTCCATGATTAAGCCAACATCTGCAGCTAAATCAACTCCTGGAATAGGAATAGCAGCAATTGCTCCACTTGCTGTAGAACGTTGCTGAACAATTTTCATAGCGGCTTTTTTTGCTTTATTCAATTCCTCTTTATTTTTTATCTTCATTGTCAACCTCCTCGTTTCTTGTGCAATTTAGAATTTGTTTATTCATATATACAGCGTTTGTTGCCAATAAAAATTTGACTAAGGATTGATGCATATATGAGGGTGAGATTAACATGATGTGAGGACTATAGAGAATACAAACAGATAGTGTTTCCGGATAAGTCATATTAAATGTTACTGTAATTTGATCATCTGAAATGTTTTCTATAATATCGACGCTATATTGATTCTTTAAAATGTGCCAAACATCTTTTGTCATAGTTAATACGACTTTTTCAGATACTGTATTTTCTGAATCAATAATTTTTAAATGTTTAATTTTGTCTAAATGAAATTGCTGCTTATTCTTATTCAACCACAATGCATATTGACTGTGCCAACTAGTAATATCAACAGGAACACCCACTATTTTTTCATTGTTATATTTAAAACTTACTGTATGCTGCTTCATTATTGCTGCTTGTATTTTAGGAATCATAGTGATAATCGAGTTATCTATAACGTGAAATTGGTTTATCTGTTCTAATAAGTTTCTTGTATCATGGCTATAGAACTTATAAATAATTGATTTTAATAAATCATAAATATCACGTGTAATCACAGATGTATGATTTTTTAAATGCATAATGAGAAGAGAGAAGGTACTGCTATCATGTAAGATTTCATGTCTTAGTAACTTATACTCATTAGAATTGTATTGATAGATAACTTCCATGCTCTGTTGGTATTCTTCATTACTGAATAAATAATTTCTAATATCGTCTATATCTCGTTGTATAGTCCTTTCGTCGACTTCTAACTCATCGGCTAAATTTATCTTGTTGATACCTTGATTGTTAATGAGACGAGTGTAAATCGTTAGAAGACGTTGTGCTTTGTTCATCAATCCACCCCTTATCGCTGTAACTTTATTATATAAAACCACTTAGACATATTTTGTCATCGTCAGAAAAAAACTGTTTTGTTTTTACATATATGGGATGACAGTAATTCTGTTATTTTTAAGAAATATATGCAATATTGATGTAAAAAAAATAGAGGTTAGACACAATATGTCTAACCTTACAAATTGCCCTGTTCTTTCAGAGATGTGAAAGTACTATCTGAATAAATGATATGGTCTAATAATGAAATACCTAATATTTCGCCCACTTGTGAGAGACGTTTAGTAACGTCAATATCTTCATAGCTAGGTTCTGTATCACCTGATGGGTGATTATGACCAATGATTATGTTGGCTGCGTTACTTAATATTGCTGTCTTGTATATCTCTCTCGGATGAATAATCGACGCATTTAGACTACCTGTACTCACGGTTTGGATATGAGTAGGTTCATTTTTAGTATTTAAGGCAATCATAATCATTTGCTCACGATCAGAATCACCAGAAAACTTTTTAAGGATATGATAAGCATCCTCTGGTGATTTTATTTTTCTTTCGGAGTACCACATTACCTTCTCTTTAACCATTTGAATTGATACAATATTTATCTTCTTTTTGTGCATGTTATTGCTCCTCGTATCTTTATTTTAGTACCCATTCTTGTCGTGCGATTGGGTTTAATGGATGAATGATATTACTGTTCATAGGATTGATTAATCGCTTTGTCTTTTTAGAAAATGGTTTAATCATTTTTTCGATTTCTTGTACACGTGGGAGGACTGATGGACGTTCTGCATATGCTCCCCAAGCGATGATTAATTCATCAGATTCTTTTACACACTTCATAATTTGAATATCGGTATGATTGTCATAGCCATTCGACAAATGGCGTTTGCTTTCGGGACTTTTAATGTTGGAGAAAATATTGACGAAGTTTATTGTGCCAAAACCGAGTTTGGTAAGGGCATTGATACAAAGTTGGGTTGTTAGGTCTAATGTAATAACACCATCATAATGCGGAAACATAGTAATGATTGTGACGGTTGGTTTGTCTTCATATATTATTTTTTTCAATACATAACGGTGGTGACCGTCTTTGCTGAATACGGCTTCTGTTATGGTTGTGTTTGATAGAGTTTCTAGCATATAGTCATCCTCCTAATATTCTTCTGGTAAAAGCATCACAAAATAAGAAGAGTCTATGTCATTACAATCTTCACGAATGACATAGACTTTTCTCTTTTTGAATGTTTCTTTAGTTTTTATTCGGTATTTATAGCTGTAAGGAGGTTCTTCTTGAAGTAGTTTGATACATGATTCACCATTATTTTCAGTATCACGTATATGGAATACACTTAGGTAATCAGGCAGTATTCCAATTTTTTTAGCTTCTTGTTCTCTCTGCATCACGATATTCCATAGTACTTGTTGTAATTGTACAGAGAAGTTTTCCTGTATGCCACGAGTAATGTACAATTCTTTCGTAGTCATTAATCTTCATCTCCAAATTTTAATATTATTTCGCTTACTACAATGACAGCAATTTGAGCAATCTTAATCCATGTTGACACTTAATATATCCTCCTCTGTTAGATTTAATAGATGTAGTTCATTGAATAGTGTTTCTTTTGTATCATTGACATAAAAGTAACGCTGATAGTCATCATTTAAGTATCCAATAAGAATGATTTTTCCTTTGTAGCTAGCGATAAAGCTATAGATATTTTCCTCCATAAGTAATGGACTATAAAAAGTGTGTGTATCGATTGTTGTACCTTTTAGTCTGGAGGGAATGTCATTCGGATCCAAAGCTATTTCTTGTATGCCCAGTTGGACAAATTCTGTAAGGTATTCTTGAGGGAGCAGATGGTGAATTTTCTCTACATAGTGGGTAAGATTGTTTTTGATTTTTTGCATAAGATTGTTATCCTCCTATATACTATTTGATTGATGTTAAACATCATTATTAGAATATATATTTAAAGATGAGTTTGTTCCACGTGTAACTAACTGATTTTATGGATTTGGAACCCCGTTTTACCGTATTTTTTGATGAATAGAGGGGGCGTTTGAAGGAAATTTATTACTTGTTTAATAAGTACTATATTTATTAAATTTCACGGGAAAACGGGGAATATAGAAATGTATTTTGTTATATGTTGAATGAAGAACATCTATCTTGATATGCTGATTAACGTGATTTATCATATGTTTTGATGAAATAGAGAGTGTAGTTTATTGATGAAAATATAAGCTTCTAAGATAGAAAGGTATATTTTTGTAATATACATACATGTAGTTATGTGCGTTATTTTCATACAATAAACAGAACGAACTATATATATAGGTAATATGTCTCATTGTCTGTAAATAAAGAAGAAGCACTGAGTAGCGCTTCTTCGGGTTGAATACCGTTATATACTTCTTTGAGTACGTCCTCATTAATCTTTAACGTAATAAAGAAATCATGTTTTTTCCCGGATTCATTGCATTTTTTGAAGTGAATTGAATCAATGACAGAGAGATACAACGACTTTAATTGTTTTTTATCCAATCGATTCATATCTTTGAATAATACATGAAGTAGGGGTTTAATCTCCTCAATTGTTAATTGTTTAACTTCGTCGTCTTTATGGAGCTCCATTTCAGCTATTGTCGTTTTAAGTGCCTCTATAGTGCTCATGTATTCCTCAATAGTTGCCTTTAGTGTATGGATAAGGTCAGGAGATGTAGATAATGCTATATTGAGGTTATTCAGTTTGACCTGTATTTCCTCTAACTGTTGTTTTTTATGCGTGATTTGTTGATTCATTTCGGTAGGTTTAGTTTCCAAATTTTTATTTACATTATCAAGAACTTGTTGAAGTACTTTATCATTAAATATAACTTCTTGTATTCTTTTGAATACATATGCCTCAGCAATGTCTGCTCGTATTGAGTTAGCACTACATACAGAAGCTCCTTTATTTCTAAATTGAGAACAACTATAATAACGAATGCGTTTCTTCTCACCAGATTTAAGGGTGTTGGTTGTATTGCTTGCAGCATGTGCCGAACCACATGCTGGACAACGAACAAGTCCGGTTAAGAGATTTTCACCTTTACCATTAATCATTGGATGCTTACTAGCTTTTTTCCTTCTAGCTTGTACTTTATCCCACAAATCTTTATCAACAATCGGAGTATGCTTTCCTTCTACAATGATAGGCTTAGGATTGTATCCACGACGTCTTTTTTCATTCCATCCAGTGTATTGTAGGTATCGAACCTTTCCGATATACAAGACATTGGATAAGATATATTTAATGGCACTGATGTCGAATGGATTATCTTTTTTAGTGCGATAACCATCCTTATTTAATGCATTCGCAATTGCTCTGTAACCTCTTCCAGAAGCGTATTCTTTGAAAATACGCTTAACAATTATAGCTTCATCTTCTGCTATCAATAACGCTCTTTTGTTTCCAGGGACTTGTGAGTAACCTAATACTTGACCACCATTGTAGTAGCCGGAATTTGCTCTGGAGATTAACCCTGTTAACATATTCTCTAGTATTTGATTACGATCGTATTCTGCCATACTCGCCAATATTTGAAGCATCAGTCTCCCTGATGCAGTACTCGTATCGAACCTTTCAGTATCACTATAGACCTCTACGTTATATTTGTTGTAGAAGTCTACCATATCTATCATGTGTTTAGTATTACGAGCAAGACGATTGAGTCTATAGATTAGGATGACATCGAACTTTCCATTCTTCGCATCTTCATTCATCTGTAGTAATGCTGGTCTGTTCATGTTTTTACCAGTCAAACCGTTATCGGTATAAACCTGATATACTTCCCAATCGTTTCTTTTACACACATCTTCTAGTAGCTTTCTTTGACCAGAAATTGAAAAGTTATCTCTCTGTAAAGCGCTTGATACCCTTGTATAAATAGCAGCTCTTTTCTTAGTCATGTTATTCCCTCCGTTATTATTTTTGTAAAAGTTAGATTGAACTTATCATTATTTTTAGTTTTTTTATCCAATTGCTTGATAGAATTGATTTTTGACTTTTTTTGCTGGTATCAGATTAAGTGGATAATCTGTTATATAGAGACCTATCAATTCGTTCTTGTCATCGATGATGACTTTTTCAATGACATGGTTGATGTCCGTTAGTTTTAAGAATGAAACATGTGTAGATACAATATTATTCATCTTCTGTATTGAAAAGTTTTTACTCGCTTGTACAGCTCCATCATGAGATACGTAGTTTAATTGGAATTCTTGTGCGCTGATTTTACCTTCTGCAAGATCATTAATCAATTTAGTATTGATTTGTCTGATTTTTCTTTGGTTCTTCTGATGAATGCGAATAACTTTGTTAACAGCTTGTTCAATGCGCTTAGCACATTCTTTATCCTTTAAGAATGATTTTATGGCATCAATGACTTGGTTTTCGATATGGTCAGCATTTATTGAGGTAAAAGGACAACGGTTATTTAATCCAGAATAATCTATAGCATGATTGCGACAGATGTACATTGTATACGTTTTATTATTCTTTTTTACTTTGTGTGAGTGAAGCTTTGCATTACAATACGGGCAATGTATCTTACGTTTTAATAACGTGTTCATTGGCTTTCGTTGGGTTTGCTTAGAAAACCGAATGCGTTTGGCCTCTTCAAAGGCTTCGTGTGTTATGATTGCTTGATGATGTCCTTGATACTCTCCATACTTAGAAGGAACGATTCCTGTATAAATTTTGTTCATCAATATATTTCGAACTCGAATGCTTGTAAGTGATACATAGCGTTTATCTTCAGAAATAAACTTGCTGATAGCTTTATAACCATATTGGTCACAGTAAAGTTGGAATATCTTTTTAACTGTATTACTTTCTTCAGGATGCACAAAAAGATTACCGTTTTTATACCTATATCCGAATGGTGCATTTGTGGTAATGAGCATGCCTTGTTTTACTTTTTCATGTGTTGCTTTTGCAACGTTATCACGTATGTTTTCGACTTCGTTCTCGGCAAATGATAATAATAACTGTAACTTCATACGGTCAAATGCCAACGACAAATCGAAGAAACCATCTGAAACACTTATTAGTTTCACTTGATATTTTTGCAATAGCTCTACAAATCCAAGTGCATTTTTTAAGTTCCTATCGATACGACTAATTCGATAAATAAGTAGGGTAGTCACTTGATTGTTCTTAATTTCCTGTATCAGACGTTGATAATCTGTACGGTTTGTATTCCGACCAGAACCAATATCGCTGTAGAAATGTATTTTATCTACATCGATATGGTGCTTTTCAGCACATTTACATATCAATTCTTTCTGTGTAGGTATTGACTGTTGTTTCTTAGTTGATTGTCTTACATAAGCGACGATCATACTTTCACCTCCATAAAGATAATATAAATTTGATAACAAATTGAAATAACGAGCCAGCATATAGAATGCTAGCTCATGGTATTACTTATCTTCATTTAATTCATTTATTACAATTTCTGAAATAAGTTCGATAAGTTCATTCATTTGTTACCACCCTTTCTTTGAATACCGTAATAAATATTATTCGGAGCCGTTCATATTATCGCTCTTCATTGTACCAAATACTTCTTGCAGCTCACTTGATATGTTTGATTGTGAGTGATTTGTTGAGTAACCAAATGCCTCAGCGTGTGAAGCATCTAATTTTAAACTATAGAAAGCAGCTTTTTTCCTTTGACCACTTCCATCAATGTATCCATGACGTGTAGTGTTTCTGTCTTTTTCCTGAGTGATAAGATAACCCTCATCTAAGAGCGCTTTAATGACAACATTTTTGTCTTGATAGTTATGATTAATAAGCATTTTATGGAACACATCTTTTAAAATGTCCGTTTTGATATAGCCATTTTTTTCGTCGTAGTTGATAAAACCGTAATTGGTAAATCCATTATTTAACCATTTATTTCTTGAGAAATACGCGTTGTTTGTTAATACAAACTGTGTAATAGTATCGATTGCTTTTTCTGCAAGATTACGATTGGTTAAAGTATTCCAATGATACTGAATTAATTCATCAATCATCATTGAAAGTTGTAACTTTCTATCTAAAACATGTTCTAGAATTTTAGCTGACAACAGTATAATTGCGTAATAATCGCTCATTCGTGTACCAGTATTTGATTTATCATTGGCCAGTTTCTCTGTTATTATTGATTTGAAATAATCATATGATTTAACTATTTCGTGAAAGTTTCCTGTTATTAAAAAATCTGCAACTAGAGGAAGGATATGTCCATAGTGTTTTTTTACGATTTTTTTAATCTCATCAGAATTATGACTACTTGTCGTCCATGGATTATCGAGTTCTATCACTCTGACATTTAATCCATCGTTTTTTGCAGTTTTATTACTGTTCAGTATTGAGTATTCACCCGTACTAATGATAGCAGTATTCCAAGTACGAACCTGTTTAGCAGTACCATCTTGATTTAGTCGAGATTTTTCCCGTCCATCCGTTATACTATAAATTGTGGATGTGAGACTATTCGTATTTACCATGGATACTTCATCAAAAAGTATTGGAATACCATAATTATCTGCTATAGCAGTAATAATACTATTTGGTGTAGCATTCCAATTTTTGTATAGGCTTGTTGTTTCATTGTTTGGTGATCCAGCTGTTGATAAAGCAAGCATTGCGCTAGTTGTTTTACCGCTAGAACTATTGCCGACTAAGTGAAACATTAATGATTTTATGGGACTTACACCTTCTTTATTCATAAATGCATTTACTAGCCCGGATATTCCGATAACTGTTGCTAATTCTAGTTTGTGATTACCCATTACATGAGTATCGAACATCTTCATCCAATCATCTAAATTACCATTCGGTTGTATCATTAATTGGCTTGATGATACGGGGGTATACGGTAGTTGTATTGGTGAATAAGACTTATTAAGTAAAATTAGCGGTTCGTCATGATTTGGAATTAAACCAATTTCTTTATACTGTATTGTCGGTTGAATTGAATTGCGCATTAATTGAAGCGCAAGAGACAAATCTGGAAGGTACTTATGATTTATCGTGAATCCTTTTTTGATAAGATTAGGTAAATTACTTGTCATTAGAATATCCGCGGATTCTTTTACACTTGTATCGAAACTATCCGTTATAACTAGCTCCTCTTCACGGGAGGAGACATTCTTAAAACGGTGAGTGATTATGATGTAAGGTGCGAAATTAATACGTCTATTTTCGCTTTTTGTTATGTGATATTTATGCCACCCGTTAGTATCTAATTCATACTCTCCGTACTTAGATATGTTTTCCATCTATAACACCGCTCCTTTATGAGTGCGCATAACCCTTTAAAAGGTTATGCTCTTTAAAATTTTACTTCTACATTCAAAGGTTATTGATCCTTTGTTTCACAACGATATAGAGGGAGGAACCCTCCACCATCAAAACCATGGGTTGTATATGGATCGTTAAAATATGTGCAGTACAAATTGAATACTTCAATAAGTTCATTAATATTGTATTCATATACATCCGGATTGAAACGCTCTGGAATAAACTCCCAGATGTAACTTTCGCAAAATTCCTCCCCTTTGGGTACGTGATGAATAGCACTTAGCATATCTTCTATCATTACAGCCCCCTCTTTATCTAAGTAAAAGTCAAAACGTATACTTACTTTTTGCGCACCAGATGAATAATTTTCTACTTCAAGTTGCTTATTCGAACCATAAAAATTCTTTAGCTGCTTTGAATTTTTGCTGTTATCAATAACTTCATAGATGTTGGGGGAGTTGCTATGCAAACGTTCTAAAAGTTTAAGCGATATGGATTTTGCATCTAAAGCAAATTTTTCAAATGATTTTTCTACTGTCCAGACATCATCTGAATTCCATATATTCTTGAAATCCTGATTTTTTTTCTTAATTTGATTCAACAATCTGTAATATGTGAATCTGTCACCTGGTTTCATTTTCTGCGTCTCTGATATGATTGCTGTTAATAATTCTACTTGAGATATACTTAAATTTTCCATTTTATCTCTCCTTTGATTTAAGTTATAGAGTTGAAGTAACCTAAAATGTTACCAACAATTTAGGGTGCTAATCTATAGCGTGGGATTATTGAGTAGACCTTGTGATTTTGACTGTTTTTCCCATGGCATATAAATATATTCGGATTCACATTGGCAAGATCACTGAACAATATCCCCAAGCTTCTCATATGCTTAGGTTGTAAATTACTCATATACGGATTAATTTGTTTAAAATCAGCCATCGTAAATTTATCTGTACAACCGGAATCCCACCACTGCATACACTTAGGTAATACAATATCGTTAAATGCGTTTTGTACTTCAGGTGATTGCTTTGCAATCCTACGTAACCAAATCGACGGATGTGTCATGTTAATGCCTCCTTTCCTTAGTTGCTTCTGCAGAAGCTAAGTTAAGTTTATATGCTATGTAATTTAAAAAAATCCGGTTATCCTCATATAAATTTTGAGGATAACCGGTTTATATTAATCGTTTTTATCTTGTTCATTAAAACTGTTCATATTTTTTAGGTTGTCGTAAAATTTTTGCGATACAGTCCATGATGTTAGTTTATCAACATTGTTAGAAATTACATCTTTATCTTTTTTTATTTTCGTTGCTCCTGAAAATTTCGAATGAATTTCAGTTAGTAAGGGAGAATTATACATATATTCTGGTTTAATATTACGTTTTAGATGATAAGTATCTATCAATTGATAAATTTTATATAAATCAATAAATAAATAATCTATTATATCTTTATCAACACCATGTTCAATAAAACTATTTTTATTCATCATCATAACTCCTGAAAAACGAACTAGCTCTTTATACAGTTTATCAAAATGATATGTGAAACCTTCATGATTACTAAGCTTATAAATCTCATTATTTATTTTTTTGAGACGATTAGAATATGTCTGTAAATCAGCACGTACATTATTATATGAATTTACAGCATAAGAAATTCTTAATATATTTTCGTAATAATTATCGTTAATGAGAGAAAAAGCTTGATCTCCACCATAAAACATTTTTATCGTTTCAAGTTTTTTTATTCGATCAGTTTTCTTAGATATTTCTTCATCTGAAAGGTGTGCAATATCTATTTCTTTTAACTCTTGGTTCAATGCTGTATTTATTCTTTGTTTTAAAGGAGTAGAATGTACATTCATTAATAAATCAATTAAAAACACATCTAAGGTAGAATGATTCATTGTAGTAGAGTTTTTAGGAATGGTTCTTCTTGTGTTAATAATGTTATCAATATTAGGAATATTATACTCTTTAAGGATACTCTGAATTTCCTGGTCTTCGTATATTAAAGTTGTATTAAGAGCATCAGGATTATTTCTTTTTAACCATTTATTCTTTGAATAAGAAAATTTATAATCTTTTAAATCATGAAATAATGAATCGCTCTCATATTGAGATGAAAAATGCTCATTATTTACATGCTCTTCGATAGATTCATATATTACTTCATCAATTTTATATGATAATTTCCTATATAAATCTGAACACCTATCATCATTTAACGTGTTGGTATATTGAAAGAAGTTTGATAATGTTTCATTTAACTTGTCATGAGCGCTAATCCATTCCATCGTACTTTCATATGTACTGGAAGCATATATATATGCTTTAAGCTTTACATTTTGAATGCTATCAATTGAATTTGAAATATTTTTTAAATAGTTTGTAAAAGCAGCACCTTCTTTTTTCTCGAGCTTCTTTTTTTCTAAATCATTCAACTTCTTTCCAGTACCGAAAGGATAGTCAGCTATATTTGAGAATATAACCTTTAAGAGTTCGAATTCATATATATTCAGTTTGAAGTTTGAATGTCTATTCGTTGGATCTTCACGAAAATCATCTATTGAAATTCCATAAACGGCCTCAATTGCTTTAGATCTATTATCAAACATCTTAGCTGTAATGTTTAATTGTTTTTTTATATCTGCTGAAGAGTATACTTTAAAGTACTCTCTTTCATCTTTCATAAAATTTTTATCCATATTTTATCTCCCTTTGTATTTATTTTTATAGAGAAACTTTAGTTAGAGTTATAACCAAACTGTCGACTTTGCAATGCTTCTTTCCAGTATGACTCCCTTTGAAGTACCAACTTATCATCGACCTTACCATTGTAGTTCTCAAGTATCGTATACTGGAAATTTTCTTTAATATAATCAAAGCCTTTTTCTTCAACTAGTGCTATTAGCTCTTTATTACCACCATGACCATTTGCTACATAGTTAGACCATCTTGTAAGCAACATCTTACTCATACTCGTTGCTGATCCTACATATAACCTACCATTACTTTTATCGGTAATGAGATAAACTGCTTTTTGATTCTCAAGGGCGGCAATCCAGTCACGTTTGCCACGGTGAATAATTGTTGCGAGTTGTTGATAGGATAGCATAACCTTATCATAACCTGGGAAATCATCGCCGTCATAGATTGTAGGTAATATCTGTTGAACGATTAACTCTTGATGTAAATCTTTATAAAAACGTCCTTGTGCCATGAAAGATTTTTTAAACTTGATGATAACTCGACCATAATATTTTTCTTATTGTGGCAGTTCAACACCTTCATAATTGATACCTTCTAATACATCTAATTCTTTAGTCACTTTCTTAATAGTCGTAAGTAACCACGTATCGTATGAAAGTTTGAGTAAACATACTGCTGTCTGACCTATATTAAAGTACCTCGATTTGTTCCTCCAAAATAGCCATTGTGTATTCACTTCTTCTGGGTTTTGCTTAAATACTTCCATAGGATCAACAAAACCATTTGATTGGTTGAACTTGATTTTTACATGATTCATTTCTTCTTCTGTAAAGCCAAGTAAATCATTGAGTTTTATTTGCGACATTATCCCTGCTCCCTCTTCTAGTTAAGTAATATAATCATATCAAATAAGCGTGATTGTGAGATAATAGAATTGAAAATAATTGATACAAATTATCAAAATTTGGAGTTGTGATGACATTGCTAAATGAAGCATTTAAAGAGATATCAAATGTTTTTATTGGAGATAAAGTTGATTTATATAATTATAAAACAGGAGCAAAGCTAGTAGAATTCTTTAATCAATATTTTAACTATAGAGATGTATATAAACAGGGGTTTCCAAGTCGATGGTTTTATGTCAGTAATAACTTGATTGATTTATATAACAAAGGTAAGATCAATCAGTTTTTTACGTTGATTCTTAGTAAAGAATTCATTTTAACAGAACGCAAAAAGGATGAAGTTGATGCAATAAGTCATTCAACTGTAATTTTTCAAGAGCTAAGAAGAATACTAAGGCCATATTCTTATGATTTAATTAAAAGTAATGATAGTAAAGTAAAATTAGTTAGTATTAATAAAGATTTAATATATGTTGCTAGTGGTGGCTATGCTAACGTATATCTACAACAATCTACAGGGTATATAGTGAAAAAGCTAAAAGAGGATTTTGTTGTTGATAGTGCAATAAGAAGCCGATTCAAGAGAGAATTTAATATTACAAAATCATTGAATGATTTATCGAATATTATAAGGGTATATGACTTTGATGAACAAAGTTGTTCTTACCAGATGGAAAAGGCGGAAGTTACGTTAGAAAAATATATAAAAAACTATGATATAACTTTTGAACAAAGAATCACATTGATAAGACAAATATTGGATATAATGAGTAAAGTACATGAAAGAGATATTATTCATAGAGATTTAAGTCCTACTAATATATTTATTTTAAATGGCATGATTAAAATTTCGGATTTTGGTCTGGGGAAAGATTTAAATATGTTTAGCTCTCATCAAACTATAACAACACACGGTGTGGGACAATTCTACTATTGTGCACCCGAACAGTTTATGTTGCTTAAAGATGGAGACATGAAAAGTGATGTATATTCATTAGGCAGAATAATAACTTTTGTATTGACAGGAGAAATAAAATCTGATGATCATCAATTTATGAATTTAATTGACAAAGCATGTAATGAAAATCCAGCTTACCGTTTTAATAATGCTAGCGATTTGTATATAAACTTTGAACGCAGGATGAAAATTATCAATGATAAAAATCATGATGAGAAGATGTTAGCTAAGATTATTAAAGGTAAATATGAAGATGATGTTTTAGAATATTTATATGGATTAGCAGGAAACAGAATATGTGAGTTAATAGCTAATAAGCATAATAATATTAATCAAGCTATTATTAAATGCATGGAAAATGATGATAAACAGGCTCAAATTATGATAGCTAAGATATTTAATAATTATATTGATGTGGCAGGTAAAGATTATAATCGATACGATGGATTTGCAAAACTTTCATCAACCATTCTTAAAATGTCATTTTCATTTATAGTTTTAGAGATATCTGCTAAAATTTTAGTTTTTGTTGCTTGTTCAGTGAATAGATTTTATGCACAAGATCTTGTTAAAGAAGTAATTAATTTTGGAATTGACCCAATGATTGAAGATATTTTGACAGAACAGGGAGAGTGATGAGATGAAAGTTAATCATTTTCAAGATATGAAAGATAGATATAAAGGTGCTAGAAAAACTGAAAGAGATGATTTACGTGAGCTACTAAAACTATATTTGGAAAAATCATTTGATGGTGTAGTGAAGAAAGGTAGTCAAGGATCGAGTGCATATACGAGAAAAAGAAGCATAGCTGAGTTTGATTTAACTAATTGGATGTATATTGAGGGAAGCTTCTATTTTGACAAAAGGTATTGGCATTTTATAATTGAACTCCAGTCTATTGATCAAGATCCAGTTAGTAAAAATGTTCATGTATTAATGGATCGTATATCTGTCATGGTAAATGAAATCCATGAAAAAGAGCATGTAACCCAAAAAAATAATTCAGGTAATGGTAGGTATACTAAACAAAGTTATTCTTTAAACGACTGGTCAAATGCAACAACTGATATCGATTTGCCTTTAAATATAAATTTAACTGTAGAAGAAAATAAAATTTTTGAAAGTAATCCAAAAGCAATGAATGTAATAGAGCAATTGTTTAATGAGGTTAGAAGGATATAATGATAAACTTGATAGTCTTATGTAATTTATTATAAAAAGCACACCGTTGATATTTAATGATGGCTTGGACAATTGAAATAAACCTCACTCTTAACCGATACGCTGAAAGTTATCATAAGTGATGAGGTTTTCGGTAGAATAGTATCTTGAGATAAATGTGTGAAACATTGATATATCTTTGTCGATAGAATAATAATAATTATGGTATAATATTACTATTAGGAGGCGATGTTATGATTACAATAGATTCAAGAGTTAATAAACAAATCGCTAAAAATCTTTCGCTTGAAGGTATGGAAGTAACAAAGAAACAACAAAAACAAATTCTTGAAGTAATTAATAATAAGAAAGAAATTACGAATGAACTCATTCGTAAAATTGCATTTAAATAATGAAATATAAAGCAACTTTTCAAGAGGAATATCTTTTAACTTCTAACTTACTGGGAGCAGAAACAATAGAGGAATTAGAGCAACTTGAGAAAGTTGCTTTTTATATTGCAGAAGGCTTAATAGAAGGAGAGGGATTTGAGTTTTTATTTCCTTTAACGATAAAATCAATTAAATTACTTCATAAAAAGTTGTTTGGAAGCATATACAGTTTTGCCGGCGAATTTAGAGAAGTTAGTCTTATGAAAGATGAGACAAGGTTTTGTGAATCTCAGTATATTAATATAAATTTGAAAGATCTATTTGATAAATTTAATTCAGAAAATGAATGGTCAGATATAAAAATTGCCACAGAAAGATTGGCGTATTTTAAAACAGAGATCAATATGATTCATCCATTTCGTGAAGGTAACGGAAGAACAATAAGGATAATTGTTCGAGAAATGGCCAGAAAGAAAGGATTTGATTGGCGTACTGAATTATTAGATAGAGAAAGTTATTTAAATGCTATGAGAAAATCAAGTTTTGATGAGCGCCCCTTAATAATAGTTTTTGAAAATACATTATTTCCTATTCATTAAATCCTTTCGAATATTTTATTTGCTGTTAATTAAATAAAGTAAGAGAAGTTCTAATAATTGTTTAAAAATGCTATTTTTTGATATATCAATAAGTAGTTAGAGGAGATTATTTATGAAAATATTGATCATTGGTGATGTACATGGATACTTTCAGCCATTTCAGCAATTAATCGATAGGTATGCGGATAAAGTAGATATAGTGATACAGTTAGGTGATTTAATTGACTGTGGGCCTTCGATGAAAGAAGTATTGGATTTAGCTATCAAGTTAGATCAAGAAGATAAATATATCTTTTTAAAGGGAAATCATGAATTTGAGTTGTTGCTTCATCATGAATCTGGTATGAATAAGTATTGGTACAATCAAATGGGAAAACAAACATTAGAACAGCTAAGTGATAATTACGAGGAATATATCAATTGGTTAAATCATAGACCACTGAAGTACGAAACGGATGATATTCTGGTGACGCATGCAGGGATCGCGAATATAGAAACGGATTATTGGGATGAAGATAATGAACATGGGATTTTGTGGAATAGATTGCCATTGAAGAGATTAAATAAATTTCAAATTCATGGGCATACACCAACTCATAGTGGAGATGTTGAAATCAATCAACAAAGTAATTCTTGTAACATTGATACAGGAATGGGCTTAGGAAATAAGTTATCAGGTATAATCATTGAAGATTTAATGATAAAAAATACCCCCTATCCTTAATTATAGGATAGGGGAAAAATTATTTGATGATTGGAAACGTTAAAGGCACTACATAATCTTCACCTTTGTTAGTTGTCACAATACCTAATATTGCGTATACAAATGAGGCGATTGAAAATACGAATAATGGAATGAAACCAATT
>NZ_JAOTIS010000012.1 GCF_025628935.1 Macrococcus capreoli
ACCTCTTGTACTTTTTCAATCAGAAAGTAAAATATAACCGTAAGGAATTTTAGGTTTTCCCATCCATCACTCCTCGCTTCCTAGTCAAAAAACACTCTTTTCTGTTATTATGAAATGAGAATGATTAATTAATCGTTCTTCCACGCTGGTAATACGTCGCTTTGGTCGGTTGTCGTATTATCAGCATTTTCTTTCTTTAGTTCATCAAAAATACGCTCTATATCTTTTTCAATATCTGATGCAACTGTTGAGGTAATATAAACATCACGCATGTTCTCAATAATCCAACTCTATACACATGTAACTGATCAGATGACTAAGGACTTAATCAATAAACTAAATGAGCATGAAAAAAAGGTGATATGACATTAAATCATACCACCTTATTTTTATGAATTTTTATCAAAAGTCCTATAAGTTGTCGTTTTTCTGTCGTTTTTTATACCTATCACAAGATATTAACACCTATAAACACTATTATTAAGCCACTTTTCACTTATTACTACATCATCATATAAGGATTTATATCTATATGCAGCGTAAACTTATCCTTCACAAACTGCTCATGATAATAATCATCTAAATAATTTAATGCCTTAAGCAGCTCTGGTTCTGATTTAAACTTGATTATAATCTGGAAGCGGTGTTGATTATTGATCCGCGCTATCGGACTTGGAGCGGGTCCTAACACGTAACTCCCAGGCGTTAAATGTTGCAATAGTATTTGATGAATATGTTTACTTTCTAATAATACTTTCCTCAAATCCTGATGACTGAAATTTAAATACAACATATAAAAATACGGCGGATACTTCCCAAGTCTTCTATAATTCATTTCCTCTTTATAGAATCCTTTATAATTATGCTCCATTGCATATTGCACAGCATAATGTTCTGGATTGTATGTCTGAATGACCACTTCCCCGCGTTTCGTACTACGCCCGGCACGTCCTGATACTTGTGTAAGTAACTGGAATGTCTTCTCGCTCGCCCTGAAATCCGGTAAGTTCAGCATCGTATCCGCATTTAATACCCCAACTAACGTAATATCCGGAAAGTCTAATCCTTTCGCAATCATTTGCGTGCCAAGTAATATATTCGCTTCTTTTCGTTTAAATTGCTCAAGTAACTTTTCATGCGAACCCTTTTTTCGGGTTGTATCGTTATCCATACGAATCACTTTCGCATCACGGAATGTCTCATAAATAATTTCTTCAACTTTCTGTGTCCCGATACCCATCTCACGAATGTGTTCACTGCCACAGCTTGGACAGACATTCACGGGTGGTTCTGTATGTCCACAATAATGACATTTCAGTTCATCCGTAAATTTATGATACGTCAAACTAATATCACAATTCGGACACATTGGCACATGTCCACAATCACGACATAAAATAAATTGTGCGTGTCCTCGTCGATTTAAGAACAGTACCACCTGCTCATCTTTATCAATCTTCTCCTGAATCTTCTCACGTAATATTTCAGAGAACATCGAACGATTGCCATTCGCCAGTTCATCGCGCATATTTGCAATATGCATCTCAGGCATCGCCTGCTGGTTCGCTCGCGTTAACATTTCAAGTTTCGTATAAACACCTTTTTCTGCGCGTGCATATGTTTCAAGTGATGGTGTCGCACTACCTAATACGAGCGGACATTGGTGATACTTCGCACGCCATTCTGCAATTTCTCTCGCATGATATCTCGGATAATCTTCTTGTTTATATGTTGTTTCATGTTCTTCATCGATGATGATGATGCCCACATTTTTAAATGGTGCGAAAATACTACTTCGTGCACCAACAGATACGCTTGCAGTTTGATTTTTAATCTTACGCCATTCATCATAACGTTCGCCACTTGATAATCCCGAATGCAGCACAGCCACTTCCTCACCAAACCGCGATTTAAAGCGGTCTACCATCTGAGGTGTTAACGCAATCTCCGGTACAAGTACAATCGCTTGCTGATTGTTATCCAGCACTTCACTAATCAGCTGTAAATAGACTTCTGTCTTTCCTGAACCAGTCACACCGTGCAGTAAAAACGTTTCTGACTGTTTATTTTGATACGCTGTATGTATCGCATCAAAAGCAGCCTGCTGTTCATCCAGTAATACTTTCTTCGTATCTTCAAAAAACACTTTATGCGCAAACGGATCACGCGTCTGTTCAAGTTCAACTTTTTCAAATACACCATTTTTAATAAGCGTATTGCACACACCTTTAGAAATACCACGCGCTTCTAGCTCCACGAACGTTAGTCCATCGCGGTTTGTTAGTACTTCTTCACATGCTGCCAGTTGTTTATCATTTTTCGCTAATGCTTCATAATCAACATTGTCCTTTAGCTTAACACCGAGTAATTTCCTTACTTTATGTTGCTGCGTCACTTCAATGT
Source organism: Macrococcus capreoli (assembly GCF_025628935.1). Classification (GTDB taxonomy): domain Bacteria; phylum Bacillota; class Bacilli; order Staphylococcales; family Staphylococcaceae; genus Macrococcoides; species Macrococcoides capreoli. The sequence continues at coordinate 2,404 of NZ_JAOTIS010000012.1, forward strand.
CTTCAATAATAATGCCGGATTGAATATATGGTGCTAGTAATGGCATGATTTCTAATTGTTGCGCTTTTTCCAGATACAATTTATCTCCATTAAAATAGCATAACAAATCATCATGTATTTCCGTATCATCTGTCATACGCAGTACTTTCCTATACTTTCCTTTAAGTGCTGCAGGTAACATCGCATCCAGTACTGCAATGCGTTTTGATACGTGTGAATAACTCATCCATTCGCTTAATGCAACCAATTCCTGCGTTAATTCAGGAACATAATCCTGCACACCGATTATCGGTTTCAACTTGTCATATTCAGTCGTCTCACTTAATGCAATGACATATCCTTGTACTTTTCTCGGTCCAAATGGAACGACGACACGCATACCCGGAACGATTTGACCATCAAGATGATCCGGAATTAAATAATCAAACAATCGATCTACACGTTTACTATTGACATCTACAATAACTTTTGCGATCAATTAAATCCCTTCTTTATTACTTGTGTTAATATTTCATGCGATACACCTAACTTCGGTTGCTTTTCAATCACCACTTCACTACCATCTTTAAAATACATCGTCACTGCATTACTATCAGATTTAAAGCCAATCGTCTTATCTCCAACATTATTCGCAATAATAACGTCGGCATTTTTCTTCACGAGTTTCCCGCGTGCATACATTTCAACTTGTTCGGTTTCAGCTGCAAAGCCAATGACATATTGATGTGTTTTATGCATTCCGATATACATTAATATATCTTGTGTACGTTTTAATTGAAGTGTTAAATCGCCCTCTTTTTTCTTCATCTTCTGTTCATATACTTCAACCGGCGTATAATCCGCAACTGCTGCTGCTTTAATGATAATATCCGCTTGTTCCATATGATTTTTTACTGCATTGAACATATCCTCTGCACTTTCGATTTTAATGTGCTTTACGCCTTGAGGGACTTCCAGTGGTAAATCCGTCGAAACTAACGTAACGTTTGCACCACGGACACTTGCCGCTTCTGCTAAACTGTAGCCCATTTTTCCTGAAGAGCGATTTGTTAAATAACGTACTGGATCAATCTTTTCAATCGTTGGTCCTGCCGTAATCAATACGTTCTTACCAACTAAATCTTGTTCGATTTGTTTCACTTGTTTGTTATTCGTCACAATCTCCATAATGTCAACCGGCTCACTCATGCGTCCTTTCGCAATATAGCCACATGCTAAAAAGCCGGCTCCTGGTTCAATGATTTGAACGCCTCTATTATGTAATGTTGTTAAGTTCTCAATCACTGCCGGATGATCATACATTTTTGAATTCATCGCTGGCGCAATATAAACCGGCCCCGTAAATGCAAGATACGTCGCTGTTAACATGTTATCACTAATACCATGCGCAAGCTTTCCGATCGTTGATGCAGTAATCGGCGCAATCACCATACAATCTGCCCAGTCAGTTAAACTAATATGCTGAATTTCAGCTGGATTGTGTTCTTTAAATATATCTGTATAGACCGGATTTCTGCTTAACGCCTGAAAAGCAAGCGGTGTAACAAACTCAAGCGCGCTTTCTGTCATAATAACTCGCACCTCATGCCCCGCCTGCGTCAACTTACTCGTCAAATCTATCGCTTTATATGCTGCAATGCCACCAGTGACACCTAATATAATTTTCATATTATCCTCCTAGAAAAAAAACTGACAAAAATGAATTTGTCAGTCTTAATTTAATACTACATATTGTTTAGTTCGGTTGCTCATTTGTAATTCTAATTTTGTGTGCAGCGATTTCTTCTAAAGAACGGCCAACAGGTTTATAAGAAATATAATCATCCAGTAAAGCACCTTCAGGGTTATCTTGTAATTCACGTGCACGTTTCGCTGCAAGTGTCACGATTAAATATTTAGAATTCACATTCTTTTTTAATTGATCTAACGGTGGGTTTAACATTTATTTTGCCTCCAGTATCATTTTTCTAAAACGCGCTTCAATGCGTTCACGCTTTAAGTGTTCTGCTTCTACAATGGTTTGTACTTTCTCTTTGGCCATCATTACTTCATCATTTATAACCACATAATCGTATAAATTCATCATTTCAACTTCTTTACGCGCTTCATTAATACGGTTTTGAATCACTTCTTGTGTTTCAGTACCACGACCAATTAAGCGTTGTTCTAAATGTTCTAAAGTTGGTGGTGCTAAGAAAATAAACAATGCTTCAGGAAATTTCTTACGTACTTGACGCGCACCTTGTACTTCTATTTCTAAAAATACATCTTTACCGGCATCCATTGTATCCCTTACATATTGTACAGGTGTTCCGTAATAATTACCAACATATTCTGCATATTCAATAAAAGCATCTGCTTTAATCAATGCTTCAAATTCTTCTCTCGTCTTAAAGAAGTAATCTACTCCATCAACTTCTCCTTCACGCTTTTGACGTGTAGTCATTGAAATCGAATACTGGAAATCCGTTTCCGGGTCATCAAATATTGCTTTACGCACTGTCCCTTTACCTACACCAGATGGACCTGATAATACGATTAATAATCCTTTTTCCTTCTCCATAATAACGACCTTTCATCTAAAAGTAATTATATTTAAATTTATCATAAATTCATCGAAAAATACATGATAATATTACCCTATTCATTATTTAATCGATAAATCATGCTGTTATATAGGATGAAACACTATTTCATGGTACACTTATAGGACGAATAAACGAGGTGATAGTATGGCTTTTGATGGCTTATTTACACATCAAATGATAAAGGAATTGTCATTTTTAGAAACTGCAAGAATTAATAAAATAACACAACCCGATCAGTATACGGTCGTGATGGTCATTCGTGCCAATAGAAAGAACAATAAATTATTACTGTCGGCGCATCCAAACTTTGCGCGCTTTCATATAACGGAACAGACCTTAGATAATCCGTTTGAACCGCCTATGTTCTTACGTGTATTACGTAAACATATTGAAGGTGGTATCATTCAATCCATTCAACAAATGGGAAACGACCGTATTATTGAAATCATTATTAATAATACGAATGAAATTGGTGACCGAATCATCCGCCATTTATATGTCGAAATTATGGGGAAACATAGTAACATCATCTTAACAGATGAACATAAGAAAATATTAGATAGTTTAAAGCATTTAACCCCTAATACAAATAGTGCTCGTACTTTAATGCCAGGATTTACGTACGAATTTCCTCCGACATTAAAAAAATACAACCCGTACGAGCTAACGACCATTAGTGCGTTACTCGATCCATCGCTCACACATAAGAAAGCAATACTCAATGTACTCGAAGGATTTAGTCCTGTTGCGGTAAATGAAGTACTTTCGCTAGGCAATGACATTGACGCTTCGTTTAAAGCATTTATGGATGATCAGTCCGTTCGTCCAGTCGCTTTTACATTAAATGATAAAGAAGACTTCTACTATAAACCTGTTACACACGCATCGCATATCGCTTCATTTACGACTTTGAGTCAGTTGCTTGATACGTTCTATAAAGATCGCGCGACGCGTGAACGTGTGCGCAATCAAACGAATGATTTAGCGCGTCATTTATCGAGTTTATTATCTAAAAATGAAAAGAAACTTGCGAAGCTCGTTAATGAATTAGAAGAAACGCAGCAAATGGATGAGATGAATTTGTTTGGTGAACTGATAACGAGTAATATGTATATGTTAAAACAAGGGATGGAACAGTTAGAAACGATTAACTATTATAATAATGAAATGGTGACGATACCGCTCAATCCGAGAAAGTCCCCTGCTGAGAATGCGCAACATTACTATAAACAGTACAATCGATTAAAAACACGTAAACAACATGCAATTGTTCAAATTGAAGAAACTAAAGCCGAAATCGAATATATTCAGACGATACAAATGCAGTTGAATCATATTGAACTGGAAGATATCGATGATATTCGTAATGAACTGGCCGAACAGAACTTAATTAAGAAGAAACATAAAAAGAATGATAAGAAACAAAAGAAAACGCAGGATATCGATCATTATGTATCACGTGATCAACAAGTGATGGTCGTGGGGCGTAATAATTTACAGAATGAATATATTACACATAAGATGGGACGAAACAATTATTTATGGTTCCATACGAAAGATATTCCAGGCAGTCACGTAGTCATACTGGATAGTAATCCAACAGATGGTACCATTGAAGATGCAGCGATGCTTGCCGCTCACTTCTCAAAAGCACAAGGATCAAGTAAAGTCCCTGTCGATTACACAGAAATACGTTATGTATATAAACCAAATGGTTCTAAACCAGGATTTGTGACGTATACTGATCAAACGACTGTGATTGTTACACCAGAAGCACACTATATTGAATCCATGACAAAGAATGATTCATCTAAAAACGCTTGAGTATTATGCTCAAGTGTTTTTATTTATTCGCCATTATAATAGAAGAAACTCAAAATATTCATTTGAATGATATATCAGTTTATCTCAACTTATCAATAAAATCACTTCAATTTTTCAGTAAATCAACAACTAAATTGAGTAACATACTAGAAATACAACCCTATTTCGCATTTAAATTTTCAGTTATATTACAAAAATACGGCGCTTTGTAACATTTCATCTCATTAACGTAACAGTGTATTTTCATACCAACCATTTTATATATGCACAATTTATCCCAATTCATTCACAACAAATTTTAAATGTGTCTAAAATGTGACAAAGTAAACTACTAGCATATTTTCAAATTAGCAAAAAGTCAATAATATCAGTACTTCTATATACTTTGCCCGCATTTACACACACTATTAATAATTCTACTTTTTGTAAATAAATCTCCCTCATTCGTTTTTCTTTTTCGCTTATCTTTTGAAATTTCATAAATTCTGTGGTCTAATTTGAACCGTTACAAATTATTTTGTAACGCAAAGTTTGTTACAAAATCGCATGTTTGTTGTAATGATTTGTTATTTCTCTGTAACTTACAAGCAAAAAAAATGTGCTATATTAGTAACTGTCGAAAGCAACAAACATTAATCGACACCATAGACAATTGAAACTTTAAGATTAAGACTAAATTTATACGAAAAATAAAAAAAGAATTTTACTGGAGGATTTATATATTATGAAAAAAGCAATTTTAACATCATCATTAGCATTAGCATTAGGCGTAACTGGAGTAGCGGGTTCTAACCAAGCACAAGCTTCTGAAAATACACAAGAAGTTAAAGTAAACTTTGATCAATTAGCTGAATTAGCTAAATCAAACGATGCTTCATTAAATCAATCACCTGTTCACGCTGGTGCTTACGATTACAAATTCGTTAAAGATGGTTACACTTTCGAATTCAAATCAGACGGTATCTACTGGACTTGGGAATATAACTACACTGGTGGCGCTGACACAGTAGTAAACAAAACAGTTACACCTGCATACGTAGCACCTAAAGCAGCTGCAACAGTTCAAGCACCTGTAGCAACTCAATCATACAGTGCACCTGTAAGCAAACCAGCTGTACAACAAACTTACAAAGCACCAACAGCTCAAACTTCATACGCTAACACTGGAATTGTTTTAAGCAATGGGAACACTGCTGGAGCAACTGGTAGCTATGCAGCTCAAGAAATGGCTCGTCGTACTGGTGTATCAGCTCAAGTATGGGCTCGTATCATTGCACGTGAATCAAACGGTCAAGTAAATGCTTACAATCCATCAGGCGCTAGAGGTTTATTCCAAACTATGCCAGGTTGGGGTTCAACTGCAACTGTAGGTGATCAATTAGATTCTGCAACAAGAGCTTTCAACGCTCAAGGTTTAGCTGCTTGGGGCGAATAATATAGTATAACTTAAACAGGGAATGGATATCCATTCTCTGTTTTTATTTACATTGATATAAAGAAAGACACCTTACATTCATTGAGTAAGGTGTCTTTCTTTGATTAAACATTACTTATTCACTTTATCAAAATCTTCTTCATAAAATCCTGTGTCAAAACTACTAAATGGCCAGAAGCGTAATGCTACTTTACCGACAACGTTTTTACTTTCAATTAACCCTAATTCAGGACGTCGACTATCTAAACTAATCGCACGATTATCCCCCAGTACTAAATACTTCCCTTTAGGAATAGTGTCTTTACCATCACTATGAGACAACGTTTTCACTGAGAAATCTTCCGTTAATTTGCCGTTTGGTGCTAAAGCTTTGTTTGATTTTAAATAGTTTTCTTCGACAGCTGTACCATTGATGTATAAAGTATCATTTTTATATTCTACTTTATCCCCTGGTAAACCAACTAAACGTTTAATATAGTCTTTGTCTTTATTGGCATGAAAGACGATGACGTCTCCCCTATTTAAGCCGTTAGACCATGTAGCCATTTTATTAATGACCAATCGATCTTTATTTTCAAATGTTGGTACCATAGAATCTCCGCTGACTTGATATTGTACGAAGAAGAATGATCTCACAACTAAGACTAATGCGACTGCAATAGCGATGGATACGATCCACTCTCTTAATTCTTTATTCATTTTTTCACACTCCTTAATTCATAATACATCAGTCGATTGCATTATACAAAAAATATCTATTCAGAATGTGTGAAATAACACATAATTTTATTGCATTATTTATTTGACTAATATACTTGTCAAAAAGACAAATATAGATTACAATCAAATGCATAAGAGTAGAAAGGAGTCAATGAGGTGAAAAACAGACTGAAAGAATTACGTGCAAGAGATGGCTATAATCAAACGCAGCTGGCTAAGCTTGCACATGTCTCCAGACAAACGATCTCACTCATAGAACGCGATGACTTTATGCCGTCCATATTGACAGCTGTCCGTATCGCAAGAATATTTAATGAACCGGTAGAAAATGTGTTTATATTTGAGGAGGATGAGTTATGAAAAAGCATAATAAAATGATGAGGATGTTGATTGCGTTATTTATTGGAGCGATTGCTGGATTTGCTATCGGATTCGGTATACCTTTTTTTAATGACATGACAAACTATTTAAACAATACATTAAATATTCATATCATGCCTTATATTATTGCGTTATTATTTTTCATTGCGTTTTATTTGTATTATTTATCTACAAAACAATATAATGCAATGGAAAATAGAACATATTCATCTGAAGACGCGCAATATATTCATCAATTAAAATCTTATAATAAAGCGTCGATGAATATTGTGAATGCAACAAATATTGCAGTATTAGCCTTTGCTTTAACGATTGCAAATTTTTTATTTTTACCAACGATGCATAATATTATCATTTGCGCAGTGTTTGCTGTAGTATTTTTAGTATTTATTACGATATCTCGTATGCATAACATTAAAATACTTTCACATTATCCGAAAATTACAAATTCAGATTTTGAAATTGATTATCAAGATCGAAATATATTAAATACAATTATTGACCATATTGATGAAGGTGAAAGGCTGGTTATGTTACACGCATTATCTAAAACTTATACAATTATGATATACATGTTATCATGCTTATTAATATTATTAGCAATTTATCAAGCTGGTACAGGAGAAAATCAAGTATTCGCGATGGTTGGTGTTACTGCAGTATTGGTATATTCTACGATTGCATATTATAAGAAATCAGAAGAATTTAATCGATAATTTATATATAGAGCATCAGACACAAAACCGTGCCTGGTGCTTTAATTGATTAATAATAAACTATTTAGCGGAATTTATCGTACTTTAGCCGAGATTCCACCAAATATACAGTGATTTATCTGTTTCACCATATTTACCTCCATTATTTATTGCTGAATAGACCGTTGTTTCTTATATTATGAATGACTTTCATAACGAAGTAAGAAATGGCATGGACAAACAAAAATACAATTGATGATAATAATATATATATATTAACACCAAGTGGCATTAACGTATAACTATTATTTCTAGCTTCAATCGTAACCGGAGCAATATAACTCACACCTAAACTTACTATATAACTTACAATAACCCCTAAAATTATTACACCGAAATTCAACTTCTTTTTAAAAACTATCATATTCATCATTACAACAAAAATTATAATAGGAATAAATACAATCCTATCTCCTCTTACAATCTCTGCCCACGCATCAAAGAATGCGAATGGGATTAAATACAACAACATAAACTTATAATCTTTAATTTCTATTCCATTATTCATAATCATCTTCCTTTCATCATCACACTTTCAATTTACCACCAAAATAATAATATTTGTTAATATTCCATTAAATTTAAGGTAAATTTAAGGTAAAAAAATACATTGATATCGAATAACACCAGGATATTTTTCTCCTAATGTAATTATTTTAAACCCTTGTTTTCTGTAAAAGTTAACTGCTTCATCATCCGTTTCTGCAATAATTTTTTTAAAGTCTCTTTTGATATAATCTATTAACTGTTTACCATAACCTTCTTTTTGACATTTCATATCAACAGCAATACTCGTTATTTTGCATATTCCATCTTTTTCTCGAATAGTAATAACTCCAAGAAATTTATTATTTTTTTCAATTGTATAACAAACCTCATTGTTATTTTGAATAGCATTTATCAGCGCAATATTAGCTTTACTTGGATTTATGGCTAAGGCTATCAAATCAATTAGCTGCTGATTAACCAACGTAATATCATTAATTTCTCTTATCATGAAACACCTCATTACATTCTATTATAATAAGCATACAAAAAAAGACACCTTTCGGCATCTTTAAATATCTTTATAAAAAAATCGATTGTCTACTGTTACTAAAGGGAAGTCACTCGGTAATTCTTCTTTCGGAATCAAATGGAAACCATTCTTTCTATAGAAATGCTGCGCCGCTTCAAATTTATCAATCGTTCCAAGATAAATCGATTTAATACCATCGTCATGTGCATGTTTTATGACATGATCAAGCATTTTCTTCCCAATCTTCATGTTTCGTGTATTTTGATCAACATATACTCTCTTCAAAGCACTGTTGTTATCTTTCAATCTTACTAAAGCAATTGTGCCAACAACCTTACCTTCATATAAAGCTAACCAAAACTGACCTCCTGTATTAATATAGGTGCCCATAATGTTCTTTAAATCTGGCTGATTATTGTAGGTTACGTTATCAATATCAAATTCATGTAACTTAATATTGATGATAAACTCGTTCACCTCTTGCTTATAGTCATCTGTGTACTGAATAATTTCGATATCTTTCATATGCGCCTCCTCTAAGTTAGTTGAAATATCTTAAAGTAAATAACTACCCGCAAAAATGAAAAATAAACAACGTTTCCTTTGTCTGACAATTCAGTTATAATAAATGAAAATAATGATAGAGGTGATTTCATGAATAAATCTCCAGAAGAACAAAGAGATGCATTGCGTAATGATGAATTGAAAAATAATGCAATCGGTAACTTAAAAGATCATTCACAGTATTCTCAAACTGGAAACTTAGCTAGTTCAATGAGCACTAAAGCCATTGGATTATTAATACTTGCTTTAATCATATTTGGTTTTATCGGATGGTTAGTAGTTAATTAACAATAACTACACCCCTCCGATAATTAAGGTCGTCATATTATACGTTTTCAATAGGGCTTCGAATTCTTTTACGATAGATTCATATTGTTTATCATATTGCTCATTTCGAATATCTCTTAATATATTCGAAATGTGGCTTTTGTCTAAAAATGTTTCGCCATATATAGAATAATTATTATGATGTTTACTTATTAAATCATCTATTAATGCAAAGTCTTCCTCATATATTTCTACATGCTCTATGACAGCATCATTTGCTTTCATAATAATATCAATCACTGGGCCTCTTGATTCAGTGTATTTGTCTTTAAAATACTTACGACTTTTATGTTCTGATATTGTAATTAAAAACTTACGTTCATGTTGATTTTCACAGAATCGATTGACAGCTTCAATTAATTTATCACCTATTACAAAAATAGAATGCCCAAACCACGGTATCCAAATCATGTGATTGTCGTCGATATAATACAATACATCATCACTATTTGGGTAAGATGGAAGGTCAATATATAAATCTGGAGCATACTGAACTTCAAAACTTTCAGTATGATAACATAACGTATATAATTTATGATTAGGAAATGAATCCATAATATTTTTTACAAAGTAAAAATTATAGACATCTAATGCTTCTTCTTCTCCTTGATTATAGTAATCATCGTTATTATTAAATATTACATCATAGCGTTTATTTGCTATACGGTTGATTTGATGAATACCCAAATATTTTATTCCGTAAGGTGAAACTTTTTTCAGGAATCGAGTAAATATTTGATGCGCTAAATCATCATCCAGTTCTATATGTTTCATTTTTATCCCCTATATTCTTGTTTTAAAATGCTATACATATAACTATCCCTATAATTGCCACGTATAATTTTATCTTGGCGCATTAAACCTTCTCTTTGTAATCCGCATTTTTCTAATACACGTATTGATCCATTATTACGAACATCTGTAACCGCATAAATACGATTAAGCGAAAGGTCATCAAATCCATACCGAATTAAATCTTTAGCCGCATGCGTAGCAATGCCTTTGCCCCAGTAATCCGGATGTATCATATAGCCTATCTCACCTTTGTGATGTTTTTGATTCAAAGTAATCCTGCAAACCCCGATTAATTTTTGTGTATCCTTATCTTCAATCACGCGATAGTGCATTTTCTTCTGTTCACATAATGAAATCATTTGATTGATATATTGCTCTGTATCCTCTAAAGTTTCAATAACCCATGACTGGTAACGTGATGTTTCATCTTTCGTCAATAAATCATAAATTGCTTCAATATCATCTAATTCTAATTGCCTGTAATGTATATCCATATTTACTCCTTTAAGTTGTTATTTTATTAATAATATCTCGTATTTGTCGCAATGATGTTTCAATTAACTCTGAATCAATATAAGCATACGATAATCGTATAGATGATTTTTGTTTTTCATCATAAATTTCACCAGGATGAATTAATAATTTATTTTTAACACACGTTTCAAACAAATCTCGCATATCTATTTTCTTCTTAAATTTTAACCATATATAAAATGAACCCTCGGGTTTATTCCAAGTCGCAATATCTGAAAAATATTTATCTAATGCTTCTAGCATTATGTTACTTCTTACTTTAAGCTTCTCAGTTAATTGCTTTATATGATCATCATGATAATGTAATAACCAATTTGCTGCAACATACTGTGCGATTGAACTTGCACCATAATCTGACTGCATCTTTAAATCTGCCAGATGTTTCACTACATTACGATTCGCGATAACCCAACCTATCCTCAGACCAGGACTAACTGCCTTCGACAAACTTCCAATATATACCACATTATTACTTGATTGGTACGACTTCATTGGTAATGGTGGTACACCATCAAACCATAATTCACTATAAATATCATCTTCAATAATCGGTAATCCAATTAAATTACTTTCTTTAATCAGCCGTTCCATCATTTCTTGAGAGTATGTATGACCTGTTGGATTATGTAGAATTGGATTTAAGTATAAAAAACTATTTGCTTGGTTATGATGTTCTATCATCAATTTTCTTTCTAATTGATGGATGTCAATCGGAATTAATGTCGCAGCATTTGTTTTCCAAGTTTTAACTGAATTCATATAAGAAGGTGATTCTATATATATTTTTGATGAGGGCAATAAGAAACCTTCAGCGATCAACTTCAAACCTTGTAATGCGCCAGATGTGACACAAATTTCATCTATCTCACATTTAATTCCTCTTTTAATCACATGCTTTTGAATGGCTTGTCTTAACTGTATATTTCCAAGGGGTGCTTCATAATTAGATGTAAATGGAGGTTCTGATTCACCTTTCATAATATCCTGAAATTGTTTAACCGGGATTAAATCTGGAGATAACTCACCAGTCCCTAATCGTACAATTCCTTCATCAAATTCGAGTTCATTAATGCGTTTTATATAATATTGATTTTGCTTTTCTATATGTGGATGAATACGTTCCTTCCATTTTGTATGATTATGAACTAATACATTAATCGTATCACTTACGAATATCCCTTTTTTCTCGATAGTTGTTAATATACCTATCGATTTAAGTTCATTGAGTGCTTCAACTATCGTTGAACGATTAACATTGAAACGATCAGCTAAGGCACGTTGAGATGGCAATTTATCTCCAACTTCAAATAATCCATTATTGATTTCATCTATGATTGCATTGATAATTTCTTCCTTCTTATTCATCTCATCACCTCTGGTTGGTACGAAAAAATTAATCTGGTTGGTTAATTCAATATTATTCTACTTTATAATCAAAGTAAATGAACATTAATTCGATTTTTTTTGGTTGGATGGAGAGGAGTTATTATGATTCAAGCGATGTTACATGGCATCTTACTTTCAGTAGGTCTAATATTACCTTTAGGTGCTCAAAATGTATTTGTATTCAATCAAGGTGCAAATCATAAAAGTATGAAAAAAACATTTCCCGTCATTATTACCGCAGCATTATGCGATACGTTTTTAATTTTGATGGCAGTACTTGGTGTTACGTTATTTTTAAATACTTTTCCTGAATTGAAGCTGATTATTTATATTATAGGATTATTTTTCTTATTATATATGGCTTATTCAATATGGCATGAGCAACCAAATAAAAATAAAGAAGCAGAAGCAATGTCACCCAAAAAACAAATTGGCTTTGCAATGAGTGTTTCATTACTAAATCCACACGCAATTATGGATACTATAGGCGTTATCGGCACAAGTGCTTCAGCGTATTCAGGTGAATTAAAAGTTGCATTTACAGTCGCATGTATTACTGTATCCTGGTGCTGGTTTATTGGACTTGCATCCTTCGGAAAAATAGTTGGAGCTATGGATGAAGAAGGAAAGTTTATAATAATATTAAATAAGATTTCATCAATAATAATCATTGTGGTTGCTTGTATAATATTTAAGAATATCATCATTACCTTCTGATTCATACTTTATTTGTAAATGTTGTATAATAGAAGTAAGAGGTGATTCGATGAAATTTAAATGGTTAAGTATTGGCTGTACAGCGACAAGTATAATCATTATGTTATATTTAATCTTTAACGGTTATACACAACTTCCACTGGAAACTGCCAATACGCTTACAACAATTGAGTATTTATTCGGTTTATTTGGTTTCGTATTTGCTTTATATGCAAAGTCAACTAAAAAGAAATGGGTCATTTTATTTAGTTTAACGCCAATCATTATTGTACTGATACTATTACTATTCGGAATTTATTTTAAAGTGAGGTAGAGGATAGTGTTAATTATTATATTTTTATTTGCATTAGTCGGAATTTATATGTTAACAGGTCGTGGTAGCTTCTTAATTGCGGGATATAACTTTATGCCTAAAGAAGAAAAGGCAAAGTATAATGAAAAACGGTTATGCCAGTTCGTAGGATTGTTAATGTTACTTACATCAATATTCGTTGTTATTATGGAATATAACTTACTCCCGGAATATTTAACCATCAGCATTTATATAGCAACAACCCTATCTGCTGTAATTTTTATGAATGTCTCAAAGGTATTTAAAATTCGACAATAATTAACTGCCCTAACCGGCAGTTTTTTTATTTCTTATGATATAATGATTTAAAAATTTATATGAGGGAGGTTATATATGAAACGTTTCTCACCCATTATCATAACGCTGCTTGCAGCAACATTCATCACAAGGTTCAGTATGTTTATGGTGATGCCATTCTTATCGATTTATTTAATCAATACATATCACTATTCTGCATTTCAAATTGGCATTATATTATCTGTCGCTGGTGTCGTTGCAATTATCCTAAGTATGACCTCAGGGAGTATTATCGACCGCTTCAATAAACGCTATGTCATCTATTTCGGTCTCGTTATTGGTATATTAAGTTATCTTGCTTTTCCAATGATACACACATTTCCTGGCTTTATTCTTTTTTCAATTACATCAACCATAAGTAATACACTTGTTGAACCTACATATCGCGTGCTTATCGCAGAGTTTACAGCTGACGCAGATAAGAAACTGATCTTTAATATAAGATACTATTTAATCAATGTCGCAGCTGCTATCGGTCCGTATTTATCAAGTCAGATTCAATGGGTTGGAATTAATAATTTATTTTATATAGTAGTCGCTGCACTCATCATTAATCTTCTGTTATTTATTTATATCTTTAATAAGAACGATTTAAATCTAAAAACGACTCAAACAATGAATAATATTCCGTTTTTCAATATGATGTATATTTTCAAACAGGATAAGGCATTCCTATATTTGGTGATCGGAGACATATTTATCGTGTTTGGCTATACGCAAATGATGTCATCACTTAGTATATATTTAAGCAAGATTTACCCATATGCAACAGCGATTCATCATTATGCCATTCTCACACTCGTAAATTCTATTGCTGTTATTTCGCTCCAATACTTTGTGTATAAAATTGGGAAACATATTAAAACAAGTACATCCATCATTATTGGTGCGATACTATTACCGCTAGGATTGATCTTAGTTGGGATATCACCGGGTTTGCTCAATTTATGTATTGCCATGTTTATATTAACTATCGGTGAAATCTTCGTATTTACAATGTGGGATTTAAGAATAGATGAACTATCGCCAAAAGCATTGAAAGGTTCATATTATGCCCTAACCGGACTCACAGGAATCTCGCGCATCATCGCACCACTAGTTGGTGGGTTGCTCATTGACACAATATCGAACGGATTCTTAATCTGGGGATTACTTGGAGGGATAACGTATATATCGGTATTCTTCTTTCTAAAGAGTGCAAAACTAATACCTGCAAAACATTGATTTGCAGGTATTAGTTTATATACAATTTAATTGAGTTTTGTAAATTAGGGTAGTCTTCAAGCATAAAGTACAAACTTTTCTTGAAATCTTTAATATTTTTCATTTTTCTATAATATGAAATATCCTGATTACCATTTTCAGTTTTGCTAATAGATAATGTCGACAACCACTTCACTATAATTCGTTCTTCTACCTTATCATACTTTAACAGTGCAACAATAATACTACTCATTCTTTCATCTTCGTCATCAATATAAGGAACTTGATCAAATTGAAGTTTCAATAAATTATTTCTTACACCTTCTAATATAATATTCGTATAAGAATCTTCATAATATCGACTCTTTATTATTTCAATAATCGCATCTGAAGCATGTGCTATGCCGTGTGCCCATCCTTTATCAGTTACAAAACCACGTATATCATTTTCTTTGTTAAAATATTGAATGACTGATATAGTAATTTTTTTATATTGATTGACTGATAATATTTCTACTTGATTATCCCTAAATAGAATACACATTAAATATAAAATACTAAAACTTCTTTTGAATACTTCATCATTTACTACATCATCTTTAATATGTATATTTTCAATACATTCCTGGATAATTAGCTCTAGTTCTATTTCTTTAATATTTTCTTCTATCATACATTTTGCAAAAGTATTAAAGGATAATTCATCTCTGATAAAAGGATCAGTATTACCTACATTTTTTAAACATTCATTTATTACCCTTTGAATAAATTCAGGCGTGTGATTATTTTGTTTATTAAATTGTCTGATTAAAGTTTTAATTTTCATTATTATTCACCACTTAGCTTGCACGATAACATTTTAAAGTATCCTACTGAATAAGGTAGAAAATCTTTAATAGTTATCGAATTTTTATCATTAGAAAAAACATGATAACCATTTACAATTTCTTTCTGACCCCAACATAAAGCATTAAAGTCATTAATATGCACTTTTACGAGGGCTTCTACTTCTTCATCTTCAAAACTAATCTGATTAAGTTTGTCTATCAAAATATCATATCGAAATACATTAATAAATTCTTTATCTAGTTTTCCCTCATTATTAAGTATTTCCGGAATTACGCATAAAAGCTTTAAATCTTCAAATTTTAAATCAATGCCTAATTCTTCCTTTACCTCACGCACACCGTCAGCCATCGTTTCATTACTTTTAATATGACCACCTAGCGTCACATCCAGTAACCCTTTATAATCAGCAACAAATTGACTACGTTTCTGTAAAATCACATAATCATCACATACAAATATACATTGGAACGTTTCATGCCATTCTTCATTGATATGGACGTCTTCGCGTGACATTTTGCCTTTATACAAATAGTTTTCATGAAATATTTTTAAAACTTCCATCTTTCACCTCCTATTATACCTAACGCTATTTTAATATGCTCTAGATGATGATTTCCGTGCTATACATAAAGTGAAATCATTTGTTTTAAAGACACTTCACCGTTTTCTGGGTGAATTTATAAATATTTCTCTAAAACAATTTCATCATTTATTGGAATCCCGCTCTCAGCAATGACTAGTATTTGTGGTTTTATTTCTCTAGCCTCATTAACAGCATTAGGAATTATTTTTATCATTCTAAATCCAAATTTTTGATAGAATTTTAATGCTCTTAAATTATCATTGGTAGTTATTAATTCTATTTTTAACATACAATTTTTATAGGCTAACTGTTCTAAGAACATTATTAACTTAGTACCGATACCTTTGTTTTCAATTAGACTATCTAGCGATATTATTTCGATTGTCTTTTCTTTAATGACATATGTTAATAATCCAATAATTACATCATTTTCAATGTAAATTAATCCTGGTAATGTAGAACAATCATACCGCCCAGATGAAATAATCATTTCTGGTGATCCCCATTTTTCTTTAAACCACTTTATAACTAATTCTCTATTATTATCATTAATAGCTTGAATCATTCAATTATTCCTCTTTCTTATATTTATAAAGTGTTAATTTATCACTTATTTCAGCTTCGCCGTACACTTCCATTTGAATTTTTAATAATTCATCCACTTCTGAATGCTTTGCTCACTCTAATCTAATCATAAAAAAACATCCCTTCTTATGTAATATAGCATAAATTGTTAGAATATTCCCATAAATAATTTGAGAATTTTTAAATTCAGAGTTAAAATAAATTAACCGGTTTATTTCATCTAACTTAGGAGGCCAATATGACACAATTTCAAGTTAATACGTTTGAACAATTAAAATGCATTTCAGATGAATTACGAATGAAAATTTCTATTTTATTAATTGAAAAAGAAATGACTGTTACAGATATCGCTAAACAATTAAATATCCCGAAAGCAAAAATCTATTATCATATGAAAGAATTAGAGAAACACAAAATAATCAAAATGACACATCAAATTCCTGAAGGAAGCAATATACTAAAATATTACCGTGCTACTCACAACGGGTTTAATATCAATCCTGCATTAATTAACAGCGATAATATTCATCCATCCAAAAAAATCATAACAGAACAATTATATAGAACAATTCAAGTATTGAATCAATTTGGAATAATTGAAGATAATCAATATGTAATTTCAACAACACAGCAACTTAGGATTGATAAAAATGAGGTGACAGCATTCAAAGATGAGATTAATCAATTGATTAAAAAATACAGTAAATCAATTGATACTGAGGATGAAATGGAAGGAAAAGAAAAAAATTTATCAAGCAGCTATTATTTTAATCTCACAGCTTTCGAAATAACAAAAGATATATTTGAATAAAAGAGGTGATTCAATGACTTTAAGTCCCTTTCATCAATTATTATTAGGTCGTCTATTTACAAATGCAGCAGATAGTATTTATTTTATTACTTCATCACTATATATATTTGAAATTACGCAAAGTGTAATGATTTCAGGCTTTACTACATCTGCAATGTTAGCAGTAAAATTTACTCAATTATTTTATGGACCAGTAATAGATCACTTTAATGTAAAAAGAATATTGATATTCTCTCAGTGTTCACAATCAATCTTAATGGCGATTTTAGCTATTTGTGTTATGAATCAGAATAATCATTGGTCTCTAATAATCACATTAGTAGTGCTGTCTATGTTATGTGGTGAAGTTTCATACCCAATTAGTAATAAACTCGTACCACAATTGTTATGTAAAGAAAAACGAGTTAAAGGAAATGCGCAGTTGACGTTTGTGAATAATACATTAGATATTGTATTAAACACTGTAATAGCTGGGTTGTTTATCAAATTGGATACACAATTCTTCTATTTTTTCAGTGCAATATTATTCCTATTTGCTGTATTTTTTTATGCCCTTTTACCAGGGGTGAATCAAACCAATTTAGATAAATATGCAAAATTTAATTATTTCAATTCATTACGATCTGGTATTAGGATAGTCACATCATCATATATATGGATATTTATTATTGGTGCTTTTTCAGTAAACTTAGGAATTGGTATCGTTTATGGTGCGTTACCAACGTTAGCTCATGAGATTGATAATCCTGTGTATTACGGGCTTTTTCTGGCAACGATGAGTATTGGAATGATACTCTCTACTTTTATTGCGAATCAATTTAATAACAAAGCGCTCGGTAAATTAATGATATTTCTATTTGTAACTGCAGGTACATCTATAGTTTTAGGATTATTCATACCATTACCATATTATTTATTGTTTTATTGCTTAAGTTGGGTGATGGTAGGAATTGCTAATATTCTTCTAGTAAGTGTAAATCAAAGCATTATTCCGAATGAATATTTAGCGAGAGTCAGTTCAGTATCAAACAGTGTTGGAATATTAGGTTTACCATTAGGTTCCCTACTTGCAGGAATATTATTGAAATATATAAGTGCTATACAGCTTATTTCACTTTCAGGCGTATGTTATTTTGCACTTTCATTGCTCTGGTTATTGATTCCTACTCTTCGCAAACAGAAAGAAATTATGCATATTACTAAAAATGATTTTGGTATAAAATCAAAAAAATAACCACTCATAAGCTGGACATAGCTGAGTGATTATTGAGTAAAAAATAACATAGGCTAGTCACCGTATAAACGGATCTACAGGAGGAGTGTTACCGCACTCCTCTATTCATTTACATTTTACAATGGATAGCTATGAAATGCAAAAATATTAATACTTTCTTATTTCTGCTGGTTTATAGTTTGTTATTACAGATTCTATTTGTTCAATTGAATCAACAAACGCTATTCTTTCTCGATCATCAGCTGTCAAGAACCCTTTATCAACCATATTATCAAAAAATCCAGCTAATAAATCGTAGTAACCACTTTTATTATATAGAATACATGGACGATCATTTTGTCCGATTCTTGACCATGAAATTACTTCAGCGATTTCTTCTAAAGTACCTGGGCCACCAGGTAGCGCAACACATACATCACCAAGAGACAAGATTTTATTTTTACGCTCACTCATATTATCTACAATAACAAGTTCAGTAAGTCCAGGATGTGAGATTTCTCTATCCGCAAGGAACTTTGGCATCACACCAATTACTTCTCCACCATTTTCTAATACAGTATTCGCGATCGTCCCCATTAATCCAACATGACCACCACCATAGACAAGTGTGTGATTATTTTCTGCAATCCATTTCCCGAGTTCAATTGCGTTATCATTAAACACTGTTTCATTTCCTGTACTAGCACCACAATATACGATAATTTTCATTTAAATTCTCCTAATACTTATTTAATTTTTGAATTAAAACTTTTACTGCCGGAGCAATGTTTGTTGTATCATTCATATCTATGTATTGAACATCTGTTATTTCACTTGATTTCTTTATTTGTCCAAGCCCTTCATATGTATAACATCTTAATTCTACTTCATTATCAGTATCAGGATATGCTGGACCTACGATTGTATCTAGGTATGTAAGTTTACTTGTATCTAACTTAACTGATAACTCTTCTTCCATCTCCCTAATTAATGACTCAATATCACTTTCACCCGCTTCGATCTTTCCACCTGGTAAATAATATTTTTCATTTTGCCTTACTTTCACTAAAAGGATTCGATTCTCTTTAATATCAACTAAATTCGCACAAACATATTTAATCAAAGTAGTCACTCCTAAAATTTAACTAATACTAGTATAACAAAACAAAAGAATAAATAATACTTCAGACATCAACAAAATAATAATTAGTACATCGACTAATTTATTATCATATTATAAATCAATCCAAAATCTATGTGTAACGCCACCATCTTCTCTTATATGTGACTGATCCTGTACGCCACCATTGTGTAATATTACTTTTCTACTTGCAATATTATCTTCATCACAGGTTATAAGTGCTTTATCTACATTCAAAGACTTCAAAAATTTTAATGATTCATTTAAAATCTTTGTTGCATAACCTTGACCTCTCTTATCAGGTCTTACGCCATAGCCAACATGACCACCATAGTAAATTAAAAACTCATTTAAATAATGACGAATATTAGAGGAACCTATAATTTTTCCATCTTCAAATAAAAATAATGTAGTATTTAATACTTCATATGAATTTTCACGTTCTTCTAAATTATAAATAAAGTTTTGAAAAGAATCATATCTATTTAGATTTGTAGCCGATGGAACAATACTTTCCTGCTCTTCTCCCCAAGCATTAAAATATTCCATAAATAATATTTCATCATTAATCGTCAGTCTTCTAAATTCCATCTTATTAATCTCCTATTATATTCAGTTAAAAATTCTCGAATACATTTCTGATACTTTCACACGTACATCATTTTCATCTAAACAAAAATACATTGCCTTTCTCTAACACGTCATCAAAAGTTGAGTCCATTTCAAAACCTAATGATTCAGCAGTTTTAATTGATGGGATATTATTATACTTAGTTTGAGCAACAAGTTTATACTTACCTTCAGTTATTTGATTTACGTGATTAATGATTTCATTCGCCGCTTCTTTAACGAACCCCTTTCTCGTTTTATTTGAATTAATACGATAATAAATATTTAAATACGTATTATCAAGTATAGTATTAAATTTCAATCCACAGACACCAAATATTTCTTGGTCTATTTTATCTATTAATACATAATAACCAAATCCATGGTGTTCATGATGCATTATCCATTCTTTAACCCCATCAGTAAATTTATCAATATCTGTATCAGGTCCCTTAGGATTAAATTTTTGATTTTCTGGATCATTATGAATTGCAAATAATGCGTCAACATCATGAAGCGTTGGTGCTTTAATTATTAATCGATTAGTTTCAAGCATATAAACTCTCCTTTAATTAGTAAATATTTATTTCATTGTTACCATTCACCCAATCAGAAACAAATGCTTTATGTGGTGGGTTAATTTCAATATTCATTATTTCCTCACGAGATACAAATCTTAATTTTTTAGACTCTTTAGAAATCGTTAATTCACCATCATAATGTTTAGTATAAAACACAATTGTTACTGAATAAACTTCATCGCCATTAGGATAAGTCACCATGTAATCCTCACCAGAATATATACCAAACAAGGTAATCTCTCTTGGAATTAAACCTGTCTCTTCTGTTACTTCTCTTATTGCAGCATCTTTTACCTTTTCTCCGATTTCAATCAATCCACCGGGTATTCCCCATAGTCCATTATCTGCTCTTTGTTCTAACAGAATCTTTTCATCTTGTTCAACAATCACACCTGAACCAATTACAATTAAACAATCATGCCCAACATGTTGTCTCATCTTTTGTATATAGTTCATAATTCACCTACACCAATTTACTCATATAGTATTCATCATAATATTTCTCATTAATCTTCAATGATCGTCGTTTAGTACCTTCTATTTCAAATCCGCTTTTTTGATACAAATAAACACCTGCTTCATTCTCGGTTACAACAGTTAATTCTAATCTCGTTATACCAACAGTCTTGGCCCACTGTTCAACCGCTTCAAACAGTAGAGTTCCAATACCTTGTCCTCTAACTTCTTGATGTACGCCAATAACTAGATATGCCGTGTGTTTATTTCGTAATGAAGTATTGCCTATCGCGATGAGATAACCACATAATCCATCATTATCAGCAACTAATAATGTGCTATTAGATTGATTATTAAAATGCTCAATCATTTTTATTTGTTTCTCAACACTATTATTACGCTCTCCAGGTTCCATTAACATAAAGTTAGATGTCGATTCAACATGGTCTATTAATTTCATTAATTGTTCAGCATCTTTATCTGTCGCATGTCTTATGATCATTTTGAACCTCCCACTCACTTCTCAGCATCCCCATTTTTATGGCATCATAATACTTTCCATTAACTATTCTCGCATCACGAATTCTTGCCTCTTCGATCATCCCAACTTTTCCTGCTAATTTCATCATGCGAACATTCCCAGACCATGTTGATATTCCGATCCGGTGTAAATCACTATGATTAAAGATATAATCAATCCATTGCTTGAATGCAGAGGTACCATAACCTCCACTCCAATAATCAGGATTATAAATACATATTCCAATTTCCATCCAATTTGTTTCAGAACTCACCCAGTAAGCATGTAATGTTCCTAGAAATTGTCCTTCGTGAATGATATACATTGATCTCGGAATACCTTGATAGAGATATTCAATTTTAAGTGGCTTGCTTACGTATTCCTTCTTCGATAATTCCGTCGTTGATCTTGCATAATACGGCCCATTCCACTTTGCTGATTCTTGTACCTCATCTTCATATAACCAATAATATAAATCAGCAATAAATTCTTTATTTGGTAAAATGATAGATACTTTATTAGACATATTGACCTCCAGAATTTATATAACTTTTATGAACAATTTATTTTCAGGATACATCTTATCAATTTCATCGTATTCAGATATCGTTATCCATTTTATTCATTCAAATTCTCTAACTTATCACCTACCTATATTTCTTTATTAAATGTTACCTTATTATCTGATTTTTCGAAAGAGTCTATCTTTTGTTCTATCTATAAAAAAACCAGCCAAGGCTGGTTATACTACTGCATTTTCTAAAATAATAAATGTCTTATTTTCAGTATCAATTTCTGCGACCACACCATAGGGTATGATGCATTTCGGTTCATTATGGCCAAAGCTTGCATTATATAGCACAGGCAAGTCGTCTCGATTTATTTCTTTTAGTACTTTCTGAAATACCGCTTTAATTTCTTCATAATACACCCCGTCTTGCGGTCTACCTATAATCAAGCCACTGATACGGTCCAATATGCCCATCACCGATAACTTGCGTATATATTGCTCAAGTACTGCGGGTTCTGTATGTTGCTCTGATGTTTCAAGAAATAATATGGCATCATTAAATGCTGATATTTCAGGAAAGTACTTTGTCCCCGTCAGTAATATGAGTGATTCCACACATCCACCAATCAGTTGTCCTTGACACTTCCCATGACCATTAATCACTTCATAGCCTTCATTAAGTAATTTCTCGCGTTCAAAGTCTTTTGCAATTTCATCCCATAGTAAGCCAAATTTTCTTATATAATCTGATGGTCTAACTTCACCAATGATATCACTTGAGAAAAGGGTATTTATTATATGATTCACTGTATAATCATCCATTGCTATGTTCTCTGCAAAATCAGTGAGTAATGCTGGTCCATAAAACGTTGTTATACCATGTTGATAGAAATACAAATGCTGTACTGTCGTATCTGAATAGCCCATAAAGATTTTGGGATTGTTTTTAAATGCAGTCATATCGATATATGGCATTATTCTTACAGATTCCGTTCCACCTATCGTACAGATTATAGCAGTAACTTCAGGATCTAATACTGCTTGATTAAAGTCTTCTGCTCTTTTTTCCGGATGATGGTATAGATAGTCATTTCCTTTCAATGCATTTGGCATCACTTTAAATTTTAATCCAAATACTGTTTCAAGTCGTTCTAATCCTTGTTTTGTTCTCCACACAAAATCATCTTCTCCAGCCATACCACTGGATAAAGATACTATAGCAACAGTATCACCTTTATTTATTTTTTTTGGTTTTGTCATACGTGCCACCTTTAATTTTATTTGTTACTTTTATTTTATATTATATTAAGGGTATTTTAAAGGTGTGGACAATATTAATTACTTGAATAAGTATTTCATTTTAAGAATGAATCGTTGCATAGTATTTCATCGCTTCACTTATAAATTGTGCAAGATTGTCTCCATATTGATTTATATTTTGAGTAAATCTTTCATCGAAAATATACATATCTCCTAATCCATAAAATGCATCATATGTGTAATTCCCAAAATTCTTATTTAAGAAATGAAAAAAATTATCCGTGTGTTCTAATACTTTCTCATCTTCAACTGGGTAGTTTTTCAACTGATTAAACGCTATAAATATATTCATCCATTCTTGTCCAAGTTGCTCTATTTCATGTTGATTTAAGCGATCTAACTTTTGTTGTGATGTATCTACTGCCTCATCACCAAATTTTTCTCGTGCTTCTTGTTCGTATTGATTATCTTTAAAATTGATACCATTTAATTTCTCTTTAGCTGTCATCAATATCCCTCTTTCCTTTGATTCAATTGTTTTATCAATCAATTCAATAAGGTGTCCAGTATGTTTTTGTTTATCTAATAATTTTTTTCGTTGCGCCCTTAAATGACCGATGTGACTATGATGTTCATTCATTATTTTCTGAATTTCCTTTAGTGGCATTTCAAGTGTCCTATAGAATAAAATAATCTGAAGTTTGTCGATATCATCTTGTGAATATATTCTATACCCTTGTTCATTCTTATTAGGTATAAGCAGACCGATTTTATCATAATGATGTAACGTCCGCACACTTACACCTGATAATCGAGCAACCTGGCTTATTTTCATTGCGTCATCCCCTTTCAAGTTCAATATAAACGATAACCTTACGTCATAGTCAACTGTTTAATCAATCGGAAATCTTTTTTTGATGGTATAATAGGCTTTAATTATAATAAGTGAACTATATTTAAATAAGGAGTTATCATTATGCGTAAACGACTCACAACACGATTAATGAACCGAGCACCATTATTAGTCGAAGATGCGCCCATTCCACCACATAAGCGAAATAAAGCGCCTATTATACTTGTACATGGATTCGCTGGTTTTGCTAGAGATAATACGCCACACGGATTAATGCCTTATTGGGGCGGGCTTAAAGTGAATATTACTGAAACTTTAAAAATTGAAGGCTATGACATTTATGAGGCGAGTATAGGTTCAATGAGTTCCAATTATGATCGTGCAGTTGAACTGTATTATTTTATTAAAGGCGGTCGTGTAGATTATGGTGCTTATCATAGTAAAAAATTTGGTCATCATCGATTTGGTAAGACCTATGACGGCATATTTCCAGATTGGCAACCTGGACAAAAAGTTCATCTCATCGGTCATAGTATGGGTGGCCAGACAATTCGGCTTTTAGAACATATGTTACGCTTTGGACAACCAGAAGAAATTGAGTATGCCAAATCACACCAAGTAAAGATTTCTCCCCTATTTCAAGGTGGGAAAGATGATATGATCAATACAATAACGACAATCGGTACACCTCATAACGGAACATTTGTTGCTGATCGCATCGGTAAATCGAATCTAATAAAATCATTTTTTTATCGACTGATTGAAAATGAAGGACGCTCGACATTTAAAGTCGATTGGGGGTTTGGTCAATGGGATTTAAGACAGCAAAAAAGTGAAAGTTATTTAGCTTATATAAAACGTGTGAGATCAAATCAACTTTGGAATACAACTGATAATGGCTTTTACGACTTAACGATACAAGGGGCAAAAGCTTTAAATCAACAATTGTCTATCAACCCAAATATACGATATAAAAGTTATTCAACAGTTGCAACACATAAAAGTTTGTTTACAAATTTACAAATAGTAAACGTTGGGATGTTTGCGCCGTTTTACTTAACAGGCATTATCGGTACTTTCTCAGGGACTAAAGAATGGTGGGAAAATGATGGTTTAGTACCTGCAATATCCGCTGAAGCACCGTTCACTGAACCTAAATTATATCATGAGCAATACAAAATTGAACGCGGTGTCTGGCATGTTGTTCCTAGAATGTATGGTTGGGATCATATGGACCAAATCGGTGGGAATATGACGAATTTATTGCATACCCCATATGAACTGATTGATTTTTATCGAACATTAGTAAAGGAACTTGTCTTATTCGAACAATAAAAACCTAGGCAGAACCTAGGTTTATTTTTGGGGAATTGGCCATTCTTCAAGATACTCACACATATCCCAAAACATATATTCAAAGTAACTTGTCTTAACAATAATTTCTTCTAGTTCAGCAAGTTCAGTTTCAGGTTTACCTTCTGTTAACTGATTCATTAAACGCTTAGCATCTTCAGTCAGTGCAGTGAATTCCTCACCAGAATACGTTGTAACCCATTCATGATAAGGATTATTGACTGATAATGCGTTGGGTACTTTTGATAAATGTTGACCGATAAAGTTATAACTCCATGCACATGCAAGTAAACACGCAACAACATGTTCCGGACCACCGCGCTGTGCATGATTGAGCATATAACTTGTGTATGCTGTATTGACTGCTGATGCATCCGTCGCTTCTAATTGTTCTTTCGTTATTTCAAATTGTTTCGCGAAACGACGATGTAAGTCCATCTCCATAAATAATGTGCCATGTAACAAATTCGCAAAGAGACCCATTGTCTCTAAATCACGAGATTTCGCACTACCAATTGCCATTAACTTTGCATATTCTATTAAGTATACATAATCCTGCTTGAGCCATTGCTGAAACTTTTCCTGATGTAAAGTACCATCCCCTAATCCGATGACAAACGGATGTTCTAAATAAGAATGCCAGATAGGCTCAACACGATTCCAAATTCGATCTGTAAACATATTAACCTCCTAAAAAATACCTATACACATAGGGTATAGGTATTCAGCCCACTTCCCTACGATGGAATTAACCAACAGGTTCAAAGGGTCGGATAAATCCTCTCAGCATCAATGTGCACCCCTAGTGTATAGATGATATTATTTTATTAAATAATAACAATAAATCAATGACTATAAAAATTTAATATCATTGATTGTTCGTATACAGAATAGTGCCTTGACTATTCTCCAACAACTGCTTTATAGCTTTTCACAAATGCTTTTGCTTCTTGGCGGTTCACTTGATCAAACAACCACGATTCACCGTTTTTTTCCATTATCGCGATACGGAATGGGACAGTTGAGATGCCGCTTTTGATACTTTTTATTTCATCTAATAAAAAAGTATCCTTTACTTCGGTTCCTGCTAATGGACCTTGTGCTTCAAAGGTAATGATATCATCATATAAATTTAATTTACCTGGTACTAAAGTTGATCGATATAAAGACATCGATGCATTGACACTCATGATATGTTTAGTCATTTTATCCACACCTTCCCTTTATTTAAATTATATCAAATGCAATATTATAAATATATTAATACGTTATAGCAGGCAAGTGGATGTTATCCATAACGATTCCGCTAAATCTCTCGATAATGTATCCTAAAAAAGCCAACCCCGTTTCTAAGGTTGGCTACATCAATCTTATACTAACTTCCAAATATCAGTTGCATATTGCTGGATTGTTCTATCACTTGAGAATTGTCCTGATTTCAGGATATTCATTAAACTCATTTGATTCCATTTCTTCTTATCCTGATATGTTGCCATCGCAGTTAAGTGAATATCAACATAAGAATTGAAGTCTTTTAATAAGAAGTATGGATCATTATTCGTTAATACGTGGTAGTATAAATCATTAAATGCAAAGTCGCGACCAAATTGACCGTTCTTAAGTGCATCCATTGCTCCACGTACACGTGCATCTGTTTGATAGATCGCTTCTGCCTGATAACCACCATTGTTCTGGTAGTTAATCACTTCTTCTGAACTTAATCCAAAGATAAAGATATTTTCCTTACCTACTAATTCAGCGATTTCAACGTTCGCACCATCCATTGTTCCTAATGTCACGGCACCGTTCATCATCATCTTCATGTTACCTGTTCCTGAAGCTTCCATTGATGCTGTTGAAATTTGTTCAGAGATTTCTGCTGCTGGCATAATGTCCTCAGCTAATGTTACGTTGTAGTTTTCTAAGAATACAACTTTAATTCTATTATCAACATCTGCATCGTTATTCACTACATTACCTACTGCATGAA
Source organism: Macrococcus capreoli (assembly GCF_025628935.1). Lineage (GTDB taxonomy): Bacteria > Bacillota > Bacilli > Staphylococcales > Staphylococcaceae > Macrococcoides > Macrococcoides capreoli. The sequence continues at coordinate 30,615 of NZ_JAOTIS010000012.1, forward strand.
TCAATTTAATGATTTCTTTTGCAATATGATAGCTTGGTGCAGCTTTCGCACCAAAGATAAATGTTCTTGGTTGTATTTTAATAGATGGTTTGCGTTTAATTTCATTATATAGATAGATTATGTGTAAAACATTTAATAATTGACGTTTGTATTCATGGAGACGTTTAACTTGTACGTCAAATACTGAGTGTTCATCGACTTCAATACCTGTTTTTTGATAAATAACTTCTTTTAATACGCGTTTATTCTCTATCTTTACATCAGCTAAATGATTCAGGAATACTTCATCATTATAATAGCGCATTAATTGTGTCAATTCCTGCGGTGATTTATGCCATGCATCCCCAATTGCATCATTGATTAAATGTGTTAACCCAGGGTTTGCTGTCATTAACCAGCGACGGTGTGTAATCCCATTCGTCTTATTATTAAATTTCTCAGGTTGAATGCGATAGAAATCATTGAAAGTATGGTCTTTAATAATTTCTGAATGCAGCGCTGCTACTCCATTCACAGAGAACGAGCCAACAATTGCCAATTTACTCATATGCACTAAATCATTACTAATCACTGCAAGATCAGCAATTTTGTCATGCATTTCTGGATGTTTTTCATATACTTCACGACAGAAGCGTTCGTTAATTTCATTAATAATCATAAAGATTCTTGGATTAACTTTTTGAACCTGGCTGACTGGCCATTTCTCTAATGCTTCCTGCATAATCGTATGGTTAGTATATGCAAATGTTTTCGTAACAATTGCCCACGCTTCGTCCCAACCTAATCCTTCCTCATCCATTAAGATGCGCATTAATTCAGGAATCCCAAATGTCGGATGCGTATCATTAATTTGAATACAATGATATTCATGGAACTTCGTTACTGGTAAATTATATTTCTCTTTAAATTGTTTAATTAACGTTTGAATCGTTGATGATACTAAGAAATACTGCTGCTTTAAACGTAAGAAACGACCTTCTTCTGTAGAATCATCTGGATATAAGAAGCCTGAAATACGTTCAACATTTTGCATATGTTCAAGTCGGTTCTTATAATCACCATGGTCAATCACTTCAGACGGTAATTCAGCACTCCATAAACGTAATTGGTTCACAACATCGTTATCATAACCTACTACACCTACATCATAAGGTACAGCTAATACTGTTTCCTGGTTATGGTACGTAAACTTAAAGTTACCGGCTTCATCCACTTCAGTCGTAACTTCTCCACCGAAATGTACATGCATTGCTTCATCAATCTTACGCGTTTCCCATGGATATACTTCTTGCAGCCAGTTATCCGGCAATTCAATTTGATTACCATTAACAATACGTTGTTCAAATAATCCGTAGCGATAACGGATACCGAAACCATTGCCTAAATAGCCCAAACTTGCAATTGAATCTAAGAAACATGCTGCTAAACGGCCTAAACCACCGTTACCTAAACCTGCATCATTCTCTTCACTATAAACTTTTTTAGGGTCTCTTCCTAATTCAATTAATACTTCATTACAAACATCTAATAAACCTGCATTGAGTAAGTTACTTTCAATTAAACGACCAATAAGAAATTCCATTGATAAATAGTTGATTTGACGTTTCTTTTGCTGTATATTTGCTTTTTTCGTTTCAACACTCGCTTGGTTGATTTCATCTTTTAATATTGAACAAATCGCATAAAACAAATCTGTATCTGTTGTGTCCTCTAATGTTGCTGTTCGCTTGTTCGTTAATTTCATCTCCAGGCGTTCACGGAATTCTGTTTTTGAATATGTTTTCATTGAAGTCTCCTTAATAGATCTCTAGATATTTTTGTGCTGAAGCAGTCCAGCTATGGTTAACTTTAGCAATATTTTTTATTAAAGCTTTATATTGTTCTTTATTATGGAACACTGATAATGATGCATTTAATCGATCCAGTAATTCATGGGCATTATAATTTGCAAATGTTAATCCAGTACCTTCATAGGTTTCGAAATTAAATGGTTTAACCGTATCGCGTAATCCACCCGTTTCACGTACAATCGGAATTGATTTATATTGCAGTGCAATCAACTGGCTTAATCCACATGGCTCAAACAATGACGGCATTATAAAGAAGTCGCTCGCTGCGTATATTTCACGAGAGAAAGCTTCATTAAAGCCTAAATGTAAGCTCACTTTATCTGGATATTTATCGCTTAAATAATGGAAGTATTGTTCATAGCGATGCTCTCCATTGCCAAGAATAACAACTTGAACATCTTGTTGAATAAATTCTTCAAAAATGCGCATCACTAAATCTAAACCTTTTTGCTCTACCATACGAGTGATAATTGCATACATCGGAATCTCTTTATTCACTGGCAAACCTATTTTCTCTTGTAATATCGCTTTATTGTCATGTTTCTTCGGAATTGAACTTTTAAATTTCACTGGAATTGCTGGATCTTTCATTGAATGATAGTCATCGACATCAATTCCATTTACGATACCAATTAAATCATGATGACGCATATTCAGTAAATCTTCTAATCCTTCACCATAATAAGGTGTCTTAATTTCTTCTGCATAACTTGGTGACACAGTAGTAATCTTATCCGCATGGAAGATTCCTGCCTTCATCAAATTCAGCATACCGCCCCATTCAAATCCAGCAAAGTGCGAACGGTCTAAATTAAAGACATCTTCAAAGGCATCATACATCAGCAATCCTTGATATTTAATGTTATGAATTGTAAATACGGTCTTAATCCCTTCAACCGGACGCTTAATATTACAAATCGCAACTGCTGCACCAGCTTGCCAGTCATGCCCATGTAATACATCTGGCTTAAAGTCAGAACGATAAATAAATTCTATTACAGCATTTGAGAAGAACACATAGCGCTCGCCATCATCTTCATAACCGTACATCCCGTCACGACCGAAATACTGCAAATTATCGATAAAGTAATATTTAATACCTTCAAGTGTTAACGATAATATACGTGTATATTGAAAGCGCCAGCCAACAGGTGTTTGAAAGACCATTTCTTCTTCGAGCATATCACGATATTCTTTTTTTAGACTTGCATACATCGGTAATACAACGCGTACTTCACACGCTTTTGTTTGATTTAAATATTTCGGAAGACTGCCGATTACATCCGCAAGTCCTCCAGATTTAAAGAATGGTGTGCATTCTGAAGCCACAAACAATACTTTTTTCATTATTTTTTCCAACTTTCTGTTAAATTGTTTGTCGTTTGGCAACTACAAATGGTTTATCTTTAGAACCAATTAATTTCTGGTGTTCATTCACAATAACATCTTTATCTAAAATAACATTTTCAATATATGCATCTTTATGGATACAGCAGTTCGTCATTATGATTGCATTCTTAATCACTGCACCTTCAGCAACTTCAACCCCACGGTATAGAATACTGTTCTCTACATGACCTGCAATGACACATCCATTAGCAACTGTAGAATTTTTAACGACACAGCCGTCTTTGTATTTCGTCGGTGGTTGATTTGAAATTTTTGTTTTAATACGATTCTCTTTCATGAATATTTTCTTATATTTATCTGGATCTAATATATCTAAATTACATTTATAGAATGCTTTCAAAGAATTAATATACATCGTTGTTTCTTCAATATCGAAAAACGTTACTTTGATTTCATGCATACGTTCCTGAATACCATGTAAAAAGAAATTCTCTTTATAGTTTTGAATACAGAAATCCATAATTTCAAATAGTTTATCTTTCTTAATAATATAAGTTCCCGTAAAGATATGATGATTTCCTTGATCATGATTTAAAAATATAACGCGATCGCCCTCATTATTGACACGAAGTAACGGGCTATGCATTTCATCTAATTGTTCTTTATGCTCTGTAATTAATGTGACATCAGCATCACTCTCGATATGGTGTTTAAATGCATCACAGAAATCAGTATTCGCAATAAACTGTGAACCTGAAATAATCACATCTGTTGCTTTTGAACGTAAGAAGAAATCACGGTTGTTATGGAAATGTCTTAAATCTCCACGTGAAATATCTGTCGGATCATGCCAGTCAGGAGGTAATACGAATAATCTTGATTGACGATCATCTAGTCCAAAGTTATCGCCATTTTCTAAATGGTCCATTAATGAGCGGTATTTCTGGTTTACAAAGAGTGCAACTTCTTTCGCACCACTATTCACCATATTTGATAGGCTGAAATCAACAAGACGATAACGGCCTGCAAATGGAACACTCGCACCATTTCTGAAATAAGTTAATTCTTCTAAAAAATCATGTTCATTCTCTAAATTGATTAATCCCATTAATGATCTCATTACTTTGTCCCCCCTGTATACTCACTTAAATTATCTGGACCGATGACGATTGGTTCGTCACATTGTGTGCCATCAATTACTGTGCCGTCTGGAATTACGATTTTGTTCATAATAATCGCTTTATCAATCTTACAGTGCTCACCGATCACAGTTTTCGGATGAATGATAGCATCTTTTATGTGAGAACCTTTGCCCACTGTCACTTCACTAAACAATACAGAATGTTCTACATGACCAAATATAAATGACCCCGGGCAAATTAAAGAATCAGTAATATTCGCTTCACCACCAATAAATTGTGGTGGTAAGTTCGCTTCATGTGAGAATGTTGGCCACGTCTTACTATTTAATAATTCAGATAAATCTTCATTTAATAAATCCATATTCGCTTCCCAGTAAGACTGAATTGTACCAACGTCTTTCCAGTATCCTTCAAAGCGGTATGCATATAACAATTTATTGTCTGCTAACATTTTCGGAATAATATCATTTCCGAAATCATGTTCAGAATTTGTATCTTTCTCATCTGCAATTAAATACTCACGTAAAACTTTCCAGTTAAAGATATAAATCCCCATCGATGCTAAATTATTTTTCGGTACGGCTGGCTTTTCATCAAACTCATAAATCTTTAAGTCATCTTCCGTATTTAATATACCGAATCGGCTCGCTTCTTCAAACGGTACTTCTATAACTGAAATTGTTGCATCTGCATTTTTCGCTTTATGATGCTCAAGCATCGCCTGATAATCCATTTGATAAATATGGTCACCAGAAAGAATTAATAAATATTCCGGGTCATATTGATCGATGAAATGAATATTTTTCGTAATGGCGTCTGCTGTTCCTTCAAACCACGATGCGCCTGTTTGATCTGCAAAGGGTGCTAATACTGTAACGCCGCCCTCTTGTTTATCTAACGACCATGGTTTACCCATCCCAATATGACGATTTAACATCAGCGGTGCATATTGTACCAGTACACCGACTGTATGAATATTTGAATTCGCTAAATTACTTAACGTAAAATCTATAATTCTATATTTACCACCAAATGGTACTGCAGGTTTCGCCACTTTTTTCGTTAATTGACCTAACCTTGTACCTTTACCACCTGCTAATAACATCCCTACTATTTCTTTCGCCATATTGATAACCCCTATTCCTATATTATTTATATTGTCTTGCAAAAATCTCTTTGTTTATTTACTTTTTCTCTCTTTGACTTTCTTATAAATAACAAAACCTAATGGTGGTATTTTCCCCTGGATTGAATGACTTAAACCATGCATCGGATGAGGTTGACTAAATAAATACTTTGATATGATCTGGTTTGAACCACCATACTGCTTCGCATCAGAATTAAATAATTCACGATATTTACCAGGATGTGTCACACCGACTTTGAAGTCATAATACACTTCAGGTGAAAAATTTAATACAATTACTAATTCCGTACCATCCGCAGCGCGCCTAATATAACTTAATATACGTTGTTCATGATTATCTGCATCAATCCATTGAAAGCCTTTCGGGTCATAATCGAGTTCAAATAATGCTTTCTCTCTCAAATAAAGCTGATTAACGTCTCGAATAAATGTACGCAGCCCATCATGAATCGGATATTTCAATAAGAACCAATCGACTTGTTCCTTATCTTTCCATTCAGCATACATACCAATTTCACTACCCATAAAGTTTAACTTCTTACCAGGTTGTGTTAACTGATATCCATAGAGCAAACGATATTGTGCAAATTTACGCCATTCATCCCCAGGCATCTTATCAAGCATTGATAATTTACCATGCACAACTTCATCATGTGAAAACGGTAAAATATAATGTTCATTATAGCGATACATCATCGGGAAATTTAAATGTGTATGATGCGCCTGACGCGCTTCCGGTACTATTTCGAAATAATCCAGCGTATCATGCATATATCCTAAATCCCATTTATAATCGAAGCCAAAGCCGCCTTCTGATACAGGTGTCGTAATAGAAGTAATATCTGAGGAATCTTCCGCAATCATAATCGCATGCGGTGCGTTATAATGAATCTCCTGATTCAACTTCTTAATAAAAGCGACCGCTTCTTTATGTTCACTCGTACCATCTTCATTAAAGATTTGTTCACCCGGTTCAAAATTCTCGAAATTTAAATCGGTCATACTATGCACTGCATCAACGCGTAATCCATCAATATGATATTCATTCAACCAGAACAATGCATTTGAAATTAAGAAACTCTGTACTTCCGTACGACCAAAATCAAATGTTAACGTGCCCCAGTTACGTTTCTCAGCACGGTATGGATCTGGATGTTCAAATAATGGTGTTCCGTCAAACATACGCAATCCGTGATCATCTTTACAAAAATGTGCAGGTACCCAGTCTAAAATGACGCCAATACCTTTCTGATGACATTGATCAACAAAATATTTGAAGTCTTGTGGTGTTCCGTAACGTGACGTCGGCGCGTAATAACCAGTCACTTGATACCCCCAGCTTAAATCAAATGGATGCTCAGTCACGGGCATGATTTCAATATGGGTATACCCCATAGTTTTCACATATGGAATCAACGCTTCTGCCATTTCACGATACGTATAGTACGTTTTGTCAGTATATGAGTCTATCGTATCTTTATCTGTACGTTCGATGTCATGCTTCTTCCATGTACCTAAATGTACTTCGTATATATTCATCGGGCGTGCCAGATGTTGATTTACCTGTTGCTGTTTCATCCATCGGGCATCGTTCCAGTCATAATCGATATTACGTACGATGGATGCCGTTCGTGGTCTCTTTTCAGCGTAGAATGCGTAAGGGTCCGCTTTTAAAAATGACGGCCCTGTATGAGGTGTTATACGATATTTGTATACGGTATGCTCTTTGACTTTAAATGTTCCCGTAAATAAACCACTCTCTTCAACGCGCTTTAGTTCAAAATCTTTACCCGTCCAATTATTCTCATTTAGAGCGACTGCAACTGATACAGCGTTTGGCGCCCATACCGTAAATGTTGTTGCATGCGCTGCTTTATCATAATGTGCGCCTAAAAATGAGTATGATTTGTAATGTGTGCCTTGATGAAATAAAAACTTATCTAAATCTGTTATCATCCGTTCACCCCTAACAGGCTTATTCTCTATACAACATTTATTATATGATAATTTTGTAAAAATTACGTCAATTAGTGTAAATTAACGCTAAGATATCTTTACAACTTTGTTAACATGTATAGAGATAAGCACGTTCACTTGAATTTATTATTTGTTCTTCTCTTCAGTATACATCTGTTTTCACTTTTTTAGTAACAATATCATTTTAGTTACTTCAAGTATCAAGAAGCGTTATAATGAATGTGACAGGAGGTTCTTATGAACACAGCATATATCGATGACTTTAATCTCATCACATTACATTATGACTCTATTGAAAAGCCGCATGAATACTTTAAGTCGATACAACTTGTAAGTAATAAATATGTTCATGACTTAGATTTATTTGACGTCATTCATTTAGATCATCAATCTTATTATAAATTTCATACTGATCGCCCACTTGAAATTTCCGATAAATTCTTTATTCATATCGGACAAATAAAAATACCTGTCCTGCTTGGAACGGTGACACAAACCGAGGCATTTGAAAAACGTTTCGATGCACGCCATCATGAACTCGGTGCTGTCGTTCGTGATAATAAAACAACTTTTACTGTGTGGTCACCTGTTGCCAAAGTGATCAAATTGAATATCAATGATAAAGTGCATACGATGGAGAAATTATCTGATGGTGCGCATCGTATCACGTTATATGGTAATTACCATTTACAAAGTTATCATTATGATGCTTACATCAATCACCAATGGATTCAGGTCAATGACCCGTATTCTAAAGGACTCACTGTAAATAGTACAGAGTCAGTCGTCATTGACTTTAATAAGACGCATGTTGAAGGGTTTCTGGAGACGAGACGACCAGAAACGATGCAAAAAGATGCCATTATATATGAAGTGCACGTGCGTGATATTACGATGCACCCTAATAGTGGTGTATCACCTCATAAAAAAGGAAAACTACTCGGTTTAATTGAACCGAATACGTCAACACAATCAGGTGAATCAACAGGCTTTGATTATATTACACGCCTCGGCATCACCCACGTAGAATTACTACCGATTAATGACTTTGCACGCGTAGATGATATTGAGTTTGAAAAGGCATATAACTGGGGTTATGATCCTGAATATTTTCAAACGATTGATGGTAGTTACTCAACACAACCTGCAAACGCAGCATATCGTATACAGGAATTAAAACAAGTTGTGAAAGTATTCCATGAACAAGGGATTAGCGTCATCTTAGATGTTGTCTTTAATCATGTATACAATATGCCTTCATCACCATTTGAAAAGTTAGTACCAGGCTACTACTTTAGATATCATGGTGATGGTAGTGTAAGTAATGGAACGGGTGTTGGCAATGATACGAAGACAGAGCGTATTATGATGCGTAAATTCTTTGTTGATACGATTAAATATTATATTCATGAATTTAAAATTGATGGCTTCCGCTTTGATTTAATGGGAACGATTGATATTGAAACGATGCAGCAAATTAAGTCGATCGTCATGGCAGACAATCCGAATGCGTTTCTGTTAGGAGAAGGCTGGGATTTAGCGACAGCTATGCCGAAAGAAATGAAAACAACACATGTGAATGCATGGCGTGTGCCTGAAATCCATTTCTTTAATGATTACTTTAGAGATACATTAAAAGGTAATAATTTTAATTTAATGGATCGTGGATACTTTAATGGTGGAGGTAAATATTACGAGCGCATGTTTAACCTCTTTATCGCGCGCGGCAATGAACTGCCAATCTCCCAAACAGTAAACTACGTTGAAGTGCATGATAATCATACATTATTTGATCGCATTAATTATACGAGTAAAAAAACACTCGAAGAAAAAAATAAAATTCATCAACTGGCAACTATCTTCACAATTTTTGCATTGGGGACACCGTTTTTACATGCCGGTCAGGAATTTTATCGTACGAAACATGGTCATGGTAATACGTACAATTTAAGTGACTTTATTAATCGCATTGACTGGAATCGACGTATTAAATATCAGCCCGATATTGAGCGTATTAAACAAGCGATTCATATTAGAAATACACATCGTATATTTAGAACGAAAAATATCGAAACAATTCGTCAGCGTGTATTGCCTATTGAACTTGAGCATCCGTTATTTGGCGTACTATTATTTGATACAAAGTCAGAATTAATCTTACTGTTCAATCCGACAGCATTACATCATATCGTAAATTTACCACGACTCGGAGAATATGAAGTGTTATTATCTAACCATTTAGAAGGGACACGTATTAAACATTTTTATAATTTGTCCCCTTTTGAATATGTCGTATTAAAGAAACGTTTATAATCAATTATCAGATAAATTAATTGTAAACGGCATCATGAACATGCTTTAATAAAGAAGAGAAAACTTAAGGAGATGGAAGAGATGTCAGTACGTGAATTATGGGAATCAAATTTAGAAAATAGTTTAATCACTGAAGCAGCATATTCAGCAACGTCTGAAGCTTTAAAAGAAGACGGATATGTTGGAGCACTTGCATTCGGTACAGCAGGTATTCGTGGGAAAATTGGTTTAGGGCCAAATCGACTTAATAAATTTACAGTACAAAAAGTAGCAACGGGATTAGCGCAATATTTAAATGAAGTGAAACAAGATGCGACCGTTGTAATCGCCTATGATACACGTCATTTTTCACCAGAATTTTGTGATGTCATTGCCTGCGTGTTAGGAAGTTACGGTGTAAAAACATATATCTTTGACCGTTATCATACAACACCTGAATTATCATTCTGCGTAAGACATTTACAAACGGATGCTGGTGTCATGATTACTGCCAGTCATAATCCTCCTGAATATAACGGAATTAAGATTTACGGCCCGGACGGTGGACAATTAGCACTGGAAGGTGCTGCTAAAGTAAGTGGTTATATTGATAAAATCAATGATGTATTTCATTTGCAAACTGAAGATAAACAAACATTAATAGACAAAGGTTTAATCGAAATTGTAGATAATCAGGTTATTGAAGCATACAAAAAAGAAGTATTAAACTTAGTAAATTCAATCCCAGCGTCTGACTTAAAAGTAGTCTTTACAAGTTTACACGGTACGAGTGTTCCGATTGTACCTGAAATGTTAGATGCATTAAACTTTACACAATATGAAGTTGTTAAAGAACAAGCGATACCCGATGCTAACTTCTCATCTGTGAAATCTGCCAATCCAGAAGATCACGATGCATTTGATATGGCGATTGACTATGCGAGAAAAAGTAACGCTGACTTACTGATTGCAACTGATCCAGATGCAGACAGAATGGGAATTGTAGCGCATGTTGATGGTGAATTCCACTACTTTAACGGCAACCAGATTGGTGCGTTATTATTAAATTACCGCATTCAATCTACACAAAATGTTAGTAACCGTGCAGCAGTGAAATCAATTGTGACGAGTGAATTAGGCCGCATTATTGCTGAACAGAATCAAGTTAAAATGTTTGATGTATTAACAGGCTTTAAATTTATCGCTGAAAAAATTGCGTCATTTGAAGCAAATCATGATTACAATTATATATTTGGATATGAAGAAAGTTATGGCTTTATGGCCGGTCCATTTGTCCGTGACAAAGATGCCGTTCAAATTGTGCCGTTAATCATCAAATATGCAAGTGAACTGAAAAATGAAGGTAAAACGATAGTGGATGCAATGAATGAAATTTATGTGCAATACGGAAAATATCAGGAAAAGTTATTCTCGCATACATTTGAAGGACAAGCTGGGAAAGCTAAAATTGATGCCATTATGGCCAATTATCGAAATAACCAACCGACTGAAATTGCAGGTCTGAAAGTTATTAAAACAGACGACTACGAAGCTCAAACAAGCACTTCGGCAGACGGTGTTACGCCAATTGACTTACCGAAAGCAAACGTATTAAAGTTCTACTTTGAAGAAGGCTGGGTTGCATTACGCCCTTCTGGTACGGAACCAAAAATAAAATTATATGTATCACTTATTACAGAAGACATTGATGCCATTGCTGAAAAAATGAATGCAGCGATCTTTAATGACAAATAAAAAAACCCAACCGCCAATTCAATTCGAATTGAATTAGCGGTTGGGTTTTTTATTGTCAAAGCGCATCGAAAACAGCCTCTAAACGGCATCTCATGAGCAGACGCCCGTCAAACTTCAACAAATCCTTCAAAATCAAAGCGTGATTTTTCGGCTTTGTTTCCAGTTTGCATGCGTCTAAACGCTCATTCGATAGCCTCTCCTATTTTAAATACATAAACTTAAAGAAATTCAGCCACTCTATATCTTTTGCGATGAATAAATAAATCACCATTATGATAATAAAGGTAATATGCAGCGGAAATACATCTATTTCAACATTATTCATTTCACGATACGTTGCAAACAATTTAAGCGGGATCGTCATAATAATTAAGAAACGAATTAAATAGAAGATGATCGCACTCTCAGGCGTAATAAACAACGCAATATATTCGAATATGATAAACACATTATATATCGTATAATAACTAATCGTATCCACAAATACTTTATAAAAATTATTCGTTCGATTGAGTGCTACCATTTGTATTAAATATGTCATAATACACGATAGTATGGTAAAAGTAGCACCACTCACAACCATTTTTAATCCTGCATTCATACTTAACGGTGTTGTATGAAATGTACCTAATATAAAGATAAGCAACAAATATAATAAAAAATTTGTAAACGCGAAGAAAAAATATTTACCACTTTTCGGATTGTCTATTATTTTATTCGGCATCATTATCGTACGATAAACATAATTAATAAACGAATCAATATGATAGTCGAATTCTTTAATCGGTTTCTTCACTTGTGCAATCAATTTATTTTTTGTGAATTTTTCTTTCTTCACATTTTCAGTATCCAGTCTTTTCTTCTCTGCTATTGATTGTGGGTTCTTTATAAATTTATTAATATGACTCCATTTATCCGCCATCTATTTCACCTCAAAAAAAGCCGTCTAATGTAATTATACATTAAACAGCTTTATATCACATTATAATGCGTCGCGCCATGCAATTAATCCTTCAATATCGCTCGCTTCAATTTTTTGCAAATCTTTTGCAACATGAATTAACGTATCGAAGTCGCTAAGCGTATAGTATGGATAGCCGCTTTCTGCTAAGCGTTCTTTCCCTTTCGTTAATTGATAACTAAAAATGGCTACAATCCCTAATACGTCAGCACCATGAGCTTTTAAAGCATCTGCCGCTTCGATTGCAGAACCACCAGTAGAAATTAAATCTTCTACAACAACAACTTTTTGTCCCGGTTCAACTTTACCTTCAATTTGATTGCCTTTACCGTGTTTCTTACTAGATGATCTTACGTAACTCATCGGTAAATTCATCTTTTGAGATACAAATGCTGCGTGTGGAATACCAGCTGTTGCAGTACCCGCTAACACTTCTACATCACTGAAATGTGTTTCAATCAATGACTTTAAACCTTCAGCAATTTCGTCGCGAACTGCTGGATAACTCATCGTTAAACGGTTATCGCAATAGATCGGGCTTTTAATCCCCGATGACCAAGTGAACATGTCATTCGGTTGAAGTGATACTGCTTCAATTTCTAATAATGATTTCGCTATTTGCTCATTTAACATGATTTTCCCACGCTTTCTTAATTTGATAATATTTCTCTACTGGATTGCTATCTTGTGTAATAGAACGGCCTACAACGATATGAGTTGAGCCATTCTCTTTTGCAAATTCAGGTGTTGCAACACGGACTTGATCCCCTACTGCATCTGTTAAAGTACGAATACCAGGCGTTACTTTTAAGAAGTCTTCACCTAATGCTTCACGTAACATCTTACTTTCGTTTGCTGAGCATACTACACCATCAAGTCCCGCATCACGCGTTAACGTTGCATAATGTAATATACATTCATCGATTGAAAGTGGAATACGTTGCTCTTGCTGCATCACTTCCTGTGACGTACTTGTCAGTTGCGTCACAGCGATGAGTTTTGCATCACTTCCTGCGTCACGTAATCCTTGCATTGCTTCACTCATCATCTTTTTACCGCCTGCTGCATGGACATTGACCATTTGAATATCTAACTTACCTAAACCTAGCATTGCTTGGCGGACAGTATTCGGGATGTCATACAACTTTAAATCTAAAAATATTTCATGACCTTGATGACGTATCGCTTTCACAATTTCCGGGCCGTTTTGCATAAATAATTCCATTCCGATTTTTACAAATAACGGTTCTTCAAACGGTTTTAAAAATGCATTTACTTCATCCATATTTTTAAAATCTAATGCAATAATCGGTTTATGAAACATTTATTTTGCCTCCAGTATTTTATGTGTTCTATTTTTTAATTCATGAATATGATTAACACCAAGTTGATCTAAATAAGTTGGTAAACTGTTGATGATATCTAAACATACAGTTGGATTTTGGAAATTGGCAGTCCCTACTGCAACTGCATCCGCACCGACAGAAATATAATCAATGACATCTTGTGCGTCTGTTACACCGCCCATTGCGATGATCGGGAAATCTGGTAACGCTTTACGTACTTCATATACCATACGCATTGCAACAGGTTTCACAGCAGGACCACTCAGTCCACCAATAACGTTCGCGATGATCGGTGCACCCGTCTTCTCATTGATACGTAAACCAACAAGTGTATTAATCATCGTAATACCGTCAGCATACTCAGCTACTGCAACTGCCATTTCAACGATATTCGTTACGTTTGGTGATAACTTAACATATACCGGAACACTTGATACAGCCTTCACTTTGCGTGTTAATTCAGCAGCAGTTTTTGGATCCGTACCAAATTGAATACCGCCCTCTTTGACGTTTGGACAACTGATATTCAGTTCTAATGCTTTTACATTATGTGACTTTGAAATCTTCTCTGCAACCTCAACATAATCCTCTTCTTTAGAACCAGCTACGTTTGCGATAATCGGTGTTTCAAATTGCTCTAACCATTTGAGTTCATGTGCAATAATATGGTCGACGCCTGGGTTCTGTAACCCAATAGCATTAATCATACCACTAGAAGTTTCGGCAACACGCGGTGTTGGATTTCCGAAACGTGATTCAGGTGTTGCTGCTTTAATCATAATGGCACCGAGTTCATTTAAATCATAGAAGTTTGCAAATTCTTTACCAAATGCAAAGCAACCGCTTGCAGGCATGATCGGATTCTTTAAATCTAGCCCAGGTAAATTGATATTTAATCGACTCATAGTGCTAACGCCCCTTTCTTAAATACAGGACCGTCAGTACAGATTTTGACATATCCTTCATCGTTATCTGCTTTACAAACACATGCGTAACATGCACCAATCCCGCATCCCATACGTTCCTCTAGTGACACATAACCCGGTGTATCCGGTAATACATCTTCAATCGCTTTAATCATAACAATCGGTCCACACGTGTAGAATGTGTCATAGTTTTTCGGTAATGCTTTAATAACATCCGTTACAAAACCTTGTGTACCAAATGAACCATCTACTGTAGCGATATGCGTTTCACCTAACTTGGTAAATTCATCTAAATAGAACATATCTTCTTTTGATTGGAATCCTAACACATGAATCGTTCTAATACCGCGGGCATTTAACTGCTTTGATAATTCATATAAAGGAGGGACGCCGATACCACCACCGATTAGCAATGCAGTATGTTTAGCAGCATTCACCGGGAAACCATGTCCCAGTGGTGCTAATATATCAACAGTATCATCTTCCTTTAGTTTCGATAATGCTTTCGTACCTTTACCTTCAGCACGGTAAAGACAAGTTAATGTATGTTGAGTTTGATCAACCGAGCAAATAGAAATGGGACGACGTAGCATAAATTCGCTTGTATGACCAACACGGATATGCACAAATTGTCCTGGTGTTGTCATTTCTTTCGTTATTTGACCCTTTAACACGATTTCATATATATTTCTGGCAATACTTCGTTGACTAACGACACTCATTTCTTCCTGCATCGTGATCCCTCCTACATTTGATTCATATTAAATGTCATGCTTTCAATTACTTCAATTAATGCACGCGCTGTGTCTAATGATGTTAAACATGGTACACCATTATCAACAGAATCTCGGCGTATCTGGAAGCCATCACGTTCTGTTTGTTTACCATTTGTCATTGTATTGATGACAATTTGGACATGTCCATTTTGAATCACATCTAATAAACTGAATTCTGTACCGATTTTACTTACTTCAACAACTGGAATGTTATTATCTTGTAATAACTTTGCTGTACCGCTTGTCGCCATAATACGATAACCAATTTCGTGTAATCGACGTGCTAAACCTAATGCTTCCTGTTTATCTTTGTCCGCTACAGTAATTAATGCTGTACCGTGATCCTTCACTTGTAATCCACTTGCTACTAAACCTTTGTATAGTGCTTTCTCTAACGTTAAATCTTTACCCATGACTTCTCCAGTTGATTTCATTTCTGGTCCTAAAGTAATGTCGACATTTTTAAGTTTAGAGAAACTGAATACTGGTGCTTTTACGAAGACACCTTCTTTAAATGGTACTAAACCTTCTTTGTAACCTTTATCAAGTAATGATTCCCCAAGAATACCTTTCATCGCGATGTTTGCCATCGGTACTTCAGTAATCTTACTTAAGAACGGCACGGTACGTGATGCACGTGGATTCACTTCTAATACGTATACTTCTTCATCTGCAATAACAAACTGGATGTTCAGTAAGCCGACAATTTCTAATCCATGTGCTAAGCGTGTTGTGTAGTCGACTAATGTATCGATTTGTTTTTCAGTTAATGTTTGTGGTGGGTATACCGCAATTGAGTCGCCAGAATGAACCCCAGCGCGTTCGATATGTTCCATAATCCCTGGAATAACAACCGTCTTACCATCACAAATTGCATCAACTTCAATCTCTTTCCCTGTTAAATAACGGTCAATTAATACTGGATGTTCCGGGCTTGCTTTAACTGCACGGTTCATATAATCAACAAGCTCTGATTCGTTATATACAATTTCCATCGCGCGACCACCGAGTACATATGAAGGTCGCACAAGTACCGGATAACCGATAAAGTTTGCATTATCGACCGCTTCTTCAACTGATGTAGCTGTCTTCCCTAATGGTTGTGGAATGTCAATGCGTTGCATCAAAGCTTCGAATTCTTTACGGTCTTCAGCGCGGTCTAAGTTCTCAAGTGTTGTACCTAATACTTTCACACCGTATTTCGTTAATTTCTCTGCTAAATTAATTGCCGTTTGACCACCAAACTGTACAACCACACCTTCAGGTTGCTCTAGGTTGATGATGTTCATTACATCTTCTTCAGTCAATGGCTCAAAGTATAATTTATCTGATATCGAGAAATCTGTTGAAACCGTTTCAGGGTTATTGTTAATAATGATTGCTTCATAACCCATTTCACGTATTGCCCACACGGCATGTACAGTCGCGTAATCAAACTCAACACCTTGTCCGATACGAATTGGTCCTGATCCTAAGACGATGACTTTCTTTTTATCACTCACAATCGATTCATTCTCAGATTCATATGTGCCATAGAAATAAGGTGTATTCGATTCAAATTCTGAGGCACACGTATCTACCATCTTGAATACTGGATTAATATGGTTTGCCTGGCGTAAATCATATACTTCACGCTCTGTCATATTCCAGCGGTGAGCAATAACACGGTCACTGAAGCCATATTTTTTCGCCCATTCTAAACGATCAATATCACCGATGTGTTCTTTTAAATCATGTTCAATGTCGATAATATGCTTAAATTTATTTAAGAAGAAGTAGTCAATCTTCGTCCATTCATGAATATCCTCTAAAGATACGCCGCGACGAATCGCTTCTCCGATAAAGAACAAACGTTCATCATCTTGCTCTTTGATACGTTTTTCAATGAAATCAAGTTCGAAGTTTTCACCGTTCGGTAAACCTAAGTGATGAACGCCGTATTCTAATGAACGAATGGCTTTAAGTAATGATTCTTCATACGTACGACCAATCGCCATAACTTCTCCTGTCGCTTTCATTTGTGTGCCGAGTACACGTTCACCTTTTTCAAATTTATCGAATGGGAAACGTGGAATCTTAGACACAACATAATCAAGTGCTGGTTCAAATGCTGCATAGCTCGTACCTGTAACAGGGTTTAACATTTCATCTAACGTTAAACCGACAGCAATTTTTGCTGCTAGTTTTGCAATTGGATAACCTGTTGCCTTTGATGCGAGTGCTGATGAACGCGATACACGTGGGTTAACTTCGATAATATAATAATTAAATGAATGCGGGTCTAATGCTAACTGCACGTTACATCCACCTTCGATTTTTAAGGCACGGATAATTCTTAATGATACGTCGCGTAACATATGGTATTCTTTATCACTTAATGTTTGTGATGGCGCAACTACGATTGAATCTCCTGTGTGGATGCCAACCGGATCGATGTTTTCCATATTACATACAACGATGGCATTATCATTTGAATCACGCATTACTTCGTATTCAATTTCTTTATAGCCTGCGATTGATTTTTCAATTAAACATTGTGTAACCGGTGAATATTTTAAACCGTTCGTCACGATTTCAATCAATTCCGCTTCATCGTGACAAATACCGCCACCAGTACCCCCCATCGTAAATGCAGGGCGGACAATGACCGGGTAACCGATTTCTGTAGCGAAATGAACAGCTTGTTCAACCGTATTAACGATATCACTTTCAGGTACCGGTACATCTAATTCATACATTAAACTTCTGAATAAATCTCTATCTTCTGCCTGATTGATTGACGATAACTCTGTTCCTAAAAGTTTGACGTTATTTTCTTTTAAGATGCCTGCTTCTTCTAGTTGCACAGCCATGTTTAATCCTGTTTGTCCACCTAATGTTGGAAGTAGCGCATCAGGCTGTTCTTTACGGATGATACGTGCTACGAAATCTAAAGTTAATGGCTCAATGTAAACTTTATCTGCGATTTCTGTATCCGTCATAATTGTTGCTGGATTTGAGTTTACAAGAATGACTTTATAACCTTCTTCTTTTAAGGCTAGGCATGCTTGTGTGCCTGCGTAATCAAATTCTGCTGCCTGTCCAATAATGATTGGACCTGAGCCGATTACAAGAATTGTTTTAATATCAGTACGTTTTGGCATTATTTCACACGCTCCTTAAAGTTAGTCATTAATGTAATAAAGTCATCAAATAAGTAGTTTGGATCATGAGGTCCAGGGGACGCTTCCGGATGATACTGTACAGAGAAAGCTGGTAATGATTTATGTTTAACACCTTCTACTGTGCCATCGTTTAAAGCAATATGTGTGATTTCTAAATCTGTATTAGCAATCGAATCAGCATCTACTGCATACCCATGGTTTTGTGATGTGATTTCAATCTTTCCAGTTGCTAAGTTTTTAACTGGATGGTTCGCACCGCGGTGACCGAATTTTAATTTAAATGTCGTTGCGCCACACGCTAAGCTGAACAATTGATGTCCTAAACAAATACCGAAGAATGGTACTTTACCGAGAATACCTTTAATCATTTCAATCCCTTCTGTAACAACTTCCGGATTCCCTGGGCCGTTTGATAACATAACGCCATCCGGCTGCACACGTAATATTTCTTCAGCAGTTGTCGTATAAGGCATTACTGTTACATCACAACCACGTAAGTTTAATTCACGGACGATGTTTTCTTTTTTACCGAAGTCGATTAGTACGACGCGTAAGTCACTGCCCGTTGAAATATATGGTGTTTTCGTTGACACTTGTGCAACTTCATCTGTAGGTAGTTCCGTTGTTTTTAAACTTTCAATTGTAGCATCAATTTTTGATGCGTCATTAATCATTGCAGCGCGTAACACCCCATGTTCACGAATGATTCGTGTCAATTGACGTGTATCTACACCATCAATCCCGGGTACCTCGTAACTTTTTAATGTTTCATCTAATGTTGCTGTATTTCTAAAGTTACTTGGGTAGTCACATAATTCTCGAATCACCATCCCTTTTAATGATGGGTTTAATGTTTCAAAGTCGTCTCTGTTAATCCCGTAGTTACCGATTAAAGGATAAGTGAACGTGATGATTTGTCCTGTATATGATGGATCAGATAACGTTTCCTGATAACCTGTCATTGCTGTATTAAAGACGATTTCACCGACAACTTCTTTATCACTTCCGAATGCATAACCGTTAAATACCGTTCCATCTTCTAATACTAAATATTTTTTATTACGCATGATGTGCCCCCTCATAAACTAGTTGTCCTTCAACAAATGTTTTTGTAACGTTACCGAATACTTTTTCTCCGATAAATGGTGTGTTGCTTGATTTTGATAAGAAATCTTCTGCTTTAATTTCATATGCTTCATCTAAATCAATGACTGTAATATCAGCGATGCTGCCAACTGCTAAAGGTTTTCCGTATGGTAAGTTGAACACTTCTCCCGGTTTAACCGCTAAATAATCGATCAGTTGTTGTAATGTCCAGTCACCGTTTTTAACGAACTTTGTGTAAAGTAAAGGGAATGTAGTTTCGCTTCCTACAATACCAAATGGTGCTTTCGTCATCGGTTGTGCTTTCTCATCCGCTGCATGTGGTGCATGGTCTGTGGCAATAAAATCAATTGTGCCATCAAGTAAAGCTTCAATTAAGGCTTCGTGATCCTCTTTTGCTCGTAACGGTGGATTCATCTTCAGAATCGCATCGTCTTTAGTAATTACTTCTTCATTTAATAATAAGTGGTGTGGTGTAACTTCTGCAGTGACGCGGATGCCAGCACGTTTCGCATCACGAATCACTCGAACACTTTCTTTACTTGATACATGACATACATGGTAATGACAACCTGCTGCTTCAGCAAGTAGCACGTCACGCGCAATCTGAACCGCTTCACATATTGAAGGAATGCCAGGAATATTAAGTGATTTACTTACTTTTCCTTCATGCATTGCACCACCGTAAATCAATGAGTTATCTTCACAGTGTGCCACAATTGCCATATCAAGCGCTGCTGCTTGTTGCATTGCTTCGTACATAACTGAAGCGGTTTGAACCCCGACACCGTCATCCGTAAATGCAAATGCACCGTGTTCTTTTAAAGCTTTAAAATCAACCAGTTCTTCACCTTTTTGTCGAATTGATATTGAAGCGTACGGTAACACACGTACTTTCGCATTCTTCTCAATTGAAGCATTTAATGCGTCTAAATGTTCAACTGTATCAGGTACTGGACGCGTGTTCGGCATCGGACAAACAGTGGTGAAACCGCCACGTGCAGCCGCTTGAGTTCCTGTCTCGATTGTTTCCTTATGTTCTCCACCTGGCTCACGCAGATGTACATGGACATCGACAAACCCTTGTGATACAAATTGACCGTTTAAGTCGATGATTTCAGAGTTATAAACATTTAATCTTTCACCGATTTCAGTGATTTTTCCATCTTCAATACGAATATCTCGTGCAGTTAGTTCCCCGTTGATTAAAATTTTTCCGCCTCTAAGTAATGTTGACATTGTGTGCACTCCTTTTATTGATTATTTTCGATAACTTGACTTAAAATACTCATACGTGTGTAAACGCCATTTTCCATTTGCTTAAAAATGCGTGCTTTCGGTGCTTCTACAAGTTCACTCGTAATCTCAACATCGCGATTGACAGGTGCTGGATGCAAGATGATAGCACTATCTTTTAACTTATTATAACGATCTTCATTTAAGCCGTATTTACTGTTATATTCTTCTTTTGTGAACGATGCCTTTTTATCATGACGTTCATGTTGAACGCGAAGTAACATACACACATCTACTTCTTCGATGACATCATCGATATTCACATATTCAGCAGGGATTGATTTGTCAATCCAGGCATCCGGTGCTACAAATTTCACTTCTGCGCCTAAGCGTGTCAATGCATCGTAGTTACTACGTGCTACACGTGAATTTAAGATATCACCGCAAATCACGACTTTTAAACCTTCAAACTTGCCGTACTCTTCATAAATTGTCATTAAGTCGAGTAAACATTGTGTCGGATGCTGACCAGATCCGTCTCCCCCATTGACGATTGGGATATTTAATCCATCTAACTGTTTGTAGTAATCATTTTCAAGATGTCGAATAACGAGTACGTTACATCCGATGCTTTCCATCGTTTTACATGTGTCAAATAAGCTTTCGCCTTTAGATACTGATGAAGTGCTTGTTTCAAAAGGAATGACGTGCATCCCTAGTTTACGTTCAGCGACTTCAAACGAACATTTCGTGCGCGTTGAGTTCTCAAAGAATAGGTTTGCTGCATACACATTCTGAAATTGCTCAACTTTACCATTCTTAATATCAATTGCGCGTTTAATTGTTGTCATGATTGCTTCGTTTGATAAGTCTGTTATTGAATGTAAGTGTTTCATTGTGTTCTCCCCTAAAATTAATTAGTAGTCTTCATGTGTTTTTGAAGCTGGTAAAAATGCATTTAATAAAATACCTGATAATGCTGCTAAAGCCATACCCTCAATGTTTAAATTAATTTGTCCTACAGTAAAGTCCAGATGCGCTTTACCGATACCTAATACTAAGATGACAGATGCAATAACTAAGTTACGTTTATCTCCAAAATCAACTTTAGATTCTACTAACATGCGTAAACCACTTGATGCAATGATTCCAAATAGTAAGATGGATACGCCACCCATTACAGGCGTTGGAATACTTGATACGAGTGCTGTAAACTTCCCAACAAATCCTAAAATTAATGCAAGAACTGCAGCCCCACCGATTACCCACACACTATAAATTCTTGTAATGGCAAGTACGCCGATATTCTCACCGTACGTTGTGCTTGGTGGTCCACCGATGATTGATGCAAGCATTGTTGATACCCCGTCACCGATTAAGCTTCGGTGTAAACCAGGATCTTTAAAGAAGTTTCTACCTACTATTTTATTGATTACAACTTGGTGACCGATATGTTCACTGACTGTTACGAATACGATTGGCACCATGATCATGATGAGCATCCAGTCAAATGACGGCGTATAGCTGACAAAAGGTACATGAACATCTGGTAACTGTAACCACTTTGCTTTTTGAATGCCTGAGAAATCAACGATACCTGCAATGACAGCTGAAATGTATCCGACGATGATACCCATAAGAACAGGAATGATTGATAAGAAACCTTTTGCTATGACTGAGAAGATGATAACTGTAAGTAAAGTAATGCTTGCGACGATAATATACTTTCCATTATATCCAGTCATTTTGGCGCTATTGGTATACATCGCCATGTTCACAGCAACCGGCGCTAATCCTAAACCGATGACCATGATGACAGGGCCTACAACGACTGGTGGTAATAATTTAAGCAGCCAGTTCGTTCCAACAATCTTAATGATTAATCCGATGATGACATACATTAATCCACTCATGAAAAGTGCCATTAACATTTCACCAAGACTGTGTGATTTTAATCCGACAATAATCGGTGTAATAAACGCAAAGCTCGATCCTAAATATGCAGGTATCTTACCTTTCGTGATTAAGATATACAGTAATGTGCCCAGTCCTGAAGCGATTAACGCCGCAGATACCGGTAATTTTGTTAAGAATGGTACGAGTACAGTTGCCCCAAACATTGCAAATAAATGCTGTGAACTTAGTAATAACCATTCACTTGCTTTCGGTTTCTCATGTACGTCTAGAATCGGTTCGACCGTACGTTCGTAAATTTCTTCATTTTCATTTTTCATTGTCATTTTCCTCCATAAAAAAAAGTCTCTTTGCACATGCAAAGAGACTTAAGTGTCCTACTTACTCACTTAAACCCTTTGCAGGTGTCTCGCACCAACTTAAAAGAGTTATTTAATATATACTTGTGTTCGCTCGTCAACTTCATCGAGTAATACGATGACTTCTTCAGATGTCGCAGTCGGGATATTCTTCCCAATAAAGTCCGCACGAATCGGTAATTCACGATGCCCACGATCAACGAGTGTCGCTAAACTAATACGTTTCGGACGCACATGATCTAATATTGCATCTAAAGAAGCACGCACCGTTCTACCTGTATAAAGCACATCATCAACAATAACGACATGTTTATTGTTCATATCCGTGTCAATTTCATATGCTATGACATCTGAACTAATACGATCCGTCATATCATCACGATAATGCGTCACATCTAATATACCCGTCGGCACTTTCACACCATCGATGCGCTCTATTTTAGCTTGTATACGGTTCGCAAGATAAATACCACGCGTTCGTATGCCAAGTAACACTAAATTGTCGACACCTTTGTTGTTTTCTAGGATTTCGTGAGCAATACGTGTTAAAGTACGATCGACTGCTTTGTCATCTAATACGATTCTTTTATCCACATTAATTCCTCCTCAAAAAAATCCCCACGTCAAATAGACGTGAGGATTCCTCGACGCCTTTTAAGCCTCTCTGGACTTATTTAAAAGCATTAACGTGTGATTTATTTAATATAATAATAGCATTCTTAAATTCATTGTCAACTCACAATGAAAAATTACATATTATTTTCTCAGCTTCGTTAATATTTCTTCAAAGTATTCAGGTAGTGGTGCAGTACGCTCAATGTATTCACCTGTTACAGGATGTTCGAAGCCTAATACTCCAGCGTGTAATGCCTGACCACCGATATCCATCGTTTTCTTTGGACCATATTTTGGATCTCCAACTAACGGGAATCCGATATGTTTCATATGGACACGAATTTGGTGTGTACGACCTGTTTCTAATACACATTCAACAAGTGTGTATTTATCAAATGTTTCAATCACATTAAAATGCGTTACCGCTTGTTTACCATTATCAACGATAGCCATTTCCTGACGGTCACGTACATTACGACCAATCGGTGCGTCTATTGTACCAAATTCATGTGGAATAATGCCATGAACTAAAGCTGTATATTTACGAGTCACAGATTTATCAACCAATTGCTCCACTAATCCACGATGTGCGATGTCGTTTTTCGCAATCATTAGTAATCCTGACGTATCTTTATCGATTCGGTGAACGATACCTGGACGGATTTCTCCGTTAATACCAGATAAATCTTTTATCGCATACATTAAACCGTTAACAAGTGTGCCGTTTGGATGACCAGGTGCCGGATGAACGACCATGCCCTTAGGTTTGTATACAATTGCTACATCTTTATCTTCATAATAAATCTCAATACCTAAATCTTCAGCCTGTAAATCAATTTCTTCTACTGGCTTTTCAGTTACAATGATTTCATCATCTAAACGTAATTTGTAATTCGCTTTAACTGGTTTACCGTTAACCAGTACAAGACCAAGTTTAATCCAGTCCTGAATTTGGTTACGTGACCAGTCATCATTTGAATCTGTTAAATATTTATCAATACGTGCGCCAACTTCTTCTGCTTCAATTAAAAAATTATATGTTTCTTCCATTTCGTTTCTCCTCTTTCTGGTTAAATAGCATATCATAGAGTAAAACGATAACACCGATTGTTAAGCAACTATCCGCTATATTAAAAATCGGAAAATCATAATTGATGATTTTTGTATCAATAAAATCTACAACATTTCCTCTCATAATACGATCAATAAAATTACCGATTGCACCTGCAAAAATTAACGTTAAACCAAGTTGCATAACCGGATTGAACGCAGCTTCTTTATAATAAAAGAAAGCAATGGCAAGTAAGACCACTACGGTAATAATATAGAAAAACGTCATCTGATTTTGTAACATTCCCCATGCAGCACCATGGTTTCTGTGTGATGTAATTTCTAATATATCACCGATGACAGGGACACTATCACCAACATTCATCGTCTTTACAATAATATACTTTGTCAATTGATCCATCGCGATGAAAAATATCGCAAGAATTGACATCATCGTCAAGTTATATCGCTTATTCATAATTTCACTCCAATCTATAGTATTTTAACACATTTTTATGTGTACGTCTGTTTTTGGGTGATAAATTGCATTTTGTTTACATAACATATTTATAGTATATCATTATCTAGCATTATATATCTTTTGGTCCTAGCTAAGATTGCTTTTAATCATTAAAACGCCTCGAGCTAGCGATATTTATCGTTTGTCGCTAGCTCAATATACTTTTTAACTTATTTTTATTCCGAGCTAGCGATGTTTACCGTTTGTCGCTAGCTCAATATACTTTTTAACTTATTTTTATTCCGAGCTAGCGATATTTATCGTTTGTCGCTAGCTCAATATACTTTTTATCTTATTTTTATTCCGAGCTAGCGATATTTACCGTTTGTCGCTAGCTCAATATACTTTTTTATTTATTTTTGTTCTGAGCTAGCGATATTTACCGTTTGTCGCTAGCTCAATATACTTTTTAACTTATTTTTATTCCGAGCTAGCGATATTTATCGTTTGTCGCTAGCTCAATATACTTTTTAACTTATTTTTATTCCGAGCTAGCGATATTTACCGTTTGTCGCTAGCTCAATATACTTTTTAACTTATTTTTATTCCGAGCTAGCGATATTTACCGTTTGTCGCTAGCTCAATATACTTTTTAATTTATTTTTATTCCGAGCTAGCGATATCCAATATTTATCGCAAGCAAACGGTGATTGCGATATCCATCTTTATCGCAACCCTCTCATCATTTGCTCGACTTTTTACAACCATAAAAAAACCGAATGTACATATCAGTACATCCGGCTCTAAATTATCTATTTACTCTCTAATACACTTAAACATCTTGGACATACATTCGGGAAAGCATGATCAACTCCAGTTAGTTTCGTAGAGAAATTCCAGCAACGTTCACACTTCTCACCTTCTGCACGTTCAACCAATACATTTAAGTTTGAATATTTCGTGCCAACTGCCTCATCACTTACAATCGCTTGCGATACGATGAATAATTGATGTAAATTATCGAATGATTTCAATAATGCTAAATCTTCAGCGTTATCACTATATACAGTTACTTTCGCTTCTAACGGTTTACCGATTACTTTTTCATTACGTAATGCCTCGATACCTTTCAATACATCATCACGTAATGTTAAGAAGTGAGACCATTTGTCGATTAATGCACTGTCTACGTCATGTACTTCAGGCATATCTGTTAAATGTACGCTTTCTTCTTTAACATGTGGTGTATGGCTCCAGATTTCATCAGCTGTATGCGGGATGATTGGTGCTAATACTTTTGTAAGTGATGTTAACACTTCATACACAACAGTCTGCATGCTACGACGAACATGGCTATCTGCACCTTCAATATATAAGATATCTTTACCATAATCTAAGTAGAAGTTACTTAACTCTACGTTAATAAAGTTTTGTAATTCCTGATAAATATCTAAGTAATCATTGTTATCGTAGTGTGTATGTGCATGATTTACGAAGGTATATAATTTATTTAACATAAACTTATCAATTTCTTTTAAATCCTCATAAGCCACTTTATCCGTTTCTGGATTAAAGTCATTAACATTACCTAATAAGAACTTAAATGTATTTCGGATTTTACGGTATACTTCTGATACTTGTTTTAAAATATCATCAGAAATACGTACGTCAGCTAAATAATCGACTGACATTACCCATAGACGGATAATATCTGCACCCATTTGTTTTACAACTTTTTCAGGTACGACTGTATTACCGAGCGACTTGCTCATTTTACGACCTTGACCGTCCATAACGAAACCATGTGATAATAACTTCTTATACGGTGATTTACCACGCGTTGCAACAGCTGTCGTGATAGATGAGTTAAACCATCCACGATATTGGTCACTTCCTTCAAAATACAAATCAGCTGGGAAGCTTAAATCGTCACGAGCCTCTAATACACCGCGGTGACTTGATCCTGAATCAAACCAAACGTCCATGATATCTGTTTCTTTAGTGAATTCACCATTCGGACTACCTGGATGCGTAAATCCTTCTGGTAATAAATCTTTCGCTTCACGCTCATACCAAACATTTGAACCATGCACTTCAACAAGTTTAGCAACATGTTCAATCACTGCTTCGTCCATGATGATATCACCATTTTCAGCATAGAATACCGGAATTGGCACACCCCATACACGTTGACGTGAGATTACCCAGTCACCACGGTCACGAATCATGTTGTAAATACGTGTTTTACCCCATTCAACTTTAAATTCAGTTTCATCGATTGCATTTAAGATATCTTGACGCACTTTGTTAATAGATGCAAACCATTGTGGTGTTGCACGGAAGATAACAGGTTTTTTCGTTCTCCAGTCATGTGGATATGAATGCGTGAAGAATTCTAATTTCAATAATGCGCCAGCTTCTTTTAAACGTTCTGTGATAACAGGATTTGCTTTATCATAGAATAATCCCTCAAATTCGCCCGCTTCAGCAGTAAATACACCTTTGTCATCTACTGGTGAAATAACAGGTAACTCATATTTTTGACCGACGATAAAGTCATCTTCCCCGTGTCCAGGTGCAGTATGAACACAACCTGTACCAGCGTCAGTTGTAACATGATCACCTAAAATGATGATTGATTTTCTATCTTCAATAAGTGGGTGTTGTGTCGTGATTAATTCTAATTCAGACCCTTTAAATTCTTTTTCAATGACTACTGCATCTTTATCCCATCCAATGGCATCACACACATTATCAAGTAACGCTTGTGCAACGATATAAGACTTACCTTCAACACCAACTTGTACGTAGTTCAATTCAGGATTCACTGAAATTGCGACGTTGGCTGGCATTGTCCATGGTGTTGTTGTCCAGATAACGAATTTAACGCCTTCTGCAACGACACCACGCCCATCAACTGTTTCAAATGCAACATAAATTGACGCAGATTTTTTATCTTGATATTCAATTTCTGCTTCAGCAAGTGATGATTCACTAGATGGTGACCAGTACACTGGCTTCTTACCTTTATAGATGTAACCTTTTTTCGCCATATCACCGAACAGACGAATTTGTTCAGCTTCAAATTGCTCTTGTAATGTAATATATGGATTGACCCAATCAGCATTAATCCCTAAACGTTTAAAATCCGCTTTTTGTAATTCAACTTGCTCTAAGGCATATTGACGACATAATTCACGGAATTCTGCTGTAGACATTTCTTTGCGGTTCACACCTTTTTTCGTTAATGCTTGTTCGATCGGTAAACCATGTGTATCCCAACCTGGAACAAACGGTGTATAGAAACCATTCATCGCTTTATAACGTGTAATAAAGTCTTTAATGATTTTATTTAGTGCATGCCCCATATGGATTTGTCCATTCGCATAAGGCGGTCCATCATGAAGGATGTATGGTGTTTTCCCTTCATTTTTCTTTAATACTTTTTGATATAAATCCTGTTCATCCCATTGTGCCTGAATTTGAGGCTCTTTATTCGGCAGTCCGCCACGCATAGGAAAGTCTGTCTTCGGCATTAATAACGTATCTTTATAGTCCATTTCTTATTCCTCCTAAAATTTAAATTAAAAAAACTCTTAAGTTGATTAATCAGGACGAACGGATCCGCGGTACCACCTGACTTAACTCAACTTAAGAGTTCACTTTAAAATATAATATTGAAAAATATAGACTGATCTTATCTACCGGTCGTTGCTTAGGCTCTCACTATCCCTAATTCGCTGCTCAAGTCATCAATAGATACGGTTCTATATGTTTATTTTTGATTATTATTTATACTACCACGTTTATTTCATTTTGATAAGTAAAAAATTCAAATTTACTCAATAACTTATTTTGAATCTTCTTGCGCCAATGGTTTCGTTTCTAAATCGTAATTTAATAAATGATCCCAGTCTTCACTTTTCAGCAAATCCAGCTGTGCTTCCACGAGCATTTTAAATCGTGCTCTGAATATTTTAGACTGACGTTTCATATCTTCAGTCTGGAATGCAATTTCACGTGCTTGCTGCATCGCATCTTTTTTAATTAGTTCAGCATGATTTTTAGCATCCTGAATGATTACATCTGCCTGCATTCCCGCACTCGCCTTGATTTCGTCTCCCGCTTTTTGTGCAACTAAAATGGCATCTGAGATTGTATTTTCAACACTTTTGAATCGATTAATATTCTCATCTTTATCTGCAATTAATTGTTCTAACATTTTCTTTTCACGACGTAACGTTTCCAATTCGTCGCTTAATTGCTTTAAATAATCTCTTACTTCGTTTTCATTTAATCCTTTATGAACGATATTAAATGATTTATTTTGAATTTCATCTGGACTGAATTTCATACTTTCACCTCTAGTTTATTTAAACATTGTGCCATATGTGAGTCGAATTTTATCTTTTTTCGTACGGTCACCTATTGCTTCTATTCTACCACGACCATACCCTTTAATAGAAATTAAATCATTGACTTCAACATTAAAACTTGTTTTATCGATCACAACATGATTCACCTTCACATGCTCAGCTTCAATATGTTTTTGTGCGATACTTCTCGATTTATTAATCATTAACGACACGATATTATCTAGCCGTAAACTTGAGACTGTCGATTGATGTGACTGAAATTCCTCCGTTGCAGTTAACATATCTGCTAAATCAATCTCATTTAATCTTATCGATGAACCTTTTAATTTCGTTAAATTCTGAAACACAAATGCTTGTAAATGACGTGCTATAACAAACTGTACTTTATCACCGACGATGATATCGCCAAGATAATCCCGTTTAAATCCAATCGACATCAATGCACCTAATATATTACGGTGTGTTAACGTCACAAATTTATCCGCGTATTTAATTTCAATAATCGATAAATCAAAATCTTCTTTACTTGCTTCATGATAATCAGGATAAATTAAAGCACGCATGCGCTCACGCTCTCCAAGTCCACCATTAAAAGACACATTGAGCTCAGTACGATTCACTAATGTCGTCAATATAAACTGCTGACGTGGATCTAAAAAATGTGTGAGTACTGGCGCATATTGTGACTCAGCACGCGCAACTAAACTTTCCAGATGCTTTACGATTTCTATTTCTTCATTTCGGAAATGCTGATATATATTCATAACATCCTCACGACCTTTAACATGAAAAAAATCTCACCGTAATGAGATTTTTTAAATAATTTTAAGCGAAATAAGGTAAAATCGCATTAAATATTGCAGCTAAACCTCTTTGTAAAAAGTTTAAAAAGATTAATGCAGCA
The DNA here is from genome assembly GCF_025628935.1 of Macrococcus capreoli. GTDB lineage: Bacteria > Bacillota > Bacilli > Staphylococcales > Staphylococcaceae > Macrococcoides > Macrococcoides capreoli. The sequence continues at coordinate 61,319 of NZ_JAOTIS010000012.1, forward strand.
ATACTTGAAATATCAATCATACCGATGGATGGTATCATACGTCGAAATGGTTCAAGAAATGGTTCATAAATTTTTCCCATCCACTCACCAATAACAGAATCTCTAAGACCTGGTATCCATGACATAAAGAAGTAGATGACCATCCCAATCGTATATGCATGAATGGCATACATCACAATATTCATTATATAAATCATTATTACTAAAGTACTCATTAATATTCCTCGTGTTCATGATATTCTTCAGGTGCTTCTAACATTTCTGTTATCGTCCCTGCGACTTCTACATTATCAGGTGTGCATAAAAAGATATCTGCGCCGATACGTTGAATATCGCCACCAATGGCATAAACAGTCCCACTTAAAAAATCGATAATACGCTTTGCTGAAATTTTATCAATACGTTGCAAATTGACAAGCGTAGCGCGACGATTTTTTAATTCATCTGCGATATCCTGCGTATCGCTAAATACGCGTGGTTCAAATAAACACACTTTTGAAATACTTGAAGACGGTTCGTCATGTATGTTTACGACATTATTTTGCGTCACTTTGCGTTCATTCACTTTCACTTTAGATTTAACAGGTTCAGGTTTCGCACGATAAATTGTTTCTTTTTTGACGTGCTGCTTTTCTGGTTGCGGCGTTGTTGCCTTCATTTTCTCACGTTCTACTGATTCAACTGCTTTCTTTGGGGCATTATCTTCATAAACAACTTCTTCTTCATCTTCATAAACAAAGAATCCTTTAAATACATCTTTAATGGCCATAAGTATCGTTTCCTCCTATCCGACGAGTTTCGTACCGATACGAATAAACGTCGCACCTTCTTCTATTGCGATTTTGTAATCATTACTCATACCCATTGAAGTTTCTGTACATGGTGCATGGGGTAATCCTAATGCATTCACTGCTATTTGTAATTGCTTCAATTGTTTAAAATAAGTTCTAATGGCATCATCAGTTGCATCAAGTGGTGCCATCGTCATTAATCCGACTACTTCAATGTTATCATATTCAGATAAACTTTGTACAAATGATTGTACATCTTCTGGTGCTATCCCATGCTTACTTTCTTCTCCACTCACATTCACCTGGATAAAACATTTAATTTTTTTCGTTGCGCGCTTTTGAATTTCCTGTGCTAAACTCATTCGGTCTAATGAATGAAGATAATCAATATTATCAATCACTTCTTTAACTTTACGCGTCTGCAATGAACCTATGAAATGCATCGTCACATTTTGAATATGTGCTTTTTTATCAAGAAATCCTTCAATACGATTTTCGCCGAGATGCATAACACCCGCATCAACCGCTTCCTGCGCACGTTCTATTGTAACATATTTTGTCACCGCAATTAGTGTGGGTTGTTGACCATAAGGCGACTCTGCTACCGCTGTATCGATTTCAGATTGTATGACTGCTAAATTATTTTTGACTTCCATTATCATCCCTCGTTCCAATATATGCGAGCATTCTGCCCGTTTGTCCTTTTTCTAAACGATATGAGAAAAATTCATCATGTTCAGTTGAAGTGCATCGTGTTGTCACATCAATATGTTCTGCCTTGATGCCGGCATGCATCGCAATGCGTTTGTTGATTTCCTGTAAGTTAATATCATACAATGCATTCGTATTACTTTCAAAGCAATCATCCAGATTTAAATTCAAGTCAATAAACTGGCGTTTAATATCTTCATTGACTTCATAACATGGTGCACTTACAGACGGTCCTATAATACATCTTAAATCATCCACATCTCCTGTATAAGCGTTGATTAAACGATTCAGTATTAAACCAACTGTCCCACGCCATCCTGCATGGCCTAACGCAATGAAATCATTTGTCGTACTGTATAAGTATACTGGGACACAATCCGCAAAACACATCGTCAGTAATATTCCTTTTTCATACGTATACAGACCGTCAATGTCTAACCATTTAGACGTTAATGCTAAAACATTTGTACCTTTATCTTCTGCAAATACTTCCTGAATATGATTCCCGTGCTTTTGAATTGGAAATACCCAATTACGCGTATCAAACCCAATTTCATTAGCGACAATCGCCTGGTTATAATGGACATTTGACGGGACATCATCTATATATAAAGCCATATTTAAGCTGTCTTTCGGAAAGTGACTTTTACCTCCGTGACGACTCGTAATCCCGATCACTTTATCGTATGCATTGTCAACGTTATATGTATGTTGCTTTAATTGAAATGGTTCCATTGTACCCTCCAGAGTGGCATCTTATATAAAAACCGAACAAACAAAAATCAAAAAGCGACTTATGTTTGTCCGGCAGTATGGTTGATCTTTATTTAATGAAAATTATCTTCTACGACGACGTGGACGGTCTTTTAAGAAACCAGGAACATCTAAGTCATCTCTATTAGATTCTCTTTCAGGTTGTGCAGTTTGCGTCGAAGTTGCCTCAGTTCTTGGCTCACGATTCACTTGTGGTGCACCAAATGTTGATTGTGGTACATTGCGCGTCGGTTTATCATTAAAGCCAGTTGCGATAACCGTTACAACGATTTCATCTTGTAATTCTGGGTTGATTACAGTACCGAAGATCATATTTACATCTTCATCTGCAGCATCTTGTACAATATCAGCAGCTTCCTGTGCTTCGAATAATGTTAATGATTCGCCACCAGTGATGTTCATTAACACACCTTGTGCACCAACGATTGATGTTTCAAGTAATGGAGAAGAAATTGCTTTTTTCGCCGCTTCAATCGCACGATTTTCACCACTAGATACACCGATACCCATTAATGCTGAACCTTGGTTAGACATAATTGTCTTCACATCAGCGAAGTCTAAGTTAACTTCACCTGAAACAGCGATTAAGTCAGAAATACCTTGAACCCCTTGACGTAATACGTTATCTGCTTCTTTGAACGCTTCCATCATCGGCGTAGATTTATCAACGATATCTAATAAACGATCATTTGGAATAACGATTAACGTATCAACCGCTGCTTTCATTGCTTCAACACCAGCAGCTGCTTGTGTTTGACGTTTACGTCCTTCGAATGAGAATGGTCGCGTCACAACACCAACTGTTAAAGCGCCCATTTCTTTAGCGATTTTAGCAACAACAGGTGCGGCACCTGTACCAGTACCGCCACCCATACCTGCAGTAACAAATACCATGTCAGCCCCTTGAATTGCGTCTTCAATTTGTTCACGAGACTCTTCAGCTGCTTTTTTACCGATTTCAGGATTTGCTCCAGCACCTAATCCACGCGTTAATTTTTCACCGATTTGGATTTTAGAAGATGCCTTTGATAAGTTTAAAGCTTGGCCATCTGTATTAATAGCGATAAATTCTACATTGTTCATACCGTGATCAATCATTCGGTTAACGGCATTGTTACCGCCGCCCCCTACACCGATTACTTTTAATGTTGCTAAATGATTAAAGCCTTGTTCAAATTCTAACATTCAATTTTCCTCCTATATCATTGTGGCCAATTTTATTCAAATAATGATTTCATAATTTTTTTCAGTACATTTTGTTCTTGTTCTTTTTCAGGTTGTTCAAATGTTCCATCTGGTCGTTCGACGCGTTCGCCGACTGATTTAGATGTATACACTTCTGTTTCAACTGCTTTATTTGTCTTACGTTTAAAGAATCCATCCAGACCTTTCGATTTCGGTTTCTCTTCAACGTACTCTTCTACAACTTCCTCTTCAGAAGTCGCATCATGATTATTAATTGTAACATAATCTAATAGTTCATCAAAGTTAATACCACTATTGATTGTAGAAATACTTGAAGAAAATTCTGGTTTACGAATACCCATTTGTTGTGGTACGTGAATACGTACTTTTTCATTCACCATATCCGTCAATAATTCTTTAATACCTAACATGTTGGCAGTACCACCTGTAAGCACAAAACCACCGTTAATTTTATTTAAGCCCATTTCTTGTAATAAATCAAATACTTCTAAGAAAATTTCTTCTACACGCGCTTCGACGATATCGCTTAGATCTTTTTGGTTGAAGCTCATCGGTTCATCTGAATCAATTTGTGCTACCGTAAAGATATCTTGTTCAGATGCTAAATCATAAAATGCATGCCCATATTGTTCTTTTACTTTTTCCGCTTGATCAAACGTCGTATTTAATCCTTGTGCAATATCATTCGTAATCTGGCTACCTGCCATCGGAATATTATCTGCATCGAACAAATGACCACGTTCATAGTATGCGACTTGCGTTAATTGATCCCCAATATCAATCACTACTGCACCTAACTCAACTTCAGTTGGTGTTAAAATATGTTTATAGTTATAAGCATCTGAGTACACATCAAGCACATGAACCCCACAACTTTCCACACATTTCAACGTATTGACAAGCACAGAACGGTTTGTTGTAATAACACCCGCATCCACTGCTAAACTTTGCGTTGCAATCATTTCTTTCGGATCGCTTACTTCATGTAAGTCATCGACTTTAAACATTTTCGGGAATACGCCAATAATTTCAATTTCATTTGATGTATTCTTTGCTCGAATGCCGTCCAATACATCTTCAATATGTTCACCAGTGATTTCAGTAGACTCACCATTAAACGTAATTTCATGTTCAATATCATGAATTTCAGTATGAATAATCGGCATCTTTAAAAATACATCTTCAAACTCAATACCAGAAGCTATTTGTGCTTTCTTAATTGTATCTTTAATCGCATGACTTGCGACATCAAAATCATCAATCATACCTTTTTTAATACCGTCAGTAAAAGTTTGACCTGTACCTATCACATTAATGCCATTATGAAACTTTTCGCCTACAACTACCTTAACGCTCGATGATCCAATATCTATAGAAACATAGTAATGTTCTTCCATCGATAGGCACCTCCTATTTATGTTTGTTTAACATACACTATCAATATTACATTATAGACTTTATTCAGAAAACTATAAACGCTTTTTTTCACAATAAAATAATTTTTTTGTAAATTACAACAAGCGTTGTCCAGATTATTCTGTCGTTTTTGTTTGTTTCACATCTTTTAACTGTTTTTGTAAATCCTGAACAGCCTGTTCGACTTCTTTTTTCTCTTTAGAATCTTTCGCTTTCATTTCTGATTCCAATTCGAGTCGACGTGCTTCCGCCTTTTTAGATTCGTACGGAATAAATACTGCACCAACCTCTAAATCAATCATTCCGGGCTTTATAATATTGCCGTTTTGGTCACGCTTAATATTTTTCACCATGCTTGGGTAATAATTGAGCTTATCAGAAATTGTGCGTAAATCACCGATGACTTCAATGCCGTCTTTCATAAAGATTTGAATACGTGCAGATGCCTGTTCATTCGGCACAAAATTAATTTCTGATATTTGATTGGCGATAGCATTTTTCGTTTCAGAAAGCACTTTAACAAGTTGATTGAGTTCTTTCTTGCTGAAGTTATTAATGATGGGTGCATCTCCTGGTGTTGAAAAATCAACGCGATGCAATATTTGACCATTCTCAAGTACAGGATGAAATGCACTCCCGTCTGGCACGACGCCGACTAATTGATATTCATCCACATGAATATCGACTTTATTCGGAAAATGACGTTTCACTGTAACGGATTTTATACCGTCCAGATATTCAATGTTACTCGCTATTTCACCTGGGTCTATACTATAAATTCTATCCGATTTTGTTACATTTGCTTTTTTTAAGATTTTATCTTTACTATTTAGTACGGTGTCATTTACCGTCACTTTACTCACGTAACTAATATTTGTAAACATAAAGAGCAACACTAGAGTGACGAGCGCAACGACAGCTAGGAAAATGCCGAGCTGAATACGTTGTCTACGTTTGCGACGTTTCTTTTTTTCAGCAACAAATTGTGGTGTTTCGACAATTTTTTGTTCCATCATTTATTGTATTAACTTCACTTGCTGAATGAAGTCTTCTCCTCGTACTTCATATGTCGGGTATTGGTCCCAACTCGCACATGCCGGGCTTAACAATACTGTGTCACCTGCTTCAGTTTGTCCTTGTGTCTTTATGACCGCATCTTTAACATCTGTGCATTCTGTATATGCAATGTGATACAGTTGAGCAAACGCAACAAGTTTCTTTGTCGTTTGACCGAATATATACATGTGTTTAACACGGCTGATATGGGATGATAAATCGTCAAAGCCATTACCTCGATCTAATCCACCACATAACCAGTGTATCGGTGTTTCAAATGCATCCAGTGCAAAAGTCGTCGCTAACGTATTCGTTGCCTTAGAGTCGTTATAATATTTAACGTCGCCGATTGTCGTAACATACTGCAGACGGTGTTTAATCCCTTCAAATGACTTTAACGTTGCAATGATACTTTCATTTGGAATGTTACTTAATTTCGCTGCAGCAACACTTGATAACACGTTCTCTAAATTATGTTTGCCAGGTAAGACGATATCACGCACATCAATGATATATTCATCTTTAAAATATACTTTCCCATCTGCAATGTAAGCACCGTCAACACGTTCTTCTGAACTAAAGTATACGACTTGACTATGAATCGTTAATCCGTTAAGTAAATCTTTTTGCTGTGCATTAAAGATAAGATAATCTTCTGCAGTTTGATTGCGAATAATGTTTAATTTCGCACGAACATATTCATCCTGCGTGCCATGATAATCTAAATGCGCTGAATAAATGTTGGTAATCAATGCAATATGGGGTTTAAATGTTTTGATCCCCATTAATTGAAAGCTTGATAATTCAGTAATTAATGTGTCGTCTGGTTTAGCATTTTGGGCGATTAACGATGCTACAAAGCCGATATTACCGCATAATAAACCTGTTTGATTACTATGTTTAAACATATCGCCAATTAACGAAGTAACTGTTGTCTTCCCGTTTGTTCCTGTAATTCCGATCATTTGACCTTCGTTGATTTCATATGCTAACTCTACTTCAGTAATGATTGGAATATGACGTTCGATGGCAGCCTGAATTAATGGAATTGAATATGGGATACCAGGATTCTTAACCATTAACGTAACATCATCGAGTAAATCCAATGGATGATGCCCGCTAATCACTTGTATATTCAATTGTGCTAATTCTTGTGCTTCAGCGGTCTGGCTAACGTCTTTACCATCATTGACCGTAACTATTGCACCTAACTGATGCAATAATTTTGCTGTTTCATAACCACTTTTACCGAGACCGAGTACTAATATTTTTTGACCTTGATATTTTGTGATAGCTCTCATTTAGTTCACTCCTAAATAAATACCGATTAGTCCTGAAATAAGACCCACTGTCCAGAAGACAATAACGATTTTCCATTCGCTCCAGCCACCTAATTCAAAGTGGTGATGTAATGGACTCATTCTAAAGATACGTTTACCTGTTAATTTGAAAGAAGTTACCTGCATCATAACTGATAATGTTTCCAGCACAAATACCAGCCCGATGAAGATTAGTGTTAATTCTTGATTCAACATAATTGAAACAGTTGCGATAACGCCACCGAGTGCAAGTGAACCTGTGTCTCCCATGAATAGTTTCGCTTTATATTTGTTATAGATTAAGAAGCCACATAAACTACCAATTAATATAGCCAGATAGTACGTCATACCTGTGCTCATGGCGTGTTGCGCCAGGAAGAAATAACAGCTAAACGCGATAATTGATAATCCTGTTGCTAATCCATCCAAGCCGTCTGTTAAGTTCACTGCGTTTGAAAAACCAACTTGCCAGAATACGATAAACACAACATAGAATACTGATAATGGGATACCGATATTTGTGAATGGTAAATTGATTGTATTAGATAATGTTAATAAACCTAATCCGTTACTTACAATGTAGAATAACACTGCAATCACGATTTGAAAGAGAAACTTTTGTTTCGATGTTAAACCTTGATTGTTCTTCTTTACAACGATAATATAATCATCTACGAATCCGATTAAACCGAATCCTAACGTCACTAATATTAAGAGCAAGATTGGACCTTTATCTGCAACAAAAAATGTTGCGATAATACTTAATACAATCGTACTTAATAGAAATGTTAAACCACCCATTGTTGGTGTACCACTCTTTTGCTGATGGCTCTCTGGCCCTTCTTCCCGAATGGATTGCCCAAATTTCATACGCTTTAATAACGGAATAAATAACGGTACTAAAATCGCTGTTAATATAAATCCTAACACGCCAAATAATATTGCATTCATGTGATTCACTTATCAGTTATGCACTGATTCCTTTCTTCTCAATTAATTTGATTCTGATGATTTTGTTTCAGTTGTACTCTCTTCTGATGTATTCGACGCTGTCGTGTTCGCCTCTGTTGTCGGTTGTTCTGTTGTTTTACTGTCACCAGACGACTGTTTGTCGTTAGACTGACGCTTCAATTCATCTTCTAGTTGTTGCTTTAGTTGATTTTCTTCATCTTTCTTGTTTGCATCAATGATATTATCATACGCTGGTGATTGTTTCAGCGGATCTAATGAATCCATAGAAACGACTACTTTATCACCTTTACTCACTTGGCTATTTGGATCAATCGATTGTTTAACGACATAACCACTACCATCAAACTGAACTTTAATTTGTGTCAGCTGTTCAAACATTAATAAATCACGTTTTGACCATGATGTCATATCCGGCATTGTCAATTTGCCATCTGTTAATAAGAATACTCTGTCTCCAGATAACAATTCTTGTTTTAAAGGTAATTGCGCAATCACTTTTTCGCCACCACCTAATACAATCGGTTTAAATCCTGCATCTTCTATTTTTTGTTTCGCTTTTTCAACAGTTAACCCTGTCATATCTTTTACTTCATGTGATAATTTTTTATTTTTATCTTTCGATGTACCAACATCTAAATACTTTAATGTGTTTTCCATCAGTGGTTTATAACCGTTCGACACACCTAAGTTATATGCTTCTCCTGCATTCTTCTGTGCAAGTGACATACCATAGTAAATAATTACTCTCGGATTTTTCGCTGGTGCATACCCCATAAAGCTTACCATGTAAGGTTGATAACCCTTTACATAACCGCCATTTTTAGTATCAGGCACTTGCGCAGTACCTGTCTTACCTGCGATTTTATAATCATCGATACGGTAACTATACGCATGCATTTCTGAACCATATACGACGTCATATAGTGCATCCATCGTTTTATGCGCTGTCGATTTCGATATCGGATGTCCGACAACTTTTCGTTCACCTTTATAAACGACACTCTTATCCGGGCTTACGATATCTTGTACAAAATACGGTTTAAGCATCGTACCGTCATTAATAATCGCTGTTTCTGCCTGAATCATTTGCGCTGGGCTAACCGTCGTAGATTGACCGAATGCCGATACTTTTTTACTTAATTCGTCACCCCAGGAAATATTACCTGTCACTTCAGAATCGAATAATGAGTGCGTTGATTTACCGAAACCAAACTTTTCATAATAGGCTTTCATCTTATCTTCACCAACGTCATCCTGCAATTTCATCATTAACACGTTTGAAGACAGCTGGAATCCTTTATTCATGGAAATCATACCCCAACCGACATCGTTCCAGTCGGAAATGACACTATCACCTATTTTTCGTTCACCTGATTTATATTTCTCATTGGCATGATATTTGCCTTCTTCAATCGCTGCGGCAAGTCCATACGTTTTAAACGTTGATCCTGGTTCATATGTATTTTGATATAGGTTGTTTGCCCATTTCTCACCGAAATTCTCACGCGTTTGAGGGTTGAACGTCGGACGTTGGCTATACCCTAATATTTCACCTGTTTTTGCATCTGCTACGACTGCAAATAAATCTTTCGGTTCATATCGTTTTACCATTGCATCTAATGAATCTTCTACAAAGATTTGAATATTTTTATCAATCGTCAGTTTGACATTATCACCATTCACTGCAGGGATGACGTCACCTGATTTCGGCAATACATATTGCCATATATCCTGCTTGAAGCTTGTTTTGCCTGCTTTACCGGATAAATATGTATCGAATATCTTTTCGACACCGAGCATCCCCTGAATTTGATTCGTATCTGGATTTTTCTCTGCGTACCCGATTAAGTGTGATGCAAAGTTACCATTTGGATAAAAGCGTTTCTTTTCTGCGAAGAATGTTAAGCCAGGTAATTTTAATTTCTCGATTGATTTTTTTTGATTAAACGTTAAATCTTTACCTGCTTTACCAAACTCAACCTGGAATGCTTTCTTCGTATTTAATGTTTTTAATATTGATTTGTAAGGCATATCGATAATTTCACTTAATGCTTTTGCCGTTTTCTTTTTATCAACAACATGACGCGGTGTCTGACCTTTTTGGCTCATACGTTCATCAAGAACAGCCACTAATTTGTACGATTCAATGTCTTCTGCTAACACTTCACCATTACGATCGAGAATTTTGCCACGTACCGGCTGATTCACTATATTTCGTACATATTTTTCACTCGCACGCATCGTCAAATCTTGTCCACTAGAATGACCTGTAACCATAATGAAAGTATATTTTAAAATCAATGAAAAAAAGAGCAGTCCGAATAACAATACTAAAAGGACCGCTCCTATTTTATTTTTTCTTATTTTCAACTTAGTTCGTGACATTTTTTTGCACTACCTTTACGTTATCATTATTCAAGCTTAGTCCAAATGACTTCGCTTTACTATAGACACGCTCGTAAGAAGATTGTTTCATCACTTCAGAATTTAATTCACCATTTACTGATTTTTGGTGAACAATGTTCTGTTCAATATCAGCAATGTTACTATTCGTTTGATACGCATCATATTTTAAAGATAGCATATAAATACTCACGAAAGCAATCAAAGTCACTAAAGATAAATAGACTAATTTCTCTAATTTAGATAACGAAACAACATGGGTTTTTATTACTGTTTTCGTTGCTACTTGTTGTTGTGTATTAACTTGATCATAATAATTGTGATTCATATACTCGACTGCCATGTTGTCACCTCTTATTTTAATATTTCAACAACTCTAAGTTTTGCGCTGCGCGCTCTATTATTGTCATCTAATTCTTCTTGTGTTGATACAATCGGTTTTTTATTGACACGTTTTAATTTCGGTTTGTATTCATCCGGAATAACTGGTAATCCTCTCGGAATATCCGGTCCTTTTTCGTATTCCTGAAATACTTGTTTACACAATCTATCTTCAAGAGAGTGGAACGTGATGACAGAAATTCTGCCGCCTACTTTCACAGCTTGAATCGCTTGTTCGATAGATTCTTCAAAGGCACCTAATTCGTCATTAACCGCAATTCTAATCGCCTGGAATACACGCTTTGCAGGATGTCCTCCTGTACGTCTGGCGGGTGCCGAAATTGCATTTTTAATAATTTCAACTAATGCAGTCGTTGTTTCAATCGGTGATTGTTCACGACTACTTTCAATCTTTCTGGCAATTTGTTTCGAAAATTTCTCTTCACCATATCGAAAGAAGATTGAGACTAATTTCTCGTATGGCCATTCATTCACCACTTCATATGCTGATAATGATTGTGTCTGATCCATACGCATATCTAATCTTGCATCCTGGTGATAACTAAATCCACGTTCTCCAACATCTAGTTGTGGACTTGAAACACCTAAATCATACAAAACTCCATCAACTTTATCAACATTTAGCATTGATAATATGGCATTTAAGTTTCTAAAGTTATCTTTGACGAAAGTGACTTTGTCTAAATGATCTTTCAAAATGATGTGTGCGTTATCTATCGCTGTCTGGTCCTGATCAATTGAAATCAATCGACCTGTCGTTAATTGTTCGACTAAATAAAGACTATGACCTGCTCCACCTAACGTACAATCAACATATACACCTTCAGGATTAATATTTAGTTGATCGACTGTTTCTTTCAATAATACTGTAACGTGATGGAACATAATACCCTCCTATAAATCAAAATCAATTAACTCTTCAGCAATTTCTTCGTAGTGTTCTTCAGTTTCATCGTAGAAATTATTCCAGTTATTTCGATCCCATATTTCTATGCGTGTAGAAACCCCAATAACTGTACATTCTTTCATAAGACCGGCATATTCCATTAAATTTTTAGGAATATTAATGCGACCTTGTTTATCAATTTCTACTTCCACTGCACCAGAGAAGAATAATCGCATAAATTTTCTGGCATCGCGTTTAGTAATTGGTAAAGATTTGAGTTTTTCTTCTATTCTTTTCCATTCATCTAAAGGATACCCGAACAAGCATTTATCAAGGCCACGCGTGATTACGAAATGTTCAGTTAATTCATCTCGGAACTTTGCAGGTACAATCATGCGACCTTTTGTATCCAATTGATGTTGAAATTCACCCATGAACATATACATCACCTAGCCTTAATATAAATTTACCACATCACACCACTTTCCTCCACTAATTATACAAAACTTTTTTTATTTTTATTTTTGACATAAAAAAATCCCCCCACTATGCCTTTTTGGCAAGGTGGGGGGAAATCCCAAAATCAATTCAATTGTAGAAAATAAGTGGTGCATTATGGTTTTAAAATGATATGATCAAACGAATACGTTGGTAACACATCAATCACTTGAGCAAAGATTGCCATGTGATGATTGTTCATCAATTGTAGTGGGTGCATTATACGTTCCTGCAATCCACCACCTGGATTTAATATATTTCCGATTGCATTCAATGTTTTAAAGTCAATATCATGTCGACGTTGAATATCTTGATGATAACGCTTTTTAAAATATTCAAACTGTCGTTGATGATAACGTAAATTGTCATGTAATAATTGTTTCGTGTCCGCCGATACATTTAACAATTGCATCCCTTCATAATCTTTTTCAAGCTGCTTCATTGTAGAAGCCATTTGACTTAATAATACCGGATTCGCTTTAGAGCTTAAAAATGCATTTAAGAACGGTTTAATACTTTGATCAAACAACGCTTCAAATGTAATGTTAAAGCGACTCATGTCTTTTAATACTTTTTCTGTTGTGTATGTGATACGCATACGTGGTACAACAGGTGGCATTTCAACGTTAGCATAGTCAAATACTTGCTTCAGTTCGCCCCAGTATTTGATTTCAGATGGGCCACCAATAAAGGCAAGTGTATTAAACACCATCTCTTCCATTAATGGTCGTGTGACGACGTTATTACTGAATAGATGAGGTGCCGCCTGAATCTTTGAACGGATTTCAGCTTTCGTAAAAGTAACGTCAGATTTCGGCAGGACATATTGTCCATCAATATATTTCAACAATTGACGCTTACCTTCGTACATCATAAATAGATGGACGTTCGTATCCGTTGTAATTTGTTGTTCGTCAATTAATAACTGCATTTGCTGTTGGCCTGTGCGGAACGCTTCGTCGATGGCCTGGTGATGATCAAACATCCAGACGAGGATGTCTTTTTCCAATGCTCTTAACGCATCATTCTGGCTATCTATGAGCAGTAAGCCGTACGATTTAAATAATGTATGAATAATATACTGAAAATGATCTGTCCAATTGAATGGCAAATCTTGCAACAAAGCGTGCACTGCTTTCGTCAATGGCGTTTCAGTTAGACTTGAAATGAAACGTTTTATTGTATATGCAAGTGCGTCTTGCTCAAATGAAAGCTTTGAAACACTATCCGTTACATCCTCTGACGGATGATATTTAATCTTTTGAACATTTCCATCTTTATCGTAAACATGCACATGATTCACTTCATCAAAGTCATGATCTTCACCAGCGATCCAAAAGACCGGAATGATTGCTGTATTTAGTTTTTTCGATTGCGCTTGTGCCAATACAATAATTGATATAATTTTATGTATCGTATATAACGGGCTTACAAATAAACCAGCCTGTTGACCACCAATGACAACTTTATGCCCGGCTTGTAAGCGTTCAATGTTTGTTAACTGCGCATTCGATAATTCGAATTTAGACATGTAACCTTTAATTACTTCACCTAACTGATGTTCCAGACCATTGGCTGGTGTTTGCAATCTTACTTTATAACTTTCATCTTTTGTTACATCATATTGGTATTGTGACAATACTTTATCCTGATGTGTATAGCGTGCGATAAACGCACTATCTTTATCTGCTAACTGCTTTAATATCTCCACTTTGTTTACACCTCGCATTTTATCATTATTCAGTATAAAGATTATTTTTCGCAAATACAATTTTACGGCTTGTTAATTAAAAAAAGTGCATCGCTCATGCGATGCACTCATAGGTATTATTTTGAAACGACTTCTTTACCGTTGTATGAACCACAAGATGGGCATACGCGGTGAGATAATTTCATTTCGCCACATGATGGGCATTCAACCATACCAGGTACTGATAATTTGAAATGCGTACGACGTTTTCTTTTCGCTGTTTTAGATGTTCTTCTAAATGGAACTGCCATTGTATTTTGCCTCCTATCGATCTAGTTTTCAGACATACTGTCTTTTAAAGCTTGAAGTTTAGCAAGCCTTGGATCAACCTTAGGCTGTACTTCTATTTGACTTTCATCAATGACTTCCCACCCTTTACCCTTCGTTAGTTCTAAATCAACATCCTCTTTTACCACACGTACAGGTTTGTTAATTACAACTAACTCTTGAATAACTGGCGTTAAGTCAATAACACCATTCTGAATGGCGTGTCTATTCTCATCATATTCAACATAATCGTTATCATCAAAATATTCAACTGAATGAATGTCAAATGGTACTTCAACATCTTCAAGCGTTCGTGCACAAGTCATCACGAATTGTCCAGTAACATGAAGATCAGCGACTACTTCGTTTGACTTAGGCGTTAATTTCCCTTTCACCACAATGGGTGATATATCAACTAACTGTAAGCTAGAGATCAAATGATTTAAGTTGATTTCTGATTCAAATGGATAACCATTATCACGGTGTTTTCTTAATTCAGCTAATGACCATTTCATATGGTTTCACCTCTTACAAACACAAAATTTATTTTACCTCTTTTTATAACACTTTGTCAAGATTTTTTCTTAACATCATTTTCTGTTACAATCAACATTATAAACTGATGTAAGGGGAATTACAATGCAGACAATCGGAATAATTTGTGAATATAATCCATTTCATAATGGCCATCAATATCATATTGCACAAGCAAAAAAATTACATCCTGATGCAACCATTGTCGCTATTATGAGTGGGCAATTTGTACAACGTGGTGAACCTGCATTTGTGAATAAATATATCCGTACAGAAATGGCACTGGATTATGTCGATTTAGTTGTAGAACTCCCTCAAATCTATGCGGTAAGTTATGCAGATGATTTTGCGCTTGGAGGCCTTCACATTGCAAAGTTGCTACGTCTCGATGGTTTATCATTCGGTAGCGAAAGTGGTGAATTACAATACACTGAAATCGCACAACCGACAACAAAAGAGATTCGTACAGGGGCGGCCTATCCTAAACTAATGGATCAAAGGCTTAAATCAAACGATATATTAGGCAATGCATATTTAAAAGCAAGTCAGGCAATATACCCATCGATTAAATTAATGCCAATTAAGCGCTTAGGTAATGACTACTTAGATGAGACGTTAACCGGAGAAATATCAAGCGCGACTGCTATCCGTAAAAATTACTTTAAAAAGACGGATATTTCAACGACGATGCCACGAAGTGAACTGGTTATAAATCCGGTTAAATGGGAAGATTTTTTCCTGCTACTGAAGTATCGTATTATATCGATGAGCACTGAAGAACTTTCTGAAATTTATACGATGTATGAAGGATTGGAAAAAAGACTAAAGAAAGTGATTGGTCAAGTTGACACGTTTGATGACTTGATTGAAACAATGGTATCAAAACGTTATACGAAAAGTCGCATTCAGCGATTACTTGTTTACATATTGTTGAATATAAAAGAAGATGATGTGAATGCATTAAAGGCTATCTCAGCAATACGTGTGCTGGGCATGAATGATAAAGGTAGAACACTGATTAAATCAATTGATAATGTTAATATAATCACTAATATAAACCGAGAAACACGTGAGCATTTCAGTTTAGAAATCAAGGCAACTGAAATCTATAATCTTATAAGTGGCAGTAACATGACCGATTTTAATACGCCTGTGTTATATAGAAAGTGACATTTTATTTGTAATTCGCATGTAGTATAGTACGCGGCTGTATTTTCTATTTATAGCCGCGTATCAATATCCTCATCACATAAAAAACCACATCCATATCCGATGTGGCTTTTCACGATTTACTTTTCTTCTTCCGCTAACTGCTGATACTTCTCTTTCAATGCGATCTCAACATTCTTCGGTACAATGCTCGACACATCCCCACCGTATTTCGCAACCTCTTTTACCATGCTCGACGAAATAAAAGAATATTGATTATTGGTCATCATATATAACGTTTCAATATCATCATTCAACTTCTTATTCATACTCGTCAATTGCATTTCATATTCAAAGTCTGACACGGCACGTAATCCACGTACAATTTGTTGTGCCCCTATCTTTTCACAAAAATCGACAAGCAATCCAGAAAAATAATCTACTTTAACATTCGGTAAATGTTTTACCGCTTCTTCAATTAATGCTAACCGTTCTTCAATTGAAAAAAAACCTGTTTTCTTTGAATTATTTAACACGGATACATGGACTTCATCGAATAAACCACTACTTCTTTGAATAATATCTAAATGTCCTTTAGTGATAGGATCAAAACTTCCGGGTACGACTGCGATTGTTTTATTCATGTTTACCTCTTAATATGATTAGTTTTGTAATGCCATACGTTTCATTTTTTACGACTTCAAAGTCTAACGTATCAATTTGTTCGTTCTTTTCACATTCTATAAGGATTTGCCCACCTTTTGCAAGTAAATCAAATGATTGAATTAACGGTAATGCTTCATTGACGATATTTTTTTGGTACGGTGGATCTAAAAAGATCATATCGAATTGAACATCGCGTTTATTCAATGCTTTCAATGCTCTTTTATAATCATTTTTATATATTTCAACGTCTTCTTCGACAAATGACGTATTTTTCTTAATCATTTGAATCGCATCAAAGCTACCATCAACAAAGATAACTTTTGACAATCCACGACTGAGTGCTTCAACACCAAGTCCGCCACTCCCGGCAAATAAATCAAGCCCAATACCTTCCATCGGTCCTAATATATTAAACATTGTCTCTTTAATTTTATCTGTCGTCGGCCTTGATGTAACGCCTTTCGGTGCTGTTAATGGAAATCGTTTATACTTCCCTGCAATTACACGCATGTGATACTCCTTTAAACATATTTTTTTGCTTTGAACCACGCTCTTTTTATGTGCTATCATACTTTGAACAATCATGCTTTGTATGAACAATCTATAGTATAATGATAAAAACGATAAAAAGGAGACGCATTTTATGAAACAATCATTTATTTCACTTGGTGATGGCTATAGTGATTTATTCGAACTTGAACAATTAATGAAATACAATCACACCCGTACTGATTGTCTATTATTCTTACATACGACGCTTGAAGCGACACCGAAAACATCGGTTGTCCTCATTATGAATCCGACAGAAGACGGTAATTTCCAGGCGATGTATAGTATATTCGAAGGCATGAACTATCCATATCCAACGCGCAATAAACGCTTTGATTTAGTCAAATCATGGGCTGAGCAATACAATATAAACATTAAAGAATTTGATGTAAAAGCAAAACATTACTTTTATGAAGATGCACTTTACCATCAATATTTAATCGGTGTATTGCGACTGCAACGCGTAATTAAACCGATGCATTAATTTGTTTTGTATTCGAACTATAATCTGTTTTAAGTTGTTTATAAGGTGATATGAGCACGTTCGTTACAAATTTTAGTTTTTCAAGCTGAGCGAGTGTCGATTCAACGTTATCCTGGTTGACATACATCGACACCCACTTTTCTTTACGATTACTATGGACGATGTGTCCGTATTTTCTAATTTGGCGCTCATGTTTATGGCTTTTTAAGTAAATTATTAATTGTTCTCTTTGAACTAAAGTCATATCGTTCTTTCCTCTCATTCAGCTTTCTTTAATAGTATCACTACTTTTGATAAAATTAAAATAACAAATTTATAGTGGAGGTTAAACCTTTGAAAAAATATACGTTATTAAAATCAGCAGCAGTTGCCGGACTTACATATTCAATTTCAGTAGCAGCGACTAAAATGTTCAGTCATCAAGCACCACGCAAGATTAAACCTTTCTTCAGTCAACGGGCACCATACATATTTGCACATCGTGGAGGTTTAGGACTTGCACCGGAACATACGATGGCTGCATTTCAACAGGCTGCCGAATTACAAGTCGATGGCTTTGAAATTGATATTCGCTTAACGAAAGATAATGCAATCGTCGTCTTTCACGACGCGCTCGTTGATCGTGTTTCTAATGGATCTGGACTGGTGAGTGAACATACGCTTGAAGAATTACGTGCATTAGACTTTGGTTATCACTTTAAAGATTTAAATGGAAATTATCCATTTAGAGGTCGACAAGACGCTAAAATCGTCACATTAAGTGAGTTATTCGAAGCATTCCCGGATATGTTAATTAATATCGATATTAAAGACCTTTCGAATACGGTTAAAGGGAAGTTAGCACCCGCACTACTTTATCAATTAATCGTCGAGAAAAATTCATGTGATCGCGTTTGTGTGACAAGTTTCGATGATGAACAAATTATGCGTTTCAATCAATTCGCGCATGACAAAATAACGATTGGTGCCGGACAAAAAGAAGTTGCACGTGCGTTTGCAGCTTTCCATTCTGGTTTTAAACATACGTATCAGCCACAAGCAGATACATTTCAAATTCCCGTTCAATTTAATGGCATACCGTTAAATAGCGAGTCGTTTATTGCGTACTTACAAAAGCTAAATATTGCAGTAGGCTACTGGGTAGTCAATAGTATTGATGAAATGGACGATCTACTGAAACGTGGCGCACACACTATCGTGACAGACAGACCAGATATCGCAATGCGCTTAGTCCACGAGAGGCTATCGAACAAGGTGTAAGCTGCGAGCAAACTGGAATCAATCTCTAGAAATCGGTCTTTGATTTCGAAGAGATTGGTGAAGTTTGTCTAGCAGTTGCTTGTGAGATGCCGTTTATGAGGCTATCGAACAAGGGGTAAGCTACAGTTAATATGCTGAGTAAAAGATTGTATCTTCTATTTACTACCGCTTGTGCTTTAAGTTTATATCAGCACCAATAATCCCCTCGCCACAATCTTAAGTGTGTGAGGGGATTATTTTAGCTTACATGCTACAATCCTTTATGTTTCACTTCATAAATCTCAATTCCACGAAAATGCGTTATATGGTCGATTTCTAAGTCAACCGGTTCAAACAACTGTTCCAGCTGTTGTTTCCGATTAATAAATAAATTCACTTTATAATAAAAAAGTATGCGCCCTTTTTTCTTGAGAATTCGCTTCAATTCTACTACTAGTTTATCTTTATCATAAAACGTATCAAACGCTTGATTGATTAAAATATAATGAAACTTTTTATCTTTATATGGCAGTTTTTCAGTCGATGCAATTTCATAACTATAATGCGGATAAATATGCATCGCTGACTGTAAATTTCGAATAGACTGGTCTAATATAAACCCTTTTATATTCGTTACTTTATCCAGTGTACTGACCCATCTCCCCGAATGACAACCGATGCATAATACTTTTTGATGGTATTTCAATGACAAGTACTGTGCTAAATATTTCTCAAATATTGGCACAAAAATTAAATCACTATTTTTCGCTTTATATAATCGTTCATCCGGTCGATTCAAAAATTTAATTTTTTTCTCCCATTTCGTAATTAACTTCTGCTCATCAATACCCATGAATACCTCCTAGCTGCATCCACACCCACTACTACATGTATGCGTCTCAAAAAATGGATTCCCTTTTTCAACTTTTATCGATGGTGATACACTTTCAGTTATAATGACAATCACTTCATCCAGTAAACTTTGTAACGTTGTCTCAAGTAATTTAACTTGCGCCACTTCAGGATGCATATCATATGCTTTTTTCTTCCGTCTTGTTTCCAGTATCACAGATTGATAATCCGGGTGATATCTACCAAATCGATTGACTTCTTCATAACGTTCTTTTATTTTTATAACGTCATGTTTTAACTTTTGCACTTCTTCATTTTGTGCAAGTGCAATATATGCATTTTTATATTGTTGATAAGCTTCACTATTCATAATCATTTGATTTAAAGTTTCTGCTTCTTCTAATACATTTAATACGTCTGAATCAAAAATCATACTGACACGTCCTCAACTGCTATTCTTTATTATCATGTTCAATAAATATTAATGAATAATACGATCCCGATATACCGCCACCCATTTCATTAATATCACGATTCAACATGTTCTCACGATGCTTATCTGAATTCAACCAGCTATTGATTAAACTCGGTACATCATCAAAATTATACGCGATATTTTGCGATAAATGTAAATATTCAATATCCATCTTATTCAATTCGTTACCAATTTCGTCTTGTACTTGTTTCACTTTCTCTTTCTTATCTTTATTTAACGTCGCCACCTGAAATTGTGCAACATGATTAATCAACTCATTCGTTTCTAACGGCTCTCTCCCGTTAATCTTACGCATATAATTCGTAACTTCAAACATCGTTAATACTTTATTACTATTAATCGCTACTTCATCTTTCGTATGCGTAGCTTCATTAGCAGTCTTCTCTATCGTCTTACCTTTACGACTCATCGCATACGGTTGCATCACGACTAAACTCTCAGGATTAATATAACGCAACGCCATCACTTTATTTGAAATTCTATCGATGTACACTTGCACAAAGACATTATCGTATTGAATTAATGTTTGCGTCTTTATATCCACTTCTGTTAACTGGAATTGAAACTCCCCTTGCTTCGTTTTAATGATTGGCTCACTGACGATCGCATTCCCATTAAAGATATCATCTGCGCTCTCGCCAACTTTAAATGGATACGTATTGGCATCTTTCCCTGTCGCATAAAGCATGACGATTGTCTTATCTTTAACGCCAACAATATAGTACTGCTCGTTAAATTCGTAGATAAAGTTTTTATAGTTAAAGTTTGAATCATATATACGCTTCGGATATCCGAAACGCTTCGTAAATGTATCAATATCTTTGCCGATATAGACACCTAGTCCTTTATTTAATTTCGGTCGTTTGATGTTATTTTGATTGGATTGTTTAATATTTTTATCCTGTGCAACTCTTTCTTTCGCAGGATTTTCCAGCACATCAAATTGCATTGATGGTGAATAAAATAAGTAAAATAAAAACACACCCATTAAAAATATTAATAACAATTTAATGAAAATACTTTTCAACAGCACACCTTCTTTTTCTGTTTCTTATTACTATTTTAACATTATTTGAATTGAAATGAATATTCGATTGCATGAATAGCGTTTTTATCTTAAAATTGAAAGTAGAATGATTTAGGGAGGAACTATAATGGTATTCACAAATTCAGGTATTGAAACAATCGTAGCTGAACAATCTTTAATCCAGCATGTTATGAATAAACATGGTTTAGTATTAGGGGGACATTGGGATTACGAACGTGTTACATATGATTTAAAATACGAATTATCTGAGGGTATTTATTACTTACGTATTCCAGGTTACGCAGTAGAAGGTGACGTTGGCGCACGTAATGCAACTTTACAAATGATGGATCCTTACTTAGGTAAACATTACTATCCAACTGGTGTTGAATACGGTGAAGATGAAGTATTCAGTGATGCACTTGTTGAACATTGTAAACGTACAATTACAAGCATTTATAACGAAATTAAAGCAATTCAAGCATAATTTAAATAACTTTGAAGCGTGAACAAATTATTTGTGTCACGCTCTTTTCTTACCAGTCAAGAGGTGAAACTATGGTAAAAAAATGGCTTAATAAACGCATATTAATCATCACATCAATGATCATTTTAGCAGCGCTTTTATTATATTTCATTATTCCAATTTCAATTCCACTTATCGCAGCACTGATTATTGCTTTAATGATTGAACCTGCAGTGAAATATTTAGAAAGTAAAGTCGGCACACGCAAATGGAGTGTTACGATCATTTACGCTTCGATTCTTATATCCATCATCTTATTCACTTACTTCTTTTTAACGAAACTGATTGAACACATTATACAGTTCTCTAAAGATTTACCAGATAAAATGAATAATTTAATGGAAGTATGGGACAAAATAGAATTAAAGATTTCTAAAATGATTCCAGATAGTGTTGCATCGTCGTTATTTGATGAAATACAGAAATATTTATTATCTATGCGTAGTTCAGTACTTAATTATTTTAATGTAGAGCGCATTACATCGTTAGTGGCAAGTTTACCGGAAACTTTCATTTCCAGTTTAGTATTTTTAGTGGCGTTATTTTTATTTATGCTAGAAATACCGAGAATGCATCATTTTATAAAAACACATACGTATGATAAGACATATCAAAAAGTCAGTTTCGTATGGAATCGCGTAACTTCATCCATATTTGGAATGTTACGTGCAGCGTTCATTCTTTCAGGTATTACATGGTTCTTTACATTTATCGGGTTGCTCTTCATTACGCCACGCAATGCACTCGTATTATCGTTTATTATTTGTATCATTGATTTATTACCGATTATTGGTGCAACAGGTGTGACGATTCCTTGGGCACTATACGCATATGCTACTGGAGACGTTGGCCTGGCGATTAAACTCGTTGTGTTATCTACATTTTTACTTGTCCAACGTAAAGTATTGGAACCAAAAATTGTTGGAAACGGTGTTGGACTTAGTCCGTTACCGTCACTTATCGCAATGTATATCGGATTAAAACTGATGGGCTTTATTGGCTTTTTCGTTGGCCCTATCATACTGATATTAATCTTAACAATTTTTGAATCCGGTGCAATCAAAACAAATTTCAAAGTATAAAAGCATCCTGCCTCATTTTTTGAGGATTGGATGCTCTTTTTATTGCTTTCGTATTAAGTTGTCAAATCGAAATTGGGGTGTCACCAATTTCAGAACTCAAAAATATATTAAAATTGGGGATTCCCCCATTTCGGAATCCCCAAACACATTATTAAAATCCTAATATTGCCTTAATCACAGATGTTGTTTCGCCACCATGATAAAATACATATAATAATAAATAAACAGCTACACCTGTAATTGCAGTAAAGAACCAGATAATCGACGTAATCGGTCCTAACTTACGATGAATGTTTAACTTATCTTTCATACCTGTGTATAAATTAACAATCCCCATAGCGCCACCAATCGTCGCTAATGTAATATGGAAAATTAAAAAGATCGTATAATAAATTTTAATATTATCCGGACCACCAAATGAAGTATTCCCGATAAAAATTGTTCTTGAAGCATAAATGACAAAGAAAATCGTCGCAGCAACACCTGCAGCCATCATCACTTTTTTATGTGCCTCGATATTCCCTTTCGCGATTAAATACCATCCAATGGCTACTAATATCGCACTAATGACTATAAAAGATGTACTGATTGTCGGTAAAATTGGTAAATTCATAGTGTCCCCCTATTCAAATTCTTTAAAGTAAGCATCCTGTTTTCTTTTTTCTTCTAAACTTAATCGTGTAATTTCTTCAGGATTTAATCGTTCTGAACGTGACCAGTTGACAAAAATATAATAAAACATAAAGCCAAAAAATACTTCCTGCAATACTTTCATAATAACGCCACCTGTTTGCTGATCATCTTTCGGTGTCATATTCGTAAAGTATTGTGGTCCACTAATACCTGAATTCGCTAATACATCATTGAGCGTCCCCGTCGGAACACATAAACTCATTGCACTCATCCATGCTTTCGGATCTGTATACGTCTTATACATCGGATGTTGTGCAAAGATGATTAAACCACAAGATGGTGTCAGTAATACACCAATGGCAAAGATGTAACCAAGCTTCATAAGGCCTGATAATTGTTTCTCATCTTTTACTTTCTCTTTCTGATTAAAGATTGGATACCACATCGTGAATGCTGTAATCGTTAATAATATCGTATACAGTGAATGTGGTGTCGCATTCTGCTTTAAGAAATCAAGTACGATTGGTAAGTGATATAAAGAGAAAAATGCATTAAACGTCACAAGTGCAATAATAGGACGTGTCATAAATGCAAACGCCGGTTTAATAATAGGTTGATTAATAACATAATCAATTAAATAATTCGGTATTGCAAAGTAAAGTAAAGGTATCATTAATAAAAACATCACAGCCATTTGCAGCATGTGAAAACTAAAAATGATGTGGCTCAATAAATCAATCGGTGATCCTTTCATAATATAAAGTAATACCATTAAAAAGATAAATAAAATACCTTCAGATTTTTTGAGCGGTCGACTGCCCGGTATATCTTGGTACCATCTCACTGTAATTAAAAAATACACAATCGTCGAAAATATAATAGCAACGAGGAAAAATGGTGACCAGTTTGCCAGAAATCCAAAGATTGAGATAGAACGAATACTACCCATATTATCACTCCATAAAATATACTCTCATTATTATAACTTAATTTATGGCATATAAGTGTATAAAATTTATCAATTTATTGACAACTAACAACATAAAAATGCCAATCTTATTTCACAAATAAAAAACTGAGACACACAATGTGCCTCAGCTCATATTAATTACTTTTTAAACAACGGTTCACCTAACCATGTAATGTATAATGCCATAACGATGAATGTTCCTGCGATAAATAATCCAGATAACATCATAATTTTAGCTGCTCCATGACCAGGATGTTTCATATGCATAAAGTAGTAGAATTGAAGAATAACTTGAATTAATGCCATTAAGATAACTGCCGGAATAACGAAATCTTTACTTAATCCCGCTGCTACCATAGCAAATGCGATTAATGTTAAGAAGATCATTACAGCAAATGTCGTTACTTGCATTCTCATTTCTTCAGTACGTGTTCTTTTCTCGAAGTTATAACGCTCACGATTAAACTTTAAGTTGTTGTTAGTTTCATTTGACATTATCCTAACACCCCTAACAAGTAAACTACTGTGAAGATGAATACCCAAACAACATCAATGAAATGCCAGTATAATGCAGCGGTATTAAACTTCGCAGCGTTGTAAACACTTAATCCACGTTTCATGT
Source organism: Macrococcus capreoli (assembly GCF_025628935.1). GTDB lineage: Bacteria > Bacillota > Bacilli > Staphylococcales > Staphylococcaceae > Macrococcoides > Macrococcoides capreoli. Next base: position 86,599 of record NZ_JAOTIS010000012.1, read on the forward strand.
TACGCACGATTAAAAGAATAATCCAAGTTAAACCAATGACTACGTGGAATCCGTGCGTTCCAACTAAGAAGTAGAACGCAGAACCAAATGCGCTTGATCTGAATGTATGACCTTGATGTACATACTCAGTAAACTCATAAATTTCAAGTCCTAAAAATCCTAAACCTAAAACAACAGTTACGATAAACCATGTAATCATTTTACCGAAATCAAAGTTTTTCATGTGGTATAACGCATACACACTTGTTAATGAAGACGTTAATAATAACATCGTCATTACGAAAGCAAGTGGTAAATGGAATAAATCTTTCGCTAATAAGTGATCTTCACTTGGTACATGATCTTTTAGTGCTAAATAAGTTGCGAATAAAGATGCGAATAATGCAGTTTCTCCACCAAGGAATACCCAGAATCCTAATAACTTATTTTTACCTTCCATCGAAGCTGTTTCAGGATGACTTGGCCATCTTTCAACGGTCATTTTCTCTTCGTGATGTGCCATTATTTAACACCTCTTTCGTACTCAATTAACTCTTCTTTAGTAATATGGTAACCTAAATCATCTTTAAGTGAACGAACAATCATACCGCCCGCAGTAATCGCTAAACCTAATACTAATACGAATGGTGCCCATGGTTGAGCTGGTAAATCTTTCACTGCAGCTAAAGCCCATTTTTGACCATCAGCTAAGTATAATGCACCAAATGCTGCAACGAATAAACCTAATGATTGAACGAAAGGAATGATTGAATTGTTAGGCATATGAATATCACCTAATGATTCAGCAGGTAAGATTTGACCATTACCTTGTTTCTTCTCTAAATCAAATGCATCTAAACCACGTACAAGTGGTGTTTGAGCAAAGTTGTAGAACGGTACTGGTTGCGGTAATGACCATTCTAAAGTACGGCCATCGCCCCATGCGTCGCGACCAACGCGTGGTGCTTTTGCTAATGTCATCACAACGTTTATTAAAGTAATGATTACCGCTAACGCCATTGTTAACGCACCGACAGTAGAAATCATGTTGTACGTATCATAACCTTGACCTGGTAAGTAAGTGAATACACGTCTTGGCATACCCGTTAATCCTAAAATATGTTGCACTAAGAATGTTAAATGGAAACCTAATACGAATAATACCCAGGCAACTTTACCTAATTTATCGCTTAGCATTTTACCGAACATTAATGGGAAGTAGAAATGGAATCCTGCTAATAATGCGAATACTACCCCACCAACGATAACGTAGTGGAAATGCGCTACGATAAAGTATGAATCATGATATTGATAGTCAGCTGGTGCAGATGCTTGCATAACACCTGTAACCCCACCCATTACGAATGAAGGAATGAAGGCTAATGCATAAAGCATAGGCGTTGTAAATTCAATACTACCACCCCAGATTGTAAGCAACCAGTTAAAGATCTTAACCCCTGTTGGTACTGCAATTGCCATTGTTGCAACAGCAAAGATTGCGTTTGCTGTTGGACCCATACCTACTGTAAACATATGGTGAGCCCAAACCATGAATCCTAAGAAACCGATTAATACTGTTGCAAATACCATTGCTGAGTATCCGAATAAACGCTTTCTAGAGAATGTAGAGAAAATCTCTGAGAAAATACCGAATGCCGGTAATACTAAAATATATACTTCAGGATGCCCGAAGATCCAGAATAGGTGTTCCCAAATAATTGTGTTACCACCTTGAGATACAACGAAGAATCCTGTTCCGAACATTCTATCAAAAATCATTAAGAATAAACCAATTGTTAATGGTGGGAATGCAAATACGATTAATACACTCGCAACGAATGTTGTCCATGTGAATAACGGCATACGCATGTAAGTCATACCCGGTGCACGCATGTTCATAATCGTAACGATAAAGTTAATCCCTGCAATTAAAGTACCAGCACCAGAAATTTGTAAACCTAATGCATAAAAGTCAATCCCGTGACCTGGAGACGCTAATGATAATGAAGCATAAGATGTCCAGCCTGCATCAGGTGCGCCACCTAATATCCATGATAAGTTTAAGAAAATTCCACCGAAGAAGAATAACCAGAAACCTAATGCATTTAAGAATGGGAATGCTACGTCACGTGCACCAATTTGTAATGGTACCGCTGCGTTCATAAATGCGAATAATAACGGCATTGCCGCTAAGAAAATCATTGTTGTACCATGCATCGTAATAATTTGGTTGAACAAACCTGCTGAAACAAAATCGTTTTCTGGAACAGCAAGCTGAATACGAATAAACATTGCTTCTATACCACCCATGGCGAAGAATAATCCACCCATGATTAAGTATAAAATTGCAATTTTTTTATGGTCAACAGTCGTTAAATATTCCATAATTAAACCACGTTTTTTTTGTGTAGCCAATTGTGTAACCTCCCTTTAATATTACTTTTCAACTTTACGTTCCATTAAGTATTTCGCTAAAGCATCGATATCTGAATCACTTACTTTATATTGACCCGTCATTTTGTTACCCGGTTTTACTGATTCAGGATCTTTAATCCACTTTTTAACGTTTTCTTCGTTATGTTCTAAAATACCTGCAACACGGTTGCGATCACCAAACGTTGTTAAGTTAGGACCTTTCGCCCCTTTACCTGTTGGTGTAACAGCGTGACATCCTTGACAAGATTGTTTGAAGACTTTTTCGCCTTCTTTAGCATCTGTTGTAGCAACAGGCTTTTTAATATCCTGCATTGATTTCACCCATGTGTTGAAGTCGTCCTTAGACATTGTTTTTACTTTAAAGTCCATGTACGCGTGAGATGGTCCACATAACTCAGCACATTTACCATAGAACATATTCTTAGCATCTTTTGCTTTATTGCCATCAAATACTAAATAGAATTTGTTGATATTTTCAACGTTCGTATCCATTTTCCCACCCACTGCTGGAATCCAGAATGAGTGTTTAACGTCAGCTGAATGTAATTTAAAGTATACTTTCGTATCAGTTGGTACAACTAACTCTTGACTCGTTACAATCTTTTGGTTTGGATAATTAAATTCCCACCAGTAAAGATTTGCAGTTACATCAACGATGATTTCTTTATTGTTACCTTTAGCATCTACTTTATCCATCGCTTTCGTATCTGCTAATTTAAACGTCAGCATAACTGTAGGAATTGCTAAAATTAATAATAATAAGATTGGAATTGCTGTCCAGATAATCTCTAATTTATGGTTACCGTGAACATCTTTCGGTACAAAGTTCTCTCCAACTTTACCACGTCTGAATTTTACAACTGCTAAAACGAAAATGACTACAACAACTGCAATAACAAATAGCATGATGTAAACTGCTAACATCATTAAGTTGAATTGTTCCTTTGCAACTTCCCCTGCTGGACGTAAAGCTGAAAGATATGGTTTACCACATCCAGCTAATGTCATTATTAATAATGAAATTAAGCCCATCAACTTCACATGCTTCAAATTGTTCTTCATTAAATTCTAACCCCTCTTTCACCATTCATAATCAAATCATTTGAATTAATGTAACTACTACTATCATAACAAAAAATATCATCAAATAGTTCAAAGAATAGATAAACATTGACATTGCCCATTTATTCTCTTTCACATTTGATTTAAATCCTGATAAAGCAAGTAACAGCCAACCAAGATTTAATATTGTTGCAAGTACTATAAAGATTGTTCCTAGCTCACCCATTAAAAACGGTGTTGGCAATAGCAATGCTACCCAGAATAACATTCCAAGTCTCGTGCGTGCAAAACCTTTAACAGATGGCAGCATCGGAATATTTGCCATAGCATATTCATCTTTACGTTTAATCGCTAACGCATAGAAATGTGCGGGTTGCCATATAAACATAATAATGAATAACATCCATGCAATCTTAGAAAGTCCAGGATCAATGGCTGCCCAACCAACGAGAGGTGGAATCGCTCCCGGGAAACTTCCTATTATAGTATTTGACACTAAATGACGTTTAGACCAAATAGAATAAAGCACCACATAGCCAAAGATACCTAAAAACCCAATCAGACCTGTTTCGATATTAATTGAGAATAATAATAATTCTCCAATGAGCATTAAGATAAAACTTAATCGAAATATCGAATGCGTTGCAATCTTGCCCGTAACGCTCGGTCGTTCTTGCTTACTCGGCATAATACGGTCGATATCCTGGTCATAAAAGTTATTTAATGCACAACTTCCTGCCATAATAAGTGTAGAGCCAATCAGCATCGTTAAAAGTTCAGGCATGCTACTTAAAAATGAACGCTGAGTCATCATAATTGCAACGAATGCACCTGCAAAAGTGGGTATCAAATTACCTTGTACGAGACCTAGCTTAACCACTGCTTTGACATCTTTAAATGTCAGGCGCGACGAATCCACTGATTTGACGCGATTTAATACGTGTTCATTTTGCATTTTCACCCTCCTTAAACAATACTAACGCATATAATAACAATAATATATGAAAACTGTCACATTTTCTATACATTTTCGAAATTAAATTGTGACATTTTTCTTTTTCGTGACGATGCAAATAATTCACGAATGTGACACATTTACATCCTGGTTAGATTGTTATACTATATCTTAAGTATATACTGAAGTCATTATGTAATAAAGATTACATTTACACTTTACGTAGATAATGACTAATTTGAGGTGAAGGTATTTGTTAAAGGAAAAGAATTTAAAATGGCTTTCTTTGTTTACGACACTTCTGATGTTGTTTGTTCAAATTGGTGGTGCACTCGTAACGAAGACTGGATCTGCAGATGGTTGTGGTAAAAGCTGGCCACTCTGTCACGGGCAATTTGTACCGACACACATTCCGAAAGAAACATTGATTGAACTCGCACATCGTGGTGTTTCAGGTATGGCATTACTATCAGTCACATGGCTCGTTATATTGAGTATTAAATATATTGGACATAAGCGTGAAACGAAGTTCTTATGTGGTATGAGTATTGGATTTATCTTTGCACAAGCGTTAATTGGTGCTGCAGCAGTGATTTGGCAGCAAAATGGATTTGTACTTGCACTTCACTTCGGTATTTCATTAATTAGTTTCAGTTCAGTGTTTTTACTCACACTACTAATCTTTGAAGTTGATCAAAAGTTCGATGCAACGCAATTAGTTATTTACCCCCATTTGAGAAGACAGACAATTGCACTAACAAGTTTTATATATATCGTTATTTATAGTGGTGCACTTGTAAGACATGAAAAAGCAAGTCTTGCCTGTTTAAGCTGGCCACTCTGTAAACAAGGGGAAGTTGGATTACCGGAAAACTTCTATGAATGGGTACAAATGAGTCATAGAACGTTAGCCTTCATATTGTTTATCTGGTTGAGTTACGTTGTTTACCATGCAGTTAAGAACTACAGTCAATATCGCGTGATCAAATACGGTTATTTGATTGCATTCGCATTAATTTGTTTACAAGTAACGACCGGAGCATTATCGATATTCTCAATGTTAAATTTATATATTGCATTATTACATGCATTATTTATTACGTTGTTATTTGGCTTACTATGCTATTTCATATTGCTTATATCAAGAGCTACACAAAAATAACCTGCTGAAAATCAGCAGGTTATT
>NZ_JAOTIS010000013.1 GCF_025628935.1 Macrococcus capreoli
AAATTTATGGAGCGGGTGATCGGAATCGAACCGACAACATCAGCTTGGAAGGCTGAGGTTTTACCACTAAACTACACCCGCATTATTTTATTTAGTATGTGTTAAAAGCATTAAGTGCGACCGAGAGGATTTGAACCTCCACTGGATTGCTCCAACTAGGCCCTCAACCTAGCGCGTCTGCCGTTCCGCCACGATCGCGCGTTGGCATTTTTCACTCGTCATCTCTTTTAACGACAAGATTAAGTATATAACTTTTAGATTAAGAAGTCAACACTTTTTTAAAAGTTTTTTTAATTCCTTAAATCTTTTATTAAGTTTGTAAAATCATTAAAAGTGACCCCTACGGGATTCGAACCCGTGTTACCGCCGTGAAAGGGCGGTGTCTTAACCGCTTGACCAAGGGGCCGTGTTTCAACAACGAAATTAATCTTATAACGATTTGAACATAAAGTCAACACTTTTTCCTAAAAAAATTTACAAAATGTAAATATTCATTAAAAACGCTAAAATCGTATATATAAATGACACGAAAAAACACAAAAGAAAACAGTGCAGCCTAGGCTACACTGTCATTTACCATACTTTCGTAATCGCTATTTCTCCTAAACATTTCGAACATTTGTATTTCAACGTATTCACACGTCGCTTTCTCAAAAAAGTTTGACTGCACTTTTTACATGTATACGTATATTTATAGCCTTGTATTGAAGGTATCATCTCACAAAAACGTGGTGCGCCGACTTTTTCAGATAATAATTTAAAGTCTTTATCTCGATGTTGATAGCCTTTTCCTTCTATATGAAGATGATAGTGCACGAGTTCGTGTTTAATGATATCAACAATCGCTTCGATTCCGAACGTCTCATACTGTTTCGGATTAATTTCAATGTCGTGACTATTTAATAAGTATCTACCACCGGTCGTGCGCAATCGATGATTGAAACGTGCTTCATGTATAAAAGGTTTATCAAAGTACTCTATAGAAATGCTTTCGACCAATCGTTGTAAATCACTATTTTGCATTCGGATCTTTCATCGTCAATGCGACTTTCCCTTTATCTTCAAAAATATCTTCAATCCATACATCTACTATATCCCCTACTGAAACGACATCAGTTGGATGCTTCACAAATTTATTCGATAATTTAGAAACGTGCACAAGCCCGTCCTGTTTCACACCGATATCAACAAATGCACCAAAGTCTACTACATTACGCACTGTACCCGATAACTTCATGCCTTTTCTTAAATCTTCTATAGAAAGGACATCCGACTTCAATAATGGTGTTTCGAAGTCTTCACGTGGATCGCGTCCTGGTGCAATAAGTGCTGCAATAATGTCTTCAAGTGTCGGAATACCAATCGACAGTTCTTCAGAAACTGTTTCTAGTTTCAATGCGTTTAACTTGGCTTTCAATTCATCTGTCCCTAAATCATCAATCGTTAAACCAATCGATTTGATTAAAGCATACGTTGCATCATAACTTTCCGGGTGAATGCCAGTATTATCTAATGGTTCTGTTCCATCTGGTATTCTCATAAATCCTATACTTTGTTCAAATGTTTTCTTACCAAGTCTAGGAATCTTCGCAATTTCTTTATGATGTTTAATCGGGCCATTTTCCTCGCGATGTTTAATAATGTTCTCAGCAACTGTAGACGAAAGCCCCGACACGTATTGTAATAATGGTGCCGATGCAGTATTCACGTTTACACCAATTTTATTTACAGCTGTTTCTACAACGAATGCTAAGGCTTCGTTTAAAGCTTTCTGGTTAACGTCATGCTGGTATTGACCTACACCGATAGATTTCGGATCAATCTTCACAAGTTCTGATAACGGATCTTGCACGCGTCGTCCGATTGAAACGGCACTTCTTTCTTCGACCTGGAAGTCCGGGAACTCTTTACGCGCTAACTCACTTGCTGAGTAAACTGATGCACCGGCTTCATTAACGATAATATATTTCACATCTAACTGATTTTCTTTAATCAGTTCTGCAACAAACTGTTCTGACTCACGACTTGCTGTACCGTTACCGATAGCAATCAATTCGATACCGTTACGCTTGATTAAATCGAGCATCTTCTTCTTCGCTTCGGCCATCTTACTTACTGGTGGATGCGGATAGATTACAGATTTCTCAACAAATGTCCCGAATTTATTAATTACGGCTAACTTACAACCCGTACGATACGCAGGGTCTAACCCAAGAATCATTTTCCCTTTAAGCGGCGCTTGCAATAATAAATTCTCTAAGTTCACAGCAAAAATATCAATTGCTTGCGCTTCAGCTTTTTCCGTTAACTCATTACGAATTTCACGTTCAATAGAAGGTAAGATTAAACGTTTCAATGCTTCTTCAATCGCTAAATCAATATATTGATTTGATTCAACTTCTTTCTTAACGACTTGCTTGCGAATATAAGATTTGATGCGCGTATCATCTACATCGACACTTACTTTAAGAACACCTTCTTTTTCACCACGATTGATGGCAAGTGTTCTATGGGGTACAATCTTTTTCACTTTCTCTGAATAATCATAGTACATTTCAAAGACGCCTTTTTCGTCTTCCGCTTTCTTCTTCTTAGTAGTTACGACTAAACCATTTGCTTCGACAAACTGTAATATGTATTCACGATATTTCGGTTCATCAGAAATTATCTCAGCGATGATATCGATTGCACCACTAATCGCCGCTTCCACATTCTCCACTTCTTCACCGACAAATTGCGCCGCTTCAGCAACAATATCTTTCCCTTCAAATGATAAAATCATCTGTGCTAACGGCTCAAGTCCTTTACGTTTCGCTTCTGTCGCACGCGTCTTTTTCTTTTGTTTAAATGGACGGTACAAGTCTTCAACCCGTTGCAGTTTCACTTGCTCCATAATTTCTTTACGCAATGCTTCTGTTAATAAGCCTTGTGCTTCAATAGTACGAATGACGTCGTCTTTACGCTTTTGTAAAGTTTCCATATAACGATATTCTGTTTCGATATCTTTAATTTCAACTTCATCCAGACCACCTGTTACCTCTTTACGGTAACGTGCGATAAACGGTACTGTATTTTTCTCTTCTAACAGATTGAGCACCGCTTCAATTTGTTGTTTCTTAAATGGTAATTTTTCAATAATTAGTTCGATAATATGTTTTTGCATAGCTGCCTCCTTAAGATACGTATATTTTACCATAACAAAAAAACCGCTGAAAACAATTGCTTGTTCTCAGCAGTTCACGATTAACTCTTCTGTACAGCATCTCTTAATTTCTTGATTGCCGTACGTTGTAATCTTGAAACGTGCATTTGACTTAATCCAATCTTCTCGCCCGTTTCTTTTTGACTTAATCCTTCTATAAACGTACATTGAATAATTTCTTTTTCGCGGTCAGATAAAATCGGTAATACTTTCTCTAAGATCATTCGCTTTTCAGTCAGCTCATAACCTTCTTCTGTATCACCCATGACATCTAATAATGTCACAGTCGAGCCATCTTTATCTGCTTCAATCGAATGGTCCACACTTAAAGCATTATAACTTTGACCCATCTCCATTGCTTCCAGCACTTCTTCTTCAGTTGCGTCGATATGCTTCGCAATTTCGATAATCTTCGGCGAACGTCCAAGTTCATTTGTTAACTCATCTGTTGCTTTCTTAATCTTCGGTCCAATTTCTTTAATTCGTCTCGGAACATGTACGCTCCACGTCTTATCTCTTAAATAACGTTTAATTTCTCCGATAACCGTTGGCACTAAAAACGCTTCAAATTTACGATCAAAACTCACATCAAAACGGTTAATTGCTCCGAGTAGCCCCACCATCCCAACTTGTACTAAGTCTTCATGATGGCTTTGACCTTTTGAATATCGATACGCTAATGATTCGACTAACTTTTGATAGTGCATCACGAGTTCATTTTGCGCCATTTCATCTTTAGTATCCTGATACAGCTTTATCCAGCCATTAATCTCCTCGGGAGTAACGTCATTATAATTAGAACTCGTCATGAAGTTACACCTGCTCCCCCGCAATATACTTAGTCATACTAATCGTTACACCGCTATCCTTCTTCACATTTACTTCATCCATTAATGATTCGATTAAGAATAATCCTAAGCCACCTTCACGAATGAAATCAATATTTTCATTCTCCTGATATGGACCAAGTTCAGATTTCGTACGTTCGTAATCAAAGCTTGTGCCTGAATCAGAAACAATCACTTCAACTTTATCTTCAAAGATAACATATCCTACTAATACATCACCTTTAACGTCATCTTTATACGCGTGTTTCACTGCATTTGTAACAGCTTCACTTACTGCAATCTTCGTATCTTCAATATCATCATAAGAAGCACCAGCACGGTTTAAAATACCTGATAAAGTTAAACGCACTAAACCAACGTATTCTGCAGCAGCTGGAAATCTCATTTCTACGTAATCGTATGCTTTATCCATATTAAACGCCCTCCACTGGTTGGTTCACATGCATTAAATCTTTAAGACCTGTAATGTCAAATAAACGCTCGATTCGGCTATTTACACCTAATACGTATAATTCTTTATTATTTTTGTTTAATTCTTTTAATGTGCCTACGAATAAACCAAGACCTGTACTATCCATATAAGTCACATCATCTATATGTAAATGAATATCATGTGTGCCAAGTTGACGAATTGGAATTAACACTTCCTGTAATTCAGGTACTGTAGCAACATCTAATTCCCCGGCCACTTTAATTGCGTAAAAACCTTCTTTTTCAATCGATTCAATATTTAAGTTCATGTATATTCTCCTTAAAATCATAAATAAATTTATGCTCATTTATACTTATTATTGACTAAAATACCCTATAACCGCATCATTAAACGTATTATTTAATTCTTTTTATAATTAATATCGTTAAATCGTCTCTTTTCTTCGGATCACCAATTGTAATCAGTTGCTCATATACGACCTGCACGATATCTTGCGGATGTAAATCTTTATACTGATAAATATAACTCAGCAACTCTTTCGTACTAATAAAATCACCATTTAAATGACGTAATTCAGAAACACCATCTGTATAAACGATAATCATATCACCGATTTCAAGCTCTAATTCTTCCTGATCATAACGCGTCGCTGGATGGATACCTAATACTAAACCTCGCGCATTAAGCTCTTCAAACGTATCACTATTTTTGCGATAAATATAACCAGGTTCGTGACCTGCTGATGCAAAATAAAACTTATTATTAATTTCCTCATATAAACCATAAAACATTGTCACAAACATGTTCTGATTGATATTCTTCTCCACAACACGATTTAAACGCTTTAATCCGTCGCTTGGCAACTGACTATGACCATATGAATCCATTCCGAATTTAATCATGCTCATAGCAAGTGCTGCAGGTATCCCTTTTCCAATAACATCGGCGACCGCAAAGCTCATCGTTCCATCTTTATGATCAATCAAGTTAAAGTAATCACCATTTACGCGATGTGCCGGTACACTAATAGCTCCGATTTGAACGTTATTCAAATGAGGAATTTGTGTCTTTAACATCGTCGTTTGCAGACTCGCGGCAACATCCATTTCTTTATCGTGTGCTTCCATCACACGCACGAGTGCCTTATAATCTCGGTATGTAAACCCAAACCCGATGATCATCTCAGTTAAGACATCCATCGCATAATGTTGTTCAATCGCATTATATCCGGCTTCAATCACGATATCTTTATGCAAAATAACGATTTCTTCAGGAGAAATATCGAGTTCAATCGCTTCAAAGCTCAACGCCTGAACATCTTCCAGCGCTGATTCATCTTTTTGTTCTATGTATTGTTTGAGGATATCTGTATACCTCGTCACAATCTTATCAATTTGGCGCATCATACTTTCCTCCTAATAAACCTTAAAAGAGACTTTAAGGTAACTTGCGTTATCCTAAAGTCTCCGAGTCATCAATAGATAAGTTAAGACTAATTGCAAGTGCTGAATCTACCTCTTCCATCTTATCTTTCGGAAGGTAAGTTAGTTTTTCAATAAGTCGGTTTTTATCAATTGTTCTTATTTGCTCTAATAAAATCACAGAATCTTTATCTAGATGATGATTAGTTTTACCAATCTCTACGTGGGTTGGGATTTTCGATTTATTAATTTTAGCAGTTATAGCTGCTACAATAACTGTCGGACTATATTTATTTCCAATATCATTTTGAATAATGACTACAGGTCGTTTACCGCCTTGCTCTGACCCTTTAACAGGTGACAAATCAGCTAAATAAACATCGCCGCGCTTCATTTATTCACCTTCCACCAATGCGCCAGTATAATCCATTGTGTCATATACTTCACACTCTAGTAAGTAATGTTCTGAAGCAATTAATAAATTAATTTCAGCCATAGATTGATAGCCCTCAATTAATTGTTGTTCATGCAGTTTACTCATATTTTTTCCTCCAGTTACACGATTACTATAATTTTATCAAAAAAATTCATGTGACACCAATTTTATTTTAATAATTCGTTATATTTTTCAATCGAATCTTGCGTCACATAATGTTTCGGCAATCTTCTGCCGAGGCTAGTTAACACTTCATAATTAATTGTGTTTAACTTATCAGCAACTTCTTCAATTGACTGATTACTGTCATCATGGTGGTCAATAATAATGGCTTGCGCTCCTTCAACAGTCCCTTTCGGCACACGTGCTAAAAACTGATCCATACATATACGACCTACGATGGGTACTTCATGACCTTCAAGATTAATATGATAACCTTGTAACTGACGACTAAATCCATCCGCATAACCGAGCGGGAATGTTGCAATTGTTTCATCTTGTTCAGCAACATAAGTAGCACCGTAACTCACTGTATCGCCTGCATGGATTTCTTTCACGAAGTTCACCGTTGAAACGAGCTGCATCGCAGGCTTTAATTTCACTTGCGTAATATCACGAATAAACGTTGAAGGGTAATACCCATATAAGCTAATACCGAGTCGGAGTGCCGTACATTCAGATGCATCAAATCGCAGTGCTGCAGCGCTGTTCTGACAATGTACAAACGATGGTACTTCACATGTATTGACAGTGTTGATGAACTGATCGTATGCAATTTGTGCGCTGTCATTGTCTTCATCTGCACAACTGAAATGCGTATAGACACCTTCGAATACCGTCTTATCATGTTGTTTAACAAGCGATACAACCGCTTTATATTCTTCAACGTCGCGCATTCCGATACGTCCCATACCTGTATCTAACTTTAAGTGCGCCCAAAATGGCTTGTCATCAGCTTCTACAAATTGTAACGCTTCATGTAACCACTTTAAACCTGGTACAGTCAGCGCAAGACGATGCTGACATGCCTTATGTATATCTTTCGGTTCGATAATACCTAACACTAATATCTTCGCTTTAATGCCGTGCATTCTGAGTTCAATCGCTTCATCTAATGTTGCTACAGCGAAAAATTCAGCACCATGCTGCACTAAATGTTTCGCAATTTGTACTGCACCTAATCCATATCCATTCGCTTTAACGACAGCGATTACTGTCTTATTGGGATGTAATTTGCCGAAAGCTTTAAAGTTCTCACTGATTGCATCCAAATTGATATTGACGTAACTTGGTCGATAAATCCTGTCACTCATTGTTATTCACCTCTTCAATTAATACTCAAATTTTATCACATTTTAACGTATCGTCCATTATTCTTCTATTATGACGTAGGCAGTTGCCACCGTGTCTGAATGTGCAATGCTGACGTGCGCATTCACACCTTCAATATACGGTTTACCTGCAGCATCATTTAAACAACAAATATCATTAAAGTTCAACTGTCCGATGCCCGTTCCGAGCGCTTTGCTATAAGCTTCCTTCACACAAAAACGCCCCGCAAAATATTCAGCACGACGTTTCTCACTCGTAAATGATTCAAAGCGTTCTATCTCTTTCGGATGTAATATGCGCGTGATCAGTTTTGGATTCTCCAAAGATTTTTGTATACGTGCAATTTCAATAATATCAGTTCCAATGCCTTTAATCATGTATTCTCCTCTGTTCTGCTGCTCTCATTTTTTGATTGATAAATGCCTTTAACTGCTCCGCTTCCGTTTCATGTACGAAAGGAATGCTTATTGCATTTTCTGCAGTTTTGACTTGTAATGATTTAATATTAAATCGCTTCATTATCGGTCCTTGTTCGGTTTCAACGTTTTGAACCGTAGCGTAAGGCACGATATTTTTCTGCTTATTCAATATGCCGTTTTCAGTGATGATTTCATCTTCTAACAAACCAAATAAAGAGTATTGATATTTCAATTTCGTGAAATAAAAAAAGTCTAATATAAAATTTAGTAATCCTAATATAATAAAACCATAATAAATATAGGGGTGTACAGGAATCCAGTCCATATAATCAATAACTATGATGATGATTAATATAATGAGTGCTACTAATAGATCAATACACGCGCCTATCTTCATTAGCTTCATACTATCTTTATGCATTTTTTTCATATTGATATCGCTCCTTTAGCAAGAACCAATCATAAATTTGCGCGGCATCTTCGAGCTCAATATAATCTAACCGGCAACTCGCATTACTACTTCCAGATGATATGTCTAACACAGCATTACGTAAATTAGCTTTATTCATAAACGGCGTACTTGAAACATTCAATCCGATAATATTACGCTCTTTCACAAAAGATGTTTCCATAACAAATGCCCCGCCATTGCGAATATTCACTTGATCGTCGACGATAATATAGCCAGAATTTCTATATTTAATATATGCTGTAATAAACGTTAAGATCATTAGAATAATTACGAACAGCCACGCTTTATCAAACCAGAAATACTGTATAATACCGCCAGCAATAATAAATATCACCCAGGAAATTTGAAAATAACGGCGAATACTACGTTTCGGAATGACATGGTTCACATCCGTAAAATTATAATCGGGCACAAGCCTTTGAATCACACGATACGCTTCATCACGTGAAATGAACGGCAATACTTCTTCATCACCTAAAATGCTATCTTCAGATGCTTTCATTTCACTCGTTGTTGTCACCGCAAATGATGTTTTATACAATAACTTACGTAAATAACTTTGTCTTTCAGTAACACGTTGTATATTTTTGATTGCAATAAATTTATTTTTTCGTTCAAAAAGGCCGTATTTAATATTTAATAGTTCTCCATTAAAGTACACGGTATACTGATAATATTTTATTGCTGTTACAAAGATGCCGATAATATAACTCATGAATAGTGCACTTGCAATAACGAACGCAATTAATATATAACTTTGTCCCACTGTTTGCTCTAGAGGACCCATGTATCGATCAAGATGAAAAATGTCATCTACTTGACTGTAAATTGCATAAACGATAGCAAACACGGTAAACATTGATGCACTTGTCGCACTCATCATCAGTAAATCTTTAGTTGACAGTTGGTATATTGTTTCATATGGTGTAGATACTTGGTTAGGCAATTGATCAACATCCGATGTTTCAACATCTTCAACAATCTGTTGACCATTCAATTCGTACTTACGTTGATTGATATATTCGGTTAATCGCGCTGCATCATGCTTACTGATACTATTCAGTTCAATACCATCACCTGCAGTTTTAACATGCATGATGACGCCCCCGAGCAACTGATTCGCAATACCCGCAGATGTATCCATCGTTTGAATTTTACCGATATAAATTTCTTTTATTGTTCGGTTAATCAAACCTTTTTGAAGCATTAACTTATCTTCTTCAATCCAGTACTTCGTAATTTTCGCTTCAATCATACTGAATAACGCACTCAATATCGTAAATAATAATATAAGTAATGCAAATCCGTTATCGAGCAAAGCCTGTTTCGTAAATCCATCTTTAATAATGAAAAATAAGCCTAATCCTATCGGGAAGATATTACTCTTTAAAGATTTTAGTACGTTAGATAAATACGTAGAATAATGTAACGACTTTTTAGTTGCGTCCATAATGCATCTCCTTAATGGTTGCAATAATGCTCGTGGCAATACGTTCTGCTTCATCTGTTGTCATATATGGTAATACGACAGTATCGCCGCGCGTATACACTGTCACAACCGCAAGATTAAATCGCTTCATAATACAGCCTTGTTCAATACGTACAGACTGCATTAAATCAATGGGCACAACTTTACGTTCCATAAAATATGCGCCGCTACTCATTTCAAGTGTCGACTGGTTGAGCGTATAACGTGTGTACTTGTAACTTAAGAAAATACCAAGTATAAGTTGGTAAAGTGGGATAAGCAGTAGTAAGAATACAGCGTAAGCATATTCCCATTCGAACAACCAGTTAATCCCGTAGTATAGTCCGACCGATATCGTAAGCGTTATTAATGTGTAGATGAACCATTTCAACCGTCTGTAGATGGGCGTATTTTCCGGTTGAGCATACATGAGTGTATCGTTGTACAAATTGATCGCCTCCATTTATGTAAATTATAACAAAAACACCCTGTCATTATCACTTAGAATAATAACAGGGTGTTTCTAATAAAATTTATTTTTTATGGTCTGCAAATGTTCTCGCTTTAAAAGGTTTCTTTCCACCTTTTGCAGGTGCACCTGATTTAGCGCCACGGTCGTATGATTTACGACGGCCATCTTTACCGCCATCTTTAGAACGGCTACGAGATCCACCTGGGCGGCCTCCACCATTTCCACCACGTCCGCGTCCATAAGATTTACCCCCACTACCTTTACGGCCAAGTGGCTTTTCAAATGTTAATTGAACGTCTACATCGTTGTTTGATTTAATTAATTCTTGTAATAATGATGCGACTAATTTCACATCACCATGTTCATTAATTAATTCTTGTGCGATAGATTCGATACGAGCTTCAGTTGGTTTTTCAATCCAACCGTTCACTTTCGTCTTCACGTCTAATTCACGCGCTTTCATTACTTCACCTGGTGTTGGTGGGCGTAAAGCTGTCATTGTACGGTTTTTAGACTTTTCGATTTGACGGATATAATCCATTTCAACCGGGTTAACGAATGAAATCGCCATACCATGTTTACCTGCACGACCTGTACGACCGATACGGTGCGTATAACTTTCAACATCTTGAGGGATATCGAAGTTATAAACGTGAGATACGCCAGAAATATCTAATCCACGTGCAGCAACGTCTGTTGCAACTAAGATGTCAATTTGGTCATTCTTAAACTTCTTAAGCACTTCTAAACGTTTCGCTTGAGTAATGTCTCCGTGTAATCCTTCTGCACGGTATCCTTTAGAAATTAACGCACTTGTTAACTCATCAACACGACGTTTCGTACGTCCGAATACGATAGCTAATTCTGGTTGGTGAACATCTAAGAAATTAGTGAAAGTGTCGAACTTCTCTAATTCTTTAACGATTGTGTAATGCTCGTCGATATCAGGGTTTGAATCAACATTTGTCATCGTCTTAACAATGATAGGATCTTTCATAAATTTTTGAACTAACTCCTGAATGGCTCTCGGCATTGTCGCTGAGAATAACATCGTTTGACGTTGTTCTTTCGGTAATTTATCCATGATGAAACGCATATCATCGATGAATCCCATGTTCATCATCTCATCCGCTTCATCTAAGATTAACGTATTGATGTCTTCAGTTTTTAACGTACGACGGTTTAAATGATCGATAACACGACCAGGTGTTCCAACGACGATTTGGGGTTTCTTTTTTAATTCTCTAATTTGACGGTCAATCGGCATACCACCGAATACAGTCGCAACTTGAATCCCTTGTCCACGACTAAATGCTTTTAATTGTTCAGCAACTTGGACCGCTAATTCACGGGTAGGAGCAAGAATTAAACTTTTGATCCCCTCTTGGCCTCTAACTTTTTCAATTAAAGGTATTCCAAAAGCACCAGTTTTACCAGTACCAGTTTGCGCTTGGCCTAATACGTCACGGCCTGCCATCGTATGAGGGATACTATCCGTTTGAATCGGTGTAGGTTCTGTAAATCCCATTTTCTCCAGCGCATTTATGGTAGGTTCGCTGATACCTAGGTCTCTAAATTTTTGCAATATTATTTCTCCTTTTATCTTTCATAAATTACGCCTCTATAGTGTGCGCATTCAACTTGTGCTCGAGCACAGAGTAATTTTCCACTCACATGCCTATTCAACTTCTCTATCTTAGCACCTATCGTATATTTTTACAATCAATACAATTGTAAATACAAGTTATTACGACATAAAAAAATGACTGTAAGCTATACAGTCATTCACTTTATATGAAAAATAAATATTTTTTATTTAACTTAAATTCTACTTAAAAAAACATTAAATACATTGATTAATGATCGTTTCTAATGCCATCCCTCGGCTTGCTTTAAATAAGACGACAGTATCGGCATTTAAATAGTTCAACAATGCTGCCTCTAACGCTTCTTTTGAATCAAAGTGTTGTGCTTCTGTAAAAGGCTTTGCTGCCGCATGAATATGTGCAGCTTCAGTACCAACCGTCAGTAAACGATCAATACCTTTCCCTTCAAAATACGCACCGACAGATTCATGGTACTGTTGTGAGTCTGGACCGAGTTCAAGCACGTCACTCAACACGATAATTTTATTCGGTACATCCATAATCGCAATCGTGTCAATAGCTGCACGCATACTTGTCGGACTTGCATTATACGCATCATTTATAAGACGTGCTTTATTAATACCAATAATTTGTTCCATACGCATATTTGTTAAATGTAAATGTGTTAAATTCTCGTTGATGACTGCATCGCTCAATCCTAAAAGGCGACCAATCGCAATTGCAATCGTTGCATTTCGCGCATTATGTGCACCAAGTGTCGGGACGCTAAACTGCGCATCTCCGACTTTAAAGGCAATACTTTTCTCTAACGCTTGCAGGTCATGAATATAGAAATCATTATCCGAATTGAAGCCAATCTTCTTAAATTCACCTTTAGCTTGTGCAACTAAATCGTTAAGTAATGGCTCATCTCCATCGTAAAATAATGGACCATTCAATCCTTCAATAATCTCAAACTTTGCTTTTGCTATGCCTTCACGTGATCCTAAATCACGCATATGACTTTCACCAATATTCGTAATCGCAGCAATATCCGGAGTTGCAAGTTCAGATAGAAATGCGATTTCACCGAATCCTGACATACCCATTTCTAAAATTGAGATTTCAGTATCCTCATCCAGCTGACAAAGCGTAATAGGTAAGCCAATTTCGTTATTATAATTACCTTGCGTCTTCTTCACTTTAAAGTTCGGCGCTAGTACCGCTTCAACCATATCTTTTGTCGACGTCTTACCGTTACTTCCAGTAATCGCGATAACTTTCGGGTTCACTTCTTCAAGATATGCTTTCCCTATCGCTTGTAATGCCTTTAACGTATCGTCAACAACGATGATCGGAAGACCTTCCGGCATATCAAGCGCATCACTTTGCCATAAAGATGCATGTGCGCCGCGCTCTAATGACTGAGCTACATATTGATGACCATCTACATTTTCACCTTTAAACGGAATAAATAGTACACCCTCATTTAATTGTCGTGAATCAATCGACACACCATCAATCATTACATCTTCAAACTGTTGTGCTACTTTACCACCCGTTTGTTCTGCTATCCAGCGTAAACTTCTTTTTATCATATTAATCAGTCCATTTTATATTTGATTTTTTTCTTGTCTGCATGACGTTCTTTAGCTAAGTCAATTAACTCAGTAATTAATTCACTATAGCTCATGCCCATGTTCTCCCATAATAATGGGTACATACTGAATTGTGTAAATCCAGGCATAGCATTTGTTTCGTTAATATAGATTGTATTGTCTTCTGTTAAGAAGAAATCGGCACGCACTAAACCAGAACAATCCGTTGCTTTAAATGCTTCAACGGCCATATTGCGCATTGTTTCCTGAATTTCTGATGGGATATCTGCAGGAATTTCTAACTGTACTTTACCATCTTTATATTTCGATTTGTAATCATAGAAATCAACGTCTTTCACCACTTCACCTGGTAACGTCGTCTTTGGATTATCGTTACCTAATACTGCAACTTCAATTTCACGAGCTACTACGCCTTGTTCAACAACAAGTTTGCGGTCAAATTGTAATGCTTCTTCAATACCAGCAATTAATTCTTCACGGTTTGTACATTTCGAAATACCTACAGAAGAACCTAAGTTTGCTGGTTTAACGAATACCGGGTATTGTAATTTATTGTTCACTAATTCTAAAATGTTATGTTTATATGTTTCATATTCACTGCGTAAGAAACTTACATATGGCAACTGTGGTAATCCACGATTTGCAAATAATTGCTTCATCACAAGTTTATCCATTGAGCTTGCAGCTGCTAATACACCGTTTCCAACGTATGGTAAATCAAGCACTTCAAACAAGCCTTGAATTGTACCATCTTCTCCGTTTGGTCCATGTAGTAACGGGAAGATCGCATCATACTGATGACCTTCTGTTGAAGAAGTTAATAAATGCATAATTGTATCGTTATTTGATGGCGTTAGTCTTAAAGATTCGCTCTCTTCAATACGTTCTGTAATTGCAGGTCCTTTAATCCATTCACCTTCATTTGTAATATAAATTGTATCGACTGCGTATTTTTCTTTATCCATCGCATTGATTACTGATTGTGCTGTTAAGATTGAAACCTCATGCTCAGCACTTTTTCCGCCATAGACGATACATATATTTTGTTTAGTCATTTCAATTCCTCCAGATTATTAATATAATTATACTATCATGATATAAGATGAGATGCACATTTTTATTAGGCATAAAGTTACCATTCGCAAAATAAAGATTTATTCCTATAATGTTTGACCATATTTATGTATAATAATGACTATAATTTATTTAAGATTAGGAGTTTGACCATGGCTCAATCAAGCAACACATCACGTATAAAATTCAAACGCTCATGGATTGAAAAAATCGATTGGTGGTTGATTATACTTATTATCGGATTTTTTGCAATTAGTTTAACGATTATTACGTCAGCAATGGATGGACAACAGTATGGTACAAACTTTGCTGAACGACAAATATTGTACTATATATTCGGATTTATTCTCGCATTTAGTATTATGCATATCTCACCGAAGTTTATGAAGAAATGGGTCTTTGCTTTATATACGATTGGAAACGTAGCATTATTAGGATTACTCATATTACCTGAGTCATCATTTACACCTACAATTAATGGTGCAAAAAGCTGGTACGTCTTCTTTGGCCGACTAAGTTTGCAACCATCAGAATTTATGAAGATTATATTAATGCTGACATTAAGTAAAGTTGTGTATGATCATAACCGCTTTACATATTATAAATCTTTTCAGACTGACATCATTTTATTAATGAAGATTGGATTAACATCTATTATTCCAATGATATTAATCTTATTACAGAACGACTTAGGGACAACGCTCGTGTTGCTTGCTATTATATTAGGGATTACCGTTGTTTCTGGTGTAACCTGGAGAATTCTCGCGCCATTTTTAATTGCCTTATCAACAATCGGAGCGACATTAATTCTTGCTATTATTTATAAACCTGAATTAATCGATAAATTGTTAGGGATAAAGACATATCAATTAGGCCGTATTAATTCGTGGTTAAATCCAGCACAATACAGTGATGGCGAAGGATTTCACTTGATGGAATCGTTAAAAGCAATCGGATCTGGCGGACTATTCGGTAAAGGATTTAAAGGTGGAGAAGTTTATATTCCGGAGAACCATACCGACTTTATCTTCTCTGTTATCGGTGAAGAATTTGGCTTTATCGGTACAGTTGTGGTACTCGTATTATTTTTAGCGTTGTTTACACATTTAATTCGTATGGCTCAAGTAACGACTAATCCATTCTCATCGTACTTTTTAATCGGATTGGTAAGCATGATTATATTCCATGTATTCCAGAACGTCGGAATGACGATTCAAGTCGTGCCGATTACAGGAATTCCTTTACCGTTTATTAGTTACGGCGGAAGTTCGTTATGGGCATTAATGTGTGGCATCGGTATCGCACTTTCAATATTCTATCATTCGGATGCCGAGCTGATTAAAAAATATAAATCCGTGAAATAGTTAAAGTTTGAGAGCGCCACCTAACAAGTGGCGCTCTTTTTATCAGCCATAAATTGATGCATAGGCATCGACATTCCAAACGATGACGATAAACATTACAAAAAAAGAACATTCCCCTTTGAATGTCCTTTCTTTATGTATATTATTTTAATTTTGCGGGTGCTACATGTGGTAACGTACGCATAACTTCAAGTCGTGATTTAGTTTTTGAAATATTAACACCAAGTGAAGAAAGCAGAGTGACTACATTTTTAATTTTCTCTTGTGATTGTTTCATTTTGATCACTCCTAATCAATTTGTTAATACTAGTGTACCCGATATTTGCCAATATAGCTATAGGTCCCGGGACTTATTTCTGTAAAGTTTTTGTGAACATTGAAAGTTGAATGTAAATTTTTTTGACTGCATGAAAATTCAGCAACACAGAAAGTAATTCTATCCTTTTTCATGTATAATAAAGCTAATCTTAAAGGGGGGCTGCTTTTTGCCATTTTTTTCGCATATCGATTATTCCCAACTATTTTCTATTCTATTTTTTGTAGGATTTGTGTTTAATATATTTTTAGCTTTCGTTGTTATCTTTCTGGAACGTAGACAAGCGGGGTCTACGTGGGCATGGTTACTCGTGCTATTTTTCTTACCTATCATTGGGTTTATGCTTTACTTATTGTTTGGGCGACAGATTAAGCAGTCCAGCATCTTCAAACTTGATGAAGAAGATAAATTAGGTTTACAACAAATTGTTCAGGAACAAATCCATGCAATCGATGAAGATGATTTAATGGTGCGTTCTAAAGAAATAATGAAACATAAAGATATTATCCGTATGAATTTAAACAACTATTCTTCATTTTTAACAACTGATAATGCTGTTGATATTCTTACAGATGGTCGTAAGAAATTTGATCGATTACTGGAAGACATCAATAACGCACAAGATCATATTCACATTCAATATTACATCTTTAAGCGTGACGGCATTGGCAATGAAATTTTAGATGCGTTAATGAGAAAGCTTAAAGAGGGTGTTGAAGTGAAGATGTTATATGATGATATCGGTTCGCGCACGTTAACATTATCTCGCTTTAAAACGTTTCGAAAGTTAGGCGGTCAAGTTGAAGCATTCTTTCCATCCAACTTTCCGCTAATTAACTTTAGAATGAATAACCGTAACCATAGAAAGATTGTCGTGATTGACGGTAAGATCGGTTATATTGGTGGTTTCAATGTTGGTGATGAATATTTAGGCTTAGACAAACGCTTTGGTTATTGGCGCGATACACATTTACGTGTTGAAGGCGATGCTGTGAATGCATTACAACTTCGCTTCATGATGGACTGGAACTCACAATCAACACGTAACTTTATGCATTATGATAAGAAATATTTCCCGGATGTTGATAGTAAAGGTGAAATTGGCATTCAAATTTCATCAAGTGGTCCCGATTCTAGTGAACAACATATTAAATTCGGTTATTTGAAGATGATAACGTCAGCAAAAGAATCTATCTTTATTCAGTCACCCTATTTCATTCCCGACACCTCTTTACTCGATGCATTGAAGATCGCAGCATCGACAGGTGTCGAGGTGAACATCATGATTCCGAATAAACCTGATCATCCATTCGTTTATTGGGCAACCTATTCAAATGTCGGTGAGCTGATTGCAGCTGGTTGTAATATCTTTATTTATGAGAACGGCTTTATTCATACGAAAATGATGGTCATTGATGATGAAGTCGCAAGTGTTGGTACGGCCAATATGGACTTTAGAAGTTTCGAATTAAACTTTGAAGTGAATGCATTTATTTATGATCATGATATTGCATTAAAATTACGCAAAACATTTGAAGAAGATGTTAAAGTATCCAGTCAGTTAACCCAGGAAATATATGATCAACGCGTGCTATTGATACGTATTAAAGAGGCGATTGCACGATTGCTATCGCCTATATTATAAGAAAGGTAATCGTTACCTCCCTAAAAAATAATATCTATAAAAATTAATTTATAACAATAAAAATCTATAAAAATAAAAAGTCTGCTGCTAAATTTAAGAAAAATACACTGTGGACTAATAAATAAGTATAACCTAATTTCTTTTGTTGTTTTGTTAATTCAAAATAGTATGTGTTGTTCATTATAGTCATCCCCTTTGTTAAAAATAAGAATTTTCAGATAATTGGTAATATTATTATACCAATTATCACTTAAATGTAAACATAATTAAGGAGTTTTTTTCACATGGATTATAAAAAAGTCATACAAACCACGGAAAAGTTTGTGAAAGAAATACATAAAAAAGAATTTAGCGGGCATGATTTCGCGCATATTGAACGTGTAAGGAAGATGGCGCTTGAGATTGGTGCGCAGGAACAAGCAGATTTATTTATCGTAGAAATGGCAGCGTTACTGCATGACACTGTAGATGAGAAATTGTTCGATAAAGAAATGGCGTGGTCGCGTTTGAATGATTTCTATTTGACGATACAATTGCCTGTTGCTCAGCAGGATGCGATTAATCATATATTGCAATATATGAGCTTTAATGGTGGAAAGAATGCCGGAAAACTGAAGTCGCTGGAAGGTAAAGTCGTTCAGGATGCAGATCGTTTAGATGCATTAGGTGCCATTGGTATTGCGCGTACATTTATGTTTGCTGGAAAATTTGGTGAAGCGATGTATGACCCGAACATACCAGTACGTACAGATTTAAGCGATTATCGAACGCCGAGCACGGCGATTAATCATTTCTATGAGAAGTTATTTAAACTGATCGATTTGATGAATACGGAAACTGGTCGTGCAATGGCACAGCAGCGTAATATTTATATGAAAGCCTTTATTGCGCAGTTTATGGCGGAATGGGGATAATCCGCTAAAACAATAAAAGCCGGATGAATGATATAAATCAATGATTTATTATCTTTCATCCGGCTTTTAAATTTTATATTTATTTACGTTTCTTCTTCTTACTTGATACAACTTGTACATTCTTACCTTTAGCTTCAGCCTGATTCTTCTCATGCGCTTCAACTAATGGTGCAATTTCTTCATGTACTTTCTTCTTATAGAACTTATTACCTAACCACGTTTGCATTACTAAGAACGTACCACCAACAGCCCAATATAAAGGTAATGCTGCAGGTGAAATTGAAGACATCCAAACGATCATAATCGGTGAAATGAACATCATCATACGCATTTGTGCTTTCTGTTCATCAGGAATGTTCTGCATAGACACATATGCTTGTAATGCATACACAAGACCCGCAATAATCGTCATCGCAATATCCGTCTTCGTCAATTCAAACCATAAGAAATCAGGATACTTTGTAATCCCACCTTCAGTAGGATATTTCAATACATAGAATAACCCTGTAACGATCGGTAATTGAATTAATAACGGCAAACAGCCCATATTCAACGGATTAATACCATTCTCTTTGTATAGCGTCATCATTTCCTGATTGGCAGCCATCTTCTCTTCTTGTGTACGTGCACGTTTCACACGCTCTTGAATCTCAGTCATTTGTGGTTTAATTAACGCCATTTTCTCTTTCATTACATATTGATTCTTATATGTACGCATCATAAATGGGAATAACGCTAAACGTACGATTAAAGTAATCGCAATAATTGCAAGTCCGTAATTGTGTCCCATGTGTGACCCTAACCAGTGGATTAACTGATCTAACGGATGTACAAATGTATCATAGAAAAATCCAGTACGATTTGATTCTTTCGAATAATCACAGCCCGCTAAAAATAGTGCGATTGCTATCACTAACGGCCATATTGCCTTTTTATTCATTCTTTCACCTCATATTATTATTCACATAGAGGTTATTTTATCACAAAAAGTGATAATCATAAACTAAAACCGTTCTTTTTTATTTATCTGTATAATATTTTAAGTAATCTGTCACAACTTGTTGTATATTATCGCTTTGTGTAATAGATGAAATCGTAGAAATACCATCTGCGCCCGCATCAATAATCATTTCACAATTCGTGCTTGTAATCCCACCAATCGCTACAATCGGAATCTCTTCATCGTACAAACGCATTTTACGAATCAACTCAATACCACCGGGTTTCTTCGCATCACTTTTACTACTTGTTTCATATACCGGACCAACACCAATATAATCGACATGTGTTAAATCAGATTGATCATATTCCGCGAAATTACTCACAGATAAGCCAATAATCTTATCATTAAAATCTTCAATAATATGTTCAATCTTCTCATCATCTTGTCCTAAATGAATACCATCCGCATCGATCTTCTTTGCAAGCGCAACGTCATCGTTTACGATAAATGGCACATTGCTCGCTTTACATAATGCAAACAGTTCACGTGCTAACGCTTCTTTCGCTTCACCTGTCAGTGCGCGTGCTCCCTTCTCTCTAAACTGGAACATTGTAATCCCTGCTTCAAGCGCCTCTTGTAATACTCGCTTTAAATCGCCATCTGTCGTGTCCTGGCTACCCGCGATAAAATAAACACGTAATAATTTCCTATCAAACATTCGCTACACTTCTTTCACAAGTCTATTCTTTGCCACATCACTTTCCTGTATTAAATATAACTGATCGATTAAATGCACAGCAAAATGTCCCGGCAAAGTACCGTTAGGAGACTTCTCAGCTAGCTCTGACGCAACTGTATATGTCGTGACTGCTTCGGTTAATACTTCTAACGTAGGTTTAGTTTCATTATATATGAAACTTGCAACGACTGCTCCTAATAAACATCCTCCTCCAGTTACTTTCGTAAGTAAAGGCGTACCGTTCTCTAATAAGTTTACTTTTCCATCTACACAAATGGCGTCAATCGCACCTGTCACGACAATCGCACACTTAAATTGTTCATATGCTGCTTGCGCTACCGCTTCAGTAGATAAACTTGTATCTGCATCTGTCCCTTTCATACTCGCTTCTCCAACGAGCGCTTGTAGTTCAGAAGCATTACCACGGATGACTGCAATTTCATGTTCGTGTAATAACTTTAAGCAGAAATCTTTACGAAATTTAGATGCACCGCATGCCACAGGATCTAGTACGACAGGTACACGGTGTTGATTCGCATACTGTGCAGCAGCCAGCATATTATCAACATCACCTACTTCAATCGAACCAATATTAATGAGCAGCGCACCTGCATGCGCTAAAAATTCATCCATTTCTCGTTGTTCAGTCGCCATCGCCGGACTTGCACCTAATGCAAGTAAGCCATTCGCTGTAAAGTTCTTAACGACGTCATTCGTAATACAAATAATTAACGGATTATCTTGTCTTAATTGTGTAAGCATGGATTGACCTCCTGGTATTTAAAGTGATTAACGGGCCCTTGACCATTCCCGAGTTCTGGTGTGTATTTAATGGCTAAATCCATATATTGTTTAGCAAGATTAACGGCGTCAACAATCGATTTACCTTTCGCTAGCTCTGAAGTAATGACAGCAGAATACGTACAACCCGTACCATGTGTATGTTTCGTGTCATAACGCTCACCTTTTAACACAACAAATTCGTCTCGCGTAAATAAATAATCTGTGGCATCACCTTTTAAATGACCCCCTTTAATTAACACACTCTTAGAGCCAATTTCATTAATAAATATTTTACCTGCACGTTTAATATCATCCATCGTTTCTACTTTCATTTGAACGATTTCTTCAAGTTCAGGGATATTCGGTGTAACGACTGTTGCAACGTCTAACAATTTCGTACGAACCGCACTTTTACCGTTCTCATCAAGCAATGCGTCCCCACTTTTAGCGACCATGACCGGATCTATAACATACGGAATATCATGTTGAACGATATATGGACGCACGACATCCATTACTTCACTCGTTGCAAGCATCCCTGTCTTCACCGCATCAGGTACGATATCGCTATACACGCTTTCAAGTTGTGCTGCAATCACATCGGCTGGTTGATTGAACACTTGTTGTACGCCTAACGTATTTTGTGCAACGATACTTGTTACAACACTCATCCCATACACACCACGTGATTGAAATACTTTCAAATCTACAGTTGTTCCGGCACCACCTGTTGGATCTGTACCGGCAATCGATAAAGCTGTCTTCAACTTAATCCACCACGCTTTCCCATGTTTGTTGCGTATACGCCATATCAAAGAAACGTTTCTCATGAATACAACTTTCTTTGAAGTTATTCGATAACACTTTGCGTTCTGCTTCGCTTGCTGTCGCTGCAAATATATCAACCCAACCATCTAAATGATCCATTAATGGTTTCATTTCTACCGCATAGAAATCAACCCAGTCTTTAAACGGATTGTCTGTGAAATCATGACGTTCTTTCATTTTTAAAGCTAATTGCTGATACACATACGGACAAGGGGCCATCGCACAAATCGTGAACGCTGCGTCACTAAAGCGATACGCATTAAAGTACATATGTTTAATGTAATGGTCACTTGCTGGATACCATTCTCCACCTTGAATAATTTCTTTATAATCACGTTGAACGTAATTGGCTAACGTATAATGTGCTTTAACTTCGCCATTCATCACAAAATCAATTTGCTCAAGTAAAAATTTTATACCTTCTTCATCGTTAAGTTTCGGAATGAGTAAGCTGTAAATTTTCGCGAATTCGTTTAAATACAGATAATCCGCCTTTAAATAATGAACGACCGCTTCTTTGCTTAAATCACCATTAATCATTCCTTGAATAAATCCATCCTGATAAATTGATTCAATAATGGGTTCTACTTGCTGCTTAAGTTGCGCTGTAAACATTGCTTTACCTCCTAAAAATGATTATTAAAAAAGCCTACTTCCTGCTCGGAAATAGGCTAAATACCAATATTAAATAGAAACGAATTAAACTGGTCTTAACTACTTTCCTACGCTAGCATTATCTAGATCAGGTCAGAAGAGTTTGACAAAGTCATCTCAGCCACAAGGCACCTCTAGTAGTGTGAATATGTAATTAATTTTAGTGTAGCGTAAATAAAATGTGAAATCAAGACGATGCAATAAACATTCCTTCTTCAACAAGACAGAAAAAAGCAGAACATTATATTCTGCTTAAATCATTAATATGCTGTTGACCAATGTTGTGCACCATATTGTGTATATAAGATACGTGCGCGTTTCCATTGTTCTTCTGCTGAAGCTTGTGCCGGATTACCTGTTCCACCAACTGCTGCCCATGTTTGAGGTGAGAACTGGAATAATCCGTAATATCCTGCTGGATTTACAGCTGCTGGGTTACCCCCCGATTCACGTTGCATAATCATACGTAAATGCGCGTCAACAGATGAATTACCACCTGTTTGTGCTGCTGTTTGTTGTGTTGCTGGTTGTTGTACAGGTGCTGATTGTTGTACGGGTTGAGATGCTGCTTGAGTTTGTACAGCTTGCGTTTGTTGTACAGCTTTAGGCGCTGATTGTGTTTGTGCTGCATGTGCTGATTGCTGTGGTACCGCTTGTTGTGGTACTGTCGCAGCTTTCGGTGCTGATGTCTGAACAGCTTGAGCTACTGGAGTAGTCACAGGCGCCACTTTAACATTTTTCTTTTTCACTGGACTTTCAATGATCAATAATTGTCCTGCTTTTAAATCATGTGATGATTTAATATGATTCCATTGCTTTAATGCTGATACACGGACACCAAATTTCTTAGCGATTTTCGTTAAATCGTCGCCAGCTTTCACTTCATATTTCCCATTCACTAATACTTCTAATTTTTGATTAGGAACGATTAAATTAGATTCTAATTTATTGATTTTTTTAATCTTTTCAATAGTCGTATCATATTTATCAGCAATTACCCATAAAGATTCACCTTTATCAACTGTATGTACTTTTGCGTTTGCTTGTGTAGAAACGATGCCTGTTGCTAATATTGCAATTGTAGTAATTGCTGCTAATTTTTTCATTATATATATTTCCTCCGATTATCTCTTTGTCAGTAATAATACTTTATCACGATTCAACATTTCTATGGTTACAGTGGTGTGATAAGTGCCTCCGTAAAATTACAAATATATTACAGACGTATCTCAATTTAATACAAAATAACCGTTCATCACTCCGGCACGAGTGATGAACGGCTACTGGGAGGTGTAATCGTTGTGAGGTGTGTGAGTAATGAAATGCTATTATCGTTAAAACGGTAAACTTTTATCCATTATGTCATGATCAGTTTGTTCTGATGTTTCTTCTGTACTTGCATCATTTATTTCTGAATCTTCTGCTGCTTCACTTGTTTCTTGTTCCGAATCCGTTGGCACTGAGATCTTTTGAGAAGATGACCCGCCACTGAATTCCTGTACAATTTCTTCAGCCTGTTCTTTCACTTCTTTCGGAATGTTTTCTTCATCCTTATTTAATTCTGTTGACCAGCGTTGCGTATAGTGAACTGAATTATGAGATTCTGTTTGTGATTGTGGCTGTGGCTGAGCATTTGTTTCGAGCGTACGTGACTGTTCAACTACATTTTCTGCAACTTGTTCATTTTCATTTTGTTCTTTAGATTTTAAACGTGCTCGATAGTCGTTAATCACAAGACACTTTTCATCAAATGAAAGTTCATCCCACGTTTCATCCGGCGTCTTTTCGCGGTTACCTGAACTTAATTGTGGCAGAAACTTGATGCTCTCAGTAATGATTTCCACTGAATACTTCATCTCTCCGTTTTTTTCGTAACGGTTGTTGTGCACTTGGCCAGTAATACAAATTAATGAGCCCTTTTTACAAAATGAATGCACATTCGTCGCAGTGCGGTTAAACGCTTTACATCTTAGAAAGTCGACGGTACTTTCTTTAGCACCTTTTTTCTTTCCGCGATCTACTGCAAGAACAAATGAAGCGATTTGTAGTTTTTCTGATAGTACTTTCAAATCGATATCATTAGCAATGCGGCCTGCTAAAATGACTTTGTTTATCAATGTGTCACCTCCTTTCAATAGGACTATATAATAAAAATAAATTGTTGCATAAATGCAGCAATTCAATTTTGGCAGCAAATCGATGTTAAAAATTGAATTCTTGAACAAATCACAGCAATTTTCGCATGAATTTAATAAAAATTTTGCTTATTTAATATTTTGAAAAAAAAGAGGCGTATTTTATAATAGATAATGGAGGGATATACATGAAAACGTTCAAAGCTGTTAGATTTCAGATTGTCGAGAATGAATCGGTCACAGAATATGCACTACATGATGGTGTAATTATCAATAAAGAAAATAGTGGTACAGGTTGGTTACTGGAAATTGTAATTGATAATATCCATATCGAAAAAATGGAGTATTATCTGGCGCATGAAACGATTTTAGACACGCGTGTCGTCATCACACGTGCTTCAAATGATCCCGCCCTTTTTGAATCAACGATTAAAAAAATTATCCTATTACAAGATAAAATTTCTGTGTTGCTTGAATGTCATATATACACGTTAAGACAAGTATATGCTGAAAAATTACTGGAGCAGCTTGTCACAGATGGGTTAAGCGGCCAGGAACTCATTATTGCGTTTAATCGTATGATGAAATCTAAACCGAAGTTAAAAGATGAGTTAGATGAGGAATAGTTTGATCAATATTGTAGTCTCTATAAGTGTGACATGTCCATTAAATGATATTTTTTGGACATGTTGCACTTATTTTTATATTTTTTCGAACTCACATGTCCAATAATCCATTGTTATTGGACAAGTGAATCGGAAAAAATAGAACAAAAAAAGAATACTAATCTTCATCGATTAGTATTCCTAAAAATAAATAGATTATTTCTCTAAAATTGCAAAGCTAATTTCACAGCTACATGCGATTTCACCATTCACTGTTGCTTTTGCAATACCTTTTCCAATCGGACCTTTTACACGTGTCATTTCGACTTCCAGTAATAAAGTATCCCCAGGTGTGACTTGTTTCTTAAATCTACATTTATCAATCCCGGTAAACATCGCAAGCTTCCCTTGATTCTCTTCAAGTTTAAGCATCGCAACTGCACCGACTTGTGCTAAAGCTTCAACAATTAATACGCCTGGCATGACAGCATATTCCGGAAAATGGCCCTGGAAGAATGGTTCGTTACCACTCACTTGTTTAAGCCCCGTACATTTTTTACCGTCTTCAAGTTCCACAATACGATCAATTAATAAAAATGGATAACGATGCGGAATAATCTTCTTAATTTCATCAAACGTTAATAATGTGTCCATCAAACTCCACTCCCAGTAAATTTAAATAAATGTGTCCATGTTGATGGCTTGAATATATCTAACGGCGAATGTAATATGCCGTAGCCTATCATCATACCAACGACAAAGAGAAGTAGCATTAATATAAATACGACACAAACTGTAAATAATATAGGAATACGTCTATGTATTACTTCAGTCCCATTAATGACGCTTACTTTCTCTTCAAACTTCAATTGCTTCATATCTATCACCTCTTCGGCTAGAATGAATTACGTTTACGCTTGTACTGTTGCTTTACGATCACCTGTACGTTCGATTTCCGCACCTAAACTACGCAATTTCTGATGGAATTCAACATAACCGCGATCTAAATGATAAAGTTCTGTTACTTTCGTATAACCTTCAGCGACAAGACCCGCTAAAACAAGTGCAGCCGCCGAACGTAAATCAGTTGCCTTTACATCTGCACCTTGTAATTTACTTTCTGTTACGCGTGCAATACGTTTATCAACCGTAATACGCGCATTCATCTTATTAAATTCAGCAACGTGCATAAAGCGATTCTCAAAGACAGTTTCATGCATTGTGCTTTCTTTCGGCAATACTAACATTAACGCCATCATCTGTGCCTGCATATCTGTCGGGAAACCTGGATGTGGTAATGTCTTCACATTGACTTCTTTCAATGGTTGTTCAACACGTAAACGAATACCTGCTTCATCAACGTCAATTTTGCAGCCAGCTTCTTCAAGTTTCGCGATTAACGCTTGCATATGCTCATAAATTGCACCTTCAACATACACGTCACCTTGTGTAATCGCGGCAGCAACTAAAAATGTACCTGCAACAATTCTATCTGGCACAATTTCATGAGATGCACCCTTTAACTGTGTAACACCATGAATGACGATGCGATCTGTTCCGGCACCTTGTACATCAGCGCCCATTTTATTTAAATAATTTGCTAAATCTACAATTTCAGGTTCTCTTGCAACGTTATCAATTACTGTTTTACCGTCTGCCAGTGCTGCAGCCATCATAATATTTTGTGTGGCGCCAACACTCGGGAAATCAAAATAAATATTTGCACCTTTCAAACGACCGTTAACTTTACCGATTAAATAGCCATTTGTTTGTGTAATTTCAACACCTAATGCACGTAAACCTTTTAAATGTTGTTCAATAGGACGAGAACCGATTGCACATCCACCTGGCATTGCCACTTCTGCATTGCCAAAGCGTGCTAATAATGGACCTAAAACTAACACACTTGCTCTCATCTTACTTACATATTCATATGCTGCATGTGTTAATAATTCGCCACTTGCATCTACTTCAACTGTATTTACATCTAATTTCTTATATACTTTCGCATTTAAGCCTTCTAAAACGGCTGAAATTGTATCAACGTCAGATAAATTTGGTACGTTTGTAAATACACTTTTACCCGTCCCAGCTAAAATTGATGCTGTAAGAATCGGTAATACTGCATTTTTTGCACCTTCAACTTTTACGTGGCCGTTTAATTTAGCGCCACCTTTTACGATAATTGTATCCATTTCTACCTCCAAGTTTCACATAGCTATACATCTATTCTATACTAAACGTGATGAAAGTAGTTAATGAAAACTTTCAAAAGTGCTGATATTATTTTCATTTCAAGCGTTTCGTAATTTTTAATAATATATACTTAAAATAGTACCATGATTAAATTGGTCTGTTTAATAAGATCTACGATAAAATTTGTAACTAAATAGCTTAATGCCATACTAAAAAACATAAGCAAAATCTGTATGTCTGTTGTACGATTTGCTTTAAACCATTGGTCAAGACGAAGGGCTTGTAAGCTTTTAAAGCTGATTGCCGTTATTGAAAGATATAAGAATAAATACGTAAATGCAAATATATTCATGTTTCACCTCTATAAAAAAAGTACACAGTTAAACTGTGTACTTTATGTTGAATAGCCTAAACGGCGCTTTCAATGCAGGACCTCGTCAAATTTCACCAACACTTTCGAAATCAAAGAGTGATTTCTTAGTGTTGCTTCCAATTTGTTCGGTCCTCAACGCATTGAAAACAGCCTCTAACGATATTTAGCAACTTCTATTCGGTTCAGTGCACGGTGTAACGCACGTTCTGCACGATGGAAATCAACATGTTCAAGCTTGTCTTCTTTTAATCGCTCTTCTGCACGCATTAACGAAGCTTTCGCTCTTTCAATATCAATAGCATCTGCTTTTTCAGCTGCCTGAACTAATACCGTAATTTTCTCAGGACGAATTTCAGCAAATCCTTCCGTCACGGCAACATAGTCTTTATCAGTGTTTGAACGTGTAACACGTACTGCCCCAATTTTAAGTGGTGCAACAGTAGGAATATGACCTGCCATCACACCCATTTCACCTGATTCAGTTTGTAATACAACAAGTTCTGCTTCATGCTCTGAGTAAACTGAACCGTTAGGAGTGACGATATCTAATGCGATTTTCTTCATAGTTCCATCCTCCTAAATATTATACTTCAACACCCATTGCTTTCGCTTGTTCTAATACTGCTTCGATGCCACCAACTAAACGGAATGCATCTTCAGGAATATGGTCATACTTACCATCTAAAATTGCTTTAAAGTCTTGTACAGTTTGTTTAACTGGTACGTAAGAACCTTTTTGTCCTGTAAACTGTTCAGCAACGTGGAAGTTTTGAGATAAGAAGAACTGAATACGACGAGCGCGGTTTACAGTCTTTTTATCGTCATCAGATAACTCATCCATACCTAAGATGGCGATGATATCTTGTAACTCACGATACTTTTGTAATGTTGCCTGAACGCGACGTGCTACTTCATAGTGCTCTTCTCCAACTACTGCTGGCGTTAATGCACGTGATGTAGACGCTAACGGGTCAACGGCTGGGTAAATACCCATCTCAGTTAATTTACGCTCTAAGTTTGTTGTTGCATCTAAGTGAGCGAATGCAGTCGCTGGCGCAGGGTCAGTATAGTCATCGGCTGGTACGAATACCGCTTGGATAGATGTAACTGATCCAACATTCGTTGAAGTGATACGCTCTTGTAATTGACCCATCTCAGTAGCAAGTGTTGGTTGGTAACCAACCGCTGATGGCATACGTCCTAATAACGCTGATACCTCTGAACCTGCTTGTGTGAAACGGAAGATGTTATCGATGAATAAAAGTACGTCCTGACCTTGTTCATCACGGAAGTATTCCGCCATTGTTAAACCAGATAATGCTACACGCATACGTGCACCAGGTGGCTCGTTCATTTGTCCGAATACCATCGCTGTTTTCTTAATAACGCCTGAGTCACTCATTTCGTGGAATAAGTCATTACCTTCACGTGTTCTTTCACCAACACCGGCAAATACTGAAATACCACCGTGCTCTTGTGCGATATTGTTGATTAATTCTTGAATTAATACTGTTTTACCTACACCGGCACCACCGAATAGACCGATCTTACCACCTTTAATGTATGGTGCTAATAAGTCTACTACTTTAATACCTGTTTCTAAAATTTCAACTTTAGTTGATAATTCTTCAAACTTAGGTGCTTGTCTATGAATTGGATCACGACGTACAGATGCATCTAATTCTTCACCTAAATCAATTTTTTCTCCTAATACGTTAAATACGCGACCTAAAGTAACGTCACCAACAGGTACTGAAATAGACGAACCTGTATCTGTAACTTCCGCTCCACGTTGAACGCCATCAGTAGAACTCATAGCGATCGTACGTACAGCATCGTCACCTAAATGAAGGGCAACTTCTAACGTTAACTTCGTCGTTTTGCCTTCTTCACGTTTAATATCTAAAGTTAAGGCATTGTTTAATGCTGGTAATTGACCGTTTTCGAACTTAACGTCGATAACAGGACCCATAACTTGGATTACGTGACCTACTGCCATGTTTATTCCTCCTAAGTGTTATTCTAATGCGGCTGCTCCACCAACAATTTCGGTAATTTGTTGCGTGATTGCTGCTTGTCTCGCACGGTTATATTGTAATGATAAGTCATCAATTAATTCTTTTGCGTTGTCAGTTGCATTTTTCATTGCAGTCATACGTGAAGCATGTTCACTTGCTTTACCATCTAAAATGGCACCATAAATTAAACTTTCCGCGTATTGTGGAAGAATAACTTCTAAAATGGCATCTTGATCAGGTTCAAATTCATAGTTAGATAATGAAGATTCACCTGATACGTCTTCTTTAGAAATTGGTAAAATTTTGCGTTCTTGTACTTCTTGTTCAAGGACACTAATAAAATGACTAAAATGCATATAAAGTTCATCATATTCACCTGTTTCAAAACGAGAAACAGCCTTCTGGCTAATATCTTTAATTGATTTGAATGATGGTTGTTCAGAAAGGCCGATAATTTCACCTTCAACGTTATAGCCACGTGAACGTAAGAAATCACGTCCTACACGACCGATGACTAAAATACCATATTCAGCAGGATTATTATTATGACGTTCTTTAATTTTCGCTGTTACACTTTTTAAAATGTTTGCATTGTAAGGACCCGCAAGACCTTTATCACAAGTAATTACTAAGTAACCCGTCTTCTTTACCGGACGTGTTTGTAACATTGGATGGTTCGATTCTGAACTATTACCACCAATCGCTGTAACTGCTTCCTGCATTTTATTCATATACGGATAGAATGCTTTAGCGTTCTCTTCAGCACGACGTAGTTTAGAGTTCGATACCATGTGCATCGCTTTCGTAATTTGACTTGTCTTTTTAGTCGAATTAATGCGGCCTTTTATGTCTCTAAGTGAAGCCATTTTGTCACCACCTTCTGATTAATTTCCTTTAAAGATTATACTTCCGATTTTTTGAAGACTTTCTTGAATGCAGTAAATGCTTCAACAAATGTTTCGTCAGCTGGTAATCCTTTAGTTTCACGGATTTCCTGATAGATGTGTGGTGCATTTGAACCCACCCAGTCTAATAACTCGTCTTCAAAACGTGTAATATCTTCAACAGGAATATCATCTAAGTGACCTTTTGTTAATGCATAAAGAATTGTAACCTGTTTATCAACTGTTAAAGGTTTGTTTTGATCTTGTTTTAATACTTCAACCGTACGTTTACCACGCTCTAATTTCGCTTTCGTTTGTGGATCTAAATCTGAACCAAATTGTGCGAATGACTCTAATTCACGGTATGACGCTAAGTCAAGACGTAACGTACCCGCAACTTTCTTCATCGCTTTAATTTGTGCAGAACCACCTACACGAGAAACTGAAAGTCCTGCGTTAATCGCTGGACGTACACCAGAGAAGAATAAATCTGATTGTAAGAAGATTTGTCCGTCAGTGATAGAGATAACGTTTGTTGGTACGTAAGCTGAGATATCCCCTGCTTGCGTTTCAACGAATGGTAATGCTGTAATCGAACCGCCACCTAAATCATCATTTAATTTAGCTGCACGTTCTAATAAACGACTGTGTAAGTAGAATACATCCCCAGGATAAGCTTCACGACCTGGCGGACGACGTAATAATAATGATAACTCACGGTATGCTGCTGCTTGTTTCGTTAAATCATCATATACGATTAATACGTGTTTACCATTGAACATGAATTCTTCTGCCATTGCTACACCCGCGTATGGTGCGATGTATAATAATGGAGCAGGTTGAGATGCAGACGCTGATACAACGATTGTGTAATCTAACGCACCATGTTGACGTAAAGTTTCTACTGCAGTACGTACAGTTGATTCTTTTTGTCCGATTGCTACGTATACACAAATCATGTCTTCATCTTTTTGGTTTAAGATTGTATCAATTGCTACAGTTGTTTTACCTGTTTGACGGTCACCGATGATTAACTCACGTTGTCCACGTCCGATAGGTACTAATGCATCAATTGCTTTGATACCTGTTTGTAATGGCTCATCAACTGATTTACGATCCATAACACCAGTCGCTGGTGATTCGATAGGACGCGTTTTCGTTGTGTTAAGCGGTCCACGTCCATCAATTGGTTGCCCTAATGGGTTAACAACACGTCCAATTAATTCTTCACCAACTGGAACTTCCATGATACGACCCGTACGTTTAACTTCGTCGCCTTCTTTAATATCTAAGTAAGGGCCTAAGATTACGACACCTACGTTATTTTCTTCTAAATTTTGTGCTAGACCTAATACACCGTTATGAAACTCAACAAGTTCCCCTGCCATAACGTTGTTTAAGCCATGTACTAATGCGATACCGTCACCGACTTGGATTACAGTACCTACATCCGTTACTGTCATACCAGACTCATAGTTTGCAATCTGTGATTTTAGTAACGCACTGATTTCTTCAGCTTTGATGGCCATTGATGTCACTCCTTATTAAGAAATTATTGTTTTTGAAACGACTTGCTTAATTGATTTAATTCATTACTTACTGAACCATCGTAAACTGTCGTTCCGATCGTAGCGCGAATACCGCCGATTAATGATGCATTGATTACATTTTCAATTAATAACTTTTTATATCCTGTTTTTTCGATGAACACTTTACCAAGTGTATCTAATTCTTCAGAAGATAATGGATAAACTGATTCTACTTTCATCTTTGCTTGTTCGTTGTCGATGTTATAATATTCAACAAATGCATCAACAATACCAGGAATGAATCCTAATTGTTTACGATCCGCTAAGATGTAAAGTAAGTTCATAAGCGGTTTATCTACACCTTTAAACGTTTCTGCAACGAATGCTTTACGCGATTCATTTGATACTTTTGGGTTTTCTGCAAATGCAGCAAACGCTGTATCATTTGATAAAGCTTGCTTAATTTCTAACAAGTCCGCATACACACTATGTGCAACACCTTGTGTTTTCGCTACTTCTAATAAACTCTCTGCATATTTATTTAAGACATTGGCCA
The DNA here is from genome assembly GCF_025628935.1 of Macrococcus capreoli. Lineage (GTDB taxonomy): Bacteria > Bacillota > Bacilli > Staphylococcales > Staphylococcaceae > Macrococcoides > Macrococcoides capreoli. The sequence goes on from NZ_JAOTIS010000013.1 coordinate 33,265, forward strand.
TTATTTATCGCCTGCCTCTTGAATAAATTGTTGAACAAGTTGCTTTTGATCTTGCTCATTGATTTCTTTATTGATTACTTTTTGTGCAATTAATACAGATAATTCAGCAACGCGATCGTTGATGTCTGCAATGGCACGTTGTTTTTCATTTTCAATTTCAACTTGTGCATCGCTAACGATTTTGTTTGCACGCGTATTTGCTTCGTGAATAATTTGTTCTTGTTGCGCTTTAGCTTGCGCTTTAGCGTCTTCCATTATGATAGATACTTCATTTTGTGTTTTTGCAAGTAATGCTTTATTTTCATCTGCGTAACGCTTTGCTTCTTCGTTCTGCTTGCGGGCATTGTCAAGGTCAGCATTAATGCCTTGTTGACGTTCATCCATAATACTCTTTAATGGACCCCAAGCGAATTTACTAAGTAAAGCTAATAATACTATGAATGCGAAAAGAGTAAATAGTGCTGTACCCCATTCAACGCCATGAACGGCGTTTGCAGTTTCGCCTAAAATTAAGAAATTCAAGATTAACGCTCCTTTCATCGCAGTTATGTTCATAAATGAATGGCGAAATCATAGTGACTTCGCCTTAACGAGTTATATTTAAAATTAACGGTTCATTACCATGAATGCTACTACTACCGCGATGATAGGAAGGGCCTCAACTAAACCTACACCGATGAACATGATAGTCATTAATGGACCACGTGCTTCTGGTTGACGTGCTACACCTTCAACTGTACGAGATACGATTAAACCGTTACCAATACCTGCTCCTAATGCTGCTAAACCGATTGCGATTGCTGCTGCTAATAAATTCATTAATAATTTCCTCCTAAAGAAATATGATAGTTTTTTTTAATTTTTTATATTAATGGTCATCTGACACTTTATGTGACATATAAACCATTGATAACATTACGAAAATGTAGGCTTGAATTGACCCTACAAAAATTGAGAAACCTTGCCAGATCACTAATGGAATAAATCCACCGATTGCACCAAGTGCACCAAATGCTGTTAAAAGTCCTGCAAGTAAACCAAGTAATACTTCACCTGCAAAGATGTTACCGTAAAGACGCAGACCTAGCGTTAAAGTAGAAGAGAACTCTTCAATAATCTTAAACGGCACCATAAACCAAACGGGTTGTGCAAAGCTCTTGAAGTAGTTACCTGCATCACGCATTTTGATACCATAGAAATGCGTTAATAGCACCATCAGCGTAGAAAGTGTTAATGTGACTGTCGGATCAGCAGTCGGTGATTTCCACCATAAAGTGTGACCACTTACGATTGCAAATGGTAATCCTAGCATATTCGCAACAAAAATGAATAATAACAATGTTACTGCCAGGAAATGAAAACGCCCACCTTTGTTCCAAGCCATGTTACTGTTAATAATGCCTCTAGTAAAATCGAAAACCCATTCAATGAAGTTTTGTTTACCATGTGGACGAACGCTTAAATTGCGCGTAAATAATATCGCAATGAGAAATACGATAACCGCCGTTACAGTAATCATCAACATTGAAGACAGATTGAAAATAATATCATGTCCTGCGATTTTCAATGTATAGAGGGGTGATTCGTGTCCCATTTCTTCACCTCTTCCTATATGTATTATTTTTTCAAACTGTTTACACCATGAACGATAATCATTACATAGGTCAACATTAAACCAAGTGCGATGCCTAATAAATCAAATATATCAGGATATCTCACCCAGAAGAGGCATGCCATGACCGCTATTAAAAAGCGAATCCCCATACCACTTGAAACGTATAGCCCTTCACTGTTCACCGCACGCGATAAATAGTGATACCATACAAAAGTACTAATTGCAGACGCAATCGTACCGATAACTAATCCTAACACGAAACTGCTCTTTGTGAACACGCCGATTATGACGAAAATTAGAATTAGATATATGAAATATTGCAAATAACGCCTGAAAAAAAAATGAAATTCTGACATTGCAGAAACTCCTTAGAAATAGTTTTCACATGAATGAAAACCGTTTCATTCCCCATTTATGATAATATAGTGAAAATTACGTGTCAATGCTATGTGAAAACTTTAGAAACATAAACTTCACGAAATGTTCACAAAAATGCCATATAATTATGTTTAATTCAAATTATTTAAATTAAATTATTATTTCGCAGTCTCCACTTTAAATGGCGCCGGCTTTTCAGCTGTCAAGCCAAAATAATGTTTAATGTGGCCACAAATTCGCTTAGATGTTTCACCATCACCATATGGATTGCTTGCTTGTGACATACTTTCGTATGTTGCCTGATCTGTTAAAAGCGTCTTAGTCAATTGATAAATCGCTTCTTCTTCGATACCTGCTAACTTTAATGTACCGGCTTTCACACCTTCTGGACGTTCAGTTGTATCACGCAATACTAATACAGGCTTTCCTAAAGAAGGCGCTTCTTCCTGAACACCACCAGAATCCGTTAATATAAAGTGACTGCGTGATGCAAAGTTATGGAAATCAATCACATCTAACGGCTCAATTAATTGCACGCGATCATGGTTTGATAAATGTTGTGCTGCAATTTCTCGTACTTTAGGATTTTTGTGCATTGGGTAAACAACTTCGACATCTTCAAATTCATCAACGATGCGACGAATTGCACTGAAAATATTGTGCATTGGCTGACCAATATTCTCACGACGATGCGCTGTCAATAAAATTACTTTACGCCCTTCAGCGTTATTTAATATTTCAGAAGTGTAATCTGACTTCACTGTCGTCTTCAATGCGTCAATTGCAGTGTTACCTGTCACAACAATTTTATCCGCTGGTTTATTCTCATTTAGTAAGTTCTGTGCTGCTTCATCTGTCGGAGCGAAATGTAAGTCAGCTAACACACCTGTCATTTGACGGTTCATTTCTTCCGGGAATGGAGAGTACTTCTGGAATGTACGTAGTCCCGCTTCAACGTGTCCAATTGCGACTTCATTATAGAATGCTGCTAAACTGCCAGCAAACGTTGTCGTCGTATCACCATGAATTAAAATCATATCCGGTTTCGCTTCTTTAATGACTGCTTCTAATCCCATTACAACACGACTTGTTACTTCAGATAACGTTTGTCCTGCTTTCATAATGTTTAAATCATAATCCGGTGTAATATTGAAAATTGTTAATACTTGATCTAACATCTCTCTATGCTGTGCTGTTACAACTACGATCGGTTCTAATTCTGGATCTTCTTTTAAAGCCAGTACAAGCGGTGCCATTTTAATTGCTTCCGGTCTTGTACCAAAAATCGTCATAATTTTTTTCATGATAATCTCCTAATCCCTTTATTTTGTACCAAATAATCTATCGCCAGCATCACCTAAGCCAGGTACGATGTAGCCATGATCATTAAGCTTTTCATCTAAAGCTGCAATATAAATATCAACATCTGGATGTGCTTCCTGTAATAACTTAACGCCTTCAGGTGCAGCAATTAAGCACATGAAACGAATTTTTACAGCGCCACGCTTCTTTAATGAATTGATTGCTTCGATGGCACTTCCCCCCGTTGCAAGCATAGGATCTACAACGATAAAGTCACGCTCTTCAATGTCTTGTGGTAACTTTGCAAAATATTCAACCGGTTGTAATGTTTCCGGGTCACGGTATAAACCGATATGACCAACACGTGCTGCTGGAATCATTTTTAATACGCCGTCTGTCATACCTAATCCCGCACGTAAAATCGGTACTACAGCAATCTTCTTCCCAGATAATCGTTTCGCTGTCATTTCAGTAACAGGTGTCTTAACGATAACATCATCTAATTCTAAATCTCGCGTTACTTCATAAGCCATTAACATACCGACTTCATCCACAAGTTCACGGAATTCTTTCGTACCTGTCTTCTCATCTCGAATGTAACTTAATTTGTGTTGAATTAATGGGTGATCAAAAACATGGACTTTCGCCATAATATACCTCTCCAAACTATAATTTATTTATATAAAGGAAATTTATCAGTGATAGATTTCACTTTTTCTCTCGCTTCTCGTAATACGGCTTCATCATCATGATGACTTAATACATCTGCAATAATATTGCCGATGTATTGCATTTCTGATTCTTTTAACCCGCGTGTCGTTACTGCAGGCGTTCCAATACGGATACCACTCGTCACGAAAGGACTCGCTGTATCAAACGGAATTGTATTTTTATTTGTTGTAATACCTACTGTATCAAGTGCATGCTCAGCTACTTTCCCGGTTAAGTTCATCGGCGTAACATCTACACTGAACAGATGATTATCTGTTCCACCACTTACGATACGCAGACCACGTTCTGATAATGTATCGGCTAGCGCCTGTGCATTCTTAATCACTTGCACCTGATACTCTTTAAACTCTGGTTGTAACGCTTCGCCAAACGCAACGGCTTTCGCTGCAATAACATGCATTAACGGACCACCTTGTATTCCTGGGAATATCGCTTTATCAATAGCTTTCGCATAATCCGATTTACATAAGATCATGCCACCTCTAGGTCCACGTAATGTCTTATGTGTTGTAGTCGTTACGAAGTCCGCATATGGTACTGGATTCTCATGTAATCCTGTAGCGACAAGCCCAGCGATATGCGCCATATCTACCATCAATAAAGCACCAATCTCATCAGCAATTGCTTTGAACTGTTTAAAATCAATCTCACGCGAGTAGGCTGAAGCGCCTGCTACAATCAGTTTTGGTTGATATTCATGCGCCAGCTTACGCACATTGTCATAATCAATCTTCTCTGTTTCCTTATCCACTTCGTATGCGACAAAGTTATAATCAATACCACTGAAGTTAACGTGTGAACCATGTGTTAAATGTCCACCGTGACTTAAATCCATACCTAAAACGGTATCCCCCGGCTGAAGCGCCACGCGGTATACTGCCATATTCGCTTGTGAGCCAGAATGAGGCTGGACATTGACGTGCTCTGCACCAAACAATGCTTTCGCACGGTCTCTCGCTAAATCTTCAACAATATCAACAAATTCACAACCACCGTAATAACGTTTATGCGGGTATCCTTCTGCATATTTATTCGTTAAAACAGAACCTTGAGCCTCCATCACAGCTTGAGATACAAAGTTTTCTGATGCGATCAATTCAATATTATTGTTTTGTCGCTCTAATTCTTTACGCATCGCTTCGAATAGCATGCTATCTTGTGATTTGATTTCGTTCATTATATTGCCCCCTTGATTATCAATTAATAATGACTTCTAGGACCACCGATTAGCTTTGGTCGGTGCGTTGCAATCGTTACCGTTGCTTCGCCTACCTTTTTCGTTGCAACACGTACTGGAATTTGCACATGTTTAATATGCATTCCGATTAGCGTTTGACCGATATCTATGCCACAATCACATGTAACATGCTCGACGACAACTGGATTGTCAAAGTTCTGATAAGCAACGCTGCTCATGCTGCCACCTGCCCCTTTTACAGGCACAACACTTACAACTTCAAATCCGTATCGTTCTTGTACGCTTTTCTCCATCGTAATTGCGCGATTAATGTGCTCGCACCCTTGAAAGCAGAAATCCACACCTATTTGTTTATGTATGCGTTTGAATGCTTCAAAGAACGTGTGCGCGACTTCATCAGAACTATGCGTACCGATACGTTCACCAATCACTTCTGACGTTGAACAACCAATCACACATAACGTGTTCGGTTTAAAGAAATCAATTGCGACAAGTTCATCTAACAATTGATTGATGTTATCCATTGCAAGACTCCAGTTGGGCAATCTTATCGACACGTGTTTGATGACGCCCACCTTCAAATTCGGCATTTAACCATGTCTTAACGATAAGTAACATCAACCCTTCGCCTATGACACGTTGCCCCATGGCAAGAACATTTGAATTGTTATGTTCACGTGTTACTTGCGCTGTAAACGCATCATGCACTAACGCGCAACGGATGCCAGGTACTTTATTCGCTGCAATACTCATACCAATACCAGTACCACAAATTAATATACCACGGTCAAACTCACCTGCAGCGACTGATTGTGCGACTGGTCCTGCATAATCAGGATAATCAACAGACGCAGTTGATACTGGTCCAAAATCTTTGAATTCAATACCTTCTGCCGTTAAATACTCAATAATTTTCGCTTTGTATTCAAAACCACCATGGTCACTTGCAATAGCAATCTTCACAATACCCCTCCTCTTGTACATACTCTTTTATTATATCTTATTTGAAAAGTGAGACAAAATATTTCTGGGATTTGTACGCGTTTTTTTAATATTGTTTAATTTCCATCAATTTTTGTTAATAATTTCGTGATATTTTCTTTTAATTCCATAAATGTGCTGTGATAAATATCATAATCACCACCATAAGGATCCTGAATATCACGCGAAATTCCTGAAACATATTCTATCAGTGTAAACACATTGCTCGATGGATACATCGCGCGTATCGTATCACGATGACCCGCTGTCATCGTTAAAATTAAATCTTTCTCGCTATCAACGGGTTGAAATGCAGCACTCATCGTTGCACTCGGCAACTGATAATCAGCGATAATTTGCTGCGTATGATGAGAGGCAGGCATGCCATCCATAGCAAATACACCTCTCGACGTAAAGACATGGTTATCCGTTAGCGACTTCGCAATCGATTCAGCTAACGGGCTGCGGCACGTATTTCCTGTACACACAAATACAATCTCCATTTCATCTCCTACTTTCCTGATGTCGCTTTATGAATACGATTCATCAATGCTTCACTCTCTTTAACATGCGAATAATCAGCAATGTAAATCTTCTTTATGGATGGCATTGTGTCCATCGCTCGTAATGCGCTATACAATTGATGCATCGCACCTGTTATATCATCAAATGTTTCTCCTAATGCAAACGTCACACTCGTATCAAAACGTGACAACTCACTTTGAGGCGCAATGACCGCTTCTCCTTCACATAATTGCAACTTAGAAATATCCTTTACAAGTTCCATCGGACTGTCCGGTGCGTAATGGCGATATTTCATACCCGGCGCTATCGGCTTTTCAATTTCGAAGTTAGCTTCTGTAATGCAGCCCGGTACAACGCGTTCTAAATCTTGCGCACTAATCGCACCAGGTCGTGCAATACGAAATGGATAAGACGTGCAGTCCACCACTGTGCTTTCAATACCAACTTCAACTTGAAAGCCGCGCACGACTCCGTAAATCTTATTGGTCATATCCATCAGAACATGGTCTGCATTCGTTGGAGACGGTTTACCACTCGTATTCGCAGAGGGTGCTGCTAGCGGTAAATACGATAACTTCAGCAGCTGTCTAGCAATCGCATCACTTGGCATGCGCACTGCGACCGAATCCAGTCCCGCAGTAACACTCGATGCTAACACATGCTGTTTCAATGGCAGTATAAATGAAATAGGTCCTGGCCAGAAAGCATTCATAAGCGCACGTACCGCGTCGTTTGGAATACTTGCAAACTGATCAATTTGTTTGATTTCATAAATATGAACGATTAACGGATTATCTTGCGGGCGACCTTTCGCAACAAATATTTTATCTACAGCCGCCTTGCTCAGTGCATTTGCCGCTAGTCCGTAAACTGTTTCTGTAGGAATCGCAATAATTTCATCCGCTTTAAAGCCTGTTATTATTTCCTGTACTTGTGGATATGTCGATAAGTCATCCACATAGTTACGCACATCCCATATTTTCGTTTCCATCGCACAAACCCCTTTCTTAACTCATATTTTAACGCAAAATAAAAAGTTATGCACAAATTGTGGATAACCATTGTAATTTGTGCATAACTTATTCACACCACTCAAACCAGACAATACGATCTAAACCATTAATATCCTGAACGATTGTTGGCACATTGTGTGGATAAAGTTGCTGGACATACTCAGAAATTGCTTTTCCTTGCGCATGACCGATTTCAAAAGCAACAAGTGCGCCCGGATTTAATATTTGATGCATCGTATTTAACATACGTTTATACAGCGCTAGTCCACCATCGTCAGCAAACAAAGCGATATACGGATCATGTAACGCACTATCGTTCATGAGATCCCGTTCACTTTCTGCAATATATGGCGGATTACTCACGAGACAATCCACTTTAATATCGCGTTCAATTAACGGCTGAAGTAAATCTCCTTGCATAAATGTAACATCAGCTGCTAGTGCCTTTGCATTACTACGCGCAACTTCAAGCGCATCATGCGAGATATCCACAGCATAACTAGTTACACGTGGCAGTTCTAAAGCAAGCGTTACGGCAATCGCACCACTTCCTGTACCGATATCAACAAATGACGAGCGTTGTTGCCACTTTTGAATCACGAGTTGAACCAGTTCTTCTGTTTCATTACGTGGGACAAGTACATCTTTTGTGACATTAAACTTACGGTCATAGAACATTTGAAAACCTGTAATATGAGCCAGCGGGATATGTTGCGCTAACTGCTGTATCGCATTGAAATAAATAGCATACTCTTCATCAGTTAGCACTTTATCTCCCATTAGAATATCCATCTGTGATAGATTAAATAAATCCATCATTAAATATTTCGCACCGACTACAGGTTCATCGTGCTGTGCTAATATGGCTTCTCCACGCTTTATTAAATCGCGACTATTATAGTGCGCCATCGTTTAACGCTTCTAGTTTAGAAGTTTGTTCAGCAATTGTTAATGCATCGATAATTTCGCTTAATTTACCTTCCACAATTTGATCTAACTTTTGAATTGTTAAGCCGATACGGTGATCTGTTACACGGTTTTGTGGATAGTTATACGTTCTAATACGTTCTGAGCGGTCACCCGTACCTACTGCTGATTTACGTTGTTCAGAGTATTTCGCCTGTTCTTCTTGTAATTTCGCATCAAAGACACGTGTTTTAAGTAATTTTAATGCTTTTTCACGGTTCTTAATCTGAGATTTCTCAGAAGATGTTGCAACGATACCTGTCGGAATGTGCGTAATACGTACGGCTGAATCCGTCGTGTTAACGTGCTGACCACCAGAACCTGATGAACGGTATGTTTCGATACGTAAGTCTTCCTGACGAATTTCAATCTCTACGTCTTCTACTTCAGGTAATACAGCAACTGTTGCTGTAGACGTGTGAATACGGCCACCACTTTCCGTAGTTGGAATACGTTGAACACGGTGCGCACCATTTTCAAATTTCAATTTACTATATGCACCTTTACCGATAATCGTGAAACTGATCTCTTTAAATCCACCATGGTCTGCTTCATTCGTTTCCATTACTTCAATCTTCCAGCCTTGCTCTTCAGAGAATCTTGAATACATACGGAATAAATCGCCCGCGAAAATATTTGCTTCGTCTCCACCTGCAGCACCACGAATCTCCATCACTACGTTCTTATCGTCCATTGGATCTTTCGGGATTAATAAGAACTTCATCTTTTCCTCTAATTCAGGAATTTGAGGCTTCAATGTATTGATTTCTTCTTTAATCATTTCCTGTTCGTCTGCATCACTTGCGTCACTCATCATTTCTAACGCTTCTTCAAGCTGTTGCTTAACATCTTTATATTCTCTAAACACAGCTACCGTTTCCTGCAAGTCAGCCTGTTCTTTCGAGTATTCTCTTAATTTATCCGTATCGCTGACGATATCCGGGTCACTTAATAATTCATTTAACTGTTCATAACGTTGTTCTACGATTTCTAACTGATCAAACATTTGATTGACTCCTTTTCATTTTTTATTTAGGTACGATATGATGCTCACGACATCTCGGTTCGTAACTCTCTTTAGCACCAACTAATATAATCGGATCATCGAAACGTGCAGGTTCTCCATTAATTAACCGCTGCGTTCTTGAACTTGGTGCGCCACATACAGAACACACTGCTTGTAATTTCGTTACATGTTCAGCGACTGCCATAATTTCCGGAACCGGTTCAAACGGTACGCCACGGAAATCCATATCAAGTCCCGCTGTAATGACACGATATCCTTCTTCAGCAAGCTGTGTTGCAACACCTACAATATCATGATCAAAAAACTGTATTTCATCAATTGCAACGATATCATGTTCTTCTTTTACGTGTTCCATAATTTCAGATGAATGTGTTACATTGACCGCTTCAACTTTATTCCCATTATGAGATACAACCTCTAAATCACTATAACGATTGTCAATCGATGGTTTAAAGACGATGACTTGCTGTTTCGCAAATAGTCCTCGACGTACACGACGAATCAGCTCTTCACTTTTCCCACTAAACATACTACCCGTAATACATTCTATCCAACCTGAATGATAATGCTCATACATGTCATACTGCCACCTTTTTAAGTCATAATCGCTTTATTATATCATAATAATTATGATATGACATTGCGATTCATGCTTCAAATATATAAAAAACTCTTACACCAAAAGGTATAAGAGTTCATTGCTTCAGTATTAGTTGTTTGACTTAAGACCGAATTTTTTGTTGAAACGTTCAACACGTCCATCCGCAGATGCGAATTTTTGACGGCCTGTGTAGAATGGGTGAGAGTCAGAAGAGATATCCAAACGGATAACTGGGTACTCGTTACCATCTTCCCAAGTCATAGTTTCATTTGATGTACGTGTAGATCCACTTAAGAATTTGAATTCTGTTGTAGAATCTAAAAAGATTACTTTGTGGTAATCTGGGTGAATTCCTGGTTTCATAATTGTTTTCAGCTCCTTTGCCCTGAACCATCCGGAACAGAGTTTATTCGTGAAATATTTTCACGTCAATACTTACATATTATATACGTCTCATTGTAAAAATGCAACATTAATTTTTAAATGATTGGTTTTCCTGTCTTGGCGCTCTCGACCATACGTTCACCAAGTTGCTCAAAGAAGTCTTCATTCGACTCACTTTGTTTCAAGCGACGCAAAAAACGTTCTGTGAAATCATTGCTATCCGTAAATAAATTACGCAGTTGCCAAACCATTTCTAATTCTTTCTTATCCAGTAACAACTCTTCCTTACGTGTCGAGCTACGACGAATATCAATCGCAGGGTACACACGCTTTTCAGCTAACTTTCTATCAAGCGTAAGCTCCATGTTACCCGTACCTTTGAATTCTTCATAAATCATGTCATCCATACGTGAGCCCGTTTCAACTAATGCAGTCGATAAAATCGTTAAACTACCACCTGCTTCAATGTTACGTGCAGCACCGAAGAATGCTTTCGGACGATGTAAACTTGCTGGATCTAAACCACCTGATAACGTACGGCCACTTGGCGGAATGACTAAGTTATACGCACGTGCAAGACGTGTAATAGAATCCATTAAGATAATAACATCTTCACCAAGCTCGACTAAACGCTTCGCACGTTCTAACAATAACTCAGCCACTTTCACGTGGTGTTCTGGTGGCTCATCAAATGTTGAATGCACAACTTCAGCTGCTTCAACTGAACGTTCTAAATCCGTTACCTCTTCAGGACGTTCGCCGACGAGTAAGATGAACAACTTCGCTTCTGGATGATTAACACAAATTGCGTTGGCAATTTCTTTTAATAATGATGTCTTACCGGCTTTCGGTGGCGCGACAATCATACCACGCTGGCCGAAACCAATCGGCGACACTAAATCCATAATACGCGTTGAATAATTCGTCTTTGTTGTTTCAAGGCGTATACGTTTATCCGGATATAACGGTGTTAATGCCTGGAAGTGAGGACGTTTCTTTACTTCTTCTGCATTTTGGTCGTTAACAAAGTCAACTTGTAGTAAACCATAATATTTTTCATTTTCTTTCGGTTTACGTACTTTTCCAGTTACTTTATCACCTTTTTTAATTTCGAAACGGCGAATTTGACTTGCAGAGATATAAATATCCTTCTCACCTTTAGAATAGTTAACTGTTCTTAAGAATCCGTAACCATCTGGTTGAATATCATCTAATATCCCTTCCATGTAATAATTGCCATCTTTCTCCATTTGCTTCTCCATAATGGCAAGGACAAGCTCTTTTTTATTTAATTTACTGTAATTAACTAAACCAAGCTCTTTTGCTCTTGTCGTTAATGCTTTTGTCGTGTGATTTTTATATAATTCGTGAAAAGACTCATACTGAGGGCTTGTTCTCACTTTTTCTACCATTTCAACACCCATTTCTAATTTATTTAAATGATTAAACTGCATGTATTCGTTTTGGAAAATTCAAAAAGAAAAGACAGAAGAATATAAGAGGATTATCAATTGATAGTTTAGCACGTTTTTAACAAAAGAAAAAGCTTGAGTATTTACCCAAGCTTAAAAGACATTATATTGTTGCTTCTTTATTGATTACTAAACCTGGTTTCTTATCAAGGCTATGACGTCCTTGAATGAAACGTACAGTTCCTGATTTCGCACGCATTACTAATGAGTGTGTTTCAGCATATCCACCTTTAAATTGCACACCCTTCATTAACTCACCATCTGTTACCGCAGTTGCAGCAAAGATTGCATCGTCACCTTTTACCATATCATCTAATTGCAATACTGTATTCGGCTCAATTCCCATCTTACGACAACGTTCTTCCTGTTCAGCGTCTTCTGGTAATAAAATACCTTGGAAGTCTCCACCTAACGCTTTAATACCTACTGCTGCAATCACACCTTCAGGCGCACCACCTGATCCAAATAATATATCAACCCCAGTGAAGTCAAATGCTGTATTAATCGCACCAGCTACGTCACCATGTTCGATTAATTTAATACGCGCACCCGCTTCACGGATTTCTTTAATAATGCCTGCATGACGTTCACGATTTAATAACGTTGCAGTCACGTCTGAAATATCTTTACCTTTCGCTTTCGCTACTGCGTGTAAGTTTTCAGTGACTGATTTAGAAATATCAACGACACCGACACAATCAGGCCCGACAGCAATCTTCTCCATATACATATCTGGTGCATGTAACAACGTCCCTCTGTCACCAACTGCAAGTACAGTCATCGCATTCCACGAACCTTCTGCAACTAATGTTGTTCCTTCTAATGGGTCTACCGCGATATCAATTTGAGGACCTTCCTTCGTCCCTAATTCTTCGCCAATATATAACATTGGTGCTTCGTCCATTTCACCTTCACCAATGACAACGACACCGTCCATAGGAATAGTGTCAAATACTTCACGCATTGCAGTCGTCGCCGCGCCATCCGCTTCATTCTTTAACCCTTTACCTACCCAACGTGCACTTTTAAGCGCTGCCGCTTCAGTCACTCTGACTAATTCCATCGATAAACTACGTTCCATAAACATTCTCCTCTTTGCATTAGATATGTAACATCGTTATTAGTATAACACATTAAAGCATTATGAGTACCATTAGTTGTCATATGTTCTTATATTTCAGCATATAAAAAAAGAAGGCATCATAAATTGCCTTCCTTTAAGCTTTCTTCTCATCTAATTCCAAATGTTGTTGCGCCCATTCTTCGATTGGGTGCATCGCTTCAGATAATGCATAACCTTTATCTGTCAAAACATACTTAATAGATAACGGCGTCGTTGATACGACTTTCTTTTCAACTAATCCCCATTCAGCCAATTCGCTGAGCTTCAAACTTAACGCACGTGGCGTAATTGATTTCAAGTCACGTTTCATATCAGAAAAATGCGCAGAACGATCTTCAGAACGTGATAAATAGTTTATAAGTAAGCCATTCCAGCTGCGACCAAGTATCTTAAATGTTTCTTCTAAATACGGACAAATTTCCATATTGCTCACCTCTTTTATATTCATAGTGTACAACGATATAAAAAATATATCAACTATAAAATTTATATAATAGAAAAAAACGGCCTGCGCCGTTTTTCATATTTATTCGATTGTCTCACGCCAAATATCTGCACCAAGTGCTTTTAACTTCTCAACGATACCGCTATAACCACGGTCGATATGTCTTACATTGTATACTGTTGTCACGCCTTCAGCTGCAAGTCCAGCAATCACTAAACAAGCGCCTGCTCTCAAGTCGCTCGCTGCAACTTCAGCACCTGACAATTTAGACGGTTTAATCACTGCAGTACCACCAGATTCAGTTATATCACCACTCATACGTGATAATTCATCAACATGTTTAAATCGCGCTGGATAAATTGTATCTGTAATCGTACTTTGTCCATTTGCCATAAATAAAAGTGGCGTAAATGGTTGTTGTAAATCCGTCGCAAATCCAGGATACACATTTGTCGTAATCGTCACCGGATTATACTTTGCAGGTTTAGAGATTAGCGCTTTGTCTTCTCCAATTTGTACATTAACGCCCATTTCTTTTAACTTCGCAGTTAAAGGTTCCATATGTAATGGGATAATATTCTCGATTAATACTTCCTCACCCATCATTGCAGCAGCACACATATATGTTCCTGCTTCAATGCGGTCCGGGATAATTGTGTGTGTTGTGCCATGAAGTGATTCAACACCTTCAATTTTTAAAGTATCTGTACCAGCGCCACGAATTTTAGCACCCATATTATTTAATAATGTAGCAACATCAACGATTTCAGGCTCTTTCGCTGCATTCTCAATCACAGTCTTGCCTTTCGCCATTGAAGCTGCAAGCATAATATTAATGGTTGCACCAACAGAAACTACATCTAAGAATATTTTTGCACCTTTAAGTTCTTGTGCTTCTAAGTACATACCACCCGCTTCATTCGTAACGGTTGCACCTAACGCTTCAAATCCTTTAATATGCTGATCAATTGGACGTGGTCCTAATGGGCATCCACCAGGTAATCCAATCACACATTTCTTAAACTTACCTAACATTGCACCCATCATATAATATGATGCGCGTAATGATTGTACTTTATGATTAGGAAGTGGCATATTCACAGCATTCGAAGGATCGACTGTTAATTTATCGCCATCTAAAGTTGTCGTTATATTTAAATCTTCTAATAAGCTCATTAAAGTTACAACATCTGAAATTTCTGGTAAACCTTCTAATGTAACTGGACTATTTGCCATTAAAGTTGCCGGAATTAAAGCAACAGCACTATTTTTAGCTCCACTGATTTGAACTGATCCTTTAAGAGGATGACCACCTCTTATTTTAATTACTTCTTCTGACATAGTTGTACTCCTTTAACTTTTATCACACACGTTTATCTTACAAATGTCTATTATTTTCTATTATAAACTAATTCATTTTATTATTGCAAAAAATAAAAAGCATGAAGTCAAATATAAAGGACAGGGTAAAATTAGTCAAGAAAAAAAGACCAATGCACTAAGTGCATCAGTCTTTCGTTGTTGCGTGAATTACGCTTTATTTGAAGTACCGAATTCTCTAATTTTACCGATAACAGTCGCTTTAATTGCTTCACGTGCTGGTCCTAAGTATTTACGTGGATCGTAAACTTCAGCATCATTGTTTAATGTTTCACGAACTGCTTTAGCAGAAGCGATTTGGTTTTCAGTATTTACGTTGATTTTAGCTGTTCCTAAAGAAATTGATTTCACGATATCTTTCGTTGGGATACCAGTACCACCGTGTAATACTAATGGTAAACCAGTTTCTTTACCGATTTCTTCCATTTCTTTGAATCCTAAGTTTGGTTCACCTTTGTAAGGACCATGAACTGAACCTAATGCTGGCGCTAAGCAGTCGATACCAGTTTTCTCAACTAATTCCTTACACTCAGCTGCATCTGCGTATACTACACCGTCAGATACTACGTCGTCTTCTTGTCCACCAACACGACCTAATTCTGCTTCAACAGAAACACCTTTAGAATGTGCGTATTCAACAACTTTGCTAGTAATTTCAACGTTCTCTTCAAATGAATGATGTGAAGCATCGATCATAACAGAAGTAAATCCAGCGTCAATCGCAGCTTTACAGTTTTCGAAGCTTGAACCGTGATCTAAATGAATAGCTACAGGAACAGTGATGTTCATGTCTTTCATTAAACCTTCAACCATCTTCACTACTGTGTAGAAGCCACCCATATATTTAGCAGCACCTTCAGAAACACCTAAAATAACTGGAGCGTTCTCTTCTTGTGATGCACCTAAGATTGCTTGAGTGTACTCAAGGTTGTTAAGGTTGTATTGACCAACAGCATAACCACCTTCTTTTGCTTTGATTAACATTTCTTTCATAGAAACTAATGGCATGGATAAAATCCTCCTTGTTTGTGCTTAAGCACTATTTTTATAACGTTAGTATAGCATTTCGCATAATGAAATGCATGCTTTTAGGCCTCAATTATGCGTACTTTTGTGCAATGTTCAAAACTTCGTCAATTGTAAACGGCTTCATTAAAACACCCGTCGCACCTTTTGACTTGATTGTCTGAACTTCTTCGTCTGTCTGAAATGCTGAGATGAGATAAACGGGAATATCTGAGAATGTTCGAATTTGATTTAGCGTTGCTTCACCAGACAACACCGGCATTTTTCTGTCCAGAAATACAATGTCATATTGTTGATTGCGTATCATCGATAACGCTTGTTCCCCGTTTTCAGCAAGAGTTGTATCGTAACCTTTTAAATTAAATATTTCCTGTAATAATAAGCGAATATTAAGTTCATCGTCTACTACTAATATTTTCATATAATACTTTCCCTTCGTATATGATATGATATGTTGTAACGATTTTAGAAAGAAGGATGGCTATGCTTAAAATATTAAGTACACAACTCAATGGTATCTTTAAAAAAATAGATAATCAAGAGATGGAATTAGATATTGCCGGTCGATTGTTGGCACAAGCTGTTGTTGGTGAAGGTTGTATTTATGTGAAAGGTTTCGGCGATTTAAAATGTTTCGAAGACTTTGTTGTCAATAGTAAAGAAAGCTTATTCGATGCGCAAGTGTATATTTCAGATGCTATCGTTGACTCAACTGATCGTGTCCTTGTTATGAGTGATACATATGATGAAAGTACAGCTGAATTTGTCGATAGTTTAGAAACGCGCAATATTGATTACGTATTAGTTTGCAATAAACACGACGATATTACTGCGATGAATTATATCGACTTAAGCACTCCACGCGCAATTGTACCAACAGAAGACTTCAGCCGTATCATTACACCACATGTTATGGCAATGAACTATATTTATTATGCGATTTATAGTGTGATGCACGAGATGCTGGTTGAGGAGTAGGGTTTAATATAACTGCAACGATTTTAAAAAGCGACGTGTCCATTAACTACACGATAATGGACATGTCATACATTATTTCTTCGTTTTTCTTGGCCACTTGTCCATTAACTACACGATAATGGACATGTCGCACATTATTTCCTCGTTTTTCTTGGCCACTTGTCCATTAACTACACGATAATGGACATGTCATCTAAGCGTAGCCATACCCAAGTACTAAAACCAATACATTCTAGCACGTTTATCACCACTGTAATGACAATACTTCTTCAGCGCACGCTGAACTGTCTTCTTGTCACACCCGCTCCACGCCGCTATTTCCTGGATTTTGAATGGTGCATTCTTTAATATCCACATCTGTCT
Organism: Macrococcus capreoli; assembly: GCF_025628935.1. Classification (GTDB taxonomy): domain Bacteria; phylum Bacillota; class Bacilli; order Staphylococcales; family Staphylococcaceae; genus Macrococcoides; species Macrococcoides capreoli. Next base: position 50,774 of record NZ_JAOTIS010000013.1, read on the forward strand.
TGCACATTCGGTAATATAATCTGATTTCGCCATCTTTCTCTCACACACACAAACGACAGTTTTCCGATTTGGTAAGACTGTTACTCTCCCGTATCGTTTACATTTAGGACACTTATAACCCTTACGTAACGATTCAAAATTGTAATATGCGAAACGGCGGACATCTGGATCATTTGCTTCAATTAAAGCACGAGCTAATCGATAATCCTCTTGTGTCGGTGGCCCGAGTTGTTTCAAATGATTAATAATATCATGTACTTGATTAGGAAATTTGATGCAACTATCGCCATTGAAATTCTTTAATCTGAAGGATTCGTTCACAAATACAATTCGACTCTCATGATGATATCGATAGCCATTTCGCATCAAAAATTGAGATAAAATAATATCAGCACGTTTCAGCTGCGTCATGATTGTTTGATCCACACTACCGTTCTCTTTCTTAAATAGTCCATCAATATATGTATAAATACCCGAATAATTCTTTACATCAAAATGATAAACAGTTCCTTCTCCTATCACCACAAAATCAAATTGAGCCTTACTCGATTCTTTTAATGTAATATCCCAAAGCTTCAATCCACCTGTCACTTCATTTAACAATTGATAAAAGTAATGCTCACCTTCATAACCAAGTTGATAACCAAACAAAGTACGACCATCATCTTCACTTAATTTACACCTTCCATCAATATTCATTAAATAGCTGATCTTCCTATCTGGTTCGTGAAGTTTAAGAAACATATTACACCTCCTATAATCAAATTTACAACAACGATAAACTAAAATCAATAGTTAACAAAAGTTAACTATAATCCTACAAAAAAAGACCACCTTAAAGGCGGTCTCGATAATATTATTATTTCTTGATAGCTGCTTCCACGAATCCACGGAATAAGCTTTGTGGTTTCATCGGGCGTGATAAGAATTCTGGGTGGAATTGACATGCCACGAACCATTTATGGTCTGGAATCTCTACGATTTCAACTAAACGACCGTCTGGTGAAAGTCCTGAGAATACTAAACCTTTCTCTTCTAAACGCGCGCGGTATTCATTGTTGAACTCGTAGCGGTGACGGTGTCGCTCGTCAACATGGCTAACACCATATGCTTCAAATGCTTTCGTTCCTTCTTGTACTTCACATGGATATAACCCTAAACGTAAAGTACCGCCTAAGTCAACAACATCTTTTTGATCTGGTAATAATGCGATCACTGGGTATGGTGTGTTTGGATCAAGTTCTGCTGAATGTGCACCTTTAAGTCCGACAACATTACGTGCAAATTCAACTGTTGCAAGTTGCATACCTAAACAAATACCGAAGAACGGAATGTTATTTTCACGTGCGTATTGCGTTGCTAAAATTTTACCTTCAATACCACGTTCACCGAATCCACCCGGTACTAAAATACCGTCGGCATCTTTAAGGCGTTCTTTATAGTTAGTAACGTCTAGTTCTTCTGAGTTAATCCAGTCGATCTCGATATCTTTACCGAATGCATATCCAGCATGTTTCAATGCTTCAGCAACTGACAGATACGCATCTTGTAATGCGACATATTTACCTACTAAAGCAATACGTACTGATCCTTCTAAATTACGTACCGTATCTAATAATTGGTTCCATTCTGTTAAATCCGCTTCACCGCTTGCTTCTAAGCCTAAACGTTCGATAACTAAATCGTCCATATGTTGTGCTTGTAATGCGACTGGAATTTGATATAACGTGTCCGCATCGCGACATTCAATTACTGATTTCTTATCAATATCACAGAATAACGCAATCTTATCACGTAAATCTTCAGTCATTTCATACTCAGTACGCACAACGATCATATCTGGTTGAATACCTAATCCACGTAACTCTTTTACTGAGTGTTGTGTCGGTTTCGTCTTCATTTCGCCGGCCGCTTTAATATAAGGTAATAACGTACAGTGGATGTACATTACGTTCTCACGTCCTAAATCACTCTTAATTTGACGAATTGATTCAATGAACGGTAACGATTCGATATCACCTGTTGTACCACCAATCTCAGTAATAACAACATCCGCTTTCGTTGATTCACCTGCTAATAATAAACGTGATTTAATTTCATTTGTGATATGGGGTATAACTTGTACTGTTCCACCTAAATAATCTCCACGACGTTCTTTCTTTAATACGTGAGAATAAACACGCCCTGCAGTCACGTTAGAATATTGATTTAAATTAATATCAATGAAACGCTCATAGTGACCTAAGTCTAAGTCAGTTTCTGCACCATCATCCGTTACAAATACTTCACCATGTTGATATGGGCTCATCGTACCTGGATCCACGTTTAAATATGGATCGAACTTTTGAATCGTTACATTTAATCCACGGTTTTTAAGTAATCTTCCTAAACTCGCTGCAGTAATCCCTTTACCTAAAGAAGAAACTACGCCACCTGTTACAAATATAAATTTTGTCATGACTTACCTCCTAGAAAAAATAAAAAAGCACTCCGTTTGCCAAAAGCAAAGGGAGCGCATAAGTTTATACGTTCGTCCTAATTAAAGGAGCCCAAGTAAAATAATAATCATTTTTTGCTCGAATGTCAACTGAGATTATAATTCTTCCTCTTCTTCTTCATCTTCGAAATCATCGTCTTCTTCGTCAAATTCATCCGCTTCAACGACTAATCCAGCTTCTTCTAGTTCGTCTTCAACGTCTTCGTCTTCAGCATCTACATTTTCTTCGTCTTCACTGTCGATGACTAAGTCTAACTCATCTTCAACTTCATCTTCACCAAGTAATGCAATCTTCGGTGCATCTTCATCATCTTCATCAAGTACGTCAAATTTCTGTACAGTTGGCGCGATCTTCTCTTCAATATCATCTACTGAATACCAGTCGCGAAGCCCCCACATATATTCGCCAGTTGATAAGAAACGACCATCTGTGTTTAAATCTGTGTAGAACTGAACAACGCGTGTTTCGATTTCTTCACTAGAATATTCACCAATGGCCTGGAATTCGTCGATAAGATCATAAAGGTTTACTTCTTTACCTTTTTCAGTTAAGTACATATAAGCTAAGTCGATAAAAGAATTTTCGTCTATCATTTCTTTTGTATATTCAGAGATTTTCATTTTCTTCGTCCTTTCAAACTATGCTAGTTTAAGTTCACACTACATCATATCAAGAAAATGACCTCCAAAGCAAGGTTAATAACGAATTAATTTCGTTAAATAATTTGGACGGTCTGAATCCATCGCCACAAAATTATTATTTAAATACACATCAATCAATGCATCAGGTACATCCGCTTCAATTTGCACAACTGCTTCATAATGTTTACGTACAAACGTTGCAATTTGACGCAATACGTTCTCTCGAATCGTCTCCACATCTTCCTTAATATTCATCGCCTTTAAGACAGCCACTTTACCGTCTACAGTCAATTCCAACGTACCCACTTCATCTTCATCTTTTAACAGACGAACAATAGCATCATCTCGCACTAAACGTAATTTCGATACATATTTCGCATCTAAATCTAAGTAATACAAACGCTCTTTACCGATTGGTCCATTCGGATTTGTCGCTAAATGCATAAATCCGGCACGCTCATATAAGTTCCATGCCCCTTGATTCTCTGCATCAACAACTAAAAATAAATGTTCGAAATCCGGAAATACGCTTTGCGCGAATTCAGGAATATTCATCATGATTTCAGTTCCATACCCTTGACCTTGTAATTTATTATTAATTGATAAACTACGGACGTACACAGCATTTACTGGCGTATCGTATCCTTCATGTTGATAATGTTGGTGTAATACGAAAAAGCCTACCACCTGATCATCGTGATTTAACACGATACACGGTCTACGGTTTGGATCATATAATCCTTCATCTAATACTTCTACCGGCAATGAAGAATAAATCATTTGTCTTTCTGTTAATTCGAACGCTTCCAGCTGTTCACGATATTCCTCTTTATATTGTACAATCTTAATTTGCGACCCTATGAATTCCATATTGTTGCCTCCATCAAAGTTGAATTTAATAATTTACTCAATATATACCCTGTTTCAAGAAAAATTATCACAAAATTTAAACAAAACTGTGAAACGACACAAACGGTAATGCAATATAGTATAATGACAAAAACAAATTAAATGAGGTAATCATATGAAAATTGGAATCGATGCTGGTGGTACATTAATTAAAATCGCCATCTTAGAAAATGATACATTGACATTCAAAAAGCAACCGAGCACTGAAATTGAACAAGTAGCCGAATGGTTAAAAACTGTACCGGACGCTCAAGTTGCATTAACAGGTGGGAAAGCAACGTATTTACAAAGTTTAATTCCACAAAATGCGTTTCAATCCATTGAGTTTGATGCTACTTTCCGCGGGATTCAATCATTTTTAACAGAAATGAACCTAGATATTTCAAAATTCATCTTCAGCAATGTTGGAACGGGGACTTCTATTCATTTCGTTAATGAAGGAAAACAAATCCGCGCTGGCGGTACAGGTGCTGGCGGTGGTATGATGATGGGATTGTCGTACTTACTAACAGGTCTGGATCAATACGAAGATATCGTAAGCTTAGCGAAAGAAGGTAACCGCGATATTATCGACTTAAAAGTGAAACACATCTATAAAGGCGATAAAACGCCGATACCTGGTGAACTGACTGCTGCGAACTTTGGTAATGTACTCCATAACAAAGACAACGAACACTTTACTGATGCCGATAAGATAGCATCAGTACTCGGAGTTGTCGGTGAAACTGTAACAACTGTATCCATTCATGCAGCACGCGAATTTGGTGCAGAATATGTCGTTTATATCGGTTCAAGTTTCCTGGACAACACATTACTACGTGACATCGTAATGAACTATACAGTATTACGCAACTTCAAACCGTACTTTATCGAGAACGGAGAATATTCAGGGGCAGTCGGTACGTTGAGGTTGATGTCAGAGGCATAAGACAAAGCATTTAGACACCAGACTACTGAAGACAAAAACAAAACTCAACCTAAATCAAAGAGCGATTTAGGTTGAGTTTCTTATTTTGCTTAGGGCTAAACGCAAGTTCGACAGCCTCTCCTGTTTTATTTCTTACCAATAAACTTCACCAAACTATACAAGAACGGGATTAACGTTGCACTAATTACCGTTAACGCAACTGCAATGCCTGTGCCATTACTTTTCTTTGACATACTATAATATCTTCCTTTCAAAGTCCTTCATTCGCTCATTAACGATGTGCTCTTCACCATGCCAAATACATACGAAACGTGACGGGAAGCCATTCTTTTCTTTATAATCTCCATTATAATAAGCTAACGGGAATAAATAACCTGCTTTCACTTCTTCCAGTATTGCGTTATAAAACGCTTCGTTATCCCCTTTGCTATAATACGCTAAAAATTTCTTATACCCGCCATTCAACACACTATCCAGTAAAAGTAATGAACTAGAGCCATTTTGCCTAAAGTTTAAATCAATCGCATAGATCACGCCTTCTTTATCCACAAGCAAATCAAAGCCAGCAATACCAACATATCCAGCCTCAACACCGTTTCGCATAATTTCCAGTCCAGCATCAATCACATCTTGCGGAATATCGTGATCAATAATATTGCCGCGGTATTTGCCGTATTTTTCTGTGATTTGATGACTACAACCGATAAACTGAGGTGTTCCATCTTTCGTGCACGCATATTGCACACAATAGTTCTTCTCCGGTGCTACAAACTGCTCGATAATCATTTGACTTGTCCCTTCAGCTTGACGTACACGTTCAATCGCTTTCGCTACATCTTCTTCCGTGTAACAAATCATAACACCGTACCCTCCGGCTGTTGGATGTTCATCGCCAGGTTTAATAACAAATGGTAACGTCCACTCTTTTACTACTGCCTCAAAATTATCAATCGAAACAACATCACGTTTCGGCAAATATTTACCTTTCGTCCATTGATCTAATATCGATTTATTATTTAATGCGAGAAATTTATCACGTGGTACAACATATTGATTGCCGGGCACTAACGACTCCTCGTGCGCATACTGAAAAAATAGCTTCTCGCCATTATCCACTGCCTCACGTAATATGCGTTCATAATCTTCACGCGTGTCATATGTTCTGTATCCTTCAGGCATCTCAAAACCTACTGCATGAAACAGCGTTTCAGTCTTATCCGTCACAGTCGCTTCATGAACGACAACTGGCATTTGAGCAATCAGCAATTCTCTCGCACTCAGCATATTTGACTGATGCTCCTCTGGTTGCAGCCACGGGTTATATGTATAAGATGGTCTTGATGAATACAGTACGTTGTCCCCGTATAAATCTTTCATTACAAGTGGTAATTTATTTAATTGTTTCGCCATAAATGTTCTCCTTTAATGATTCGTGTAAGTATTTAATACGCGCAAGTTCTTCTGGGCGCTGAATCAACTCAATTGCCATCGTCGCCATAATCTTCGCACCTTGTAATAACGCATGGTCGCCGTGTGCACTTTTCGCTGCTTCACGGAAAGCATCCGTATGTCCAACTAAGCTTGAAGGTCCCATCTTAATATGCGGATGAATCGTAGGGATGATGTGACTCACATTCCCTGTATCCGTTGATCCGAAACCAAAATCATCGTGTAATATCGGTTCATTATGCAGATTTGCATGTTTTTCAAACAAATCATCTAAATACGTATTTCTCACAAATTCATTCACACCATTTTGAATATGATTTAATTTGTATTCAGCACCCGCAGTTAATGCTGCTCCTTGTGCAACACGGTCAACTTTAGCTGTAAGGACATCTAAGTCTTTACGACTGATTGCACGCGTATAGAATCTGGCTTTCGTATAGTCTGGTATAATATTTGCCGATTTCCCACCATCTAAAATAACGCCATGTACTTTATCTGTCTTCTTGATATGCTGTCGTAGCTGACCGATGCCATTAAAGAAACTAATCATCGCATCTAGTGCGTTAATCCCATTATGTGCATTTTCAGAAGCATGTGCTGTCTTGCCAAAGAACTCCACTTCAAAAACATCCACTGCAAGCGTCGGAACGGTTCTAAACGATTCATGACCCGGATGAATCATGAGCGCGACATCACAATCATTAAATAATCCTGCTTTCACATACGACGCTTTCGCGCTACCATTGACGCCACCTTCCTCGGCCGGCGTTCCAAACACCTGGATGACACCACCAATGTCATCGATAACTTCTTTTAATGCAATTGCAGACAACACGCTACTCGTCCCGATAATATTATGGCCACACGCATGGCCAAGCCCTGGCAGCGCATCATATTCAGCTAAATAAGCAATCGTCGGACCTGCCTGCTCACTTTCATACGTCGCAATGAACCCTGTTTCATGCCCTGCAATATCACGCTCTATACTAAATCCTGCATCTTTTAATGTTTTACATAATAAACTTGATGCAAAATATTCTTCATTCCCCAATTCTGGTCGTGCATGTATTTCATGACTAATACGAATAAATTGTGCCCTATGTTGATCAATAAACTGAATCACTTTCTCTTCCATGTCGTCCACTCCTTTATTAACGAAAAAAGACATTCCCAGATAGGAATGTCTTCACGTTCTTATCTGTCAGCTGTTGCTGTAGGAATTAGCACCTTACGAAAATCGCAGGTTGCTGGATGTCATCGGGCCTCTCCCTCAATCCGTCTTGATAATAGTATTGAATTTAATACTAACTATATAGTTTTCTATATATTCTGTCAAATATACTTTTTATTTCGCAGGTAAAGTAATTAAAAACTTCGTCCCGGCTTCCGAACTGACGACGTCAATCGTCCCGTCATGCAATTCTACAATTTCTTTCGCCACCGAGAGTCCTAGACCACTACCATTATGGTGTTCGTTCGTCTTCTTGCCACGATAGAACTGTTCGAAGATATGTTCTAAATCTTCTTGTGGAATCCCTTGACCGTTATCTGCTATTTCAATGACTGCATTATGCCCATTCATATAAGTATTAATCCACACTTCTACATTTAAATTATGCGTGAAGCTGTTCGATACGATATTCGTTAACACACGGTCCATACGCGACGCATCAATATGAATCGTCGCATTTTCCTGATGCACATAGCTTAAACCTTTATTGCCATATTGCGCAACGAACGATTCAATATATGATTTCAAGCATGTTTCTTCCGTATGAAATTGAATACCGTCACTCTTTAATTGATATACCATATTTAAATCTTTCAGCAATTGGTCGATGTATAATGCTTTATCTTCAATGATCGCCATAAATTTCTTTTTCTCTGCTGCTTCCAGCGGCATACCACTGTTTAACAACTTTGCATAGCCATATATTGAACTAAGCGGTGTCTTTAAATCATGTGTTATGCCACGCACCCAGTTTTCACGTTGAACATTCATCTTACTTTGATAGTCTTTATCATCCGCAAGTTTCCCCGTCAACTTCGCTATCGCATCGTCAATCGAGCTATACATGCGATATTTACGACGCAAACGACCGTTCTTATATACTTTATCATTGTTAAGTACGGCATAATCACCTTTGGCGAGATGCTCCACCCATCTTGAGTAATGTCTTAATGGTTGTGCCAGACGATTTCCAATTAAAAATGATAATAACAATATTGCAGCGAGCACAAATAAATTCAACCAACCATACCATATTAAGAAGTTTTTAACGACACTCATAAAATCTTTATCGTATAAATAACTGTTTTCAGCAAAGATTGCTTTCGTATCTTCAGGTTGGTTATTTTTTTGAATTACGTAATAATTTTTACCATCTTTATAAAATGTAACGAAGAAATACTGCTGGAAATTGTCGTGATTTTTATGTTCAAAGATCGCGTTATTCACTACATCTTCATCAAACTCCCCGGATAGCTTCTTCAAGTTCGTCTTATCAGCAACAAATAGCGATAAGTGATGTTGATTCAAATAGTCCTGCGCATGACTCTCGTCGTGCTCCAGTTGGCGACGCGCTTCATTTAACACACTGTTCTGTATATAAATGACTTGCTTGCCGTCAGCCAATGCCCACGTCGAAAATTCGTCAGAGCGATACGTATTAAGCGGTTTAAGTTGAAACTGTTTATCCGAATTATAAATGACTTGATGTGCTTTATTCATGACGATAAGTACACCGTCTGTTTGCTTGACGAAATTAATGAGTTTATTTGCTGGTTTAACTTTATCACCATTGACCTGCATATATTCACTCATCGTAATCGAATCGACACTTTGTAAATCCTGTTCAAAGAAATCCAGTTCCGTCGTAAATAAAAAGTAAACAAAAAACGCACATATCATGAACGTAATCGAAAAATAAAACAATAAAAAATAACGGATGAAACGCATCATAAATTTATTGCTGATATTCATTGACGTTCACCGGACTTTAAAATGTAACCGATACGACGCGCTGTCACTAATATTTCAGGGTGGCTCGGATCACGTTCTAACTTTTCTCTTAACTTTCGTATATGCACCATGACAGTATTATCGTCTACAAACTGATTCTCCCATACTGCTTCATAAATTTGCTCTTTCGTACAAATTTCATCACGATGTTCGTATAAATATTGCATTAATAAATATTGCTTCCCTGATAATGTATATGTCTTATTTCCTACGACCAGTTCCGCATTGCGTTCATCAAATGCGTATAAAGTATTCGTCTGACCTTTCGTCTTTAAATACCTTGCAACGTTTACTTTCACACGTGCAGCGAGTTCCATTGGATTGAATGGTTTCGTAATATAGTCATCTGCCCCATTTTGAAAGCCTTTAATCTTATCGCGATCCTGCGTATTCGCTGATACATAAATAATGGGCGCATCTGTCATTTCACGGATAGCCTGACCTAAATCATAGCCTGAGCCATCACCTAAATTAATATCTAATAAATACGCATCAAACGCTGATGTAATCATTGCCTTACCTTCTGAAAACGTCGCCGCGATTTGTACTCTGTCAAACCCTTCGCGCATCAGTATAAACTTAATTAATTCTGCAATTTCAAGTTCATCTTCTACAATTAAAATGGATGGCATACGATTACTCCTTATTTACAAATGTTTGTATTATAGTAATAATAACAAATATTTGTATCATTCGCATAATGAAAAAATAATATCGTATTTTAATGATATATAACTTAGATTTAACACAACACCCATCAAACTATCATTCAATTTGATGGGTGTTTCAGTATTACTATTCAGCTCATATCGAAATTTTCTGTTCATCCAGTCGTGCAACATACCAGTCTACCGCTTTGACGGTCATAACAGTGACGAATATCAATTTAGATTGTTCATACGCCGCAACTTCAAATGGATATAACTTTGCTAATTCACGTTTCACACCGTTATAGCGTTCCATTTCACTCGGATAATAATTTAAGTACGCAGTCATCGCACTCATTTCTAATACTTTTTCGTGATGTGCTTCAAAGATATAAAGTTGATGCGTGCGATCACCTGAAACACGCTTTACATATTGAAGACTGTTTTTAAATTCAGATGCTACGCGTTCATAGCCTAATTGCATCAAAAGCTGGTGTTGCGCTTCAAAAAGTACAATACTTTTCGTAATCAGCATCATATCAATAATCGGTTTCGCGTACATACCTGGTACTGCTGTTGAGCCGATATGCTGAATCGACTGGACATGCTCTTTTAATACAGTTTTTAACTTCCTGCTTTCATCTAAATACAAGTGCTGCCAAATGCTATCGTACGGTAAAACAACAATCCTCTTCATATCGTCACCAGCTTCCCAAACTAATATAATAGTAATATTATACCCTATTGTGACGTCGTTCACAAACTATTTTATTGTATTATCCACAACCCCGTGTTATTATTAATTCCGAGTTTACCGATATGATTAATTCGAACAAATTTGACACTGACATAGGAGCGAATTGTAAATGACTTTACCTTTTATGGATATTTTTAAAGATTGGGCTACTGAATACGATAATTTCGTTTCGGGTCAGAACCCTGAATATAAAGATGTTTTTATGAATTACGAATTTATGATTGAGCAGGCAGTGAAACATGCTCAAGGCGCTGTTGTAGAATTTGGACCAGGTACTGGTAACTTAACACGTTATTTGTTAAACAAAGGATTAAACGTGCGTGCGATTGAACCAAGTGCAGAAATGGCTGAGATAGGTGAACAGAAGACTGGCATTACATTTGAACGTGGAGACTTCTTAAGTTTTGACCCTCAGATGACAGATACTTTTATCTCATCATTTGCGTTTCATCATTTAACAGATATCGAGAAAGATATTGCTCTAGGTAAATATGCTGAGTTATTAAATGAAGATGGCCGCGTCATTATTTTAGACACCGTATTTAATTCACAGGAAGAAAAAGATGAAATAATCGCTTATTATAAAGAGCGTGAATTCAACAATTTAGTCGAAGATTTAAATCGTGAGTACTACCCTTTAAAAGAAACGATGGCTGCCATGGCGATCCGTAACGGATTTGATTACGAAGCAACACAGCTTAATCGATTTGCGCATTTGCAAATTTTAAAGAAGAAGACTGTAAAGAAGCCATTTGATTTAATCGGCAATACACCGCTTGTAGAAATTACGGCATTTCCATTAAACGAAGGGAATCGTATCTTCGCAAAATTAGAGAACTATAATTTAGGTGGCTCAGTTAAAGATCGTTTAGGCTTTAATATTATTACGAAAGCAATGGCACGTGGCGACATAAAGAACGGTTTAGTTGTTGAAGCAACTGCAGGCAATACTGGTATTGGATTAGCACTTGTGTGCCAGAAATTTGATTTAAAGCTACGCGTATATGTGCCGGAGAAATTTAGTGTAGAAAAGCAAAGCATAATGCGTGCATTAGGTGCTGAAATTATTAATACACCAACAGAGAAAGGCATGCTCTTCGCGCGCGAGGAAGCGTTGAAATATGCAAATGAAACAGGCGCATTTTTTACGAATCAATTTGAATCTGCTGATAATCCATCGAGTTATGAAGGTCTTGCCAATGAAATTATTGCTGACGTAGGTCGCGTCGATATGATCGTTGCAGGTGCAGGCTCAGGCGGTACATTCACAGGACTCGCGCACTACTTTAAAGACGCACATAAAGTGATTGTTGAACCTGAAGGCTCTATTCTTGCAGGTGGTGAGTCAGGTAGTCATAGAACAGAAGGAATCGGTGTTGAAGCATGGCCTACGTTCTTATCGAAAGACTTGATTGACGCGGTTGAAACGATTTCTGATGTGGATGCTTTTACTAAAGTATCAGAACTTGCTAAACTAGAAGGGCTAATGCAAGGTAGTTCATCTGGTGCAGCACTTCAAGCTGCACTGAATCAACAACAACACTTTACGCATCAGAACATCGTCGTGATCTTTCCAGATGCAAGCGATCGTTACTTATCAAAAGAAATATTTAATATCGAAGGAGAATAACAATGAAGAAAAAAACAATGATGATCCATGGTGGTCAAACAACAGACTCATTTACAGGATCAGTGAACACACCAATTTACCAAACAAGTACGTATAAACAAGACGGTATTGGAAATTTACGTCAAGGGTATGAATATTCTCGTACAAAGAACCCGACTCGTACAGCGTTAGAAACATTAATCGCTGACCTTGAACATGGTCATGAAGGCTTCGCTTTCGGTTCAGGTATGGCTGCCGTATCTACAGTTATCATGTTATTAAACGCTGGCGACCATATTGTGGTTGGTAGTGACGTGTACGGCGGAACATACCGCGTATTTACGAAAGTGTTTGATCGTATCGGCATTAAGTCAACATTCGTTGATACGACAGACGTTGAAGCGGTTAAAGCAGCCATTACACCAGAAACAAAAATGTTATACATTGAAACACCAACGAATCCACTATTAAATGTTACAGACATTCGCGCAATGGTTGAAATTGCACAAGCGAACAACTTAATTTCAGTTGTAGATAACACATTCATGACGCCATACTTCCAGAATCCAATTGATTTAGGTATTGATATCGTGCTGCACTCAGCAACGAAATATATCGGTGGGCATAGTGACGTAGTTGCTGGATTATTAGTCTCTCGTACACCAGAATTATCAGAACAAATCCACTTCATCCAAAACTCTGTTGGGGGTATATTAGGACCTCAAGATAGTTTCTTACTTGTACGTGGCATTAAAACTTTAGCATTGCGTATGGAACAAACTGAAAAGACAACAATGCAAATCGTTGATTACTTAACGAATAACGATAAAGTATCTAAAGTATTCCACCCATCATTATTAGATGCTGAGCGTAAAGCGATTCATGAAGGACAAGCATCAGGTTATGGCGGTATGATTTCATTTGATGTCGGTTCAAAAGAAAACGCTGAATTATTAGTGAAATCTTTAAAATACTTTACATTAGCTGAATCTTTAGGTGCCGTTGAAAGTTTAATCTCAGTACCAAGTCAGATGACACACGCATCTATTCCACGTGAACGCCGTTTAGAATTAGGTATTACGGATGGGTTAGTACGTATTTCAGTAGGGATTGAAGATAGCGAAGACTTATTAGAAGATTTAAAAGCAGGATTTGAACTACTTAAATAATTTTTTCGGGGGGCTTTATCATGACTCAAAAAATGAACGTAGAAAGCTTTAACTTAGATCATACAATCGTGGATGCACCATTTGTTCGCTTAGCAGGACTTAAAGAAGGTGTGCACGGAGACGTGATTCATAAATACGATATTCGATTCAAACAACCGAATAAAGAACATATGGAAATGCCAGCATTGCATTCACTGGAACATTTAATGGCAGAGAACATCCGAAATCATACAGAGAAAGTTGTCGATTTATCTCCGATGGGCTGCCAGACAGGATTCTACCTATCACTTATCAATCATGATGACTATGAAGATGTGTTAGTCGTGTTAGAGAAAACGTTAAACGACGTATTAGCAGCGACTGAAGTACCAGCTTGTAACGAAGTACAATGCGGCTGGGCAGCAAGCCATTCTTTAGAAGGTGCGCAAGCAATTGCGAAAGAAATGTTAAGCAAGAAAGACGGTTGGAGAAACATTTACCAGGAAGGTAAAGCGCCAGCAGAATAGAATTTCTTTTTAGGTCACCCTTTGAGGGTGGCTTTTTTTTATCCATCGGTACTAGGAAGTGACCATGTTCATCTCTACTTGGGCACTTGCTAGAAACGGCCTCTACGAATTAAAAAACACCACAACATCAGTTATGGTGTTCTCTTCTCACTAAAATCGGATTAAATTCGCTGCTGCGTATACATCGTCATATTCATTTAATACTTTTAACTGTTCATCCACGATATCTAAATGATATGGGCCTGTCGTTTCAGTAATTTCGTACATTTTACTACTTTCAATATCGTCGTTTTTCTTATAGTTAAATGTAACACTATAGTCTGATTTCTCGCCTGTACCGTAAACAACTTCACCTAACATCTTCGCCGTGCCATTTCCTTCAAAGTAAGGTTTAAGCTCACTTGGTAAAGTAAATCTGAAACGGTAATGTGGCGTATTATGCATTAAATAGTTATAAAGCACGCGATCAATACGATAATCCAACCTAAATGCAACGCCATTATCATTTGGTGTCACGACTAAATTCTTCACCATAAAGTGTGGCATATGAAACTCTTTACCAACTGATTCTGGCGGTGTTGGTTCTGGCTTTACAAGTTCAACATTCACACTTTTCTTCTTATCATCATTTTCTATCAAAGATTGTACTTCATTATTTTGGTTTTGTTTTTGTGTTAAGAAATAATAAAGCGCGCCACTTGCTGCAACGAACACAAACGCACCGATTGACTTTTTACAGTTACATTTCATATTGATGTCCCCTTTAAATTCATGTTTTAATCAATATACCCTTTTCTTTATAGGCTATGCAAAAAAATATAAAATCTATACTAAAAATGCATCTCAACAATTTACAGATAATTTACTTTAAATTTATTATACATCAACATTGATAGTGTAATATGTCTAACATGGAGTTGATGATATGTTTACAGAAAAAGAACGTTTAAATTTAATTATGTCATATGGTTTAGAAGAATCCATCGATTTATATAATAGATACAAAGATGAAATTTCGTATGTGGAATTCAAACGATTTAAGTCGAATATGAGTATCCAGTACGATTTACCTCAAAAGCTGGCTGATGCAATATATTTTATTGAATATCATTATAAACATCGCGGTCAGCATTTCGATGAAATCATGGACTTCTTTAATACATTAAGAGCCATAGAACGACAAGTGATTTAGTAAACGAAGAGAAGCGTAAAGTAATCGCCCGTAAATCTCTATGAGATTTACGGGCGATTACATTTAAGATAAGGGCTGAACGCCCGTTCGACAATCTCTCTAAACGTTGTCTTCTACTTATTAATCACTTGGACAGCATATCCATAAGTGTACTTCGATCCGGTTACTTTTGAATATTTAAATGAGATTGCTGTGCCTTTGAATAATTTATTTAACATGTTTTTACGGTGTGATGGTGATTTGTACCACTGATTGTATAAGCGTTGTGCGATATACTTTTCTGAAACAAGTGTATACGCATTGCCATTATAGTAAGTAAATAACGCGTTCTCAGCTTTTACACTTTTACGAATTTCCGGTTGAAATACTGTATTGAATAACGTGCCATTTGGACGATAATGACTAAATACTTTCGTTGCTGCCATTTCTTGTGCACGTTGATTTGCTCCCGCCTGTAACTTTGGATTATAGGCAATAGGCGCAACGCCACTTCTCTTACGATCGGCATTAATATGTTTAATAAACTCGATATTTACTTTTTTCATATCGAGGATTCTACCCGCATTAAACTGATCAACCATACGTTGTGTTAATGCTGTCTTTTCTGTACTGTTCAGCGCTTTATTATATTTTGATACATCTGATTCACTTTTTATCACAGACACTTCTGCAGCATGTGCTTGCTCGCTTTGTACAGATACAACCGGTAATAAAAGTAAAGAAGAAGCTAAAAGTAATTTTGTTTTCATAAAAGTCTCCCTATATATTATTTAATCGTCATTATTATACCACACAAAAGAATAAAAATACCCTTTTTCTTACGATTTATCTTATCATTTTAATTTATTAATTAATCCATACTTGCAACAAACATTTGTGGCGTCACTTCGTTCGCTGCTTTGCGTTGTGCTTTCAGGCAATCTTCATACGTAACAGGGTCTGCCATCGCATTACGTAAATCTCCAATCAACTGTTCGATTGCATCTTTACGATAGAGGTGTGCTGGCGCTGTAAATCGTTGATTATGTGCTACTTCCTGATAACCAAAGATCACATGATTATAGTCATATGCTGAACGGACAGCGTTATGAATTTCATTCCCATCATTAATATCTAAATAATAACTGCAACGTTCATATAACGAACGTATTTTATCGAGATTCGCATTCGGATATAACGCAACATTACGATAGCGCTCAAATTGTGTAAGCTTCGTCGACATTTCAGTCACTGCAGCAATATGAATATGCAGTTCCGGTAATGCTTTAACAATCAGCTCTAAATGTGCAATTTGATCTGAGTTCGTTAAGATAACTGCTTCTTTCACATGTTTTGGAGGCTGTTGGTAACGATATAAGTAACCCGACTGCACAATACTTGCTTGTGCAAGCGGTGATGCAATGCGCTTCGCCTGCTCAAATGTTGCTTCATCTGGAATAACCACTTTAAATTTACGTTTCGTCTGTTGTTCTAGTATATACGTCATATTGCCTGGCAGTGCCTCACCAATCGTTTCCTGAAAGAAGACGATTGCTTCATGATTTGATTCCAGTTTTAATAAAATAGATAACGGCATTGCTAACGTATTGATGATAAATTTTTCATTTGCGCCATTTAACGCATGCATAAAGAATGCGTAAAAGTTCAGCTTACTATCAAACATATACGTTTTTCCTTGCCAATTCAATATGCAGTCATTCGTTAGCAATTGCTCTAATATAACTTCTTGTCCTTGTGCATTAAAGTATCGTCTTACGGCCGGACGTTGATGCTCATCATAATCGACTTCGCAATATTTAAAGCCAAGCTGATGATAATATTCCGTCACATAAACTTGTCCATTGTCTTTAATCCAGTCGACATGACTAATAATACGCATCCCTACATCTTGCTTGAAATGAATATTGGCTACTATACGTCCCATATCTTTTACAAACGCTGCATTGTTATTTCCTTCGATTTCAACATATTCGGGGACAGGTAACTGGTTAAAGTATAAACCATGACCACTTTCTCGCGGAGTATCACTAAAAAACTGATACGGTGAAATGATATCTCGATTTAGGAAACCGTCATCTTCCAGTACAACCGTTAATGCATTCACTTCAGCAAATTTCAATGAATGATAGAGCGCTTTACTATTCACATCAAACCGTTCAAATAAACTAATCATGTTGAACCTCCTCGATTAAATCTATCCATTTCTGTTGAATGACTGTCGATTTAAAAGCACTCGCAATGTGATATGAATGTTTATGAAACGCCTTCGTATCCCCTTCAAAATACTGAATAATAGCCTGAACATATGCTTGAATTAATTGTTCATTTTGTTCCTTTACATCAGCATAAGGAATTAAATAACCATTCTTTCCTTGATCGATAAACGTCGGGTTTCCGTAATTCACATCCAGCCCTATCATTGCAAGACCTGAACCGACCGCTTCCATCAATGTCAGACCGAAACCTTCACTCGTTGAACCTGTTAAGAACAATGTATAGTCACGATATACTTTCTGTAAATGGACGTGTCCTTTAAATGTAATATAGTCAGACGCATTGAGCTCACGGACTAACTGTGTCAGACGGGCACGTTCGCCACCTTCACCATATATATCAAATGTCAGTTCTGACACATGTTGTTTAGCAAGTACAACGGCACGAATCAACCAATCAATATGTTTTTCACTCGCGAGTCGCGATGCCGTCATCACCGCATACGGCTTTCGATGTTTACTTTTCGTCAGCTCTTTTAAACTACCAACAGGAATCGTATAAATTGCAGGTGAAATCTGTTCATATTGTTCAAATTGCTTGCGTAATATATCCGCCTGAATGTCTGTCGCTGTTATAAAGAAATCTACGAGATGTGCATGTTTAAACTGATATTCATAATGATTATTCCACAGAATTGTTTCCGCTGTTGTTGCATTTTCACTAAAGTGTTCCGCATGGATCACAACACCTAACTTCGCGGGTTTCACATGACGGAACAATGCTTGTCCTAAATGTGTAGCGCGATCGATTATCACGATATCTTCTCGTGTCGTTTGTAATGACTGCATGAAATAATCAACAAATGCCATTTTACCGTTTAATACTAAGCCATTGATCTTAAATATAGCGTCATCGCCATTTACATATTCCGTATACGCCACACTGCCATCTTCGTTGTAGAATACACGGGAAACAAGCGTCGCACGTTCTTCTTTTGGATAGTAATACTCCGAGTAAAGTAACGTATAAGAATAATAATCTTTACGTATCAGCTTGCCTTTCGACACAAGTTCTACACGATCAACATAATCCTGATCAGCATGCTTTAAATAACACGTCGCAAAGCTACCTTCCCCGTAATGTAGTCGTACAGTCTTACCGAGACGCTCTACATGCGTCACTTCTCCGTCCAATGATTGACGTACTTGTTCAAGCGTATACGTCGTCGGTGCAATACGCGTATCTGTAAAGTACTGATATAACCAAATAATTTCATCGTCATGATAACCTAAATTCGATGTGAGCGTTTGTATATTTTCTGCGGAAATGAAATCTAAAAATACAAATTTCATCGGGTATCCCGCTTTACGTAATAATTCTGCACGATAACTTTGTGCATATTCAACACCACTACTTGCCCAGCCGATACCGAAATTGATATTGTAAATCATGTTCATAACGCTCCTTTTTTAAGGGAAATGCACGAGCATATTCCCTTTTTTATCGTATGTCACAATACTCATGCATAAGTTTTTCACCATATTGGCTTTAATTGTTTCAGTCATTAAATCAAAAGATGCAAGTGCCATACGGTGATACTCAAATATGATATTACGTTGGCCGTTTTGTTTATTGCCGACATTACCTTTAATTTGCTGTAAATTATCGACCTGGTTAATCCAGGCTTTATCAATTGCCTTCAGCATCGCTTTCTGAACAAATTCATAAAATAGTGCAGGATCTTTAATTAACGTTTCATTCGCTTGTAATTGATGATGAAATAGTGAGATTAAAAATTGTACAGTGTCGCGTTTATGCTGCAGAACGTCTTGTGGTATCGATCCATCAAACTGAAAGCTGACATTTTTATAAATATACTGCATTAAATCTTGTTCACTCAATTTCGGATGCGAATTAACATAGCGCGTAAACGTATCACGCGCAAGACCTTCAAAGTCAAATGCTGCAATATCATTTAACGCAAGCACTTTATCGCGCTCTTTATAAATAATGTCACGCTGCATACTAATACTTTTCTCAAATTCATTTGCCACTTGACGCGCAATCATACCAAACTCTTCTGAGATTGTCTGGGCCTTTACAACGATACTGCCGATTTTGCGATTAAGTAAATTACTCTCTTCCAGTTCACTTTGAGACATTGCCATAATGCGTTTATTCTCTATCAGACGATCGTTACTCCAACGTTTCACTAAATAATCTTCAAGTGAAATATAGATTTGCGAACTTCCTGGGTCACCTTGTCGTCCGGAACGACCACGTAACTGTTTATCTACACGACTATTCTCCATGTGTTCATTTATGATTACTGCTAAACCACCCAGTTTATGCGTTTCAGGTGTTAAACGAATATCAGTACCACGCCCGGCCATACTTGTCGCAACCGTCACTGCAGCATAATGTCCCGCTTCAGCAATCATTTGTGCTTCTTTCGCGACATTTTGAGCAATGAGTAAATTATTAGGCACTTGATATTGCTGAAGAATTTCTGAGAAATACTCTGCGTCCTCCGCTGTACGTGTAATGAGCAACACAGGTCTACCTTGTTGATGCAGCGTTAATACACGCTCGATAATTGCATTATTCTTATCTGTCGCATTAATGAATACACGGTCTTGTAAATCTTTACGAATGACGGGTTGATCCGTCGGGATTTGAACAACGAGTTTACCATATAGTTCAAAGAATTCACTTTCTCCGAGCTTACCCGTTGCTGTCATTCCGGAGAAGCGGTCAAACTGCTTAAATAAATTCTGGAAAGTGATCGTTGCCATGACGCTCATATCATTAGATATTTCAATTTCTTCTTTCGCTTCAATCGCCTGGTGTAATCCTGACTGTAATTTCGTCCCAGTTAACATACGTCCTGTAATACGATCGATTAATACGACTTCTCCGTCATGCACAAAATAATCAATATTATATTCAAATAAATACTTCGCACGTAACGCTAAGTTAATATTTCGCACTAAACCTTTATACTGTTCCTGATATAAATCCGGCACATTAAAATAGCGTTGTGCTCGCTTAACGCCACTTTCTTTGAGCCATATATACTTCTCTTTCTCATCCAGTTCAAAATCTGAATCATCTAGTGTATCGACGAATTCTTTTACAATTGTAAATAAATTAGATTGCACACGCGGCGCTCCGGAAATAACGAGCGGTGTTTGTGCTGCATCTAGAATAATCGAATCAATTTCATCAATAATACAGTAGTTTAATTCAGGTAAATATTTCGCTGTCTTGCTATCGGCAAGGTTATCTATTAAATAGTCGAATCCTAGCCTTCCGTTCGTTGTATATATGATGTCAGCATCATATAATGCTTTCTTTTCGCCTTTTTTATATTCATATCCTGGAATATCTACGAAACCGAGCGATACAGTTAAACCGAGCCATTCAAACAACGGTTTCATTTCAAGGTAATCTCGTTTCGCTAAATAGTCGTTCGTTGTAACTAAATATGCTTGTTCACCGCCTAATGCATTTAAATATAACGGTAACGTCGCTGTTAATGTCTTTCCTTCGCCCGTTTGCATTTCAGCGATATTGCCTTCATGCAGTACGATGGCACCTATGATTTGGACATCTTTCGGATACATGCCGAGCACACGTAAACTTGCTTCACGAATAACAGCATACGCTTCAGGTAACAGCTGCGAAAGTGTTTCACCTTGCTGATGTCTTGCTTGTAGCACTTTTGTTTGAGACTGTAACACACTGTCACTCATATCACGATATTTATCTTTGTAACGGTTAATCACTTCAAGTTGTCGATGAACTTGACGTAAACGAAAGGTATTAATACTATTAGCTATTTTGGACATGTTTCACCTCTTCTGCAATACGCGCGTTCGTTAAAGCTTTAAGACGAAATGCTTGAGATGCTACACTTTGTAGCGGTGAAATTTGTTTGCTATTAAATAAATCAATGATTGCGTCCTGTGCGCTTGCAACAGATTGTACAATGTGACTACCTTGTGGGCCATAACTTACTAAACAACAGTCGCTTTGAAACTGCTGAATATACTGTTGTATTTCTGATAAAGATGCATGATGGCGCACGATATACACATTGTTAATATGTTGAACGACCTCAGGTTGTAAACTATAAGCACGCATTGATGTCGGTTCTTCAAAAATAAACGTCTTAATCGCTTGATCTACTGGATTCATACATGATGTTATCGCCGCTGCTTCAAACGGTTTATCCTTCATTTTAATATTCACTTTACGAAAAGTAATCGTCTCTGCCGATGCGCTCATAAGTTGTAACGTATACGAATATGCACCGGCAGGATATGTAAACTCAAACGTATCTGTTTCAATAAAATGTGTCTCAATAACTGTATGATCCGTCGCATAAATGATCAGTTTGAAGTATGCCGATTGTGCAGGTATACATGTCATATCAACCGTTAGAATATACGTGACATTCTGCATTAACATCGGCAGCGTCGGAATCACACGATCACGGTCATAGTTAGATGTCATATACCACGCATGAATGATGGTCCCTGCCGGAACGAGCGGGTTATGATAATGGGCAGCTTCATCGAAATAAATACGGGCGCCATACATATACGTCGCTGCATTAATGGACTGCCAGTATATATTAAAATTATTATCCATATCATCTATCTCCCAAATTTACTTTGTAATATCATATTATAAAAATTAACAAACCAATTCGTAATCGTCGGAGAATCATCATTATGACGCCCGGCAATACCACGCCCCATGACTTTTGCATGCTGTCGGCTCAGCACTTTCAACAATTCATCATATGCATATAAATCATAATCGTCATCTTCCATATACGAAATACCGAACGTTACATCTGAGACATCTTCGTGTTCAAATACTTGCCAGAATTTCTGATTCAGCTGATCAATCGCCTGTTTGTCCAGATCACCACTATTCGTCAGCAGTACATCTAATGACGTTCCAAAGTCGGTCGGGCGTAATAATCGAATATTATGTGCAACGGTTCCGATACTAACGAGCGGTTTCCCGACAATAACAGCACTCGGCTTTAATTGCGCACCGTAATAAAGTGCACCGAACGAGCCCATCGATAAACCTGATAAGATTAAATCTTTATCGCTAAAGTTTAACAACTTCAAATGCGTTTGAATCACATCGATAATGCCTTGTTCATATTGTTCCGTTCCTAAGTAGAAGGCACCGCCTTCAATACGTGGGTCACCAATAAGTAAGAATGGTGCTTTAAATCGATTCATCATAAAGAATCCTTCGAAACCTTCTGCCGTTCTATATCCACTAAAATACACGTTTAATGGAGGCTTCATATCACCCGGATGAAAGTAGTATATAAATTCATCGCGTTTATCATCACTGAAACGTTTACCCCCCATAAAGAATTCACCGAACTCTAATCTCGACCACCTACGATGGATTGCGCCAATCTTTATGATACCCGTACCCTTTGCACGTAATGAAATTGAAATATGGGCATCATCCGGTCGATACGGTAAATAGACAGGTTCATTTAATGCTGCGCCACTCACTTCAAATGTATATAACAATTTACCTGAAGTACGCTCTGTGACACGGAACGCATATTCGATTGCCACGTCTTCTTCTAATACAAATTCAAGCCACAATTCAGTTGCGCGATGTTTCTCGTAATACGCATTAAACTTCCACGTTGCGACTTGTTTAAAGTCTGATCCGAAGTCATCTTCCAGCACTAAATATTTGTTTCCGAAATAATGCACTTTCCCTTTAAACAATGGATTAACAGTAATATCTTTCGGCTCAAGTTTATCACCATATTGTCCGCTATGACTGATTGCCTTAAGTTTGTTAAGTCGTTCGTCCTGATCGTCATAATTGAAATAGTATACGAAATTATTTTTATATACATCGTACGTTTCGTAAACATCTGACCAAACAGCATGGTCGACAACAGTGTTATATGGTGTGATAAACGCGGTTAATATCGATTGAATCGTAGCACTATGCGGTGCCTCAACTAAAATTAAATCAAACGCCTTTACATCTTTCTTCAGCAATTGAATTTGTTCGTGCATATGTACGCGTTCAATTGTTTCAGCATCAAAAAAATGCCACGTTATTTTAGGGTCATATGAAAATTCATTTTTTAAATTATTAAAGCCAATTTGTAATGCATTAAATTTCCCCTTCATAAGCATCCCCTTCAATAAAACGATCAATTGATTCTATAATATTTTTCGAAGAATATTTTTCCACGAGCTGTAATGAATGCGTGTATGCATGATTCCATGGTTTCAGTTGGCCTAAATAATAATCAAAGGCGTATGGTAAGTCCGTCATCTTATCAATTAATACGCCGTTAATACCGACCGTTATATAATCCGTGAGTACGCGGTTGACTTGTGGAATTCCCGCACCGATGGATTTAATTTGTAAATATAAATCTGGCATTGCGCTTAAATCAACGATTAATCTCAGTTCATTGATTACTCCGAGTAAATCTTTCTCGAATGGCACGCGCTTATATTTTATCTTTTCTTTCTCAATAATTTGCTGCGCAATGAAATCTTCAAAATCACGTTCCTGTTCTATAAAATATTGATTAATGCGTGCCATTTCACGATGTAGTACATCCTGATACAAATCAGCAGAACGTGAAATCAGCATAAATTTTACATGTTTATTTGCTTTTAAATAGTGCTCAATTTCTGTCATCATGACCGCAAGTTCATCATGTGATAAGTCATCCGTCATTATACCGATGTAGTTATAGTACATTTCGTTACTCTTACTCTTCATAGCATTCGCATCAAACGGTGTAATACGCAGTATATCGACATCTAAACCTGACATAAATTTATAATCCAGTAGTTTACGCTCATTAAATTCTGTATCTACGATCCACTTTTTCGCGTGATTAATATGCAACGTTGATATATCCTGATCCATCGCATTGCGCTTTGTAAATAGCGAATATGCAACTTTCGTGTGGGTCGTATGACGTTTAATTATATCGTTATGTCGTGCATCACTGGAAACGATGACTTGATCATCTTCATGAAGATGCGCTTTTACATACTGACTAAATCGTTCTTCAATCAAATCATTCATACAATCATATGCGTTACGTTTAAAAGAATCATAATATTCTGGTGTGACGACAACTTTACCACTTTCAATGTATTCAATGAGTACCGTATCGCCTACAATCGACAAATAATGAATCTCGACTTGTTCTCCTGATTCAAATAGACGAATCGACGACAACATACCACGATCATCAAAAATATATCGACGCACTAGCACATCCATCTCATAAGACTCCACCCATACGAGAAAGCCTTGCTGATTAAAATACACATGATAATATTTGTCGGCATTAACGATTGCTTTTATATAATGCGCCGTATAAATAAATTCTGTTCCGTCTGGCCACCCTAAATCTGTGAAATCAATCGGCTGCGGAGTCATATGCGTAAATCCTTGTATTTCATCAAATACAGACCAGTAACGTGCTTCATACAAATGATTGCGATGCATGAAACTTCTGAAATCAGGGTGATAATTCAGCTGTATGACTTGAAAGTCTGATTGATGTTGTTTGTACATATTCAATAAACTAATCATATCGTCAAACTCAGACTGTTGTTTACGGTGAAAATGTGGCATCGCCTTATCGCGCCACCATGACACATCACTGTACCATGCAGGTATAAAATATTTCATAATACGCTCCTTACCAATATTTATTGAGAAACGCTTTATATTTATCAAAGTATAAATACGTATTGATTGTTTCTTTAATATTAAAGCCGATAAAGATTAACACGATAATTTGTATCGCTAAGTATATTTCCTGGTATAAGTTCGGTAATAACAACGTACAGAATAACGGTATACCGATTATGAAACAAACAAATGTAGATCCGATAATGGAAATACGATGCGCTTTATGCTTCAAAAATGCCACAGTATCTTCCCCTGGTGTAACGCCAATAAAGTAGTTCCCGTTACGACGAAACTCTTTCGCTTTTGCTTCTGGATTAAGCATTAGCATCGATAACGTATAACTCAGGCAAAATAACAAAATAATATAAGCTGTAATACCGATAGGATTTGAAAACTCAAGCACATTCCAGCGTGATAATTTCCCAGGTAATATATTTAAAATAAAATCAACAATATATTTCAATAAGATAAAAACTGACAGACTCAGCATAACGGCTAAACTACCTGCAGGATTGATCTTCCACGTAATTTCAGGTTTAGCAAATTGGTGAGTGATGCTTAATAAATCGACATATGGAATTTTGTATACTGATAACTCTAAATAAATAATACAAGTAACGATGATTAACATGACGCATAGGATTGCAACATACACCCACGTACTTGTATGTAGGTTAATCATGGGTTGTTTAAAGATAGACTTGACGACGCTAATACAAACAATCGGCATAGGACCTGCTATACCATATAACGTATTTTGATTTGCTAACCAGACGAGCATTAAACTGCCCGCGATTAATACGAGCATGAGTAACGCGATATGCAAAATTTCTGAGCTTTTATGTGGTAAGAAATTATACGCTACGAATGCTGCCTGGATGATTGCGATAATCATCATTAACATTTTTTCTTTGCGATCTTTTTCGCGTTTCGTCTGTTTCAATACGACATCTTTATTTTTAAAATGATACAAACTAATAAATAACATCGCAGTGAGCCACGGTCCTAAACCAAGTGTAAAAATATTGATTAAAGTGAAATCTCCACCGAGGTTTGACGCAGCCATTTTATAAAAGTGCGATAATTTCCCTTGTGTCATTGATGCCGGGAGTAAAGAAATGTTACTACCGACGATATAGATGAGTAGTATGAAACTTGTAAATACGATACTTCGAAATAGTGCGATGTGATTTAAAAATAGTTGCTTAGTAGAATTATTTTTTTGCTCCACGATACGCCTCTTTTGACTACGGATTTTGAGCAATACGCTCAAGAAAAAATTATTGTTTATCGTTGATTGTATTAATAATTTAATAACTATACATTAAAACAATCATTAATAAATTTATTAACTACTATTAGTTTACTTTTTTTATAAGGATAGCACAAACACTATAGTGTTTGTGCTATCGTTTGCATATTTAAAATACGCTATTATTTACTTTCTTTTTGTTGCTTTTCTTTCTTTTTCTTCATTAATGCTAATCCAACGAGTAACGTTGCAGCTGCAGGAATCAGTGATTGTTTCTCACCTGTGTCCGGTAATGATTTCAATGGATTTTCTGCCATCGCATTGACCGGTAAGTGACCATGACTGTCTGACGGTGCTGGTCCAACGTGCGTTGGTGATGTTGTCGAAATGACACCCGGTTGATGATGATTTCCTGTATGCGTACCTTCTACTATAGGCTCTGCGCCTTCAGTTGGTGGCACAACATCTGTCGGCTCGTCATCTACGATATAAATCGGTAATGTTCCTTCTTGTGGTATTTCATCAACTGAATTACTGTTTGAATGCTGTACCGATTCACTCATGCTGACTGATGATGATGTGCTCATTGATAATGATGTACTTAATGAGTCTGATGTACTTGTTGAAGTACTTGTGCTTAATGAATCTGACGCACTTGTCGACATGCTTGTACTTACTGATAACGAATCACTTAATGACGTTGAATTCGATGCTGAAGCGTTTGAATTCGCTGACAATGATGTGCTTAATGAATCCGATGCACTTGTCGATGTACTTGTGCTTGCTGATAATGACGTACTTAACGATGCTGAATTCGATACTGATGTACTCACATCTTCAGAACTTACAGTACTGCCTGCTTTTGAATTGCTAATTGAAGTACTTGTGCTCGTTGACATTGACGTACTTAGTGATGTTGAGTTTGATACTGATGTACTTGTATTAGCTGATAACGATGTGCTTAATGAATCTGATGCACTTGTCGATGCACTATTACTTAAAGATATTGACGTACTCAGCGATGTTGAATTCGATACTGATGTACTTGTATTTGTTGATAATGATGTGCTTAATGAATTTGATGCACTGATTGATGCGCTCGTACTTGCTGATAACGACGTGCTCAGTGATGTTGAATTCGATACCGATGTGCTCGTCATTGCTGATACTGATGTACTTAATGAATCTGATGCACTTAAC
>NZ_JAOTIS010000014.1 GCF_025628935.1 Macrococcus capreoli
AGGACTTATTCCAATCGGTAAGGTGTTTAAAGGTGTAGGTAAACCGGCATTAAATATGATGTCGAAGACAGCTGGAAAAACGACTGCAGGTCAGTTGATGAAGAGTGGTTTGAAAAATACGACAAATATGACGACGAATAGACTAATCAAATTAAAAACGTCATATAAAGTGATGATGGATAAAGCGAATGTTGGCTATCGTGTTGCCAGTGCGATAGAGCGTCTGGAAGGTAAGAAAGAAGCCATAGAGATGGCAGGGAAATCGTGGTACCGCGGTCAGAAAGAACGATTGATTAAATATGTAGATGAGAAGATGGTACCTCAGGTGCACAACATCGCATATAAAGGCGCGAATCACTACAACAAAGTGAATGAAGCACTTAGTAAACTAGGGATGGCACCAAAGTATGCCTATGCGGGGATTGGAACAGAAACTGCGAAGAAGATTACGAAGCAAGATATCGATCGGTACATTCAGAAAGCCAGTGCGAAACTGACGAATAAAGGAACAAGCACAGCGGTGAAATCTGGAACAGAAGGTTCTATTAGTCTCACAAAAAATAAAGGTAAGCCATTAAAAGTAGATGATAAAGATGCGCACCTCATTACAAGGGTGGAATACACAGAAAAAGAACATATGATGTGGAAGAATGGGAAAGCATTAAAGCCAAATGTTGAATATGTCACACCGGAAGGTCATTTATATCGTACTGATGATTTAGGTAGAATTAAGTATGTTGAGGTTGATAATCTATATCTTAAAAAAGGTAAGCGAAAACCGCATATGCAGAGAGTAGTGGGCAGGATATTTAGACGTAAAGATGATGATGGTGGTCATTTAATTGCTTTGCAATTTTCTGGCAGTGGAGATATAGATAATCTTGTTGCGATGCATAGTGGCATTAATAGAGCTGGTGGAGAATGGTATGAAATGGAGAAAGACTGGGCAAATGCCTTAAAAGAGATTCCACCAAAACAAGTAAAAGTGAAGATAGAACCTGTGTATAGTGGCGATTCATTGCGACCGGATAGATTTAAAGTTCGCTATACTATTGGCGAAGAAAAGCATTTTAAAAATATAGTAAATGAGGGGTAAGAAAATGGAACTATTAATTAATAAAAAAATTATAGAAATCGTAGAATATGTGAATGAAATGATACCAGAAGAATGGGACGAGTTTTATGTCAATGGCGATATTAATGGAGAAGAAGGTGGAATATTCTTTTACTATAGAATCAATGATGAGTGGATATATAGTCATGATATGTATGAAATTTACGAAGGATATTCAAATGAACAGTATGAGGAAGATTGGTATCAATTGTTTGATATAGCAGTCGAACTCCAACAAATCTTCCGTGATCATGATCAACCAATTTGGTCAAATGTCATCTTACATGTAGATGAAAACATGAAGTTGACAACAGAGTTTGATTATGCAGATTGGTCAAATACCGAAAGATATGGAATGCCATCTCTTTACTTGGCTTTCTTTAAGTATTTTTATTTAGGAATTAACCCAACGAGATTTACTATTGAAGAATTAAATGAAATGAAAGCATTTAAAGAACGAGAGAACAGTAAAATTAACTAAGGTGTTTACGATGAGAGTAAATAATCACTTTAATAATGCCGAATCAAAATTGAGGTAATAAAATGGAACAATTAATAAAGAAATAATATTAAACAGAAATTAAAAATTATGAAAGAAGCAGCACTTGAAGAATTGAAATTTACAAAATATTTCAATGCAAAAAAATTGAAACATTTTTTAATATTGATCAAAATTTTAAATTTAGTGATATTAAAAATAAAATAAAAAAATTAGATTTTTCAAAAGCAAATTTAAAGCAATTAATGATAAATAATGCTAAATCATATAAGAAAAACTTAACCAACTTAGGTAAAAATATTTCAAACACTGCTAAAGGTGATTTTAAAAATATTGTAAAAGATTTTAAAAATGTAAATAAGTTAGGGAAATTATCTAAAGCAATGAAATATGGTGGAAAAGTATTAAAACCTTTAGGTGTGCTTTTAGTTATTCAAGAAAATGAAAGTATAAAGGATACACAAAAACGACTAGTTAGTACGGGTGTAGATTTTGTTGCAATGTCTGGTAGTGCAGCAGCAAGGGCTGCTGTAGGTGCGGCAATAGGTGGACCAGTGGGTATAGTTGCTGGAATTGGAGTAGGAATTGCAAGTGATATAGTACTTAATCATGAAATAGGTGGAAAATCTATTAAAAATCATATTAAAGATGGAATTAATAAAGGGATAAATAAAGGAAAAGAAATTGTCGGTAATATTTCAAAAGGGTTTGAAGGATTTGGTAAAAAATTTGGAAGTATTTTCGGAGGTTAACAAATATGAATAGGAAATATTTAGAAGAACTGAAGTTTGAAGCATATCATAATTTCAGAGGGATAGATTGCTTATACGCATATTTAGTTGTATTTATTGCATTAATAACGGGTGTTCTACATATTATTTTTAATGATACTACTATCTTTATGTCATTCCCTATTCCTGTTGTGATGACCTATATCACTAATATTATTTTATTTTCATTAGTGATTCACATTTGGAACAATACTATAGCTTTTGACATAGAAAAGTTAGAAAAGAATTTTAGCATATTTAAAGAGATAAGCGTGTTTATAATTCAAATGTTGGTCGTGTATTTTATGCCGATTACTAGTACTATATTTGGTTTTGCATTTATGAATTATGACGGAATATATGATAATCATCAACTAGTAGAATTGATTCAATTTACATTAGTATTGATGTTTATCAATATATTATTTTTAATGCCTGTCAACCGAAATACATATAAATGGCAGAATATTGTATTGGCAATTCTCTTTTTAGGTTTATACATTTATTATTACTTTACTCATAATGCTTTTTTACACAAGATGGACAAAATTGCAAATTTCGAAGTATTTTCTTTGTATCCGATATTAGTATTGTTATCCTTTGTAATTTCATTAAGAATAGGTGGCAATTTCTTTGCTATGCTGATGAAATTCGGATATTGGAATAAAAGAGAATGGGAAGAACATATTAAAAAATAAAACGTAACAACATAAATATGAAGTAGTGATTAAATGGAAAAGTCAGCATTTATTCAACTGAATTGTGCGGTATAGGAAAAAATTAGGTAGTGTTTTTGGAGGATAATTATGAAAAATAATTATTTAAATCAATTTAAAGAAGAATCATATGAATCATTTAGAGGAATTGATGTACTTTATGTATATCTAATAGTGATAATTTCTGTTGGGGTAGGATTTTTACATATTGTATTTAATGATATAGCAATTTTTAAATACTTCCCTATTTCGGCTATAATATCATACTTATTAAATTTGTTGTTATGTATTTTAGTGTTTTATATTTGGTATAACAGAAGTTTTAGTAGTGGTATGGAATTAGAGAAAAATTTCAATATAATCAAAGAATTATCAATTTATTTTTTACAGTTTATTGTACTTTATTTTATGCCAATAACATCACTATTACATGGTTTTGCATTTATGAATTATGAAGGATTATATGAATTTAATTATTTTTTGGAACTTATCAAATTTACATTTATTTTAATGATCTTAAATATGCTGATTGTTATACCTACTACAAGAAATATGTTTAAATGGCATAATATTCTACTTTCATTATTATTATTTGGTGTTTATTTATTTTATTATTTTAAAAATAATCACTTTTTATATGAGATAGATAAGACAGCTAATTTTGAAGTGTTTTCAATTTATCCTTATATTTTGTTTGTAACATTCGTTATGTCATTCCGAATTGGTGGGAATTTCTTTGGTATGCTCATGGACTTTGGATACTGGGATAAAAAGTTTAATGATGAGTTTAATCGAAAACATTTTAGTGATGAAGAAGAAGGAAAAGTCAAACGATAGGAGAAAAATTAATGGAAAAATCAGCGATTATTCAACCTAATTGTGCGGTGTATGAATTTATTGATTCGAATCAGTCATGGATGGAAGAGCTTAAGGATGTATATCATCATTTTATATTAGAAGATGCATTTTTAGTTGGTCCAATTATATTCACAAAAGAACCTTATGGTATTGGAGAAGAGAAAATTACGGTTTATTTACCCTTAAACGATGAAATTGAGCCAATAGAATCACTCAATCTCAAGTTTGAGCCATTATTTACTGTGATTCCTACATTAAGTGAAAAGTGTTTTGAAGAAGAAGAGTTTGAAATCATTTATGAAGCAATTCGTCTTGTATGCAAAGAAAATAACTTAAAACTAACAGATCAACCGTTCTATCATACGATGGCCGATTACATGGGTGGCTATGTATTTGAAGTTCATGGTCAGATAGATGTAAGTGAGTTGTAAATATGAATTTAAATGTTGGAGAACGATTAAGTTACAGAAATGTTATTCGAAAGATATATTATGATATTTCAAATGACAGCCTACAAGAGACGATTGAACAATTTCTTTCAAACTTAGAACACTTAGGAGTAGATCCGAATGGTCCGTTAATTTATAACTATCAACGCATTTATAAAGATGGTAGTTATGATATTGAAATGATGATTCCAGTTACAGATATAGTAACTGATTACACTGAAGTTCAATTTATGAGTTATTTGCATATTACCGATATGCTTCATTCTAGATTTAAATCGAAAGATTTTATTAAGGAAGAACGTCAAGTCATGAAGACAATTGTCGATTACGTTAATGATAATGGATTGATGGTGGTGTCACCGTATTATCATATCGTTAATCGAACAACAGGTAACATTGAAATAAAAGTGAAAGTTTCAACTTATAGAGATTAAATTATATTGGAGGAATTAATTATGGAAAACTTAAGAAAAGAAGATGGAAAGAAATTATTAATTTGGGCGTGGGTGTGTGTCGTTTGTATTATCATTTCACCATTATTTGCGATTGGCGGGATTATATTAGGAAGCAAATATAAGAAATATGATCAAAAGAAAGGAAGTCAAATTATTACAGCATCAATCATTGCGGGTGTATTAATGATTTACTTCAATTTTAAAATTCTTTCGGGTATGTAAGATTGTGTATTTAAGAATAGGCGATAAGTAATCTTCTTATCGCTTTATTTACAAGTGTAATTGTGTGAAAAATCAAAAAAGGTGATAAAAAATGTTATTAGTTTATTTATTAGTGAGTATCTTAATGTTTCATGCGCTCTATATCATTTCAGGTTTTATGAGTGCGAAAGCGATAGTATTTTCTGTTGTGTTAAACATCATTTGTATTTCAATATATTTATTTGTAATGACGATACCAGGATTTATTAGTAGTGAATTATCTGAGTTTATTGCGTATATAGCAGCTACGATATATTTCTTTGCAGGTGCGTTATGTTGGTTCCCGCATTCTGATTATGAAAAGCTAAGACAAGAACAGGATCCAGAAACAATTGAGAAGATTGAAGATGATATACAGCTTTATAAATATGCAAGGTTCGTTTATACCATCAATGCAGCAATTATATTAGCGAGTATTGTATATTTTAAGAACTATGAAACACAGGTTACTGTCGTATCACTAGCGTATTACATGGCGATACTGAGTATTTTAGGGGTTGTAATTGATCTGATTATTACGATATTAAACTTTAAAAATAAGAAGCGTTATCAATTTAGATTTTCAAAGTACATTTTAATTTATATATGGCTATTTTTATCGGCGTATTTAATCCTTTTATAATTTGGCAGGAGGGTTGATATGACAAAAGAATATATATTTAAATTTGAAGATTATTATGCAATGTTCAAAAGTAATTATTTATTGCCATTACTTAGTCTAATGTATTTAATATTAATATTCCACAATATTTTGGATTATTTTGCTATCGGTTTGGGATGGCAAGATATGCCAAAATATCACCAATATTATTTAATATTTATTTTTAGTTGGATTGGATTAATGATTTTACATCAAGCTTTTTGTGTAGTATTCCCTATATTTAGGGATGAGACAAAATTTACATGGCCAAAAATCTTTGTGGATTTATTAATGGTTCAGAATTTTTAATATTTTCTTATCATTTTAAAATCATGACAATGAAAGAGAATGTGAAAGTAATAAGATAAGTAAATTATAAATAGAAAACGATAAGTTGAACATCTTATCGTTTTTTCTCTATCACAGTTGATAATGCAGAAAAATGGCAATAAGGATTTTTCCAAGAAATGAAAGTATTTAAAGAACAAGAAAACAGTAAACTCAATTAATATTTCAGCGATAAGAGTCACTTATCGCTTTATAGTATCACTTCGAATTAATGAAGGAGAATAAAATGGAACAATTAATTAATAAAAAGATTATCGAAATTATTGAATATGTAAATGAAATGATACCTGAAGAATGGGACGAGTTTTATGTCAATGGCGATATTAATGGAGAAGAAGGTGGAATATTCTTTTCCTATAGAATCAATGATGAATGGATTTATAGTCATGATATGTACGATATTTATGAAGGATATACAATGGAGGAATATGAAAAAGATTGGGATACACTATTTTATTTAGCAGTAGACCTCCAACAAATCTTCCGGGATCATGACCAACCAATCTGGTCTAAAGTAATCCTACATGTGGATGAAAATATGAAGTTAACAACTGAGTTTGATTATGCGGATTGGTATAACTCTGAATATGTAGATTATGAGTATATGGATTACTTTAGAGATGAATATTTAAATCAGCCGCCAAAACATGTAGGAATGGATGTTGTCCAAGAAATGAAGGCATTTAAAGAACAAGAAAACAGTAAACTCAATTAATATTTCAGCGATAAGAGTCACTTATCGCTTTATAGTATCACTTCGAATTAATGAAGGAGAATAAAATGGAACAATTAATTAATAAAAAGATTATCGAAATTATTGAATATGTAAATGAAATGATACCTGAAGAATGGGACGAGTTTTATGTCAATGGCGATATTAATGGAGAAGAAGGTGGAATATTCTTTTACTATAGAATCAATGATGAATGGATTTATAGTCATGATATGTACGATATTTATGAAGGATATACAATGGAGGAATATGAAAAAGATTGGGATACACTATTTTATTTAGCAGTAGACCTCCAACAAATCTTCCGGGATCACAATCAACCGATTTGGTCAGATGTAATTATACATATTGATGGAAATATGAAATTGACAACTGAGTTTGATTATGCAGAATGGGATTATAGCAGATATAATGAGTATCAAAAAATGGATTTTTTCAGACATGAATATTTAAAATTACCACTTGAAGATATTGACGAAGCTTTTTTTGAAGAAATGAAAGCCTTCAAAGAAAGAGAAAACAGTAAACAACAGTAATACAGAATCAGAAATAATAACATGATTCCTCTGTGTTGATTTTATGTAAGTGGTAGTTTAAGAGATGTATTCAATTCATTATAGAACAAGGCGCTTTCTACTAGTTATCGCATATTGGTAAAAATTTATGAAGGAATCGATGGTTAATTATTAGAAATAAATATTTAGAAGAAGTTAAATGGAAATCATTTATTAAATTCAGAAGATTAGATTCGCTTATTATTTATATCATTATTTTATATGTTATAGCCATGCAGTGCCTACTATTTTATTTTAATGGTAGTTACATTTTCAGATATATTCCTATATATGTTAGATAAATTTGTATACTGGAATAAGAAATTTAATGATGAGTTTAATCGAAAATATTTTAGTGATGCGGAAAAGTAATTTATTTTCCAATATTAGTGATTGTTTTATTTAGTTTTAATTTTTTCTGATTGCCCATATGCGACAAATCCCTCTTTTTATTAACATTTATATCCGTTTCAATAACAACACTTACCATTGGGATAGTAATTCGTCAGTAAAAATAGTAATTATATACGTTTCACTTAAGTAATACAAAAATCGATTTACAACTTTATGTAAATCGTTTTTTTTGTGAGCATACTAATATTTAATTTTAATTGGAGATTAATTCAGACTAGATGTTTGATGCTGATAAGTGTTAATTGAACAACATTTCTATATTTTAACATAATTCCAATAAGTCAATTTACTTAAAAATTGTAAATTGATATGATATATGTATAGATATTTTATATAAAGATTGCTATTTACCGGAATAAAATTTTGTTATGATGCAATATACCAACGATACATTAATGAGGTGATAATGAAAAAATATAAAAAAGGGTTACTTATTTTTACATTTTTAATGATTGTATTAATAGCAAGCGCAATTATTATTCCTAAAAATATAAATCCAAAGATCGAACAAGCATTTGAGAAACATTTGTCGATTTACCCGGTGAAAAGATTAGAAGATTTTTACGATTTGGAAGGGTTTAGAGACAAAGAGTTTGATCAAAAAGATAAAGGTACTTGGGTATTAGAATCGAGTTTCACCAAAGCGTTCAAATATAAGGGACCAGTAATTACTCATAAAATAGTACTTTATTTAGACAGAAATAAAAAAACTGGTGAAGGGCAATATAGCTATAATCTGGATTATCATGAATTAGGTGGATATGAACAACACACTTATAACGTTGAATTGAAAAATAATCACTTATACATTATCAATAGAGCTGATGATTTAGAAAAGAAATTTGTAGAAAACTTCAGGTTCCTTGTGCAGGATAAAAAATTCGAGCAATTGAATAAGTATAAATTGATTAAAACTAACTATATTCCAACTGTCCCAAAATACAGTTCTGTATATCAACTGGATAAAAATAACGAGATAAATCGATGGGTACAAAATCGTTATCATATGGCTCCAAAAGCTGCGACGTTATATTTAGAAGGGTTGGTAATTTTAAAGGAAATAGTAGCGGGGATTTCTTTTTTGAAATTAGATACCGTGACCAGGAAGACTATTATTTTAGAGAAAGGATCAATTACCGACCATCAAATGAGTAATAACCGCAAACACAATCACAATTTTGAGCATTTACTTAATATAGTGAATGAAGTCAATAAATGAAAGGGTTGAGTATATGTCTCGTAGAAAACTTAATGCTGCTTGTATCGTTGTTAGCTTAATGATGTTAAATACAGGATGTTCCAATATCGCCATAACAAAAGATCAAAAAGTTGAACAAGCATTTGAGAAACATTTATCGATTTATCCTGTGAAAAGTTTGGAAGATTTTTATGATATGGAAGGGTTTAGAGACAAAGAGTTTGATAAAGACGATAAAGGGACGTGGGTGTTAAGTTCAAAAATAGTAACACAGTCAAATAAAAATGCTCCATTAGATGTGAAAGGAATTGTGTTATTTCTAAATCGTAATAAGCGTGAGGGATATGGAAATTTAAGGTATGCAACTGTTTATGATGATCATAGTAAGTATAAAGAAACAAAATACAAAATTGAATATAAAAATAATCGATTATTTTTAAAAGATAAAGCAACTAGTGAGGTAAAGCATTTTGTAGAAAACTTTAGATTTCTAGTGCAAGATGAACAAATTGGTGATTTAAGTAAATTTAAAAAGATTGATAGTACTTATAATTCCAATGTTCCTCTATACACATCTGAATATCAATTGGATAAAAATAATAACATAAACCAATGGGTCCAAAACCATTATAATTTGGCAGAAAAAGATGCAACGCTTTATTTAGAAGGTACGGGTGATTTGAAAGGAAGTAGTACGGGCGATTTCTATTTTGAAGTTAGAAACAGTAAAAAACAAGGAGATAATTGCTATTTTAGCGAAAGTATTACTTATCAGCCATCAAAATAATTGCGAAAGTTTTAACGTATTTGAAGAAAAAGGAGCAGATATGATGTCTCGTAGAAAACTTAATGCTACTTGTATCGTTGTTAGTTTAATGATGTTATTACAAGGATGTTCCAATATCGCCATAACAAAAGATCAACAAGTTGAACAAGCATTTGAGAAACATTTATCGATTTATCCGGTGAAAAGTTTGGAAGATTTTTATGATATGGAAGGGTTTAGAGACAAAGAGTTTGATAAAGACGATAAAGGGACGTGGGTTGTGAGTTCTAAAATAGCTATACAAAAGGACGACAGTTCACCACTAGTTTCTAAAAATATTTATCTATTCTTTAATAAAAACAATAATAAAGCTACTGGTAAATTTGTATTAAGTAAAATCTATGAGGATTTTAGTAAAAATACAGAAAATGAATACAGAATCGCTTACAGCAATAATAAGATTGAATTACTCGATAATGCACCTAAAGAAGTAGAACTGTTCTTAAAAGATTATAAATTTTTAGTTGAAGAAAAATCATTCAAATCACTTAATAATTTACCTAAAATAAGCTCTAGGCATAATGATAATCTTCCACTTTATTCTATTAACTACTTAATAAAACAAGATAATGAAATAAACAAGTGGTTACAACAAAAATATAAATTTATGAAACAAGATGCCATTATGAATATTGAAAATAGCGGAGAATTAAGTAATTCTAGTCTTAGTAACTTCTATTTTAAGGTTCGATATAAAGGTAAAAAGGAAGAAATTCAGTATTTTAGAGAAAGCATAAATTTTAAACCATCAAAAGGGGGATATTAATGAAATTACAAATAGATGAAAATATTGATTATCAATCAGAGGCTACTAGTACAGTTTCAAGTATCTCCTATTCAATAGAGAATGCTCTTTTTAATAAAAATACCAAGAGAGAAATTTTTGATTTCATAAATGATATTAAAAACGAAAAACATTTCCCCAAAAACCTCACTTTCATCGATGCACATTTAGATGAAGCAAATGGTTTATGTGCGAGCGCTTTTTTAGATGATAAAACAGGTAAGGTTATTATTGGTCTTACAGGTACTAATAACGATACTTCATTATTACATGCGACAAAAGATTGGATAGCTAATGCCAATATCGCCCTTTCGGTAAGGAACGCGAAAGATCCATATTACAAACCAACTCAAGCATTTATCGAAAAGATTGATAAAAAATATGATATAGACACATTTACTGGACATTCTAAAGGCGGGCATGACGCAATAATATTAGGCCTACATAATAAAGTAGATAATATTGTCGTCTATAATTCAGCTCCTGTATATCATGAAGAAGCTCCCAATGTACCATTTTTATTCCCGACTGAACGACAGTTAGACATAACTATGAAACATTTATTCGACAAATGGAGTGAAGAAGATAATAAAATTTACTCAGAAGATTTACTTGCTATGGAACCTGAAAGCAGAAAAAAGCTAGAACAACAGAACTTGAAAAAATTAAAATCAGATATAAAGAATTATAAAGGAAATCTAACATGGTTTGTTACAAATCATGACTTCTTAAATTGGATTAATATAAATACAGGAAGTACAACTGCTGGTAATAATGTCTTGATTGATAATGAACTTGGACATGGTATGAGTAGCTTTCATGGTAAGGATGCCCAAACTGTTATTATGCAATCATTAATGAATCCAACAAAAGAATTTATCTCCAAAACGCAAACAGCGATTTATGAAAAAGCCGTGAAGCATAACCTTCAAAAATTAGATCAACTTTCAATAAGGTTAAGCAATAGCGGAAGTTTCACTAGTAATCATCAAATCATGTTAGATAAAGTTACATCGTTTGTTATTGTATCAGGATACAAAAACATTATAGAAGAATTTATTAAATCATTAACATCTGAATATGAAAAATGTATTGAAAAATATAAATTGAATTGGTCAGGAACTATTGAAAATGCTAATTTCATAGGAGATTGTTTGTCAAGTTACGAACAAATTGAAGCACTTGAGCATGGTGGTGCAACAGAACATAATGCTTTAAATGAACCTGTAGAAAAAATAGAAGAAAAGATATCAAAATTAAAATCTTTTAATCATGATTGTATAGCATCTCTAGAAAAAATTGAAAATAGTATTAAAGACATGATTGAAAAAGACGAAACTTTATCACATGATTTTGGGGTGTTCTTATGAGCAACAAATATTATAAACTGCAAATGCTTGAAGAATCTTACTACGATCAACAAAGAGAAGTTGATAAAATGATTGATGCATTGTTAGAGATGAAACATCAAGCTTTAAAAAAAAGAGAGCAGATATACGATAAATGTCAGTATCTATATTCTAAAGGTGAATTATTACAAGGTTATCAACATAAATTGGACGGTATATTAATGCATTATCATGATAATGTTCAAAGATTAATTTCAAATGAACTAAATGTATTAGAAGAATATCGAGATGAAAGTCGCAAAACATTTAGAAAATCATATGATTTAATGATGGAGGAAAAAGATGAATGAATTTACACTCGATAAGCAAATAGAAATAAATGCAAACCTTAAA
Source organism: Macrococcus capreoli (assembly GCF_025628935.1). Lineage (GTDB taxonomy): Bacteria > Bacillota > Bacilli > Staphylococcales > Staphylococcaceae > Macrococcoides > Macrococcoides capreoli. The sequence goes on from NZ_JAOTIS010000014.1 coordinate 12,362, forward strand.
ATTATGGAAATAGAGAGACATACTGAAAAATCAACGATTTCAAATATTATTGCACCAGCTTGTACCGAAAAAAGAAATGAGATTAATGAATTTGTTATCAAGTTAGAAACACAAAAAAGTGAAGAATTTAACAATGATCTACATAGATTTATTAATAATTTTAAAGACAAGAATAATGGAATGTGGGTTGATAGTGCAATGACTGAAATGGAGAATAATATTCAAAAGTTTAATGATATACTCCATTAAATATATGAACACATTAATAAGAAATAGAATTTATTATACTATTTAGTTCGTTAGTTCGCAATAGTACCGAGAAAAGCGAACTAACATCAACAATTTATAGTCTAGGCAACAATGTACACAAGAAATCCAGGTAGTTAGTTCGCAATAGTACCGAGAAAAGCGAACTAACGTCAATAATTTATAGTCTAGGCAACAATGTACACAAGAAATCCAGGTAGTTAGTTCGCAATAATACCGAGAAAAGCGAACTAACGTCAATAATTTATAGTCTAGGCAACAATGTACACAAGAAATCCAGGTAGTTAGTTCGCAATAATACCGAGAAAAGCGAACTAACATCAACAATTTATAGGTCTAGGCAACAATGTACACAAGAAATCCAGGTAGTTAGTTCGCAATAGTACCTAGAAAAGCGAACTAACGTCAAACAACATCTTACTATCATCATTTACTACAACGATCAATCCACGCAAAAAAGAGGTTGAAACATAAGTGTTTCACCTCTCGTGAACACCTTATATTTCAACCTCATCGATTAAGATTACCCTCTAAACGTAAATCCGCCTTTTGCTTCAATCTCAGCAGATTTCTCACCAAACTTCTTAAAGTTCTCCTGGAAACGAAGTGCTAAATCTTTCGCTTTCTCATCATACGCATCTTGAGAAACCCACGCATTACGTGGCATTAAGATTTCTTTCGGCACACCAGCCACTGAATTCGGAACATATAATCCGAAAATAGGATCTTGTGTAAATTCAGAGTTCTTAATTTCTCCACTAATCGCACGACGAATCATTGAACGTGTATGTGTTAAGTTCATACGGCTACCAACTCCGTACTCTCCGCCAGTCCATCCTGTGTTCACTAAGTATACATCTGAACCGTGTTTGTCAATTAGATCACCTAACATATTTGCATATACTGTTGCATGTAATGGTAAGAATGGTGATCCAAAGCATGTAGAGAATACTGGTTGTGGGCTTGTAACACCACGTTCAGTTCCCGCTAATTTAGATGTAAATCCACTTAAGAAGTGATACATTGCTTGTTCTTTCGTTAATTTAGAAATTGGAGGTAATACCCCAAAAGCATCTGCAGTTAAGAAGATGATCGTTTTCGCGTGTCCTGCAATCGATGGTAATACGATGTTATCAATATTTTCAATTGGGTAAGCAGCACGTGTATTTTCTGTTAATGATTTATCTGTATAATCAGGGAACCCTTTGTCATCTACTTTAACGTTCTCTAAGATGGCACCATATCGAATTGCATCATAAATTTGTGGTTCTTTCTCACGTGATAAATCGATTGTTTTCGCATAGCAGCCACCTTCGATATTGAAGACACCATTATCGTTCCAGCCGTGCTCATCGTCACCGATTAATTTACGATGTGGATCTGCTGATAAAGTCGTCTTACCTGTTCCTGATAATCCGAAGAATAACGCAACGTCTTTATTCTCACCAACGTTAGCTGAACAGTGCATACTCATAACACCGTGTTTTGGTAATAAGTAGTTCATAACACCGAAGATACCTTTTTTCATTTCACCGGCATATTCAGTTCCACCGATTAAGATGATTTTATGTTTAAAGCTTGTCATAATGAATGTTTCTGATTTCGTACCATCAATTTTTGGATCTGCTTTAAAGTGTGGTGCAGAGATAATTGTGAAGTCCGGGTCAATTAAGATGCCTTCATTATATGTTTCTGGACGGATGAACATTGTACGTGCGAATAAATTGTGCCATGCTAATTCGTTAATCACACGTAATTTTAATTGTGTTGCAGGATCTGCACCTGCATATCCATTGAATTCATAGACTTTTTCTTTTGTCCCTAAGTAGTCTAATACGCGGTCTAATAGTTTTAAGAAGATGTCTTCTGAGATAGGTTGGTTAATAGTGCCCCAGTCAATCACATCTTTTGTTTCTTCTTCTTCAACGATAAATTTATCTTTAGGTGATCGTCCTGTATATTTACCAGTTTCTGTTCTCACAGCGCCAGACTCTGTAAGAACACCTTCTCGGTTTGCAAGAATTTCATTGATCAATTGCGTTCTTGATAATTGGTTTAATACAGTGTCGCTCTTTAATAAGCTGTCTAATTTAGCAAAGATTTGTTCGCTCATTTCAAGGTCCCCCAAGTTTATATTTTCTGCTAATGTAAGCAGTTTCATGAAATAGTATAACACAAGGTAACTGGTGTTACATTAAATATCAAAAAAATTTTAACAGCACACAATTATTCAGAAAATTTGGGCTTCATTTAGAAAAGTTGACAGCTTACAAAAAGTTTAGTATTATCTTACTTGCGGATTCTCTTATCCAGAGTGGTGGAGGGACATGGACCCTGTGAAGCCCAGCAACCCTTAACATAGAGGTTAAGTAAGGTGCCAAACCGTTTGCAGACAGTTGTCTGAACGATAAGAGTAGAATGGACTAATTATGTTTATTAGCCTTCTCTCTTAAAGGAGAGAGGGCTATTTTTAATTTTGTAGCTTGGACCGTAAAAATATATATAATAGGAGTGTTTATACATGACAGATCGTAAATTATTTACATCAGAATCAGTAACAGAAGGACATCCAGATAAGATTGCTGACCAAATTTCAGATGCAATCTTAGATGCGATTCTTACAGGAGATCCAAAAGCACGTGTAGCGTGTGAAACTTCAGTAACAACAGGTATGGCGTTAATCGCTGGTGAGATCACTACTTCAACTTATGTTGATATTCCTAAAGTGGTACGTGAAACAGTTAAAGAAATCGGTTATACACGTGCTAAATTTGGTTATGATTATCAAACGATGGCAGTACTTACTGCAATTGATGAGCAATCACCTGATATCGCACAAGGGGTTGACCGTGCGTTAGAAGACCGTGGTAACTTATCAGATTCAGATATCGAATCAATCGGTGCGGGTGACCAAGGTTTAATGTTTGGTTTCGCATGTAATGAAACAGAAAGCTTAATGCCGTTACCAATTTCATTATCACATGAATTAGCACGTCGTTTAACTGAAGTACGTAAAAACGGTACTTTAGATTACTTACGTCCAGATGGTAAAACACAAGTTACAGTTGAATATGATGAGAACGGTAAACCGAAACGTATCGATACAATTGTTATTTCAAGTCAACACCATGAGAAGATTGAATTAGAACAAATTCAAGCGGATATTAAAGAACACGTGATTAAACCGGTTGTACCAGCTGAATTAATCGACGAAGAAACGAAATACTTCATCAACCCAACTGGCCGTTTCGTAATCGGTGGTCCTCAAGGGGATGCTGGTCTTACAGGTCGTAAGATCATCGTAGATACTTACGGTGGTTATGCACGTCACGGTGGTGGTGCATTCTCTGGTAAAGATGCGACTAAAGTTGACCGTAGTGGTGCTTATGCAGCGCGTTATGTTGCGAAAAATATCGTAGCAGCAGGTTTAGCTGATAAATGTGAAGTACAATTAGCTTATGCGATTGGGGTAGCACAACCAGTATCTATCTCAGTTGAGACTTACGGTACTTCTGAGTACACTGAACAACAATTAGTTGACGCAGTACGTAAAACATTTGATTTACGTCCAGCGGGTATTATCCAAATGTTAGATTTACGTCGTCCAATCTACAAACAAACAGCGGCTTACGGTCACTTCGGTAGAACAGACGTTGATTTACCATGGGAAGCAACAGATAAGATTGACGCATTAAAAGGAAATTTATAATATCGTTATCTGAATGGCGAATGAGCCGAGTAAGATGACTATTGTTCATAAGACACCCCTAAAGTTTGTATTTCAAACTTTAGGGGTGTTTAATTTGGGAAGAGATGCGTTGGGGATCGGGATAGACCGGGGAAAGTGCCCAACAAGAAATCCACATAGTCACATACCTAGCGCTATAATTGTACAAAAAAACCGTCCCTTCAATCGGGACGGTAATCGTATTATTTTGCTTCAGTTGTAGCTTCTTCAGTAGTAGCGTCTTTAGAACCTTCTTCTGTAGTCGCTTCTTCAGTAGTAGCGTCTTTAGAAGCTTCTTCTGTAGTTGCTTCTTCAGTTGTTTCGTCTTTCTTAGCTTCCTCTGTAGTTGCTTCTTCAGTAGTAGCATCTTTCTTAGCTTCTTCTGTAGTCGCTTTGTCTTCAGTTGAAGCGTCTTTCTTTTCCTCAGTACCGCAAGCACCTAATAATAATGCTGACGCGAAAGTACCTGCTAATAATAAACGTTTATACATTGCCATGGTATCATCCTCCGAGAAATATGTTTAGTCCAAATTTGATTTAGGACACTTAAATTATTTCACATCAATGTTAATTTAGAATTTATATTTCATAAATATTTGTTAAAGTTTGTTCAGAATATTAATTTATTATTAATTTTTTTAATTAGAGTAAACTTTCACAAATTACTTTTGTATTTTCAATGAAGTTATTTAAAAAGTTCATTATAATGAAAGAAATACAGTTAGAAAGGTGAATGAAATGTCAGGTTTAGATGGAAATGCATTATTATATGTACTAATCGGATTAGGTGTACTTGCATTGATATTCTTTGTGTTGTGGCTCATCTCTTTATCAAGTAAGAAGAAAGCGATGGCACGTCAGGAAGAGGCTTTTCGTAAGGAACAGAAAGAAAGATCAGATCGATATCACGAAGAGAGCGAGAAAGCGCGTTTATCTTACAAGAAAGAATTAACGGAGCAGAAAGAAACGTTACAAAAATCAATTGACGAAAAAGCATTACATATTGAGTCATTAAAGATGTTCTCTAAAGATAAGGGAGAGTATTTAACAGATTTAACGTTAATTCAATTAAAAGAACAATTCATTCAGGATGAGCGTATTCGACCGGAAGATATGCATGTGCTTGCAAATATTTATATTCCGGGTAAACGTGTAAAGAGTACAGATAAGTTAGACCACGTTGTTTTAACACGTACGGGTATTTATTTAATTGATTCAAACTACTGGACGGGTCATATTTACCACGGTGTAAGCCAAATGCAATTTGATGGTGAGCCTGTGTTTGAAGACGTGTTTAAAATTTTAGGGCTTGATCCGTCAGTTGAACAGACGATTGTATTAGATAAGAACAAAGACGGTCATGCGACGTTCAGATCGTATCATCATGATTTAGAAACGTTAAAGTTAAAAGCGGAACGTTTAGAGAAAGTATTTGAATTGCCTTATCCTGTTACGCCAATTGCCTATTATAATGCAGAAGGTGTCGGTAGCGAACAATTCACAAACTTCTCTCGTGATAACAGTGTAAAAGTGATTGTAGGAGAAGAGGAGTTACAGATGTTCTTTGAGAAGTTTGTATTCCACGGCAGATTCCAGTATAAAGTTGAAGAATTAGAAAATATTATGGATAGAATTGAACATTTAAATCCATAATTCAATCAAAAGAAAAATTAAATATTAAAATAAAATACAATACAAAAAGGCTGTTACAAGTAAATCTGTAACAGTCTTTTTTTACACATATTCAATACTATCAATCGAAATATTAGCACCATTTTTATTTAAGTTTTCAACATGGACTTCACCCCAATGGCATAACATTGATAATAAATCATCTAACGTATGACCATAGTCTGAGATTTCATATTCAACTTTCGGTGGCACTTGATTGTATACGATACGATTAATAATCCCATCTGCTTCTAATTCACGTAATTGCTGCGTTAGCATCTTTTGTGTAATGTTTGGTATCTTTCTTTTCAGTTCAGATGTGCGGTGTTTACCGTGCTTTAAATGACACAAGATTACTGGCTTCCATTTACCGCCAATCACTGCGATTGTTGCTTCCACACCAATATTATAATGCTCTTCCATTATTAAAACCTCCTAAGGTACTTTTTGGTACCTATAGTACATTAAAGTACGTACTATTATTAATTAATTGTTGTGATTATAATAACACATATCAAACTTATTCGGAGGTTATTTATGAAAAATTATCAATTTGCATTGCTCGCATTAGCAATTGCAGCATTTAGTATTGGGACAACAGAATTTATTAGTGTCGGATTATTACCGCTAATTTCAGATTACTTTAACGTATCAGTCGCTTTAAGTGGCTTAACGGTATCACTGTATGCGTTTGGTGTCACAATCGGTGCGCCAGTCATTACGACGATGACGAATAAAATACCGAGAAAGCAATTATTAATGTATATCATGCTCGTATTTATTGCAGGGAATTTACTTGCTGCATTTAGTCCAAACTTTATCATCTTATTATTCGCGCGTATCTTTACTGCATTTAGTCACGGTGTATTTATGTCAATCGCAACAAAGATTGCTTCTGATATTGTACCACCATCGAAACGTGCATCAGCTATTGCGATAATGTTTACTGGATTAACAGTAGCGACGATTACAGGTGTGCCAATTGGAACATTTATTGGACAACGATTAGGATGGCAATTGGCGTTCATCTTTATTAGTGTGATTGGATTCATTAGTTTATTATCAGTTCTTAAGTTCGTACCGAAAGATTTAGAACAACCTCAATTAATTGCGTTATCAAAACAACTTGGAGTCTTAAAAGAAAAACATTTATTAATGGTGTACTTAATTACAGCATTAGGATACGGTGGATCGTTCGTTATTTATACTTATATTACCGAGCTACTAAGTAACGTGATGGGGTATAGTGAAGACGCGATTGTCATCATATTAATCATTTATGGTGTGATGGTAGCAATCGGCAACACTTTAGGTGGGAAATTCACGAATACGAATCCAGTTCAACGATTAATTATTATTTTCTTAGTACAAAGTGCAATGTTATTTATCGTAGGGTTAACAACATCGTTACATACAATTGGATTAATCGCCATCTTAGCATTAGGGTTATTATTCTTTATGAATGTCCCTGGATTACAACTAATCGTAATGCTATTTGCTGAAAAGTATACACCACAAGCAGTGAACTTTGCATCAAGCTTAAATATATCAGCATTTAACATTGGTATTATGTTAGGCACATTTATTGGAGGTTATGTCGTAGAAAGTTTAGACATCACAATTGCACCGTATGTGGGTGGAGCAATTGTATTAATTGCAAGTTTCTTAATGTATGTATTGCATAAAATGCCACAATCAAGCGCTGCTGTTCAAGTTGATTGTTAAAAATGAAATATTAAAAGTAAACTTTAAAGAAAAAATAAAGTAAATACTAAATTGATATAAAAATAAAAAAATCCCAAAGTGAAATTTTCACTTTGGGATTTCATTATATTAAGCTGATTTACGTTTGATTAAGTAAAGTCCTAATCCGAATAATCCGATTGCAGCTGCACCCGTACCTGCTGCTTCACCAGTAATCGGCAATTGATGTGCTGTCTCTTTGTCTGTTTGTGCTTTAGCGTCGTGTTGAGATTTATCTTTTTGTTTAACAGCTTGGTCAAATGGAATGACATTATCATGCTTCACTTCAACAGACGCTGCAGGTGTGTCTTGTATGCTAGTCGGTTGTTCCGTAGTGACAGTTTCAATCGTATCTTCTACCATCGTAGCTTCATCAGTTGGCGCTTCTGTTGTAGGTGTTTCTGTTGTAGCTTCATCAGTTGGCGCTTCTGTTGTAGGTGTTTCTGTTGTAGCTTCAACTGTTGGCGCTTCTGTTGTAGGTGTTTCAGTTGTTACTTCACCCGGCACATTTTCACTTGCAGTGCCTGCTAAGATACGTTGTAATTCAGTTGATTGATATGCTGTCATATCAGCTGCCTTGAAGTAATTGCGAACGACTGTATCTAATGATGGTCCTTCTTCACGAGGGCCGCCTAACATTGTATAGCCGTCACCACCAACAGCTAAGAAATCATTTGTTACGACTTTATAAGTCTTATCTAATTGAAGCGGTTCAAATTTGTTCGTTTGTTTATTTAACACTTCAATCGCATAGACACGTTCACCTGCAGGCTTTGTTAAATCATAATGAACTTTAATTGATTTAGAGATGTGTAAGAACGCACCGTTCGCATCTAAACCAACTTGTCCGTCTTTCTCAATTGTTGGTGCACTTAATGCATGTTCAAACATTGCAACAACATCTGTTCCTTTTACTTGAATTTGCGTGATAGTGTTACCGAATGGTAATACTTTAATAATATCACCTACCGTAACATCTTTATTGCCATCGATAGATGCACGAATACCGCCACCGTTCGTTACTGCAAAGTCTCCTGCTGTATCAAATCCAGTTTCACTATACGCTTCCATAGCATCGGCAATCGCATTTCCTAAGTTCGTTTCGCGTGTACGGACGTCGCTTCTTTCACCTTGTAACGGTACTGGGTTGTGGAACACAACTTCAGAGGTTGCTTTTCCGAAGTTTGCTTTTGCTGTTTCAACAATAGCTTTCACTGCTTCATCCTGCGTTACATCTTTCGTATCTGCTTCTTTAATCATTGATGCAGTAATGTTAGTTGCATTTTTACCTTGTAAGTCAAACGTAACTTTACCGATATTCGCTAATGCCGTACCTGTTTGTGCAAGTAATGCTGTATTCTTTAACTGACCATTTTCAATGACTGAATGAGAATGACCATCTAATACGATGATTGCATTGTTTAAGAAATCTTTGTTGCTTGCTAAATTGTTCATTAAGTTATCGCCACGCCATTCAAGCTTCGTCGTGCTATCGATACCTAAATGACTTAAAATGATAAATGCATCCACTTGGCCTTGTAATTTCTTCATTTCAGCAGTAACAGATGCTACCGGATCTAAAAATGTTACGCCAAGAATATTATTCGGGTGTGTCTTTGTTGCCGTTTCAGGTGTTGTTACACCGATAACGCCAAATTTCTTACCGTTCTTTTCAATAATTGTAGAAGGTGCAAAGACGCTTTTTCCGTCTTTATAAACATTTGAACTAATAATCGGGAAATTTAATAATTGTTTATATTGCATTGCCATTGCATATCCGAAATCAAATTCGTGGTTACCAACCGTCATTGCATCATAGCCAACAGCGTTCATCGCTTTCGCCATATCTGCGCCTTTAGAGAAGTTTGATAATGGTAACCCTTGGAATGCATCCCCTGAGTCAAACATTAAAGTAGGTTGTACATTGTCTTTAATCGTTTTTAATTTTGCCATTCCAATTACTCGACCATCTTCAGCATCTAAACGGCCGTGCATATCGTTTGTGTGCAAAATAGTGACAGTATCAGGGTTTGTTGTACCAGGTGCAGCTGTTGTCATCATCGGCGCTTCAGTAGTAGCAGCTTCCGTAGTATTTGCTTCCGTTGTTGGCACTTCAGTAGTAGCTACTTCGGTAGTAGCAGCCTCAGTTGTAGGTGCAGCTGTTGTCGGTACTTCTGTTGTTGGCACTTCAGTTGTAACCACTTCAGTTGTCGGTACTTCAGTCGTCGGCGCTGATTGAGTTACTGCAGCAAATGCAAACGGAGCTGGAAATACCATCGCGATAATCAAAGTTAACAATAGAATGAAAGATGTAATGCGTTTCACTGTATGACCTCCAAAATTATTTTAATTACATTAATATAATAAAGGATAAGTCGATCAATCGGCATGTTTAATTTGAAAATTTACATTAAATTTACAATAACCTTAAAAATGATACATATATGCAAATAAAAAGAGGAGCGGCCCTAATATATACGTAATGCATAAGTAAATAACTGCGAGCGATTTTCGCTGCTCAAATAACTGTAGCACTTCAACATTAAACGTTGAATATGTCGTAAAGCTCCCTAAAAAGCCGGTACCGAGTAATAACATTGTCGTTTGGTCAAACCGTGCGACAATGCCAAGGCAACATGCACCACATAAATTGATGAGCAATGTGCCTAATGGATAACGACCATTGATTTTCTGACTCATAAAATATCGTAACATCGCACCGAACGGGGCACCGATTGCAACATAGAGCATTAACAATCACCTCGCTTATTACCCATTATTATGCCAGCTTTCATACCTATCGACGCACAGATGAGGCCACCGAAGATAGAAATCAATAAATACAGTACTACAAAACTATATCGATGCATTAAATATAAATCAATCACATCTTTACTCAGTGCAGAGAATGTCGTAAAGCTACCTAAAAAGCCAGTCGTGATACCCGTCTGAATCACTTTCGCTATTTGCAGCTGCTTAAAATAAGTCGTACAGAACCCTAAACAATAAGCACCAGCTAAATTAACGATGATCGTATACATCGGTGCATCAATCCATAAGCTCAAACCATATCGACTACATGCTCCGAGTATACTGAATAGTGCAATCCACAAATAAACCATAAAAACCTCCAAATTAAAAAGGACTGACGAATCAATCCTTAAATCACACCAAATCTAAATAATATACTGATCAGTTGTAGCACAATAACCATTAAAATTACAAATGGCCATAACTTCGCTAACTTCAATAAACCGCTGGAAATGTCCTGGCGTTGCTTTAATGCTTTATCAATCATCATAATACTTAAAATTAATAAAATACAGCTTGCTAAACCGGTAAACAATATAATAGAAGTAATTGAACCAAATAAAATATTTAAAACAGGGTTATAACCATTACAAAAAATACTCAGGACAACAAAGAAAATAGAAAAATAGACATATTTATTTGCTTTCATGAAAGGCCTCCATTCATTAATCAGTTTATTTTACCATAGGAATGGGAATGAAATATATCACTTTGTCAGATTCGTCATAAATTCCTTCAAAAATACATGATGTGATGTTCAATCAGTAGCAATCATAAGCGGGATATGATTATAATAAAGAAGTGAAGATAAATATTCTGGAGGAATAAAAATGAACAATTTAAATGTACAAGTATTTGCGGATGGTGCGGATATCGAACAAATGAAGTCGGCGTATGCGAATAAGACAGTAGATGGCTTTACGACGAATCCATCATTAATGGCTAAAGCGGGCGTTGAAGATTACAAAGCATTTGCTGAAGCGGCGGTAAAAGCTATTCCTGATGCATCCATCTCATTCGAAGTGTTCGGTGATGATATTGAAACGATGGAGAAAGAAGCGGCAATTATCCAGGCTTTCGGTGAGAACGTATTCGTTAAGATTCCGGTTGTGAATACGAAAGGCGAATCTATGATTCCGTTAATTAAGAAGTTATCTGAACAAAACATTAAATTAAATGTAACTGCTGTTTATACGATAGAACAAGTAACAGATATCGTTAAAGCAATTAAACCAGGGGTTGAAACGTATGTATCAGTATTTGCAGGACGTATTGCAGATACAGGTGTGGATCCAATGCCGTTAATGCGTGCTGCTGTGAAAGTATGTCACGACAAAGAAGGCGTGAAGTTATTATGGGCATCTTGCCGTGAATTATTTAACGTCATTCAAGCGGATGAAATTGGATGCGATATCATCACTTGTCCTGGTGACGTTGTGAAGAAGATTCCAAACATCGGCCGTGATATTAATGAATTATCTGTCGATACAGTACAAGGCTTCGCGAAAGATATTCAATCTAGTGGGTTAAGTATTTTATAATAATTAATATTATTTATCGCTGAACAGTTTCCTGTTTAGCGATTTTTATTTATATCATAAATGTCTGAAAAATGAATACGTCATTTTCAAGCGCTTTCAAAAATGTTACACTTATAGTGACTAAATATTAAGGCGGGGTAAAACATTGACTTTTAGATATATGAAATTATCGGATGAACACTATCGACATGTATTGTTAAGATTCGGAGATTTCTTTGAAGACTTTAGATGTTTTGTTGAGACGAGTAAAGCGATGACGGATGAACTGAAGATTCCAGTAGATAAAGATGATTCTTATACACGATATTTAATCCGACTTTTTGTGATAGCAGAGGAGTTATCTGGTGAGAAGATTGAAGATCCAAGATGTGATAAGACGATAGAGATGATTACAAACGTCGTGAAGGATAAGAATTTCAATCGTTATAATAGTGCCGAAAGTGGTGTGCCGGGTAGAATGTATCAGGCGTATCAGATATTTGTTGGAGAAGGATTGACAATAGAGTAATTTCATTATGTGGAACAGGATCAACAGTAGTTGGTCTTGTTTTTTTATGAAGTTTTATAACAAAAAGAGGTTACGACTTTAATATTAAAGGGTACAAATAATCATTAACACAAAATAAATTGAAAAAGGGTGAAAGTATGGGTAGTGCATTCTTTTGGGGCGCAGTATCAGGTATTGCAGTATTACTTGGTGCATTGATTAGTATGATTGTTGATATTCCGAAGAAAATATTAGGCTTTATTATGGCATTTGGGGTCGGGATATTGATTGGAGCAGCGACATTTGAATTGTTGCAGGATGCGTTAGAGAAGAGTCATTTCATTAATACAGTCATTGGATTTATAGCTGGGGCGCTTACCTTTACGATACTGGAAGCGTTAATTTCACATCATGGTGGTAAACATCGAAAAAGATCAAACCAACATGAATTGAATCAGGAAGATTTACCTGAACAACAACATAAGCAAAGTGATGGTGACGGTAATTCTGGATTAGGGATCTTTATAGGAACGGTGATGGATGCGATACCAGAATCGATGATGTTAGGGATGAGTTTAATCGGTGGTAAAGGTGTCAGTATGTTATTGCTGATTGCAATTTTCATTAGTAATATTCCTGAAGGATTATCGAGTACGACAGGGATGTTGAAGAGTGGCCAATCTAAAATGAAAATAATAACGCTATTTGGTGTTGTGACGCTCGTTGCTGCTTTTAGCGCACTGTTTGGTTATGTGTTCCTGGATCACGCGAGTCTAGGGATTATTTCAATGTTATCGAGTTTTGCAGCAGGTGGTATTATTACGATGATTGGTTCAACAATGATGCCGGAAGCATACGAAGACGGTGGCGGACTAGTAGGACTCATGACAGCGTTTGGCGTGATTACGTCAGTGTTATTAGATCAGTTAGGGTAAATTCAAATTTATTAAATATAGTTTTGAGTGATGAGCCAGATAGAATACATTAGATGTGTTAAATAATGGTCTTTATTGATTAACAGTGGAATAATATTGTGAATAAAATATCGTCTCACTATGTATAATATTATTGAGCGAAAAATGTATATTTTATATAATTTTTACATATTAATAGAAGCCAAATTGATTCTATAAGATTGAAGACAAACTCACAATTCAAAAATGAGTTTGTCTTTTTTCTTCGAAATATAATGAAATTCTAAAAAAATTAGCAAAATATCCAGGCTATCCTGCAGATAATTTGCTAATTTCTTTAAATTAATGCATGCAAAAATAAGCGTGGTCTCCATGGCGACTTTTTGAATCCCTTTATGCTTAGTCCATTTTAAACCATGCTGCTCTTTGGTATCAGCAAATCGTCTTTCTATCGTTTGACTACGCAATTTATATATAGATTTTATTGTATCTATAAAACTCAAGTTATCAACAACATCAAGATATTCTTGCCAAATATGCCTTGTAACTATTTTTTCTGTTCTTTAGTTTTCGAACATTTATTAAGTAACGGGCAATTCTTACACTCATTTGGATTTGAAATATATAAATGATATCCGTCACTGTCTGTTCTCTGATAGTTCAACATTTGATTATTAGGACAAATATAGAAATCATAAAATTCGTCATATGCAAACTCATTTTTATTCATCAGGTCCTTTGGACCCATCGGACGTTTATATGGCATTGCTGGAATTATTTCTTTGCTCAATAAGTATTTTGCATTGTTTTATCAAAAAAAGACTGTAGGCTTCATCGCCGAAGGAGACTTTGTCTACAGTATGAGACCTTTAAGAGTCTTATTTTTGTTGTATTTATTAGCTATTACATTATTGATACACTTAATTATAAGGCTTTAAAGATTGTAAATTAATAAAAATGTTTTTTTAGTAGGTATTAAACTATATAGAATGGTATTTTATATTGAAACAATAACAAAATTAGAGTAAAATTGAATGATTTATATAAGCATATGATATAGAAAATATAAATAAATTACGTATAATAACAAATGAAGCTTGTATAAAACGATATACTTTATTTGAAAAATAGTTGTTTTTGATTTTTACATTAATGATTTTAAATAGGAGAAAAGTATGAAAAAAAAACTTAAAGCTATTGATTTATTTGCAGGCTGTGGCGGTTTATCTGAAGGATTTTTACAGTCTGATAAATATGAATTTTTAGCACATGTCGAATGGGAACTCCCAATGGTTAATACATTAAGAGAAAATTTAGAGAAAAGATGGGGGCATAGCAACCAAGATACTATTAATAGAGTAATACATTTTGATATTCAAAAAACTGATGAATTAATAAATGGCAATTGGTCTGAAAATACTAAAATGTTATATGAAAAAACAAATGGAAATCCTGTTAAGGAAGGTGGCTTAAAGAAACTAATTGGTAAGGATCAGGTCGACGTCATTATTGGTGGCCCACCTTGTCAAGCATATTCTATCGCAGGCAGAGCACAAGATCCAGACTCTATGCAAAATGACTATAGAAATTATTTATTTGAAAGCTTTGTAAAGGTTGTTGATAAATTCAAACCTAAAGTTTTTGTATTTGAGAATGTTCCAGGAATTTTAAGTGCAAAGCCAGGTGGGACGTCTGTTTTAGAAAGAATTTACCAGGCTTTTCATGAAATTGGTTACGAAATTCGTGAATCAGGGAATATGAAAAATTCAGTTTATACTTCTGCTGATTATAAAGTACCTCAAGAAAGAAAAAGGGTTATAATTCTAGGTGTTTTAAAGGATAGTGAATTAGATTTGGAGAATTTTTACAACGTTTTAGATTCACTTAAATCATCAGAAAAAAAGTTAACAGTTAGAGATGCTATATATAATTTTCCGAAATTTTTTCCATTGGATTCTATAGTTAGGATTGGAAATAAAAATATATCTCATGGTTTTACTGATGAAAACAATTTAGACCTACATATTCCTAGGTATCACAATAAGAGAGATATGGATATATTTGAAGAATGGATCAATAACAATATGAATAAATTAAGTACAAAGGAAAAATTAGAATATTATTATTCTAAAACAGGGAAAAAATCTAATCATAGTAAATATAGGAATTTAGAATGGGATAAACCTTCTCCAACAATTGTTTCTCATCTTTATAAAGATGGATTAATGTTCATCCACCCGGATTCAGAACAAAAAAGATCGATTACAATAAGAGAAGCTGCTTCTCTTCAAACATTTCCAAATGATTATATTTTTGTGGGATCTAGTGCTTATTGTTTTAAAATGATTGGAAATGCGGTTCCAGTAAATTTTTCGAAATTTATTGGTTTGGCAGTATGGCAGTTTATAAAGGAGTAATATTATAATGAAAAAATTAAATGTTTTAGTAGCATGTGAAGAAAGTCAAACAGTTTGTAAAGAGTTTAGAAATTTAGGTCATAATGCATATAGCTGCGATATTTTAAAATGTAGTGGAGGTCATCCTGAATGGCATTTTAATCAAGATGTATTTAGTATTATAGAAAATAGAGGTGGTTTACTACAAAGTGGAGAAGAAGTATTTTTAGATAAGTGGGATATAATGATTGCTCATCCTCCATGTACGTATTTAGCAGTTAGTGGAGCTAGATGGTTTTATCATCCAGAGGATAAAAATTTGCCTGTTGAGAAAAGAAGACCCCATCCCAAATTCCCTAATAGGGCACAGGATAGAGAAGATGCTGTGAAATTTTTTATGAAATTAGTGAATGCAAATATTGAAAAAATTGCAATAGAAAATCCTGTTGGTACAATTAATACAAGATATAGAAAACCAGATCAAATTGTACAACCATATCAATTTGGTGATTCAGCATCCAAATCAACTTGTTTGTGGTTAAAGAACTTACCTAAACTTGAACCGACTAATATAGTCGGAAAAGGTGATTTCGTAATTTTGAGTAGTGGGAAAAAATTGCCCAAATGGTATTCAGATGCTTTAAGTAAGTCTAAAAGTTCCGAAGAGAGAAGAACTTTAAGAAGTAAAACATTTCCTGGATTTGCGAAAGCAATTGCTACACAATGGAGTAAGGAGGAGTTATATGAATAAGTATATAAGAAAACTATTCCCGCATGATATTAATAAGCAAATAAGCATTACTAAAAAAATACAAAATGATTTTTTTGGTAATGCAGAAGTATTTGAAGTGATAGGAATGAGGTCTGGCAAGAATGGTAAAATAACAATTTTATCTGCAACAGATCCAAGGTTTGGTGGTGATATAAAAAAGATTTTGAGTGAAGAAGGAAATTTTTCTGAAGAGGATATTATAATATTCACGAAAAATGGTAGTAGCAAGTATTTTATTGAATTAATCACTAAGGATAGTGATTCTTATAATATTTTTAATTCATTTTTTAATAATAATGAAAGACATTCGTTATTATTTTTTGATGAAGAGAATGAACAAGATAATGAAGATGAAAATAAAAATAGAGTATTAAAGGGTAAACAAAGAATATTTTTTGGAGCGCCTGGTACGGGTAAAAGTTATAAATTAAACTGTGAAGCAAAAGATGATTTTAAACATAATTATGATAGAGTCACTTTTCATCCGAATTATTCGTATGGAAATTTTGTTGGTTCTTTTAAACCTTTCCCTAAAATAAAATATACAGCCTCTAATGAAATTAAAACAGATGAAGATGGAAATATAATTGAGACAATTACATATGATTTCATACCAGGAATATTAATCAAGGTTCTAGAACGTTCGTATCGTAATGTTCATAATGATTATTTGTTAATTATTGAAGAGATAAATAGAGCAAATGTTTCTGCAGTTTTCGGAGACTTATTTCAGCTTTTGGATAGAGACAATAATGGAGAAAGTGAATACTACATTAGTACTTCCAAAGAATTACAGTCATATTTAAAGAGAGAACATACAAAAGAACCATTTGATCCATCTGTTGTAAAAAAATTGGGAGAAAATTTTGAAAAACTTTATTTTCCCTCCAATTTATTTATTTGGGCTACGATGAATAGTGCCGATCAAGGAGTCATGCCTCTTGATACTGCTTTTAAAAGAAGATGGGATTTTGAATACTTGGGAATTAATGAAACAGCTGATGAAAATAGAGAATTATTTGAAAATTATTTTATGAAAATTAATTCTACAGAAAAGGTAAAGTGGGATACTTTTAGAAGAAATATTAATGAAAGATTATCAAAATTGAATATTCCTGAAGATAAATTATTAGGCCCCTACTTTATCTCTAAATCTGTGTTAGAATCTGATGATATTCAAAATGTTACAAATGTAATTAAAAATAAAGTATTAATGTATCTATATGACGATGCAGCAAAAGCATATCGAAATATTTTATTTGCTGAAGGAAATCATTCTACTTTTTCGGCTTTGTGTAGAAGTTTTGAAGAAAATGCCTTAGATATTTTCAAGGAACGTATTCAGATTGAATCAAGTGAGATCATTTCTGTTAATTTCAACAATGTGAATGTAGAAGAAAAAAATAATGAAAATAGTGAATTATCTTGAAAATAAAATTAGTTAAAGAATTGAAGCCTTATTCAGTTTCTGAACTCAATAATATTTTTGAAGAAGAAGATTACTTTGAAGATATAATAAAAAGTTTGTCTATTATGAATATATTAAGACAAATAAACAAAGAGTCCTCAGATTTTGAATTAGAAGACTTAATAGATGTTGAAAATTTAACAGATATAAATGAAATAGACGGAAACATGTATGTTTTTAGGTTTGTTGGCATTATTTATATAAATGAAATTTGTTTAGTAAGTTATCCTAAATACATTTCTAATATTACTCAAGACAAGAAAAATAATTTTGAAATTATTAAATTAATCATTTCAGTTATTAGGAAGTATAACAGTAAATCACAAAGAATAAATTTTGGAAAAGAAGAAATTAATAATTTTAATCTTTTAGCGACTGGCTTAGAAATAATTGAAGATTATTTTGAAAGTGGATTATATAGAAACGATAAAGAAATTATAGATAATAATACTGACGGTGAAATATTGTGGGATAAGACAATTAATGAAACAAGTATAATTTTGGTTGATAATTTTCCCTTTTATTTTGATACTTATCATAGAAACCAAATTGATAATAACTCTGATTTTTTTACAATTCTACATTCTGCTATTATTAATGATATTAATATAAAGTTAAAAGAAATATTTGAGCTTATTGGGTTTGAGAGTATCTATTTAGATGCTGAAGATTTAGATTTTAACAATAGAGAATATATACTGTATAAAATCAATCAAGAATATTCACAACAATTTATTACTTCAAAACAAAAAAAATTATTATTAATGAAAAAGTATATTAATAATGAAGAAGGAAGTAATGTTGCCGAAAAAATATCTTTTGTGGGTACAAATCACTTCAATCTAATATGGGAAGATGTATGTAGTGTCGTAAATAATAACAGTAATAAAAAATCATTAAAGGAATTAGGTCTAAAATTTAAAAATGGTGGAGATTCTATGAATCTTTCTGATGTAATATCACGTCCAAAATGGACGCCCAATAGTAAAAATATCACGCATACAGCACAAAGCACACTTATTCCAGATATTATCACAATTAAAGACGGTAATCTTTTTATTTTTGATGCTAAATATTATAAGATGACTCTAGATGATAAAGGTGTTAGAAACCATCCGGGTATTAGTGATGTTACAAAACAATATCTGTATGAATTATCATACAAAGCTTTTGCTGAAGAAAACGGATTAAATATTGTTAAAAATGCTTTTTTATTACCTTCAGAGTATGACGAAGAAGTAAATTTGGGTACTGTTGATTTAGATATCTTCTCTTTATTAACAGAAACTACTTTTAATGAAATTGAAGTTATTTTAGTTTCGGCTAATAATTATTATAGAGAGTATTTACTTAAATGATAAATATTACCGTTTTTATGTTAAATTTATTTATTAAATCAAAATTAATCTATGATTATAATGTTTTATTTATGTGAATTTTTAAAAATAAATTTAATATTTAATGAGGTGATATTATGGATGTTCATACTAAAGAACAACGTCGCTATAATATGCAAAAGATTGCCGGGAAAAATACGAAGCCTGAAGAGATTGTTCGTAAATTTTTATATCATAAAGGTTTAAGGTATAAGAAAAATGATATTAATTTACCGGGCAAACCGGATTTGTATATTTCTAAATATAACGTGGCCATATTTGTAAACGGATGTTTTTGGCATGTCCATAATTGCGATTTATTTGTCATGCCTAAGTCTAACCAGGAATTTTGGCAAAAAAAATTAGAAGCCAATGTTGCAAGAGATGAAATAAATATTAATAAACTTAATGAAATGGGTATTAGAGTGATTGTAGTTTGGGAATGTGGATTGAAGAAGAATAATAGAGAAGAAACATTAAATGATTTATACCACATGATCATCGACAATTTATAAGAGCATTGGACCGAGTGTCTAATGCTCATTTTTTTTATTGCGTCTATTTCTTTTCGGAATAACAATTAATTGCTCTATCGATATCGAGAATAAACCTGCAATCTTCCAAAGCTCTACCGCAGTAACTGCTCTTTCACCATTTTCAAGTTTTGAATAAGACGATTCCGAAATATTTAAATACGACGCAACTTCTTTACTTTTATACTCTAGATTTTCGCGGTGCCATTTAATTGCTGCTGCGATTTCTTCATTTGTCATATTATTTCACCTTCTCGTAAGGTGAAAATATCAAATGATTTTAATGAAATGATATTTCTGTCGAACTTCGCAATAATCCCCAAAAAGATTCCAAAGTAATATATAATAATGAGTTTGTCTTTAAACCTATTTCAAATAATATTTCATCACAACCTACATATTATACCAAAAGAACATCAAAATATGTGTAATTTTTCAATTTTAGAAAATTAATTCGTATACTCTACATAATTTTATATGATAGATTAAGAACCAACACCAAGGAGGTGACACCATGGATTTTGAGCTTGATCAAATACAGAATGTGTTAGTAACGATACAAGACCATCCAGATGCTGACTATTACGGTTACTTTAAAGACGACGACATCATTTTCATCTTACTCG
Organism: Macrococcus capreoli; assembly: GCF_025628935.1. Taxonomy (GTDB): domain Bacteria; phylum Bacillota; class Bacilli; order Staphylococcales; family Staphylococcaceae; genus Macrococcoides; species Macrococcoides capreoli. Next base: position 32,694 of record NZ_JAOTIS010000014.1, read on the forward strand.
AGATGGGACTAGTGGAATTCAAGTTCAATGTCTTATTAGATAAACGTATATTTGAACCTGAATTAAAGATTGAAGTAACGAAAAAGGGGAGACTCTTTATTACGGCATATATGAATAAAGTGAAATATAAATTATAAAGGCTGCACATGCAGTCTTTTTGTATTTATTAGGTAACATTATTATATAATGATAGAGAGGAGTAGGGGGGAATATTATGATTAACGCCATAAATCACATCACATTTTCAGTTGCTAATTTAGAACGTTCTATTTACTTTTATCAGAATATATTAGAAGGTAAGTTATTGATGAAAGGGCGCACATCCGCTTACCTAGATATTGGTGGTATGTGGATTGCATTGAATGTTGAAACAGATGTTCAACGATTTGAGATTAATCCAACATATACACATATCGCGTTTTCAATCGATGAACAGGACTTTTCATACTGGATGGAGAAATTCGAGAAAGAAAATGTTAATTTATTGGAAAGTAGAGCAAGAAGTAAGGAAGATAAGTTATCAATTTATTTCACTGATCCGGATGGTCACCGTTTAGAATTACATACGGGTACTTTAGAAGACCGCTTGCAATATTATAAGGAACAAAAGCCTCATATAAAAATATATTAAATAAAATGCCGGACTTACACTTGGAATAAGTCTGGCATTTTATTGTTATTTGATATTAATTAATAATGCATTTAATTTTGTTCTCTAGCTGCTTCAGATTGAATTTCAGCTTCAGTTAATAATATTTCTTCATTAAAAGCCCTTAATTCTGCTTGTAACTTGTTAATCTTCGCACGTCTCAACAAACTCGACGTAAAGTTAGTCGGTTGTTTCATTAGTTGTTCATTTAATTCTGCTAATACATCTGCTCTTGTTCTCATTGAAAACACTCCTTTAAAGTTTTTTACAATAAAAATAAGCTCATCTCAAAGAAAGAAGAGCTTAATAAAGAACTTCTTATCTTTCAAGATTACATCTTGTTGGAATTAGCACAGTGCAAACGCCTGTTGCTGAGGTTTCATAGGGCCAAGTCCCTCCACCTGCTCTTAATAAGATACGAGCTATTATATTGTAGGAATATTATATCATAAACAGTATAAAATATATACAGCGATATTATTTTGAAACATTGTTCATACGATTTGCTTTGAATTCATTATAACTATGCTATTATTATCGTGAGGTGACTACGTATGAATATTCATGATATAGCGAAGATAGCAGGTGTTTCTAAAAGTACAGTTTCCAGATATTTAAATGGGGGATCTATTAGTGAAAAAACACGTATAAAGATTGACAAAGTAGTCAAAGAAACTGGATTCTCTCCAAACCAATTTGCGCAAAGCTTAAAAGCGAAAAGAACTCAAATGGTTGGTGTAATCGTCCCGAGATTAAATTCTTTCGCATCAAATGAAACACTTTTAGGTGTAGAAACATATCTACGTCAACAACATTATCAAACGATTATCGTGAACACTGATTTAGATATAACACGCGAAGTAAACGCTCTATATTCATTAGCGAAAAATAAAGTGGATGGCATTTTACTTTTCGCTACTCAAATTACTGATCATCATATTCAGGCGATTGATTCAATTACAGTACCAGTAATTTTAGTAGGTCAATCTTATAAAAATATACATTCCATAGTTCAAAATGACTACCAGGCAGGCTATGAAATAGGTAAATATTTTGGGAAAACAAATATAAATAACATAGCCTATTTAGGTGTCGGTGAATATGATAAAGCAGTGGGTGTACACCGTAAAAAAGGTGTGTTAGATGGTTTAAAATTGTATCAAAAGACTGCAACTGATTATACTACTTCATTTAAGTTATCTGATGCACACCAAAAGGCGAAACAATTTATTTCAAAATATGATGCAGTTATTTGTGCAACAGATAATATCGCATTAGGTGTATTGAAAGCAGCATATGATTTGAGTATTAAAGTACCTTCACAATTATCAATCAGTGGCTTTGGTGGTTATGAAACAACTTCAATTGTGACACCAACTATCACAACTGTTGCTTATCCTTATCAAGAAACGGGAAACTGTGCAGCCAAGTCGCTACTTCAATTGTTAGATGGGCAATATATTCCACTATTACAACGTATGGATTTTACAATCATTGAAAAAGAAAGCGTTGACATTTAAAGAATCTAAGAGTAAAATGCTACTTAAGTAAAGCGTTAAGTATGTATTTTACTTTTTTTTAATCATAATTGGAACCGGTTCCAAAAATCAACCGAAAGAAGGAATCTTATGGCAAAATTATATGCAATTGGTGAAGCGCTTATTGATTTTATTCCTCATACGAAAGGCGTAGCATTAAAGGATGTGAGTTCATTTAATACACAGGTAGGTGGAGCGCCAGCAAATGTTGCGAGTTGTGTTGCAAAATTAGGAAAGTCCTCAGCATTAATTACACAATTAGGACAGGATGCTTTTGGTGATTTAATTGAGGAGACATTGTATAAAGTTGGCGTTGATACATCTTATATTATGAGAACAAATGAAGCCAATACAGGTTTAGCATTTGTTAGTCTAACAGAAGATGGTGAAAGAGATTTTGCTTTTTATCGAAAACCTTCTGCCGATATGTTGATGCAAGGAACCAATGTTGATTTTACTGAACAGGATATTCTACACTTTTGTTCAGTAGATTTAATACCTTCACCAATGAAAGATACACATATCCAGGTTATTCAGCAAATGCATGCAACAGGTGGCACAGTTGTGTTTGATCCTAATTTAAGGTTTCCGTTATGGCCATCAAGCATTGCTTTGCGAAACACTGTACAAGCGTTTCTGCCGTTAGCACATATTGTTAAGATTTCAGATGAAGAACTTGAGTTTATTACAGGGTCAAATCACACCGACTCTATTATGACCCTATTTCATGGACATACTGAAGTCGTGATATTCACAGAAGGCGCAAATGGCGCATCGATTTATACGAAAAAAGGACGAATTGCCCATCACGATGGATTTAAAGTTAAAGTACAGGATACGACAGGCGCAGGTGATGCTTTTATTGGAGCTACAATTTATCAATTACTTGGTCAGGATGTAATTTCATATTTAATAAACAATGCTAAAGAAATTTTAACTTTTAGTAATGCAGTTGGTGCATTGACAACAACGCAAAACGGTGCAATTCAAAGTTTACCCAATTTATCAATGGTAAAAGAACTAAAGGAGGAAGAATAATGGCTAAATCAGATCATCAAATTGCCCAGGAAGTATTAGATGCAGTAGGTGGCAGAGATAATATCGCTTCTATTGCACATTGTGCAACAAGATTACGTATTATGGTACATGATAAAGAGAAAGTGAATCAAGCAACAGTAGAGGATATTGAAAAAGTAAAAGGTGCATTTTACAATTCAGGACAATATCAAATCATTTTTGGTACGGGTACAGTGAATAAAATATATGATGCAATAATGGGTTTAGGCATCACAGGAAAAACAACTGAGGAAGTAAAAGCAGAAGGTAAAAAACAAGGAAATGCATTCCAGCGTGCGATCAGAATATTTGGAGATGTATTTGTACCGATTATTCCTGTGTTAGTTGCAACTGGTTTATTTATGGGATTACGTGGTGTAATGATGAATGAGCAAATTCTTTCATGGATGGGAATGACACCAAAAGATATATCTCCAAACTTTATATTATTCACACAAGTGTTAACAGATACAGCTTTTGCCTTTTTACCTGCATTAGTAGCTTGGAGTGCATTTAAAGTATTCGGCGGTAGCCCAGTGCTTGGTATTGTGCTTGGATTAATGCTTGTAAATCCTGCATTACCTAACGCTTATGCAGTAGGTAATGGATCAGCAGAAGCATTGAAGTTCTTTGGTGTAATACCAGTCGTTGGATATCAAGGGTCAGTATTACCAGCATTCTTCGTTGGATTAATTGGGGCAAAATTTGAAAAGTTCTTAAGAAAGAGAATTCCTGATGCGATAGATTTAATCGTTACACCATTTGTTACATTATTAGTCATGATAACTTTAGGGTTATTTGTTATTGGGCCGGTATTCCATGGTTTAGAAACAGTAATATTGACAGGTACGAAGTGGGTACTTGATTTACCTTATGGTATAGCTGGATTAATCATTGGTTTCTTCCAGCAGATTATTGTTGTGACAGGTGTGCATCACATATTCAATTTTATGGAAATTCAATTATTAGAAGAATTTAAGTATAATGAATTTAATCCAATCATCTCTGCAGCAATGACAGCTCAAGGTGCTGCAACTGTTGCTGTTGGTTTAAAAACACGAAATAAGAAGTTAAAAGCATTGGCATTACCATCAGCATTTTCAGCATTTTTAGGTATTACTGAGCCTGCTATTTTCGGGGTGAATTTACGATACTTCAAGCCATTTGTATGCGGATTAATTGGAGGAGCAGTGGGTGGGTTCTTAGCTTCGTTATTCCACTTAAAAGCTTCAGGTATGGCGATTACAGTATTACCGGGTACATTATTATTTATTAAAGATATTGGGCAATTACCATTTTATTTATTAGTATTAGCAGTTTCATTTGCAGTTGGATTTACATTAACATGGTTCTTTGGATATAGTGATAAAATGGCTGAGGAATTAAAGCAAAAATAAATGTAAGATGAACGTATTAAAATTTCAGATTATTATATACTAGAAAACACTCCAAACTTTTTGATCGTTTGGAGTGTTTGTTCGTTATAGATGATTCATTTTGTTCTTTTTAAAAGTAATTTCGATTAGTTTATTAATCTTTTGTTTTAAAGTAATATCACGTTTCATTAAGATATCTAAAGCTTCTACAAATTTAGAATTCTGAACAATTTTCTCCATAATATCCTCCCTTATTTATCTCGTCTAAATTGTCCTCCGAATGCGATGTTACAATTATATTATTGGATCAAAACCATAATTAGTTAACAAATCAAGTACCAATATCTTTTTCAAATATACAAAGTCATTGTACTATAATTTTTATATTTACACTCATACATACTTATGATTATATATAATTATAAGTATGTATTTTTTGATAGACAGGAGTATATATGATGAAATCACTTAAAGTATTAGCTGCATTAACTTTGTTATCAGTTGCTTTACCAGTATCACACGTTGACGCCGTTACTAAATCATCAAAACCGAAAACAGTTAAGGTTGCTACATCTAAACCTGGTTATCCAACTTCTAAATACAGAAAAGGTGCACCGAAAACATTTGCAAACTGTAAAGCGGTCAATAAATACTATCCAAATGGTATTACGTACAATCACATTTCATATCGCAAAGGGTTAGATCGTGATAAAGATAAAATGGCATGTGAATCAAAAGCAATGAAATTCCAGCCTTGGATGGCGAAAAACTAATGGAGTCCTGCGTATGCAGGGCTTTTATTTTGTGTTTACTAATAATATTATAAGTAGTACTATTGAAATATAATCGTATTTTGCAATAATAGCTGTTTTTAATAAATAGGAGGTGGATGAATATGAAATATCAAAGCTTAAAAACGATTTTTCACAGATATGCGGAACAAAATTGGAATAATGAATATCATATGAGATTAAATCATTATTCTACATTTAATACGAGTATATCTATTCACCCCATCCAGGATGAAAAGCAGAATAAAGAATATAATTACCCACTATTTATTATGAACACGACTGAACTGGTCACTAAACTCGAGAAAATCAATATGAATTCTAATAAAATTCTACGTTTATCTCATGCATTACCCGGTATTGCCAATGATTCTTATTTTAAAAATTTATTAATTAATGAACTACAAAGTACTAATGAGACAGAAAATATTAGAAGTACAAAAAAAGAAATTGCAGATGCTTTAAACGATAAACATCACCATAACAAAAGATTTCAAGGTCTTGTAAAGCAATATAATATGTTAATGACAGAAGGTAGTCCAAGTATTAATTCAATACTTGATATTAGAAATTTATTCGATACTCTTGTTTCAAGTGAAATCAAAGAAAAGGACATGCCTGACGGTAATTTATTTAGAACAAAAGGCATAGGTGTATTCAATAATTCTACAGGTAAATGGACACATAGAAATGAATATAATGAAGCGGAGATATATGCTTACTTAACAAATCTGATAAATTACTTAAACGATGATGGTTTTCCTGTCCTTTATAGAATAATGGGTGGGCATTATATGTTCGAATATTTACATCCATTTTACGATGGCAATGGAAGAATTGGAAGATATATTGTTGCTAAGATGCTAGCAGAGCATCTGGATAAATTTACTGCACTTACTTTTTCCTATACTGTTAATAGAAATCAGCAAAAGTATTACAAAGCATTTGAAGAGACGTCTCACTTTTTTAATAAAGGTGAATTGACGCCATTTATTAATACGATGTTTGATATATTAATTGAGGGACAGGAAAACATTATTGAACAGATGATTGAAAATCTGGCGTTGATTAAAAGCTTTGAAGTGGTGCTTAGTATGTTACAACTTACTAATCAAGAAAGTATGATTTTGTATTATTTAATACAGGATAAAGTATTCGGTAGTAAGTATTCTAAACTTACGTTGATTGAATTGACGCAAATTTCAGGTTTATCAAGAAACAAGGTCGATCAGATTATTAAGAAACATCTGGATAAATTGACGGAAGTTAAAAGCAAACCGAAGATTTATGAAATTAACGACGTGTTTTTAAATGAGTTAAGAGAGAAGAGTAATGAGCATTAACTGATTGATATATAAGTGGTTTAAATAATAATCAGGTACCTGTTTTGGCACCTGATTATTTTTATTGTACAACTTTCTTTTTCTTTGGCCATATAAAATAGCTGATGGTAATGATTAAATCTATGAAAAGAACCACTTGCCAAACATTCATAATGGATAGCAGTGTATTTTTTGAACTTGCATTATCAGTGAACAGTGTCATTAATGTAATTAGTCCGTAAGCGATACAAAATGCAATGATATTTTTAGCAAAACTGATAGCATATTGTTTTGCATGATCTAAACCATAATATTTAATTGGAGAATCTTCATTAAGCACTAAAGCTTTAAATTTCCCATCGGCCCATTGCACTAACTGTTTACCAAACATGATAGATATTGCAATATAGACAGCTGCCAGTCCGTGTGCGAATTCAGCTTTCCCACCCAATGCTAAATGAATAGAAGTTGCAATGAGTAAGAATAAGTCAACTGCAATAGTACTTGATAAAAGGATGTTGCCTAATAACTTTTTTTGAAATATGTAGCGACAAACCAGTCCTGAAAGTATGAATACCCAGAATAATATTTCTGCTGCAATAATAAGCATTACAATAATGTTCATATTATCACTCCATCCAAGAATATATTTCATCAGATATTATTGCTTCGATTAATTCGTTTGAAAGTTGATCGGGTTGATATAACTTGTGTAAAGCAAGACCATCAATCAATGCGTGTAATCTTTGAACAGATTTTTCTTTGTTAATGTTTGATTTGAGAAGCTGCTCTGCCTTCAATATTTCATATACTTTTTCAGATAAGATATATATTTCATTACTCATTGATTGATTAACGGACACACTATTTTGATTTTGAACAGCTAGCCATACAATCATATCAGCTCTTCTTTTCTTATCTAGCGGTATCGTAAGCAATATTGCCTGTATAATACGCGGGATAATAGGCTTTGATTGATCCATAAATATTTCAATGATTTGATGTTCAATTTCTTTCGTCAATTGAGCGAGAATCTCTTCTAATAATATTGAATGATTTGGGTAATAGTATCTTACTTGTCCTGTCGTCATATTAGCCGCATTTGCAATGCTTCGTACAGAAGTACCCATACTACCGTGCTTCTGAATGTTTAAGTACGCAACTTCTAAAATATGTTGTTTTTTTTCTTCATGATTTACAATCTTTGGCATAACAGCCTCCTTTTTTAATACACATGAAATAATACGTTTTTATTTTAATACACATGTATTAAAATAGTCAAAAGATTTCATATTGATGTTGTGAGAAACGCTTTAATTAAAAATTGTATAAAAATAAACCAGGCATCCATGTGATGCCTAGTTTACTATTCTTCATCAATTTCTACTTGACCCAACTCAACATTGATTTTGACTGTATATTTCCCATTGCCTAGAATTGATTTTGGTCCAGCGATATCATTCATTTCAATATCACCTGTCTTTGTTGTAATATCAAACTTTGTATTCTTTGGAGCTGATTTATAATAAAAGTCTGCTTCGCCACTGCCCACTTTTCCATTCATATTCGTATCAGGATTTAATGCATGTAAAGTAATCATGCCGAGTTTAATATCGAAGTTTATATTTTTTATATTTGTTTTATCCACCTCTAGTTCACCAGTACCTGCGTTGAATTCAACTTTATCTGCCACAAGTTCATCAATATAAATCGCACCAACTTTTGATTTCATATTGATTGATTTCGCTTTGAGTTGATCGATATTAACTTCAGATTTATTAGTAGATAGAGTGATATTATCAAACTCTTTATTAGGAATTGCTATTTCAATCGAAGGTTCATTATGTTGTTCAAATCCATAATTAAAGATACGTCTATTTTTTACTTGCTCATTATTAATAATTATTAATGAATTATTTTTTACTTCGTATTTAAAGAATCCTTTTTTATTAACGCCACTAACTTTAATATGCGTGTTATTATCAGCTGATTTTTTAAAGTGAACTTCTCCAGATTGAACATCAACCTTAATATTATTATAATTTGTGTTGAATGATTTACTTTCATTTACATCAGGTTCTTTAAATAGAGATTTGCCAGTAAATATCATTCCGATACAGCCGGTGATAAATAATAATAAACCGATTATTAAAAGTTTTTTCATTTTATCTTACTCCTTTCACTGTATTGATATTCCATCTTATATAAGACATTAGCAATTTGTTGCTTAATTTAATGATGAAACTAATAACAGGAATAGCTATAAGACCAAGTCCGAAGAGGGCGATAGTCATAAATATTTCAAAAGTACTTACGGCATCAGCACCATTTATGAAATAATCTAATCCAAAGATGATTGGAGATAATAGAAATGTTGCAGCAATAAATATTAAACTGATCAGCATCCCGATATAACTAAAGATAACAGGAATCATAAAGAATAGATTGAGAAATCCTAATCCTAAAGTTGCCATCACAGCTTGCATAATATTTTGGGTGTTGGGTGTATTTTCTGCCTTTCTAACAATAGTTGTCGTTCTGAGTTCTTTTGCTATTTTTTCTGGTGATCCAAGTTCAGATACAATTTGAGATTCACTTTTACCATCATATAAACCCATCTCAAAGTGCTCTTCATAGTCATACATTATGGAATCTATTTCGTTTTGATCTAGCCCTTGCAGTTGTTGATACAATCGGTTTAAAAACTCATTTTTAGACATTGTATTTTCCTCCTCTTGAAATTAGATTTTCTACTGAAACTTTTAAATCTTCCCATTCACGTATTAAATGGTTTAAATGATCTTTACCGGTATCTGTAATAGAGTAATACTTTCTTGCAGGACCACCAGATGTTTTTCCCATATATGTTTCTAAATGACCATCCTGAACAAGTCTTCGCAACATAGGGTAGAGCGTTCCATCTGCAATGGATAATTCATGTTGGATATTCTGGGATAACTCATAACCGTACTGATCATTTCGAGCAATTTCATTTAAAACAACGAGCTCCAGTACACCTTTTTTAAATTGAATGTTCATAGATTTACACCTCACTACTATATATAACGATATAGTGATTTTAAAAAATATTTCCTTTTCCGACTATATTGTATCATTCACTAGTGAATAATACAATATAGTTTGTTCAAAATGTATTGATTTAATGTAAAAATGTTCTAGAAATAATTAAGGATTTTAATATAATATTATTAAGTAGATAAATTATTTGGGGTGGTTTTTATGAAGCTGTTTAAATTTTTTATTGCAATGATTTTATTGTTATTCTTGTTGCCTGAACATAAAGGGGAGGCTGTTTCATCGAAATACACAGTGAAATACGTGTCTGTCGTTGACGGTGATACAGCGGTCGTTAAGTTGAATAATAAAACAATTAAAATTCGTTTGTTACTCATCGATACACCAGAATCAAAAGATCCGCGCAAACCGGTACAACCTTATGCCATCGAAGCGGCGAGATATTTAGAGAACTACATGCGTTACGGGAAACTACAAATTCAATATGATAACGGTGGCAAGTTAGATAAATACGGACGTCATTTAGTATATTTATATTCGAATGGCAAAATCGTTAATAATGAAATGGTACGTTACGGGTATGCTAGAGTAGGATATATTTACAGCCAAAGATATTATTTAAATGTGCTAAAGAAAAGTGAGAACAATGCGAAGCAAAAGCGTTTAAAAATCTGGTCGATTAAAGGTTATGTCAATCCATACGGTGAAGGCTTTGTTTATAAAACAAGTTCGAAACCTACTTATACAACTACAAATCGTAATGTAACTCGACTTACTTCAACAACGAAACCAAATACTACGACACCATCACGTAAAGGATATCCAACTTCAAGATATAAAAGTGGTGCACCACGCGTACTGGCAAATTGTACAGAAGTGAAAAAATATTATCCATATGGTATTACAGATAGTCATGTGTCATATCAAACGAAATTTGATAGAGACCATGACCGTATGGGGTGTGAAGCGTCTGGTGTCCAATATCAAAGCTGGATGGTGAATAACTAAAGAAAGAAGGCATCTGATTAATCGGATGCCTTCTTTTTGTGGATGAAGTGGGGAGGAATAGAGATATCAAATGATGAATACCGTTGTTTTCCTTTAACTTTATTTTTTGATATGATTCTCGTTGTGGTGTAATATGTAATTGAATAGAGCGGTGCTGTAATACCCCTCCAGTAGATCCGTTTAAGACGGTGACTAACTTAATGATAATGGTTTTTCATAACCATCAAGCTCGTCAAAGCTTTATTGATGGTTATTTTTTTGAGAATTTATTCAATTTCTATCCAGTATCTTTCTACATCAATATCATCGTATTCGTCATAGACGATTGATTCAAGCCTCCCGCCGTTTGCAAGTATTGTATTATGACTACCGATATTATCGACATCGCACGTAATTAACGCGCGTTCCACATCTTTTTCTTTTAAGAAAGAAAGACTCTCTTTTAGCATCCACTTCGCAATCCCTTTTCTTCGTTCATCCGGTCGTACAGAATAACCCACATGCCCACCTATTTGAATTAAGAAGTCATTGAGATAATGACGGATATTCACCATACCAACGATTTTATTTTGCGCATTGACACATAAGAATTGTGTCGCAGGTACCATGCCGTGTGGAATACGTTCGAGGTTATCGCTATGTTGTACTTTTTCAAACCACTCATCAAAATTATCGAATTTATGAAGTGACGAAGATCCATGGATAACTTCTTTCGTTGCTTTAAATTCTTGTTGGTATTTTAATATGTCTTCTTTATATTCGATTGTAGGTCGAACGAGTTTAAGTATTGTCATTATGAGAACCTCCTTGTATTTTTTATGATTATACACGAAATGGGAATTTATTGATATAATATTCTAAAAATATAGGAAGTGATAGTATGGAGTATATTATTTCATTGTTTAATAACGAAGATGCAACTGAAATTAAACAGTTAATTCATCGTGCAATGTTGGAAACAAACATACAGGATTATTCTTTAGAAAGCCTTCAGGAAGATATGAAGGCAATTGATGAAGAGATGCTTATAGAACGTGCGAGTTTTACACATTTTTATGTATTTCGTGATGAAGATAAAATTGTCGGAACAGGCGCAATCGGACCTTATTGGGATAGCTTAATAGAAAGTAGTTTGTTTACGATCTTTGTGTTGCCTGATTATCAAGGAAAAGGATTAGGCCGATTGATTATTGAGACTCTGGAGAAGGATGAATTTTTTAAACGCGCGAGTAGAGTTGAGGTTCCGGCTTCTATAACTGCTGTAGACTTTTATAAAAAATTTGGTTACGTAGTAAAACCTGGTGTAACAGGACCAGATGAAGAGGGAATTATAAGAATGGAGAAATTTAAGGAGAATGATTTGGGGTAATTTAGCAATTTTTGCGCACTTTGGATTTGAAGTGCTCAAAAATTGTAACAAAATAGAAAAGAGTAGAAGGTAAAAATCCTTCTACTCTTTAGCTTATGCACCGAATAATTTTAATATAGAACTGATTAATATACCAATAATTCCAAAGTCAGCATCACCGAATGTTGTATTTTGGAATCCTAAATCTCCTAACAGTGGTAATAGCAATGCTGGTAATAAACTAATAACTAAACCATTCGCAATTGATCCAAATATTGCGCCACGACGTCCACCTGTTGCATTACCGAATACACCAGCTGTTGCACCTGTAAAGAAATGAGGTACAAGTCCTGGTACAATTACTTTAAGTCCTAGCACTGGTAATATAAACATTGAAATAATACCCGCTAAGAAGCTGAATAAGAAACCAATAATAACAGCGTTAGGTGCAAATGGGAATACAGTTGGACAGTCTAACGCAGGTCGTGCATTTGGTACTAACTTATCTGCAATTCCTTTAAATGCTGGTACGATTTCTGCAATTAACATACGTACACCTGCAAGAACGATATAAACACCTGCAGCAAATGTGATTGCTTGAATGAATGAGAATACTAAGAAGTTAGATCCTTTTGATAGCTCTTTTTCAACGTATTCTGGTCCTGCAAACAATGCCACGATTAAGAATAATACTGTCATAGTAAGTGAAACAGCAACAGATGTGTCACGTAAGAATCCTAAAGATTTTGGTACTTTAATTGTTTCAGTAGACTTTTCTTTATTACCAACAAGTTTACCAATAGATGCTGAAATGAAGTATCCAACTGATCCAAAGTGTCCGATTGCAAAGTCATCTGAACCTGTGATTTGACGTACTGTTGGTTGTAATAATGCTGGGAACAACACCATGCAAAGTCCTAGAATTACAGAACCAATAGCAATAATCGCTATGTTACTTAAATTTGAAACTGATAATGTTGCAGCAATTAAACATGCCATAAATAATGTATGATGACCTGTTAAGAATACATATTTAAATTTAGTAAATCGTGCAAATACTAAGTTCATAATCATACCGAATACCATAATCATGGCAGTTGCTGTTCCGATTTTTTCTTGGGCTACAGCAACGATGGCTTCGTTATTTGGAATGATACCTTTACCATGGAATGCTGCATCAAACATCTTACCGAATATATCTAAAGATCCGATGATAACATTTGCTCCAGCACCAATAATAATGAATCCCATTACAGTTTTTAGTGTGCCTGAAACAACACTTGCTATATCTTTCTTTTGTAGAAGTAAACCGAGTAGTGCAAATAATCCCACAAGAATTGCAGGTGTACCTAATATATCTTTCATTAATATATCTAACATGTTAAACACTCCCTCTTATAATAGTGGTGTTAATTTCTCTTTAATTTCAGGTACGTTCATCACATTTTGTAATGTAACGATTGTTCTTGAACCATCTTCTAAGTTCCCCATAATATCTTCAGCACCTAAGAATATATCTGCAGTTTCAGTTTTTGCTGACGCTAGATCTGTGTGCGAAACTTCAGCTTCTTTTCCTAGTTCAGTTAGTGCTTTCTTTACATTCATCTCCATAATAAAACTTGATCCTAATCCGTTACCACATACAACTAATATTTTTTTCATCATTTTTTCCTCCATTATATTTATTTGATTTCATTGATTAATTTTATAATTTCATTTTTGTCTGTTGCAGTTTTTAATATTTCTACATAATTGTCATTTCCGAGAATTTCGGTCATTTCAGCTAATGCTTTTAAATGTGCATTTTGATCTTTTGCAGATAGGACTATCATAGCTTTTACCGACTTATCATTAGGAAATACAACAGGTTCTTTAAAATTAGCAAATGATAGGCCGACTTCCAATGCACCGTCTTCTGGTCGCGCGTGAGGAATTGCTATATCCGGCATAATTACAATATATGGCCCAAGCTCTATAACTGAATTAATCATAGCTTTAATATAATCTTCTGTAATGATATTGTTTGTTAGGAGTGGCTTTGATGCTTTTATGATACTATCTTGCCAATTATCTACTGTTAGCTCAGTTTGTATGAAAGATTCCGTTAATAATTCTTTTAACATAGGTTGATACCCCTCCTTAAAATGGTGCTTCGGTTTTAATAATTGAGAGATTGCTTCATATAGATTCTTTTCGTTCTTAATGTCTGCATGTTCCTTAATGACATCCATTAAATCATTCATTGAATATTTTGGTTCAAAAGGAATCGTCATTGTCATATTTAATTTTTCATTTAAATATTCAAGTTCATGAATAGAAAGGGATTCAGTTATTAAATAGACTGGTTTATCTATTTGAATTGCATGTGTTGAGAAAATTATATCTACTTGATCCTTTTTTTCATGTACCTGACTTATAGATGTCGGTTCCAAAAAAATTAAAGTAGGAAAATGCATTTTGAGTTTTTGTGTTAATGAGTGACTGATTGCCATACCATTTGGACAAGCAACAATTGCAATTTCATGTGGTGTAACGATATTGCCTTGATTTCTTGTCACACCAGCAAAATACAATGACCATAATACAATTTCATTTTCGCTAAATTGTATATTTAGCGATGATTCTAAATCTTTAATTGCGCGTTTTGTAAATGTAATAATGGGCTTCATAGAAGGTTGTACTAATGATTCTGTATTCACGACCGTATTTATTCCGTATTTAGCACGTAAAACTGCAGGATAATAATGACGTTTTAATTGATGAATGAGTTTATCTTTATTCATAATGATAATGCCACTTAGTATTTCAAAGGTTTGAACAAAGTTTAATAATAATTGATCCGTTTGCTTATCTGACAAACGGGATTCATCAAGGAATACATTAGTACTTTGCATCATTAATACAATCAGTGGATGAAAGCCTTTAATATGATTTTCACTTTCAAATTGCTTACTTTTTATTTCAAGTTGTGACTTGGAAAGTCTGGATTCGTAATATCCGCTGTCAATGATGTAAAGTGCAAATTGAATCGCTTTGCGATGATTGTCACTAAACGCATGTCCAAGTTGTGCTTCAATAATACCTATATCATCGTTGTATAAGTTATTAGAATCGAAGTCATTATTTGAAATAAATTTCATTAAATATTTAGCATAATGTTTTGGTGCAATTTGGTGAACTAAGTTAATAAATAGTAAATCACGATCCTCAGCATTCATGATTAACTCATAGCCATTTGATCTGCTATATTCAATTGCACCATTCAGATTTCTGATTTGCTCCTTTAATATTTTAATATCTTGAAGAATAGTATTTCTCGAAACATTACCTACATCGATTAAATGCTCTATTGAAATGTAGTCATGTTTTATGAGTAGGTAAAATAATAAAATATTAATTCTCTCATCTTCAGAAAAAATTAAATCGTGATACTGAATTTTAGATAACGTACTATTTAATAAATCTATATCGTCGATATATACTGATGTTTTAGTCACGTGTATATTGAAATCATCTACAATTTTATCAAGCTCATATTTTAGTTTTTTATTTGTAATATTAAGCTGATAATACAAATCGCGTTGAGCAATGGACTGTTGTTTTTTTAGCAAATCTAATATTTTCAAATTTAATTCAGATATTTGCATAGCATCACATCACTTTCTATATTTATTATAGTGCTCCTTATTTTGAAATTATATATGGATTGAGTCCAACTTTTTGAAATAGTTATTTCAAAAATTGTACTTTAATAATATAAGGAAGGAATATAGCAATAATATTAATCAATCTTTATGTCGAAGTTGGTAGTTCGTTAGAGAGAGGTGTAAGAAAGGAACATCATGCGCACTTTGGATTTGAAGTACGTAAAAATTGTAACAATATGGCAAGCCCCGACCCCCACATTCACCACTCTCGATAATGCTTATAGTATAATAGAAGTATTACGTCAAAAGGAGATATTTATGGCGAAACTTTCAAAGAAACAAGTACAACGAAATAAGCTGATTCTTATCCTCATTTTATGTGCAATAGCATTATTGATATATTTCATGATTGCGCAGGCGATAAAGCAATACGAAAAGAAAATGATGGATCATAGAGTGACGGTGGAGCATACGTATGTTAGTGCTTTATCACAACAATTAAAAAGTGGAGCACAGTATTCAAACGGTACAGTATGGAAAGATGCATCGCAAAAAGAAATAGATTTATATTTAAATCCAAAGCGTTATTATTATCATCCTGAACAAAAGTACCAATTCTTAAATTTAAGTATGAGTCAGAAAGTGTCTGCCGATAAACTTAATCAATTGTTAAAGGGGAAAGGCATACTGGATGGTTTAGGACCATCGTTTGCGAAAGCGAGTCGCATCGAAGATATCAATGAGATTTACCTGATTAACCACGCACTGCTTGAAACGGACCGAGGGAGAAGTGTTCTGGCACGCGGTGTCAAGATAGATGGACGCGGCGTCGTTGGTAAAGGTGACAAGCAGTATTATAACTTCTTTGGCATTGGTGCGTATGATCATGATCCTATTAAAGAAGCGGCTAAATTCGCGTATCAGCAAGGATGGGATTCACCTGAGAAAGCTGTGATGGGCGGTGCGAAGTTTATTAAGCGTTCGTTTATTGATAAAGAAGGGCAGAATACATTATACGGTATGCGCTTTAATCCTGTTTCACCCGGGAAACATCAATATGCTACTGATGTACGCTGGGCGCATCATAATGCAATGGGGATTGCGCGAGATTACAAGAAATTAAACTTAGAAGGTAAATATTTTACGCGTTACTATTATAAAGAGTAAAGGAAAGACCTTGAGACATACACGAATGTGCCTCAAGGTCTTTATATTATTTCGCTTCAGTAGTTGCTTCTGAAGATGAACCGTTTTGTGCTTTCTGTTGCATTTCTTTTTGAAAATCTTCAAATGATTTTGCGTTTTTTACCTCATTAGGAATCTCGATGTCCTTAACTTTATTGAAATTATCATATGTAATACTAGTAAGTGATTTAATAGTTCGATCCTTAACTTTCATTTCAACATTTCTTTTTGCTGATTTCACATAATAATTCTTGTCAAGGTATATTGTTTCTGTTCCTTTTATAGATTGTAGTTGTTTTTCAATTGATTTTACCAATTCATTAGAGCCAGCTTGTTTAGCTATTTCTTTATAATCATCAAGATTTTTATAAGTAAGTGTTATAGTATATCCGTCATTTGTTTTTTTGAAAGGTGCATTTTTAAAGATTTCTAAAGATTTTACGTAAGAACTATAATCAACTTGATCAATTTGTTTATTCACTTCATTTCCCATAACTTTAGTTACATCAATAAATTGTTTTCCATCTTGATTGGCAACAATTTTATTATCAAATAAGTATAATGTAGTTTCTTGATTTTCAGTATTATTATCAATTCGTTTATTATTGTTTTTATCAGAATTTAGCTCCATTTTCACATCTTTTTTACTACCGTCTGATTCCATTGTTGCACTTAAAGAAGAATGATAACTCTTAATATCTTTCCCGGCATCTTTCGCTTTACTAATAAGATCAGCTGATGCTTTTACTTCTGAAGTGCTGTCTTTCGTTGTCGTATCTTTAGAGGTGCTTTCTTTACTTTCAGTTGATTTAGTATCCGCACTCTTTTGGTTCTCTTTCGTTTGCGTTTCAGTCTTTGCCTTTTCTTCTGTTTTGTTTGCTGCATCATTGCCACAAGCTGCAAAAATTAACGTCGTACCAAGTAATGCTGATAATAAATGTTTTGATTTCATAAAAAATCCTCCTTAAGTGATTAAATAAATCATATCATAAAAGAAAGATTTATTGAAATCAGACCTAAGGAGGAACTTTATTATTTATCTAGTGTTGCCTGCTGTAAAACTTTATTACGTTTAATCGGATCAATTCGACGTTCAATTATACCAAGTATAATGTCAACTAATACTGCCATAATCGCTGTCGGTAATGCACCGGCTAATATAATTGATGTACCACTTGTAGCATTTGTACCTCGAATAATGATATCTCCTAAACTAGGTGCACCGATAAATGAACCAATTGCTGTAACACCAATGGCAATAACTAACGCAATTCGAATACCCGCAATGATAACTGATAATGATAAAGGCAATTCTACCATTGTTAATAATTGACGCTTCGTCATGCCCATCCCTTTCCCGGCATCAATTAAATGCGTATCCACTGACTTAATGCCCGTATACGTATTTTTAATGATAGGTAATAGAGAATAAAGGAATACAGTCGTAATAACGGTCGTCTTTCCTAATCCAAGCACTAACATGAGTAGGGCAAGTAATGCAATTGCTGGTACGGTCTGAATAATATTGGCGATGGCAATGACTGGACCGACTAATTTCTTATGGCGCGCAATCCATATACCGATTGGAATGCCGACAATGGCGCCGAGTATTACACCGTAAACGCTGATTAAAAAGTGCTCTAAAAAGAGTTGAAACACGTACCCTGCGTTATCCTGGAAGTAATGGATGAACTGTTCAAACGTATTCATTTTCTCCATCTTATTTACCTCCTTCAAAGTAGTGATGTTTTTTCAAATATTCTTCGGCGACAACAGCAGGTTCTTTCAAATTGTTATCGACTTCATAGTTTAACTTCTGCATTTCTTCAGTTGAGATTTTATTTTTTAATAAATTAAGAATTTTATCAATTTCAGGGTTTTTCTCGATTAAATCTTTACGTGCTACCGGTGCAGCATCGTATGGTGGGAAGAAATGTAAATCATCTTCTAATATGACTAAATCATAACTTTGAATTCTCCCGTCTGTCGTATAGCCTAATACGACATCCATTTTGTTATTGGCAAGTGCATCATATACAAGTCCTATTTGCATCGGACGAATATCTTTAAATGAATAGCCGTATTTCTTCACAAAGCCATCATATCCATCACCTTTACGTTTAATCCATGTTGAGTCAACACCTGCACTTAATTTGTCAGCATATTTTTTCATATCGCTGACTTTTTTTAAGTTGTATTTTTTCGCAGTTTCTTTCGTTACCATAAACGCAAAAGTATTTTCAAAGCCATATGAGTCATAATACTTTTGGTTAAACTGCTTATCAAAAGCATCTACCACAACTTTACGAGCTTTCTTCGGATCAGTAATCGGCTCCATTTGAAGTGCACCTGTTAGGTCGGTTCCAGTATAACGTGTTGACGAAACATTCGCATCGCCACGCACCATCGCTTGGTGCATAACAGTTCCAGATCCTAAGTTGTTAATTAATTCAACCGGATTATCTGTATTACGTTCAACGAGTATTTTAATCATATGCGCTAATATTTGACTCTCAGAAATATATGTTGACGCAATCTTTACAGTCTCTTTCCCTTTATTGTTTTGCCCGCAACCGCTTAAAATAAGCAGCAGTGTTAGCAATGTTAATATTATTTTTTTAGTATGCATTTATAAATCCCCCTTAGACACTTGTAAACCACGTGGGGTTGTTACTTTTTCAACGATTGATAATAAGAAATCAGTAATTAATGCTAGAATCGTTACCATTACAGCACCTGCAATAATCAACTTTGAATCGAACAAATTCAAACCGTTAAAGATAAAGTCACCTAAACCACCAGCGCCAATATATGAAGCGAGCGTTGCCCAGCTGATCGCATAAACTGCTGATAATCTAATCCCACTCATAATGACGGGGACGGCAAGTGGTAATTCAACCATGCGTAATAATTGGTTTTGTGTCATCCCCATAGCGCGTCCTGCTTCTTTCGCATCTTTCTTCACCGACTGAATCCCTAAATATGTGTTATTTAAAATAGGGAGCAGTACATATAAGAATAATGCGATAACTGCTGGTACCGTGCCTATACCAAAGAAAGGAATCATCATCGCAAGTATTGCGAGGGACGGTACAGTCTGCAAGACACTTGTTATCGATAACACGATTTTTGCTAATCGATCTGATTTCGTCAGTAATATACCTACTGGGACTGCAACAAGCACTGCCGCGAGTAGACTTAACAGAGAAATTGAAATATGTTCAATGGTCTTCGTAAAGAGTTCGGCTTGATTATGCTTTAAAAATTCAATCATCGTTACGCCTCCTCTTCCTCGTCACCCCAGATTGTGTCATAAACAATATCAACTAAGTTGGCACGGGTAATAACGCCAAGTAATTTATCTTGTTTATCAATGACCGGGATAACACGAATATTTCGTTTCAAGATGGTACGCACAGTATCCTGTAAGTAAACGCCTGAACGTACGTAATACACTTTATGATTCATAATGCGCGATAAACTTAAATGTTTCTTATGCGCTTCTGATAAATCTTCAATATCAACATAACCGACAAGCACATTTTGATCATCGACAACAAATAATGTATCGACACGTGAAGCACGCATTAAGTTAATCGCTTCACCAATCGATTTCTCTGGCGTAATCGATATCGGTTTATGCATTGCCTGATCAACGGTCTTAATATTAGGTGTCGTTTGAATTAATCTATTCTCTCCAATGAAATCTTTTACGAAGTCATTCGCCGGATTGCGTAAAATATTATTCGGAGTATCGATTTGAATGACTTCACCGTGGCTCATAATCACGATTCTATCTGCAAGTTTAATCGCTTCGTCCATATCATGTGTCACCATAATAAAGGTCTTGTTAAATTTAACTTGCAGTTCTTTCACTAAATCCTGTAGCGTATCGCGTGTAATCGGGTCAAGCGCACCGAACGGCTCATCCATTAATATAATTTCCTGGTCAGCAGCAAGTGCACGAATTACACCGATACGTTGCTGTTGTCCACCTGAAAGTTGTGATGGGTACATATCAAGATATGATACCGGTAAATCAACTAACTGAATAAGTTCTTCTGCTTTACGATTTTTATCTTCTTCTGACCATTTTAATAATTTAGGCACGAGCGTAATATTATCACGAATCGTCATATGGGGTAGTAGACCAATTTGTTGAATGACATATCCGATACTACGTCTTAACTGCACAGGATTCATGTCTTTAATATTTTTTCCGTTTAAAATGATTGAACCATTCGTCGGCTCAATCATACGGTTAATCATACGCATTGCTGTGGTCTTACCTGAACCACTCGTACCGATAAATGCGATAAATTCACCTTTCTCAATCTTCATATCCAGATTGTTGACTGCTTTTTTGCCGCCTCGATAAACTTTTGAGACATTGTTGATTTCTAACATGTTGTCACCTCTATGTATATTTTTGTGCAAGATCAATTGATTTATTTCTATAAAAAAATCCCGCGCTTTTAGTTTGTTTACCCTATTTTTTGATAATATATATACAAAAGGAGGAACTTTTTATGAAAATAGCGATTATTGGGACAGGTGTAGCAGGTGTAAACGTACTGAAATACTTGTCTAAAGAGAAGCAAATAAAAGCTGAAATATTATGTTTTGACGATCAGAAATATTTAGGGAACGGGCGTGCGTTTCAATATGATGATCCGGAATTATTGATGAATTATCCAGGAAACTTAATTAGCATGAAGCCGAATAAACCGGATGATTTCGTGAAATGGATTGAGAAAAATGAACAGGATTTGAAATTGCAAATTCATAAAGAAGCAGATAATAATGCTTCGGGTAATCAATATTATTCGCGTCAATTATTTGGAAAATATATGACAGCTCATTTTAATCAATATGCGCAAAAGAAAAATGTCACGATTATTAACAACCATGTGAGAAATGTTGAACAGTTAAACAATGGATATCGTATATCGACACAAGACGAAGCATTTGATGTCGATGCTGTATTTTTATCGCCGGGTCAATTTGGCCCGATGGATCCATACAATCTTACAACAACACCAAACTATATTAAATGGCCATATCCGCTTAATCGTGTACAAGTGGATAAAGTGAAAGATTATGCAGTACTTGGAACGGGATTGTCTGCAGTAGACATCGTCCGTTATTTAACACCTGAGCTTCAGACGAAACTTTATTTAGTCAGTCGTGATGGTAAAGTACAATCAGTGCGCGGTGCAATGCAACCTATCCGATTCAAATATATTACTGCAGCTCAGTTAGAGAAAGTGAAATCAAAAAATAATGGCTTTTTACCGTTAGAGGCACTTAAAAAGTTATTTCATAAAGAAATTGCGCATCAAGGGATTGATGCGGATCGATTATTTAAAGTGAATCGTACGCAGCCAATGAAGGCAATGCAGTTTGATTTAGCACATTCACAAGTAGTCGGATTAATGCAATCGTTTGTCTATGAATTAACGCGCAATGCATATTTAATCTGGCCATTTATGACACGCCGTGATAAAGCAGCATTTCTCAATAATGATGCCGGTTATATTACCGCTTATGCAAATCCGATGCCGGAATCAACTGCAGTGAAGATGATGGCGTGTATTGAAGACAATACGCTGGAAATATTAAGTGGTATAGAACGTATCGACTATAAATATAATAAATATCGTATTTATACGAAAAATAAAGAAATTCGTGTGCATTATGTCATTAATGCGACAGGACCGGCGAAACATTTCAAAGATGCAATTGAGCATAACGACCTCATTGAGAGTTTGGTAAATCAGGATTTACTGATTGCACATCCGGATGGTGGCTTTTATGTGACGCCGCTTTATAATGAAGTCATCGCTGCAAAAGGGAAACTGAACCATTTTTATTTATTAGGTCAGAAATCAGGTGGCGTAAATTATATGAATAATGGCATCGTTGAATTAGCTGAAGAAGCGAAACGAGCAGTGAAGCATTTTAAAGCGAGTGTGTTGTCTGAATAGCTAATACATAAACATTTGTAATGATTAGAATTGTTAGAAATCTTTGCGTTGATTTTTTTATTTAAATTCGCTATGATGTAAATGTCTTAATTGACATACAAGTGAATATTATTCTTTCGGGGCAGGGTGAAATTCCTAACCGGCGGTGATAGTCCGTGAGCTGATAATGTAGATTTGATGCTGATTCTGTGAAACTCAGAAACCGACAGTATAGTCTGGATGGGAGAAAGAATAAGGCGCCATGTTAATGGTTTATTTGTTGATGTATTTTTTCAGCAGTAACCATCAATCTGGTCTTATTTGTTGAACCTAAAAATAATCATCGTCCCGGGATGCACATGTAGTGCACCGGGACGATTTTTTTATAGGAGATGAATAAGTTGTATATAGACAAAGCATTTGAACTCGTTCAATGGACGGATGGACAAACAGGTAGCAATCCTGCTGTCGGCTGTATTATCGTGAAAGATGATAAGATTGTCGGCATTGGTGCTCATCTTATTGAAGGTGAAGGGCATGCAGAAGTGAATGCCATTAATATGGCAGGAAGTCACGCGATTGGCGCCACACTTTATTGTACACTTGAACCTTGTAGTCATTATGGTAAGACACCGCCATGTACAAAGAAGATAATCGAAAGTGGTATCAAACGCGTTGTGTTTGCTGTAAGAGATGAATCACTGCAATCATCTGGTATTGACGATATGAAGGCACAAGGGATAATCGTAAAACAACAATATGTAAGTGAGATTTATGATTATTATCAACCATTCTTTAACGCAAAGCGTCATAAAATGCCATATACCATTTTGAAGATGGGTGTCACGCTGGACGGTAAGACAGCGGATGATCAAAACGTAAGTCAATGGATTACAAATGCTGAATCAAGACGTCATGCGCATCGTGAACGCTATCGCTGTGATGCAATTCTTGTCGGTTATGCTACATATAAACATGATGAACCGATACTGGATAGCAGAACATATAAGGAGAAGTGGCTGCGTAAAGTCGTAATATCGAATGGGTTATTTGAAATTAATGCGCAAGATAATAATGATTATGATAAATCTCGCTTAATCGTAGTGACCAATGTTCAGCAAATGATTGAAGACGTTAATGTTATCGTGTTACCTGAATTAAAGCCGGACGCCATTTTAGAAGCATTATATTTACATAAAATTAATCGATTATTAATAGAAGGTGGGATGCAGACAATACGTCTGTTTGCATCTGCACATTGTTATGATGAAATACACCAATACATTGCCCCGAAATTATTAGGTGGATCCTCAAAACATCAGTTTTTAACAACTGATGAACCTTCCCAAATGTCAGCAATGACATCACTCCAACTTGTAACAGTTAAGACTTTCGAAGACGACGTATTGCTCGTTTATAGAAAGGATGATCAGGATGTTCACAGGCATCATTGAAGAAGTAGGCAAGATCAATCAAATTAAGAAGCAAGGCGACACAACATTTATGACGATCGGATGCAGTCTGATAACTGAAGATATGCATATCGGTGATTCGATTAGCGTGAATGGTGTGTGTTTAACCGTAACGTCATTCACTGAGTCATCATTTGATGTCGATATTGTTGAAGGAACAAGTGCCGTCACGTTATTTAAAAGTATGAAGCACGGCACTCGCGTTAATTTAGAACGCGCTTTATTACCGACGACGCGCCTAGGTGGACACTTTGTGAGTGGTCATGTCGATACACATCTCGTAATTGACAACATTAGACATCTACAGAAGACGATGGTGGTGCGATTAAGACTGCCGAATGCATTCAGAAGCAACGTTATTCCGAAAGGTTCGATTGCTGTAAATGGGATATCACTGACGATATTTAAACTAGATACATGCATTGAACTGCATATTATACCGGAAACCGTGCGCAGTACGATGCTCACTGACTTGAAGGCAGGAGACAAAGTCCATATTGAATTCGATATGCTAGGTAAATATATCCTGAACAGTCAAAAGGAAGCAAGTGCATTAACTTTATCTAAACTGGAGATGATGCTGTAATGTTTGATGATATTAAAAGTGCTATAGAAGATTTGAAACAAGGCAAACCGATTATCGTTGTTGATAATGAGGAGCGTGAAAATGAAGGTGATCTCGTTGCGATAACCGATTTTATGACGGAAGATACGATTAATTTTATGATTAAACACGCACGAGGTTTAGTCTGTGCACCCATTTCGACTGAACTCAATAAAAGACTAAACTTATTACCGATGACCTTTAATAATCAGGATCCGAACAAGACTGCCTTTACGGTGAGTATTGATCATGTGTCGACAACGACGGGTATTAGTGCATTCGAAAGATTTTGTACGGTGAAAGCATTGGCTGATCCTAATATTTCGATACAAGACTTTAATCAGCCAGGTCATATCTTTCCATTGATTGCTAAACCTAATGGTGTGTTAGAACGTGTCGGACATACAGAAGCTTGTGTAGATCTCGCGAAATTATGTGATGCCAGTGAAACAGGGGTCATTTGTGAAATTATTAAAGAAGACGGTACGATGGCACGAAGAGATGATTTAGCAGTATATAAATTAGAACACAATCTGAAGATGATAACGATTGCCGACTTAGTTGATTATATTAAGACGGTGAAGCCGCTTGTTAAACGAGAGGCGCAAGTCAATATGCCAACTGAATTCGGCGACTTTACGATGTATGGCTTCAGTGAAATTTATGGCGATAAAGAACATGTGGCGTATGTTAAAGACTATGAAGGTGTACCGGATGTTAGACTGCACTCCGAGTGTTTAACAGGGGACGTGTTCCATAGTAAACGTTGTGATTGTGGTGTGCAGCTAGAACGTGGATTAGAGCATATCAATAAAAATGGTGGCATTTTAATCTATTTACGTCAGGAAGGTCGCGGCATCGGTTTAATCAATAAGCTGAAAGCATACGAGAAGATTGAACAAGGCATGGATACAGTTGAAGCGAATCATGCATTAGGATTTGATAGTGATGTGCGTGAATATGCGATTGCAGCTTCTATCTTAAAAGATTTAGGCGTTAACAAAGTGAATTTAATGTCAAATAATCCAAGGAAAATTGATGGTTTAAGCAAATATGGCATAGTAGTTGAAGCAAGAATACCACATCAATTTCAGAGTAATGCAGTAAACAAAACATATTTATCAACGAAAAAAGAAAAATTAGGACATTTACTGGAGGAGAAATTAATATGAACTATAGTGCACAATTAACAGGACAAGGTTTAAAGATAGCTGTTGTAACATCAAGATTTAATCATTTTATTACAGACCGCCTGACTGAAGGTGCGATTGATACTTTAGAACGCCATGGCGTTGAAAGTGAACATATTGATACATTCTTAGTGCCGGGTGCTTTTGAATTACCATTTGTTGCGAGTAAGTTAGCCCAAAAAGGGAAATACGATGCAATCATTACATTAGGATGTGTAATACGCGGAGCGACGACACATTATGATTACGTATGTAATGAAGCGGCGAAAGGCATTGCAAAAGCAGGAGAACATGGCACACCGGTGATCTTTGGTGTTGTGACGACAGAATCGATTGAACAAGCGATAGAACGTGCAGGTACGAAAGCAGGGAATAAAGGTGGGGAAGCTGCAATCAGTGCAATCGAAATGGCCAACTTGAACAAGATGATTGAAGGATTGTAAGATACTGTTGCTTGTAGAGGATGAGGGTATATCCGAAATTGGTGATACTCAAATTTCGCGCGAGAAATCTGTTCTGAAATTGGTGATACTCAAATTTCGAACATCTACCAAAAAAGACTATGCATCAAAATGATGAGATGCATAGTCTTTTAACATTTATTTCTTTAATAATTTACGTAATACAACGAATCCTGCTAAAGCAGATCCTGCTACGATCGCACCTTTTTCTACTTCAGGTGTTACGATTGATTTATAAACAAGTTGTAAGTTTTGTGGGCGTTCTGCTAAACGTCTCATGAAGTAACCATACCAGTCTTCACCGTATGGTACATACGTACAGAAGTTGTAACCAGAATTTGCGATTTCAACTTGTAATTCTGAACGGAAACCGTATAACATTTGGAATTCAATTAAATCTTTGTTTAATTTATGCTGATCAATAAATTTCTTCACATGATTAATAATATTGTGGTCATGTGTTGCGATAGAAGTCATAGCTTTTGCATTTAATAAACGCTGTTCAATAATCTTAATATAGTTCGCATCAATATCTTCTTTTGATTGATAAGCAACAGAAGCGTCTTCTTTATATGCCCCTTTTACTAAACGTAAACGAACATCTTTATACTTTTCAATTTCTTCAGTCGCACGGAATAAATAAGCTTGAATAACTGTACCAACGTTTTTGAACTCACCTTTTAATCGGTCTAACATTTCAAATGTTTGTACAGTATGATTGTAATCTTCAGTATCCATATTAATATGCATATTGCCACATTCATGAGCTTTTAATAAGATTTCACGCACATTCTCATAACAGAATTCAGGATCTACATCTAAACCGATTTGTGTTAATTTGATAGACATATGTGCACTTACACCTGCATCATATAAAGCTTGAATCATTGCCAGAATGTTATTTTTAGCTGCTGTTGCTTCTTCTCTAGAGAAAACAAATTCACCTAAATTATCAACAGTTGCAGAAATATTTTGAGCGTTTAATACGCGAATCGATTCAATTGTCGTTTCAATATCAGTACCTGCTACTACTTTATGCGCACCTAACGCTAAACCATACTTTTTAGCTGCTTCATTTAAAGTAGCGTTTTCACTTAATGCAATAAAAAAATCTCTTGATAATCCCATTTTTTGTTCCTCCTTCAATGTAGTAATCTATGGATTACTTTACCTTAATAAAATAATCATAATGAAAACGCTTTAAAAGGTCAAAGAAAATTTAAAAAAATTATAAATTTTCTAGCGCAAAAAGGATTTATTTCACATTTCGTTCAAAATTACAAAAAAATAAAAGACTTAGTCCTCAGACTGAGTCTTCGACGTATCCGCAACGATAGATTTTTCGATTGGTTCGTTACTAATATCTATAAAATGGGGTATAGCAATAAATAGAGATAAAACGATGAGTAACTTCTTTACAAATTTCATAACGAGCCTCCTTCATATTCGATTTAAGTGTACAGCTTAAATATGAAGAAAGGTTAAATTAAGTGTAAATAGTTTATATAGTTATTGTAAATAATAATACCATACATAATTATCGAAAAATTGTTATAATAATATTAATTTACTTAAAGGAGAAAAGAACATGAGAGACTTAGGGATTTATTTCGGGACATTTGCACCGTGTCATGTTGGGCATTTCGAACAAATCGTACGTGCAAAGCGTGAAAATGAACATGCGTTAGTGATTGTTTCAGGGTATGCAGGTGATCGTGGAGATAAAGCGGGTATGAGTTTGACGAATCGTGTTAAAGCGATGCGAGAATTATTAAAGGACGATACGAACGTTACGGTATTAACTTTAGACGAATCGAATATTCCGCGTTATCCAGATGGCTGGGCACCGTGGTTACAGTTATTACAAGAAAAGATTGAAGCGGCAGTGAAAGAAAACAATTACGCTATGAACAACGTTACGTTCTACGTTGGGGAAGAAGAATACGTGCAGCCGTTACAAGAACATTTCGAGAAAAGTTTCTCTCAAAGTGATGTGCTGATTACGAAAGTCGATCGTCGCATTACAGGTATTAGTGGTACGTCTATTCGAGAAAATCCAATCTTAAACTGGGACTTTGTAACACGACCATTCCGACGATTCTTCGTCAAAAATGTATTAATCATTGGAACAGCAAGTACAGGAAAAACGACGTTAGTGCGTGATTTAGCACGTCGTTATTCAACGTCTTATTCATTAGAGTATTCAAGAGAATATCAAACGACACGCCAAGTACGAGATGATGAGTTAGATATTAAAGATTTACATGCGATTGGTATTGGGCAATTTGAATTAAATCGTAAACACATTCATTCACCAGGTACGCGTAAAGTATTCTTTGCGGATACAGATGTGATGACGACAAAACTATACACGAAATTATATGCCCCCCCGGAAGACTATGAAAAGATTGCGCCTGTATTTGATTACTATATTTCATTACAGAACTGGGCATTAATTATCGTGTTACCACCTACGACGCAATATGTAGATGATGGTTTCCGTGATATGAGTATGGCGGATCAGAAAGCACGTATGGATATGCATCAAATGTTTTTAGATGAAATTAAATATCAAGGATTAGAAGATAAGATGGTCGTATTAAAAGGGGATAGCTTCCAGGAGAAATACGAAGAAGCGCACCGACTTGTAGATGAAATACTTGCGGACGGCAAAGATAACTAAGGAGAATATTATGTTTTTAGTGAAAGATTTCAGAGGGTTTACGTTGTACGAAAAAATATTTTTCGGCTTATTTATATTGGCACAAATCGCAATTTTAGTTTATTTCTATGATCCTGCTAAAGGCATAGACTGGATCAATGTTATTGCGAGTGTGTCAGGTATATTATGTGTGATCATGAGTGCGAAAGGGCGTCTCAGTACATTTTTATATGGTTTAATTCAGGTTATTACTTACGGCTGGATCAGTTATCAGGCGAACTTAATGGGAGAAGTATACTTACAGGTTGTGTTTGGTGTATTCCAGTTTATTGGATTGTATACATGGATTCGCAATATGCACACAATTAGTACGAAGAAGACGGAAGTACAGGAAGTGGATACGAAAGGCTTAACTATGATGCAGTGGGCAATTACGCTAGTACTGGGTGGCGCTTTTTACTTTGCATTTGCGAAATATCTACAAAGTATTAAATCTGGTCAACCTTTCTTAGATGCGTTGAATGTGAGTTTAAACCTGACAGGACAAGTGTTGATGTCGTTGCGTTTTAAAGAACAATGGTTCTTCTGGATTGTTGTCAATATCGTATCGATTACACTATGGGTTAGAAAGATGATACATGCCGGAAGTATAGATGATACAGGAGTAACGATGGTAGTGATGTGGATTGGTTTCTTAATTAATAGTATTTACGGCTATTATTACTGGAAGAAGCTACAAGTTACAACGGCGCAAACACGTTAATTTAGGAATAACATAAAATGAATTTAATACAATAACGAATATATGAAATATAAAACGAACATATGAAATATAAAATGTAAGTAATTTGTCATTGCTTTCGTTATTGATTTAACGCATTCTCTCTTATAATAATAAGGGAGAATTTTTTATTATTAATCATCATTATTTTGTTTACATATATATAAATAAGGAGTGAATTATTATGGATAAAGCTATGATGAAAGCACAAATACTGCAGGCCCATCGCTTTAGACATGCGACGCGAAAATATCGTGAGGAGCCAATCTCACATGACGATATGGCATTTATACTTGAAGTTGGGAGATTAAGTCCGTCTTCTGTCGGGTTAGAACCGTGGCGATTTATCGTGTTAAGTGATGAAGCAATCAAAGATAAAATCAGTGAAGTCGCATGGGGCGCGAAGAAACAGCTTGCTACTGCGAGTCACTTTGTACTGATTATCGCGAGAAAAGATGTTCAATATGATTCGGAGTACTTTTACAATCATTTTAAAGCAAGACAGCCTGACGAAGATAAGTTGAAGCGAATGCTTGAAATATATAAAGAATTTCAAACCGAACACATTGAAGTTGTCGGAAATGAACGTGCGTTGTTTGACTGGAGTAGTAAACAAACATATATTGCTTTAGCGAACATGATGACAGCTGCAGCACAAATTGGTATTGATTCTTGTCCGATAGAAGGATTTGATTACCGTAAAGTCAATCAAATATTAGCTGAAGCGGGAATTATAGATTCAGAAAAAGAAGGTATTTCAGTGATGGTGTCGTTTGGTTATCGTTATTATGAACCGAAAACTGAGAAAGTACGTCAACCGATAGAAGAAGTCGTTACATGGCATTAAGTGAATGTAAATTCTGTGTAAATATTATGCGTTAATCTTTAGAAAAACTTAACATTGATAAAGTGCTTTCGATGATAGAATTGTAAGTGACTTAAAGTAATAAATTAATGAAGAGGTGTCTACATGTTTAAAGATATGGCGTATTATATGTTTGGTGGATTAGATCCGTTTTTCCAGCTATTCGTATTTGAACCGATTGTCATTACGATTATTGCATTAATCGTTGCAATTGTTACGAAGAAAGCATGGTATATGGCGATTGTTATCATATTATTAAATCTAATTGATAGTGGTATTGATGCGAACTTTGCATTTGGTGCAGAAGGAATCGGATCTGTGATTTCGCACACATTTACATTCTTTTTTGCAAACTTCTTCTCAATGTTTTATGAGTTTGTATTTAGCTTTATTATTGCAGGCTTACCGTTTATGCATAACAAATTCGGAATTGCATAAGAGAGGCTATCTGAAATGCGTTTAGGACCGAACAAATTGGAAGCAACACTAAGAAATCGCTTTTTGATTTCGAAGATGTTGCTGAAATTTGACGAGGTCCTGCATTGAAGATGCCGTTTAAGAAGAGAGGCTATCTGAAATGCGTTTAGCCCACAAAAAAGTGAAGTCACCTTACTCGGTGGCTTCACTTTTTTTGTGCATTGCTTTATACATCTGGGCTTTCGTTGCATATTCACGTTGTATGCGCGCCATATCCTGTTTATCTTCTTCAGTTAATGCTCTAACTACTTTGGCTGGACGTCCCATTGCAAGCATGCCAGGCGGTATCTTCTTACCTTGTGTTAGTAACGACCCTGCACCTAAAAACGCACCTTCACCTATTTCAGCACCATCTAAAACAGTAGAATCCATCCCTACTAAAGCACCTTTGCGTATAATACTTGAATGCAAAGTAACACGATGGCCGACCGTCACGTTGTCTTCAATAATTAATGGGGCATTCGGTGATTGATGTAAGCAGCATAAATCCTGTACATTTGAATGTTCTCCAATAATAACAGGACTCACATCACCACGAATAACTGTGCCATACCAAATTGAAGCATCCTTTGCGATTGTAACATCACCAGTTATGATTGCATTCGGTGCAATAAACGCACTATCATGGACTTTTGGATATTTGCTATTATATTCGTATAACATATTTTAACCTCCAGGCATAAGTTTTGTTATAATAATAATATCACTAATTAAACGTTTACAGAAATTATTAAAGGAGTATCATTATGTGGAAATGGGAAACTGAAAAGACACCAAAAGGTATCGTCGTGATTGTGCATAACATTCTTGAACATCATGGGAGATACGCTTGGTTTATTACACATTTAAGAAGAGATGGTTATCATGTGATTATGGGTGACTTACCTGGTCAAGGCCAGACTTCTCGTGTAAATAAAGGGCATATTGAAAGTTTTGATGAATATCGTGAAAAAGTATTAGAATGGATAGAAGTAGCTGAAGAGTTTCATTTACCTGTCTTTTTACTAGGTGTCGGTTTAGGAGGCTTAATCGCCATTAATATACTTGAGAAAGTGAACATTAAATTAGAAGGTGTCATGTTGATTTCACCGTTACTAGGCTTTCAAAATACGGTCACGACACGTAGGAACTTTCTTGCATCAGGATTAAGTTCAATTTCTAAAGATGCTAAATTTGATATGAATATTCCTTTAGAAGACTTTTCAAGAGATTCAGAAATTGTTGCAGAGATGAAAAGTGATCCGCTAATGCTACAAAAGGTGAGTTTCAACTGGTACAAAACGATCATTGAATGTATGAAAGAAACGATGGAGAATATTCATAAAATTAATGACATACCAGTATTGTTAATGTATTCAGAGCAGGATCGTATTGCAGACGTTGATCAAATTAAGTTGTTCGCACAGGAAATTAAGTCGTCAGAAATTTATATTAAAAATTGGCGTACGTTATTTCATGAACTGCATAATGAACCTGAAAAAGACAATGTGTTATATTACATCGAGTCATTTATGAACAACCGAATGAATTATATTGGATTGATTACAGATGAAGTGGGTATAGATTAAGATATTGCATGAAACAGAGGGTGAAAAATATGTCAAAAGATATACATGAAGTTAGTGATATGGTGCTATTAAACGATTTACAAAAAGAGATTGATGAAATATTTGAGTTAATTTCTTCGGAATTTAATCTAACTAAGGAAGAATACATTGTGATGGTGGCATTATGGGATAAAGGTCCGATGCCGATGAAAGAACTTGATAAATATTTAGATATTAAGCCGTATAAGCGTACACGTTTCTATAATAATTTAGTTGCGAATGGATGGATTAAGAAAGTACGTCCAGCAGATGACGAGAGAACAGTAATGATCTATTATAATGAAGATAAATTGCCAGAGAAAGATAAGATTGTTGATGCAGCGTGCTCTTGTTTAAAAGGTAAAAAAGAAAAACTACAAAGACAGTTCGACGCTATTATGGATATATGTGAATAAGAGGCTATTTTCAATGCGTTTAGGACCGAACAAATTGGAAGCAACACAGAGAAATCGCTTTTTGATTTCGGAAAGTGTTGGTGAAATTTGACGAGGTCCTGCATTGAAAATGCCGTTTAAGAAGGGTAGGCTATCGAACTTGCGTTTAGCCCTAAGCAAAAAAAGAAACTCAACCGTAAATCGTTCTTTGATTTAGGTTGAGTTTTGTTTTTGTCGAAAGGGCTGCAAGTGAGATGCCGTTTAGGAGAGCTATTTTCAATGCGTTTAGGACCGAACAAATTGGAAAAAATCACAAAAAT
>NZ_JAOTIS010000015.1 GCF_025628935.1 Macrococcus capreoli
GTAATAACAATATGTTATTATTTGAAGTATTAGTAATTAAGCTATATCATGATGGCGTAAGCATAATATCCTTAAGGAGTGAACATACATGTTCTTATTAAAATTTACAAGTGAACATCACATTAAAAACATCGGTATATTCGACAGTGAAGAAAAGTTAATTCAATGGGTAGAAGCTTTACCTTTCATTACAAAGATTGATGACTATGATTATGAAATACAGTACAAAGATTTCCCACCGTACTATGAACATACTGTAGGAGATGTAACATACCCATTAACAAACCTTACATTTTTAGGTGATATTGAAATCGACTGGGAAGAGATTCCGGATATGACAAAACCGGGACTTGCTGATGGTGTAACTTTAGTAGATAACTATCACTTCGAAAATCACGAATTAAAGCAATACATTGAAGACCGTGAAAATTTATTTAATGAATTAAAAACTTACTTTACTGAGAAAAACTTAGCATATACTGTATCTGGTACAGGTTCTGAAGATGGCACTTACTTCTCAGTAGAAGATCATTTCTTCGCACACCTTGATCCTAGCACAGTTGAAGAACGTAAAAACTATGACTCTATTGAAGCTTTTGTAGAAGCGTACAACTAAATACACAATAAGCGCCCTATCCCTGATAATAATTATAGTGATAAGGCGCTTTATTTATTTATGGGCTTCCCACTGACAAGGCCCGATATTCATTTCAGTAAATACCGCTTCAAATGAAGAATCTTCAGGAGAACATGCATAGATACCAAACTTAATAGTACCTTCTCCATGGTTAAGATGCGCAATTCTCATTTGTTTATAAGTAACGCCATCTTCTGAATACTCGATACAGTAATCACTTTCGCGACGGCTCAAGCGATACCACATAGATTTGATAGCACTATCAATATCAAACGATGCCCAGTCTGAATAACCATCATTCGTAACCACGCTACCTAATCGTTGAAATGACTCATTCTCATACTCAATAGAAGCTTTCAACCAATTATCGCTATTCAGATATATAACAATACCGCACTGATCAAAGCGACGTTTCGTATCAAAGGATGTTTTTACTGTAAATGAAAAGTATTCTTCATCCGTTGTCATTTGAAGTACGGGTGCATTGTCATTTTGGAAGCCATAATAAGTGCGTTGCCATAGATCTGTGTTAGGCACTGTCGTAATTTGTATACATTCATCTGTTATCTCGTAAACTTTAGGAGCTCTTGTCCATTCTAAATTATTAAAAGTCGTCATTATTATCTCCTTATTTCCTATTACACACATTTTCGTCCGTTTTTATCACTCTATTTCCTCGGCAATAATCTGTGCAGGACCTTGTGTCACAATTTTATAAAAGTGTTCGATTAAATCTTCACTTGATATCTTATTAGTATCTAATATCCAATATTTAATCAAAGCAATACCTGCTCCTGTAATATAGCTCATAAAGTAATCAAAAGGTATACCACCGATAGTTTCTTTGCGCTTCATAAATTTATTTAAATGTTCATTCAATAATAAATAGAGTTTTCTCTCAATACCACTATCTTTATCAAGCATAAACATCATTTTGTAAAACGTCATGTCTTCATCGATATGATTGATTAACGATTTCATCACATCATAAACAGTATATGCGTTAGAACGATCTACATCTTCTATTTCATTTCGAATCTTATCAATATACTCATCTTCTAGTTTATCCAGTAAATCAAATTTATCTAAATAATGTGCATAAAACGTACTTCGATTCACATCAGCTAAATCCGATATACCTTGCACAGTAATCGATTCAAAACTTTGCTTATCCAATAAAGCAATAAATGCTTCTTTTATTACCTTTTGTGATTTACTTACTCTTCGATCTTGTTTCATTTATAATACACCTCTATTTAAATCACTTTTAGTTATTTATACCACAATTTTAGTTAATGTGTTGGAAAACCGCCAACCTTAAGTGTATTGATGATTGTAGCTATCTCTAAACGGGGCTAGTATAGGTGTATATTCAAAACACGAAAGGAAATGATTATTATGAACAACACATTAATGGGCAATCCAAAATTAACAGTAACAGACAAAGACACACTAAAAACAGGGATTAATCATATTGTAGTAGATAGCGTACAATATGGATACCAAGAAATGATTATGGAAAAAGACGTAGAAGTAACAATGCAGGATGGTGAAATTCTATACGTAAATGTCTTCCGACCAAACAAACCTGGCAAATTCCCAGTTGTTATGTCAGCAGATACTTACGGTAAAGATAACAAACCAAAAATTACTAATATGGGGCCAATGTGGCCAACACTTGGACCAATTCCAACATCAAGTTTCACTCCTGAGGAATCTCCTGATCCAGGTTTCTGGGTACCAAACGATTATGTTATCGTGAAAGTAGGTTTACGTGGTAGTTCAAAATCTTTAGGTGCATTAAAACCTTGGGGATTAGATGAAGCGAGAGATTATGCACAAGTAATTGAGTGGGCAGGTACACAAGAATGGAGTAATGGCAAGGTAGGAACGAATGGCGTTTCTTATTTAGCTGTAACACAATGGTGGGTTGCTTCATTACAACCAAAACATTTAAAAGCGATGATACCATGGGAAGGTTTAAACGACATGTATCGCGAGGTAGCGTTTCACGGTGGCATTCCTGACACTGGTTTCTTTAGATTCTGGTATCAAGGATTAGTTACAAGATGGCCAGACAATAAACAAATAGAAAATTTAGTTGAACTTCAAAATAATCATACATTGCTTGATGATTATTGGAGAGGTAAGCAAGCTAACTTAAAAGACATCCAGGTTCCTATTCTTGCTTGTGCAAGTTGGTCAACACAAGGTCTTCATAATCGTGGTAGTTTCGAAGGATTTAAACAAGCAGGGTCAAAACAAAAATGGTTATACATTCATGGTCGTAAAGAGTGGGAAACATACTACACGCGTGAAGCATTAGAAATGCAAAAAGCATTCTTTGACCACTTCTTAAAAGATATAGATAACGATTGGGAAGAAACACCAACTGTTACATATGAATTAAGAGATAAATTCTATAAAGGTACACGTAAAACTGCCACTAGCTGGCCATTACCAGATACAAAAGCAACACCTTATTATTTAGATGCGAAAACATTAAAAATGACAGATACTCTTAGTGATGAACAGGAAAGTATTTCATATGATACATCATCTGAAAACGATGAAGTACGATTCACAAAAGTATTTGAACAAGATACTGAACTTACTGGTAATATGAAGTTAAAATTATGGGTATCCGCAGATAATGAAGATATGGATTTATTTGCTGGCATTAAGAAATTAGATAAAAATGGTAACGAATTGTACTTCCCTGACTTCAACCATATTGAAAATGGTCAAGTTGCGACAGGTTGGTTACGTGTATCACATCGTGAACTAGACGAAACTAAATCAACACCATTACAACCATGGCATAAACACGAACGTCAACTTAAACTTTCACCTAGTGAAATTGTAGCTGTTGAAATTGAATTATTACCATCTGGTACATTCTTTAAAGCTGGCGAAAGCATTCAAGTCGTTGTGAAAGCTAGTGAGATTGTTAAAGGTAACAGTTCATTCGGCCTTAAAACAAGATACGAACATGCAGAAACAATTAATAGTGGCAAACATACAATTTACACAGGTGGACAATATGATAGTCATTTATTAGTTCCTTTAATTTAGATAAAACAATAGCCTCAAGTTGAATAAATCAACTAGGGGCTATTGTTTCTTTAAAAATCAGCTCTCCTTTCCATTCATATTCTGCATTGCTTTCATTGGATCATTCAAAGTAATCATCGCAATCATTTGTGCAATCGTCTCAGGTGATTCCTGTCTACCATTGTTGTAATACTCCAATATTAGCAAATGTAATGCATAATCTCCTTGTTTAACAAGTAATATATGAAACAATAATGTGTGCAGGTTCATCAGTAACAATTTTTTATTTCATTAAATTTAACTTTTTATTATTTTTTATCATTTTATTTCCAACCGGTTCAAATATTTTCTCATACATCACCATACAGAACATTATCCAGAACACACTGAAAGCAACACCACCGATAACATCTGTTAAAAAGTGTGCATGAAAGTACAGTCTGCTTATTAAAATACTCCACCAACATATAAGTACTAAAACATTTGCAAAAAATTGTTGAGATAACTTCTGCAACCTTGGAATTAAGATAATTAATACTATCAAAGCAAACAAGGTACTTGAAAGCGAATGTCCACTGGGAAATGAAAATCCTGTATCCTGTAAAAGATGATCATACGGTCTCGGTCTATTAAACAACTTTTTTAAAAAGATTCCTAATATTCCACCTGAGGCTACTACGGTAATTAACCATATACTGAA
Organism: Macrococcus capreoli; assembly: GCF_025628935.1. Classification (GTDB taxonomy): domain Bacteria; phylum Bacillota; class Bacilli; order Staphylococcales; family Staphylococcaceae; genus Macrococcoides; species Macrococcoides capreoli. Next base: position 4,392 of record NZ_JAOTIS010000015.1, read on the forward strand.
GATGTAATAATGTTTACGAATAAAGTAAACTGCAGTTACTAATGTCATAACAACTACAGACAATACATCAAAATATTTTGCAAAAATCGTAAAATAACTCGTTATAAATCCACCTGAAAAATTCATTTGTGGTTCTCCAAAATGCGTCATCCACCAATTAAATGTTGATAAATCCATTTGATGTACCCATTTTATCTTTAATTCTAACCCTAAGGATATAAATAAAAATATACTTAAGAAAAATACTGAAATTATAATGATATACCTTTTTGAATAACGATAATCTGTCATGAAACAATCTCCTCCATATAATTTTTAATTAAGCGAATGGATTACATCTTGAGATTGCTTCACTGCATTTGCAATTTTTGCTGTACTTGACTGGCTATCTCTCGCTGCTGATAATACACCATCGATTGTAACATCCACTTGTGTCCATTGCTTACTATCTAAAGATCTGAGTTTCGGTTCTTGTTTATCCCAATCACGCTCTAATTGATCTGCTTTTTTATTTACAAGTTTAAAATCTTGTTTTTTCGCAGCATCATTTATAGCCAATTCTATCGTTGCAAATTGCTTCATTTCAGATTTGAAACTTACTTTATGATTGGCTTGATGAATACTGTGCATTCTCACAGTGTAACCACCAACACCTAATGCTAACGATACAGCAAGTACAATTATGGTCTGAAATAAAACACGTTTTTGTTGCTGAGAATTAATAGTTATCGTTGCTATATTTGTTGACTCTACTCTATCAATTTTTGAAGTAGCTAAATAGATGATGATACCCAAAATGGCTACTAAGAAAATAATACTTGTTATTGTCGTACCAAAGCCTAAACCGCCGTTTGTCTTCGGTTGAGATAATAAATCCCCTAGCGATGCACCTAGTGGACGAGTCAAAATGTATGCCATCCAAAATGCTAATATACTATTTAATTTAAAATATTTATATGCTATATAAATGGCTGCGATAATTAACGTAACACCGATACCTGTATATAAATATCCCAAGCCTAATTGTTCAGAATATAAATCTCCAACTGCAGTTCCTAATGCAAAAGTGAAAAGAATTGTTAACCAATAAAATATTTCTCTTTTTAATGTAAAGACTGAATGAATTGATAATGTTTTCTCACTGATATACCATAATAAAAATGTTAATCCTAATAATATTAAAAATACAATTGTACTAACTTCTAATGGAACACTTAGATTATCGGTTAAATTATCTGTCACTAACGTTCCGAATACACTTAGTAATACAACTGTTATCCAATAAATTAAAGGACGATAGCGGTTCGTCTTAAATTGAAATATTAAGGCTATTATTAAAGCGATACCCATAATCAAAGTTGTAACAGTTAAACCTAAACCGATATTAAAATTTATAAAGTCTGCAAATGTTTCTCCAACTGTCGTACATAAAATTTTAATAACCCAAAAAAATACTGTAATCTGAGGAACTTTATTCATCATTTTTTTCGTTTTTGTATCCATTGTTTTCATCTCCATTGTTTATTCGTCGAAATAAATATAACAATAGAAACTGAAACGAAACTGAAAAAAACAATATCAGTCTACAAAGTTAGAATGAATTTGGTTTGTTTATATTGTTCTGACTGTACTTCAATTGTCCCATTATATTGTTTTATAATTAATTTTAGTATATCTAAACCTAAACCTGAACCTTCTATTCCGGTATTCCCTCGGTAATAACGATCAAATATAAACGGGATTTGATCTTGTTGAATACCTATACCGTTATCAATAACTTCCAGAATTAAATGTTGTTCTTTAATCATAGCTTTCACTCTAATGTCTACTAACTGGCAGTTGTGTTTAATAGCGTTATCTAACAGAATAGTCATAATTTGTTTAATGTCATCTTCATTAACAGTGTAGATAATTGATGCATCATAATTTCTCTCAATTTTCATTTGAAATAAGTTTTCGAATTGTTCGATCGTATAATCTAATATCGGAATAATATTAACTGCAACTCTATCTATTTTGGAAGAGATATTTAAAGTTTTAGAGATTAATGATTGTATATACTGAATTTCCTGTTTCATTTTAGATATCGATTGTAAGCTCTTATCTGTAAGATTTGGTTCTAGCGCCTTAATATAATCTATACCAAGTGATACTGAAGCGATTGGCGTCTTCATTTCATGTGTAGTGTTTTGAAGAAATGTTTGATGTGATCGTAACATTTCTTCATACGCTCTTATCGGTTTAATTGCAAGATAATAAGCAGCTCCGACTATAAATAATAGTGTAAACAACATTAGAAATAACATTAAATTATATAATAAATCTTTTGTTTCCTCATAATCGGATACATCAGTAATGCTATATATCGTTTTCTGATCCATTCTATCTTTAATGATATAAAAAATACCAGAAGTTCCTTCATATTTGTAGGATTTACTATTTTTCATTCTTTCTAATATTTTTGAAATTGTGGCGTATGATAATTTTGAATGATTTTCAATATGACCTTTTGATTGGATAATATAATATCTACCTTTATTAATGCTTTCTTTTGATTGTATATCTACCTTCAAATCTTTTAAATTTTGTTCAGAAGTTTCTTTAATCTCAGTATTTACTTGATTATTATAGATAAATATTAAACTACCATATAAAACAAACATAATAGCAGTGAGCAAGAGTGTGTATCGTATGAAAGCATCCCTAAATTGATATGACTTCATTGCATCACTTCCAACTTATATCCCACTCCACGGATGTTTTTTACTTTTACATTGGCATGAACCGCTACCAACTTCTTCTTTAATAATCGTATAAGTGCGTCAATATTATTATCTCCTACTATTTGATCTATGCTCCAAATTTTTTCTAGAATCATTTCGCGTGAAACAATTTGATTTAAAAATAATAATTCTAATAATTGGTATTCTTTTTGTGTTAAATTTATTATAGATTCTTCAATTAAAAATTCATGTTTTATTATATCTAAAGTTATATTGCCAATTGATTTAGTATTATTTCCTAGCGCTTGATATCGTTTTACTACTGATATCATCCTCGCCTCTAGCTCGTCCATATCGAATGGTTTTGTTAAATAATCATCCGCCCCTGTAGTTAATCCTTCAACTTTATCAGATACTTCAGATTTTGCAGTCAGCATAATGACAGGAAGCTGAATATTTTGTGCACGTAACTTTTTAATAACTTCAATACCAGTGGTGGATGGTAACATCCAATCTAGTAATAAAATATCATAACCACCCGTTTGACAATAGAAGTCAACATCGATACCATCTTTTAACCACTCAACATAATATTTTTTTAAAGTTAAAATATCCTTTAGAAATCCACCTAATGTTTCATTATCTTCAATTAATAGGACTTTCATCTCTTCACTGCTCCCCGAGTTATATTAATTTTATTATAAAGAGGATTGACACTTCATCATAGTCCTTAATTCACTATCTGTTCTTTCACATAATCACGGTACAATACATGTGACTCAATCAACTCCTGATGTGTGCCAGAACCAGTAATTGTACCTTGTTCAACAAAGTGAATTTGATCTGCATCCACTATTGTTGATAAACGGTGCGCAATAACTAGTGTTGTACGTCCTTCCATCAATTGATTTAATGCACGTTGGACTTGTTCTTCTGACTGTGAATCTAGTGATGCAGTCGCTTCATCTAACATTAAGATTTGTGGGTCACGTAAGAACGCACGTGCAATCGCTATTCTTTGTTTCTGACCACCTGAAAGCTTCACACCTCTTTCTCCAATTTCAGTATCCAGTTGCTCTGGAAAATCTCTTACAAACGAAGCTGCATACGCTAAAGATAAACCTTGCCATAATTCATCATCTGATAAAATACGGTCTAAACCATACTGTAGATTATCACGAATTGTCCCTGCAAATACCGCACTATCTTGCGAAACAAATCCAATTTGACTTCTCCACGAATGTAATTGCATATCAGCAATATTTGTATCACCAATGTTAATTTGACCCGTCTTTGGATCGTAAAATCTTTCAAGCAAAGAGAAGATTGTTGATTTACCACCACCACTTGGGCCAACAAATGCGACAACTGTATTTTCTTTTGCTTCGAATGAAATATCTTTAAGTATCGGACGATCAGCTTCATATTGGAATGAAACTTTATCAAATTGAATAGTTTTACCTGAAACGTCTTGAGTTAAACCTTGTGTTAATTGTTCTGAAGGCATATCCATCAATTGAACAACGCGTTCTGTTGCACCCATAGCCTTTTGTAATTGCGAGAAGAATATCGCGAAACTTCCAACCGGCATCATAATATTAAATAAATATAATAAGAATGCGACAAACTGGCCGCTTGTTAAACTACCGTCCTGTACGCGAACTGCACCATATCCTAATACAATAACGAATAAGCCAATCATTGCAGTCATCATAATCGGTTGTAATACCGCTTCGACTTTCGCATCTTTAATCCCTAATTTAAAGACATTCATAATTAAATTACGACCTGATTGTTGTTCGAACTGCTCGCCGTTACTCGATTTTATTAAACGGATTTCTGATAATTTCTCACTCGCATCCGCATTAAATGCTGCAGTTGCCGTTTGTAATTCACGACCTATCTTCGACATCATTCTTCCAATCGGCACCATAATTAATCCAATTACAGGGACAGCAAGAAACATTAAACCTGCCATTTTCCAGTCCATAATAAATAAGATAATCATCGAACCAATAAGTTGTATTCCCCCGGCAATAAAGTTAGGAAAGTGGGACGTCATCAATTCTTTAATGACCGTAGTATCATTAACTAATCTTGAACTCGTTTCTCCGGATTTGTGATCGTCATAATATTTTACTGGTAATGTGAGCAAGTGATCCCATAGCTTTTCACGTAATTGTTTAACAGTATGCTCCCCGCTAAAGCGTAATAAATAACTCCCTAATGCACCAAATGCTAATTGCGCTACGAAAGCTAATACAAGTACAAATAATAATGACATGTTCATTTGTGTTAATCTGCTGCCATCGACTAAATTTTTTGTTAGTTGTGGTACGACAAGGGCTGCACCGCTTGTTAATAATGTAAACAGCATCCCTATTGCAAATACTTTTTTCTTTGGGTTCATTGTAGTTACGAATTTAACGAAATCTTTCGTTTTAAAATTACTATTCTGTGTTTGTTCCTGTTTATTTGTCTGTTCCATTATGTGCTCCTCTTCTAAACATGTCTCTTCTTAATGAACGTAACTCTTTAAATGTCAATTCATTCATGTCTTTTCCAGTTTGTTCGAATATTGCTTGTTTAAATTGTTCCATTTTCTCCATTCGTTTACCTGGATTCATAAAACGATTCGTTTGTTGTCTTAATTCATCATTCCAACTTGCCATTACTTTATCTAACAACGTGTTTAAAGATTGCAATTCACTTTCTGTCAATCCTTCAAATAAATTGTCCTGCCTTCCATTGTGCTGTAATAACTGTTCAATATGCGCTCTTCCTGAGGGTGTTAAATAAACACGTTTAATACGTTTATCTTGTGCATCTTCAATACGTGTTACGGCATTTTTCATTTCAAGTTTCTTTACAAGCTCTGCGAGAGAACTTGGTCTTAAATCCAATACTTCTGCTAAATAACTTTGTATTAAACCATCTTCTTTATGCAATACTTCTAATACGCGTTGCTGCCCAGCTGGATGATTTGTTCCTTTGTTTCCAATAATTCTTGTGGCGACGGCAATCTGGTTAATTTTATTAATAAGCATTTCTCTTATTTCCATAATATTTATTCCTCCATAATTAGTTAGGTACCTTATCGATATATCAAATTATAGTTCGGTACCTAACTAATGTCAACAAATAAATTCAAAAAATAAAAGAAGATAGCCTTTTACGGTTACCTTCTCTAATTTCTATTATTAAGCTGTTCCAAGTTCTCTCTTTAAATTATTAAGTACATTATGCGCAAACTGATTACCGTACAATTCAACTTGTCGATCAATTACTGTTGCTTTCACTTCATGTAGCGGCGTTAATTCATTCGTACCAGCAATACCATATAAACTTGAGATGAATTCTAACATATATGCAATCGCTTCACTTTCTTTCAATGTGATTAAATAAGCAATTGCTTCATCGATTAATGCATATGCCTCATCGGGTGATAATCGTTTAATAATTGCATAAAATTTAGTGCTCACGACCTCTTCATCTAAAGCAACATTACCAGCAAATATTTCGTCTAATTGTTCTTTTAACATTTGATACACCTCAATTATTATTTATCATTCATATTATATCACCGTTAGGATATCCTCACTTTAACAAACACTATTTAAATGACACCTTCTGTAACTGATCTATTATTCTATTATTCTCTTCAATCAGTTCCATTGATTTCTCTGGTGTTAACCCTTCTATAGAGGAAAAGCATTTCGCTAAATGACTTTCTATCCTTTGTTGTAACACTCTACCGTCTTCCGTTAATTGTACAATTAACTGACGTTTATCCTTTTCAGGTCGCAGCCTTACAACATAACCTTTCTCTTCTAAACGTTTTAGTAATGGTGTTAACGTGTTACTCGCCAAATCTAATTCTTTTCCTAGTTCATGTAATGTTTGACTTGGCTTGTCCCACAAGCTTACTAATGCCAGATATTGCGTATATGTTACATTGAAATCTTTTAATGATGACTTGTAAAACTGATTAAACAGTCTGTTGACATTATAATACGAAAAACATAATTGCTTTGATAAGTTACTTCCTTTAGTATCCATGAATTACTCCAATCGTTCACGATTTATTCAAAATCAATAACCCCTTATTGTTGACTTAAACCATTATAAAGTTTAATATGATAAATATCAATCGCGCACGATTAATAAAAATCAATTTCAATTTAAAAGGAGTTTTTATCATGGAAAAAGTATTATACGAAACAACTGTCATTAGTAAAGGCGGACGTAACGGTAAAGTATTTAGCGAAGATAACACATTCTATTTAGACATCGAAGCACCAAAAGAATTAGGTGGTAAAGGTACAACAGAATCTAACCCTGAACAATTATTCGCAGCTGGTTATGCCGCTTGTTTCAATAGTGCATTAATGCTGATACTTAAGCAATCAGGTCACAATGATATACATCCAGAGGTAAGAGGCACTGCTATGTTATTAAGCGACAAAACTGATGGCGGAGTTAAATTAGCAGCAGAATTAGAAGTGCGTATTGAAGGACTAGAACAATCCATAGCAGAAGCGTTTGTTGAAAAAGCACATAATTACTGTCCTTATTCAAAGGCACTAAAAAATTCAATTGATATTGAACTATCCGTGATTGGCGACTAATCTTAAATACCTCTCTTTTATGTAACTATACAGATGAAACAAGTTTGTGATTTAAATCACAAACTTGTTTTTTTTGATTTTTTATTCTTCTATTTTATAAAATGAAACGAAATGTAAACGTCATCATTTCAACTATCAATGAAATTTTTTACTTTATTTTATGATAATTTTTTAATTCGTTCACATTTATCTATGTGTCTTATTTTAAAACATATTATTTTACAGTTGCTTGCATACGCTTACACAAATACCCCTGTTTTCCATGATGAACTTCAGACATATTTTATTTTTATTGCCCATCTTTTTTTATGCATACACTTTACCTGTTATATAATCTGTATTATATTATTTGTGAAATGATTCACAATTCAAAAATATAATATTAATTATTTTAGGAGGAAACAACAATGGTAGCAGTATTAGAGAAAAAAGAAACTGAACAAAAAGCGATGGCTCATGAAATCACAGTAAAACAAATGATCGATACTTTAGCCGAAAATGGACAAGTTGCTTTAAGTGTATTAGCAACGAAATCGCAAGAAGAAATCGATCATATTGTTCACGAAATGAGTATGGCAGCAGTAGAACATCATATGCATTTAGCAAAACTTGCCTTTGAAGAAACGGGTCGCGGTGTATATGAAGATAAAGCAATTAAAAACTTATATGCTTCTGAATATATCTGGAACTCAATTAAAGATAACAAAACAGTTGGTGTGATCGGCGAAGATAAACAAAAAGGATTAACATACGTGGCCGAACCTGTCGGTGTATTGTGTGGTGTAACACCTACAACAAACCCAACTTCAACAACAATATTCAAAGCGATGATTGCGATTAAAACAGGTAACCCAATCATCTTCGCATTCCATCCAAGCGCACAAGAATCTTCAAAAGCTGCTGCTCAAGTGGTATTAAATGCAGCGATTAAAGCAGGTGCTCCAGTTCATGCAATTCAATGGATTGAAACACCTTCAGTAGAAGCAACGAAACAATTAATGAACCACGAAAAAATTGCCTTAGTTCTTGCAACAGGTGGTGCAGGTATGGTGAAATCAGCGTATTCAACTGGTAAACCGGCACTTGGTGTTGGTCCAGGTAACGTCCCATCTTATATCGAGAAATCAGCACATATTAAGCGTGCTGTAAACGATGTAATTGCTTCAAAAGCTTTCGATAACGGTATGATTTGTGCATCTGAACAAGCAGTAATTGTAGATAAAGATATCTACGAAGCAGTAAAAGCTGAATTTGCGGCACACCAATGTTATTTCGTTTCAAAAAAAGAATTACCTTTACTTGAAAAAGCTGTAATGAACGAAGATAAATACGCAGTGCGACCAGAAATTGTTGGTGCTTCTGCGATGAAAATTGCTGAACTCGCTGGTATAAAAGTACCTGACGGAACAAAAATTATCATTGCAGAGTTAGATGGTGTAGGAGAAGCTTACCCACTATCTCGTGAAAAATTATCACCTGTGCTCGCAATGGTTAAAGCCGCTTCAACTGAGCAAGCATTAAAATTATGTGACGGCATGTTAAACCTCGGTGGTCTAGGACATACAGCCGTTATCCATACAGAAGATGAACAATTACAAAAAGCATTCGGTTTACGCATGAAAGCTTGCCGTATTTTAGTAAATACACCATCTGCTGCAGGAGGCATCGGAGATATGTATAATGAGTTAATTCCATCTTTAACTTTAGGTTGTGGTTCTCACGGTAAGAACTCTGTTTCTCATAACGTATCTTCTCAAGATTTAATCAATATTAAAACGATTGCCAATCGCCGTAACAACATGCAATGGTTCAAGTTACCACCTAAAATTTATTTCGAACAAAATTCTTTACTTTACCTTGCCGAAATGGAGAAAGTTGAACGTGTGATGCTTGTATGCGACCCTGGTATGGTGGAATTTGGTTACGCAAAATTAGTACAGGAAGTGTTACAAAGAAGAAGTATTCAACCTCAAGTGAAAATCTTTAGTGATGTTGAGCCAAACCCATCTACAAATACAGTTTATAAAGGTTTAGAAATCATTATGGACTTTAAACCAGATACAATTATTGCGCTCGGCGGTGGTTCTGCAATGGATGCTGCTAAAGCAATGTGGATGTTCTTTGAACACCCTGAAACATCATTCTTTGGCGCAAAACAAAAATTCTTAGACATTCGTAAACGTGCCTACAAAATTGGAAAACCTGAAAATGCTAAATTCATCTGTATTCCAACAACTTCAGGCACTGGTTCAGAAGTGACACCATTTGCTGTTATTACAGACAGTGAGACACATGTAAAATATCCATTAGCAGATTATGCATTAACACCTGATGTTGCAATCATTGACCCACAATTTGTAATGAGTGTTCCAAAAAGCGTAACTGCAGATACTGGTATGGACGTATTAACACATGCGATCGAATCTTACGTGTCTATAATGGCATCAGATTATACACGTGGATTAAGTTTACAAGCGATCAAATTAACATTTGAATATTTAAAACAATCTGTAGAAAAAGGCGATAAATTATCAAGAGAAAAAATGCATAACGCTTCTACAATGGCGGGTATGGCATTTGCGAATGCATTCTTAGGCATTACACACTCTATCGCACATAAAATTGGTGGAGAATATGGCATCCCACATGGTCGTACAAATGCCATTTTATTACCACACGTCATTCGATACAATGCGAAAGATCCACAAAAACATGCATTGTTCCCTAAATATGAATTCTTTAGAGCACATACGGATTATGCAGACATTGCGAGATTCTTAGGTTTAAAAGGAGAAACAACAGAAGCGCTTGTAGAAGCATTAGCAACAGCTGTATATGAATTAGGTCAATCTGTTGGTATTGATATGAACTTAAAAGCACAAGGTGTAACAGAAGAAGTACTTGCTTCAACAATTGATAAAATGGCTGAACTTGCATATGAAGATCAATGTACAACAGCAAACCCTAAAGAACCATTAATCAGCGAATTAAAAGGGATCATTCAAACTGCATTTGATTATGAACAATAATTTAAGCATATAACACGTTCAAACCAACTTAAAACACCACTTAAAGCTGCATCTCACTGTTCAACTTTAAGTGGTGTCTTCTTATTATTATCCCTCATAACCTAGTAGCCAAATTTAACAAATCTTATTATAATGTGAGTGAAAATAATAAAAAGGAGCTTATCATGAAAATTTCAACTAAAATCACTGTTGCTAGCCTTATTACTTTAACATCGTTAATGCCTGTACATGACACCCATGCCGCTAAAGTGAATAAAAGTTGTTATATTTCTATTAGCCATAAGTCCGTTTCAAGAATTAATGCTGTCCCTATTGCCAATAAACAATACTTTATGTCAAAGCGTCATAATCCCGGAGCAGACAAAACAATGATTAGTATGTATAAAAAGATGAAAGCTGATGCGAAACGCCAAGGTATTATTTTAGATGTCGTAGGTCAACCTGGTGCATACGGTTATAGATCTTACACTACGCAAAAATATTTATACAATAATTATGTCTATCAATATGGCACTGCTTATGCAAATCGTATATCTGCTAAACCTGGGACAAGCGAACATCAATTAGGATTAGCAATGGATATTAAAGATGGTACAAACTATGGAACATTAACGACTGCTTTTGAATATACGCGCGCATCCAAATATTTACAAAATAATGCACACAAATATGGATTTATTATTCGATACTTAAAAGGAAAAGAGAAAATTACAGGTTTTATGTATGAGCCATGGCATATTCGATATGTAGGTCGTACACATGCAACGCGTATCAAGCAGAATAATGTAACACTTGAAGAATACTTCGGGATACAAGGGAAGAAGCGCTTACCCGCGGGTAAACATAAAGTACGTGGTGTGATTTGTAATTACTAAGTTACTTAAGATATTAAAAGCCTCTAGCATTGTTAGAGGCTTAAACTATTTGTCTAAAAATATGATGCCATTTAACTTATTCATATTTATCTATCAGTAATTAGTTAATTGGTGATCCACCAGTTACACCGTAAACTTGACCGGTAATATAACTTGCATTATCACTTGCAAGTAATACATACACATCAGCAAGCTCAACCGGTTGACCTGCACGTTGTAACGGTTCTTTTTGACCGAATTCGGGAATTTTCTCTTGAGACTGACCACCACTGATTTGTAAAGGTGTCCATATTGGACCAGGTGCAACACTGTTTACTCGAATACCTTTTGGTCCTAGTTGTGCCGCCAAAGACTTTGTCATAGAGATATTACAACTTTTTGTCATCGCATAATCAACAAGTTGCTGACTTGGTTTCACACCTTGAATTGAACTTGTAATGATAATGCTTGAGCCCGGCTGTAAATATTTCAAAGCTTGCTGAATTGAGAATACATTAGAGAATACATTCACTTCAAATGTGTCACGTAATTGCGCTTCATCCAAATTTTCAATATCATATTCAAATTGTTGCATTCCTGCATTTAGCACTAATATATCTAAACCACCTAAAGCCTCACAAGCTTTTATAACTACATCTTTTGCGAACTGCTTATCACGCAAATCTCCAGGGATTAAGATACATTTCTGACCTACTGATTCAATAATCTGCTTTACCTCTTCAGCATCAGATTGCTCTTCAGGATGATAGTTAATGGCTACATCGGCACCTTCTTTACCATAAGCAATTGCTGCAGCACGGCCAATACCAGAGTCTCCACCTGTGACAAGCGCTTTCTTACCTACTAATTTCTCTGCACCTTTGTAGCTCTCTTCGCCACAGTCTGGAACAGGCTTCATCTTACTTTGAATACCAGGGTACTCTTGAGGCTGTTTCTCAAACTTATCATTAAAATGCTTTGTTAATGGATTTGTAATCATAAATATTCCTCCTAAAAGCGTAGTACTTTATAAATACCCAATATTTATAAATTTAAATAATATTAAATTCATAAACAAATGCCCTAATACCATATTATATGCATAAATTATCGCTTCACCTTAAATAGTTCAGACAATGGATTGTATTTACCCTCTATCATATCCAAAAGTAACTTGCTGCCAAAAGAAGAGTAAACAGTACCGTTCCCACCATAGCCATATAGCCCGTATATTTCTGCATCTCCCTCTAACCTTCCAATAAATGGTTTACCATCTTTCGTTTCCCCAAATCTTGCTCCATATGCATATTCAATAGTTAGTTCAAGTTCTGGATAAAGCTTATTAAATGCTTTAATCAAACGTTTGCCTTGTTTTTGTATATGTTTTTCATCGGGGATTTTATCTGTCTTCTCATCTAACCCCCCAATCAAAACTCTATTTCCCGGGACATGTCGAATATAAAGGTAAGGCCTTGCTGATTCCCAAATCATCGCTTTATCTTTCCAGAATTGGTTCTCATGAATCGGTTCTGTCACAACAGCATAACTTGCGACAAACTCTTCACGATTAATATAACGTCTTGTTATTTTATTTTTGGCATAACCTGTTGTCATAACCAGTTTATCTGTTGTAACTGTTTGATTGTTAAATTGGCATCCAACATTTTTATTTCCAGCTTTATATTTTATAAGTTCAGTATGCTCCAGCACATCAAGATGGAAATGATCATGTGCATATTTTACAATTTCATTTACAAATACATACGGATTAATTTCAGCATCTTCATGTGTGATTAATGCATTATACTTATCAATTCCATAATCTTCTTTCAATTGTTCTTGCTTAACATAATCAACAGGGAAATCAAAATATCTTAATGCTTCATATTCATCTTTAATCGTCTTCTTATCACGCTTTGTAGATGCTATAAATAAACTATCACGTTTTATAAAGTTGACACGTGCATCAAGTTTATGAGATAACTGCTCGATATCTTCTAGACCTTCTTTACTTGCTTTATAGAAATGATAAGCTTCAAGAGCTCCGAAATCTTTAACACATTCATGTAATAATTTATCACTCATATATTGCATTAAACCTGTATTCGCTGCACTACTTGCACCACCAATTTCAGCTTTATCGACTAGCAATGTATGATAACCCGCTTCTGCTACACGATATGCAGTTAACGCCCCACTCATTCCACCGCCGATAACCACAACATCATAATGCATATCTATTTCATCTTTATACGTTTTCTTCAAATACGTTTCCGGCCAATATAACTTCCCATTATGCATGACAGCACCCCTGTTTATTAATTTTTATTAGTCCTCATCTAACGTTTTGCTTTTCACCATACCCGTTTTATGCATTTGTAAGCTTTAATTCATATTTATATCATTTAAATACTTATTATATTTGCTATTTCCATTTAACATTGCATATGATTAAACCATAAAGTTAATGCATTTTGAATATTAAAAACTTGTAATGTAATTTTACCTATACTATACTAGTAAAATGTAAAAATAGAGTTACACATAATAAAGACTTATCAAAATGCCATTTTACTTTTTTAATATAACAAAAAGGAGGAAATTAATTTGTTCAAAGACTTTAAAGCATTACTTAGACACCCAGTATTATTCGCTTCACTTATTGTTATATTATTTTTACCCATAATTTATAGTGCAGTCTTTATTTATTCAATGTGGGATCCTTATGGACAAACAAAAGATCTCCCTATCGCTATTGTCAACAATGATAAAGGGGCCAAAATTCAAGGTAAAGATGAAAACCTAGGCGATCGTGTTACCGAAAAACTTAAGAAAAATGATGATTTCAAATGGGAATTCGTTGATTCAAAGAAAGCTAAAAGTGGTATTGAGAAAGGGACCTATTTTGCGGTGATAGAATTCCCTCAAGACTTCTCAGATGATGCTGCAACAATGCTTAACCCAGAACCAAGACAAATGGAAATGCATGTGAAAACTAACCCTGGATATAGTTATTCTGGTCAAAGTATCGGGGATAAAAGTATTCAGGCTGTTAAAGAAAATATTTCATTATCGCTACGCGAGTTGTATATGAAGAAAATATTCGGAAATATAAAAAATATGCGTAGCCATTCAGAAGAGCTATCTGTTAATCTAAAAAAAATGCAGCAGGCTGAAGTTAAATTAGCAAATGGATCAAAACAAGTTGATGGGGGACTAATTCAAACACAATCAATGATGCCACCGTTACAAAACAGTCAATTTTCTCAATTGATTGCAGGATCCAATCAAATTACAGCTGGTTTAAATGAACTTGCAACAAATACCAATACCATTACGCAAGCAATTGATAAGTCACTTAAACAAACAGACAATTTGTCTTTCGATGAAGATAATGCGATTACCATTAGTGATCCTGTACACACTGTTCAACATAATGTTACAGAAGTTAAGAACTATGGACAAAGCTTTGCACCATATGTTCTAAGTTTAAGTCTGTATGTCGGTGCCATTGCATTCGTTACGATTTACCCAGTTGATAAAAGGGTTGGAGAATCTAGAAGTGCTGCAAACTGGTGGCTTAACAAACTAGGTTTAATGATTACACATGGTTTACTTCAAGGGTTGTTACTCTCATTGTTCACGCAATACATTATTGATATTAAAATTGCAGACTTTGGATTTTTCACTTTAACGTTAGTCGTATGGTCGATTACTGCTGTTCTCCTTGTTTCATTCTTAGTTGCCGCATTTGGTAACATCGGAAAGTTTCTAGCCATTATCTTATTAATATTACAACTTGGTTCAAGTGAAGGCACATTTCCAATACAATTAACAAATCACTTCTTCCAAAGTTTACATTGGTTCTCACCTATGACTTATGTCATTAAAGCATTAAGAGAATCCATATTCGATTTTGAAGGTAGCATTCCAATTAATGAAGCGATTATCATTGTTGCGATGGTTGGACTAGTCGCAGGATGTTTACTTTATGTTGCTTACTTAGGTCGATTAAACATTAAGAACTTAAGACTTAATACGCGCGATTTAGATTAAATAAGTTAATTAGTTAGCTATATAGATAGAATCGTAAAAGCTATTCAAATACTTCAAAAGTAATATGCAATTCCTACAAAAAAACATCCCCTTAAATCATAAAGAAAATTTAAGGGGATGTTCTTATGTTATTTTATGGCTTAACGCGAGAACGTTAGCCTATGAGATAAAAGTATAAAGAAAGTTAGATAAAAATAGTGCGTTAGAAAGTGAGTTAGTTTTAAAAGTAGGTTATAAATTAACCTGCAAATTTAGTGATTGTTTCAGCGATTAAAGTAACGAATTTAACAATTGTATCGATGATATCCGCTAACATATTAAATTCCTCCTTTCAAAATAATCATTTTTAATTAAGAGAATTTTGCAACTGTGTCAATGATAAACGTGATAACTTTAATAATACCTTGGATAATTTCAAGAATCATTTTCTGTTCCTCCTTCGTATCGTTAACTTACTTATATTATAAAAAACGATGAAATATTATAGTTTTATACTGCATAATATACTGAAATTTATTCTCAAATGCGTTATTTGTAAAATATTTGATGGCACTTAGGAAGAAAAATCATACAAATTCGAATGATTTATTATTTAATACGCAATAAAATCTTAAAATACTTATATGAGGAGATGGAATAAATGTTATCGCGAAAACCTTACAATCCTTTGTCTGAAATCGATCGTTTAAAATTTAAACGTGGTTTACAAGTGATTCGTAAAAATCTATTTATTTCATTTACGATTTATTTTACAAGCTTTTGTCTGAACATATTATTACAAGTTTTTGTTGTCCACTGTTGTTATTTTATGATTCGCTATTTCAGCTTTGGAGCACATATAAAAAATTTCTATTTATGTATGTTGCAAAGCTTAGTGACTTTCGTAATCATACCGTATTGTTTATTACATATGGTAGCTTCCATCAACTTCACCATACCTGGTATGATTGCAGCAATTTTAATTATAGTGTTGGGACCACAACCAACAAAGGCGCAGCCTATTCACCACTATATGATGACTGCCCTTCATATTAAAACTGCAATCATCACGTTAGTGTTATTAAGTACTGCATTACTGATTGATGCACCATACAGTATGCTGATACATTATGGTATAATTACACAAAGCATCACGTTATTAATTACTTATATGAGGAGGAAATATGATGCATAATTTCATTCAGGCCATTATTAACTTTATTATTTTTATTGGAGACAAGAGTATTGTAAGAAGTTGTTATTTTTATTTCAACGAAGATGAGTTAGACAGCAGACTATTTGAAGATAAAAGAATGCCTCACTAATGACTGATTTTACGCCATTAGAATCCATATTTTTTATTGCTTTTCAATGTATATGTTTTAGTATTGCTGCTGCAATGATTGGTAATTTTAAATATAAGAAACAAGATGTGATTCAACTCATCTTATTATTTTTCATACCGGCAATCATATTATTTTTCATTTTTAAATCATTAGCGATTATATATTTTATCGTTTACTACATGTTTTTCCACCGCCATCAATCATGGATATTTAACGGATTAGTTGTACTTGTTACGATATTTATCGCAGTAATTAGTGACCATGTCGCGGCATTGGTCACTATCTTTCTTTTTGGTGAAAAGTTTTTTTATCATGATGATTACATCTTATATTTTATTACCTTTCTATGTTTAATGATGCTGTTGCCTTGGCTCGTCAGAAAGTTATATGACTATATTAAAGACTTTCAAATCCTTTATACAGATAAGAAATTCATTAATCTCCTTGTCAGTTATCTCGCAATATCTATCTTTTTGATATATATTACACGACCTGATCACGCGCTTAATAAATCGGATTATATTACTTTTGTATCAATTTATATTGCATATTTTGTGATCAGTTTTATCATGATTATTTTACTCGCACGTGCATTTTATCAAAAGCTCTTACTTAATATAAAAAATAAAGAGAATCGCGATTATTTTGAGTACACGAAAGAACTTGAACAAACCAATACTGCGATGCGCAAGTTTAAGCATGATTATGTTAATATATTAACAACAATGTCTGGATACATTTATGAAGATGATATGGAAGGTTTAAGAAATTATTTCGATCAGTACATCGTTCCGTTAAAAGAGAACATTGATTATCAGCAATATCAACTGTTTGGTATGGATAAAGTGAATATCGTACCTTTAAAAGGTTTGTTAACCACTAAGATTATAGCTACACAAGAAGGTAAAATTACTTTAAAGATTGATATTGCAGATGAAATTAATGAAGATGATATTCAAATGGATATTATTGATTATTGTAGAATGATGGGGATTGTTTGGGATAATGCGATTGAAGCGTCTGAGGAAGTAGAGAATAGTGAAATTCAAGCTGCATTAATGAAGACGAAAGAAAGCTTAATCTTCGTCATTTCGAATACGTGCAATCAGTCGATGCCTTCTATCGCTGAACTGTATCAAGAGAATTATTCATCTAAGAGCGGTGAAAGAGGATTAGGTCTTTCTAATTTAAACGAAATTTCAAAAAAATATTCAAATGTATTTTTGGATACCTCTATTCAAGCGCATACTTTCATCCAGAAAATTGAGATATTATTTAGCTATGAGGAGCCGTAAAATGAATATTTATATATGTGAAGATTCAATAGAACAACTCAATCATGTAAAGCAGGTTATTTCTAATTACATCATGATTGAACAATTGGATATGACATTAGCACTTGCAACGACTGATCCATATGAATTGCTGGATAAAGTGAATGCATCGAACGATATAGGTATTTATTTTTTAGATATTGATTTATCTTCAGATATTAATGGTGTGCAGTTGGCACAAAAAATTCGTGAAAAAGACGCACTCGGTCATATCATATTTATTACGAGCCATAGTGAACTCACATATCTTACATTTAAATATAAAGTTTCGGCACTGGATTTTATTATTAAAGATGATTTAGCAATGCTGGATCATAGTATTAGAGAATGTATTGATGTATGTCAAAGACGTTTAAGTGCAATTATTGAACGTGATAAAATAGAAAAGCTGGAAATTAAATCTGGAAGTCAGCAACTATTCATTAATTATGATGATATTATTTTCTTTGAATCTTCACCCAATCCACACCGCATTATTTTACATTTAAAGAATCGACGATTGGAGTTCTACGGGAACTTAAAAGAATATGATGATCTTGATGCGCGTTTCTTTAGATGCCATCAATCGTATATTATCAATATAGAACATATTACTTCGATTGATAAAAAAAATCGTCTCGTCCACTTTAACAATGGCGAGACGTGCTATATATCATCACGAAAGATTAATAAATTACCGACAAGGGAGTGAGACAGTAGTCTTGCTCTTTTTTATGGGGAATAGCATTAAACAAGGGCTGAACGCAAGTTCGACAGCCTTAAACGGCATTTTCAATGCAGGTCCTCGTCAAATTTCACCTTTCCTTTCGAAATCAAAGAGCGATTTCTTGAGATTGCTTCCAATTTGTTCGGACCTAAGCGCATTGAAAATAGCCTCTCTCCCATTTAATTCACATCTCTTTTCACAAACGCTACCCAAGCTAATATTAAAAATATTACTATATAAACTGCTGTTACTGTTGCAGAGAATGAAAACGTCATATCATCTCTAAATGGTCCTATAAAATGAAAATAACGTGATAAATCAGAGTTAGTGAATAATAAATATTTCGACCATTCATATTGTGTAATAAACGCTGATACGGTAGAACCCAGGAACATAATAAACATACTCAACCCTATTGCTAAACCGTTATTTCTTAATATACTAGATACCATGAAACCAAATGTTCCGAGTGAAATAACATGGATTAACTTTAATCCATAAATAAGAAATGTTTCATTCCATAACGTGTTCTTTGCAAAGTGATCCGGTCGTTCAAACACTAATTCTGGATTAATACTTGTGCTTCCAAAGAAGATTAAGCCAACAATATAAGTAATTGCCAGCAATATCACCATCATAATACCACTAAACAGTATCATCGCGATATATTTAGATATGAGTATCACTGTACGGGAAACTGGTCGAATCAACAGTTGCTTAATCGTCCCATATGTAAACTCATTCGCAATACTACCACCTGCAACAACAATCGTAATTAGACTGATCAATGCTGTCAGAAAGGCATTATCAATCAAGAAATCTCCTGCCTGATAATGATTGGGTTTCAAATGATGTTTTAAATAGTAATTGTTCTTTTCAATTCTATGTTTCACGTGAACGGGGTTCGCCTTTTTATCTGCAGCGAGCTTTTTGTTCTGTTCAACGAGCTGCTTTTCCCAATCTTTTGTGTACGTTGTCTTCGTATCAATCACTTTACTTGATTGCGTTAACATTGCCACACCTACAACCGAAACGAGCACCACAAGAACGATGGACCAGATCATTTTTTTAGCGAATATTTTCTTAAGTTCATTACCTACTAAACGATATAATTTAAGCATTACTGTCACCACCAATCATTTCAAAGAAACGCGCTTCCAGATTTACTTTCTCTCTATAAAAAGCATACATTGCAATTTGTGCTTGTGATAGCGCATGAATCATTTCAGGCACTTTCACTTCAGGTAATTTAATATGTAGTGCGTCATCGACGATTGAAGTATGTTCTACATAATCTAGTTGTATTAATAATTGCTGTGCTTTGTCTAACGGTGTCGCTTTCAATATGAATTGATATTGTTCTACCGAAGTGGCATCGTTAACATCTTGTATCGTTACAAGTTGTCCATCTTTAATCACACAAATACGGTCGCACATCATTTCAATTTCTCCAAGTAAATGAGATGAAACGATGACTGCCACGCCTTCTTTTTCTGCTAAATTTCTAATATAATGCCTAATTTCCTTAATCCCTGCAGGATCCAGTCCATTTGTAGGTTCATCGAGAATTAACACAGAAGGTCGATGTAATATTGAAACTGCAATACCTAGTCTTTGACGCATCCCAAGAGAATATTGTCTTACTTTCATATGAATCGCATCTGTCAAACCAACAAGTGCTACAACCTCATCTATGCGTTCTTTCGAAACGTTATCATTCATCTTAGCGAAGTGAACTAAATTGTCGTACCCTGAAAGAAATGGATAGAGTTCTGGGTTTTCAACAATCGCACCGACTTCCTTTATCACTTTCTTGAAATCTTTCTTAATATCATGTCCATTTATGTATATCGAGCCACTCGACACTTTATTAAGTCCGACGATCATACGTATAGTCGATGTCTTGCCGGCACCATTTGGCCCTAGAAATCCAAATACTTCTCCAGCGTTCACTGAAAAGCTTAAATCTTTAATAATATGCGCTTTCCCTTTGTATTTATTAACATTCTCTAGTCTCAATACTTCTCTCGACATAAGAATCCCTCACTATATAATAGATTATTATATAAGTATGACAAAGTTCGACGCTTTTTAGTGACAATCATTCATATTTGTGACGATATATTTCATATTCGCAACATAAAAAACAGGATAGCACATGGCTATCCTGATTCTTGTTCATTTCATTAATACTTTATTAATACATAGTTTTATAATTTAAGTGTGTAAAATTTAAAAACTTTCAATATTACCCGTTACAATAAAGTAGGCGCCAATTAATGTGAAGATTCCTAACACTACAAAGACAGCTTTATCAACACCTGTCACACTTCTATTATGTGTTTGTTGTACACGACGATACACAAAAATCCCTGGGAAGAATAACATCATCGTTAATAATAAATATTCCATCCCCGCCGCAAATATTAACCAGACACTATAAACCGAAGCAATTGCACCAATAACCTTCTGAGTAATTGATAATTGATGCTGCACACTATACTTTAACTGATAAAATGCACTAAAGGCATACGGTAATAATACAGCCGATGAAGCTAAACTGAATGCAAACTTATATGCTTTATCTGTGAATAACAGCGTGATAAAGAATGCCTGAATAATTAAGAACGTTACAAGCATTGCATTCACTGGTGCATTATTTCGATTATCTCGCCCAAACCATTCTGGGAAGATATCATCTTTCGCTGCTAAGTTCGGCACTTCCGCTGATAATAAAGACCATCCTAACCATGCACCAATAACTGAAATCATTAAACCAATATTGATGAAATGTGCCCCCCAAGGTCCTACGATATGTGCCATAACTGCTGCCATCGATGGATTGCTTAAGTCAGCAATTTTATTTTGAATAATAACCCCTTGAGCTAATAAAGTAATCAAAATATATATAATTAATACACTCACTAAACCAATAATCGTTGCTTTCCCAACATCGCTTCTCTTCTTTGCACGACTTGAGAATACAACCGCACCTTCTACACCTAAGAACGCCCATACTGTTACCATCATTGTGCTTTTAACTTGCGTCATCGTATCGAAGAAATTAAATGACTTCTGAGCATTCCCTGTCATACCATAAAAGCCTGTCATAAATGTATCAAAGTTGAAGACGACAATCATTGTAATGATAAAGACGAAGATTGGAATGAGCTTTGCAATTGTAACGACCATATTTACAAATGCCGCATTCTTAACACCTCTCGAAATTAATACAAATACACTCCACAATAAAATTGATGCAAGAATAATACTCGGAACATTATGACCACCTTTAAACATCGGTATAAATGTACCAAGCGCAGTCATTAATAATGTACCGTATGCAACGTTACCAAGTAACGTGCTAAACCAGTATCCCCAAGCAGCATTGAAACCCATATAATCTCCAAATCCAGCTTTAGCATAACTATAAATTCCACCGTGTAAATCTGGTCTTACTCTTGTTAAGTTTTGAAGACTTAAACCTAATGTAATCATACCAATTCCGGTAATAATCCATCCAATAATTATTGAAAGTCCGCCAGAATGCGCACCCATATCACTGATTAAGTTGAATGCACCGCCACCAATCATTGATCCTACTACCATTGCAACGAGTGCAAATAAACTTAATTTTTTATCGTTTCCCACGAACTCTCACTCCGCTACTTTATTTTATATTTTTATACCCTTTTTAAACACCTAATATTTATAATAGTCAAAAAATTATCATATAACAAGCATATTTTTTAAAACGCTTACAAAGACAATAAAATTTAATTAAAAAAGACTTACGCAATTATTCACGCGTAAGTCTCGCTAAATTTTCAACTGCGATATAATCAATTTTCGTGTTAGAAAATGTTGATGTTTTAATGCGCCCAATTTAAATTCTGGATACATCATACCTACCTTTGAATAGAAATTATGCGTGAAGTTGAATTACCAGAAAATCTCATTCGTATGGCCGTTCAATATATGGAATCATAAATTATCGGTACATGGTCAGAAGTAAAAGAGCAGTTAGACGCAATTGCTGAAGAATTACAAAACGAAGAAGTTATCATTACTTCTACACAACTTGAATTTGATTCACGTGTGGATTTCTATAAACAACCGCATATAAACTATACTGGTATAAAAACAACCTCTTTATAAAAAGGTGCAAAAACAAAATAAATACATTTTATAAAGCAATAAAAGAGAGATTTATGATACAATAATGATGCTAATATTACTATATTAAAATATAATAGGAGGCTACTATGACGAAACGTATTATGCCTTGGACCATCCCTGTTACCAGCGTTTTTATCTCTTTTTTTGTATCTATACCTGTAGTGCATGCGGGAGAATTATCTCAAAAATTAGAATCGCAACATGACAAAATAAATAATGTGATTGATACGCATCAATCAAACATTAAACAACATGTTAATGATGTTGAAAATAAAATTGAAGTTGCAAAAGAAGCCGTAGATTTAAATCATCAACAAATAGAACAACATGTCAATACTCTTAAGCATGATGTTACCAACGTTCATAACAAATTAAAAGAACAACATGACACAGTAACAAAGGATGTCAATGATGTTCATAATACATTAAAAGAACATCACAACCATGTTCATCAAACAGCTGAGACAATAAAAAAAGACATCGAAGAATACAAATCTGCAAAATCAACTGTAAAGCATGAACTTGATGGTAAATTAAAAGAAAAACAACAACATTTAAATGATATTATTAACCAAAAAGATAGGGTATCAATCCATACTGAACATTTGCCTAACATCGATATTAACAAGCGCTGGTTTAATGAAAAATACAAACATGCTGCCGATGTATTGTTTCAACAATTTGAAGAAAAAGTAATTGATCATTTACAATTCGAGCAAAAACTCATTCAATTAGTGACTGCTCAGCTTGAAGATTATATTAACGTGCATGAAAATCGATTTAAATTATTAGATTTAATAGATAGTGGGTTTAATCTTTCGACACTTTCTGATAAAAATAAATCACTGATTGAACATCTACAACACTTGCACGAGATTAATCAAATTTCAGATAATGCATTGAATACACGCGCATTAGAAATTATAAAGCATGATTTAAAAGAAAAAGGTGATTTATTAGAGCGTATCAACAATGAAATTGCTAATCACAATGATACTTCAGATTTGGACTTAAGTAGTGGATTCGCAGATACTTTTACTGATCGTTTCAATGATGTGCCTGTAACTAAACCGACAACAGTAAATAACAACAGCTTAAATAAAACAAATCATTCACCTGCTTTACCTGATTCAGGCGAGAAACAAAATAAACCACTTATCATTGCTGGTGGAATCATTTTATTATTAGGACTTCTTATGGTTATCCGTTCTAAGAAAAATAGAAAATAATGAAAATAATCCCCTCGATTTTCGCGGGGATTATTTTCATTATTTATTTTTATAGTTGAAGTTAGGAATCTTTTGCCAACGTTCTCTAAAATAATGTGCTACTGCTTTCGGTTTTCTATCACGCGTGAAGATACCTTTTTTATTACCTTGTACACGAATGTATCCATTACCTGTTTCAAAATCAGCAAAGTTCCACGCCTGTTCACCAACAAAATGAGGATATTGATCTACAATTTCATGATTTGCCTTATAATAATTCACTTGATATTCTTCAGTAAACATAATATCGTCGATCGCATGGTAACCTGGAATTGTGTCTGCTCCATATTCAGTAAACATGATTGGTTTACCTGGCTGACGCTTCGTCCATTCGTCCATTTCATGTTTCAATGCAACTTTCGCCGCTTCTAAATCACCTGACTGTGTATACCATCCGTAGTAGCGATTCAGACAAAGTACATCAACTAAGTCTTGAACTTCACATACTTCTGGTTGTGCCATAAGTATCGTTACAATCGTTACTGGACGACGTTGTGGATCAAGCTCTTTAGCTAAATTAACAAATGGTTCAAAATATTCACGGGCACCTTTTTCATTCGAAGCTGGTTCATTTGCTACTGACCACATAACTACAGATGGATGGTTCTTATCACGCGCAATCAGTTCACGAATGACTTGTTCATGTGCGGCATGTGTTTGAATTCTTTCCCACGTATTACCCGTTGATGCGCCGCCTAAAGATACTAAGAAATTCAAATGAACGCCGACAGCTGTTGTTTCATCGATAACAACAATCCCTTGTCTATCTGCTAAGCGCATCATTTCTTCAGAATACGGATAATGTGCAGTTCTAAATGAGTTAGCCCCTATCCAGTTCATTAAATTGAAGTCCATTACATTCGCTACTTCATTAAATCCTCTGCCATGAAGATAAGTGTCTTCATGTTTTCCGAATCCTTTAAAATAAAATGGTTTATTATTAATCAGAAACTGACCGTCTTTTACTTCAACCGTTCGAATACCAAACGGTTCTAAATATTCATCAACAATCTCTTCTTCATTCAGTAATGTTACTCTTAACTGATACATATAACCTTCTAAAGGTTCCCATAGATGTGCTTGAGGAACAGTTATTTGTCCAACTAAACCAGTTGAACTTGCTACAATATTATTATCTTCATCAATCACTTCAACTTTTGTTTCATGTGAATCATTATTCGATATTATTTCATAATTTACAATACCATCTTGTCCATTAATATTAGGAACAATAGTGATAT
This sequence comes from Macrococcus capreoli, assembly GCF_025628935.1. Classification (GTDB taxonomy): domain Bacteria; phylum Bacillota; class Bacilli; order Staphylococcales; family Staphylococcaceae; genus Macrococcoides; species Macrococcoides capreoli. Next base: position 29,735 of record NZ_JAOTIS010000015.1, read on the forward strand.
CTTCTATATATGTTTTTGGTGTTGTATAGATTTTAACCGGACGATGAAGCCCTGCATAATTAAAGAAGTCAAAGTTCGGACTATTTTTCTTTTTCGTCAAACCATTCTCAGATATTTCTTCATAATTGCCAACCGGTAGTGTTGTATGATCTAATATATTATTCACTGCCACAGTAAGGCGGTGTTTACCTACTTGTAACTCAGTAATATCAACCTCGAACGGCAGGAATCCACCTTTATGTCGAACCACTTCTTTTCCATCAATATATACAATAGCTTCATGTGTCGCAGAACCAAATCTTAATACTTTACGCTCATCTTTAAGTAACTTAGATACAATAAAATCTCTTTCATACCAAACTGTACCCACATGATTTCTGATTTCTGAAATAACACCCTGATCATTATAAGAGGCAGGTACAGCCATCACTTGATTTGTGCTTAACGGTTGAGATGGATCAATCACTGCTTCTTTTTCTAATTGAAATGACCAAATACCGTTTAAATCTACAATATTTCTTGTTGTCGTTTGAATTGGATATAACACACTTATACCTCCTATTCTTATACTCCTGAATATGCGTGGAATCCACCGTCTACAGGTAATACAACCCCGTTCACAAAGCTTGATGCTTGTTTAGATACTAAGAATAATAAAGCACCGATTAATTCTTCTGGTTCACCGAAACGATTCATAGGTGTTGCTGCTAAGATTTTTTCAGTACGTGGTGTATTTGTTCCATCTTCATTTTTAAGTAATGCTCTGTTTTGATCTGTTAATAAGAATCCAGGTGCAATGGCATTTACACGTACATTTGTGTTTGCTAAATACACGCTTAACCATTCAGTGAAGTTACTTACTGCTGATTTCGCACCACTGTATGCTGGAATTTTAGTTAGCGGTGTAAATGCGTTCATTGATGAGATATTAATGATTGTTGCATCTTCTAAACCAACCATATCTTGACCAAATACTTGTGACGGTAAGAATGTACCTAAGAAGTTTAAGTCGAACACAAAGCCTACACCTTTTTCATCAAGGTCAAAGAATGATTTCATTTTTGATTTCGTGCTTTCAGCTGTGTAATATTCATCATCTGTTGTTGCAGATGGGTGATTCCCACCTGCACCATTGATTAAAATGTCTACTTTGTCATATTTTTCATTGATTTCTTTTCTAGCTGCTTCTAATTGCGCTTTATCTGTAACACTTGCGACAACTGATAATGCCTCTCCGCCTGCTGCTTTAATTTCTTCTGCTAACTTTTCTGCTGGTTCTGCACTTATGCCTAAAATGACAACATTTGCACCGCATTCAGCTAATGCACGTGACATATATGAACCAATCACACCTGCACCACCAGTAACAACAGCTGTTTTACCTTTTAAGTCCACTTGAAATGGTAACATTATTTTTCCCCTCCGTTACTTTTCTTCACTGCTTCGTATAAACCGTTTAAATAAGTTGCACCTAATGCACGATCATATAAGCCGTAACCAGGTTTACCTGTTTCACCCCAAATCATGCGGCCGTGGTCCGGACGAATTGGTCCCTCGTAACCAAAGCTATGCATTGCTTTTACAACTTCATACATATCGATTGAGCCCGCTTCTGATAAGTGTGCTGATTCTTGGAATGATTTATCGCCCACTAACTTCACATTACGTGCATGTACGAAGTTAACTCTGCCTTTTTTACCGAAGTATTCAAGCATTTCCGGGAAATTATTGTTTCTATCTGCACCTAATGATCCTGAACACATTGTTAAACCGTTGTATTTTGAATCATATAGGTTAATAAAGCGTTCTAAGTTTTCTTTATTTGTAATGATACGTGGTAAACCAAAGATGTTCCAAGGTGGATCATCCGGATGGATCGCCATCAGAACATCTTCATCGGCTGCAACTGGAATAATTTTTTTAATGAAGTATTCAAGGTTTTCCCATAATTTTTCTTCGTCTACTTGTTTGTAATCATCGAATAAAGATTGTAAATCTTCTTTTGTATAACTTGAATCCCAACCTGGTAATGCTAATTCACCACTTAATGGGTCCATTTTCGCAATATCATTTTCATCGTAAATTAATGCTGTTGAACCATCTGGTAATTCATAGTCTAATTTTGAACGTGTCCAGTCAAAAATTGGCATAAAGTTATAACATACAACTTTAATCCCTGCTTTACCTAAGTTACGTAATGTTTCACAGTAGTTCTCGATGTATTTGTCTCTTGTTGGTTTACCTAATTTAATATCTTCATGCACAGGTACAGATTCAATGACTGAAAGTTCTAAACCTGCTGCTTCGATTGTTGATTTTAAGTCGTTAATTTTTTCTAATGGCCAAACTTCTCCAACTGGAATATCATAAATTGCTGATACGATACCTTTCATACCAGGAATCTGGCGAATGTATTCTAATGAGATCGGGTCATCTTTCCCGTACCATCTAAATGTCATTTTCATAACGAGTTCCTCCTAAATTAATTTAAAGTAGTTATACGCATTGTTATAACTTATATTTTTAATCATTCTTTCTAATAAAGCATCGTCATTTGGGACTTCACCTAATTCAACGAGTTGTCCGATATGTGTACATAAAATGCGTCTGAAATAGTCATGTCTTGAGTAAGATAAGAAACTTCTTGAATCTGTTAACATACCGACAAAATGCATGAGCATTCCTTGATCTGATAAAGATGCCATTTGATTTAACATGCCGCGTTTTGTATCGTTGAACCACCATCCAGCACCGTGCTGAACTTTACTTTTCACACCAGGTGCTTGGAAGTTGGCGATCGTTGTTGTGACGATATCGTTATAAATTGGATTTAAGTTATACAATATTGTCTTAGGTAATTTATCTTCAGTTGCTAACATATTTAAGATGTTATTTAAATGATAAGCAACATTGCTTTGATCGTTGATTGAATCATATCCTGTATCTCTTCCTAAAGCTTTGAATTGACGTGTATTGTTGTTACGAATCGCACCGAAGTGAATTTGCATTGTCCAGTCAAGTTCATGATATTTTGTTCCTAAATTAAACAATAAGTAAGTTTGGAATTGACCCATTTCTTGATGTGAGATACTTTCGTTGTTTAGTGCTTTTTTGAAAATTGCTTGAATCGCTTCTTCTGAATAAGTCTGATAGTTCAATTCACCAATGCCATGGTCAGCAAGCTTTGAACCTTTACTATGGAAGTAGTCAATTCTTTTGTGTAATGCTTCAATGAATGCATCAGCCGTTGTAATTTGGTGTGTGATTGCTTCTAAACTTTCAACAAATACTTTGAATGATGATTCTTGAATATTAAATGCATCATCTGGACGAAATGCTGGCAATACTGCTGCTGATAATGCTTGTGCTTTAATTGCATCATGTTCTTCTAAATGATCTAACGGGCCATCTGTTGTACAAATTAATTTAACGTTAGATTGTTGAATCAACGATTGTGTTGTCACATGATTGTCTTTTAAATATTGATTTGCTTGATGATAAATGGCTTCCGCATTTTCTTTAGTAAGTAATTCATCGATGCCGAAGTACATTTTTAATTCTAATTGTGACCAATGGTAAAGTGGATTACCGATTGCATTCTCTAATGTTTCAGCCCATTTGATAAACTTTTCAAGCGGTGCTGCGTTTCCTGTGATAAATTGTTCATCAATACCTTGTGCACGCATTGCACGCCATTTGTAATGGTCGCCACCTAACCAAAGTTCTGTAATGTTATCAAAGTGATGATTATCTCGGATTAACTTTGGATCTAAATGACAGTGGTAATCATAAATCGGCATGTCTTTTGCATAATCATGATATAAATGCTTTGCTGTTTCATTTTGTAACATGAAATCTTTATGAATAAAGCTCATGTAATTCCCTCCTTAATGTAATTCGTCTCGAAGTGCAAGTTCGCTTACAATTTGTTTATGACGTTTATCTGTTAAACGGTATAAGCATAAGAACAATACTAATGCGACTAAGCTTAAACCTGCTGGTAATAAGAAATACAGTGTTTTTAAACCTTGTAATGTACCTTCTGCTTGAGCAACGTTCGGTTTGTATCCGATCATTGTTAACATCACACCTGGAATAAATCCAGCTAACGCTTGTGATACTTTACGAGTAAAGCTGTAACTTGAGTAAATAATACCTTCAGTTCTCACACCTGATTTCCATTGACCGTATTCAACAACGTCAGCGATAAATGCCCAAGTTACTGTGTTTGGAATCACTAAGAAGAATGCTGAACAGCCGTTTAAGATTAAGAATAATGTCACGTTGTCACCTGAGAATAAGTAGTTCAATACTTCAAATGTAACGAAACCACCTAAACCGATTAACGCTGTTGTTTTCTTACCGAATACTTTACTTAATTTTGTTGTTAAAAATAATGCTGGAATTAATACTGCAAAGTTCACTAAACTTACGATACCAACCAATGTTTCTTTACCTAATAAGTATTGGAAGTAATACAATTGTGTTGATTGTTTTAAAAACATTGCTGTAATCGTTAATAATGTGTATGTTGCAAGTACTGCGAATGGTCCATTTTTCACTAAGTTGATAAATGCTTTCTTACCAACGCCATGTTCACCTTCAACTTTTTGTCTGACGACGACGTGACGCTCTTTAACACCACGTACACATAATAAGTGGAAGATGACACCTGTTGCTGAAAGTGCACCAACAACAACTGGGAACCCAATTGCAGGATTATCAAAATGTTTCACTAAAGGAATTAACAATATACCTGTAACAAAAAGTGCTGACTGTGATCCGAAGTTACGGAATACTGATAATTGTGTACGGTCATCTGCGTTAAATGTCATTGATGCAGATAATGAACCGTAAGGAATATTAACGAATGAATACGCTACGTTAAAAATTAAATATGTTGCAAATGCCCAAATGACTTTACCAGTATCGCTAAAGTCTGGTGATAAGAATGAAATCGTTGTTAATATTGCAAGTGGTACTGTACCGTATAAAATAAATGGTCTAAATTTACCGAATTTACCAATTTTCGTTCTTGAGTCGACAAATGTACCAACACCTGTATCTACGAAGGCATCGAATATTTTTGCGACTAAGAAGATGATACCGCCGTATGCTGCTGAAATGCCTAAAACGTCAGTGTAAAACTTTAATAAGAAGATCATCCCTAAATCGAACATTAAGCCATTTCCGAAGTCACCAAATCCATAAGATAACTTCTCCATAAACTTTAATTTCGGTTCTTGAATATGATCAAAACTACTTTCTTTTCTTTCTTTAATTGCATCTAGGGTTTTTGCCATAATGAAAACCTCTTTCTCATCGATTAATTTCTTTATTGTTGTTTGAAATAGATCGAATTGTCTCTGGATGAATAAATTGATAATCTCCTCGAACAGTATGTTTGTAAATCATATTATTGATACCAAAATCAATGGTAGCTTGTAGGTCACTTTCACAAATCAGCTGATAAATCACACCAGCTGTGAATGCATCTCCAGTGCCAACTCGATCTAATATTTTTGTATCGTAACTTTTTGTTTCTAATATTTTATTGCCATCTGATATAAATCCTTGTAAGCGGTTACTTGAACTGTTAAAAATTTTTCTTTGGGTGTAAGCAATGTACTTCACATCATACGTTTCATGAATTTTTTTAAGAATCGGTTGCAATGTTTCTGGTGATTCAAATCTTGATAAATTGTCTTTTATTTCTTGACCATATGCATTGAGTAGCGTTACGGGTTCATATCCAAACAGAACATCAACATATGGCAAAAGTTTTGACATTTTCATTCTTGCATGATGAAAGTCCCATAAACTTGCACGATAGTTTAAGTCACAACTCACTGTAACGCCACGATTTTTTGCATATTTAAGTATTTTTTGTATCAATTGATAAAGTTGATCATTCACCGCACAACTGATACCTGTAAAGTGAAACCATGTAACGCCTTGGAATGCTTTTTCTAAATCAAAATCTTCTATAGTCAATGTGGAAAATACAGAATGATTTCGATCATATATCACTTTTGAAGGTCTGTATTCAAAACCTTCTTCAACAAAGTAACTACCAATTCGACCTTCTTTTTGGATGATTTCTGATGTATTGACATCATATTTTTTTAATTTTCGAATGGCTTTCTCACCGAAATCATTGTTAGGTAAACCGGTCATAAAGGATGTCTGTAAACCAAAGCCTGAAAGCATGATGGCAACATTGGCTTCAGCACCTCCAAAACTGATATTCAGTTGATTGGTTTCTCTTAACAATTGATGATCAGGTGCAGTTAAGCGCATCATGATTTCTCCGAAGGTTAAAAACATATCATCACCCTTTTATTTTTTCGTATTGTGCTACAAATCGTTTTGTATTTTCAATAATGATTTCATCTTTTCCGTCTTTTGCATCTTTTTGTAATGCACTACCAATGCCAATAGCAAATGCGCCATTGTTGTACCATTCATGCATATTCTCAATAGATACACCACCTGATGGCATCAGTTCTACTTGAGGGATTGGTCCGTGCACATCTTTAATAAATGAAGCACCTAATAAGTTACCTGGGAATAATTTCACAACGTCTGCTCCTGTTTTTAATGCTTGTACAATTTCAGTCACAGAACCACAACCAGGTAAATAAGGAATCGCATTTAAGTTACAAATGGTTGCAATCTCTTTATCAAAATGAGGTGAAACGATATATTTCGCACCACTTTGAATCGCGATACTTGCTGTTGTTGTATCCATTACCGTACCAGCGCCAATTAATAAACGCTGATCTTCTTTTTGATTGAAATATTGAATCACTGAAGCGGCATTAGGTGTTGTAAAAGTAATTTCAATATTATAAATGCCACCTTTAATGATTTGTTCTATCATATCGATCGCATCTTGTTCACTTTTACCTCTGATGACCGCTACAAGATAATTTTGATGAAGTTGATTCAATATCGACATCTTTTTCATTCGTGTTCCTCCTTTTTGTTTTTTGTCTCCCAACTCAACCTCATTATAAAATTTACAAAGAATTCTTCAATTCTATTTTAAAAAGTTTGTGAAATACGATTTTTTTATCCCATAAAAAAGAAAAAAGATTAGTTATGAAAACGCTTTAACAACGCCATTCATAGCTAACCTTAATATTTTTAATGGTTATTTAGTTTGTGAAATAAAATGAGTATATTCATTAAAAAAACGGTTTATTTTCATTAGTTTTTATAAAAATATTAAACTTTTTTGAAAAATATTATACATAATTGCTGAGTTTGTGAAAAAACGAACAAATATTTTTGATATTTCGTTGTTTACAAAATTTTGTTTGTCTATAATCAAGGTGTGATAAGGCTTACATTTTTCCAATTTGTTTTTTAAATTGGAGTGGCGTCTGACCTGTGTATGTCTTAAAACACTTTGAAAAATAGCTCTGACTTTTGAATCCTACATATGAATAGACATCTGATAAAGGCATTGCAGTACGCTCTAAAAGTTCAATCGACTTCTTAATACGCATATGGTTGATGTAATCTGTTAAAGATTGCTTCGTTTCTGTATTGAATACTTTAGATAAATAAGTCTTAGATACTTTTGCGTAATCTGCCAACTCCTGCAATGTTAAAGATTTATCAAGGTTAAGTTCAATGTATTGGATGACTTTCGTTACTATCGGCGAATGATCAAGTGCATGTGCGCGATTAGCAAGTTCTGTATATTCCAGGACAAGCGCTTTTGCAATATCATCCATTTGCGATGCATCGATGGTATCATCAATCTTTCTAGCGTATCTTGCAGAAATTTCATCTATTACGAGCACATTAGCACCTGCTTTTTCTAGTGCTTTTCTCGAAAGTACATTTAAGATATTTGTCTTATAGCGTGCATTATTAATATCATTTTTTGCACGTTTGAGTCCTGAAACTAATAATTGTATTTCAGCGAGTAATTGATAAGCCATTTCAATGTCTCCCTTTTCAATGGCGATCAATAACTGATTTTCAATATTATATCGGTGCTCTACAAGAGATAATTCATATTCATATTGATACTTTTGGTGAGAAGTTTCTTCAATAACTCTATGAAATTTAAACGCAATTGCTTCAATATCAAATAATTGCTTCTTGCCAGTTATAAACTTAGTGGCTAATCTGCATAAAGTTAACGCTTTTTTATACTGGCAAAGCGGTATTTGTAATAAATATTGTTTTAGACTTAACAGCTTAGAAATATGTAAATTTGATGCTAGCAACATTTCATGACACATTTTTTCGCTTGGACGACTTTCAAGAAAAGGCCCGATGATGATGATGGATTGCTCAGATTTATGTTTAAACATTAAATATTGGACATCAAAATGATTTTTATAATGATAAATCACTTGTGGACGCATCTCCTGGACAAATGTTTCAACATTTTCCTGGTACTGCTTTGATCTTGTATTGGTAAACGGCGTCGATAAACTGCGCTTTAACTTATTCATTTGATTCAGTTTAATTTCCTTCAGCTGAATACCTGCCAAATGAATAGCGTTTTCCTGCATGATTGAAACAGCATCGTACTTCATTTGATTTCACCTCACATCTATTGTACATGAATTTAAAATTGAAAGGATATGTAAATATGATTACTCAACTTAAAGACTATCAGCCTAAACATCCCTATCTCGTTTGTGTGGATTCTGATGGCTGTGCAATTGATACGATGAATATTAAGCACATAGAAGTATTCGGTCCAATGATTGTTAAAGAATGGGGATTAGAACAAAACGAATCAGATATTCTTTCACGTTGGAATGCATTTAATTTATATGAAATTACACGCGGAATCAACCGCTTCAAAGGTTTAGAAAAAATGTTAACTGAACTTACAAAAGCCGGCATAACAATTGAAGGTTATGAAGCAATTAAACAATGGACGGACACAACAAATGAATTCTCAAATGAAAGTTTAATAAGAGAAATTGACAAGTATCCACAAGCAATCGGATTACAAAAAGCTCTGAACTGGTCAAATGAAGTGAATACACGTATCAAAGCTTTACCTGATGCAACAATCTTTGGCAACGTTAAAGAAACACTAGCATATATCTCTAAATTTGCTGACATAGCAATTGTATCATCAGCTAACCTTGCAGCTGTACAACATGAATGGGAAATTAATGGTTTAACGCGTTATTTAACAGGTATGTTTGCTCAAGATGCTGGCACAAAAGTACATTGTTTAAACACTTTAAATAAACATTATGAAACAAAGCACATCATCATGCTTGGTGATGCACTCGGTGATTATGAAGCAGCACATCAAAATGATATCTTCTTCTACCCTATACTTGCTAATCATGAAGGTGAATCATGGTATGCATTTCAAACAACATATTTCGAGCGATTTATGAATAACGATTTAAATAACGAAGATCAAACAAACTTACTTGACCAATTCAAATCAAACTTAAATGGAGGACAATAATCATGGCATTAGTAGACTTAAAAGCAAAACCATATCATTTAAACGATAATCAAATCCAGTGGGTAGAACAAACATTAGCTGATTTAACAGACGAAGAAAAAATTGGACAATTATTCTTTAACTTATTCATGTTAAACGGTAAAGATTACAACAATACCAATCTAACTAATCAAGATATTCTTAAACAATATCATATCGGTGGTGCGCGCTATGAAGGCGGGACTAAAGAAGATGTCCAAAAATTATTAAATGAATTACAACAACATAGTAAAGTGCCTGTCCTTGTTGCGGCGAACTGTGACTCTGGTGGTAATGGTGCATGTAAAGATGGTACGTATATTGCAAGTGCAGCGCAATGTGAAGCAGCACAAAATACACGCGTTGCATATAATGCAGGATTAGTCGCTGCACGTGAATCAAGTGCACTTGGTGTTCATATTAACTTTGATCCTTGTGTAGATATCTTAAAGAATTGGCGTAACACAATCGTTAATACACGTGCATATGGTACAAACGCAGAAACAGTAATTAAATATACTAATGCGTATATCGATGGCTTTAACGCAGAACGCGATATGATTACATGTATTAAACATTTCCCGGGTGATGGCACAGAAGAACGCGACCAACACTTAGTGCTAGGTGTGAATGAGTTAAGTGTAGAAGAATGGAATAATAGTTTCCGTAAAGTATATGAGAATCATATTGAACGTGGCGTTCAAATGATGATGGCCGGTCATATTGCATTACCTGAATATCAAAAGCAAATCAATCCTAATTTAAAAGATAAAGATATACTGCCTGCAACTTTATCGAAAGAACTCATTACTGATTTATTAAAAGATCAACTTAACTTTAATGGTCTAGTTGTAACAGATGCCTCTCATATGCTTGGAATGACTGCAGCAATGCGCCGTGAGGATTATGTACCCCTTGCGATTGCCGCAGGTTGTGACATGTTTTTATTCTTTAATGATCTTGAAGAAGACTTCAATTTTATGTTAAACGGTTATAAAAATGGCGTGATTACTGAAGAACGTTTAAATGATGCAGTAAGACGTATTTTAGGATTAAAAGCACAACTTAATCTGCACGTAAGACAAGCAGAAGGTACTCTTCTGATGCCAGAATCAGCTTTAGATATTATCGGTCAACAAGAACATTTAGAGATGCAAAAAGAAGCGGCTGATTTAGGTATTACGCTCGTTAAAAATACGTTAGATGAATTACCAATCACGCCAGAAAAGCACAAACGTATTCGATTATATATGATTGAAAACAGTGAAAAAGACGGCATTTATCAGTCAGATAGTAAAGTAACTCAAAATATCATTACTGAGTTAGAATCACGTGGCTTTGAAGTGACATTGAATGATGGCTCTACACGTGTTAAAGGGAAAACATTAGATTATCGTAAAGACGTAGATGCAGCAATTGTTATTGCAAATATTGTAGGCTATGCAGCTCAAAACAACTATCGTATTCAGTGGTCTACAGCAATGAGTAATGAAATTCCTTGGTTCGTGTATGAGGTACCAACTGTATTCGCATCACTAAACTTCACAACGCACTTGCACGATGCAACGATGGTAAAAGCGTATATTAACGCATATCATTCAAATCCAACGACGATTAAATCATTAGTAGATAAAATTACTGGAGTAAGTGAATTCAAAGGTGTACCAAATGAGAATGTCTGGACAGATAAATGGCAGGCAAAATTGTAAAAATATGAATCTAAAAATGAAGGCTCAAGACAACGTTTTTTATGTCTTGAGTCTTTTATGTTATTTATTGATATAATAATCTAAAAAAAGAATGAGTGATGATATGAAACATTATCAAATACGATTTAACCAACATACCGACAATGCTTTAACAAAGACGAAAGGTCTCTCTTTTCTTTTTGTATTAAATGGCACTTTAGAATGTAGTATTAATAAACAACATCATCATATCAACAGTGGTGACATCATTTTATTAAATCATGACGATACATTATTAATCAATCATATTAGTGGTAATTATATGCAGTTTGATATTTCACCACAGTTATTAGATAACGTTATCGATAATCCAGCTGCGTTTGATTTACAGCCGAATCACAATACCGTACCCATAATTAAAAATGCATTAGCGAAAATAGGAATTGTTTATTTAAGAAAAAGTCAGTACTACAAATTATTTATCGAACAAGAAATCATGTCACTATTAATGTTACTCATTAAGTATGTACCGAAAAAACAACAAGATATGCGCTTTACATCTGATCATGATGTGCGCCTGGAACGTGTATGCCGATTTATTGAAAGGCATTACGCTCAACCAATTACGTTACAAGACATGGCTGATTTCGTTGAACTTTCACCTGCTTACTTATCTAAATTATTTACGAGAAAGATGAATATGGGTTTCAACCAATTCGTTAACGACGTCCGCTTAGAACATGTCATGCAAGACTTAATTCACACGGATGATACAATGATTGACATTGCACTCCAAAATGGATTCACCAATGCAGCATTGCTGTCTAGAACATTTAAGAAACAAACAGGCATTTCTCCAAGTGAATATCGAAAGCAACATCAACAGCCAGTAACACGTATAACAACTCATAACATTTCTAAGCGTGAATTAATCATTCGCTTATCTCCATTTGTCATCAATGATGAGCGACAATTCATTGAAACACCTGAAATCGGAAGAAATATCGATATTACATTCTCCAATAATCATGATATGATTCATCAATTCAATCATATTATTCAAATTGGAGATATGGATGCCCTTCTCTCCGAACAAGTACAGCAACAATTAATAACGTGTCAGAAAGAAATCGGAATAACACATGTGCTGGTCAAAGATGTGATTGAAAGTCCGAATTTAATTTCAGAAGAAGTTTCTACAGATGAACGTATCTCAAATTTACAGCGATATAATAAAGTCGATGCCTGTCTTGATTTCTTAACACGTCACAATATAGGATTGATACTTACGATAAATCCTATTCAAGATGATGAAACATATATTAAACATCTTTCAGATTTCTTAAAGCATGTCACAATGCGTATGGATGCGCATGAAGATATTAACATTAAGCTATATGTCAAATATTTAAATATGAAACGCTACAAGCAAATTATTCAACGTGTTTCTATATTTATACCCAACATAAAAGTATTGATCCATTTAAATGTCGATGCGCCTGGAGATACGATGGACATGATTCAGTACGATGAACATATTGAACAAGTAGTATTTGATGCCAATCAAAATGATATTATCAATTACGAAGCTACAGATGATGCTGTATTCGAGCATGCAAAACATCATATTGTAGACAAGACGAAGAAAGTCCAAGCATTTTTAGCGCACCATCGCATCCAGAAGTCTTTAGTACTCTTGAACTGGAATACATTAACCGGAGATACACATTTAACAAATGGAGAATACTTCAGAGGTGGCATAATATTTGAACAGTTTCTTCAACTAAACAAAATGATTGGTACAATCGGTTATTGGCTCAATTATGATTTACACACGCATCATGCGATCAATGAGAAAGAATATATGAATAGCATCGAGTTGTTCCATCAATATAACGGCAAACGTCCAGCATTCTTTACGAGTCATCTCTTTAAAAAATTACTACCCAATATTTTATACCATTTCGAAAATTGTATTGTTGTGGGTGCACCGCATCACTTCCAGATCATTGTATATGATGTAGAACATTTCAATCCGTATCTTACATTAAATACAGTACTCCCTTTCCTTGATAATAAGGAAGTCACACTTAAAGTGAATGACTTATTATCAGGGACATATCGTATTAAACATTACACTCTTGATAAAGAACACGGGGCACTTTATCAAGTATGGCAGTCATACAACACACAAAGTGGTATTGATGCAGAATCAATTGAATATATCAATCGCGTTTCGTATCCGGAATTACGTGTCAGTGATCAAACAGTCCAAAAAGATTTTGAATATAATCTTAAACTGTTAACGAATGCGATACACTTAATTGATGTGAAACGCTATATCGAATAGGACAAAAATAGTTTATCTATTTTTGTCCTATTCTTATTTTATAATAAAAAAAACTTGAATTGACAACAAAAATAGCATAAATAGAAAATATATATTCATTCATATCACCTACAATAAAGACAAGTAGATGAAGAACATGAATAAACAATTAATCGAAGCTTTAACAAACAAAGAAGAGAAAATGATTGAGATCAGACGTTACTTACATCAACATCCAGAATTATCATTCCAGGAAGAGAAAACAGCACAGTACATTGCAGATTTCTACAAAGACAAAGACGTACAGGTAGAAACAAACATCGGTGAACGCGGTATAAAAGTAACTATCGATTCACAAAAACCAGGTAAAACTTTAGCCATTCGTGCTGACTTTGATGCGTTACCTATCGAAGAAGCAACAGGATTACCCTTCGCTTCCCAAAATAAAGGTGTGATGCATGCTTGTGGACATGATGCACATACAGCTTATATGTTAGCCCTCGCTGAAACTTTAGCAGAAATGAAAGATAGCTTTACAGGTAAAGTTATCGTCATTCATCAACCTGCCGAAGAAGTACCTCCAGGTGGTGCTAAAGGTATGATCGAGGCTGGCGTACTTGAAGGCGTTGATAATGTGTTAGGTGTACATGTGATGAGTACGATGGAAACTGGCAAAGTTTATTACAGACCTGGATTTGTTCAAACAGGACGTGCATTCTTCAAATTAACAGTGCACGGTAAAGGTGGCCATGGTTCTTCACCACATATGGCCAACGATGCAATTGTTGCAGGAAGCACTTTTGTAACTGCTGTACAAACAGTTGTATCAAGACGATTAAACCCATTTGAAACGGGGGTTGTGACAATCGGATCTTTTGATGGCAAAGGACAATTCAATGTTATTAAAGATAGTGTTGTCATCGAAGGTGATGTTCGTGGTCTAACAGACGCAACAAAGCAAACAATCGAGAAAGAAATTAAACGTATTACTGCAGGATTAGAAACAATGTTCGGTGTCACTTGTGAGTTAGAATACAACGATGATTACCCAGCGTTATACAATGATCCTGAATTTACAAATTACGTAGCAGAAACTTTAACGAAAGCAGACTTAGGTTTCGGTGTCGAAATGTGTGAAGCACAACCACCATCAGAAGACTTTGCTTATTATGCCAAAGAAAGACCAAGCGCATTTATTTATACAGGCGCAATGCCTGAAGATGGCGAAGTTTACCCACACCATCATCCAAAATTCAATATTAGTGAAAAATCATTATTAATCTCGGCAAAAGCAGTTGGAACAGTCGTATTAGATTATTTGAAAGGAGAACAATAAGATGGAAACTACTCAAAACTATAAAGGTGGCAATAAATTAATACTCGGCATTGTGCTTGGTGTTATTACATTCTGGTTGTTTGCACAATCACTTGTTAACGTTGTACCCCCATTACAAAAAAGCTTTAACGCAGATATGGGTACTATTAGTATCGCTGTATCAATTACTGCACTATTCTCTGGTATGTTCGTAGTTGGTGCTGGTGGATTAGCTGACAAAATTGGACGCGTAAAAATGACGAATATCGGTCTTATATTAAGTATTGTAGGATCTGCTTTAATTATCGCAACAAACTTTCCAGTGTTATTAATTTTAGGACGTGTCATTCAAGGATTCTCAGCTGCATGTATTATGCCGTCTACACTTGCAATTATGAAAGCATACTATGAAGGTGCAGAACGACAACGTGCGTTAAGTTACTGGTCAATCGGTTCTTGGGGCGGAAGCGGTGTTTGTTCATTATTTGGTGGCGCAGTGGCAACAGCATTCGGTTGGAGATGGATCTTTATCATCTCAATTATCGTAGCGATTCTTGCAATGATATTAATTAAAGGAACGCCAGAATCAAAATCAGAAGTAACAAATACATCTAAATTTGATGTGAAAGGATTAATCATTTTAGTAGTGATGTTACTGAGCTTAAATGTAGTGATTACTAAAGGAGCAGCAATTGGTTATACTTCACCATTATTCTTCGGATTAGTTGCACTCGTATTAGTCGCATTCGTCTTATTCTTAAAAGTAGAACGTGTTGTTAATAATCCATTAATTGACTTTAACTTATTTAGCAACAAACCATATACCGGTGCTACCATCTCTAACTTCTTACTCAACGGAGTGGCTGGGACATTAATCGTAGCGAATACATTTGTACAACAAGGATTAGGTTATACTTCATTACAAGCTGGTTACTTATCCATCACATATTTAGTTATGGTATTACTTATGATTCGTGTTGGTGAGAAAATCCTTCAAAAAATGGGTGCGAAAAAACCGATGTTACTCGGTACACTTATCGTAATAATTGGTGTTGCGTTGATTTCATTAACCTTCTTACCAGAAACAATTTATATCATTAGTTGTGTTATCGGTTACTTATGTTTCGGTCTTGGGTTAGGGTTATACGCTACACCATCAACTGATACTGCCATCTCAAACGCACCTGAAGATAAAGTTGGTGTTGCATCAGGAATTTACAAAATGGCATCTTCACTTGGAGGCGCATTTGGCGTAGCTATTAGCGGTGCAGTTTACGGTGCTGCAGTTGCTTCTTTGGGCGTCTATACTGGTGCAATGATTGCTTTATGGGTTAACGTAGCAATGGGTGTTATCGCATTAATCGCAATATTATATGCAGTGCCAAATGATGATCCAAGAAAAGTACAACAATAATTGTTAAATGAATATAGTCCATTAAATAATTATAAAAATATAATCACCTATTCACTGCTTAATGTGAATGGGTGATTTCTCAATTACCAAGACATATTAATAATATAAAAATAGATGAAACCAAAGATGTTAAAAAAATTTATGTCCCTATGTCTACTAAATCATAATCATTATGTTAGGATTTAGATTCATTATCTCGATTTGTTGCGATAATAAACAAAACTTGGCCCAATAATATAATCCCAATACCAATGAGCTGGCTCAACCTAATAAATTCCCCGAGAAATAAATAACTCAAAATAACTGTTCCTACAACTTCACCTAATATACTCATCGATATTACTGTAGTACTTAACCACTTAATTAAATAGTTAAATAAACTTTGACCCATAATTGTTGCAAATACAGCGAGTCCGATAAACGCCATCCAAGTCGTTGCTGAAAATGATAGCATATTGTTGCCACGCAATATATTAATTAACAACAAAGTAAGGGCACTACTTCCATAACTTAATATAGAATATACCACTAAACTCGTACTGACTCTTACGTATTGTCCCACATAGAAATATACTGTGATAACTAACGCAGCTATGAATGCAAGTAAATCACCATAAAGTGCGATACCACTAAGTTTCAAATCGTTGTAACCTATGACGATACATCCAATCACTGCTAATAATACACCACTCAAGGCCCGAATACTGTATCTCTCCCTAAAGATATAATATCCCCCTATGACTGCAAAAATTGGTTGTAATGTTACAATAACTGTTGAACTTGCTACTGAAGTATATTGTAGCGACTCAAACCACAATAAATAATGTACGGCTAACACAATACCACTTACACTCATAATTATTTTTGCTTTATTGGATAAACTTCGCAATTCAGAACGATAGTCTCGCCTTATCATCATTACCAACATAATGATAAATGCGATAAACATACGATAGAAAGCTGTTACTTCAACTGGTGCATCTACCACTTTAACAAATATTGCAGATGAAGATAGAGCCAATACACCAACTATCAATAATAAGATATGAATAAATTTCATGAGCACCCCTCTTTTGTTTACTATATATAACGATTTTATTTTATAATAAACAAAACGTATTGAACATTTACAAATGGAAAATTCAGTATGTTAATACACAGTGATAAAAAAACACAATATAATAAACATAATAAAAGGAGCTTCGATGAAACAATTAGGTAAAACAATAATGGCATATCGCAAACAAAACAATATGACAATCCGTGATTTTGCAAATCACTCAGGCGTTAGTACCTCTCTTATTAGTCAAATTGAAAGAGGATTGGGTAATCCATCATTAAATGTACTCGAGTTGTTAGCACAAGCTTTAGGTGTTCCTTTATTTACACTATTCATTAACGATATTGATACGAATTCACTTATTTCAAGAAAAGATGAGCGTCAAAAGATTTATCGCGAAGATAATGTTCATATCGTTTATGATCTTTTAACCCCTGACTTTATGAAAACAAATATACGTGTACTATTGATGGAAATTAAACCACATTCTAAAACAACCGAATCATATTATGAACATGACGATAAAGAAGAACTTGCCATCGTAATGCGTGGGGAAATTAACGTACAACTATCTGACGAAGTATATCCTTTGAATACAGGTGATGTCGTTAGAATACCTAAAAACACACGCCATCGCTTTATTAATACTTCAAACAGCATCGTAGAAGTGTTATTTATACTCACTCCAACATTTTATTAAATTAATAAAATAAACTGGTTTATAATTCATTGCTGTCTCAGTAGTAAAATCGAAACTCCTATTGAACAACACACTAAACATTTGATGATAAGCAAAGTAAGATTATTTCATCCTACTCTAATGTTATGATGAAACTAACCTATATACAGGAGGTAATCATGTTTAACTTTAATTTCAATAATTCATTCCATAATTTATCCGATGATTTTTATGAGTTATGTAATCCTGAAAAATCAATAGATCCTAAACTTGCCATATTCAATTCAGATTTAGCTAACGAACTTAATATAGATACAGCGCTTCAATATAATCCTGAATACTTAACAGGGAATGCAATCTTACCCGGCAGCAAACCGTCAGCCCATGCGTATGCTGGACATCAATTCGGTCATTTCACAATGCTGGGTGATGGTCGCGCTCATGTGCTTGGTGAACATGTAACAGAGCACAATGAACGATATGATATTCAGCTAAAAGGCTCAGGCAGAACAATATTCTCGCGTTCTGGAGATGGTCGTGCAGCAATTGGGCCCATGTTACGAGAATACATTATCAGCGAAGCAATGTACCATCTAGGTATCCCTACAACTAGAAGTCTTGCAGTATCTCTTACAGGTGATAATGTTTACCGTGAAACATCTTTACCAGGTGCAATGCTCGTTCGTATTGCACAAAGTAACTTACGTGTGGGCACATTTGAGTATGCAGTACGCACAGAGGATAAAGATAATATTAAACAATTAGCAGATTATGCAATTGAACGTCACTATCCAGAAATCCAGGATGACCAAAATCGATACTTATCTTTACTCAATAAAGTTATAGAGAAACAAGCTAAACTTATCGCACAGTGGCAATCTGTCGGCTTCATTCACGGTGTCATGAATACTGATAATATGACCATCAGTGGAGAAACGATTGATTATGGACCATGCGCGTTTATGGATACGTACAACCCATCGACAGTATTTAGTTCTATTGATCAATACGGAAGATATGCTTATCACAATCAACCCTCTATTGCTTTATGGAACTTAACACGCTTTGCAGAAACGCTTATTCCATTAATTGATGATGATGAAAGTACTGCGATACAATATGCAGAAACAGCGCTTAACACTTACAGGGATCAATACATTCAACATTATATGCATATTTTCGGACAAAAGATTGGTATTGACCAGATTACGCAGGACGACTTCCAAATTGTTATTGATTTCCTTGCTTTACTTGAGAAATATGAAACTGACTTTACTAGCTCATTCCGAAAGCTTGCGACACAACAATTCACACAATTAGGTATATACAATAATGAAGATGTGCAGGAGTGGTATCAACGCTGGCTTGCATTCATACAATCAACATCAAACGAACATGATGCTTATACTTTAATGCAATCTGTTAATCCAGCCGTGATTCCAAGAAATCATCTCGTGGAAGAAGCATTGAGTGATGCATCAATGGCAAATGATTATACTAAACTCCATCAATTAATTGATGCAATTCATAATCCATTCTCAGATAACCACGATACACCATACTTAAACCCTGCTCCACCAAGTGAAAGAATATATCAAACGTATTGCGGGACGTAGAAAGAGGCAGTCTGAAATGCGGTTAGAACCGAACAAACTGGAACCCGTTCCAAGAAATCGCTCTTTGATTTCGATGGAATGGGTGAAGTTTGACGAGGTTCTGCATTGAAGACGCCGTTTGAGTAGAGGCAGTCTGAAATGCGGTTAGAACCGAACAAACTGGAACCCATTCCAAGAAATCGCTTTTTGATTTCGATGGAATGGGTGAAGTTTGACGAGGTTCTGCATTGAAGACGCCGTTTGAGTAGAGGCAGTCTGAAATGCGATTATGAACAACAAAAAACTCAACCATAAATCATGATTTGATTTAGGTTGAGTTTTTCTATTACCCAGGACATATTTCTATATCATCCTTATTCTACATCTAATCCTTCACGTAATGCGCTTATCGTCTCTGCGACAGCACGTTGACTCATCTCAGCATCTGGAACAAGTGATTCAAACTCGTGAAACCCTCTTGGATATAAATGAAATTCAACAGGAATATCCGCTTCTGTTAATGCTTTGACATAGTCCATCGTCTCATCTCTAAACGGATCTAATGCGCCTACCATCGTATACATCGGCGGTAAGTTCGTAAAGTCTGTTTCACGCATAGGCGCTGCATATTTAGATGGTTCTCCTTCTACACCTTTCAAATACATTTGCCATGCAAATGCATTATGTTCTTTACTCCAGACACGCTTTTCTGTAAATGCATTGCTTGAATACGAACTGCATGTATCATCCAACATTGGAAATAATGGCATTTGAAATTTAATCTTCGGACCTTGTCGGTCTCTCGTTAATAAAGTTAATGCTGCAGCAAGCCCTCCACCCGTACTACCGCCAGTTACAGCAATTCTCGTTTCATCGATGTTAAGCATCGCTTTATTCTCAACAATCCAATTAAGTGCTAAATAACAATCTTCAATCGCTGCTGGATATGGATATTCAGGCGCAAGACGATACTCAACAGAAACGACAACACTATTTACACCTTTCACATAATCTGCGCATTTCGCATCATTACCTTCTATTGAGCCAAATACATACCCACCTCCGTGAATGAATAATATAGCAGGTAATGTTTCTTGTTGTGTTACCGGTGCATATACTTTAAGTCGAATTTGCGTCCCGTCGTCATGCATCGCATAATATTCTTGCTGCGTAATCATATCATCAACATAAGGTTTCATTAACATCTTACTCGCTGCTCTAATCATTGGTAACTTGTCTTCTGTTAACGTCATTGGTGATAACTTCTTAAATGTATTGAGTAAAGAAGGATGAACTCTATTTTCCATATTAAATGCCTCCATAATTGTTATGTTTTTTTTTGTATTTTTTTATATTCTTTTTATATATTTTACCCCCTTATTTCATAATGATTAATATGACTTGTAAACACAATTCGTCATATTGTATGATGAGCATTATACTGATAAAAAGAGGGATAAAATTGAGCCGTAATATTAAATATATACTCCTTAGTATATTACCATTATTGATGCTATGTGTTGTCATTTTTACATTAATGAACGACGCTTATTATCACAACACGATTGCTAAAATAACCTCAGTCAAAGAAGAAGTGCAACCATCAAAGGATGACAAACAATTAAATCAACAGCTAACTTTGAAAATAACAAATAATCACAATAAAGATAAAATAATCACAATCAACCATCCGTATTTCAAAAGCCAAGCCTATTCTGAAAAATATCATAAAGGTGACAAAGTATTCTTATCTCAAGATTTAAAATCCATTGACGGTATGAAAAGGGATACTATCATTGCAGTATATGGCTTAATCTTTATTACGCTCATAACGCTAATCGGTGGTATGCAGGGTGCTACTTCCATCATCAGTCTCATTATTAACTTATTGATATCACTTGGAATGTTACTGATAAAACAACACTATCCTACTATCCCCCTATTCTTATTAGCATTTATGATGGTGATAATTTCATCTATCGTGACACTTTTACTCGTTAGTGGCATTAACCAAAAGACGTTCATCGCGACGATAAGTACGATTATTTCTTTATTAGCAACAGCATTACTAATTAAAATGGCTATTACAATTACGAACGGAAATGGGATTCGTTATGAAACGATTACATTTTTAACGGTTTCACCAAAAAGTATATTTATGGCGTCTATTATCATCGGAACATTAGGTGCCATTATGGATATTACAATTACGCTAACATCTGCGCTATATGAAATTAAACAAAACAATCCACAAACTTCATTTAGTGCATTTCTAAAAGCCGGTCGAAATATTAGCGATGACATTTTAGCACCGATGAGTAATATATTATTATTTGCTTATTTAACAGGTGCTATTCCGATGATTGTACTTTATTTACGCAATTACTCGCCTATCGTTCAATCTTTCCAGTTACACTGGTCAATTGAAATCACAAGATTTTTAGCAAGTGGTATTGGTATTATTCTGACAATCCCAATCACTATATTTATAGCCTCTTACATGCTATCAAAGGAGAAGTTGTCATGAGTACATTAGCATTACTCGCCATTATTTTATGCTTTTTGATGGTATATGTTGGACGCAAACAAGGCATTAAAGCTTTCTCTGGATTATTCGTTAATATATTATTGCTAGGGCTCTTTGTAATTCTAATCATCTTAAAAATCAATATTATATTGCTCGCTATATTATTCTGTATTATTATGGCGCTCTTTAATATATTTGTGATGAATGGATATACACGTGTGAGTATCATAACAATTATCGCTACATCTATAACTTTTATTCTGTCACTTATTATTGTATATGGTGCAGTCATATTTAGCGGTATACAAGGATTTGCGATGGAAGAAGGCGATGAAATCGCAACGTATCACTTGAATATCGGTATTAACTTTGTGCATCTGTCTTTATTCATTATTCTTGTCAGTACATTAGGTGCAATCATTGATTTAACAATCTCTGTGAGTTCCTCAATGGAAGAAATATATATTAATCAGCCGACAATATCGAATAAACAACTATTTAAGTCGGGTATGAATGTTGCGCGAGATATATTAGGTACAACAATCAACACACTATTCTTCGCGTATTTAGGAAGTTATTTAACGTTATTAATCTGGTTTAGTAAATTAAATTATTCTTTTGGCGATATTATCAACTCTAAAGTGCTGTCCAGTGAATTAATGACATTACTATGCGCAGGTATTGCTGTAACACTCGCGATTCCAGTAACGTCGTTTACGACGTTAAATATTTTGAAACGATTACACTTCGATCATAGTCATATTCACCATAATAAAAAACGAAATTCCTAATCGAATTTCGTTTTTTATTATATCTTACTTAAATCAAATAATATCCTCTATTTCTTTTAATGTACGAACTGTGTACGTCGCATCAGATGCTTTAAATCCAAAATAACAACTATCGATGCCAGCATTTTTGGCGCCTAAAATATCTGACGTCAGTGTATCACCAATCATTAATACTTCTTGTTGATTATCCAGTTGTAACGTATTAAAGCAATGCTCAAAAAATCTGATATCCGGTTTTTCATAACCAATCTCTTCAGAGATAAAATGATGATTAAAATATTCATAAATACCAGATGCTTGCATACGTTGTATTTGAGTATGATACACACCATTCGTTGCTGAGCATATGATCATATCTTTTGATTTTAAATACTGCAACAATGCCAGAGCACCTTCAATCAATACGTGACTATCATTTAATGTTGCTCTGAATATGCGCTCTTTCTCAACACCATCTACCGTTCGTCCTATACTACCAAAGAATTTTTGGAATCGCGTATCCAACAATTGCTGTCTCGTTATGTTGCCCGCTTCTAAATCCTGCCATAACTTACCATTAATCTGTTGATAGCGCTGTATTAATTCATCACTATAGTGCATACGCTCACTCTCAAGCACTTTATTAAAAGCATCTCGCTCACCCGCATTAAAGTCAAGGAGTGTATTATCCAAATCCATCAATATATATTTATACATTATAGAACCTCTTTTGTTTAATATTTTATTACTGTTATCTATATTATTGCATATAAAGAATGTAAATGATAAGTTGTAGTTAATAATAACTACACAGGAGACATCAAAATGTCATCACCTATTTCATTAAGACTCGATGATCATATATTTGTAATCACTCATCTCCATGTAGGCCATAGAAAAGATATTTTCTATTAAATCGATACAACTTAATATCACGAAAAATAATGGTGTAGACATATATTGTCTATGCCATTATTTTTTATTGTTTCAAACAATAAATTGCCGCTAAAAACAACAATTATTAAATGTAAATAAATGAAAATTTTTCTGATGATATGACATATTTTGTCCATGCTATTTTCTATAATGAACTTATTGGATGAAAGGTGGTGAGATTAAGATAGATGAACCGCGCTCAGCGTCTACTTATCCTATTTAGTAGGTTAACAAAGAATCAGTATGTGAATAAAGAACAAATCGCTCATGAATTTAATGTACATCCACGAACGATTCAGCGGGATATAGAAGATATAAGAGAATATTTAAGTGATTCAAATGAACATTTTTATCGTCAGGAGATTATATATGATCATTCAAAAAATGCTTATACTATCTCAAAACATAATGAATTGAAAGACAGTTTACCTTTAAGAATGCTTTTATTACAATTGCACTCACTATCACCTATTATGCATAAGAGATTATACGACACTCTTAAATCTATCATCAGTGAGAACTATAGTCATGATATTACCTATCTTTCTACCTTATTAAATGATTTTAATATTGTTGAGAGTAAAACTGAATACCATCTAGTCATTCAGTTACTAGACGCAATAAGGGAGAACAAAGACATTAACATCATTTTAAATAATCGTTTAATCAATAATGTGATACCTCTAAAGATAATTTATAGATTTAGAGAGTTTCATTTGATATTCATGCATCAAGATGAAGAAAAATCGATGCCAGTATCACACATCACTTCAATTCAGGAAGTTCATATTTCCAATTCAAAACGTGATATGACTTCGACATTCGAAATGACAAAAGATGTTTGGCATAAATTAAAAGATGTGTTTGATGTGACAATAATTGAGTCCTCTACTGATGAAAGAATGGTGGCTACATTTAACGTGACAAAAGGTGAAATGATTGACGCACTCTATCGATTTAGTCCATATATTCGTTTAATCCATAGTCCATTTTCCAGTGATTTTTTCAATCATCTACTTCGTCTTAATCAAACCTACTTCACGCAATCTATCATTCAAAGTAAAAAGGAGAATATAAATGAAAATTCAAAGTAAAGAAGAACTGTTAAGAGCTAAAAAAGCAGCGATGAAAGTTGTTCAACAACGCTCAGCTACTAGTGGTGCAGTTGCGGCTGTTCCTATTCCAGGTGTAGATGTAGCAACTGATATTGGGTTAATTATGGAACTAGTAGCTAAAATTAATCGTCGTTTCGGACTTACACCAGAAGAAATTGAGGATTTGGATGCAGATGAGAAACAAAAAATCGTCATTATTGTTACATCAATTGGTAGTAACTTTATCGGTAAAGTCTTAACAAAAGAGTTAGTGGTACAAGTTTTGAAAAAGATGGGTGTTAAGGTCACTACAAAACAGGTAGCGAAATATATCCCATTCGCCGGAGCAATTATCGCCGGATCTATTAGTTATGGTGCAATGTATCAACTAGGTAAAAGTCATGTTGATGAATGCTTCGAAGTTTGCGAACGTATTTTAAAAGAACAAGGAAAATGGTAAGAAAAAATAAAATTATATTAAGGTGGTAAATTATGAATTTCCTAAACAACTCAAACAATCCTAATGCTTTTCCAAACGTAACAAGTGAAGAAAAAAATATGGCTATGCTAATTTGGATCTTAAACTTATTAACAGGTTTCATTGGGCCCCTAATCATATGGATAATGAAAAAAGATGAATCAGCATATATTAATCAACAGGGTAAGAACTATTTAAACTTTGCGATTTGTTATACAAGTTATATCATTATTTCATGGATTTTAACTTTAGTACTCATTGG
>NZ_JAOTIS010000016.1 GCF_025628935.1 Macrococcus capreoli
CACCAATCAAACGATTTGTGTTTTTTTAATATATACCTACATTATTATTACGTTCAATTTCTTTCATATTGCGTACAGGTTGTTGTTTATTGTGATCATACGGATTCATGAAATCGGGATAATCTGTAATAATCGCATCTACTCCTTGATGGATTAACGGCGCGACTAAAGCTTGATCCCTCACTGTATATGGCTTCACTTGAAAACCGTAACGATGTGCACGTTCAACTAAATCGTGAGAAACTATTTTAACAGAAGGATTATAAAAATCAGCAAAAGACTTGAACCATTGTAAATCACGATCTTGAACACGTGGATTATTCGGACTAATCAACACACCATGTTTCAGTTTCGGTAACAGTGATTTTGAAACTTTAACTGCATGATGGTTAAATGACTGAATGGCAATACGATCCGTTGCTTGATCCAACCCGTAATGCTTCAGCGATTGTTTAATCTTTTCCTCAATACCTGGATAATACTCCGGCGTTTTAATTTCAATTAATATCCCGATTGATTCATTTTTAAATCGCTTGAGTACTTCATCAAAAGTTGGTACGCGCTCACCTTGATACTTTTGATCAAACTTTATACCTGCGTCATACTGCTTAATCTCGGATAATGTTCTATCCCATATGTTTCCTGTGCCTGTCGTTGTCCTCTCTAAAGTATTATCATGAATCACAACGAGCTGTCCATCACGCGTAAGTTGCAAATCAAGCTCAATGCAATCAGCATGCATAGCAAGTGCAAGTTCAAATGCTGCCATTGTATTTTCAGGTGCATAACCACTCGCCCCACGATGTGCAACAGTTAAGACGTCTCGATTGATTTGTGTAACAGAATGAACCTCATGTGGTACTAATAGCATAAATAGTAATACTGTTAATACAAAACTTAAGGTCTTTTTCATTGTCACGCTCCTTTATTGGGATATATTTATCATATCAAGTCGTTATTAAATCACTTTTAATTTTCGTTTAGATTTCGTTAAAAATGTAAAATACTCTTTTAGAGTTTCAAATTTTATGCATCAATTATTAAGATAATCATTGATTGTGAAGATAAGTATATTCCACGCGTTTTTACTCACGTTTTGATAAGATGAATTTATATCATATTGCAAAGGAGTATACATATGGTCAACCACATATTTAAAAGTACAGCAAGATTTAAGGGCGGGTATAACGGCGAAGGAACGATTGAAAATAAACATTTAAAATACAAAATTTCGATTCCTGCAGAAATGAATGGTCCGGATATCGGTACGAATCCAGATGAAATGTTAATGTCTGCTGCTGTGACGTGTTTCACTATTACATTAAGTTCTTATTTTGAAAAAAATAATTTACCAGTAGAAGTAAATCATGTTGATGCAACAGCGACTATAAGCGTTAATAAAGGGATACAAATTTACGAAAGTATAACATATGTTGTTTATCTGGAAAGAACTGCTGATAACGAATCAATAGATATGAAAATATTAAAACGCATTATTGACAAAGCAGAAAACAATTGTATGATTACGAAAGCATTAAAAGGGAATGTTGAAGTGAGCATTGAAAGTATTTATTTAGATGAACAATACATTTTTCATGAGGATACAATTTAAATAAGTAGAAATAATTAATCACGAAACCCATCCTACACGCATTAAGAAGTTATTTTTTTACATCACAAATTATTTTTATATAATATTGTATCGTATGCATTTTCACTACATTTTGATTCAGTTTTTGTGGTGCATTTCTATATTTTTATATAACAAAACACTGAAAAATTGCCTATCAAAAACTTTGATAACGGTTACAAAAGCAATAATTATACAATGTGTAATACTATACTTCTATCTTTATTTTTCTACCTATCTACTTATATTGCAGATTAAAATATGATATTATTATAACATAATAACTACAGAATTTTCAGACTTCTAACGAAAATTCCATTGACATTCGTTTGTTTTAGCAATAAAATAATCAAGTACGGAAGAAAAGAGGGATGAATAAAATGAGTTCAGTTACAGAAATTAAAAAAACAAAAAAACCATTTATCAGCCTACCCATGCAAATCCTGCTCGCATTAGTGCTAGGGATTGTTGTAGGTGCATTATTAAATGGTAAAACAGAGTATGTTAATTACTTACAGCCACTTGGCGATATTTTTCTACATTTAATTAAAATGATCGTTGTACCAATTGTATTCTGTTCACTTGTTATTTCTATCGCCGGTACTGGTGATATGAAAACAGTTGGACGTTACGGATGGAAAACATTGCTTTACTTTGAAGTTATCACTACATTTGCAATTGGTTTAGGGATTATTTTCGCAAACATCTTTAAACCCGGTTCAGGTATCAATAAAGATTTACTTCCTAAAGGTGATGTTACGAAATATACGACAAATGCAGAGGCAGCTGCGCATTCAACATATGGGAATCATATGATTGATACAATCGTTAATATTATTCCAACAAACATTATCGATTCAATGGCTAAAGGTCAATTATTACCCGTCATCTTCTTTTCAGTCTTCTTCGGACTAGGGTTAGCAGCGATCGGTAAAAAAGGAGAACCTGTTAAAGCGTTCTTTGACGGATTTTTAGATGTTATCTTCTGGATGACAAATCAAATTATGAAATACGCGCCTATTGGTGTATTTGCATTTATGGCCGTTACGATTATTAACTTAGGTTTAGGTGCTTTAATTCCATTAGGTAAATTAGCATTAGTCGTTGCTGGATCTATGATTTTCTTTATTATCGTTGTACTCGGTGGCGTTGCAGCAATTTGTAAAATTAATATATTCCACTTACTTGTTATTTTAAAAGAAGAGTTAATCTTAGCCTTCTCTACTTCAAGTTCTGAAACAGTATTACCTAAAATCATGGAGAAGATGGAGAAATTCGGCGCACCGAAAGAAATCGTATCGTTTGTTGTACCAACAGGATATACATTTAACTTAGATGGATCTGCTTTATACCAATCGATTGCAGCATTAACAATTGCGCAAATGTATGGTGTTCACTTATCTGTAATGGAGCAATTAGTATTACTTGTAACGTTAATGTTAACGTCTAAAGGGATGGCAGCCGTACCAGGAACATCTATTGTTGTATTAATCACAACACTTACAGCAATGAATATCCACCCTGAAGGTTTAGCATTAATTATCGGTATTGACCGTATTTTAGATATGATGCGTACAGTCGTAAACGTTGTTGGTAACTCATTATCAACACTTGTCATTGCGAAATGGGAAGGGCGACTTGATTATGAAAAAGGCCGCAAGTACTACGAAACATACGCGAAGAAATAAAAAAATGATCCCCTACACTTCATTGTGAAGGGGATCATTTTTTTGTCTATTGATATTGTTTTTAATGATTGATTTATTATTATTTTAAATAACGATCAACGGCATCTGCTACTTGTTGCACATGTGTACCAATAATGACTTGTGCATTTTTACGGCCAACTTTCATTACACCGGCTGCACCCGCTTGCTTAATCTGTGCTTCATCTACACGTTGGTTATCTTTCAATTCAAATCGTAAACGCGTCGCACAATGCGTCACCGTTTCAATATTATCTTTACCACCTACGCCAGCAATAACAAGTTGCGCTAATTGATCATATTTACCTTCAGTTTCTGTCTGTTGTGTATTAACGTGTTGACTCACCTGCATCTTATCAATTTCTGCATCGGATTCTCGACCCGGTGTCTTGATGTCTAACCACTTGATGACAAATCTAAAAATAATATAATACAGAATGAAGTAAACAAGACCTAATACAAGTAACATATATGGTTGATTTGCATTTGGATTTCTAAATGATAGCACGAAGTCAATTAATCCTGCACTAAATCCAAACCCTGCTGTCCAGTGGAAATTTGCTGCAATAAACATTGATATACCTGTTAGAACGGCATGAACCAAATATAATAATGGTGCTGTAAACATAAATAGAAATTCAACTGGTTCTGTTACACCCGTTAAGATTGCAGTAAAAGCACCTGCTAAAAATATACCAGCCACTGCCTTCTTACGCTTCGTCTTTGCTGAATGATACATCGCAAGAGCAGCACCAGGAATCCCAAACATCATAACCGGGAAAAAACCTGCCTGATACATCCCAGTAACACCTTTAACAGCATCTTTCGTATTAAATTTCGGAATATCATTAATACCTGCAACATCAAACCAGAAAACAGTATTTAATGCATGGTGTAGACCAGTCGGTATTAATAAACGATTAAAAAATCCAAATAAACCTGCACCTACTGCACCTAAACCAATCATCCATTTACCGAAGGCAACTAATGCGCCATTCAATGTCGGCCAGATAAATAAGAAGATTAAGGCGATAAATAATGAAATACCTGATACGACAATCGGCACTAACCTTCTACCACTGAAAAATGATAATACAGCTGGTAATTCAGTTTGATGAAACTTATTAAATGCCCAGGCAGCAACTAAACCGATAATAATGCCAATCAGTACATTGTTCCCTAAAGTTTTAAATCCCGCATCCACTTTATCCAATTTAATATGCATTAAATTTGAAACACTTTCAGGCTTTAATAATGTTGTAACAACCATAAAGCCAACGACAGCGGCAAGTGCAACTGCCCCATCTCTAGATTTCGCCATTCCTAATGCAACACCAATGGCAAAGAGTAACGCAAGATTTCCAAAGATTGCATTACCTGATGCAATCAAAAATCCCGCAATCTGATTATTTACGCCCCATCCTGTCGGGTCAATGGCATACCCAATACCTAATAGTAATGCAGCTGCTGGTAATACGGCAACCGGCAGCATTAAACTGCGACCTAATCTTTGTAAAAATGAATACATCGATTGTCCTCCTCTGAAATAAAATTTCCCACTTATCTTATTTTATGCTTCTAACCATTAGAAAACAACATAAAGTTACATGTAAGTTGTATATAAATGATGTACATCTCCTGTTGAATATGTAATAATGATATGTAGTCTTCTAAAAAGGCTTTTATTTATATCGAGAATTGGATATAATTAAGCAATAAATAATATAAGGGTGATTGAATGAAGAGTCTTCCATTTCTATTTAAAGGTAGATTAACTGCTTATCAAATATCTACAGCAACAGATATTGATATTGAGATGATTGAATCACTATTTAACGATGAACAGCAAATCGAATCTTTAGATGAGGCAACGTATACAAAATTAAGTAAACTAGAGCAAAGTTTATTTCCAAATGAATTAAAAAATAATGAAACAAGTGCATAACTTGATTCATTATTTTTTTATGATTGTTGATATTTATGCTGCAAGAAGTGCATAGAATCAATAATTAATGCTTTGAGTACATGTATATTAAGTTCATCTATATCACATACATATATACTCGTTTTCCCTAACGTATGCTTTCCTAAATCTTTTAAATAGCGTTCTCGATTTTTATTTTCCGGCGCAAAGTATAAACTCATTTTCCCTTTTTTAACACCAAATGCTACTAGTGGTGCATCCCCTTCAATTTGATCATTGTAATGATAATGATAACTGCCAAATCCGATTATATTCGGTCCCCACATTTTCCCGACGTAACCTGTTGTGGCTTCGAATATTTCTAATAATTTCAGACAATCTTTTTTTCGCTTTTCATCTTCAATCGATGTTATAAATTGAATGACATTATCTTCTGTGTTAATCGGTTGTGTCTTCATGATAGCCCTCCAATAGTCACTTTTAAATAATTATACTATATATTCAGAATATTTAATATATTGATTCGGCTGTTTTCTTTCAAATCTTGCGTTTAATTCGACAAAATTCGGGAAAGAAAATAATAAGATAAATAATAATGCGGAAGTGGGTGCAGACTTATGAGTATCATCGTACTGAAAACGTCTTATCCTTACACACCAAATGAACAAACAGAATATAAATTAATTCAAAATGAAGTTGAGAAAACGACTTACATCAACCATATGAAAGAAAAAACTGCTGCAATTGCGAACGAAACTGATGAACCTCAAATCATTAAACTTGAATTTATTTATCCCGAGGATAAAGAAACGTACTTATACAAAACATTAAAAAACGAAGCGTAACTGTTGTTACACTTCGTTTTTTAATGTTTGTATTAATAAATTCGTTTTGCTTTCTAATGTGATTGTGATTTGGTCAATCGCATCATTTTTATTGTATTGTGCTGTATACAGTGTACTATCAATCGGTTCGCCAAATTGAATAAAACATTTATTCCTTTTAAACAATACATCGCGGAATCGAACGGGTCCATCGTATGCTGCAGGTACAATTTTCGATTTACTTATAACAGCAATCGTCGCTGCTCCTTTCTTCATCGGGGCATTATCTACACGACTGCCACTCGGGAAAATGCCTACAATATGTCCTTCCCGTATGAGTTTTATAGGTGTCTTAAGTGTTGATGGGCCTGGATTTTCACGATTTACAGGGAAAGCATTACATGATCTGAATAATCGATCTAATAGTTTCCCTTTAAATAATTCTTGTTTCGCCATGTAGTGAATTTCTCTTGGATATAACGCCATCGCTAATATTATAATTTCAACCATACTTCTATGATTACATGTCACAATAAAGGGTTCATTTTTAGGGACATTTTGCTTATCGAAAACTTTTACTTTTCTTAAACAAATATGGGTCACAAAGTATATCAATGTTGTTAAAAATTTATACATAGCTTAAACTCCTTGAAAAGATGACTTTGTTATATTTTATCATAAAGCGGTACGGACACAATAATTTTTCAACATTTGAATATTTCGTGAACACGAGGGATATTGTATGAATTTTTGTATCAATAATGGTATCTTATTTTATTATCTGAATATTTAATTGTATACGAATCGGATATTATCATTTTTATCGAATAGTGACGGAGGGATTTTTTTGGAGCATAATGAGCATATGAATCAAAATAACAATAATATGGATTTACCACATCAGGAAGTAGAAAGTGAACAAAGTTCGTCTCAATCAGCGAATATGCATACAACACCACCTCAATCAAATACATATAGTAACAATACGAAACAACATAAAAGTAGTGCAGGATTTGGTAAATTGTTACTCGCTGCCCTTCTCGGTTCAGGGTTGACTGTTGGTGCGATGCAATTGCCGAATTTAATCAATTCAAATCATCAATCCGAACTAGCAACACCTATCCAGGTCGATCAGAAGACGAGTGGCAATAACGTAAAGCTTGCGGATATGATTGAACAAGTCTCGCCTGCTGTTGTCGGTGTTATCAATATGCAACAAGCTAATAGCAATATCTTTGACATATTAAAAGGCCATAGTAGTTCTGAAGAAACACCTGCTGGTACAGGTTCAGGTGTCATCTATCAAGTGACAAATGACGAAGCATTTATCGTTACAAACAACCATGTTGTTGAAGGTGCGAAAGATTTAAAAGTGAGACTCTCTAACGGTAAGACGGTCGACGGACAATTAATTGGTAAAGATGCGTTAACTGACATCGCCGTCCTTAAAATTAAAGGACAATATAATATTAAACCTATCGCATTTGCAGATTCTTCAAAAATAAGAGTCGGAGATACCGTATATGCGATCGGTAATCCACTTGGCATCGAACTATCTGGCAGTGTGACAGAAGGGATTGTCAGTGCGAAAGAACGTACGATGAAAGTTGAAACATCAGCCGGTGAATCTTCAGTAAAAGCGATTCAAACAGATGCAGCGATTAACCCTGGTAACTCAGGTGGTGCTTTAATCAATAATCAAGGTCAATTAATCGGTATCAATACGTTAAAAATTGCATCTGATAAAGTGGAAGGTTTAGGCTTTGCTATCCCTTCAAATGATACGAAAGTATTAATTGAAAAGTTAGTGAAAGACGGAAAAGTCGTGCGACCATTTATGGGGCTTGCATTAGTGAGTGTGAATGCTGTACCGACACAATATTTAGAAGAAATGAAGATTCAAATAGATCACGGAGCCCTCGTAGCAAGTGCAGATAGTGTTGCTGGAAAAGTGTTTAAAGAAGGCGATGTTATTACGCGTGTCGACGGACAAGACGTTCAGTCTGATAGTGATATCAGAAACTATATTTATAAAAATAAAAACGCTGGTGACACCGTTCAATTTAAAATCATGCGTAACGGTAATGAAAAAGAAGTTTCACTCAAATTAAGAAGTACTGAAGATAAATAGGAAAAAAACCGAACATACATCTATGCACAAGAAAACTGTGATAGATTGTATTGTTCGGTTTTTTATTGGTTTCATATGATTATTGATTGAGAAAATACTTATTTAGTTCTGCATAGCATTATTTAGAAACTACGGTCAGCGCCACCGCCACCGAAATCTCCACCACCAAAACTGCCGCTATCAAAGCCTCCGGATGAGAACCCTCCGGATGAGAACCCTCCGCCAAAGCTGCCACCTGTCGGGAAGAAGACAACGGGTCCTGTTGAACGACGACGTCCACCACCGCCGCCACCTCGTCCTCCACCCATGAAGATAGAAATGACAAGGTATAATAAGAATAAACCAATTAATATTTCAAATACGCTAATTCCACCAGTACTTTCATCTGCCATTGGTGTATCACGTGTATATTTCTCACCATCATATCCATAACTTTTACTCACTTCATCGAAGATTGCATTATATAACTTACCTAATCCTTGTGCATACAACGCTTTACTTTCAGCGGACTGTGCTTTCGGGTCTAGTGCTAAAGCTTTCTTCACATCAGGCATCGCGTACTTATCAATTAATGCACCAATTTTTGCATCATTCAGCACACCTTCCAGGCCATAACCGACTTGAACATTGATGCCACGATTTCGATATTCATTACCATTATCTAAATTGAACAGGATCACAATCCCGTTGTTTTTCTCTTTATTGCCGACACCGTACTCACGTGCAGCACGGAGCGCATAATCTCCTTTTACTTCCTGCCCGATTGACGGCATCGTCATGATTAAGATTTCAGCAGTCGTCCCTTGTTGCAAAGACTTACCACGTTGATTGATGAAATCTTTTTCATTTTGCTTAAAGATGCCGACATGATCCTGAACAAATATAGGTTGCTCAAGTTTAGGCAGAGGTTCAGCTGCATTCACCGGTAAAGTATTAAAGAAGATTAAAAAGAGCGCGATAGCAATCGCGAACTTTTTGTTTAACATTATTTTGATTCCTTATCAGAATTAAAATCAATACTTGGTGCTTTATTCGCAGCTTCATCCGCTTTAAAGAATTCTTTCTTTTCAAATCCAAATAATCCTGCATATAAAGTCGCCGGGAAACTTCTTACCGCTTTATTGTAATCCGTCACAACATTATTATAATCATTACGAGCGACAGCGATACGATTTTCAGTACCCGCTAATTCATCACGTAATCCTGTAAACTGTGTATCTGCTTTTAACTGAGGATAATTCTCCTGAATTGCAATTAAACGACTTAACGCAGAATTTAACTCTGCATTGGCATTGGCTTTATCAGCCATTGAATCACCTTTTGCAGCACCTGCTAATTTCGCACGCGCATCAGAAACATCTTTAAATACTTTCTCTTCATGTTTCGCGTAACCTTTAACTGTTTCTACTAAGTTTGGAATTAAATCTAATCGACGTTGTAATTGTGTATCAATTTTCGCTTTTGCATTTTCAACATCAGAATCAAGACCCACTAATTTATTGTATGGTCCGATAAGCATACTACCAAGAAGCAACAATACGACAACGACTCCGATAATTGGTATTAATAATTTTTTCATGTCATTTCTCCTTTTATGTAATAATTATTTTTACCCTGATATTGCGAGAATAAACGCGTAATTACTGAAAATGAGGTGAAGTTTCATTCTCCTTCACCTCATTATAATATTACTTGTAATTTACCATAAAGTATTTTTTCTTACCACGACGAATGATTGTAAATTCATTATCAATCTTATCTTGTGACGTTATTTCATGATTCGTATCCGTTACTTTCTCACCGTTTAATGAAATAGCCCCGTTCGTCACATCTTCACGTGCCTGACGTTTACTTGGTGCAATGCCCGCTTCGATTAATACTTCTACGATATTCGTATTCGTTACTGTCTTTTGTGGTACATCTTTAAAGCTTGTACGTAACTGATCTGCTGTTAATGCTTTTAAGTCACCTTTGAATAATGCTTCAGTAATATTCTTCGCTTCTTCTAACGCAGCTTCATCGTGAACATATTTCGTTACTTCTTCAGCTAATTTCTTTTGTGCTAAACGTAAATGTGGTTCTGTTTCAACTGACTTTTCTAATGTATCAATTTCTTCTTTGCTTAAGAACGTAAAGTATTTTAAGAATTTAATAACATCACTGTCAGGTGTGTTAATCCAGAACTGGTAGAACTCGTAAGGGCTCGTCTTCGTGCGGTCTAACCATACTGCTCCACCTTCAGATTTACCGAACTTCTTACCATCTGACTTCACAACTAACGGTACGGTCATACCGTAAGCTTCAACTTCACCGTACATACGACGCATTAATTCTAAACCACTCGTAATGTTCCCCCATTGGTCACTACCACCAATTTGAAGTTTAACATTATGCTCACGATTCAAATGACCGAAGTCAATAGCCTGTAAAATCGTATACGTAAATTCTGTGAATGAAATCCCTGTCTCTAAACGTGTCGCAATACTATCTTTACTTAATAAGTAGTTCACACCAACGTGTTTACCGTAATCACGTAAGAACGTTAATAAATCGAT
This sequence comes from Macrococcus capreoli, assembly GCF_025628935.1. Lineage (GTDB taxonomy): Bacteria > Bacillota > Bacilli > Staphylococcales > Staphylococcaceae > Macrococcoides > Macrococcoides capreoli. The sequence continues at coordinate 10,771 of NZ_JAOTIS010000016.1, forward strand.
CTGACCTAACCAGTCTTTATTATCGACACGCATCGCACCAGTGTCACCACCAAAATCAAATAACTGTTCCATCTGTGCACGAATACCATCGACATTATGCTGTACTTGTTCTAAAGTTTGTAACGTTCTTTCATCAGTACGACCTGAAGGATCGCCAATCATCCCTGTTGCGCCACCAATTAATACAACCGGACGGTGTCCATGCTGCTGGAATCGCTTTAATGTCATAAAAGGTAACAAGTGACCAATATGCAAGCTGTCTGCAGTCGGATCAGTTCCACAATATACACTGACACTTTCTTTGTTTAATAACGCTTCGATTTCTTCCGGGTGCGTCTCTTGATAAATTAAACCTCTCCACTTTAATTCTTCTAATAATGCATTTGCCATCTTTGTTCCTCCTCTATTCGTATGATTTATGATTTAAATAGAACTAGGCTTCAGGACAATCATCAGACCGATTCATTCGCCAGATAAAAAATAAATATGAACACAAATCATAAAAAAAGCACCCCTACAAAAAAAATGTAAGGGTGCTGTCGCACGGTACCACCATACTTATGATAAAATCATCACTTGATTAATGAAAAAGGTCATTATCCTTAAGGTCTTTTCGCTCAGGTGTATTCATATTTCCATTGCTTAGTTTGCACCAACCACTAAGTCTCTTCATTCAATGTGCCATATTACTTGTCCTGACAACCTCAATATTCAGTTCAATTTAAATTATGATACTAGTTTATACAATTCGTTCCATAACGTCAAGGTGATAAATATATGATATACTAAAAATTATTCAGGAGGAATTTTGTATGCCGAAAAACTTGCGCCAAATTTTCAAATCTATAACAATTAAAAAAGATCAAATCGCTGAACAATTTAAATCATATGACTATACACCATATGTCTGGTTTAACGGTATTTATGAAACGGTGTCACGCATCTTTATCTTTTTATTGCTCTCAAGTTTACTATTTGGAGCATTGTTACTAGGCATCGGTTCTGGTTATTTTTTAGCACTTGTAAAAGACGAGCCTGTTAAAAATAGCACAGCTTTAAAAAAATCACTTTATGAAATGAATGAAAGTACAACGGTATATTTCGGAACGGGTGAATCACTCGGAACATTAAATGCAGATGTCCAGCGTGAAGTTATTAAATATGATCAAATGAGTCCACACGTGATTGATGCGTTAATCGCGACTGAGGATGAGAACTTCTATAAACATAATGGTGTCGTACCGAAAGCATTTATTCGTGCAACTGCGCAAGAATTCTTAAACATGGGTGTAACGAGTGGTGGGAGTACATTAACGCAACAGCTCATTAAGAATCAGTTGTTAACAAATGAAACATCGTTTAAGCGTAAAGCGAAAGAAATTATGTTGTCGTTTAATGTAGAGAAAGCATTAACGAAACATGAAATCGTCGAAGCTTATTTAAATGTAGTCAGTTTCGGTCGAAATACGAATGGACAAAATATTGCCGGGGTACAAGCAGCAGCACAAGGTATATTTGGCGTAGATGCCGACAAATTAAATATTGCTCAGGCTGCTTACATTGCTGGATTACCTCAAAATCCTTATACGTATACCCCATTTCTTCAAACGGGTAAAGTTAAAAGCGATAAAGATTTACAACCAGGTTTACTACGACAACAATATGTATTAAACCGAATGTATCAGGAAAAGAAAATTAATAAAAAACAATATGATGAAGCGAAAAATTTTGATTTAAAAAAATCATTTACAACTGAATTTAAAGCGCCTCAGGAACAATACCCATTCTTAACACAAGAAGTGGAATCACGTGCGATTGATATATTAAAGTACATCTTTGCCGAAAAAGATAATATTTCACGACAAGAACTTGACGAGACGCCAGTCCTTGAGGAGAAATATATTGGTATTGCTAATCGTGCAATACGAAATAATGGATATATTATTGACACGACAATCCATAAAAATATATTCGACACGATGGATCGAATTAAAGACAATCCTAACTATTATTCATATGCACGTACCGCAAATGTTCAAGGCAAACAAAAGACGATGAACATGGAAGTCGGCGTATTATTAAAAGAAAATGAAACAGGCAAAATCCTATCGTTTATAGGTGGTAGAAATCATAAAGATTCACAAAATAATCACGCGACGAAAACGAAACGTTCCCCTGGTTCAACAATTAAACCGTTATTAACGTATGCGCCAGCGATTGAATATGGTATGACAACACCTGAAACAGCATTACTTGATAAACGTTTCGACTATAATGGTTATTCACCAGAAAACTATGCGCGTATAGAATATAATGTCGTGACCACACGTTACGCATTAGAAAACTCATTAAATTTAAGTACGCTACGTTTATATTCAAGTATTATGGATAAGGAACCTTGGAAACTATTGAATAAGATGCATTTTAATATTCCAAAGAATGAACAGGAAAACTTATCATTAGCGCTCGGTGCGACAGATATCACTTTAGAAAACAATGTCGATGGTTTCTCAACACTCGCGAACAAAGGAAACTATCAGGAAAGCTATATGATTGAGTCGATTAAGACACGCGATGGTAAAGTCATTTATCAGCATAAAGCAAGACCCGTGCGCATCTACAGTCCTGAAACAGCTTATATGACAACTGATATGTTACGTGGCGTATTAAATACAGGTAGTGCTTATCTATTGAAAGGTGCATTTGCATATCAGCAAGACTGGGCCGGCAAAACAGGAACAACACAAGATGCAAAAGATAGTTTATTTGTTGCATATAATCCAAACGTCACGATGGGAATCTGGATGGGCTATGATGTGCCGACATCGTTTGATGAAGAGAACCACTATCAACTGAAATTATGGCGTGATATTATTAATCAAATTACGGCACAAGATCAATTACAAATGGGTGTTGGTAAAGTATTCGAACAACCGACAACGGTAAGTAACATCCCACTCTGTCAATATACGATGTCTCAGCAAGGTGCTTGTGACGGAAACGAACAAGTTAAGCCAAGTTTAGTTTGGAAGAAAAGTGATATTACGCAGAAGAAAATAGACGATGTGAAAGTATTAGCACGATTAGGCATTAAACTCGATCCAAATACAAAAGGTAAAATTTCAACGAAGACAAACCCATCTGCCACACAAGAACAAGCGAAGCGCAATGCACAACAAACGGATAAAACTAAAACGAACAATTAAATTCATCAAAATAAACACCTTAAAAGTTGAATGATCAGATTCATCTTTTAAGGTGTTTTCAATTTAATGCAGTTTCATTAACGCTTTTATTAAATTAGAATAATCCTACAGCGTTTCCATCTGCATCTACATCCATTTTTAATGCTGCTGGTTCTTTCGGTAAACCAGGCATTGTCATAATGTCTCCTGTTAATGCAACGATAAATCCTGCACCTGTTTTAGGGATTAATTCACGAATTGTTACGTTAAATCCAGTTGGACGTCCTAATTTCGTTGGATCATCTGAGAATGAATATTGTGTTTTCGCCATACATACTGGATACTCGTTCCATCCATTATCAGCAATTGTTTTTAATTGTTTACGCGCTTTATCAGCGAAAATAACATCATCCGCACCATAGATTTTTTGTACAATTGTACGGATTTTTTCTTCTACAGGTAATGATAAATCGTATAATGGTTTGAAGTTTTGTGGTGTTTCTAGTACTTCAAGGACTAACTTCGCAAGCTCAACGCCGCCTTTTCCGCCATGTTCCCAAACTTCAGTTAAAGCTAATTTTACACCACGTTCTTTCGCCCAGTTTTGAACGAATTCACGTTCAGCATCTGTATCAGTCACGAAGTTGTTTAATGCGATGACTGGCTCAACTCCGAATAATTGTAAGTTTTCGATATGTTTTTCAAGGTTCGCAATACCTGATTTTAAAGCTTCAACGTTTTCAGTACCTAATTCCGTTTTCGCTACGCCACCATGCATTTTTAACGCACGGATTGTTGCTACAACGACGATTGCATCCGGTTGAATTTCAGCTTTGCGTGATTTAATATCCATGAATTTCTCAGCACCTAAGTCAGAACCGAATCCAGACTCAGTAACAACGATATCTGCTAATTTACGTGCAGTCTTCGTTGCGATGATTGAGTTACATCCATGTGCGATGTTCGCGAATGGGCCTCCATGAATTAACGCAGGAGTACCTTCAATTGTTTGTACTAAATTTGGCTTTAATGCATCTTTAAGGATTAACGTTAATGCACCTTCAACACCTAATTCTTTAACTGTAACTGGTTTACGGTCATACGTATAACCAATTGTCATCTTACCTAAGTTTTCTTTTAAGTCAGTAATGTTATTTGATAAACAGAATACAGCCATGATTTCAGAAGCAACTGTAATATCGAAACCATCTTCACGCGGTACACCTTTAAATGGGCCTCCAAGACCTACAACAACTTCACGTAATGTACGGTCATTCATATCGATAACACGTTTCCATTCAACACGACGTGGGTCGATGTTTAATTGGTTCCCTTGATAAATGTGGTTGTCAATGAATGCTGCTAATGCGTTGTTCGCAGTTGTGATTGCATGTAAGTCACCATTGAAATGTAAGTTGATCTCTTCCATTGGTAATACTTGCGCGCGACCACCACCAGTAGCTCCACCCTTCATACCAAATACAGGTCCTAAACTTGGCTCACGTAATGCAACCATTACACTTTTACCTAATTCTTTAAATGCATCAGAAATACCAACTGTTACCGTTGATTTACCTTCACCTGCTGGAGTTGGGCTCATTGCAGTAACAAGTACAACTTTACCTTCTTTATTTGTTGTCACTTTTGAAGTATCGATCTTTGCTTTAAAGTGGCCATAAGGCTCAACTGCATCTTCTGGAATTCCCGCTTCTTTAGCAATTTCCAAAATAGGTCGAACAGTCGCTTGGTTCGCGATTTCTAAATCTGATAAATATTTAGTCATTTGAACATTCTCCTAATCTTAAAAGTGTCTTTACTATTTAATAATAAGATAACGCTTTCAAGATGTCGAATATTTTATCTGTTTTTTTAGTAAATTTTATCTTTAGTCTTCCATTGTAGATAAATCACCTGTCGGAAGATCTAATTCCCACGCTTTCAATACTCGTCTCATTATTTTACCTGAGCGCGTCTTTGGCAATTTATCTTTAAACTCGATTTCTCGTGGCGCTGCATGCGCAGCTAATCCTTCTTTCACAAATAATCGAATCTCTTCTTTTAGTTCATCACTTTCTTTATAACCTTCACGTAAAGCGATAAATGCTTTGATGATTTCACCTCGAATTGGATCGGGTTTACCGATAACACCTGCTTCCTGTACAGCCGGATGTTCAACGAGTTTCGACTCAACTTCAAATGGTCCGACGCGTTCACCTGCAGTCATAATCACATCGTCAACACGTCCCTGGAACCAGAAGTAGCCATCTTCGTCCATATATGCACTGTCACCTGAAATGTACCAGTCACCTGGTAAGAAATACGATTGATATTTTGGTTCGTTATTCCAGATGGTCTTCATCATTGATGGCCATCCCGCTTTCATTGCAAGGTTACCCATTCGATTTGGTGGTAATTCATTGCCTAAATCATCGACAATTGCAGCTTGTACACCTGGTAATGGTTTCCCCATAGAACCTGATTTAATATCCATGTCAGGCACGTTTACAATCATATGAGCTCCTGTTTCAGTCATCCACCATGTATCGTGAATACGTAAATTAAACACTTTATCTCCCCACTTTATTACTTCTGGGTTTAATGGTTCACCCACAGATAAAATATGTCTTAAATGCGATAAATCATATTGTTCAACTAACGCATCTCCTGCCCCCATTAACATTCGGAATGCCGTCGGTGCTGAATACCAAACTGTAACTTTGAATGCTTCTAACGTTCGATACCAGCCTTCAGGTGAGAAACGACCGCCTACGATGACATTCGTCGCACGATTTAACCAAGGTGCAAATATCCCGTAACTCGTTCCAGTTACCCAACCCGGGTCAGCTGTACACCAATACACATCGTCTTCTTTTAAATCTAACACGTAATGACCAGATATATAGTGCTGAATCATTGCGTTTTGAACATGGAGTACCCCTTTTGGCTGACCAGTTGAACCTGAAGTATAATGTAGAATTAGACCGTCATCACGTGTTAACCATTCTGTATTAAATTCAGTAGATGCCGTTTCAAAATGGTGATTAAAATCAATAAACTGTGCATCAACCTGATCATCTATTACAACGATATGCTTTAAATATGGTAATTCATCTTGTGGAATACGGTTTAACAAACTATTTGTTGTAATAATCACACTTGCTTCACTATTTTCCAGACGGTCTTTCACCGCTTTTTCCATAAATGCCTCAAATAATGGGCCAACGATTGCACCAATTTTCAAAGTACCTATTAGTGCAAAATATAATTCCGGACTACGTGGCATAAAGATGAAGACGCGATCCCCTTTTTTCACGCCTGCCGCTTCAACGAGCACATTTGCCGCTTTATTGGATAAAGCCATCATCTCTTTAAACGTATAACTTTCATGACGCTGTGCATCTTTATATAATAAAGCGACCTTATCACCATAACCATCTTCAACATGTCGATCAATACACTCATGCGCCATATTGACTTTTCCTGTCTTTGACCATGTAAATTGCTTTTCAATATCTTTCCAGTTAAAGTCCTTGTATGTACGGTCATAGTCTTTTAAATTATGATTGCCAGCTTTGGCTTTAAAAATTTCAGTTTTCACTTAAAATCCCCCTTGTAAACGTTTTCAATATCACAATAATTATTATATAATATAATTAACTGATAATTCAAAAAATAAGATAATTATTTCATTCTAAATTAATATAAAACAAAACAATAAATATTTTCCTGACATTAATAGCAGTACGAGGAGGGTTTATGAAACATATTAAAACATATAACAAATCAACACTCCCTTACCACGGTCGCGAGTTAATCATCGAAGGACCGCTTGATGGGCACACGCTACAAAAATACACATTTGATCATGGTCTCGTTGCATTTCGTAGACCTGACGAACAGTTTGAAGCGATTATTGAAATTGCTGATTTAGAAGAAGGACGAATCATTATTTGTCGTGATGGTATCAACATCGTCGGTTATACGACGTATCTTTATCCAGACCCGATGGAGCGCTGGTCAGATGGTCGTTTACCTTATATTCTTGAACTGGGTGCCATTGAAATCAGTCAGCATTACCGTGCTTTAGGTATTGGGACTGAAATGCTGAAAGTTGCGATGATGGATGATGCGATGGAAGACTTTATCGTAATTACGACAGAATATTACTGGCATTGGGATTTGAAAAATAGCGGGCTTGATGTCTTTCAATATAAGGACATTATGCAAAAGATGATGGGCAGTTGCGGTATGCAAGTGTTCTCAACCAATGACCCTGAAATCACAAGTCATCCTGCTAATGCACTCATGGCGAGAATCGGCAAACGCATCAATAATGAACAAATACAAGCATTTGATAATTTAAGATTTCAAAATCGATTTTTCTTTTAGGAGGTATTTATGTTAGTCGAACGCATTATGACAAGTCCATGCATAACATTCAATGCGAAAGGTACGATTAAATCCGTCATTCAGTTAATGAACGAGCAAAATATTCATCACGTCCCTATCGTTGATGATGAAATGCAATTACTAGGCATTATTAGTGATCGGGATATAAAGCAGGCACTTCCCTCTAATTTAGATGACAGCACGTCTCTTGACTTAAACGTGTCCATTACTAAAATCATGCAGCACAACGTCATTACGTGTCACCCACTCGATTTCGTTGAAGAGATTGCATTAGATTTCTATAATGCATCGATTGGCAGTATTCCTGTAGTTAAACGTGGGAAAGTTGTTGGTATCGTGACTGCAAAAGACATGTTAAATACATTTATCGAATTAACAGGTGTTGTGACGCCTGGTACAACGATACAAATTCAAATTCCGGATATACCTGGCAATATGCACGAAGTAACGGAAGTATTTCATCGACATGCAATTGGGATAGAGAGCATACTCGTCTTTCGCGATAAAAATAATATCGGCAAAAAAATCGTCAGTGTACGAATGATGTCCATGCATCCGCAAGCTATTATTAAAGCGCTGGAAGCAAAAGGCTTCCAAGTTTATCATCCGATGGAAAACAGCCTATGACGTTATTTGTATATGACGATGCTTTGCTCAATTATCGCTTTCGTGATGATCATCCCTTTAATCAGATGCGCTTGTTATTAACAAAGTCATTGCTGGAAACGAACCAGCTATTAACGGACAATGATATTCTTCAACCGCGAATTGCAACGGATGAAGAACTACTTCTTGGCCATCAGGCAGAATATATTCAAGCGGTAAAGTACGCAGGAAGCAACAAATTAAGTGCACAAGATTGTGAAAAGTTCGGTCTGAATTCTAATGACACGCCTAATTTTGAAGCGATGCATCATAAATGCGCTTTACTTGTCGGCGCCACGCTTACCGCAGTGGATGCTGTATTACAGCATAAAACTGACACAGCATGTAATTTCGCGGGTGGATTACATCACGGTTTCCGTGGTCGTGCATCAGGATTCTGTATATATAATGATGCGACCGTTGCAATAGAATATATAAAGCAACATTACCAGAAGCGTGTATTATATATCGATACAGATGCGCATCATGGAGATGGTGTACAATTTGCATTCTATAATGATAAAGACGTATTTACGTATTCCATCCACGAAACTGGACGCTACTTATTTCCAGGCACAGGAAGTATTCATGAAAAAGGCGATGGTGATGGTTATTTATACAGCATGAATTTACCGGTAGATGCTTATACAGAAGATGATTCATTTCTTAGTACATTTGAAAAAAGCATTGTACGTGCATGTGAATTCTTTCAACCTGATATCATTTTGAGTCAAAATGGTGCTGATGCGCATTATTTAGATCCATTGACACATTTATCGGTCACACATCGTACCTTTCAGCAAATTCCGCATATCGTCAACCAATGTGCTAAATCATATACACAAGGCAAATGGATTGCACTTGGTGGTGGTGGATATAACATATTCCAGGTCGCACCACTAGCCTGGGCACAAGTTTATAATGCGATGAAAGGTAATCCACCGCTCACTGGTAGTATTCCTCAAGCATGGATAGATAAGTGGCAACCGAAAGCACAAATTAAGATTCCAGCGGAGTGGAATGAAGATTTAACTGGATACGAAGCGATACCGAGAAGACTTGATATTGAGGAAAAAAATGAACAAACATTGGAACGTGTAATAATGCATTATTGAAAAAAAGCGATTAAACATAATGCTTTGTTCTCTTACGATTAACAGCTTAAACGGCGGAACAGAAGTTGCCACTACGACAAAAACCGAACGAAAACGATAAATCAAAGCGCGATTTATGAGTTTTCGTTCGGTTTTTTTGCGCGCAGAACACTTCTGTCCGAGTCTCTTCATTATTTATTAATTATAAATATTTACTATTTCGTAGTCCCACGATAAACAATACTATAAGGTAATGTCACTTTAGATGCTTCAATAGGTTCATCATTCATGTATTTAGTTAGTAAACGCATTCCGACCGCACCAATATCATATAACGGTTGCATTACACTTGAAAGTTTTGGACGTACCATCTTTACAAGTCGCGTATTATTGAAACTAATAACTTGTAAGTCATTCGGCACATCTTTACCGTTATCCTGTGCGGCATGCACAATACCAATCGCTTGTTCATCACTAATACACATAATCACTTCCGGATTAACCGCTTTCACAGCTTCATATGCTTTCTCACCATCTAAATACTGTTCTTCTCCAATATAAATGGCTGCTTCATCAAGCGATAATTGATTTGCAGATAACACTTCTTTTAATCCTGCTAATATATCAATTTGTGCTTTTTCAGAATATCCTCCACCGACAAATGCGAATTGCTTCACACCGTCCTGAATGAATTTCTCAGCAATTTCTTTACTTGCATTAATATAGTCAATATTAACAGCTGGTAAACTCGCATCTAAATCATGCGTTCCTGATACAACAACTGGTACAGACGACGTCTTAATTAAGTTCGTTGTTTCTTTAGATAATGTGCCCCCTAAGAAAATTATACCGTCTACTTGTTTCGACAATAAATTATTGAATATTTCCTGTTCTTTTTGCGCATCATTATCTGAATTAGAAATAATCGTTTGATATTTATACATCGTCGCAATATCTTCTAATCCACGTGCTAATTCAGAATAATAAACATTTGAGATATCAGGGATGATTACACCAACTGTAGTCGTCTTCTTACTTGCTAAACCACGTGCAACCGCATTTGGTCGATAATTTAATTTTTTGATTACTTCATTCACTCTATCTCGCGTTGCAGGTTTGACATTAGGGTTGCCATTCACTACACGTGAGACAGTTGCCATTGATACTTTCGCTTCACGTGCAACATCATATATTGTAACTGTCATTATATCCTCCTGTAACCGTTTTATTTATTATAATAACACGTTTTCATATATTTTTCATTTATTGCGTTATAGTTTTCACAAATAATTAATATTTTATAATATAAAGCGCATTATTCATACATTCGTGCAGATTTTACAATCTCCTGATAGAACGTTTCAAATTCATTTAAGTCCATCTGTTGACCGGCATCGCTTAATGCAACTGCAGGATTTGGATGTACTTCAGCCATCACACCGTCCGCACCAACAGCAAGTGCTGCACGTGCCACAGGTAACATGATATCTTTACGTCCTGTTGAATGGGTTACATCCACCATGACAGGTAAATGGGTACCTTGCTTTAAGATCGGTACTGCAGAAATATCTAACGTATTACGCGTTGCTTTCTCATATGTTCTAATACCGCGTTCACATAGAATAATATTCGTATTACCATTAGCATGAATATATTCCGCTGCATAAATGAATTCTTCAATTGTTGCGCTTAAGCCACGTTTTAAAAGGACAGGTTTATTTGTCTTACCTGCTTCCTTTAACAATTCAAAGTTCTGCATATTACGTGCACCAATCTGGAAGACATCCACGTAGTCATTTGCTAATTCAAAATGTGCAGGATTAACAATTTCAGTCACTACGTTTAAGCCGTATTGCTGCTTCATTTGGGCTAATATTTTTAGTCCATCTACTCCTAACCCTTGGAAATCATAAGGAGAAGTTCTTGGTTTAAATGCACCACCACGAATAAACTGCTCACCTTTCGCATGTAAATTCTTCGCGACACTATCGACTTGTTCAAATGACTCTACAGAGCATGGGCCAAAGATAAATGATTTCTTACCGTCTCCAATGACTGCACCATTATCAAACGTCACAATTGTATCTTCAGGTTTTAATTTACGTGAAACAAGCAAGTGCTTTTCACTATTAGACTTCTGCAACTCTGTTGACGCCTTAAATATTTCTTTAAATAACTGTTTTATGACATTATCATCGAACGGACCGTTATTCATATCCTGTAATCGATTAATCATTTCTTTTTCACGTTCTGGATCATAAATCGCTGTGCCTTGTTTACGCTTTTCTTCTCCAATTAACTTCGCAATTTCACCACGTTCACTGAGTAACTTTAATATTTCAATATTTATCGCTTCTATTCTATCTCGTAAATGATTCAATTCATTCATCTTTTATACCCTCTTTATATTCAAATTAAAAAATAGTAGACTGTCAGCCTACTATTTTATCATACTCCTAAAGTAATTGTGTATTATTTGTTTTTAGCTTTCTTGTCCATTGCATTAGCGATATCTATCGTCGCTTTGCTTTCTTTCTCTGCTTCGTCTTTTATCGGTGTTGATAATTCTTTATCGACAACAGCAACAGGTTGTGTCAATGAATCATCATTCACTTCAGACTTAATAGCATCTTTTTGAAGTTGTAAATCACTAAATGTAACATGGTTATCTGTTTTATTTAGCTTTTGTTCTGCTTTCTCTTTAATAGCAGCAGTCTTCTCTGATAACGTTGCAGCAAACGCATTCGCTTTTTCTTTGAAAGTTTGTGCTTGTTCAAGTTGTTTGTTGTATTGATCAGCAGACTTTGCTTTCAACGTTTCAGACTTTTGGCTTAAATCTTGTTGTAATTCTTTACCTGCTTTCGGTGCAACAAGTAAACCGATAAAAGAACCGACAACTAATCCAGCCGTTAAACCGATTGAAAAATCGCGCGCCGTAGTATCTTTCTGAACTTTATATTCTTTCACAGTATGTGTGTGCATATCTCTATTATATGTGTTTGGCATTATCATTACCTCCGAGAATTGATTTAATTTTATTGTATTCAAAAAATTAAGGAATGTACATTAATGTACATTCCCTAATACGCATTATTTTAAACCAGCGTTAATTTTATCTTGATTTAAATGATCACCTTTTGTATGTGTTTCGTTAAAGTTGTTTTGGCTTGTGTGTGGTTCTGCAAAGTTCACTGCATTGCGACGTTGCTTTCTCATTTGCCATTTATCCGCAACTTCCATTGCTACGTTTGACCATTGAACAACTTGAGAAATTTTATCTTCGTTTTGTGAAATGTTGTGTGTAATCGAAGAAGTCACATTATCTACTGAGCTGTTTAAATTTTGAACTGTTGAACCGATACCACTTACTGCGTCAACTACAGTGTTTAACTTTAATACTTTACCTTGAACATCTTCAGCTAAACGGTTCGTTTTGTGAAGTAAATCTGTTGATTCACGTGTAATCCCTTGAATTTGTCCTTCAACACCGTCAAGTGTCTTAGCAACATGATCTAAGTTCTTCTTCACTGACATTAAAGTTAAACCAATGAAGATACATAGTACTAAAAATGCAATTGCAGCAATTAATCCTGCGATTGGTAAAATCCATTCCATAAAAACGCCTCCTAATATTTATAACTCTTGTTATAGTGTCAAATACCCTGCTTCTATTAGTTTAAACATACTTCTTACGAGTTATGCAAGATTTTCGTAAGCTTTTTGTACTTTTTGAATATCTCCGGCACCCATAAAGATAATGACACCATCTTCATGTACTTTTAATTGTGACACTGAATCCTCATTGATTAAAGCTGCATTTGGAATTAATACTTGTAAATCTTTAATCGTCAATTCTCCAGATGCCTCACGGGCTGAACCGAATATATCACATAAATAAACTTGATCCGCCACTTTCAAACTATCGGCAAAGTCTTGTAAGAATGCACTTGTTCTAGAGAAAGTGTGTGGCTGGAAGACAGCAATAATATCTTTATTAGGATATTTCTTTGATGCCGATTCTAACGTTGCTTTAATTTCCGTTGGATGGTGTGCATAATCATCAATCAGCATTTGTGAGCCGAATTTCTTCTCGCTGAAACGACGCTTTACACCACCAAATGTTGCTAATGCTTCTTTAATTGCGTTCATATCTAAATGTTCTAAATAACAAATCGTAATGACTGCTAATGCATTTAATACCTGGTGATTACCAAACATCGGCGTCTTAAAAGTATCTATATATGTGCCGTCGATATATACATCGAATTTCGTACCTGATTCGACTGTTTCTACATTTTTTGCAATCACTTTGTTATGGTCACCGAATCCATAATAATACATTGGAATTTCAGTTTTGATATCTTTTAAGTGCTCATCATCACCACAAGCTACGATTGCTTTCTTAACTTTCTTCGTCATCTCCTGGAATGCGTTAAACACATCGCTCATTGAAGCGAAGTAATCCGGATGATCAAAGTCAATGTTAGTAATAATGGCATAATCCGGTGAATAACTTAAGAAGTGACGACGGTATTCACAAGCTTCAAATGCGAAATATTCACTATTTGGCATACCCATACCTGTACCGTCACCAATTAAGAATGATGTCTTTTTATCACCATTCATCACATGTGATAATAAACCTGTCGTACTCGTCTTACCATGAGAACCTGTAACGGCTACAGAAGTATATTCGCCCATAAATTTACCTAAATAGTCATGATAACGCGTTACTTCTAAACCTAATTCACGTGCACGTACGATTTCCTCATGATCATCGCCGAATGCATTTCCGGCAATAATCGTCATGCCAGGTTGAATATTATCTGCGTTAAACGGTAATATTGTAATCCCTTTATCACGTAATGCGATTTCTGTAAAAAACTCTTTCTCGATATCTGAACCTTGGACTTGTTCTCCCATATCGAATAAAATGTGTGCTAACGCACTCATACCTGAACCTTTAATACCAACAAAATGATACAAAGTCATGTGCTCATCTCCTAATATTCTGCTTGTTTTTCAGTAATTAATACTGCTCTTGGTTTTGAACCATTTTGACCACTTACGTAGCCCATCTCTTCTAATTGATCTATAATACGTGCGGCACGATTATAACCAATCTGGAAGCGTCGTTGAATTTGAGACGTAGATATATGACCTTCATCAATCATAAAATCACAAATTTCATTAAATAATTCATCTTTCGGTGCTTCTGATACTTTCTTTAATAATTCCTGCTCCTGGAATAAATAGTTCGGTTCACCCTGTGTTTTCACATATTGAACGACTGCATCAATCTCTTCATCTGACACATAGTTACCTTGAATACGAATCGGTTTATTCATCCCATTACCAAGATACAACATATCGCCGTTTCCTAAAAGTTTTTCGGCTCCGCCACTATCAATTATCGTTCTTGAGTCGACAGCTGACGATACCATAAACGCGATACGTGTCGGTACATTCGCTTTAATAAGACCTGTAATGACATTGACCGATGGACGTTGCGTTGCAAGAATCATGTGTATTCCGGCAGCACGTGCTTTTTGTGCAATACGTGCAATGGCATGCTCAACATCTTGTGGTGACATCATCATTAAATCAGCTAGTTCATCGATGACGATGACAATCTTCGGTAAACGTTCTACGTAACTTACTTTCTGGTTATAAGCAGTAATATTACGAACATGAATATCAGCAAATATTTTATAACGTCGTTCCATTTCTTCTACGACCCACTTCAAGCTTTCAGTGGCCGCTTTAACATCCGTAATAACGGGTGCGATTAAATGCGGTAAGTCGTTATATGGTGCCAGTTCGACCATCTTCGGATCGATTAATAATAATTTCAGCTCATTTGGATTATTACGATATAATAGCGAAACTAATATAGAGTTGATGCAAACAGA
This sequence comes from Macrococcus capreoli, assembly GCF_025628935.1. Taxonomy (GTDB): domain Bacteria; phylum Bacillota; class Bacilli; order Staphylococcales; family Staphylococcaceae; genus Macrococcoides; species Macrococcoides capreoli. The sequence goes on from NZ_JAOTIS010000016.1 coordinate 26,017, forward strand.
TTTACCTGAACCTGTTGCACCGGCAATTAAACCGTGTGGCATCTTCGCTAAGTCCATAATCATTGGTTCATTATTAATACGTGCACCGAGGGCAACCGTTAGCTTGCTCTCAGCAAATTTCATCTTCTTACTGAATAACACTTCACTTAAATTTACATTACGAGTTTCTACATTTGGTACTTCGACACCTACTAAAGACGTTCCTGGAATCGGTGCTTCAATACGGATATCTTTTGCTGCAAGCGCCATTTTTATATCATCTTGTAAGTTTGTAATGCGTGATACTTTCACACCCTTTTCAACAGATAATTCAAAACGTGTGACAGATGGACCTACGACAACATTCTCAACTTTCGCTGGTACATTGAAATGGTAAAAAGCATCATCTAGCTGTGCTTGATGTTCTGCAACCCAAGTTTCATCACGTTCCATTTTATCTTCAGGATGGAGAAGTGAAACAGGTGGTAATAAATATTTCGGACCGATGCGTTTCGCTGGCTCTTTTTTTACAGGATATCCATTATTGCTTACGATCGGGCGATTTTGTTGAGCTGGTTGTGATGATTTTTCATATATTACTTCTTGTGTCGGTTTTTGAGTTATTTCTGATACTGCTTCTGGCGCTTTATTAACTTCCTGGTTGATAACACCTTGTTCAAATGATTGTTGAATATCTTGAGCGATTGATTCATTTTTTTCTGTTGGTGCCTCAATATTTTGTTGCTTCTTTTTTTCGAGTAAGCGACGTTTATCACTCGGCGTCATTACAACATTAAATGGTGATACTTTCTTTTTCGGTAAATCATTATTTATTGTTAGATGTTCCGGCGTTTCAACTGGTGAGTCTTCTATTGAAGGTTCATTTGAAGGTTCATCTAAAGGTTCTTCAGTTGAATTGATTGCAAGTTCTGGTTCAAGTGATGGTTGCACTTTATTCGCATCTTCTTCAATTATTGACGGCGTTTGTACTGGTGTAGCCGGTTGAATGTCTGGCATTAACGTTGGCTCTAATGACTTTCCAGGCTGTACTTCAGTCGTTTGACTTTCAGTAAATGATTGAGAAGTGTCATCCACCTCAAGTGATTCATCATATGCTTCATCATACGATGCTTCAAATGTATCATCTACGACTTCCGTCTCAGATTCCTCTTCTATCGGTTCAAAAGTAACGTTCTCGTCAAGGAATGAACCTTCGTCGATAACTTCATCAACACTATTAACTTCATCAACATTAATAACTTCAATGTTTGATTGTTCAGATTTCAATGAATCCATTTCAGTTTCATCTTCAGTTATATTTACTGTTTCATCGTCAAGAACCTGTTCTGCATCTGATTCAATTTCCGCTTCAATTTCAATTATCTCAACATCTTCATCGGGTACAACTTCTTCAATTTCAACGTCTTGACTGTTTTGATTCAATGCATCATTATCGTTACCGTGTAACGGCGTCTTCGTTGAATATGTTACTGCATCACCATCATCAATTTGAATCGTTTCAACTCGTGCATCCGATTCTTGTAGTAATTGGTGCTCATTTGCCGTTACATATTCTGATTTACTTTCCGCTTCATGCATTACATCAACTTGCTTCAATTGAGGCGTATGGTCAGCTGTTGATGTGTCAATAATCGTCACACGATCTTCTAATATTTGTGGTTGATCCTCCACTTTTAAATATTCTACGTCATTTTTATCTTCGTGCATCATCGAAGATATGGCTTCTTGCTGTAATTTAATTTGCTCACGTTCTAATTCAAACTGCTTTTTACGTTGCAATTTCTTTTCACGTTCACGTCTAATTTCAGCAACTATTTGAGAGGCATATACATTCTCAATATTTACGGTATTATCTTCTTTACGATGCGGTGGTGTTGCAGGTCTTGTTTGTGTTACCTTTTTACCCTGAATTGGTTGAATGGGTTGTGTCGACTTTACTGGTTGTTTAAGTGTTGCTGGATCTTTACGTGGCTTCGTACCATAAATTGCAGATGGTACTTCAGATGCTTTAAATTTCGGTTGATGTACGTTAAATTGCTTTTCCGTAAATGATGCTTCTTTATATGACGCTTTCGGTTGATAGCGGCTATAATGTGGTGTGTCATTTAAACGTGTTTTTGGCTGATAGCGTTCAAAGTTCGGGCTCGCTTGATTATGTGACTGATACTTAGATTCTGATAATGCATTTGATTGTTTACCACGCCTTCTTTCACGGCGCGGTATGTAGTCATTGCCAAAAGATGTTCGAATCGTTTCAGTATTAACATTATCAGGTTGATACGTAACTGTTTCATGCGATGCTTTTGTATAAGACTGTTTTTGATACCTATCTGCATCAGTTTGGTCATGTTGTGAAATGTGGTGTTCAGCTGTTTTTATATTGTCGACGTTTAAAGGAAATCTAAACTTCCCTCTCGGTCTGCGATATACATCATCTTCATTCACTGATTCCTGTATGGGTTTTGTTTCTTTGTCTGATGATTCTCCAAATAATTTATCAAACCAACTCATATATGCACCCTATACTTCTTTGAAGAAGTCTTCGCCGATTTGTCGTGCGTCATCTAATACAAGAATCCCTTTTTTCTCTTCAGAATCAGTGAATCCTAATTCGCGTTCAGAACAAATCATACCTTTTGAAGGTACACCGCGAAGTTCTGCATCTTTAATTTGCATACCACTTGGCATAACAGCGCCCACTTTAGCAACAACGACTTTTTGGCCTTGCGCAATATTTTTAGCACCACATACAATCTGTAATTTTTCAGTACCAACATCAACAGTTGTTACATTTAATTTATCTGCATCTGGATGTTTTTCACATGTTTCAACATAACCAACGACAAATTTAGGAGATAAATCCACTTCTAAAGGGGATTCTAAACCTTTATAGATTAATAAGTCGTTAATTTGTGCCATTAACGGTTCTGTTAATTTTACTGGACCATTAGAAGTCAATCCTAATGAAGATACACCACTCACATTGTATCCGACTACTTTTCCGTCCTTCTTAATCGTAACGATATCACCATTCTTGCTATATTCAAACGGTCCATCTACAGGATCTAACGTGATAAATATATAATCTCCAACAATTGCGTTATAAAAAATATTCATAAGTAAACTCCTTGTGTTATAGTATTTTTCTTCTTTATCTATTATATGCTTTATTGACTTCTTTTTCTTAAAAAAACAGTTAAAAATATCAGAAATATTACACTATGATATTATTTATTCGGATGATCTTGCTCTGCTTTTTCGGCCATAAATTTTTGGCGATTACGTTCTATACGTTGAATGGCTTGTTGATCACGCTTTGCATTATTTTTCCCTAAAATAAACACTGGCGTTAATGTATCGTCTTTATACTGGAACGATAAAGATGTAATCGGCACTAATCCATTCGCAAAGAATGCCATTGTCATTTGTGCTAGTACGTCATATCCAGTTTCATTTTGAATATCAGCGATGATTAATACATCTGCATGGGGTGTTGCAACGAGCATTTCTCCCGTAATACGTGCTTCAAAATCTTTAAGCAATTGCTTGTTTAATATTCGACTCGCATCATATCCATCATTCGCATTAAAGAAGTAATAAGTGTTACCGGCAACAACATCTGTTTTGTATGTTGTTTTTAAACCGTTGACGTTGAATAAAGCTTGTTCTTTTATATGTGCTTCATCAATTCCTAATTCTGATTGGATTTGTGCATCAATTAAACGGTAAGTTTTTCCTAAATCAATGGCATAATAAATATTTGTTTCTGCTGTATGTTCTGATATTAAGAACGGGATGTCATTTTGTTCTTTCGGGAAACTCGTTGAACGAATGACAGGCATGATTTTTGCACCTTCAGGTAATGACGTATTCCCCATCGCATGAATTGTTTCATTAATGTAGTACAGTACTTCATCGATAATACTGTCTTTTTTCTCTTTATATTTTGCTGCTACAGGAGCAAGCTTAATAGTTAAACCTTTATTGTTGTCTAATCGTTCAACACGTAACGTCTCTTCTTTACGATCAAATTGTGTTGAAACAACTGATGTATCCAGCGCATCAATTAAACGATCTCTTATCTCAAATACATTCACAATCTCACTCCTCACATAACTTTCATTGTACAATAAAACCCCAGAGGCTGTCGAATGAGCAAGAGGCTGTTTTCAATGCGTCCAGGACCGAACAAACTGGAACTAATCCCAAGAAATCGCTCTTTGATTTCGATGGGATTGGTGAAGTTTGACGAGGTCCTGCATTGAAAACGCCGTTTAGACGCAAGCAAACTGGAAACAAAGCCGAAAAATATCCCTATAAAATCAATTTCAATTTTACAGGGATAATATAAATTATAATGATTGAATAAACTCATTCACTTGTTCTTTCGTTTTTCTATCTTTCGATACAAATCGTCCAATTACTTCAGCATCTTTAAACGCGATAAAGCTAGGAATACCCATCACTTCATATGCAACTGCTAAATCAATAAATTCATCTCTATCTACAGAAATAAACTGATAATTACTATTTTCCTGTTCTATTTCCGGCATTAATGAATCTATGAAATGACAATCTGGACACCATGTTGCAGTAAACATTGCAATCGTTGGTGATTGAATTGCTTCTTTAAACATTTCTACTGATTCTATTTTTTTCATCATGCTAACCTCCAGTTTTTATCGTTTGTTCACCCGGCTTAATAATATTTGCTCGGCTCATCACTATATATACAATATAACTGATTACACCTGGTAAAAGGAAATGAAACAAACCAATTTGAAGCCATGTAGTCATATTGCTTCCCATCGTCTTTATCGTCATAATTTGTCCAACAAATCCACTCGTCCCCATGCCTGCGCCAGCTGCTACATTTTTCATTGGCCAGAGCATTGTCATTATAGGTGCAACGATAATACTTGCAATTACAGGTGGAACTAATATAAACGGTCTTACCAAATAATTCGGGATTTGAATCTTACTTGTACCAATGCCGTGTGCAATTAAACCTTGTAAACCATTATCTTTATAACTTGTCACTGCAAATCCAATCATATGACAACAACATCCAATCGTCGCAGCAGCTGCAGCAGTACCATTAATACCAAGCATTAATGCAAGTGCAGCACTTGATATTGGACTTGATAACGTTAATCCGAAAATAAGTGATACGAGAATCCCCATTAATAACGGCTGTTGTTCAGTGGCAAATGTAATAAAGTCTCCGAGTGATAACATGAAAGATTGTATGAAAGGACCTACAAGTTTCGCTATCAAACCACCGATTATTAATGTTAATAATGGTGTTAATATAATATCAATTTTTGTTTTCGCACTATAAAACCTACCGAGTTCAGCAGTCGCTAAACTAACAACATATGTTCCGGCTGCACCGCCTAGTTCATAACCATACATACCTGTGACTGCACTTGAAAATATCACCATTGGTTTAGCACCAAGTCCAAACGCAACTGCTACCCCTACATCTGCACCTGTATATTGTTTCGCTAACTTACCTATTTCAATCAACATTGATGTATCAATAAATGGTTTAAGCTCTGTTCCTAACGTTTCTAATATAAGACCAATAATTAATGAACAAAATAAACCTAACGCCATATAGCTCATACCATCAACGAACCATCGTTTTAATAAGACTTTCAATATGTCATCCCCTTTTTTCTCATTTCCATCATAATAGCATATTCATATTTTTTTCTGAATACTTAATTTTTTAATAATCGGGATGAAATTAATAATGGATATTATTTAGTGATGTCAGTGAGCTGCAAACCATTCTTCCGGCTCACTCATGACTCAAATCAACCTCGAGTGAGCTGCAAACCATTCTTCCGGCTCACTCATGACTCAAATCAACCTCGAGTGAGCTGCAAACCATTCTTCCGGCTCACTCATGACTCAAATCAACCTCGAGTGAGCTGCAAACTATTCTTCCGGCTCACTCATGACTCAAATCAACCTCGAGTGAGCGATATTTAACATTATCGCTCACCCACCAATCAACATTAACACTAAAAAAATGCGCTCACTTGGCATCAATTAGCCAAGCAAGCGCAATATATTTATATTGATAAAATATTTAAAAATCTTCTTAAATGTTCAGATTTAGGATTCGTAAATATTTGTTCTGGATGATCGATTTCTTCTATACGTCCATCATGAATAAATGCAACTTTATCTGCTACACTTCTGGCAAATGCCATTTCATGTGTCACAATCACCATCGTCATACCTTCATCACGTAATCCTTTAATAACTTTCAATACTTCCTGAACTAATTCCGGATCAAGTGCAGAGGTCGGTTCATCAAATAACATGACTTTCGGATTCATCGCAAGTGCTCTTGCAATACCGACACGTTGTTGCTGACCTCCTGATAATGAAACTGGATATTGATCTTTTACATGAAGTAAATCAACTTTCTCAAGTAAATTTAATGCAACTTGTTCTGCTTCAGGCTTTTTCATCCCTTTCACTTGAACAAGACCTTCCATTACATTTTCAATTGCCGTCATATGCGGGAACAATTGAAAGTTTTGAAATACCATACCTGTCTTCTTACGTACATCAATTTGTGACTTCTTATCTTGAGCAGTATATGACACACCGTCAACTGTAACCGTTCCTGAAGTTGGTATTTCTAAGGCGTTCATCGTACGTAATAAAGTTGTCTTCCCAGAACCACTACGGCCAATTAGTACAACAACTTCCCCATTACTAACTTCTAAATCGATATCCTTTAATACTGTTTTGTCACCAAATTGTTTCACTAAATTTTGAATTGAAATCATCGTTGATACTTCCTTTCAACTCTTGATTCATAAATACCTTGAATTACAGATACGATAAAACATACGACCCAGTACATTATCGCAACCAGTGTATAAATTGATAAAAATTCATAAGTCGTAGAAGCTACTTGCTGGGCATTTCTAAACATTTCTGCAACTAAAATATATCCTAAAAGTGATGTATCTTTAATTAAGCTCAAGAAAGTATTGCCTAAAGCGGGTGTAGCCGTACGGATCGCTTGAGGTAAAATAATACGCTGCATCGTTTGTTTATGACTCATACCGATGGAATATGCAGCTTCTGTTTGCCCGTGTGGCACAGATAATATACCACCACGAATTATTTCAGAACCATATGCACCTACATTTAAGCTCAGTGATATAGTCGCTGCTGTAATAGATCCGAGTTTAAATGCCTGATCCGGATCTCCTGTAATCAGACGGCCGATTTCAGGAATACCGAAGAAGATGATAAACATCTGTACAAGCATTGGTGTTCCTCGGAAGATTGATACGTAAATACGTGCTGGAATACGCAATATCTTTTTGTTCGAAATTCGTGCTAACGCTGTAAAGATTGCAATAATAAATCCTAGTATAAACGTAACAATCGCAATTGGAATCGAATATTTGACTAAACCCCAAAGCATTGGCTCAAAAGCTTGAGCCGCCGCATTCAGGGCATGTGACATTTCTTCATTAAGGACGAGTGACATCTTCACCGAACCATTTTTCACTAATTTTTTTCATTGTACCGTCTTTTTGTAAAGCATCAATCGCTTTATCGAAATCTTTAATTACTTTTTCATCTGTTTTCTTTGTAAATACAAATCCTGATTGTGTTTTTTCTGCATTGCCTTCTACAATTTTGATATCAGCATTTTTCTTTTGTTTTAAATAATCTAATACAGAAATTTTATCGTTAAATGTACCTTCAACACGGTTTGATAATACCATTTCCATCGCTTGGTTAAATCCTTCTACTGCAGTAACTTTAGCACCTTTTTCTTTCGCTAACTTACCATAGTTTGAAGTTAATGTTTGCGCTAAATCTTTACCTTTAACATCATCAAACGATTTAATATCTGAGTTTTTACGTGTTACTAATACACCTTTTGTGTATGTATATGGTTTTGAGAAGTTATATTTTTTCTTACGATCTGCATCCATACCGACTTGGTTGGCAATTGTATCAAAACGACCTGAATTTAAACCAGAGAACATTGAATCCCATTGTGTTTCAACAAATTTCACTTTGTATCCAGCTTTTTTTGCAACTGCTTCTGCAATTTCAATATCAAACCCTGTCAATTTGTTGTCTTTGTCATGGAACGTAAATGGTGCGTATGTTCCTTCTGTACCAATCGTAATTTCTTTTGCGTTATCTTTTTTATCTGTGCTATTGTTACCACATGCTGTAAGGACAAACAATGCTGCAAAAATAATTGCTAATATTTTTTTCATTTTCCATTCTCCTATTCTTATCAATTTACTCGGAATAGGTTTTATTTTAAAGCATTTTTATTTTAAGTCAACAAAAACATGCCGTTATTACAAAAAAGATGAGACATATTCATTTATATGCCTCATCTTCCAATTTAATTCAACTTTAAATATTCAATGCGTTCGTCATTCGTTGCTTGTAGTAACGCCATTAATCCGTCACGTGCTGCATAATAATCTCGAATATCAAATATCGTATGATTAGAATGAATGTAGCGTGCTGGTACGCCAATCACTGCAGTTGGAATGCCTTGTAAAGCCGTATGAATCACACCGCCATCCGTACCTCCTGGTGACGTATAATACTGGTGTTGAATATTATTAGCCTCATACGTCTCAAGGAGCCATTGTTTAAATGATGGCTTCAAAATCATCGTACGGTCAATAATACGCACTAATGTCCCTTCTCCAAGTTTACCATTGGCATTACTTCCTGCTGTGTCATTTGCTGGTGAACAGTCCACAACAAATGCTAAGTCTGGTTGAATCATATTAGCAGATGGTCCAGCACCACGTAATCCCACTTCTTCCTGGACATTTGCACCGACATATAAGTCGAAAGGTAATGCTTTATCTTTTAATTGTTCAAATAAATCAATAATAATCGTACAACCGTAGCGATTATCCCACGCTTTGCATAAAAATCTATTCGCGGTTAACTGCTCAAAGTCAACTGCCGGTACGATTGAGTCACCTACATGAATACCCATTTCAAGCACTTCTTCTTTTGTTTCAGCACCGACATCTAATAACATATCTTTTATTTGAGGTGTTGCTTCTTTACCCGTTCTAAAATGTGCCGGCACACTGCCGATAACACCACTATATTGTTTATTATCACGCGTTAATACTTTCATTTTTTGTGCTTGTAATACATCGGCTGGCCAGCCTCCGATTTCAGTAAATTTGAGCAATCCTTTATCCGTAATATCCGTTACCATAAATCCAACTTCATCCATATGAGCTGCAATCATAACACGCTTTGCATTAGCTTGTTTAGATTTTTTTAAGAAGAATACGCCACCTAAACCGTCCTGTAATACTTCATCAGCAAGTGGAGATAATCTTTCAATTAAATAGTCACGCACTAAACGCTCATGACCTGGTGCCCCGTGTAATTCTGTTAAAGTTTTTATTGTATTGAATAGTTGTTCTGTCATGTTATTTACTCCTTATGGTAGAATATAATCAATATAAATGAAACGCATGCATACTACATCACACATTTCAATGAGAGGAATCATTATATGAAAAAATATCAAATCATTATTCCGATTGCTGTTATTACAGGTATAACGTTATACCAATTAAGATCTCATATCGCGATGAAAAATCCAGAATATTTATTAAAAACAATTGTTAGTCAATATGAAAATGTTACGGGTTCAGTGATTATTTATGAACCTGAAAAACAAGAAAAATTTGGTCAAATCACACACATTTACCGCGGTATTATCAATACAACTGATAAAGACTTTGAATTTACAGTTGATGCCTATACGGGCGATTTGATTGATACGAAAGAAATATAGAGGCTGTCGAACGGGCGATAAGACGCAAGTAAACTGGAGACAAAGCTGAAAAATCGCTTTTTGATTTTGATAGATTTGTCGAAGTTTATCATGCGTCTGCCCGTGAGACGCCGTTTAATCCGAGAGGCTGTCGACAAAGCGATTAGGCACGAGCAAACTGGAAGCAATCATAATAAATCGTACTTTGATTTCGTAATGATTGCTGAAGTTTGTCAAGTGACTGCTTTGGAAACGCCGTTTAATCCGAGAGGCTGTCGAACGGGTGATAATACCCGTTTATATTTCAGCCCTCTCTTCCTGTTGTGCTTTTAAATAATCAAATGAACGTTGAATACGTTCTAATCCTTCTAATAATTTTTCTTCACTACATGCCACATTAAACCTAAAATGCGTACTTGCTGAAAGTTCAAATGTATTCCCAATTCCTGTTGCAATCTTCCCGACATTTTGTAATGCATCCTGCACTTCAATTTCATTAAATCCACTTTTCGCAAAGTCTATCCATGCTAAAAATGTAGCATCAGGCTTCTGGAAGAATAAACAATCCGATAAATGATCTGCAATGTAATCTTCCACTATGGTCATATTATTATCGATATGCGCATTTAATTCATCCAGCCAGTCTGCACATTCTAAATAAGCGGTCTTAATCACCGTCAATGCAACAAGGTTCACTGCTGCAAGTCCGTACACTGACATCACTTTCGTATTGATTGTTTCACTCATAAATTTATCTTTCGTAATAAAATACGCATGCGGTATCCCAGAAATATTAAAGCTTTTCCCTAAACACGTTGTCACAAGCATATGGTCGTACTCGTGCATAAATTGCGCAAGTGTCACGTGCTGCCCGCGTCGCACAAAATCCATATGAATTTCATCTGAAATAATATACACGTCGTATTTTTTACAAATTTCAATAATCTTTAATATCTCCTGCTCAGAAAAAACTTTTCCAGTCGGATTATGTGGATTACATAATAAAAATACTTTATTTTGCGGCATTTGACATAAATACTCAAACTGAACAAAATCCATCGTATATTCATAACCATCATAAAAAAGTTCATTCTCAACAATCATACGATGATTCCCTTGAATGAGCTGAATAAAGTTATGATACGCCGGTGTGTTCAAAATCACACCATCACCTTCGTTTGTTAACAGTCTTATCGCTTCTGTAATCGTAAATAACACTGATGGTGCATAACTTAAATCTTGCTTTAATACGTTTGTATTAAAGCGCGTCTTAAACCAATGTCTAATCGGCGTATAAAAATTATCGTTTTTCCAGTTGGTATATCCAAACACGCCGTGCGTCAAACGATCAGCAATCGCCTGCGTAACTTTCTCTGGTGTCTTAATGTCCATATCTGCAATCCAGAATGGCATTAAATCACGACGACCATAAATTAAAGGCAACATTTCAGTTTGTACAGCATTTGTATTCAAACGGTTAATCGTCTCATTAAATTGATACATAGCATCCTCCGCGTTCAGTAAATTTTCCCATTACTTTCAGTCTACACTAAACACACGATAAAAAAAAGATGAGACCCGTTGTCTCATCTTTTAAAAGTACGCAATTATTTAAATGTTGCTTCTAAACGATTAATTCTAAATCCTTTAGCCGAAAATTTCTGTTCATATTCGGTCTTAATATTATCAGCAGGTTCATTTTCATGTAAATTTAAATTAATGTTTTTAAGCTTCATACCAAACTGACTCATACTTTCAATTGAATATTCAAATAAACCTTGATTATCCGTCTTAAAATGAATTTCGCCGTCTTCTTTCAATATCGTTTGATATACTTTTAAGAAGTTCTCATGTGTTAAGCGGCGCTTTGCATGACGCGTCTTTGGCCATGGATCAGAGAAGTTTAAATAGACACGATCAATTTCACCCGGATTAAAAATTTCAGTCAATTTCTCTGCATCAACGGTTAACAGACGTAAATTTTTTATATTCTGTTCAATCGCTTTCTCAACGATACGAATCATGACATTCTTATCACGTTCGATACCGATGTAATTAATATCAGGATTAGCCTTTGCCATCTCAGTAATAAAACGTCCCATACCACTACCAACTTCAATATGAATCGGTTGCTCCGTTTCAAACCATGATGTGATATTGTCTTTTTGAGATAAGTCGATACTGACAATATCTTTATGCGCGAGCAAATAGTCTTCTGCCCACGGCTTATTTCGCATTCTCATTTATGTTACTCCTTTAAATAAATCTATTCTGTGTTAATACTTCATCTAAAAACTTTAACCATTCATTCATATCGTGGTATCTGCTTTTCTCTTCATACCATTCAATCATCGCAATAGCCTGGATAATCGTATACCATTTCATACGTTTCTCTAAATCGATTGTATATTCAATACCGTATGTAGATAGCCACTGTTCCCAGTCCACTTCATCACTATACGTATAAAGAATCATCCCTAAATCAATTGCCGGGTCTGCAATCATTGCACCTTCCCAGTCAACAAGAAACAGTTCATCCTGATCAGACAATAACCAGTTATTGTGGTTAACGTCACCATGACATACCGTATAGAATTGACCATCTAAATTCGGCATATGCTCTTCAAGATAAATTAAAGCTTTTCTAATCGTATGATGTGTTAATACGTTACGCGATAAAGAGCTATTAATTTTCTTAAGGAGTATATGAGGATACATCGGCTTCATTTCTAAACGCTTTAACATATTAAGTAAAGGTTTAGAGCGATGGATTTTTTTCAGGAGTTTCGCAACACGTTGGGAACCCATTTCTTCATGTGTTAATGATCGTCCATTCTTCCAATGCTGAGCAGTTACGACTTCGCCCGTTTCAATACGTTTCGTCCAAACGAGCTTCGGCACGATCCCCTCAGCTGACAATGCAGCTAAGAACGGCGAAGAATTACGTTTAAGAAATAGCTTACGACCATCCTGTTCTGCCATATATGCTTCACCTGAAGCACCTCCAGCAGAATCTAATGTCCAGCCAAGCTGATAGAAATGTTCCAACATGTTCACCTCCCACAGTAGAAAAAAGAAAAGGCAATGAGAAATAATCTCTTGCCTTATTTTTAGTTCGAACGTTTTAACGACTTATTTAAATTTTATATCCTTTTATAAAAATATTCAAGTCTAACTTTCTATCGGACCGTGAATATATGTTCATTTGTTACACACAGTGTAATTCAACAACTTTTAACCGTGCAGTTGATGAATGGTTGCTTCAAACTGACTTTGAAGTTGCTTCACGACGGGCCCGACATTTCCTTGATTGATCAGAGTACCATCAATTGACACGACCGGCATAACTTCTTGCGTAGTGCTTGAAATAAAGACTTCATCCGCTGCTTTTAACGTTGATGCATCAAATGTCACTTCTTCGAATGGAATATTTTCATGTGCCGCAATTTGTTGAATGACACGGCGCGTAATACCATTCAAGATGAAATTATTTGCAGGGTGCGTCATAATCTTACCGTCTTTCACGATATAAACATTGCTTGATGCGCCTTCAGTCACGATGCCATTTCGAATTTGAATACATTCTTTCGCACCTTGTTCAACAGCTTTCTGCTTATTCATAATATTACCTAATAAATTTAAACTTTTAATATCACAACGCAACCATCTGAAGTCTTCTGCAGTAATCACTGGAATACCGCTTTGAATTTCGTTTACTGGGCGCTCAACACTATTCGTATATAAAAGTACGTTCGGTTTCACGTCTTTTGGATATGCATGGTTTCTTATCGCATCTCCACGCGTCACCTGTACGTAAATCGTACCATTATGAATATCATTTCTTTCAATTAACGTATTACAAATCTCAATATATTCAGATGATGAATATGGACTCTCAATTGCAATCTCTTGTGTACTGCGAACGAGTCGTTCGAAATGTTCTTCAGCGGTAAAGAGTTTCCCTTCATACACTCGCACAACTTCATAAACACCGTCTCCAAACTGAATACCGCGATCGTTATAACTAATCTGTGTATCTTCAGCGACGTAATTTCCGTTTAAAAATATCACCATATTACTCACCTTCTACACATACGGCATGAATCGCTTCTAAGTAAATTGCAGTCGCATCAAATAATTGTTTCTTACTAATATATTCATTCTTCTGATGCATTAAGTCTTCTGAGTCTTTAAACATTGCACCGAATGCAACACCTTTTTCTAAATTACGTGCATATGTTCCTCCACCAATAGTATATGGTTCAGTCATATCACCTGTTTGATTACGGTAAGCTGTTAATAACTTTTGAACGAACGGATCATTCTTATCAACATAATGTGGTACTTGGTGCGTGCTGACTTCAATTTCAAATCCAGCTTGTGCAATTTGTGTTTCGAAACGGTTTATTTCAGCTTCGAAATCAAAGCCGTTTGGATAACGTAAGTTTACACCATAATGACCGCCATCAACATCTGTATAACTCATCACACCATAGTTTGTAGTTAATTGACCCATCTCTTTAGATTCAAAAGCCATACCTAACTTTTCACCATAATGTGAATCGAATAAATACGTATCACCAAAGTTCACAAATGATTTCGCTTTCTTATCTAAATCTAAAGTATTTAAGAAGTGAATTAAATATAATCCAGCATTCACACCTTTAAATGGTTCCATGCCGTGTACAGATTTACCTTCAATTTGAAGTGATAACTGACCATTCTCAACAAATTGTTTACCTGCTAATTTATGTTCTATTAAGAAGCCTTCAAATGATTGAATCACTGCGTCCATTTTTTCTTTAACTTCAACTTTCGCTTCAGCAAAGTCAGGTACCATGTTGTAACGTTCGCCTGCTTTAAATGCTTTTAACTCAACTTCAGGCGCTGTTTCGCTTTCTTCGTTACTATTTTGAATAATATCAAATGTAGTAATCCCTTTTTCACCGTGTATTAACGGGAAGTCTGCATCCGGGGCAATCCCTAAATCCGGCATCGGTTCAGTTTCGAAGTAACGGTTCGTACATTTCCAACCTGATTCTTCATCTGTTCCGATAATGATATGAATTTTTTTCTTCCAATCTACTTTCATATCATCTAAAATTTTAATAGCATAATATGCTGCAATCGTTGGCCCTTTGTCATCTAACGTCCCACGTGCAATAACTTTATCTTCCGTAACTACCGCATCAAACGGGTTTGTATCCCATCCACTACCTGCAGGTACGACGTCAACGTGACATAACACACCAAAGATTTCTTCACCTTTCCCCGCTTCAATACGCCCAGCAATATGATCGATATCAACTGTTTGATAGCCATCACGCTGTGCAATTTCATACATGTATTCAAGTGCTTGACGTGGACCTGGACCTACTGGATTTTCTGCATCCGCTAAACTGTCATCACGTACACTTTCAATATTTAATAAACCTGTTAAGTCTGCAATAATTTTATCTTCGTATTGCGCTACTTTCTCTCTCCACATAACGATTCCTCCTCAAGCGATATAACCTTATATTACATGATACAACAGAGAAATGAAAACAATTATAGAAAATTTAAATAAATAAAAAAAGCCAGCCAAATTGGCTGACTTATCTATACATCTTATTATTTTAATTCGTCTTTAGAAACCGCATTCGGATTATTGTTCGCTACATCTTTATCTGTTACGATATGAATGTTGTTCGCGCCACCTTCATCGTCGAAGTTTTGTTTTTCTTCTTCAATTGAACCATCTTTTTTCACGAATTTTTCAGCGTAAGGCGCTGCTTTTTCTTTTAATGGTGCAACTTTTTCTTCAACTTTAGAAGATAAGTTCGCTTTATAAGCATTTGGATCTTCTTTCACTTTGTTGATTTCTTCTTTAGCAACTTGTTGTAAGTTTACTGCTTTTTCTTTAGCAGAATCTGCATATGCTTTCGGGTCTTGCTTCGCTTTATTGTATTCGTTTAATACTTTATCTCTGTTTTCTTTTTTTGAAAGGAATGCTGCAACTGCAGTTCCTCCAATTACTAATGCTGCTTTTAATAAACTTGTTTGATTGTTATTCGCCATTTTAAAACACCTCTTCTTTTGATTTGTACTGTAACTATACCCACCGTTAATATGTGTAAACATTTAAATTTTAATTTCTAACACATTTTATTTCTTCGGGTGATAATTTCTTATAGTCTCCCGTGCTTAAAGTGGCATCTAACGCAAGATTCCCCATCTTAATACGCTTTAAGTACGTCACTTTCATACCGACTGCTTCAAACATGCGTTTCACTTGATGGAATTTTCCTTCCTGAATAATTAATTCGACCTCACTCGTTTGTTCTGCACTGTTCACATTCATAATGGTTAACAAGCCTGGCATTGTATGATACCCATCATCCAGCGTTACACCGTGCTGAAATTGTTTCACCGTTTCATCAGATACGATACCGTCAATTTTAGCGAAATACGTCTTGTTGACATGTTTCTTCGGACTGAGTACGTCATGTGTGAACTGACCATCATTCGTCAATATAAGTAAACCTTCCGTATCTTTATCTAAGCGTCCGACAGGATGTAAATCATAGTGCTCGAATCCACTCACAATATCGATGACCGTTCTATCTTTATCCTGTGTACTTGATACAACACCCGCTGGTTTATTTAACATGATATAAACATATGGTTCAAAATGAATCACTTCATCTTGAACCATTACAGTATCTGTTTCCGGATTTAATTTCATGTCTGCTTTAGTTACAGTATTACCGTTTACCGTAATCACTTTTTTCTTAACTAACGCTTTAACGTCTTTTCTTGAACCAACGCCATGATGACTTAAAAACTTATCGAGTCTCATCGTGTCAACCTATTTCGAATCGACTGAACGCGTGCACCGAAAAATTGATCGGCTAATCGGGATTTCATTGATAAAGCCGCATAGACAAATGCACCGACGAACGCACCGACACATAGAATAATTAATGCATCCATTTTGCTTGAAATTGATAAAAATTGAATCATCACTAGATATACGATTTGTACGACAACGACCATGATTAAGCCGTATAACGTTATCATTAACATCTGTCCGGCTGTCGAACGGTATTTAAAGCCGGCATATTTTTTGATGACATATAAATTACAAGTTATATTGAATGTCATCGCAATTGCAGTTGCGATAATCGCACCTACCGTATGGAACGCCATAATTAACGGAATATTAATGACTAATTTAACTAAGAGTGCTGCAATAACGATAAACACTGTTAAGTTCTGTTTATCAATTCCTTGCATCATTGCAGCAGTCACTGATACTAAAGCAAGTAATATACTGACAGGTGCATAATAGAAAAGAATATTGTTCGCTACAGGATTATAACTATAAAATACTGTGTATAGTGGGCCTGCAAGCACCATGATGCCGAGCGCTGCTGGTACTGTTAAGAACATTAATAAACCGAATGTCGTTTTGATTTGCTGATGCATTTCGTTAATCTTACCTGAAGCATGCGTACGTGTAATTGATGGTACTAAACTAATCGCAAATCCACCTGCTAAAGATGTCGGAATCATCACTAATTTATTCGTTGTTGTATTTAATATTGTCAGTAACATATCATTCATCTTACCAGGTACACCGGCTAAACCAAGTGCAAAGTTATGCGTGAACTGATCGATTGTTGTATAAAGTGGTACACATAAACTTACGATAACAAATGGAATACTATACTTTAATATTTCTTTATACATACTGCCATAACTAACATCCGTATTAGAATCATCTGATGCAACCATTTCATCGATATACGGTTTACGCTTTCTCCAGTAATACCAAAGTGTAAGAATTGCACCGATTGCACCTATCGCAGCAGCAAAGACTGCAATTTCATTGGCGAGTAATACAGATTTGTGCATCACGTTTAATACGATAAATGTCCCGCCTAGTAAGAATAATATACGGGCAATTTGTTCGATTACTTGCGATACAGCAGTTGGTCCCATTGAATCATAACCTTGGAATATACCACGCCAAGTAGCAAGAAACGGAATAAATAATACCGCAAAAGAAATAATACGAATGATTTCAGTAATATCTTCTACTTTCCAGATTCCTTCTGAACCTGCAAGCGAAGCTTCTGCTATCATTGGACTTAAGAAATAAAGGACAACAAATCCTAAAAAGCCGGTTAATCCCATAACAAGTAATGAGGATTTATAAAGCTTATAACTCACTTTATAAGCTCCGATTGCATTATACTTAGATACATATTTGGCTACCGCCAGCGGAATACCCCCCGCTGCGATCGTTAACATCACGACATATGGCGGATATGCCATGTTGTACGGTGATAAATTTTCCTCTCCACCGATAATTGCATAGAAAGGAATAATGTAAAGAATCCCTAAAATCTTCGTAATAAAAATACTCGCTGTCAGTAAGAATGTACTTCTGACGAGTGAATCTTTCTGTGACATAACTTCATCCCTATCTTCATAAATTTTAGAGTTTGTACAAATGTACATTCTACTCATTTTCAATGTAGATTATCATACCACCATTATAAAAATTTAACTACTGAATTCATATATTTTACACTAAATAATATGTATAATGATTGCGAATGGAGGTTATACAATGTATGAAACGATAGTAATTGGCGGTGGTCCGAGTGGCTTAATGGCTGCGATTAGCGCCAGCGAACATCAAAAAAAAGTATTGCTGATTGATAAAAAAGATAAATTAGGACGTAAATTGCAAATATCGGGTGGCGGTAGATGTAATGTTACGAACAATGTTACGCATGAAGAACTGATTAAACATTTACCGGGTAACGGCAAGTTTTTATATAGTGCGTTTAATACGTTTGATAATTATGCGATTATTGAATATTTTGAGCGACTTGGTGTTGCTTTAAAAGAAGAAGATCACGGTCGAATGTTTCCGGTCTCTGATAACGCAAAAGATGTCGTAAATGCGTTAAAACAGCAACTTGTGAACAACAACGTTGAAGTAAGAACAACGACGAAAGTTGAATCGCTACTCATTGAAAACAACAAAATCATTGGTGTAATGTTATCCGATAATATTCCGGTTTATGCAAATAACATTATTATCGCGACTGGTGGTAAATCTGTTCCACATACAGGTTCTACTGGAGATGGCTATGTGTTTGCTGAACAAGCAGGTCATTCGATTACAGAGCTCTTCCCGACTGAAGTACCGATTACATCGAGTGAACCATTTATTAAGTCAAAAGTTTTACAAGGGTTAAGTTTACAAAATGTTGGACTAAGCGTATTACGTAAAAATGGTAAACCACGTATTACCCATCAGATGGATATGCTATTTACACACTTTGGCATATCTGGCCCTGCCGCACTACGCTGTTCACAGTTTATTTATCATGAGCAGAAGAGCCAGAAGAAACAGGATATTGTCATGATGATTGATGCGTTTCCTGAGATGACGATCGGTGCATTAACGCGTGATATCGAAAAAATGATTAACGATAATAAAGATAAAACGATTAAGAATAGCTTGAAAGGCCTGGTGCAGGAACGTTATCTGCACTTATTATTAGAGCGTGCTGAATTGAATATGGAAGACAACGGTCATCACCTCAAGAAAGAAAACTTGAAAACGTTTGTCGAATTGTTAAAGGGATTTAAGTTTGTGGTGAACGGTACACTATCTATCGACAAAGCATTCGTTACAGGAGGCGGCGTATCAGTTAAAGAAATCGTTCCAGCAACGATGCAGTCGAAATTACATGATAACTTATATTTCTGTGGTGAAGTGTTAGATATTCATGGATATACAGGTGGGTACAATATAACGAGTGCATTGGTGACAGGATATGTGGCTGGGATGAGTTGTAGGTAGAAAATTAATTATTTTAAGAACAGACTGGTTATTTGAATAGGCGGCTGTATTTTTGTTTTACAGCCGTTTACGCCTTTATTTTTTCAATCTTACATGAGTAAGCGGTTGTATTTTTGTTTTACAGCCGTTTATGCCTTTATTTTTTCAATCTTACATGAGTAAGCGGTTGTATTTTTGTTTTACAGCCGTTTACGCCTTTATTTTTTCAATCTTACATGAGTAAGCGGTTGTATTTTTGTTTTACAGCCGTTTACGCCTTTATTTTTTCAATCTTACATGAGTAAGCGGTTGTATTTTTGTTTTACAGCCGCTTACGTCTTTATTTGTTCCAACTTACGACCTCTGCCATTACAAAAAAATACCGGACACTCACAGAGTATCCGGTATTATCCTATTTCCTATTCACTTAACATCGGCGCAATAACTGCCATACCACCCTCAACATTCATCGCTTTATAGCCGTTTCCTAACAAATATTGTGTAACGTTAGCGCTGCGCACTGCATGTGCACATACGATATAATATGCCTGTTCCTTATCGAGTTCATCCATACGCTCAGGTATATCATTCATTGGTATATGTAAAGCACCTTTAAGCATCCCTTGTTCCACTTCAAATGGTTCACGAACATCGATGATATTAAGCGCTTCACCACATTTTACTTTCTCTACAAATTCCTCTGTACTAATATTTTTCATATACTCTCCTAGTTCGCTACGATATTCACTAATTTATTCGGAACCGCAATCACTTTACGGATAGTCTTACCTTCAATTTGTGTTTTAATCGCATCTTGTGCTAACGCAAATGCTTCTAATGCTTCTTTATCTGTATCTTTCGCAACTTTTGCTTTTAATTTCACTTTACCGTTCACTTGTATAACGATTTCAACTTCATTATCAACAAGTTTACTTTCATCAAATGTCGGCCAAGCTTCATACGTAATTGTATCTGAATGACCTAAGATCGCCCAGATCTCTTCAGTAATATGCGGTGCAATTGGTGATAATAATTTCACAAATCCTTCAACATATTCACGGCTTACAGCATCTTGTTTATACACTTCGTTAATGAATACCATCATTTGTGAAATTGCCGTGTTAAAGCCTAACGTATTGTAGTCTTCTGTCACTTTCTTCACTGTCTGGTGATATACTTTTTCTAAGTCTGGTGTTGCACTTTCTACAACTTTCGCATTTAATGTCCCTTCTTCAGTAACGAACGCACGGTATACTCGGTCTAAGAAGCGACGCGCACCGTCTAAACCGTTTGTACTCCATGCAATAGATGCATCTAATGGTCCCATAAACATTTCGTATAAACGTAATGTGTCTGCTCCGTGGCTTTCAACAACGTCATCTGGATTAACGACGTTACCTTTTGATTTACTCATTTTTTCGTTACCTTCACCGAGAATCATACCTTGATTGAATAATTTCTGGAATGGTTCTTTCGTTGGTACTACGCCTAAATCGTAAAGGACTTTATGCCAGAAACGAGCATATAATAAGTGCAATACAGCATGCTCTGCCCCACCGATATATAAATCAACCGGTAACCAATATTTTAATTTCTCTGGATCCGCTATAGCTTCACTGTTATGTGGATCGATATAACGTAAGTAATACCAGCAAGATCCTGCCCATTGAGGCATCGTATTCGTTTCACGACGTCCTTTCATACCTGTTACAGGATCTACTACATTAATAAATTCATCAATGTTTGCAAGCGGTGATTCACCTGTACCTGATGGCATAATCTTATCTGTCTTCGGTAACATTAACGGTAATTCTTCTTCAGGTACCGTTGTCATTGAACCATCTTCCCAGATAATTACTGGAATTGGTTCACCCCAATAACGTTGACGTGAGAATAACCAGTCACGTAATTTGTATGAGATTTTTTTCTCACCAATGCCTTTTGCTTCAAGCATTTCAATGGCACGCTGAATACCTTCTTCTTTATTTAAGCCATCTATTTCACCAGAGTTAATATGTAAACCGTCACCAGTGAACGCTTCTTTGTCGATGTCTCCACCTTCAAGCACTGCTTTAATTTCTAAACCGAATTGTTTCGCGAATTCATAGTCACGCTCATCATGTGCAGGCACCGCCATAATCGCACCTGTACCATATGATGCTAATACGTAATCTGAAATCCAGATTGGCATTAATTCATCAGTAAACGGGTTAACTGCATAACTTCCAGTGAACACACCTGTTTTATCTTTCGCTAAATCTGTACGTTCTAAATCAGATTTACGGCTCGCTTGTTCCTGGTATGCGGTAATCGCTTCACGTTGCGCGTCTGTCGTAATTTGTTCAACTAATGCATGCTCTGGTGAAAGGACTGCATACGTTGCACCGAAAATCGTATCCGGACGTGTTGTAAATACTTTAAATGATGCATCTTTACCATCAACTTTAAACTCAACTTCTGCACCTTCTGATTTACCAATCCAGTTTCGTTGCATATCTTTAAGTGATTCAGGCCAATCTAAGTCATCTAAATCTTCTAATAAACGATCTGCATATTCAGTAATTTTTAATACCCATTGACGCATCGGTTTACGAATGACTGGGTGTCCGCCACGTTCTGAAACGCCATCAACGACCTCTTCGTTTGAAAGTACTGTACCAAGTGCCGGACACCAGTTCACTGCCACTTCATCTACATACGCTAAACCTTTTTTGTACAATTGGATAAAGATCCATTGTGTCCATTTATAATATTCTGGATCTGTCGTATTTACTTCACGATCCCAGTCATAACTAAAGCCAAGTTCCTGAATTTGTCGCTTAAATGTTGCAATATTTTTCTTAGTGAATTCAGCAGGGTCATTACCTGTATCGATCGCATACTGCTCAGCTGGTAAACCGAACGCATCCCAACCCATTGGATGTAATACGTTATAGCCTTGCATACGCTTGAAACGAGACACGATATCTGTTGCAGTATATCCTTCTGGATGCCCAACGTGAAGTCCAGCACCTGATGGATAAGGGAACATATCGAGTGCGAAGAATTTCGGTTTATCCGTATCGTCCGTTGTTTTAAATGTCTTATTGTCTAGCCAGTATTTCTGCCATTTCTTTTCAATTGATTGATGATTAAAGCTCATGTTCATTTCCTCCTTTTTAATAAAAAAAGACAGCCATCCCTAATAATTAGGGACGACTGTCATCTATGACAACCGCGGTACCACCCGCAATTCACTTTAAAAGTGCAGCTTTAAATATACTATTTAACACTAGCAAGTTCATAAGTTACAATTACCAGTTCACAGCAACCACTGGCTTTCTTGAAATTGTTTGCTTACTACTACTCTAGATATATTTACTATATAGGAGCGTTGATGCTTTTTCAAGTTTTTTATTAAATTATTAAAAACATCTTAAACAATTAATTCGAATTATGCAAATATTTTAAATTTTTAGTGTAATAATAAACGCTTCTAAACTGAAGGTGTCTTAATACGTTTATCATAAATTGAAAGGAATATAAAGCCGATACAGACAAAACCAATCATCGTATAGAACATGAAATGCATATTATACATATCGACAATCATTCCACCAAGCACCGGCCCAATCGCACGGCCTAACGTTGCAGTAGAATTAACAATCCCCTGATACACGCCTGTACGACCTTCTGGTGCTAATTCATTCGCTATCGTCGGGACAGCTGGCCAGACAAACATTTCACCAATTGTTAATATGACCATACCGACAACAAACATCGTAAAGTCCTGCGCAAAACTTGTCACAACGTATGAAATAATAAAGATGATTAACCCTGTCGCAATTTGCAATTTAATCTTCTCACTCATAAGATGAATAACCGGTCGTATTAACGGTTGTCCGACAATAATAAGAACACCGTTAACCGCCCATAATAAACTGTATTGCTTTAGCGATATCCCTAAATCCTGCGTATAACTTGAAATCGTTGATTGCCATTGAACATAACCAACCCAGCAAACACAATACGTAATACAAATGAGTATTAATGCTGTAAATCGATGTTTATCTTTAATATTACCCACATCTTTCATTACGTTGCCGCCTGTTTGTACAACTTTAGATGAACGGTATCCAAACACCGCAATACAGAAAAATACGACATATAACATTAAATTCAACATAAAAATATAATCAAAACTTAATTCTGCTATAAATCCGCCTAATGCTGCGCCGAGTGCTACACCAATATTTTGAGATAAATAAATCGCGTTGAACGTCTTACGCCCTCCTTGTGGCCATGCAGTACCTGCCATCGCATATATAGATGGAAAGACAATCCCTGAACCAAAACCTAATATGACTAACCAAATGGCGTACCAAGGCCAGCCATGTAAGAAAATAATACCGACTAAACTTAACATTGAAATGATGATCCCGATTAATATCGAACGATACCCACCATATTTATCAAACATTGTTCCACCTAATAAATTGCCTAGAACTGAAGCGAAAGAGTTTAACATTAAGACAAAGCCTGCGAGACTTAAACTCTTTCCGAGTTCATTATGTAAATATATAGTGTTAAGTGGCCAGACTAAACTCGCCCCCGTCACATTAACCGCCATTCCGATAACTAATAGCCAAACAAGTTTTGGCATTTTCATGAATATAACTGCCTCCTCTAAGCATTATTTTTCCCCGAATACCTCTATTATATGTTAAAATCCTAATGTTAAGAAAGAGGGAGAAAAAATGACACAATTTAAATATGCATTGGATTCAAAACTTTATCATACATGGAATTATCATTTAAGACAAAAGTTTGGCACAAAAATCTTTAAAGTGGCTTTAGAAGGTGGATTCGATTGCCCGAATAGGGATGGTACTGTCGCTTTTGGTGGTTGTACATTCTGTTCTGCTGCTGGAAGTGGTGATTTCGCTGGTGACCGCGTTGATCCGATTCCAGTTCAATTCGAAAAAATTAAAAATAAAATGCATGAAAAATGGCATGACGGACAGTATATCGCTTATTTTCAAGCGTATACAAATACGCACGCACCTTTAGACGTATTAAAAGAAAAATATGAAGCAGCGCTTGCACAACCTGGCGTTGTTGGATTATCGATTGCTACGCGACCTGACTGTCTGCCTGATGACGTTGTTGAATACTTAGCCGAACTAAATGAAAGAACATATCTATGGGTTGAACTTGGACTGCAAACCGTTCATGAGAAAACGTCCAACATCATTAACCGTGCACACGATATGCAGTGTTACTACGAAGGTGTCGCGAAATTACGTAAACACAACATCAATATTTGTACGCATATTATTAACGGCCTGCCATTAGAAGACTACGACATGATGATGGAAACTGCACGTACCGTTGCGCAAATGGATGTGCAGGGTATTAAGATCCATTTACTTCACTTACTAAAAGGCACGCCGATGGTGAAACAATACGAAAAAGGTATGGTTGAATTTATGAGCAAGGAAGACTATGTGAAACTTGTCGCTGACCAGTTAGAAGTGTTACCGGAAGAAATGATTATCCATCGTATTACCGGTGACGGACCGATTGATTTAATGATCGGACCGATGTGGAGCGTAAATAAATGGGAAGTATTGAACGGGATTGATGCCGAACTTAAAAACCGTAACAGTTATCAAGGTAAATACTATAATAAGGAAGTTCAATAAATGAAAGCGTTAGGTGTATTACCATTTGCCAGAGATTTGATTACGAAATATATCGACCAGGATGTTACAGTAATTGATGCGACATGTGGTAACGGCAATGATACTTTATATTTAGCTCAAACGTTAAATCATACAGGACATATTCACGCCTTCGATATACAGCCACAAGCGATTAATAACACAAAAGAAAAAACGAAAGACTATCATAATATAAGTTATCATCAACTTGGACATGAACACGTATTACAAGTTGTAACGTCACCCGTTCGACTTGCGATATTTAATCTTGGCTATTTACCGAAAGGCGATAAATCGATTGTGACATTACCAGAAACCACGATACAAGCGATTGAACATATTTTCTCAATATTAGAACCACACGGGATTATTATACTCGTTATTTACCCGGGACATGCTGAAGGACAAATTGAGAAAGATGCCGTGCTCAATTATTTAGCTCAAATTGATCAGCAAACCGCACATATTTTTAAATACGAATTTATTAACCAAAAAAATAACCCACCATTTGTGGTCGGTATTGAAAAAAGATAAAATAAT
>NZ_JAOTIS010000017.1 GCF_025628935.1 Macrococcus capreoli
GCTAAGCGATATTATTTAGCTAATGCATCTTTCGCTTGTTTCACGATTTCAGCAAATGCTTTTTCGTCAGTGATAGCGATTTCTGATAACATTTTACGGTTGATGTCAATTCCAGCAACTTTTAATCCGTTCATTAAACGGCTGTAGCTGATGTCGTTCATACGTGCAGCCGCATTGATACGTGCGATCCATAATTTACGGAAATCACGTTTCTTTTGACGACGGTCACGGTATGCATATTGACCTGATTTCATTACTTGTTGTTTTGCTACTTTATATAATGTATGTTTTGAACCAAAGTAACCTTTAGCTAATTTGATTGTACGTTTACGACGGGCGCGTGTAACTGTTCCACCTTTAACTCGTGGCATTATAATTCCTCCTTAGTGTTTCTAATTTTTATTTTACGTAAGTTAACATTTGTGCTACTCGTTTTTGATCGCCTTTAGATACTAATGACGCTTTACGAAGACCACGTTTTTGTTTTGTTGATTTGTTTGCGAATAAATGTGAAGTGTAAGCTCTTGAACGTTTTAATTTCCCTGAACCAGTTCTTTTAACACGTTTCGCTCCACCACGGTGAGTTTTCATTTTAGGCATGTTTTGTTCCTCCTAGTTTTGTTTTTTGTCGACGATTGGCGCTAACATTAAGAACATTGAGCGGCCATCCATCTTTGGCTTTTGTTCAACTGTCGCAAGATCTTTACATTCTTCTGCAAATTTCTCTAACACACGTTGACCAAATTCTTTATGCGTGATTGCACGACCACGGAATCTGATTGATACTTTAACTTTATCCTGCTTTTCTAAGAACTTGCGCGCATTTTTAAGTTTCGTATTGAAATCATGATCCTCAATCGTTGGACTTAATCTAATTTCTTTAACAACTACAACTTTTTGATTTTTACGTGCTTCTTTTTCTTTCTTTTGTTGTTCAAATTTGAATTTACCGTAATCCATTATTTTGGCTACAGGCGGTTTCGCATTTGGAGCAACTAATACGACATCAAGGTTCACACGTTCTGCAATTTCAAGTGCTTCAAATTTAGTTTTAACACCAAGTTGTTCGCCATCATGACCGATTAAACGAAGTTCTCTCGCACGAATTTGCTCATTGATTTGAGTTTGATCTTTAGCTATGGTTGACACCTCCTATTTGATTTACGAAGACAAACAAATAAGCGAATGCATAATGCACCCGCTAAAAAATAGACATGTCTAACCATGTTATTTAACCCTGTAACTGCTCATGGCGTCTTCAGGGCGAGAAGCGGGATGCTTCTACTTGTCCGTTTCGTATTCAACAGACTTAAGTATAACAGGTCATATTTTATAAGTCAACATCTATTTTTTCATATTCACTCATATCATGATCTTGTGATAAATCAACTTCTGTTAATGGAATTTTTCGTGTTTTATATTTCAATTTATGATAGAAGAAAAATGCTAAAAAGATCGGAATACCCATATAAGTGATTAAGAACCCATTTAAATCAAATTTTCCGCCTAATACGAAATCCGTATCTTGTCCAAGAATAACAAATAAGCATAATACAAAGGCAAAAATCGGTCCAAATGGGAACCACATTGCTTTATATTTTAGTACTGATGTATCTTTGTTCTGAGCATAAAATGCTCGACGGAAACGATAGTGACTAATGGCGATACCGAGCCATGCTATAAACCCAGTTAAACCACTTGCTGCAACGATATATTCATAAGCACCACTAGCTACACGTTCTACTAAGAAAATAATAAGGACAACGACAAATGTTGCGAGTAAACTCGGAATCGGTACACCTTTACGATTTGTTTCAGAGAATTTACGAGATGCTAATCCATCTTTCCCCATCGCATATAACATACGTGTAGATGCGTACATGCCACTGTTACCAGCAGAAAGAATTGATGTTAAGATAACTGCATTCATAAATGATGCTGCAAATGCAAGTCCAGCATTCTCAAATACTAATGTAAAAGGTGATTTCGCTACACTTTCTCCACCCATTAAGTTCGGGTTAGTGTAAGGAATAATTAAACCAATCACTAATATAGAAAGAATATAAAAGATTAATATTCTCCAGAATACTTGTTTGATTGCTTTCGGAATTGTCTTTTCTGGTTCTTCAGATTCACCTGCTGTAATACCAACAAGTTCTGTCCCCTGGAAACTAAATCCTGCAACTAAGAACACACCTAGAATTGTTAAGAATGAACCGGTTAAACCGTGTCCTACGAATGGTGCGTCTCCTGTCGTAAAGTTATCAAATCCAATATATTTACCACCTAAAATACCGACAATCGTTAAAATACCAATCGCTAAAAATAAAATAACCGTTACGACTTTAATAATCGCAAACCAATATTCACTTTCACCGTATACTCTAACTGATAATGTATTTAAAAATAAAATAATCGCTAAAAAGACTAAACTCCAGCCCCAGCCTGGCAAGAAATCCATCGGTGCCCAGTATTTAATAACACTCGCTGCAATACTCACATCTGCTGCTACGGTAATTACCCAGTTAAACCAATAGTTCCAGCCCAGTGCAAATCCTAATGACGGGTCAACGAAACGCGTTGCATATGTAGAGAATGAACCTGAAATCGGTAAATAAGTTGCCATCTCTCCTAAACTTGTCATTAAGAAATAAACCATAATACCGATGATGGTGAATGCTAATAGTGCACCACCAGGTCCTGCCTCACGAATCGCGCCACCTGACGTCATGAATAATCCCGTACCGATACATCCTCCTATTGCAATCATCGAAATATGGCGCTGTTTCAATCTTCTTTGTACTTCATTATTACCACTATTCATATAAACACCCTTTCAAATATAAAAAATGAGTACGCGTATGATACGCGTACTCATTTGAAAGTTCAAATTTCAAAATTTAGTAGCGCATCACTTACGTGACAGTCTAACACCTATTAAATGTTAGCCCAGGACATAATGTTCATACACATTACTCCTTCGGCACTGTTCCCTTTCGAATAATTTCGTTTACGTGTATGACATATCCATCATCTACTCATAAACAGTGCGACCTCTACCTCAACGAGGAATATTAAGTTATTTTCTAATATACAGTACATCGAATCGTAATTCAACTACTTTTTTATTCCTTTAAAACATTAAACGGTTTCATACACGAAATCACTTTACCCTATTTGATGTGTATATAACATCGTCATGTCCATTTTTATTTTTTTAAACGAATTTCATCCACGATTGACCAGATAAATTCGTCACGTTCCATCGTTTTAGAATCTTTAGAACCGTATTGTCTAACATTCACTTCTTTATTTTCTACTTCTTTATCGCCCACGACGATTTGATAAGGAACTTTGTGCATTTGCGCTTCACGAATCTTGTATCCCATTTTCTCTTCACGGTCATCGATATGACAGCGTACACCATGTGACTTCAATTCATCATATAAACTTCTTGCATAATCATAATGTACTTCATTAGATACAGGAATAATTTCTAATTGATTTGGCGCTAACCATAATGGATATGCCCCTTTATATTCTTCAGTTAAGAATGCAACGAAACGTTCCATTGTAGAGATAACACCACGGTGAATAACGACTGGACGGTGTTTCTCACCATCATTACCGATATATTCTAAATCGAAACGCTGTGGTAATAAGAAGTCTAATTGAACTGTTGATAATGTTTCTTCCTTACCTAAAGCTGTTTTTACCTGTACGTCTAATTTAGGTCCGTAGAATGCTGCTTCACCTGGCGCTTCTTCATAATCTAAGCCCATTTCGTCAACCGCTTCTTTCAGCATTGCTTGTGCTTTCTCCCACATTTCATCATCCTGGAAGTACTTTTCAGTATCTTCTGGGTCTCTGTAGCTTAAACGGAATTTATAATCTTCAAATTTAAAATCTTTATACACATCAATCACAAGCTGTACAACACGAATAAATTCTTCTTTAATTTGATCCGGACGAACGAAGATATGCGCATCATTTAAAGTCATTCCGCGAACACGTTGTAAACCACTTACCGCTCCACTTGCTTCATAGCGGTGCATTGTACCAAGTTCAGCGATACGGATTGGTAACTCACGGTATGAATGCGGTTTGTTTTTGTACACCATCATATGATGCGGACAGTTCATTGGACGTAATACCATCTGCTCATTATCCATATCCATTACAGGGAACATGTCTTCTTGGTAATGATCCCAGTGACCAGACGTTTTGTATAAATCAACTGAACCCATTACTGGAGTGTATACGTGATCATAGCCTAAAGCCACTTCTTTATCCACGATATAGCGCTCTAATTCACGACGAATTGTCGCACCATTTGGTAACCAAAGTGGCAACCCTGCACCCACAAGTTGACTTGTCGTAAATAATTCTAATTCTTTACCAATTTTACGGTGGTCACGCTCTTTACGCTCTTCTAAAATTTGAAGATGTTCTTTCAACGCTTTCTTATCAAAGAAAGCTGTACCGTAAATACGTTGTAACATTTTGTTGTTCGCGTCACCTCTCCAGTATGCACCGGCAGTAGATAGTAACTTAAATTCTTTAATTTTAGCTGTTGATGGAACATGTACCCCGCGGCAAAGATCTGTGAATTCACCCTGGCTATACAATGTTACATTTTCTTCGGCTGGAATTGCATCAATTAACTCTTGCTTGTACGGATCATCTGCGAATACTTTTTTCGCTTCATCGCGACTTACGACACGGCGTTCGATTGTAATATTCTCACCTACGATTTGACGCATTGTCTTTTCGATTTCAGGTAAATCTTCACTTGAAATTTTATGTTCTGTATCAACATCATAATAGAAACCTTCTTCAATGACAGGCCCTACACCGAAATGCACTTTACCATACATGCGTTTTAACGCTTGCGCCATTAAATGTGCTGTTGAATGACGTAATACTTCAATACCTTCAGGTGATTCCGGCGTTATGATTTCAATATCCCCATCAACTTCTAACGCCGTCGATAAATCCACCATCTGACCATTGAATTTACCTGCTAAAGCTTTCTTTCTTAAGCCCGGACTAATTGAACCGGCGATTTCTTCCGTTGTCACGCCTGCCTCGAAACTTTTCACATTACCATCTGGGAACTTCACTTTAATCTCACTCATCCATAACGCCTCACTTTTCATTATTTTTTTAAACAACAAAAAAAGACCCCATCCCAAAAAGGGACGAAGTCTATTCGCGGTACCACCCTAATTACTGACAATGCATCAGCAACTCTACATAAGATAACGGTCTTGAGCCGGGCAATGATTAGTTGCCGTTGTCGTAAGGGAGTAATCTTATGTCTAAATTACTGATTTGCAGCACCATCAGCTCTCTTAAAATTATCGACACAACATCATGTCCTTACACGTTTTATATATACGAATTTAATTTTTGTTGTTTGTTAATTTCTATTATACACATATTATTGTAATTTTCAATCTTATTTTTGACGACGATAATTTTTTCCGCTTAACAGATAAGCATCGCTCAATGTTTCAACACGTTCCATAATACGGCGTGCTTTCGTCAACTCTGCCCCTTGTTTCGTAATGGACAGATGATGACTGAGTTCTTTGAAGTCAAAGTTTGAACTAAAGAATGTCGGCATATTATGCATCATTCGGTGGTTAAGTATCGGACCTAATACTTCATCGCGTACCCAAGGTGTTAAGTCCTCAGCGCCAACATCATCCAACATTAATACAGGAGTGTGCTTCACTTTATTTAATCGTTCCGCATACGTGCCATCATTAAATCCATTTTTCAGTTCGCGGATGAATTCCGGAAAATACAGTAACGTTGAATAAATATGTTGCGCTTTTAACTCATTCGCAATTGCACCGAGAATAAAGGATTTCCCTGTCCCAAATGGACCATGAATATACATACCTTTCGTATCTTCTCCTTTAGCAATTTCTCTGCATACTAAGCCGGCACGTCTGACGATATCTATACGCGTCTTATCATCTAAATATATATCAGCAAGTTTTGCTTTCAACACATCTTTAGGCATATGAATGGCAGTAATAAATTGTTTCATCTTCTGTTCTTCATCAAATGCTAGCTTTGATGGACATGGTAAATGTCTGATTTTTATATGGTTGTTATCAATATACAATTCCGGTGTATGACCCGGCACAAAATTTTTGCATTGTCCGTAAGACAAACAGTCGGCGCACATAATAGAAGAATCTTTATATTCCTGAAGTACGGATAAATCGTTATCTATCATTTGCTGTGTCACATTATTACTGTCGATAAATGCCTTAATTTGCGGGTCACGAATCGTTTCTTGTTTAATCTTCTCTATGCGTTTAAAGATTTCATTATTGGCGTTTAATATCGATCCCATCGGTTTCATTATTTATCCTCCTCCCATAATTGATTTAATTCTTCCTGTAATTTAAGACGTTCTGCTTCTAAATCATCTGATTGTGACGATGATGCCACTTGATCTTGTTCATCCGTTAACCATTTCGGAGTAATTTCTTTTGAAGGTGGTGTATATTGCTTCTGACGATACGTATCTTTACTACGTTCTTCGCGTTTTTTACCCATTGCTTTAACGTAACGATACGCCGCTTCACTAGATTGTAAATTAAGCTTCTTCCAGTTTGACGCAATTTCTTCGATATAACTTTGTGGTAATTTCATATCTTTCGTGAACAGAACATATTGAATCAAGATGTTCAGTACGCCATACGGTAATTGCTCACGTTCTAATATCGATTCAATCATACGTTTTTGTTTAATTGTCGGTTCCGATTTACTAAATGAAGCAAGCATTTCCACCGGACTCGTTGTATCAAGCATCTCAAACCAGTTGAGCAATGTATTCGCTTCTTTTTGTTCAACCACTTGTTGCGTCGTCTGTTCTTGTATTTGCAACGTCGGTAGTGCTCCGTCATGTTCTATCTTATAAAAGTCTCGGGCATTTTTTCTTAAATCCTCGTGTGATATCGTCTGGTCACTCGTAAGTGATTTCAAGACGATTTGACGCATTTCAGTCGGACCGATATCATATAAAGCTGCAAGTTGCGAAATTAAATCACGCGTTTTCTTTGGCAGCTGTTCGCTTGTAATTAAATTCTGGGCAAGCAATGTTTCTAGCATATCAAAGTCAAACGTCTGTTGATGCACTGGTATACCATATGGTTCGCTTTGTTTAATGATTTCGCTATTATATTCAAAGACGACCGGTTCCGGAGATTTAGGGGTGCCGAATACATCCATGTATTTGCTTGAAATATCACGATACCCATCATAATCTATGTTGTTCGTAAAATACCTGCTTTTCAACATTTGGTAACGATGTTTCCCCACTTGTTGATATAAGAACACAGAAAGCATCGGGTCATTAAAAAATTGTGCCGGCATAACCGGACTTATGAGTTTATAAATAAACTTTTGATTCTGATCATCAATTCTCATATATGTCTTTAACAATCCAATCGCTTCAAGCCGTTTACGCAACATTTCAAAATGTGATAAATTCATCTTTAATTCACTTAAAATAATATAATGTGTGTAATCATTACTCACTTGATTATAATCATTCAAAAATTGACTTAAAAACTGGTAGACACCTACACATTCTATACCAATAAGCGGCGTATACAATGCTTTCAATACATCATCCGTAAGATGCGTGCTTATATAATTCGTCGATACTGTAAATTGATCCGTTCCGTTTAATGCAGTAAAATAATGTTGCATCGTCACACCTACTTCTTATTCTTATCGTTCAATAATCCGCTCATTGTAGTCAACAACTGATCGACATCTTTAAATTCTTTATAAACTGAAGCAAATCGAACATACGAAACCTGGTCTAAATTCATTAAATGCTCCATTACACGTTCACCAATATCTACAGAAGAAACTTCTGAAACGCCTTTTTCACGTAAAGTATTTTCAACTTCTGTAGTAATCTTTTCTAACGCTTCAAAAGCAACCGGACGTTTTTCGCATGCACGGACGAGTCCATGTAGCACTTTATCTCGATTGAATGCTTGTCTTGTACCGTCTTTTTTCACTACAATTAATGGCTGTAATTCAATGCGTTCAAATGTCGTAAATCGTGTGCCACAAGATTCACATTCACGACGTCTTCGAATTGCAGTTAAGTCATCAGCATGTCGTGAATCAATCACTTTTGATTGATTAAACCCGCATTTAGGACATTTCAAGACAATCACCTCTCTGTTCATAGTTATTGTTTAATTATACAATAATAATAAATAATTAAAAATCTATAAGATTACACTGATTTGGGTAAACATAGTAATACCGATAATAAAAAATAAACAGTAAGGAGTATAACGATGAGACCCAACTTTATAGCATTACCTAAACTAGAAGATGGACACCCTGTGAACAAATTAAGAGAAAGTTTCAACAGAAGAAATGAAGTGATTCTATATCATCATGACCCAGTAGGCATCGTGTTTATCGGAGACTCGATTACGGATTACTGGGATATCGAAAGTTATTTAACACTTTCAAACAATAAACGCATAATCAATCGAGGTATTGGTAATGACCGTTCGCAATGGGTACGCGATCGATTTGAAGCAGATAGCCTGCAGCTGAAACCCGATTGGATTGTATTATCAATTGGGATAAACAATACGAAAGAACTGGATGAAGATCAAAGTGAAGCAAATCAGCAGCAAATTAAGGATAGAATATTAGCAGATATCGAAGTGATGATTGAAATGGCGCAAGCACGTAATATCAACATCGCAGTGACAACATTGACGTCGACAAACCGTCCGAATTTAGAAGGATTTATCGTGCGTGCTCAATTAGTGCAGTCAATCAATCAGGAAATCGCTCGCTTATGTACACAATACGGCGCACTATACATTAATTATTATGAACAAATGACAGAAACTAAAGACGGTATCGACTACTTACGTGATGAACTCACAGACGATGGCCTACACCCACATGTATTAGGCTATGACATTATGGCAGAAGTAATTGAAACAGCGTTCGCTGGGCGATATCCAGTAATAAGAAAAACCGAAAACTAGACTTTTGAGTCTAGTTTTCGGTTTTTTGGTGATAGTGACTTAGTGGTTCACATTACTCCAGACTATTGCGAACTCTCTCATCGCCCCACTTAATGCAACAGCTTCAATCCAATCGTACTAGCTAATATTAATCCCATAAAGAATAATCGTAAAACGTTTGTCGATTCACCATAAAACAATATTCCAACGATCGCTCCACCGACCGCTCCAATACCTGTCCATATTGCATAAGCTGTGCTCATCGGTACATCAATCAATGCAATAGAGAGGAATAGTAAACTAAATGCAAATGTGACGATCAATAATAAGACATAACGCAATTTATTCGTACTAACATACATATTTATCACGACCACACCTAACACTTCACATAGACCCGCAATCACTAAAGATAACCAATACATCACTTCGCCTCCTCTGGTGTTGCTAATTTAAGACCGACGACACCGATAATTAATGTGCTCATTAATAGTATCTTTAACATACTTAATGGCTGATTGAAAAATACGACATCAGCAATCGTCACAAGTGTTGCACCTAATCCAACAAATACAGCATAACTTGTTCCGACAGGTAAATATTTCGACGCATTAAGTAATAAATAAAAACTAATAGAAACACTAATGCATGTTAATAACCATTCATACCAAACATCCGAATGTGCTAAACCCACTACCCAGCACACCTCAAAAATAGCAGCTACGATTATTTTAATCCAGTTCATGACTAACCTCTTTCATTACTATAATAAAAATTAGTATATCATATTAAAGAAAAAGGGTTATCGTTATTGGGGATTCACCAATTTCGATACTCATGTTTAAACAAAAAAACACCTCTCAAAAGAGAGGTGCCAATCATCTATATTACTTCGCTAATTTTTCTCCCATTAATTTTGCTAATTCAACAACGCGTGTAGAGTAACCCCACTCGTTATCGTACCATGCTAATACTTTTACTTTCGTACCTTCCATAACGATTGTTGATAAACCATCAACGATTGAGCTGTTTGGATTTGTATTGAAATCTACACTTACTAATGGTTCGTAAGTTAAATCTAAAATTCCTTTTAATTCATTCTCACTTGCTGCTTTGAACGCTTCATTGATTTCTTCAACTGTTACTTCTTTTTCTAAATCTACAACTAAGTCTACTAAAGATACGTTTGTTGTCGGTACACGTAATGCCATACCGTGTAATTTACCTTTTAATTCAGGTAATACTAATGCTAATGCCTTTGCAGCACCTGTTGACGTCGGGATGATACTTTGTGCACATGCACGCGCACGACGTAAATCTTTATGTGGGTTATCTAAGTTCTTTTGGTCATTTGTATACGCATGAACAGTTGTCATTAATCCATTCTTAATTCCGAATTTGTCATTTAATACTTTAGCCACTGGTGCTAAACAGTTTGTTGTACAAGATGCATTTGAAATGACATCGTATGTATCGACATCTAATTGCGCACAATTCACACCGCGAACGATTGTTTGAACATTTCCTTTTCCTGGCGCAGTTAATAATACCTTTTTTGCACCTGCTTTAATGTGTGCTGAAGCCTTTTCAGCATCGTTAAATTTACCTGTTGCTTCGATAACAATATCAATATTTAATTCTTTCCATGGTAATAATTCAGGATTACGTTCAGAAACTAATTTAATTTCTTTTCCATTAACAACTAATGCGTTGTCACCAGGTTCAATATCTAATTCAAACTTACCATGAGTAGTATCGTACTTCGTTAAATGTGCTAGTGTTGCTGGAGGATAGCTTGCATTGATCGCAACTACTTCTAACTCATCATTCAATAATGCTGCACGGAACACCATTCTCCCAATTCTTCCTAACCCATTAATCGCTACTCTTGTTTTCATTATATCTTCTCCTTCGCAATGTGTTATACTAATCTCTTTCATTAGTATAGCACAATGAAATCGTTAAGGAAGCGTTTTCTTAAGAAAAAATAATTTCTTAATTTTAAAAAATTTCTAACTATTTGTACGGTTGAACAAGACAATTAAGTTGGGTATATAATTCCACTAACGATCCACTGTTATCAATGACTTTATCCGCTTTTTGCTTCTTTTCTTCGATCGATATTTGAGATTTAATACGTGATATTGCTTCATCGATGGTCAAGTGATTGCGGGCCATTAATCGTTCTTTTTGTATCGTTTCGGGTACATAAACGACCCACACTTCATCTACAGTATGTTCTAATTTATTTTCAAATAATAAAGGTATATCCATAACGACTACTTTACCTTGAGTTAGACCCGCATTTTTCTCAACTTCCATGATGTCTCTCACAAGTGGATGAACGATTGCATTTAACTTTGCACGCTCTGACGGATCATTGAAAATGATCTCACCCAGTGCTTTTCGGTCGAGTGTACCATCTTCCTGTATTACCTTTTCACCAAAGACTGTCTTAATTTCTGCTAATCCAGTTGATCCGGGTGCTACTGCTTTTCTACTGGCGATATCTGCATCGACAACAACAAAGCCATGTTCTGCTAGAAACTTCGCCACAGTCGATTTACCACTGGCAATTCCACCTGTCAATCCAATAACAGTCATAATTACACCTACTTTTGACATTTTTCACAGTAATGCGTGTTTCGCGTTGCAATCACTATTGTAGAAATTGTATGTCCACACGTATTACACTGCTTTAATCCATAAACATTAAACTTATTCTGCATATCGCCACTTTCACCTTCAACATTACGGTAATCAGAAATGCTCGATCCGCCATATTGAATACCCTTATTTAATACATCTACAATACACTTAAATAATTTCTTTTTCTTCTGCGTTGATAATGTATGGGTGATATGCATTGGTAATATTCGCGCTAAATGCAATGCTTCACACGCATAAATATTGCCACATCCGCTGACTACACTGTGATCCATAATGACTTGTTTGATCGGCTTATTCTTAAATTTCTTTTGTTTACACTGATTTAAGAAATAATCCATTGCATGCTCATCAAACGGTTCTGGTGCAATGTTCTGATTAAATGTTTTAAATGCTGATTCATCTAATATTTTAAATTCACCAAAACGCCTAATATCGGAATAAATCATCATTTGCCCATTTGATAATTTAAACTGAACATGCCAATGCTTCTTGTAATTCGGTATTGGAATATCTTCTACACTTGGTTTCACAAAGAAAGCACCGGCCATTCCAAGATGGCCGACGCAATATATCGTTTGAGGATGTTCCTTCATCAGATGAAAAATAATATATTTACTGCGACGTTCTATTAACTCGATTGTTGTATTTGTTACAAATTTCTTGAAATCATCAAGCGCTATCTGTTTTATGATTGTTTCTTTCCCTGATGCTTTCCCTGATTTCACCGCTTCAGAAAAAGTAACATCGATTATTTTGTGATTTAACACATGCGGTCTTAAACCTCGTGCAACATGTTCTACTTCTGGTAACTCCGGCATCCCTTCACCTACTTTGCTTCATACCAACTTTCACCAGCATCATATTCAACTTCAAGTGGTACATTAAGTTCCATTGCATTCTCCATAATATCTTTCACAAATAAACTGAATGCTTCCAGTTCATCTTTTGGCACTTCAAATATTAATTCATCGTGCACTTGTAATAACATCTTCGCTTTGAAATTTGTTGCATTAAGCGCTTTATCAAATTGTACCATTGCTAACTTAATAATATCTGCTGCACTACCTTGAATCGGCGTATTCATTGCAGTACGTTCTGCAAATCCTCTTAAATTAAAGTTTCTGCTCGTAATATCAGGGATATAACGTCTACGATGCATCAATGTCGTTACATAACCATCCTGCTTCGCTTTCTGAATAATATCATCCATGTATTGCTTAACATTCGGGAATGAATCTAAATAATCATCTATAAATTGTTGCGCCGCTTTTCTCGTAATACCTAAACTCTGACTTAAGCCGTAATCACTAATACCATATACGATACCGAAGTTTACAGCCTTCGCCTGACGTCGCATATTACTCGTTACTTCATCCTTTTCCACATTGAATACTTCCATCGCTGTCTTCGTATGGATATCTATACCTTGCGTAAATGCTTCCATCATGCTCTTATCTTCAGTAATATGTGCAAGCACACGTAATTCGATTTGAGAGTAATCGGCAGCAAAGATAACCATATCATCTCCGCTCGGTACAAACGCTTTACGAATCTTACGTCCTTCTTCTAAACGCACAGGGATGTTTTGTAAATTTGGATCAATTGAAGATAAACGTCCAGTTTGTGCGATAACCTGGTTAAAGCGCGTATGAATCTTGTCATCTTCACCAATCAACTTTTGTAAACCTTCAACGTAAGTTGACTGCAACTTAGACAATGTACGATAAACTAAAATATCGTCGATAATCGCATGACTGCCTTGCAACTTCTCTAATACATCTACAGCCGTCGAATAACCCGTCTTCGTCTTCTTAATAATCGGTAATTGTAACTCTTCAAATAAAATCACACCGAGCTGTTTCGGCGAATTGACATTAAACGCTTTACCGGCATGGTCATAAATACTTTGTGTCAGTACATCTAATCGTTCCTGAATTTCACCTTGCATCTCCTGTAAAGTCGCTTTATTCACTTTAATCCCTTGCATTTCCATCTTTGCTAACACTAATGCGAGCGGTAATTCAAGTTCATCATGTAATGCTAATTGTTCATGGGCTATTAATTTTTCTTTAATGAGTGGTGCGACATCATGTATACAATGTACTTCAGTTGCGATATGTTGATGTAATATCGCTTGATCCGGAATATGTGCTTTTGCACCTTTACCAAAAATATGATCATCACTTTCAACATAATGCATTCCAAACTCCTGTCCTACTTGTGCCACATCAACAACTGTTGTGGATGGATTGAGTAAATAATTCGCAAGCATGACATCAAAAGCTAACCCTTCTATATGAATCCCTAATCGTTCAAATAACACTTTTACCGCTTTTGCATCATAAACTGTTTTCTTCACAGCACTATTTTCAAGTAATGCAATGAATGATTGATTCTGTTGGATACTTTCTGGTGTTTCAACAAACGTCTTACCTTCATAAATCAATCCAATTGATAATATTTCATTCTTTAAGTAATTATCCTGATAACAAATAATGTGTAAGTCAATATGCTCTACCGGTTTAAAGTCCATCGCAGCAAAGTCTGACGCGATTGTAATCGTTTTATCACTTTCAATTTGACTCTTCGTATCAATATTTTCTAGCATTTGTTTAAACTCTAATTCTCTAAATAACTCAATCTTCTTTGTTTCATCTTTTTCGGGAATACGTGTATCCGCTAATGACACTTCGATAGGTGCATTCGTTTCAATTGTTGCAAGCTTTTTACTCATCAATGCATCTGCTTGATGATTTGTTAAATTTTCATTCAGTTTTTTAGCTGTAATATTGCTTAAGTTGGCAATAACGCCTTCAACAGTATCATATTCCATTAACAGTTTAATTGCGGTCTTCTCACCAACACCAGGGACACCTGGAATGTTATCGGATTTATCACCCATTAATCCTTTTAAATCGATGATTTTCTCAGCACCGAAGCCGTATTTCTCATGAATAAATTCCGGTGTATACTTATCGATATCAGTTACACCTTTTTTCGTGTAATACACAGTAACATATTCATTAACCAGTTGCGTTAAATCTCGGTCACCCGTTACGATAATCGTTTCCATATTATTTGCCGCTGCTTCTTTTGACAGTGTACCGATAATATCATCTGCTTCATAATTGTCCAGTTCATAATGTTTAATCTGGTATGCTTCTGCTAAACGACGAATATGCGGGAATTGTTCACTTAATTCCTGAGGCGTCTTTTGTCGTCCTCCTTTATATTCTCCAAACGTTGCATGTCTGAACGTCGTCTTCCCTGCATCAAAAGCAATTAAAAAGTGTGTCGGCTGCTCTTCCTTTATTAACTTTTCTAATATTAACGTAAAACCGTATATTGCATTCGTATGTAAATCTGATGAATTCTTTAGTAAAGGCAATGCATAAAATGCTCTAAACGCGATACTATTACCATCAATTAATATCAATTTTTCTTTCATTATTCTACCTCCATCTACTGTCTCTTCTAGTCTATCACATCTTGTGATTCTGACATATTTATAGGAATAGTATTCAATAAAATTCATAAAAAAAGAACACAAGTGATTGCTTCAGGATCACTTGTGTTCATCATCATCTAAAATGAAGGGGTCTGTTTATTATGTTAACGTAAATTTATTAATTTAGTGTAAACAAAATGTAAATTTTCATTAAAAATATGAATATTTAACTTAATACAAATGCTGTTTTAATATTACTCTAAACGTCGTACCGACACCTACTTCACTTTCTACTTCAATTTCACCTTTAAATACTTCAACGATGTGCTTTACAATCGCTAATCCTAAACCTGTACCTCCTGAATCACGACTACGCGCTTTATCAACACGATAGAAACGTTCAAAAATGCGCATTTGTTCTTCAGGTTCAATCCCGATCCCTTCATCGGTAATTTCTAAAATACAGTTGCGGTCTTTTTGGAATACTTTCACAGTAATTGTCGCATTATCATAAGAATAATTGATTGCATTTGATAATAAATTGATAACAACTTGTTTTAATTTACTCGGTTCCGCCAATACATATAAATCTTTCTCAAAGTTTAAGTCAAATTTAATATTTTTCTTTTCTGCAAGAGGATGCACAACTTCAACACTGTTAAATACTTTCTGTGGTAAATTGACTTTAGACATTTCAAAGTGATTCGCCTGTTCAATCTTAGACAGTTCTAACAATTCGCTGACGAGAACTTGAATACGATTAGATTCTTTCAATATGATATCAAGAAACATATTGAGCGTTTCAGGTTCATTTTTCGCACCATCAATTAATGTTTCTGTAAACCCTTTAATGCTCGTTATCGGTGTTTTCAATTCGTGAGATACGTTAGCCACGAAGTCTTTACGCATTTGTTCTAACGATTTCAGCTGCGTAATATCGTGTAATACGATAACGATACCTTCTATTTTCTTGCGTTTCTTTGATAATACCGGTACAACTGCAACGTCAAAATATTTCTTATGTACATTAACCGTAATATTTAATGTTTCATTAACAGGTTTCTCAGTAGCAATGGCCTCTTTAATCATCTGCTTAATGTATTTATTGTCAATGACTGTTTCGTAATGACCATGTTCGATCGGTTGTCTCTTATTAAATAAATTAATATACGTTTCGTTTGCAATCGCAACTTCACCATGATTGTTCACGAGCATTGTCGCACTTGGTATATTTTGTAACGTCGTTTCAAGACGGTTGCGCTGT
Source organism: Macrococcus capreoli (assembly GCF_025628935.1). Taxonomy (GTDB): domain Bacteria; phylum Bacillota; class Bacilli; order Staphylococcales; family Staphylococcaceae; genus Macrococcoides; species Macrococcoides capreoli. The sequence goes on from NZ_JAOTIS010000017.1 coordinate 16,421, forward strand.
AATTTCTGTTCATTGTTTAAATCCTGTAATGTTCTTGCAAGAATATTCGTTGATTTAAACAAGTCTTTCGTTTCTGTTACACTACTTTCTGGAACGCGCACTTTGTAGTTACCTTCCGATAATAGTCTTGATGCATATGTTACTTCTTTTATCGGTTGAATATAACTTTTATTAACGTATCGTACAATAATAAATATAATCGGCAGCATACAAAGCAGAGCATAACTGAAATATTTAATAATTGTAGATTTTATTTCATTCACGGTCGTATTATCACTCAAAATGTAGACCGTATTTTTATTTTTATAGCGTAATATACTTTTTTCAATCGCGCCTTCGTAACGATAATTCACTTTGTCGTCATTTTTAATTGTGTATTTATGAATAAAGTTATCAAAGTGTTGCTTTGTAATGCCATCTGATTTATATAATATTTCATCCTGCTGATTTAATATTAATATCGAACTCTTATATGATTCTTCATACGATTTAATCAATGCTTTAACATGTACATCGCCACTAACGTACGCATCAAAGATTTGTGCATCTTTTGTTAACGTCGCTTTATCGAGCTTAATCAGCTGATCAGCTAGTGTTAAATGCAAAAGTGTACCGATTAAAAGAAAGCTTACAACAATAAATGTTGTAAGCATAAGTAACAATCTACTTTTAAAACTAATCATTACGTTTAGGATTCTCTAATTTATACCCTAGACCGCGAACAGTCTTAATATATTGTGGCTGTTTAGGATTTTCTTCAATTTTCTCACGTAAATGACTGATATGAACATCAACAATACGTGAATCTCCAGCAAATTCATAGTTCCATACTGAATTTAACATATGTTCACGAGTGATCACTCGACCTTGACGTTCGATTAAATATATTAATAATTCAAACTCTTTCGGTGTTAAATCAAGCAATTCATCATTACGATACGCTTCAAAATGCTCAGGTAATACTTTAATCTTACCGATAACAATTTCTTTATTTTCTTTCTCTTCTTCAACCATCTTTAATGCATTCGAGCGTCGTAATATCGCTTTAATACGCGCAATGACTTCTCTTGGAGAAAACGGCTTTGTCATATAATCGTCTGCACCTAGTTCTAATCCAAGTACTTTATCAAATTCGTCATCTTTAGCAGTTAACATTAAGATGGGTACTTGATTCTTTTCGTTGCGAACAGATTTACATACTTCAACGCCATCCATTTTAGGTAACATTAAATCAAGTAAGACGATATCTGGTTTTTCACTGAAAATCTTCTCTAAACCTTCTTCGCCATCATATGCTGTTACAACTTCGAAACCTGATTGTTGCAAATTGTATTGTAGTAACGTTACGATTGATTGCTCATCGTCGACTACTAAAACTTTCTGACTCATCCAATCCCTCCAAATAATTATACAATTTCATTATATATTAAAAGATTATTGAATTGCTACAACAAATCAATAATCTTAATGGTCACCTTGAATAATTTACACTATCTTTACAATTTGGAGGATGATGTAGTATTGATTCAAAAGTATATTATTTATAATACTACTTTAACGATTGAATTGTTGCTTTCACTGATGCTGCTGAAATATCAAATGCTTTCTGTTCTTCATCTGTCAATTGTAGTTCGACAATCTTATCAACACCATCTTTATTTAAGATAACTGGCACGCCAATATAAATATCATTGTGATTAAATTCGCCATTTAAATATGCAATTGCAGGTAATACACGGTGGCTATCATTAATAATTGCTTCTGCCATTTCAATCATTGCCGCTGCAGGTGCATAATATGCTGATCCAGTGCCTAATAAATTCACAATTTCAGCACCGCCATTACGTGTTCTATCAACGATAGCCTCAACTGTCGCCTCATCCATTAAATCTGATAATGGTACACCGCTCACAGATGAATAGCGAATTAAAGGTACCATCGTATCGCCGTGACCTCCTAACACGAAGCCAGTAACATCTGTGACAGCAACATTTAATTGCTCTGCAACAAACGTTCTAAAACGTGCAGTATCAAGTACACCTGACTGTCCGATAACGCGATGTGGTTCAAAGCCAGAAGCTTTATATACTGCATATGTCATTGCATCGACCGGGTTCGTTAATACGATAATAATACAGTTCGGTGAATATTTCACAATTTCTTTCGTCGCGGCTTCTACGATACTTTGATTTGTTTGAACTAAATCATCGCGCGACATTCCTGGTTTACGCGCGACACCTGAAGTAATGAGTACAACATCAGAATCTTTCGTATCAGCGTAATCATTACTAGATTGAACCTTTACATTCTGATGAAGAATTGGCATCGCTTGTAATATATCTAAAGCTTTACCTGTCGTTGGATCTAAACTACCATACGTATCAACTAAGACGATATCTGCTAAACCTTTCGTCGCTGCAATAAACGCTGCAGTTGAACCTGTGAAACCACTACCGATAATCGAAATCTTTTTCTTCGCCATCGTAATTCCTCCTTTAATTTTAAAAAAAGGATAGTAATCATGAAAAAATTCATTCTACTATCCTTGTATTAATTACTACATATTTTTAAATAATTCATCTGCAAACGCTGAACATTTCACTTCAGTTGCACCTTCCATTAAACGTGCAAAATCATACGTTACAACTTTAGATGCAATTGTTTTCTCCATTGATTTCGTAATTAATTCACCCGCTTCTTTCCACCCTAAGTGATCTAATAATAATACACCACTTAAAATAACTGAAGATGGGTTTACTTTATCTAATCCAGCATATTTCGGTGCAGTACCGTGTGTTGCTTCAAAGATTGCATGACCTGTTTCGTAGTTGATGTTTGCACCAGGTGCAATACCGATTCCACCTACTTGTGCAGCTAATGCATCACTAATATAGTCACCGTTTAAGTTCATTGTAGCAACAACATCAAACTCAGCAGGACGTGTTAAGATTTGTTGTAAGAAGATATCAGCAATTGAATCTTTCACTAATAATTTACCTGCTGCAATTGCTTCGTTTTGTGCTTTATCAGCAGCTTCTACGCCTTCAGCTTCTTTAATCTTGTCATATTGGTTCCAAGTGAATACTTTATCACCGAATTCACGTTCAGCTAAATCATAACCCCATTGTTTGAACGCACCTTCAGTAAATTTCATAATATTCCCTTTATGAACTAACGTTAAAGACTTACGTCCTTGTTCTAAAGCATAGTTAATTGCAGCACGCACTAAACGTTCAGTACCTTCTTTAGAAACCGGCTTAATACCGATACCTGAAGTTTCCGGGAAACGGATGTTTTTAGCGCCCATTTCATTTTGTAAGAATTCGATGACTTTCTTAACTTCATCTGAACCTTCTTTGTATTCAATACCAGCATAAATATCTTCAGTATTCTCACGGAAAATAACCATATCTGTATCCTCAGGACGTTTAACCGGAGAAGGCACGCCTTCAAAATAACGAACCGGACGAAGACATACGAATAAATCTAATTCTTGACGTAAAGCTACGTTTAATGAACGAATACCACCGCCGATTGGAGTTGTTAATGGTCCTTTGATCGCGATTAAATATTCTTCAATTGTATCTAATGTTGCTTGTGGCAACCATTCGCCTGTGTTATCGAAAGCTTTTTGACCCGCTAATACTTCTTTCCATTCGATTTTCTTCTCACCATTATAAGCTTTTTCAACAGCTGCATCTAATACACGAACCGCTGCGTTCCATATATCTGGTCCTGTTCCGTCACCAATAATGAAGGGTACGATTGGATTATTTGGTACGTTTAAAACACCATTTGTATTTGTAATTTTTTCAGCCATTTTTTATTGCCTCCAAGTAATATAATTTATAAATCGATTATGCTTTTACCTTTGTTCTTACAATATATTATTTATTATCTTTCTTCAATTGGTACGTATTTGCGACCCACTTCGCCAACATACGTTGCACGTGGACGGATAATGCGATTATCACTGTATTGTTCTAGAATATGTGCAATCCACCCAGCTGTACGTGAAACTGCAAAGATTGGTGTGAATAAATCATGTTCGATACCCATAGAATGATAAACTGTCGCAGAATAGAAATCGACGTTCGGTAATAAACCTTTTTCTTCTTTAAGAATGTCTGCAATTTTTACAGACATATCAAATAATTCTTTTTGACCAGTTTCGTCTGTAATTTTACGAGACATTTCTTTTAAGTATTTTGCACGTGGGTCGCCATTTTTGTAAACACGATGTCCGAATCCCATAATTTTTTCTTTTTTCGCTATTTTGTCTGCAACATATGCTTCCACGTTATCTAAAGAGCCAATTTCATTTAACATCTTCATAACTTGTTCGTTAGCCCCACCATGTAATGGTCCTTTTAAAGCACCAGCTGCAGCTACGACACCAGAATACATATCAGATAAAGTAGAAACCGCAACACGTGCAGTAAATGTAGATGCATTTAACTCATGATCTGCATGTAAAATTAACGCTTTATTAAATCCTTCTTCTTGTACTTCCGTTGGCTCTTCACCAAATAACATATATAAGAAGTTCGCTGCATAACTTAAATCTTCTTTCGGTTTTACGACTTCTTTACCTTGACGCACACGGGCAAATGCTGCGACAAGTGAAGCTACTTTTGCTTGAATACGAATCGCTTTATTCATATGCGCCGCTTCATTAAATTCATCTGCTCTTGGATCGAAATGAGCTAAATATGATAATGAAGTACGTAAACCTGTCATTGGATGAACATGATCCGCCGCGTAATCTTCAAAGTGACTATACATTCTTGGATGTAATGTCATATTCTCAAACAATTCTTTTCGGAATTGCTTCAATTCTTCAGCATTCGGTAATCTAAAGTTCCATAATAAGAACACAACTTCTTCAAACTTTGCATTTTCAGTTAAGTCGTCAATTTCATAACCAGCATATGTTAATTGGTCTCCAATAATTGAACTCACTTTTGTATTTGAAGCAACGATGCCCTCTAAACCCTTCACTAATTCTGCCATCTATAACTCCCCTTTGTACCATAATTTTGTTATGCCCAATGTAATGGCTTTCACAGTTTCATTATATCCAATACATAATGTTTTGTGAATGAATTAGGAACTTAGAAAAATTTTATCTTTTGTGATAACTTTTTCTTATAATCTTAAAAGTCGTCATCATTTAATTAGTAAAAACCGTTTATTTATGCGACTTTACTTATTTATATTTACTCAAATTTATTTATTAATTCTTAAAAATATTAAGAATATTTAAAATAATGTTTGTAATTTTCTAAAAATAATAAGATAATATAATTACTTTATGGAGAAAAGGGGATTTATATGTCAAAGATTAATCACAACATTGAAGACAATAATGACTTACAACGCTCATTATCAAATCGTCACATTCAACTGATTGCGATTGGGGGCGCAATTGGTACAGGGTTATTTTTAGGGGCTGGTAAATCGATACATTTAGCCGGACCATCGATATTGTTAACGTACTTAACAATCGGGTTATTCTTATTCTTATTTATGAGGGCTTTAGGGGAACTGCTCTTATCTAATTTGAATTATCATTCATTTACTGATATCGCAAGAGATTATTTAGGTGACTTTGCTGGTTATATTACGGGGTGGACATACTGGTTCTGCTGGGTTGTCACTGGAATGGCAGAAGTAACGGCCATCGCGAAATATGTTCAGTTCTGGTGGCCAGACTTCCCTACATGGTTATCATCATTGTTATGTATCGTCGTATTAATGTTCTTAAATTTATTAACAGCGAAATTATTCGGAGAACTTGAGTTCTGGTTTGCATTAATTAAAGTTATTACAATTATTGCTTTAATCATTACAGGGGTTGTATTACTGTTTATCGGATTCAAAACGAACTTCGGAACAGCAACGATTACAAATTTATGGTCACATGGTGGACTATTCCCGAATGGCGCAAATGGATTCTTACTGAGCTTCCAGATGGCAATCTTTAGTTTCGTCGGTATCGAATTAATTGGTGTTACAGCAGGTGAAGCACAAGATCCAGAAAAAACATTACCACGTGCCATCAACAGCGTGCCGATGCGTATCGTATTATTTTATATCGGTTCATTAATTATTATTATGAGTATTACACCGTGGGATAAAATTGATCCGAATGAAAGTCCATTCGTAAAATTCTTTGGATTAATCGGAATTGGATTTGCAGCAAGTTTAATTAACTTCGTTGTTATTACGTCAGCAGCATCATCTTGTAACAGTGGTATCTTCTCAAATAGCCGTATGTTATTTGGATTAAGTAAGAACTACTCAAAAGGAAATGATAGCTTCTTCCAACGTACTAATAAAGCGGGTGTACCTGCAAATGCCGTAGTATTCTCAAGTGTATTATTACTGTTATCAGTATTGTTAAACTACTTTATGCCGAATGCAAACGCAGTCTTTACTTTAGTAACAACTGTTGCAACAGTATTCTTCATCGTTGTATGGTCAATTATACTCGCAGCATATTTAGTGTACTTAAAGCGCAGACCCGAATTACATCAAACGAGCAAATATAAGATGCCGGGTGGCAAAATGTCAGCCATTGCAATCTTAGCATTCTACCTATTCATGTTTGGATTATTATTCATGGCAGAAGATACGCGTATGGGACTATTTGTATCACCGTTATGGTTTGTATTATTAGCAATTATGTATGCTGCACAAGGTGGATTTAAGAAAAATAACTTTGATCCACATGATTATCATAAATAAATAATTAAAGGGGTGACTGAGCTGCAAACTGTTGTTGTGGCTCAGTCATTCCTATTTTTGTGATCGAGTAAGCTACAAACTATATTTTGCAGCGCACTCATATAAAAAAAGAAGATATGAATATATTCATATCTCCTTAACCAAAATATACATACTGGTCGCAAGTTCGACGGCCTCTTAATTTAACTTTGCATGGCCTACATACACTTTATTATGTTCTGCATCAACTGTTACTAATGTTCCTGTTTCTAATTTTTCTAATGCATCCGCTACACCTACGATTGTCGGTTTACCTAATGTTAATCCTACTACTGCTGCATGAGATGTTAATCCACCTTCTTCAGTTACGATCGCTAATGCCTGCTCGATATAAGGTACCATATCTGCATCAGTTGCTGGAGCTACAATCACTTTATCAGATAAATCATGTCCTGCTAATTCTTCAGCAGATTTTACCGCTAATACTTTACCTACAGCTGCTGTTCTACCAATACCTTGTCCTGCAGCAATAACATCACCAATTAAGTGAATCTTCATTAAGTTCGTAGTACCCGCTTCTCCAGTAGGAATACCTGCAGTAATAATAACTAAATCACCATTCTCAACTGTTCCAACTTCAATCGCTGCTTGAACAGATTTGTCTAATAACTCATCTGTCGTCGATTTACCTGTTTTCACAACTGGAATAACACCCCATACTAATGCTAAATGACGTGCTGTTTCTTCATATGGCGTCACAGCAATAATATGTGCATGTGGACGATATTTTGAAATTGTTTGCGCTGTCGTTCCACTTTCAGTAGCTGCTACAATTGTTTGTACATCTAAGTTTAAAGCAGTATGTGCTACAGAAACACCAATCGCATTGACTAATGATGCTTGGTTTAATTTCGTTCTTTCAGATAATAAACGTTTATAATCTTGTGCTTCTTCTGCTGCAAATGCAATATTGTGCATTGTCTTCACAGACTCTTCAGGATATAAACCAGCTGCTGTCTCACCTGATAACATTACCGCATCTGTTCCATCATAAATCGCATTCGCTACGTCACTCGCTTCCGCACGTGTACAGCGTGGATTACGTTGCATAGAATCTAACATTTGCGTCGCAGTAATAACTGGTTTACCCATAACGTTACATTTTTGAATTAAATCTTTTTGTACTAAAGGTACTTTTTCAGCTGGAATTTCAACACCCATATCGCCACGGGCTACCATTAAACCATCTGATACTTCTAATATTTGATCAATATTTTCAATACCTTCTTCATTCTCAATTTTAGGAATGATATTGATAAAGTCACAATTTCTATCTTCTAAAATTTTACGAATTTCTAATACGTCACTTGCACGTCGTACAAATGAAGCTGCAATAAAGTCAACTTTTTGTTCAATACCGAAAATGATATCTTGTGCATCTTTATCTGTAATACCAGGTAAGTTCACTTTAACACCCGGTAAGTTTACACCTTTTTTATTCTTTAATTCACCAGCGTTGATTACATCACAAATAATGCGACCTTCATCGTGTTTAATGTCTTTCACTGTTAATTCAATTAAACCGTCATCTAATAATATTGTTGAACCAACATGAATATCATTAATTAAATTGTCGTATGTTACAGAAAATTCTGCAGGTGTACCAAGTACTTCTTTCATATTAATCGCAACAGTTGAACCTTTAACAAGTTCAATTTTATCGTTTTCCATGTTATGTGTACGAATTTCAGGTCCTTTCGTATCTAACAGGATTGCGACTGTTTTATTTAATTTTTGTGCAACTTCACGAATTGCATCAATTCTTGCTTTATGTTCTTCATGACTACCATGTGAGAAGTTTAAACGTGCTACGTTCATCCCAGCAAGCATTAATTTTTCTAACATTTCCTTAGATTCTGATGCTGGTCCTATCGTACATACTATTTTTGTTTTTCTCATTTTATGAGCCTCCGGTAACTTTTTTTAAATCTATAATTGTTTTCTACTTAAATGAATCATATTAATAATTTATTTCATTCAATCAACATAAATTAAATAGATAATTCATTAGATAAGGCATACATTTGTTCGTCGATTGTATGTGTTGCAGAGAAAATATCATCAAATGAAGTTTTTGATAATTTATTGTTCTGGATACCTACAGCTAATCCTGTTTCGCCATTCATTAATAATTCAACTGCATATCCACCTAATCGGCTGGCAAGTACTCTATCTAATCCTGATGGTGAACCACCTCGTTGCATATGACCTAATACAGAAATACGTGTATCTACATTAATGTATTTCTTTAATTGCTCACCGCATTCATGTCCGCTCATAACACCTTCAGCAACAACGATGATAGAATGTTTCTTACCACGTTCTATCCCTTGTTGAATTTTATCAGCGATTTCTTTAATATCTTTCTTATGTTCAGGTATTAATACTGATTCTGCACCGCCTGCTAATCCAGACCATAATGCTAAATCCCCTGCATCACGACCCATTACTTCAATAATAAATGTACGTTCATGACTTGATGCTGTATCTCTAATCTTATCGATTGCTTCGATAATCGTATTTAATGCTGTATCAAATCCAATTGTAAAGTCCGTTCCATTAATATCATTATCAATCGTACCCGGGATACCGATTGTTTTAATACCTTCTTCATTCAAACGTTGTGCACCTCGGTAACTACCGTCACCACCAATAACGATTAAGCCTTCGATTCCTAATTTATTTAAATTCTCGATACCTACTTTACGTACTTCCGGTTCTTTAAATTCAGGACAACGGGCAGATTGTAAGAATGTACCACCACGTTGAATTTTATCCCCAACAGTACCACGTTCCATTTTATGAATATTGTTATTCACTAATCCTTGATAACCTTGATAAATACCGTATACTTCAATATCATGGTACATTGCTTTACGTACGACAGCACGTACTGCTGCATTCATTCCTGGAGCATCTCCACCACTTGTTAATACCGCTATCTTTTTCATAGTATTATCCTCACCTTTTGTCTATTGATACTCTTAAATTAACACAATCTAACGCGTATATCCATCAAAATCATGTATTATAACAGATGTAAACGTTTTATATGTGAACATTTATAAAACCCGTGAAAATCGGCTTCCACGGGTTTGAAAATAAGCTTTCAATTGTTTTTCATAAATTTACAAACTGTTTAAATACAGCACAATAAATTTACATTTCACTTCCAATATTTCTGAATTTTTCATAGCGCTGCGCTTTAAGTTGTTGACCTGTTAATTGTAATAATGCGTTTAAATGTTGTTCTAAAGCGCGATCAATATATTCGCTTTGCATTTGTATATCAAGATGTGCGCCACCTTTCACTTCTGTAATAAGCGCATCAACGATATTTAAATCCAGTAAATCCGGCCCTGTAATTCTCATACTTTCAGCAGCGAGCTGGGCTAAACTACTGTCTTTCCATAACAATGCTGCAGCACCTTCCGGAGAAATAACAGAATACGTCGAATTCTCGAGCATCAACAATCGATTACAAATCCCTAAACCGAGTGCACCACCACTTCCACCTTCACCAATAACGATTGATATGACAGGCACAGTAAGTCCAGCCATTTCAACAAGATTTCGTGCAATCGATTCACTTTGACCACGCTCTTCTGCAGCTTTCCCTGGATAAGCACCTTTCGTATCGATAAATAATATAATCGGACGATTAAACTTATTCGCTTGTTTCATTAAACGTAACGCTTTTCGATAACCTTCCGGATGTGCCATACCGAAGTTACGATAAATATTATCTTTCGTGTCTTTTCCTCGCTGATGACCAATCACAGTGACAGGTTGACCTTTATAACGTGCTAACCCTCCAATAATTGCAGGATCGTCTCTAAAGTTTCGATCGCCATGTAATTCAATAAAATCATCAAATATACATTGTATATAGTCCATCGTTGTTGGGCGTTCTGGTAATCGTGCAATTTGAACACGTTGCCACGGTGTTAAATGATTATAAATTTCGTTAAATTTTTCGTTGCGAGAGATTTCTAACGTCTTTACTTCATCACTTAAATCGATACCTTCTGTTGACATATATTTTTTTAATTCTTCAATTTTACGATCCAGTTCCAGTAATGGTTTTTCAAATTCTAAAGCCACTTCTTACTCCCCCTTTGAATGCATTGCAATCAGCTGACTTAACGTCTTACGCATATCTTTTCGATGTACCACTTTATCAAGTTGCCCATGGTCTAACAAAAATTCTGCCGTCTGAAAATCATCTGGCAACTTCTCATTAATGGTTTGCTCAATAATGCGGCGACCTGCAAATCCAATCAATGCTTCCGGCTCAGCAAAATTGATATCGCCAACGGAGGCAAAACTTGCTGACACCCCCCCAGTCGTCGGATGCGTCATGTAAGAAATATATAATAATCCCGCATCACTATGACGTTCAATCGCTACGCTCGTCTTAGCCATCTGCATTAAAGAAAGAATACCTTCCTGCATACGCGCACCACCACTTGCAGTAAAAATAACAAATGGTAAACGATGTTCTGTACAATAATCAATCACACGACTAATTTTTTCACCGACAACAGTTCCCATCGAACCCATTCTAAACCTTGAATCCATCACACAAATACCATATGGATTGCCATCGATACGTCCAACACCTGTCACAACTGCTTCATTTAGTCCCGTTTTCTGTTTATCGCTTTCAAGCTTTTCGGCGTAATTCGGAAATGAAAGAGGATTTTGAGATGCAATCACTCGATCAAATTCTTCAAAACTATCTTTATCAGTAATTGCCTCAATGCGTTCATAGGCACTTAACACCATATGGTGATCACAATGAAAGCAGACATTTAAATTGGTACTGAGTTCTTTCGTATACATAATCTTCTTACATTTTGGACATTTAACCATAATCCCTTCAGGAACGTCAGTATCTTTCATATGTTGTACAGCTACATATTTTTTCTTTTTATTGCGCTTAAATATATCTTTGAACATGCTTTTACCCCTCTATTTCATAAGTCTTTTCAAACTGTTTAAGCAATTTCCAGACACGAAACATGATTGTATTGCGTGATTCAATCGCTTGACTTAAATCACTTTGCGCAGCGCCATCTACTTGCGCCATCTTTTCTATTATATGTATGAAATCAGTAATTTCCGTTTGTTGCGTTTCTGTTGTAATCACATATCCCGCAATCATTTCAATAAATTGATTGTTATCCATTTCAGTAATATACGTACCTTCTCCGCGACGCGTCTCGATAACGCCTAACATTTCAAGGGCGCGTAATGCTTCTCGAACACTCGAGCGACTAATATTAAGATTATCACTTAAATAACGTTCTGACGGTAACTTGTCCCCGGCCGTTAAATTTTTAGTCTTTATAATGTCATTAATAGCAGTAATCACTGCATTAAAGCCTTTGTTTGGTATAGGATTCACACCTTTACCTCCTTATCGTCAATAAAAAAACCTTAGTGGTCAGACCACTAAGGAATACTATATCAAAAATATTATTATTTGAAAAGTTAAATTAATCGAATATCCTGCATCTCATAATCCGCCATAAATGATTGCAGTTGTGAATGATGAATAAAACCGACCGTTGTTGCCTGCCGCTGTTCAAAATCAATCACTTCAATATCACCGGTCGTTTGTAACAACGCCGCGTTAACAATGGGCACTCTCACAAAAAGTTGCTTTGCTCGTTGATGCATTTGGTTGATAAATTGATCTACTGCAATACATTCATTCACGATTAACTGTTTATCTTTCTTCTGGTCAAATTTGCCTTTAATAATAATCGGTTGATTCGTTTGAAGCAGCGTTTCATACTGATAAAATGTCGTTGGAAAACAAACTAAATCAATATGCTGTATACCATCCATCGCATTCACAAAAGCCATCGGTTGACCTTTCTTCGTACGAATGCGTCTAATGTCCTCAATCCAGACTAATATATAGTGATCATTTAATTGTTGACTGATTCGGTACAAGGGTAAATATTGCAGTTTATTAAATAACGATTCGATTGGGTGCTTCGAAATATAGAAACCTAAATATTGCAGTTCATAATGGGCTTTCTGGTCATCTGACATCTCTTCATGATAATGATATGTTTTCTTTTTATTTAAACCGAGCGACTCTAAAAAGTTCATTTCACCGAAAGCTTCTTTTTCAACATCAAGAATCGCATCAAGCGAAGCGAGTAACGTTGCTCTGTTTTGTTCGAATGTATCAAAAGCACCGACATGAATTAACGCTTCTAATAACGCTTTGGATTTCACACGTTTTGGAATACGCGCACAAAAATCATATAAGTCTTTATATGGTCCTTTCCTGCGTTCTTCAACAATTTCAACAACACTTTTGTAACCTACACCTTTTATCATTCCGAGTGACATCATTATACCGTCTTTTTGTGCTTGATAATACCAGCCAGCACGATTGATATCAGCCGGATAAATTTGTATTAGACGCGACTTTATTTCAGAGATGATTTCTCGTGTCTTTGTTTCAACGCCGATTTGATTACTTAAAGTCGCTGCATAGAAAATATTTGGGTAATGCACTTTAAAATACATCATCACATAAGATACTTTCGCATAAGCGACTGCATGGGCTTTGTTAAAACCGTAATTTGCAAATTTAAGAATTAACTCGTAAATCGCAATAGCATCTGCCTCAGAATAACCGTTAGCCATACTGCCATTAACAAAGTGCTGTTGTTCTTCAATTAACGTTTGATGGTTCTTCTTACTCATCGCACGACGTAATATATCCGCTTCACCATATGAAAATCCAGCAAATTTATTGGCGATTTGCATGATTTGCTCCTGATAAATAATGACACCATACGTTGGTGCTAAAATTTCTGATAAATCTTCATGCAATAAATGTACATCTTGTTGTTGATGACGACGTGCAATATATACTGGAATTTGTTCCATCGGCCCTGGTCGGTAAAGACTTAGCACTGCAACGATGTCATCAAATGTCTCAGGTTTCAGTCGTTTCAATACGTTACGAATGCCATCCGACTCTAACTGAAATATGCCCATCGTATCCCCTAACGAGAAATACTGGAATACTTTCTTATCATCTAAAGGGATATCTTCAATATTAATTGTCTTACCATACTGTTTTTTGATTTGACGTAATATATTATGAATAATCGTTAAATTACGCAATCCAAGAAAGTCTATTTTAAGTAAGCCGACTGCTTCCACTTCTGTCATATTCCATTGTGTTAACGGATATTCTTCTCCCATAATTAACGGAACATAATCCGTTAACAGTTTATCGTGAATAATCACCCCTGCTGCATGTGTCGACGTATGACGCGGTAAATCTTCTAACGATTTCGCAATGGTATACCATTTTTTTCGACGTGAATTATAATCGATGAACCGAGAGAATGCGTCATCTTCATAAGCTTCCGTTAAATTATGAAATCCATGACTTAGTAATTGGCTCGCTTCTTTCAATTCTCCTTCTGAGAACTGTAGAATTCGACCGACATCACGCATTACAGCACGCATTGATAAATGTCCGAACGTCACAATGCCACTCACATTAAATGCACCGTATTTATTGATGACGTATTCAATGACTTTGTCACGTTGCGTATCTTCAAAGTCAATATCAATATCCGGCATCGTTACACGTTCCGGGTTTAAAAAGCGTTCAAACAGTAAATCATGTGCAATCGGATCGATGGTCGTTATATTTAATACGTAACTCACTAAAGAACCACTTGAAGACCCCCTGCCAGGTCCTACTAATATATTGTTAGATTTAGCGAAATGAATTAAGTCACTTACAATAAGAAAGTAATCTGCAAATCCCATATGACAAATTACATCATATTCATATTTTAAACGTGCATCGTATCGTTCATCGAACTGTGGTAACTTCATCTTTCCTTTATTAAGTAGCTTCAGTAAATAATCTTCGCTCGTCATATTGTCTGGAACAGGGAACTTCGGTAAATGCGACGCCGTTTCAAACACAACATTGCATTGGTCTGCAATGTCATGTGTTGCGCGGATAACATCTTCTGCTATCCCGAGATCAAGCAGAATTTCTTCAGTTTTTAAATAATGCGTGCCCGATTTCAATTGCACAGTTTCTAACGCTATTTTTTTATTATCATCTATTGCCTTTAGGATACTTAAATCAACAATCCCATCCGGCGTTAAATAGCGTACATCGTCTAAGTACACTTGTCGCGCATGAAATGAGCTTGTATGACAAACATAGTAATCATGGTTTTGCACAACGAAATGTCCTTGAAGTTCATTTAACTGCTTATAAATGATGATGAGATCTTCCCCATACTGATTCAGCACTTCAGGTGAGATTTTCCACATTTTTTTCAGCTGAATGCGAGACGATAACTGCATTAAATTCTTAAATCCATTATTGTTCTTTGCGAGTAAGACCGTATGACAATCATCAATTCCATCGGTCACGATAACTTCCATGCCAATAATCGGTTTTAAGCCATGACGCATACAATTGGCATAAAATGATTGCACACCAAACAATACATTCAAATCAGTAATCGCGACTGCTGTCTGACCAAGCGCTTTTACGCGTTCGATAAGTTGCTCAATTCTTATAGTAGAATGCAGTAAATCAAATGATGAATGAATATTTAAATGTACAACCATAGCTTCACCACTTTCCTTTCACGGTTACTCAATTTTTCATTGAAGCATAAACTAATAACTTTAAGTCATTAAATAATACTTCTAATTCATCCTTACTATAAACAGATGCCCCACTTGCGAGTGGATGACCACCGCCATTATATTGAGCGGCAAGTTCATTAATCACTACACCTTTACTGCGTAATCGTACACGTATTTCTGATGTCTCATCAACCGCAAATGCCCACGCCTGTATACCTTGCGTATCTGCTAAGCTGTTAACAAATAATGAGGCCTCGTTCGCAGAAATATCAAACTGTTCTAGTACGTCCTTCGTAATGAAAATGGTTCCGACACTTTGTTCAAATTGAAAATGTTGCAGTACATAACCCTGGAAACGAATCGACTTTAAATCACGCTGCTGCATCTCATTAATCATTTGTGTGTGATCGATGTCATATGTTAACAGTTCCGCTGCAATCGCCATCGTTCTACTCGTCGTATTATTAAATAAGAAACGGCCAGTATCTCCTACAATTCCAATATATAAACAACGCGCTACGTCTCTCGTTATTAAGTCATTGCCAAAGCCTATATCATTTAATATTTCATAAATCATTTCACTCGTTGATGAACTCTTTGTATTAACAATATTAACTTGCCCATACTGATCTACTGGTGGATGGTGATCGATCTTAATTAATGTTTGACATAATTGATAGCGTTCGTCATCAATGCGCGGTGCATTTGCTGTATCGAGTACGAGTGCCAATGCATCTTTAAACACATCATCTTGTACTTTATCCATCTCTCCAATAAAGCGTAAATTGTCTACTGTAGTGCCCACCGCATAAACGCGTTTATTCGGAAATAGTTTCTGTATTGCATATTTCAATCCAAGTTGTGACCCGAGCGCATCCGGATCTGGACGCACATGCCTAAATATTATAATGGTTTCGTGTGCATTAATGGATTCGATTAATTGACTTATTTGTTGTTTATTCATAATTTCTCCTTAGTTTGTTTGATTTACAGTTTAGAAAGATATGCTATAATCTTTTAAGACTGGAGGTTTAAAGATGGAAACGATTTATCCTTATATTATTATGATTACCGTAACGGTAATGATATTTTCTTTAATGTTCACGATTTACAATATTGCCAAATATTTTAGAGAAGTGAGAGAAGTAAGACGCGCATGGTATCGAGCACGTGCAAGACAATGTTTCGCAATCTTTATGGTTGCCTTTGCATGTAACCAATTATTATTATTCCCAAGATTATTAACTTATGTTATTTGCGCGTTATTAATTGCTTATGCCATTTACAATTATCAATATGCAATTAAAGCTAAAAAACACTTTGAAAGCCATTTTGATGATGAAGATGCAGCATGGGAAGCATTACGCAAAAAACAACAGTTACGAAGATAAGTAAAAAGAGATTGAGACGATTGTCGCCTCAATCTTTTTTTTTAATAATAATGTTCAATCACTTGTAGTATCGTCATCGCTTTGGCAACTGCGACATTATTTTGTAATATCGAAATTTCCATCTTCGCAAACTTACGTCCCATATCTAATAAATTCACTTCAACATCTAATACAGAATCAATCTGGACCGTTCGAATAAAGAAGATATTAATGCTATCAATTAAAACATCTCCACGAATATGTTTCTTCATATGGAATTTTACCGTCTCCTCTATGATTGCCAAAAATACCGATTTACTTAAACTGCCATATTGGTTCGACATTTGTGGTGTGATCTGTATAGAAATCTGGTCATTATTAAATTTCATCTTCTTTAATATTTGGTCGTTAAAAGTATCGCCCATATGGGGTTGACGATCAGCAGATTGCATTGCTTTCAATACATCTTCTCTTGAAACAATTCCAACTAGATTGTTATAACGCGATACGACAGGTAACAATTCAATGCTTTCCCAAATCATAATATGCGCACAACTTGCAACTGTTGTATTGAGATTGACAGTTACTGGCGACTTCGTCATGACTTTTTTTATCTTTTCAGATGGATTCTGATTAAAGATATCTTTGCTTGTGACCATCCCACTCAGTTTATTGTTAGCGTCTAATACTGGAAATCGCGTATGTTTAGAGCTTTCAGATAACGCATGCCAATCACTAATGGAGTCACTTTCTCTTAAATAACTTGTTTCATCAAGCTTAATTAATATATCTTGTGCGGTTAATACTTCTTTCTTAATAAGCTGGTCATAAATAGCACGGTTGATCATATTGGCCACTGCGAATGTATCGAAATTAGATGAAATAATCGGTAAGCCCAACTGATCAGATAAATTCTTTACTTCTTCTGTCGTATCAAATCCACCCGTGACAAGCACTGCTGAACCTCGACTTAATGCAAGCTTTTGTACTTCTACACGGTTCCCTACAATTAGCAATGTATTTTCCCCGAGATATTTACTCACATCTTCAATTTCCATCGCACCGATTGCGAATTTCGTTAATGATTTATGAAGACCACTACGTCCACCAAGTACTTGCCCATCAATAATATTAACGATTTCTGCAAAAGTTAAACGGTCAATTGAATTTCTCGTTTTCTTCTCTATCCTCACTGTACCAACACGCTCGATTGTCGATACAATCCCATTATTTTCTGCTTCTTTTATCGCGCGGTATGCCGTTCCTTCTGATACGTTTAAATCTTTCGCAATTTGTCGAACAGATATTTTACTACCTACTGAAAGACTTGAAATATGCGCAATGATTTGTTCATGTTTAGTCAATTTGCCACCTAGTTTCTCTGTCATTTATTCCTTAAAGTGTTACATGATGCCCCGCTTCTAATATTGCGACAGGACTTTTAACTTGCGCTTTAAACGCCTCTACATCTACTTCAATATACGGGAAAGTATTATAATGTATCGGTACTGTTAATTTCGGTTGAATGAATGTATTAATGGCATAAGCCGCATCATCAATCCCCATCGTAAAGTTGTCACCGATAGGAACGAAACAAACATCGACTGGATGACGTTCTGCGATTAATTTCATATCTGAGAATAATCCTGTATCACCACAATGATAAATCGTTTTACCGTCCACTTCGATAATTAAGCCACATGGCATTCCAAAATAAATAATATTGCCGTTATCGTCATATAATGAATTACTGTGAAATGCTTGAACATATTTAACTGTACCAAAGTCGAATTGCCACTTTCCTCCAATGTTCATTGGGTGTGCATTATCAACACTTTGACCATTTAAATACGATACAAGTTCCGGTGTCGCAACGACTGTCGCTTGCGTACGTTTCGCAATCTCAATCGTATCTCCAATATGATCTCCGTGACCATGTGTCAGTAAAATAAAATCAGCTTCCACAGTTGATGCATCTAAATCTGATAGTTTATTTCCTGTGATGAATGGGTCAACTAAAACCTTCTTACCATTATGCTCAAAAGAAATACATGATTGTCCGTGAAAAAATATGTCCATAATTAACACCTCTCCACATTTTGTTATCCTCATTATACATGATAATAGTTTGAATGAAAAAGATTGAAAGGAACAAATCATTGAATATTCTTTATAACTTGCATAAACTAAAGGTATCGAGAAAAGAAGGAGCATCAATATGAAGCAAACATTAATCAACTTACAACAATTAATGAAAGAACAATCTATTGCATATGCATGGATTACAACACCAGATAATATTAATTATTATAGCGGATTCTTATCAGATCCACATGAGCGTTTAACTGCATTATATATTACGCAGGATAATGCCATGCTAGTAGTACCTAACATGGAAGTTGAAGATGCAGTCAATGCATCTGGACTCAACACAATTGGCTATTCTGACACTGAAGATGCGTTTGAAGTTGCGAAGCTTAACTTAAAATTCCCTGATAATGCGGTATTATATATCGAAGAAGAACATGTTACAGTGAAACGTGAAAAAGCATTGTACACTACTTTTAAACCAACATCACTTGCATCAATCGATCAAATTATTAAAGATATGCGCAACATTAAAACTGCTGAAGAAATTACAATTCTTAAACAAGCAGCACAATATGCAGATAAAGCACTTGAACTTGGTGTCAGTCAGTTAAAGACAGGCGTCACTGAAAAAGAAGTAGCGCAATATCTTGAATCAGAAATCTTAAAAATTGAAGGTATCAGCGGCATGAGTTTCAGTACGACTGTGTTATTTGG
Source organism: Macrococcus capreoli (assembly GCF_025628935.1). GTDB lineage: Bacteria > Bacillota > Bacilli > Staphylococcales > Staphylococcaceae > Macrococcoides > Macrococcoides capreoli. The sequence goes on from NZ_JAOTIS010000017.1 coordinate 36,049, forward strand.
AGATCATACAGCAAGTCCTCACGGGACACCAGGCAATCGTCAACTTAAAAATGATGAATACGTTCTATTCGATTTAGGTGTCATCTACAATGGCTACTGCTCAGATATAACGCGTACAATCGCATTCGGTAACCCACCTGCATTCCATCAGGAAATACATGCAATCGTTACTGAAGCGAATAACCGTGCAATACAAGCAGTGAAACCTGGTGTTAAAGTAAGTGATATTGATGCCATCGCACGTGACTATATTGCTGAAAAATGTTACGGTGAGGCATTCCCACACCGCTTAGGTCATGGATTAGGTATTTCAGTACATGAATTCCCGGATATTTCATCAGCAAATGATGATACATTAAAACCAGGCATGTGCTTTACAATTGAGCCAGGTATTTATTTACACGGAGAAGTAGGCGTTCGTGTTGAAGATGATATCATCGTAACAGAAGATGGATATGAAGTATTAACGCAATATGAAAAGTAAAAAACCTAAAAAGGCACGAGTACAATATCAATCATTGTACTCGTGCCTTTTACATTCAATTACTTATTCAATAATGACAATGCATCTACATATTCTAAACCTTGGTCATCTGCAACTGCTTTAAATGTTACATGTCCATCTAAAGTATTAAATCCTTTAAGAATAGCTTCATTATCTAAAGCTGCTTGCTTATAACCTTTGTTTGCAATTTGTAATGCATATGGAATCGTAGCATTTGATAATGCCATCGTAGAAGTACGCGGTACAGCACCTGGCATATTTGCAACAGAATAATGTACGACATCGTGCTTAATGAATGTTGGATCATCATGCGTTGTAATACGATCAGAAGTTTCAAAAATACCACCTTGGTCAATTGCAATATCAATTACAACAGAACCAGGATTCATTGATTTAATCATTTCTTCAGTTACAAGTTTCGGTGCTTTAGCTCCAGGAATTAATACTGCACCAATAACTAAGTCTGCTTCTTTTACAGATTCTGCGATGTTAAATGGTGTAGACATTAACGTTTGTACTTGATTCCCAAATAAATCATCTAATTGTTGTAAACGAACAGGTGATAAATCTAAAATTGTAACTTCTGCACCTAAACCAACTGCCATCTTCGCAGCGTTAGTACCTGCTTGTCCACCACCGATAATCGTTACTTTACCTTTTTCAACACCTGGTACACCTGCTAATAAAATACCTTTACCGCCGTTTGTTTTTTGTAAGAATTGCGCCCCAATTTGTGTTGCCATACGACCTGCAACTTCACTCATTGGTGATAATAACGGTAATCCTCCAGTTGGTAATTGAACTGTTTCATATGCGATACCAACCACTTTCTTTTCTAATAAAGCATTAGTTAATGCCACTTCAGGCGCTAAATGTAAATATGTGAAAAGGATTAATCCTTCTTTAAAGTATTTAAATTCTGTTTCTAAAGGTTCTTTTACCTTTATTACCATTTCTGTATCCCAAGCTTGTTCAACTGTTACGATTTCAGCACCTGCATCTTTATAGTCAGCATCTGTGAAATACGACCCCATACCCGCATTTGTCTCAACACGAACCGTATGACCATTCTCTACTAACGCATGTACACCTGCTGGCGTTAAACCGACACGGTTCTCGTTGTTTTTAATCTCTTTTGGAATACCAATAATCATTACTATTCATCCCCTTAATAAATTATAATAACGCTTACATGACCATATTAGCACTTTAAACTAAAAAGGCAAATACTTTTTTGCTATTTTCTGAATAAAGCAAAAATATAAAATAAATCACTTAATTATCATTGATTTAGTGCTATAATAAAAGTGTATAGAAGATATGAAACTGGAGGGATTAACATGTTAGTGTATAAAAATATTTTAATCGCAGTGGATGGGTCTAGTGAAGCAGAATGGGCATTTAATAAAGCGGTAGAGGTAGCGAAACGTAATGACGCGAAACTTCATATCATTAACGTTATCGATACAAGAAGTTATGCAAGTGTAGAAGCATATGATCGTTCAATTTCTGAACGTGCAACTCAATTTGCTGAATCATTATTAGACGGGTATAAGAAAGTTGCACAAGCGCGTGGTGTTAATGCAGTGGAAACGTTAATTGAATATGGTTCTCCAAAGACAATCATTCCTAAAAAGATTGCACATAAATTACAAGCAGATTTAATTATGTGTGGCTCTACTGGATTAAATGCAGTGGAACGCTTTATTATCGGATCAGTTTCAGAAGCAATCGTACGTCATGCTGAATGTGACGTGTTAGTTGTAAGAACCGAAACAATGCCAGATAACTTCGAACCAGAAGTCGCAACGAAAGAATTTATGGATCAAAATAAATAAGTAACATTGATAAAGCTGAAATGACGTGGGTCATTTTAGCTTTATTTTATTTTCATCTTACGGAAGCGGTTGCATTTGATTTTTACTACCGCTTACTCACACCCTCACCTCTACAAAAAAACTACCTATCCAATACGAATAGGTAGTCCTTAATATATTATCCTAATTTCCCGAATTCCATAACGTCGCGAGCAATCATTACTTCTTCATCAGTTGGAATAACCATTACTTTAACGCGTGAATCATCAGTTGAGATAAACGCTTCTTTACCACGTAAACCATTGTTTTTCTCAGGATCAACTTTCACACCTAAGAATTCTAATTTCTCACATACTGCAGCACGAATAGTGTCTGAGTTTTCACCAACACCTGCTGTAAATAGGATACCATCAACGCCACCCATTATTGCTGCGTATTGACCGATATACTTTTGAATTCTATCAACATAAATATCTAGTGCTAATTGCGCACGGCCTTCACCTTTTTCAGCAGCAATTTCGATATCACGCATATCACTTGAAATACCTGTAATACCTAACACACCTGATTCTTTATTATAAACATTTAATAATTCTTCAGCTGACTTGTGTAACTTCTCCATTAAATATGGAATTGTCGCTGCATCAATATCACCTGTACGTGTTCCCATTGTAACCCCAGCAAGTGGTGTGAAGCCCATTGATGTATCAACAGATTTACCATCTTTAACTGCAGTAATTGAAGCACCGTTACCGATATGACAAGAAATAATTTTTAATCCCTCTTCAGGTTTCTTCTCCATCATTTCAGCAGCACGTTGTGCTACGTATTTATGACTTGTACCGTGTGCACCATATTTACGTACTTTATGCGCAGTATAATATTGATAAGGTAAGCTATAAAGAAATGCTGATTCAGGCATTGTTGAATGGAATGATGTATCAAACACTGCAACGTGTGGAATGTTTGGTAACATTCTTCTGAATGCTTGAATACCCATTAAGTTTGCTGCGTTATGAAGTGGTGCTAATTCGATTAATTTACCGATTTTTTCTTCTACATCACGATCAACTAATGCTGATGTTGGGAATAAGTCTCCACCTTGAACAACACGGTGACCTGTTCCATCTAATTCATTTACATCTTCAATAATTCCATAATGTTTCATTTGTTCTAACATCATGTTAACTGCCTGTTCGTGATCTTTAATATCTAAAGTAGTCGTATGTTTTTCACCATCTACTGAAATTGTAAAAATCGAATTTTTTAATCCAATACGCTCAACTAAACCTTTAGTCACTACTTTCTCACTTGGCATTTCAAATAATTGAAACTTTAAAGACGAGCTACCAGCATTGACTGCCATAATTTTCTTCATGAAAATCCTCCTAATAAATTATTAACATACTTATTTAATCATTAATACAGCTTTAAAGCAATCATAATACAGAATTTATTTGTTACGATTTTCTGAATACCATGTTTCTAAGTCATCTAAAAATGATTTCATCATTCTTTCATCTTTAAAATCTGGTATATTGGCTAGTAAAACTTCGACTGGCTTTGAATCTGTGACTTTTTTATTTTCTAGTACTAATAAACTTTTGCGCAAATTTTCTGATTTAAATAAACTTGTCGGGAAGTTTAAAAATGCCTGCATCACTGTTTCTGTTGCAATGAATTTTTGTAGCTGTTCTACATGTTCACCTTCAAATAGCATGCTTGGTACGATTAAGAATGCTAAACCACCCGGTTTCAAAGATGCAACAGCTTGTTCAATGAGTAAATGATGACTAAAACTGTGTCCTTCTTTAAAACCTAGCTTCATCGCGTGACTTCTTTCATCGACTGGATAGTATCCAATCGGGAAATCTCCGACAGCAATATCAAAGTCTGTTTCAGGTAACGGCATAATCGCATCTTGAGGAAAGACATCCATCGGTACTTCTAAAAAGTTCGCTAAATGAACACTTAAACGCGATAATACCGGATCAACTTCTACTAATACATGATCAAATGTAATTTCCGGGTTTTGTTCATGAATTGTTGCTGACAAGTGCCCTGTTCCACTCGTTAAATCTATCATTTTAATATTTTTTTCGTCCTGCATGAATAAACGAATGACGTATGCCACTAAATAACCGATACTATCTGGTGTCATTTGATGATTCGGCTGAATCATTTCTTCCTTTAACATACTTAAGTACGCGAATTGAAATGCTTTTCTACGATCTATCACTGTACTTTTCTCTAAAGTATCACGCTCATTCATATAAATATCTTCCAATGCTAACCCTAAGTTCTCAATAAAACTATGGCCGTTTTCTTGTTGAAATGTCTTTGCTTTATCATCGATTAATTTGAATAGTTCTTCTATCATGTCAATTTCCTTTCAAATAAAAACTGCCCACTCGGGGCAGTATCCTATTGTTTCATTAATATATTAGATTGATTTTAATGCAGCTAATGCTTTATCGTAATCTGGGTGGTTAGTACCTTCAGATACAACTTCAGTATATACAACTTCGTTATTTTCATTTAATACGAATACAGAACGTGCTAATAAACGTAACTCTTCCATAACAACGCCGTAGTTCGTACCAAATGATAAATCTTTATGGTCACTTAAAGTAACAACATTCTCTAAACCATTGGCAGCACACCATTTCTTTTGTGCGAATGGTAAATCAGCTGAAATTGTTATAACTACAGCATTCTCAACATTGCTTGCTGCTTCATTAAATTTACGTGTTTGTTGTTCACAAACACCTGTATCGATTGATGGAATTACAGAAATTAATTTCTTTTTCCCTTCGAAATCAGCTAATGTTTTCACATTTAAATCTGTATCTAATACTGAAAAATCAGGTGCTTGCGTACCTACTGTTACTAATTCACCTAATAATGTAATCGGGTTATTCTTAAATGTAACTTGTGTCATGTGTGTTCCTCCTTAAGTGTTATCACTTAATAATTTACCATGAATCATATGAATTATAAAATGATTCGCACAAGTTTAACGAATACCTTCCTTTAGAATAAATTGACGGATGTATTCTTTATCCTCTTTGACAACGAAAGTATCGCTTAACATATCATGTATGCCACGTTTTTTGGGATTAAACAACACGACTAAATAAAGTAATGATAAGAAGAAATTATTAATATAACGCCCAAATAATTCTCTTGTAAGCACTGTCGACATCGTGAGCTTTTCATTTTTAATACTCATGACTTTCAATCCGATTATCATTTTACCTAACGTTGCACTAAAGCAATACGTCATGATAACAAAGTAACTAAAATAAATGATTGTACTTAAAATATGTTCTACTGAAAATAATGGTATCCATACATAAACATCCTGTAAACCACCAATATTTATAATGGGACTAATAATTATCCCTTTTATCGCACCAATTAATAACAAATCTAAAATATATGCTAAAAATCTTAGACCGAATCCTGCATGTGTTAAACGCAAAATATCATCTTCTAACTTTCTCGTATACATGTCATGATTAGACTGTGCAACGAAGTGTCCATCCGGAATGGGTGTTGTTGAATTCGAATGAACAGGTTGTTCAAAATCAATATGTTCTGCCATCTTATTCACCTACTCTCCGTATAAATACATTGGCGTTAGCCCTTGACGCTTCGCTAATATTTGTTGTACACGTTCAATGTCACTTTTACCCATTAATTGTTTAACAAACGAGTTTGCTGCAAAGAAATCTTTTCCGAAGAATGAATTATCGTTATTAAATTCGATGACTTGTGCATCTTTTGCTTTTAAATCTTCTTTTAATGCTTTCAGTGCATCTTCTTCTAAGCCGATTTCATCTATTAAGTTTAATTTTTTAGCTTGTTGGCCAGAATAAATTCTACCATCAGCAATTTTTTTCACTTGTGCGGGATCGATATGGCGCCCATCACTAATGACTTTAACGAATGCTTCATAACTTTCATCAACGAAACTTTGTAATATTTTACGTTCTTCTGCATCCATTTCTTTCGTTGGACTCATAATATCTTTATGTGGACCACTCTTAATAGTATTGAACTTAACACCATATTTATCAGCTAGTTCTTTATAGTTTGTCGATTGCATAATTACACCTAAAGAACCCGTAATCGTTTCATTAGATGCATAAATTTTATCTGCAGGTGCAGAAATATAGTAACCACCTGAAGCAGCCATATTTTTCATCGTGACATACACTTTCTTGCCAGACTTCTTAATGGCGTTGATTGCTTTATGTATTTCCGCACTTTCATAAACGCCACCGCCTGGTGAGTTGACGACAAGCATTAAACCTTTAATATGTTGATCCTCTTTTATCTTCTCTAATTGCTTTAACGTTTGTGTATGATTGTAGCCACCTTCATCAAATAAAGCAGGTGCACCAGTATCCTGAATAACGCCATCAACTTCTACACGAGCAATTTGATGGTCGGCATCATCACCTTCAATGACATTTTTATTTAATGCATCATCTGACATCGCCATACTTTCTTCAAACGATTTTGAGAAATCAGAAGTAAAAGCCGTTGTAAAGAAACTTACAGAAGTCCCTAAAATAAATAATACTGCTGCTATAATCATTGCTATGACTCTTTTACTCATTAATATTTGCCTCCAATTTGAATTTTGTTCATTTTCATCATAACAGATTGCATAAATTCAAAAAATAAATATCGCATATGTTTAAGGTAAATTTAAGGTTTAATACCGAAAATAAAATTAAAATAAAATTCGAACAAAATTCAAATAATATAACTAAAAAAGAACACCCAATTTACAGGTATTCTTTAACATAATCAAATATATTTTTACCTATTAATAAAACAGTAACACATACAAATAAAACCTTCACATACGACACACCTTTACGAATCGCAAACTGGCTTCCTGCATAACTACCCGCAATCATCGCAGCGCCCATGCTTAAACCATATGTATAGTTAACATGGCCTAATATAATAAACAATAACAAAGCACCTAAATTACTCGCAAAGTTTAAAACTTTCGCATTGCCGGCAGCACTTAAGAAATCAAAGCCAATCATTAAAAAGCCAAATAATAAGAAACTTCCAGTTCCCCCACCTAGAAATCCATCATAAAAACCAATAAATCCAATAGCAATAACAAATAATATCAATTGCTTTAAATTTAATTTTTGATAGGTTGAAATATCTCCCCAGTCTTTTTTGAATAAAGTATATATCAAAACGAGCGATAACATAATGATGGCTAATGGCTTAAGATATTCAGGCGGTAGTTTTGTAGCAACAAAAGCCCCACCAATCGACATAAGAAAAGATAAAGGAAAAAGTTTCGCCACAATATTCATATCAACTTTTCTAGAGCGAATAAATGATAGTGCTGATGTGAAAGAGCCAAATGATGAGGCTAATTTGTTTGTACCCAGTGCAATTGAAGGTGGCATACCCGTTGCAAGTAATGCAGGAATACTGATGAGCCCTCCACCTCCGACAACTGAATCAATAAATGCCGCTAAGAACCCAAAGACAATTAAAATGAATAAAGTTTGTATATCCAAGTTGAACTCCCCTTTAGTCACTACTTAAGTATGTATCGAGCTAGCGGTATTGACACTTTATCGCTAGCTCACTTCATTTTCATACTATTTTCTGGTTCGAGCTAGCGGTATTTACTTTTTATCGCTAGCTCACTCCATTTTCATACTATTTTCTGGTTCGAGCTAGCGGTATTTACTTTTTATCGCTAGCTCAATCCATTTTCATACTATTTCCTGGCTCGAGCTAGCGGTATTTACACTTTATCGCTAGCTCACTCCATTTTTTCTCTATTTTGAGGCTCGAGCTAGCGGTATTTACACTTTATCGCTAGCTCAATCCATTTTCATGCTATTTTCTGGTTCGAGCTAGCGGTATTTACTTTTTATCGCTAGCTCAATCCATTTTCATGCTATTTCCTGGCTCGAGCTAGCGGTATTTACACTTTATCGCTAGCTCACTCCATTTTCACGCTATTTTCTGGTCCGAGCTAGCGGTATTGACACTTTATCGCTAGCTCACTCCATTTTCATGCTATTTCCTGGATCGAGCTAGCGGTATTTACTTTTTATCGCTAGCTCACTAAATCACTTTACGATTCAAACACTTCTCCATTATCTAATCTAAATTGTTTTCTTAATAAGTCCGGATTATTTGTAAACGCCCCGTCAATGCCTTCATTAATGAGACGCTCCATATCCCCTTCATCATTCAATGTATATGGAAATACTAAAAAGCCAAGTTGGTGCATACGTTCAATCAATGGTTGATCCAAATCTTTATAATTCGGCCCAACAGCATATACGAACGATTGAATTTTTTGCAAATCTTCATCACTCATATCACGTAGCATTCCTTTCTTACACAACAATAATAGTGGAATGCCAGGCTTTAATTGATGCATCTTAATCAAACTTTCCAGACTAAATGACTGAATTACCGTCTGATAATTTGCCATACGTTCTTCTGTTAACAACTCAAACGTCTCTAATACTCGCGTCAACTGTTCTTCCATACCTGGGTAAATATCTGGCGCTTTCGTTTCGATATAGTAATTTGCCTTCCCATATCGTTCAAACACTTCTTTAAGCGTTGGTACCGATTGTTCTGCATAATAGTCATGCGCAAGCTCCGGAAATTTATCATTAAACCATTGTCCAATACGTATTTCCTTAATTTCCTTCAACTTCATTTCTTTGATGACACCATGTGATAACCCCGTACGCTCTATCGTCTCATCATGCATCACAATAATTTCACCATCCAGCGTCATCTGAACATCCAGTTCAATATAATCCGCACGCATATCAAAGTGACTTAAATCATATGATGCAAAGCTATGTTCTGGTGCATAGGCGCTGGCACCACGATGCGCGATTACTACATTTTTACTTAACATTACCGTTCCCCCTTACAATAAGTCAGAAAAGTCCTTTTTACGCTGTTTATTATTTTTAGAAAGTGTTAATGTTTCTATTCCCTCTATTGCAGTTTTAATCATCGCATCGAAATCAACATTTGATTCAAAACTCTCTACTTTATCCAGTCTTGGATTCGTCTTCGGATTTTTCGGTGTAAATATCGTACAGCAATCCTCAAATGGCTGAATCGACGTCTCATAAGTTCCAATTTCCTTAGCTTTTATCACAATCTCTTCTTTATCATAAGTTAATAATGGTCGTAATATTGGTAAGTTCGTAACAGCATTAATTGCATACATACTGCCTAGCGTTTGAGAAGCAACTTGCCCCAGGTTCTCTCCATTGACCAACGCTTTCGCATCAATTTGACGTGCAAACTGATCTGCAATACGCATCATCATACGACGTGTCGAAGTCATCGTTAAATTCTCAGGCACTGTTTTATGAATCATCTTCTGAATATCTGTAAACGGAACTAAATGCAGTTTAATTTCACCAGCAGTTTCCGCCATAATTTGTGTTAAATCAATAACTTTCTGTTTCGCTTCTTCACTTGTAAAAGGTGGAGAATGGAAATGAATCGCTTCTATTGTTACACCGCGGCGCATTACTTCTATCCCTGCAACGGGTGAATCAATCCCACCTGACAGCATTAGTAACGTCTTACCACCTGTACCAACAGGTAAACCGCCTGCACCTTTAATCACACGTGAATATAAGTAAGCGGCATCGCGACGAATCTCAACTAATAATTTATAGTCTGGATCTTTCACTTTTACTGATAAATGTTCAATATTGGATAGAATCGCTTTTCCTAATACTTGTTGTAAATCAAATGTTTCATATTCAAAGCTTTTGTCTGAACGTTTCGCATCTACTTTGAATGTCTTACCAGGTTCATCAATATCTTTTGCAAGCATGATTGCCGCTTCTTTAATCGCTTCAATATCTTTGTCAACTTTAACGACAGGACTTACAGAGTGTACGCCAAATACTTTCGAAATACGATGCATAATCTCTTCAACGTCTGCATCTTCCGTCAATTCAACATACATTCTATCGCGATTCGCTAATACTTTATAACCTTCTAACGGAATTAATGTATATTTAATATTACTTTTTAGCTGGTTGACGAATGTATTACGGTTACCTGATTTTAATGTGAGTTCCCCGTATCTTACTAATATGTGGTCAAATTTCATTTTTTTAATAACTCCTTCATTTCTTCATAAACTGCTTTAAACGCCTCAATGAATGCTTGAACGTCCGCTTCCGTCGTATATTTATCAAACGAAATACGTACACTTCCTGTAATCGCATCATTCGGTACATTTAAAGCCGTTAATGTTTCATTTAATTTCGCGCGTTTCGAAGAACATGCACTTGTTGTAGATATCATAATACCACGTTTTGAGAAACTATTGACAATAACTTCACCCTTCACACCGACAAATGATATATTTACAACATGCGGAGCACCATTCGCTACCGAATTTACACGAATACCTGGATACTCACTCACCGTTGCTTCAATTATCGCTTTGAAATGACGTAAACGTTTATTCAAATCATCTTGTTCATTTAATGCAATACGCATCGCTTTCGCAAGTGACACGTCACTCGCAACATTAACTGTCCCGCTTCTAAATCCATATTCCTGGCCACCACCAAACAATGTATGCGTAACCGTTACAAGCTGATCAAACACGAGTATACCCTGCCCTTTTAAACCATTAAATTTATGCCCACTCAATACAAAGCTATCCATTAAGTTTGCATCAATCGGTAACTTACCGAATGATTGCACACAATCTACATGGAAATGAATCTTTGGATAATCTTGAATTAATGTATGAATATCCTTTATAGGAAGTATCGCTCCCATAACGTTATTAACATGCATTAAACAAACCATCACGACATCCTGATTAAGCAATGATTTAAAATGCTCTATATCTAACGTAGCATCTTCATTAAATTTCACATATTTAATCGTAAACCCTTCATCTTCCAATGCTCTCACTGTTTCTAATACTGATGGATGTTCCAGTTTCGATGTAATGATCGTTTGTCCGAATTGTTTCTTACTGCGTGCCATACCAGTAATAACTAAATTATTAGATTCCGTCGCACCACTAGTAAATATCACTGTTTGATGTTTTAAATGTAACAAACTTTTAATCTGGTCACGTGCAGATTCCAATAATTTATTTGCTTCTAAACCTTTTCCGTGCGGACTGCTTGGATTAAAGTAATATGTCGTATTTACTGTGTTAAAAGTATTTAAAACTTCTGGATCCGGCTTTGTTGTTGCACAATTATCTAAATAGTTCATATATTCACCTCAATGAATAAAAGACTTGAACGAATTCAAGTCTTTTACTTTCTTATTATTTCTGTTAATGTCTTTGGTTTAATACACTTGCTTCAATCTTTTCCGTTACACCTGGTTCGACGCGTTCAATTGCAGCTTCAGCAATTTCAACAGCACGTTTATAACGGTTGTTACTAAATAAACGTTCTGCTTCATTTAAATCTTTATTCACATCTGGTCTTTCTTTTCTGAAACGGTTACCATACTGAATTAACTTCTCCGCGTATTGTGCGTGTTCTAATACATCAACTGCTTCTGATTCAAATGTATTCATTGTCACTAATACTTTATTTACTTTATCTCTGACATGTGTCACATTCATAGGACGTTTATTGAATAGTTGATGTACTTCTCGTGTTTCAATATCAATTTCATTTTTCATAATGATAAATCGTTCTGGTACACTTGAAAGGTTTGACGCCAGTAGTCTACGATAAATCTCTTCTTTTTTCGCTTGTATTTTCAATATATTTTTCTGTGCTTCTTGTTCATCTTCACGTAAATTCGTTAAGTGTTGCTGAATTTTCTCCTGGTTTTCATTAATGACTTTCACATGTTCATCAATATACTTCAAGTTATCTTCAACTTCTGTATAACGTACGCTCGATTTCGCAGTTTCCATTAATATTTCATCATATACAGATACTAAGCTCTGAATTTCATTTTCATATTGACGCACTTTTTGAATATCTTCTTCATTAATATAATAGCTTTCTTTCACATATTCCATTTCAGTACGGATTGTGTAGTTCATATCTTTTGCGTGGAATAACTGATCAGTAATGATTTCTTTCGTTGTTTCAACGTTATTCTTCGCTTTCACTTCATATTCTATCAGTTCCAGCATTTCATCAATTGCATCGTTGATTTCATTAATAATTGCTTCTGCATCGTTTAACTGAAGGCGAGCGATTAATGGCTCTACTAAATTTAGTTTACCTTTTAAGGTTTGTAAATTACCATCTACTTTAACGTGCTCTAAATTATAACCTTCAATCTTTAAATCACGACATCCGAAACGAATATCCTGAAATTGACCCGGTAACTCTTTTTGAACATCACGAATGAGTAATGGAATATCTTCCATATCTTCTTTTAAACCAGTCATCTCATCATGTAATAATGTGATATGCTCATGCGCATCATCATAGTTACCTTCTTGAATCAAACCTTCGTATACTTCAATTCTAGGGGCATATGTTTCGATTTGTACTTCTAATGGGTCTGCTGCTTCCCCGAACTGATGACGGTTCGCTAAAACATCGCGTTTTGCTTCACGATAAATAATTTTACATTCCTCGTATTTCTTATCGTCTTCTTTCGTTGAAGCAATATATTGATTAATATCTTCCGTGAACTGTTTGTATTTCTTTTCAATTTGATCTAACAGATGGTTACTTTCAGCAACTTTATCTTCGCTCTCTTTGAATTTAAATTTGTCTAATGCTTCATCCGCATCGTTAATGGTTAATTCACAAACTTTAATATCTTCATTAAGAACTGTTTGCCATTCTCTTTTCCATTTTTCAAAGCGATTGTTTGCTTGCCCTGATAAATTTAAAGTTTTTACTTTCACTAATTCATCTTGAAATGGCAAATTTTTAATTTCATTTTTTCGTGCTTCAACTTGTTCAACTTGTGTTCTTTTCTGATTCCTCAAATAAAACATAATACCAATTATAATTAGTATTATAACGACTATTCCCACTATGGCATATATCATCAATTTTCATTCCTTCCAAAGTACTCTTTCCTATTATAACGTAATTTATGTATTACAAAAACAATTAATTGTGAAAAGTTATCAAATTAGATACACTAATACTTACTATAACAATTTATTATAACAAAAGGAGTGATCTTATGTTTGAAATGAGCCAAATCAATGATTATAAAACTTTAAATCAAATGCTTGATGCGTTACTGTCTGGTGAAGATGATATTGTCAGCCATTTAGCAAATGCGAGTGCATTACTCAATGAATTTTTAACTGACGTCAATTGGGTCGGTTTTTATACGATGAAGAATGGCCAGTTACAACTTGGCCCTTTCCAAGGCAAACCGGCATGTGTCACAATTCCTGTCGGTAAAGGTGTTTGTGGCACAGCAGTAAGTGAACGTAAAACGATGCGCATTAAAGATGTACATGCCTTTCCAGGCCACATTGCATGTGATGCCGCAAGTCAGTCAGAGATTGTAGTCCCAATTATAATTAACAATGAAGTATTTGGTGTACTGGATATTGATGCACCGATTCAGGATCGCTTTACTGAACAGGATCACGAAGGTTTAGAAGCGTTCGTTGACGTATTACAACGTCATATCGAAAAATTAGTGTAATTTGTTGTTGACAAAGCATTTCATCATGTTATAATAACATCTATGTGAATAAACGAAGATAGCAGATAAATATTAAGACGCTCTATGATGTCCCCTATGTTGGCGTGTTGCGTAACCGAAGCTATAAGGCGAAAGCACGGAATGACATTATATCGATCTTTAGCATTTATCACGTTTTTGTTTTTTGCATAAAAAACAAAATAAGAGGAGGAGTCACATTATGGCTCGTTTTACAGGTTCAACTTGGAAAAAATCTCGTCGTTTAGGTATCTCTTTAAGCGGCACTGGTAAAGAATTAGAAAGACGCCCTTACGCACCAGGACAACACGGTCCTAACCAACGTAAAAAATTATCTGAGTATGGTTTACAATTACAAGAGAAACAAAAATTACGTTACATGTACGGAATCAACGAACGTCAATTCCGCACAATCTTTGACCGTGCTGGTAAAATGAAAGGTATTCACGGTGCTAACTTCATGGCATTACTTGCTTCTCGTTTAGATGCAGTCGTATACCAATTAGGTTTAGCACGTACACGTCGTCAAGCACGTCAATTAGTTAACCACGGTCACATCATGGTAGATGGCGCTCGCGTAGATATCCCATCATACCAATTAAAACCTGGTCAAGTGATTTCAGTTCGTGAAAAATCACAAAAATTAAACATCATCGTTGAGTCAGTTGAATTATCTAACCATGTTCCTGAATACTTAACTTTCGATGCTGAAAAATTAGAAGGTACATTCGTACGCGTTCCAGAACGTAGCGAATTATCTGCTGAAATCAACGAACAATTAATCGTTGAGTACTACTCTCGTTAATCAGTTCAACAAAAAACACCAATCAAACGATTGGTGT
>NZ_JAOTIS010000018.1 GCF_025628935.1 Macrococcus capreoli
TAAATATAATGGTGGAGACTAGCGGGATCGAACCGCTGACCTCCTGCGTGCAAAGCAGGCGCTCTCCCAGCTGAGCTAAGCCCCCATATATAATTTAGTAAGTCGGGAAGACAGGATTCGAACCTGCGACCCCTTGGTCCCAAACCAAGTGCTCTACCAAGCTGAGCTACTTCCCGTTTATTAAAAACGCGCCCGAGAGGAGTCGAACCCCTAACCTTTTGATCCGTAGTCAAACGCTCTATCCAATTGAGCTACGGGCGCAAAAAAAATAAAAATTAAATGGTGCCGAGGACCGGAATCGAACCGGTACGGTAATCACTTACCGCAGGATTTTAAGTCCTGTGCGTCTGCCAGTTCCGCCACCCCGGCATTTAATTTTCTTAATGGAGCGAAAGACGGGATTCGAACCCGCGACCCCAACCTTGGCAAGGTTGTATTCTACCACTGAACTACTTTCGCATTATTAAGTTTTATATTCAAATAATGGTGAGCCATAGAGGATTCGAACCTCTGACCCTTTGATTAAAAGTCAAATGCTCTACCAACTGAGCTAATGGCTCTGGAAATGGTGCCGGAAAAAGGACTTGAACCCTCAACCTACTGATTACAAGTCAGTTGCTCTACCAATTGAGCTATTCCGGCATAATATTAAATAAATGGTGGAGGATGACGGGCTCGAACCGCCGACCCTCTGCTTGTAAGGCAGATGCTCTCCCAGCTGAGCTAATCCTCCTGGGTATATCTGCCCGGCAACGTCCTACTCTCGCGGATCGTAAGACCAACTACCATCGGCGCTAGAGAGCTTAACTTCTGTGTTCGGTATGGGAACAGGTGTGACCTCTCTGCCATCGTCACCAGACAATTTTCAATACTTATATAAGTATAACAGCTTCGAAGATTATTTCAATAGTAAATTTTACACTGTGTTCATGAACTTTACAATTGATTAACTTTCTTAATGTGTCGACTTGTCATAAGCGACTTTTTAATAATACGAAATTCAGCAATTAAAGTCAACAAATTTTTTTATCTTTTTTTGATTTTTTTAAAGTTAGTAAATTCTGATAATTGCGCCCGAAGAAAAAGCACTCTAAACCCCTTTGTTTACAAGGTTTAGAGCGCATTCGATTCTCCTTATTTATGTCTCATATATGGGAATAATAACACGTCACGAATTGATGCACTGTTTGTCAGTAACATTACTAGGCGGTCGATACCGATACCTAATCCACCTGTTGGAGGCATACCGTATTCTAATGCTTCGATATAATCTTCATCCATTTCGTGTGCTTCATCGTTACCAGCAGCTTTCTCTTCCATTTGCGCTAAGAAACGTTGTTTTTGATCGATTGGGTCATTTAATTCAGTGAATGCGTTCGCATGCTCACGACGTACGATAAACAATTCAAAACGATCTGTAAAGCGTGGGTCTTCTGGATTTTGTTTCGCTAATGGTGAAACTTCTACTGGATGACCATAAATAAATGTTGGTTGAACTAAATGTTCTTCAACCTTTTGTTCAAAGAATTCATTTAATACATGACCATATTTCATTCCTGGCTTTACTTCAACACCATGCTCTTTAGCCAGTGCATGTGCTTCTTCATCTGATTTCACATCATAGAAATTGACGCCAGTATATTCTTTAACAGCATCAACCATATGCCATCTTCTCCATTTCGGAGCCAACTCGATAGCTTCGCCTGCATATTCTACAGTAGTAGAACCTGTTACTTTTTCAGCAATATGTGCAACCATCTCTTCCGTTAAATCCATAATATCGTTATAATCTGCATACGCTTCATATAATTCAATCATCGTAAACTCTGGATTATGTCGCGTTGAAATACCTTCATTACGGAATACGCGTCCAATTTCATAAACTTTCTCTAATCCACCAACGATTAAACGTTTTAAATGTAATTCAATCGCAATACGCATGTATAATTCCATGTCTAACGCGTTATGATGTGTAACGAATGGACGTGCAGCAGCACCACCAGCGATTGTATGCATCATTGGCGTTTCTACTTCTAAGAAACCTTTCGCGTTTAAATAGCTACGCATTTCCTGAATAATTTTACTGCGTGTAATAAATGTTTGTGTTGATTCTTCACTCGTAATCAAATCTAAATAACGTTGACGGTAACGTTGTTCAACGTCTTGTAGACCATGGAATTTATCCGGTAACGGACGAAGTGCTTTCGATAACATTGTAAACGACTTAGCTTTAACAGATAATTCTCCAGTGTTTGTTTTAAACATTACACCTTCAATACCTACGATATCGCCTAAATCTGCATTGTTCCATAATTCGAACTGTTCATCGCCAACTGCATCTTTACGTACATAAATTTGAATTTGTCCGTCTAAATCTTTTACATGTGCAAATCCAGCTTTACCTTTTCCACGTTTCGTCATAATACGACCTGCGAAAGATACGTGAGATGTTTCTTCTTTTTCATGTAATTCTTCTTTAGAAAATTGATCCCACTCAGCTTTTAATGTTGCTGATGTTGCAGTTCTAACGAATTTTTGACCGAACGGATCGATTCCCTGGTCTAATAAGTCTTGCATTTTTTGACGACGTACCAACATTTGGTCGTTTAATTCTTCTGTCATTTGATTACACTCCTTCAGCAATTTTCATTTCTTGTTTTTTCTCTTCTTCTATTACATATTCCTCGAATGATTTAAGTATATCAACTAATTCGTCTCGTGTCTCAGCAACGTTTATCAGCTTACGTGCTTTACCATTGCCACGAATCCCTTTTAAATACCATGATGCGTGTTTACGCATTTCCATTACCGCTACTTTTTCACCCTTCAACGCGATTAAACGGTCTAAATGTAGTGTTGCCACTTTCATCTTCTCTGAAATGTGCGGTTCCGGCATTAATTCACCCGTCTCTAAATAATGAACAGTACGGTAAATCATCCATGGATTCCCTAAAGCTTCGCGTCCAATCATGACTGCATCGACACCTGTTTCATCAAGCATTTTCTTGGCAAGTTCCGGACTCGTTACGTCACCATTACCGATAACTGGTATGCTTACCGCTTCTTTCACTTGGCGAATCACATCCCAATCCGCTTTACCTTCGTACATTTGTACACGCGTTCTACCATGAACGGCAATTGCTGATGCACCGGCTTTCTCAATCATCTTCGCATTTTCAACTGCGAAAATATGCTCATCATCCCAACCTATACGCATCTTTACTGTAACAGGTTTATTAACTGCTTCTACAACTGCCGAAACCATTTCATAAACTTTCTCAGGATTTAATAACCATTTCGCACCGGCTTCACATTTAATGATCTTCGATACTGGACATCCCATATTAATATCAATAATATCTGCTGTTGTATTCTGATCTACATATTTTGCTGCTTCTACTAATGTTTCTTTTTCTCCACCAAAAATTTGTAAACTTAACGGTCTTTCGTTCTCATCGATATACAGCATTTTCATCGTCTTTTCATTATTGAAAAGAATCGCTTTATCACTTACCATTTCAGCACAAACTAATCCTGCACCAAATTCTTTTACAGTTAATCTGAAAGCTGCATTACAAACACCTGCCATTGGCGCTAATACAACTTTATTATTAATTTCTATATCTCCAATTTTCCACATATCTTTACCCTCACTTATAAATTCTTACATCCGGGTCCAAAGTTACTAATTCACTTACTTTTTGATTCAATATTGGATGAATTGCGTATGGTGCAATTTCATTCAATGGAATCAATACAAAACTACGCTCATGCATATATGGATGCGGCACTTTTAATCGCTCACTATCTATAACCTGACTTCCGAACAGGACAATATCCAAATCAATCGTTCTCGGTCCCCAGTGAATCTTACGAACACGATTCAACTTCAATTCTATTGCTTGAATTTCATCTAGCAATTCCAGTGCCGATAAATATGTTGAAACTTCAACCACACCGTTAAGAAAATCATCCTGAACAACGCCTCCAACAGGTGCTGTTTCATATAAAGCCGAAACTTGTGTCACCTTAGTTTCTCGAACTTCGTTGAGCATTGCTAATGCATCAGTTATTTGTCGCGCTCTATCACCCATATTACTTCCAAAGCTAATATATGCAACCGTCATAACTACCTCATTCTATGAATCTCAATACCAACGCCATCATAAACACCAGGGATGGGGGGATTCATTTTTGTAATTTTGACTTTTAAGGCCATTATCTGATTATAGTGATTGAAGAGTATTTTTGCAATACGTTCAGCCACATGTTCTAATAATTTCGACTGAATTGCCATTTCTGCCTTAATATCTTCATAAACGAGACCGTAGTTTACTGTATGTTCAAGCGCGTCTGTTTCTCCCGCTTGTTTCAAATCAACGTCTAATTCCACATCTACGACAAATATTTGCCCAATTTGATTCTCCGCTTCAAATACACCATGATATGCATAAAATTGCATCCCATTTAAAAAGATTTTATCCATTGATTTCTCCTTTTAACTGATCCATTACTTTAATAAAACGTGCATTCATCAGTACGTTATGTACTCTGACAGCTTCAACTCCGAAATTAATACCTATCGCCGTTGTAGCAAGCGTCCCTTCATCACGCTCGGTTGGTGTAGTTTCTCCACCTAATAATTCTTTAACCATACGTTTACGACTCGTTGCAAGCAACACTTTGTAATTTAATGCAACAAGTTCATCTAAGCGTTTCATCACTTCTACTTCTTGTTCGCGAGATTTAGCAAAACCGATACCTGGATCAAGCCAAATCTTATCATGTGGTATACCCGCATCTTGTGCGTGTTGCGCTTGTGTACAAAGATCCGTAATCATGTGTTCCATCACATCGCCACTGATTTCTTCCTTCTCGTTATGCATTAATATAATTTCCGCGTCATATTTTTTTACGACATCAAATATTTTCGGATCAAATTTACCAGCCCACTGATCATTAATTATATGCGCGCCGTGTTCTAATGCTGCCTCGGCCACTTCACTTCTAAATGTATCTACAGAAATGATAACATCTATGTCACAAATTGCTTTAAGCACCGGAATGACGCGATTAATTTCTTCTCCAATTGAAATTTCGGTATATCCAGGTCTTGTAGAATATCCACCGATATCAATGATATCAACACCTTGAGCGATCATTTCATGTACGCGATTGACCGCATGTGTTACTTCGTTATATTTGCCACCGTCTGAAAACGAATCCGGTGTAACGTTCAATATCCCCATCACTAACGTTCTCTTCATCTCATTTACCTCCACAGTATAGTGACTTTATTATAACAAAGTTCTAATACAAAAAATAAGACTGAGACTCACCGTCCCAGTCAATCCACTTATATTTAGTCTTGTAAATTCGCAAATAACGGCGTAGATAAATAACGTTCACCATTACTTGGTAAAATAGCGACAACGTTTTTACCGCTACCTAATTCAACTGCTTTATCTATCGCTGCTTTAATTGCAGCACCTGATGAAATCCCTGCTAAAATACCTTCTTCACGTGCAACTAAACGACTCGTCTCCATCGCTTCATCATTCGTAATTTGTGTAATGCTTGTATACATATCTGTATTTAAAGTTTTTGGGATGAACCCTGCACCGATGCCTTGAATTTTATGTGGTCCTGGCTGTCCGCCACTTAATACAGGAGAATCAGCAGGTTCTACAGCAATGATTTCGATGTCTGGGTTATGTTCTTTTAACACTGACCCTGCACCTGATAACGTACCACCTGTACCAACACCTGAAATAAATGCGTCGATTGATAAACCTTCCATGGCTTTCACAATTTCAGGACCTGTCGTTAAGCGATGCACTTCAGGATTAGACATATTCTCAAACTGTTGCGGCATAAAGTAACCATGTTCATCTCTTAATTCATTTGCTTTTGCGATGGCACCTTTCATACCTTCAGCGCCAGGTGTTAATACTAATGTTGCACCATATGCTCTCAGTAAAGTACGACGTTCCTGACTCATCGTATCCGGCATTACTAAAGTTGCTTTATAGCCTTTAGCTGCTGCAACCATTGCTAAACCGATACCTGTATTACCAGACGTTGGTTCAACAATATTATCTCCAGGCTTAATGATGCCCTCTTTTTCAGCCGCTTCAATCATTGCTAAAGCAATTCTATCTTTTACTGAGCTACCTGGGTTTTGATATTCCAATTTAACGTAAACATCTGCTGCACCTTCTGGAACAACACGATTCAATTTAACTAATGGCGTATTACCGATTAAATCTGTGACACTTTCTACTCTTAATGACATAATAATCGACCTCCATAATGTAATATTATTCTTACTTATTTTATCGGAATAATTATATCAAAATTTATAATGAATTAACAATAATCAGTCTAAGCAATAATGCTGCGTAATTCATCTGGGGTAAAATTGTATTTCGTACGACAGAAATGACATTCGACTTCTGCGCCACCGTCTTCTTCAATCATAGATTCAACTTCGGCTTCACCTAAACCTTTAATTGCTGTTAAAAACTTCTCTTTACCACAATTACATTTAAATTCAACAGGCATCGTATCAATAATACGAATGTTATCTTCGCCTAATATCTCTTCTAATATTTGTTCTGGAGACAATCCTTTATTAATTAAGTTAGAAATTGGCTCCATGTTATTAATACGTTCTTCTAAAAATGATATCGTTTCTTCACTTGCGAAAGGTAACAACTGAATAATAAATCCACCTGCTGCTTGTGTTAGTTCTTCTGGTGTACACAATACGCCTAAACCAACTGCTGCAGGTACTTGTTCACTCGTTGCAAAATAATAAGCAAAATCTTCAGCGATTTCACCGTTATGAATTTCTGTAGATCCCGTAAAGTAATCACGCATACCGATATCTTTTACAACATTAATATAACCGCTGCGGCCGACCGCTTCACCTACATCCATTTTACCCGGACGAATAGATTCTACTTGAACATGTGGATTTTGAACATAGCCACGCACTTCACCTTTAGCATTTGCATCGACTACGATTTGACCTAATGGCCCACCACCATTAACAGTTATCGTTAACTTCTCTTCATTTTTAAGCATCGCACCCATCATTGAACCTACTGTCAATGTACGTCCAAGTGCTGCTGTTCCGACACGCCAAGTGTCATGTTTCTCACGTGCAGATTCTACTAAATTTGTCGTTCTCACACTAAACGCACGCACTTCATCATTAAACGCTAACGCTCTTACTAAATAATCTTTTGTCATTATATTTCTCCTTTTAAAAAGAGGCGGAATCGAATCAGCGATTCTCTTCCAGCCTCATATGATTAAAACTTATCTTTATCTAATTTATCTACATTAGGTTGTGGTTCATTTTTCGATTCATCGACTGGTGCATCCGGATTTTTTAATTGTTCCTTCACCTCTTCATAAGAAGAGCCAGCATCATCAGAATTATCATCCACATTTTTCACAGTCACACGAGCATCATCTGTATTATCTACTACAGTTTCTTTCTCCTTCATGTGATATAAATGAGAATCATCATAACTTACTTCAGGTAAAGTACCTTTCGTAAATAACTCATTGATTTGGTTTGCGACTAATGTTTCTTCAGTCAATAAAGTCTTCGCAATTAAATCAAGCTTATCTTGATGTTCAAGAAGAATTTCTATACATCTCGCATAACTTTCTTTAATTATACGTTGTACTTCTAAATCAATTTCATAAGCAATTTGATCTGAGTAATTCGGTTCATGACCCATATCACGACCTAAGAACACTTCACCTTGTGATTGACCAAATTGTAATGGTCCAAGTTTATCACTCATACCATATTCTGTCACCATTTTACGTGCGATACCTGTTGCGCGCTGGAAGTCATTATGTGCTCCTGTAGAAACTTCACCAAAAGTGATTTCTTCAGCAACACGACCACCTAATAATCCAACAATCTTATCTAGTAATTCTGGTTTCGTCATAAAGTAACGATCTTGTTTCGGTAACATCATTGCGTAACCACCCGCTTGACCACGTGGTACAATTGTAACCTTGTGAACCATTTCGGCTTCATCTAATACACAACCGATAATCGTGTGTCCTGCCTCGTGCCATGCAACGATATTTCTTTCTTTCTCAGAAATAACGCGTGATTTCTTCGCGGGACCTGCAATGACGCGGTCTGTCGCTTCATCAATATCGCGCATATCAATCTTCGTCTTACCTTGACGCGCAGCCACTAATGCTGCTTCGTTTAATAAGTTCTCTAAGTCTGCACCACTGAATCCAGGTGTACGTTGACTTAAAGCTTTTAAATCGACTGTTTCATCAAGTGGTTTGTTGCGTGCATGTACTTTAAGTACCGCTTCACGCCCTTTAACATCAGGCGCACCAACTTGAATTTGACGGTCAAAACGACCTGGACGTAATAATGCCGGGTCTAAAATGTCTGGTCTGTTTGTCGCTGCGATCATGATAATTCCTTCATTCTCACCGAAACCATCCATCTCAACAAGTAACTGGTTTAATGTTTGTTCACGCTCATCGTGACCCCCACCAACACCAGCACCACGTTGACGACCTACCGCATCAATTTCATCGATGAAAATAATACATGGTGCATTTTTCTTAGCATTTTCAAATAAATCACGTACACGGCTTGCACCGACCCCAACGAACATCTCAACGAAGTCTGAACCACTAATAGAGAAGAACGGAACGCCAGCTTCCCCAGCGACGGCACGTGCAATTAAAGTTTTACCTGTACCAGGAGGACCTACTAAAAGGACCCCTTTCGGAATACGCGCACCCATTTTTACGAATTTACGATTATCTTTTAAGAAATCAACTATTTCTACTAATTCTGCTTTCTCTTCATCTGCTCCGGCTACATCTTTAAAACGTACTTTTTTCTTTTTATCATCATAAAGTTTCGCTTTAGATTTCCCAAAGTTCATGACACGGCCTCCGCCGCCGCCACCTTGTGATTGAGATAGGAAGAAAATAAAGACGAATGCTAATAATAATAGCGGAATCAATGTACTTAACATACCTAAAAATACATTTTCTTTATCAGCTGGCTTTATATCAAATTTCAAATCACCATCTTGCTCTTCAGCAATTTTAGTGATTTTATCTAAATCTTTCTGATTGTTATACATTAATACAGATGTGAACGTTTCGTTCGGTTCAGCACCTTTTAATTTCCCTTTGACTAAATATACATCTTGTCCAGGCTGGATTGTTAATTCTTTAACTTTGCCCTTTTCCAGCTGTGACATTAATTTCGTGTATGTCATCTGTTTAGGCATGGAACCCGTGCCATTAATCATTGAGAACACACCAAATAAGACGATACCTATAAGCGTTACCATCAATATACTACGAAAGGCTTTTTGCATTCACGTTTTCCTCCTACTAATTTGTAAAGCTAACAAAGATTTTAACACACTAAATGTTATTCAATCTACTAATTAAACTTACACAATCTATTTATCTCATGTTCCATTTAGGTGTAATTCCACTCTACTTAGAATATACTTCTTCTTTTAATAATCCGATGTAAGGTAAATTACGATATTTTTCTTGATAATCCAAACCGTAACCTACTACGAAATCATCAGGGATTTTTTCCCCAACATATTTCGCTTCAATATCGACTTTACGACGCATTGGTTTATCTAATAATGTTACAATTTCAATAGAGTTTGCTTTGCGGTATTTTAATAAATCGATAATTGCGTTTAACGTCGTTCCTGTTTCTAAAATATCTTCAATAATAATAACGTCACGTCCTTCAACTGACACATCTAAATCTTTTAAGATTTTGACTTCGCCTGTTGATTCAGTACCACCGTGGTATGATGAAACATCCATAAATTCGATTTCTACATGGGTATCAATATGTTTGATTAAATCTGCCATGAATAAAATAGATCCTTTTAAAATACCAACACATAAAGGTACTTTCCCTTCGTAATCGGCAGTTATTTCTTGACCTAGACGCACACAAGCAGCCTCAATTTGTTCTTTCGTTAATACTACACTTTCAATATCGTTATGCATCGTTTATTTCTCCTTTGTAATAATAATATCTTTATTGAATAGATGATGATTTTGTTTATAATGACCAACCGCGATTACTTTATTATCCACACAAATAATCGGTACTTTCGAACGTTCATGAACCGGTATTTTCAAATCTTTCATGATTCGCGAAACTTTCTGATGTTTTCCACCGATTTCTATAAGATCACCCTCTACGCGCTTACGAATAACAATTGTACTTAAGATGCTTTTAATTTCTATCTTATATTCGTTAAAGTGGTATTTCCCGGGTGAAGTAATTTCCATCCACTCATCTACCGGTTCATTTTTATTTCGTACTATCAATTTATCATAAGCAATTTGAATATGCCAATGCTGTGCAATTTCAAAAGATGCATGTGTTGTATCGGTTTGCATGACACGCACAATTTCATCTAATAATCCATGACTTAGCGCAAAGTCTTTATGATATTGCTGAATGAATTGGATGAGCACACGATGAATGACTAATCGATTTTCTTGCACTAACTGGCTGCGCGATAAACAATTAGATTTGATTTGTTTCTGAAATACTTCGACACGCTTTAATATGAGCGCATCTGTATCTTTCATATACTCTGCCAAATATAATAAGTGGTCGGGATTAAGGGCTGCCTGCTCCAAACTAGGCATAATTTCATTTCGAATATAATTGCGCACATATTTATTACTCTCATTGGATGCATCTGTCATATACGGTACATCAAAACGTTCAGCATATGCATAGAGTTCGTCCTTACTTTCTGATAATAAAGGCCTTATTACCTTATATCCATCGCGCTCAATCATTGATTGTATATCAATCGGTTGATAGAGATAACGATGCGTCATAAGTCTAAAGAATATCGTTTCTATTTGATCATCTTTATGATGCGCAGTCAATAAGTAGTCTATGTTGTACTGGTGAATTGCTTGCTCAAAAAAAAGATATCGTGCTTCCCGCGCATCATTTTGAATACTTTTTGTAAGGTCGAAAAAGTCTTTAGATATCGTATGTGCGATGAAATGTAAATGATACTTTTCGCAATACATCTCAATCATGTCCGCTTCTTGTTTAGAAGCGTCTCGCAACTGATGATTCACATGCAATACATAAATATCTTTGAAATGTTTCGTTCTTCTCACTTTATCTAGCAGTACCATGCTATCCACGCCACCTGAAACCGCAATCGCAAGCTTATCAGATGCATTCCAAAGTATATCCACGTCCTCAACTCCCTTAATAAAATAAGAGCTTAGGGTCACACCCCAGCTCTTGATTTAAGAAACAATCACGTATTAACGCTTAGATCCTCTACCGCCACGACGTGATTCAGTTTGACGTTTAATTGAAGTTAGTCGATCTTCACTGTCTTTTAAGAAATTTGATAATTGTTTTTCAAAGTCTTCAGGCTTTTTCTCAACTTTAACTGGCGCTGGCTTTCTTGGACGTTCTTTCGCTTTCTTAATAGAAAGGCTAATTTTACCGTCATCTCCGATTGTTAATACTTTTACCTCTACTTCATCTCCGACTTTTAAATGCTCGGCAATGTTTTCAACGTAACTATCTGCAACCTCGCTAATATGAACTAATCCACTTTTGCCTCCAGGTAATTCTACGAACGCACCAAAGTTTTTAATGCCTGTTACTTTACCTTTTAATTTGTTTCCAACTTCAATTGCCATAAGTTTAATAAATCCTCCCGATATAATTCTTCATAATATATCATTATATGCTTGATTTCCTCATTTTACAACTTGATAAATGAAATTATCTGTGAACTCTGACTTATTCATTCTCGTCTTTCTTTTTCTCTGCATCAGGAATCTTAAAGATAACTTCCCCATCATTGCTCAGGAAATATTCGCTACGTGCTATTTTCTCGATATATTCTTTACTGTTTAACTGTTTTAATCGTTCTTTCAAAGTAATTTCTTTATCTTTTAATTTCTCTAATTCAGCTGCTTGTCGCTGTTTTTCCTGCGCAAGTTCTTTATTCGTATTCATTTGCATGAACAACATAATCGTTAAAAATAATAATATCGCAAGTAATGCTCCACCAAATACTTTTAAGCGTTTACGCACAATTTTACTACTCTTAATATTTACCCGATGTTTTCGTGCCTGCTCTTTCGTGTACTCATTTTCAATTGCACTTACTTTTTTAGCCATGCGTCACACCTCTATTCAAAAGGTTGTTCAATTTTTTCTTCTTTTTTAACTTCAAACATACCTTTCGCATTATCTTTCGTTGCGTGTTCTTTTAAATCTGTTACGACTACCGTAATAATACGTTGCCCAAGTCTCACTTCAATTTCATCATCTACCGCCACATTACTTGATGCTTTCGCAACATGACCGTTGATTTTTATTCTGCCCTGATCACTTACTTCCTTTGCTAATGTACGACGTTTAATTAAACGTGATACTTTTAAATATTTATCGAGTCTCATTCATTTCACCTGCAATTTCCTTCAAAGCTTCTTCTATAGATGTACCTTGAGATTTATTCAAATCATATAACTTTAAGAAGATATCTGCAAAAATTTTCTCTTGTTTCACTTTTCTTTCCACTTTACCTTCTTTAGCTTTCGCATCATTCCACACAGTATGTAACTCTTCTATCGTTGAAATAGATGCATCTCCAAACACATGCGGATGACGACGAATCATCTTCTCTGTAATGCTCTTCACTACTTCACGCGCATCAAACATATACTCTTTATTGGCAATAGCTGCATGGAAGACGACTTGCAGTAGAATGTCCCCCAATTCTTCAATCATATGTTCAATATCGTCATTATCAATTGCTTCAAATAGTTCATATGATTCTTCTATCAAATATCGCTTTAATGATTGATGTGTTTGTTCTTTATCCCATGGACAACCGTTTTCTCCAACTAATGCATCCATGACTTCTGTAAAATAGTCAAAATCTCCCGCTAGTAACTCCCCTTGTAACGGCGGAACAAATAAAGAGGTTAAATTCGATAATGCGAAGTCGTGATCCATTTCATGTAATGCGCGCCAATCTATATCTGCATTTTCGCCGCGCGCACCCGTAACAATCGCCACATTGTGCTCAGCTGGATATATATCAAGTAATGATACTTTAACATCACTTGCAATAAGCTGATCATACACTTGCGTAATGATTAACCCATTACGCGGATTAATCGCAGCTTTATTCAGCAGTGTTCCGTCAAGCATCTGAAAGCCATTGTTCGGGTCAAACTGTACAGCCTGGAATAAATCATCGATAAAGCTCTTTCCACCTAATATTTCTACATTTAAGTCATTATCCGCAAGTAGCAACTCAGTCGTAGATTCAGCAACCATCGGATGGCCAGGTACCGCATATATAATATCTTCTTGCAAAGCAAGTTCCTTCAGCTGTCTTACAATTTCTTCATACACATTATTAAAGCTATCATGCGCTTCATATACATCATCAAAGCTAATCCATTCAATATCTTCTAAATCTTCAACAACTGGATGACTTAATGTTCTAACATAAACTTTATTTGCTTTATTTAAGAAACGATAAATTCCGAATGGCAACTCATCTAATCCATAGTTTCCTAAACCAACTACTGTAATCTTATTCATCCAATCACTCTTTCATCAATTTATTCATCGTGCTGCCAAAAGGCAAATGTTCCCACTCTTCTCGGGTAATAATCTTCCACTTAATCATAGCATAAACGACGACAAGTCCCCCTATAATTACCCCTATGATTGAGATATAAAATGCATTCATGCGTGTGCCATAGTCATGCAACGCAAATAATAAGCTTTGTATTAAACAACTCATTATCATCAGTGTAGAACACCATTTCATTAGAAATGATGCAAATACAATACGATATCTTCTCATAATACCCACATGAAGTACAATAGCATACACAAATAATCCTAAAACAGTGGCAATAGAGGCTCCATTAATACTTAAGTATGGTATCAATAATATGTTTAGCGTTATCTTCACAACTAATCCTATTCCTACACCCCACAACTGTACACGATAATCTTCAAATATTTGCAGCATTGCTGTATACATAATAATCAATGAGACGAAGATGATCGCCAGCATGTAAATAAACAATGCTTCATATCCATTCGTCGACTTAAATAAAAACATATTAAATGGTTTAATCAAATTCATTAAACCGATTGCAGCTGCACTGCTAAAGACGACGGTAATCTTGAGCGCACTATTGGCATAACTATTCATTTGTTCTATTCGATTGCGATGAATGCATTCTGATAATAGTGGAATGAGCACAAGCGAAAATGAGGTTGTCACAATTAAGCCCATTTGAATCAATGAGGCGCCACGATCATAAATTCCTTTCAATTCTCGTGCTTCATTGAGTGACATAATATTTTTAAGTTGATTAATCATGGTAAAGCTATCAACAAGTTGCCATAATATCATTATCAAATAACTCAAACTATAAAATAAAATGAGCAAGACGAAATTCCGATACGACCCTTCATTATTTCCCTGGTAATGTACTGGATTCCTCTTATTACTCCAAACTAAATATATGCAAGCGCCACACAATCCAATAAAAGAACCCAATATACTCAACGCACCACTTTGATAGACCGATAAATCTAACCATACAAACAAAGCGATTGAAATTAATATCATCCCAACACGCAGCACTTGATCTACGACTTGAGAATATGCAATTTGTTTCATCGAATGATTGCGTTGTAAATTACCCCGTATTATTGCAACAGTTGGAAAGGGCAGCAACACTAAGCTCGATACGCTTAACATCGGACTAAGCATCGGATCTCCCATCAGTCGTGCAACACCATTACTGAACACTATTATGCACACCAAAATAGCGATACTTATCAAAGTAATATTTCGATATAGTTTCTGTAAAAATTCATTGCTATAGTGAGATTGACTAATCACCGACGGAATCGCATTGAGCGATAACACCGAAACGATTGCGATAATCGGATATACTTGTTGATACGCATAAAGACCTGTATCGCCTAGTATATTTTGATAAGGTACTCTATATATCGCACTTAATATTTTTACAACTAACATCGTAATCGTTAGTACAATCACACTATTAAATACCGGACTTTTATTCACCATCGATTTCTATTCCTTCTTGAATTTGACGCGTCAATTGCACTAATGTATTCAACCAATTTGCACTTTTCTTGAGCGTAAACATTATTTTATTATCTTTATATTCTATTTTCAAATCGCGCCCGAAACTTTCCGTTGCTTTGAACAAACGTTCCCCGTTGATTTTATTTGTTGTTGCAACGCTTGTTTCAAGTTCAATTGCTTTACCACTATCCTTAACGTTGACAATGCCAAATGCAATTGCATTCACACGTATTTCAACAATCTTCATTAACTGGTCAACCGCTTCCGGATACTCTCCGTATCGGTCGGTCATCTCATCCTGAATATCCATGAGCTCAGATTCCGACGTTACACCGCGTAATTTCTTATAGAATTCAATCTTCGCTTGTTCCTCACGAATATAATCAGCTGGAATATACGCATCCACTTCTACGTCAATTTCAAGTTGTGGTACTTCTTCCTCTTGTTTAATACCACGTTTCTCATTCACAGCTTGTTGTAACATTTCAGAATATAAATCATAGCCGACAGAATCAATAAAGCCATGTTGTTGTCGACCTAATAAGTTACCTGCACCACGAATATTCAAATCACGCATTGCGATCTTAAAGCCGGATCCAAGCTCAGTAAATTCTTTAATCGCTTGCAGTCGTTGTTCTGCAACTTCAGTTAATACTTTATTGGGTGCATGCAAGAAATACGCATAACTAATGCGGTTACTACGTCCGACACGCCCACGTAATTGATACAACTGGCTTAAGCCAAAGCGATCGGCATCTTCGATTATTAAGGTATTCGCATTCGGTACATCAACACCTGTTTCAATAATTGTCGTCGTTACTAAAATATCATATTCACCATTGATGAAACCTAGCATTGTTTCTTCCAATTCACGTTCACCAAGTTGGCCATGTGCAACTGCAATGCGCGCATCTGGCATCATCATCGCCAACTGTTCAGCTTTCTGATAAATCGTTGCAACACGATTATAGAGGTAGAATACTTGACCGTTACGCGATAATTCACGCTCCATCGCTTCTTTAATAAAGTTATGTTGATATTCCAGTACATATGTTTGCACAGGAAATCTGTTTTCCGGCGGTGTTTCAATTACTGATAAATCACGTACACCAAGTAAACTCATATGTAATGTTCTTGGAATAGGTGTTGCCGTTAATGTTAGCACGTCAACATTTGTCTTTAACGCTTTAATCTTTTCTTTATGCGTCACACCGAAACGTTGTTCTTCATCAACGATTAATAAACCTAAATCTTTATAAACGATATCTTTGCTGAGTAATTTATGTGTCCCTACTACGATATCTACGAATCCTGACTTTAAACCTTTTTTCGTTTCATCGACTTCTTTCTTCGTTCTAAAGCGACTCATTAATTGAATTTCTACCGGATAATCCTGCATACGTTCAATTAACATTTCATAATGTTGCTGTGCTAATATCGTTGTTGGCACTAAAAATGCAACTTGTTTACCATCCATTACTGCTTTAAATGCCGCACGCACTGCGACTTCAGTTTTTCCGTAACCTACATCTCCACATAACAATCTGTCCATCGGTTTACGCTTTTCCATGTCTTGCTTAATTTCTACTAAACTTTGAATTTGATCCGCGGTTGGTTCATAGGGAAAGTCCATTTCAAATGTTTCCTGTGCTTCAGTATCCGGTCCAAATTGATAACCTTCTACGCGGTCACGCTCTTGATATAACTTTAATAACTCTTCTGCAATATCCTCAACACTTTGTTGCACACGTGCTTTCGTCTTCTTCCACTCAGTGCCACCCAGTTTATTCAGTTTAGGCTCTTTATCTTCCGAACCTACGAACTTCTGAACATAATTCATTTGATCTACCGGCACAAATAATTGATCTGTTCCTTTATACTGGATTTTTATATAATCCTTATGCATTTTATTCACTAACAGTGTTTCAACGCCCATATAGCGTCCTACACCATGATGTACATGGACAATATAGTCCCCTACATTTAACTCTTGATAGGATTTAATTTTCTCGGCATTTGACAACTTCTTCGTTCGCTTCGGTTGCTCTTTTCGTAATTTAAATAACTCACGTTCCGTCACTACAACAAGTTTCATAAACGGTAACTCAAATCCTTCAGATAAGTCACCTTCTACAATTGTATTAACGCCCCCCTTACTCTCAGCAACACTGAAAGTAACAGGCAACTTCATATCTGTGAGCATCGATTTAATCTTTTCCTTACGCGTGCTATTACTCGCTAGTACAACAACATTAAATGCATGCTTTCTAAAGCGGTCAAATTCAGAGAACATTAAATCATATTGCCCATAAAATTGTTGCAATGGTTTACAAGAGAATTTAAAGATATTTTTTATTTTAACCGGCATTGATGCTGTAAATAACGTTACGTAAGCAATTTGATAGCGATTCAACAATGTTTCGAAACTGTCTTCTTTAATAAACGATTGACCGACAAAACCACGTCCCGATTCAACGAGTGATTGATGAAATTCACTCGTTTCACGAATGCTCGACTCAATTGCTTCATTCACTCTATTCAGTTCGTCTACAATAACAATCGCATCTTTACCAAAATAATCTATTATTGTCGTTTCTTCTTGATAAGCGAACTTTACGACGCGGCGTAATATATTGTGATTTAGCAACTCGCCCGCATTCATCTTAATTGTTTGATACGTATCGCGTAAATCATCTCGCACATTCGTTGCAATTTTTTGGCGTGTTATTTCAAATGCTTCTGCTAAATTACTTTCCAACAGTTTAATATCTTCGTTTGTGAAAATAAATTCACTAGCTGTAGATATTTCGACCGCGTCAATGTTATTTAACGAACGCTGACTATCTGCATCAAAATAACGTATCGCATCTACTTCTGTATCAAACAACTCTATACGTACTGGTTCACCAATCATCGGATAAACATCGATTAAACCACCACGTACAGAAAACTGACCTAACGTTGTAACGCGTTCACTTTTCTGGTAGCCCATATCGATTAAATCTTGCTGCAATTGAATCAGATCAAGATCATCACCCAGCTTTATTTCACGGTAGTAGTCCGTAAATACCTCTTTACGGCTAATTAATTTTTGCAAACCGTTAATCGGCACAAGAAATAGCCCAACATGACCTTTCGCCAAGTGGGTTAATGTACGTATACGTTCTCGCATTAAATCTGGACTTTTAGTCGAGAACTCTTCTATCATGATATCTTGTACAGGAAACTTAAATAATTCATCTTCATTTATCAATTGTGCCAAATCATTCTCTAACTTTTCGGCCTGGAACAGATTGCTTGTTATGATGATCATCTGCTTCTTCTGCTTTAAATAACTCTCTGCTAAAATAACGGCTTTCGCACTCGGGTTTAATCCCGTTACTAAAATATTATCTTTCCCTAAGCTGCTGTTCAGTTCCTTAAAACGCTCATCATTATTTAATAACGTATCTATTATTTGTCTCATACATCACCATTATATTGATTCATTACATTCTCGAATTTTTCACCGGAAATAAACGTTTCAAGTGCTTCGATTGTATGATCAATCACCTTATGCATCGTTATCATTTCATCATCACTAAACTTCTGCAGAACATAGTCAACAACCGGTTGATGACCTTCCGGACGCCCAATACCAACACGTATGCGTTTAAATTCTTGTGTTCCTACATGTTGAATGATAGATTTCATGCCGTTTTGTCCACCTGCAGAACCTTTTTGACGAATGCGAATACGACCTTGCGGCATATCCATATCATCATAAAGTACAACTAAATCTTCAATATCTACTTTATAATAATCCATTAATGGACGCACCGCTTCGCCTGATAAATTCATATATGTCATCGGTTCAATTAACAGCACTTTCTCACCATTAATTGTTGCCACTGTGTAATTGCCTTTAAATTTTTGTTTATCTAATGCAATATTATGCTTGTCTATCAATGCATCAACGACCATAAAGCCAATATTGTGCCTTGTATTCTCATATTTCTTACCGATATTACCTAAACCAACTATACATTTCATGTTCAAATCCTCCGAATATTCATTAATCCTATTATAATATAAAAAAAGAGACATACAAAAGTATGCCCCTTGAATTCTCATATGATTATTCAGCTTTTTCTTCAGTAGCTGCTTCGCCTTCTGCTGTTTCTTCACCAGCTTCAGTACCTTCTGCTGCTTCACCTTCTGCAGATTCGCCTGCTTCACCTTCTGCAGGTTCTTCAACAGTTGGAGGAACTACAGATACGATTGCCTCATCATCTTCGTTGTTGATTGTATAAGCTTTATCAGCTTTTAAATCACCAACCATAATTGAATCACCGATGTTTAAGTTCGTAACATCTACTTCGATGTTTTCTGGAATATCGTCTGGTGTAGCTGTAACTGATAATTGGAATAATGGTTGTTGAACTACGCCACCTTCTTTAGCGCCTTCTGCTTCACCTACTAAGTTAACTACTACGTCTACTGTTAATTCAGCTTTCATATTAATCGCTAAGAAGTCGATATGTGTAATTTTGTTTTTAATCGGGTTGATTTGGTAATCTGAAACCATAACTTTAACTGTGTTTGAACCTACTTCTAAATCGATAACACCGTTACGTCCAACTTCACGAATGACTTTAATGAAGTCTACTTCTTCTACTTTAACTGAAGTGTTTTTTGCACCATATCCATAAACAACTGCTGGAATTTTACCTTCGTTACGTACTTTGTTTAAGCTTGAACGTGTTTGTTTACCTTGTCTGATAATTGATTTTAATTTAGTCATAATTAAATACTCCTTTTGTGCGCAATCTATGTGCGCTCCTACACTTACCCATCAGTTGTGGAAACCTGCTTGCAAGTGTTTATTTGTCTTAAATGCTCTTCACATAATTTATATATACCCCAAGTTTTTTGAGATAAACATCTTATTTATGATAATGATTATTTTTATAATATAAAAAATAGGCTAAACGCGCTCATGGCAAGCGTTTAGCCTATCAAAATAATATTATATTTTATTTTGATTGATGATTAATCAAATAAAATACTTACTGATTCCTGCTCGTATACACGAACGATAGCTTGTGCTAATAATTCACCAACAGATAGTTGTTTAATTTTCGCTGGTTTATTTTCTTCAGGCAATAAAATAGAATTTGTAACGACTAATTCTTTAATTGCTGAGTTTTCGATTCTTTCATAAGCTGGTCCAGATAATACTGGGTGCGTACAACATGCATAAACTTCTTTTGCACCTTTATCAATTAAAGCTTGTGCTGCTAAAGTAATTGTTCCTGCTGTATCAATGATGTCATCAATGATGATGGCAGTTTTCCCGTTAATGTCGCCGACAATGTTCATTACTTCAGACACATTTGGTCTCGGACGACGTTTATCGATAATCGCGATTGGTGCTTTTAAACGATCGGCCATTTTACGTGCACGAGTTACACCACCATGGTCTGGTGAAACGATAACAAGTGACTCTTTATCGATATCTTCTTTCGCTTCAAAGTAATCAGAAAGAATTGGTACACCCATTAAGTGGTCAATCGGTAAATCAAAGAATCCTTGAATTTGTGGTGCATGTAAATCTAAAGCGATAACGCGATCGGCACCCGCTTTTTCAATCATATCGGCAACTAACTTCGCAGTAATCGGTTCACGACTACGTGCTTTACGATCTTGACGTGCATAACCATAGTATGGCATAACAACGTTAATTGTTACGGCTGAAGCGCGTTTTAATGCATCGATCATAATTAATAATTCCATCAAATGTTCATTTACAGGATTAGACGTTGGTTGAACAATAAACACGTCACATCCACGAATACTCTCTTCGATATTGATTTGAACTTCTCCATCACTAAAACGTTTAACACTACATTTTCCTAATGGAATACCGACTTCTTTCGCAATTTCTTCAGCTAAAGGAAGATTGGCGTTTAAAGAGAAAATCTTTAAAGTTGTATTTCTGTATTCATTGTTTATCATTTTGTAATGCCCCCATTTAGATATCGTATTATAATCTTCTCGACTTATGAATCGTGCCTTTAATATTATACATTACTATTCTTTATCGTAGTAGCCTTCTTTTGTAGTTTGTCTCGCACGACCTAATGCTAAACTTTTATCTGGTACATCATCCGTAATTGTAGAACCTGCTGCAACAAATGATGCATCACCAATATGCACAGGTGCCACTAAGTTTGAATTACATCCAATAAATGAATCTTTACCTACAACTGTTTTAAATTTATTTTTGCCATCATAGTTTACTGTTATTGCTCCGCAGCCTACATTTGTTCGTGCACCAATTTCAGCATCTCCGATATAACTTAAATGAGAAACTTTAGCTTCATCTTCTAATTTCGCCTTCTTAATTTCAACAAAGTTACCGATTTTCACTTCTTTGCCAATATCACTGCCAGGACGAAGTTGTGCAAAAGGCCCGATTGCTGTTCGTTCATCAACAAATGATTCTGAAATGTAAGATTGTTTAACAGTTACGCCATCTTTAATTTCACTGTTTTCAATTGTAGTATGTGCAGTAATGACAACATCTTCGCCAATCTTCGTATTCCCTCTTAATATAACACCCGGTTCGATGATTGTATCTGCTCCAATTTCTACATCCTTATCAATATATGTCGTTAAAGGATCTATAATTGTAACACCATTCATCATGTGTGCTTTATTAATACGTAAACGCATTGTTTGTTCCGCAATAGATAAATTGTAGCGGTCGTTAATCCCTAATGTTTCGCTAAAGTCTTCAGTGACATACGCTTCTACTAATTCACCTTGGGCACGCAATAATTTAATAACGTCCGGTAAATAGTATTCACCTTGTGCGTTATCGTTATCGACTTGCTTTAATAACTCAAATAATAATTTGTTGTTGAAACAGAAAGTACCCGAACTGATTTCATTCACTAATTTCTCTTCAATATTTGCATCTTTCTCTTCAACAATACGTTCTACCACACCGTGTTCATCACGAATAATACGACCATAGCCAAATGGTGTATTGGTCTTCGCTGAAAGAATCGTTGCTTTCGCACCTGTCGTCTCATGATGATGTACAAAGCCTTGAATTGTTTCTTCAGAAATTAACGGTGTGTCCCCACAAATCACAATCGTTGTGCCTTCTTTATCTGCTAAATGCTCTTCTGCCATTTGAACCGCGTGCGCTGTCCCCAATTGTTCAGTTTGCATACTAAATAACGATTGTTCCGATAATGCTTTCTTCACATCTTCAGCACCATATCCTACAATCGTTACAATATCTGTGACACCTGCCGATTTAATGTTATCGATTACATGTTGAACCATCGGCTTCCCACAAACCGGATGCAATACTTTATGAAGCTTCGATTTCATACGCGTGCCTTTACCTGCCGCTAAAATTACAGCTTGTCTCGTCATTGTTTTTCCTCCTGAAACTTATCTTTATTCATTATTATATTCAATATACAATTCATTTTACAATACATCCTAATCTTTTATGCAATATTACAAAGTTTAATAACGTTTACAACTGTACCGAATTGCTAGCTTACAGTTTGTCTAGTTTAATTATACATTATTCAAAATATTTTTTTAGTTTCTTTACCAATATTGTATCAATAAAATGATGGACAAATAAAAAAATGATAGACAATTGTAAACTAAATTTGTCTATCATTTCA
Source organism: Macrococcus capreoli (assembly GCF_025628935.1). Taxonomy (GTDB): domain Bacteria; phylum Bacillota; class Bacilli; order Staphylococcales; family Staphylococcaceae; genus Macrococcoides; species Macrococcoides capreoli. Next base: position 22,898 of record NZ_JAOTIS010000018.1, read on the forward strand.
ATACTATTCATTTCAATTCATCATTTATAATGCATTTTGCTGTTTCTTTTTGTAGTAGTAAACCGGTACACCAAGTAATGTTATCACTATACCGATCATCGCGAGTAAAAATTGCGTAAATAAAGTATTGATTAATACAAAGGCACCTGCAATTAATGCGATTAACGGAATAATTGGATATAAAGGCACTTTATATGGACGTTCCATGTTCGGTTCGCGTTTTCTTAAAATTATTACAGCAACAAATGACATGCAGTAGAATAACCAAATGACGAACACTAACATATTTGTAATTGTATCGAATGCACCCATAGAAATCATTACAATCGCAATAACAAATTGAATAATTGCACCAAACCAAGGCACACCTGATTGCGTTAATTTAGCAAATAAATTACTGTACGGTAATAATCTTTTTTCAGCCATTGCATATGGTACACGCATGCCTGTCATCGTATAACCATTAATTGTACCGTATACTGAAATTAATATACCGATCGTAATTAATTTACCACCTGCTTCTCCAAATAAAATTTTTGAAGTATCAGAAGCTGCATTTAAATTTCCAGCAAGTTGTTCGATAGGTAATGTTAATAAGAATGTCGCATTGATTAATAAGTAAACTGCCATAACACATCCGAGACCAACAGTAATCGCTAATGGTAAATCTCGTTTAGGATTTTTTAATTCTCCTGCTACGTTCCCTACATGAATCCAGCCATCATAAGCAAACATTGTTGCTAATAATCCGCTACCGATAGCTGTAAAGAATCCATTTCCTGAATCTCCAGTTGAAGGTATTAATGAGAATGTAACATCTCCTGATTGGAAGATCCCGAAGATTACGATGACAATAATCGGTATTAATTTAATCACTAATGTAACAGATTGTAGCATTCCACCCGCTTTAGATCCTAAAAAGTTAATCAGCATAATCGATAATGCTGAAATTACTGCAACCGGAATCAATAAGCTTTCACTTAAGTGGAATAGATTGATTAATTGTGTTGCGAATACAATTGATAAAGCTGCTACGTTCGCTGGAAAGTAGATAAATGATTGTGCCCAGCCAGATAAAAAGCCCCAAAAATCCCCGTAAGTATATTCAATATACTTTGTTAATCCGCCTGTTTCAGGAATTGCTGCAGCAAGTTCTGCTGCAGTAAGTCCCGCACAAATTGTTATAATGCCTCCTAATAACCAAACGAAGAGCGCCATCCCAGCCGTTCCCGTTACTTCGGTAACATTTGATATTTTAAAGAATACACCTGATCCTATTACTGTACCCATTACAATTGCAAGGGCAGAGAAGAATCCAATACTTTTTTGTAATTCATTGTTGTTTGACATAACTACACCCCTTTTCCATATGGTTCTTAACCTACGACACCTTTACTTGTGTCTGCCATTTTTAATCCGTGTTCTATCACACCAGAAACACGTGTTAAATCAACATTTCCTCCTGAAACTAATGCAACGATATTTTTACCTTCAGTCCATTTTTTATTAATTTTACCGCTTAAGATTGCTGCTGTTGGTAATGCGCCTGCACCTTCTGTAATTATTTTCGCGCGTTGCATTAAATCTTTCATCGCATGTTCAATTTCTTCTTCAGTCACTAAGATGAACTCGTCCACTAAATGTTTAACAACTTCAAATGTTTGTTCACCTGGTACTTTCACATCACAACCGTCTGCAATAGTGCCATCTGTACGGTGTTCAGTTAACTCGCGTTTATAGAATGATTCTGCCATACCATGTACATTTTCTGCCTGCACACCAATAATATGAATTGACGGGTTAAATGATTTAAGTGCTGTTGCAACACCAGCGATTAATCCACCACCACCTACTGGTACAATCACTGTATTAACATTCCAGATGTCATCTAATATTTCTAAACCAATTGTTCCCTGACCTGCCATTACACATTTATCGTCATATGGGTGAACAATGGTCATGCCTGTTTCTTTAGCTAATTCTTCCATATATAAACGTGTCTCATTAAAGTTTTTACCTTTTAAGATTACTTTTGCACCGTATCCTTCAGTCGCTTTTTGTTTTGCGATTGGTGCTGTTTCCGGCATCACGATTGTTGCTTCGATACCTAAAAGTTTCGCAGTAAGAGCAACACCTTGTGCATGGTTACCAGCAGATGCAGCAACAATTCCTTTTGCTTTTTGTTCTTCTGTTAAGTGATGTATTTTATTATTGGCACCTCTAAATTTGAAAGACCCAGTATATTGCATGTTTTCTAGTTTTAAATACACATTACCATGTGTAATATTTTGACTTAAGTACATAGATTGAATTAATGGTGTTCTACGAATAAATGGTTTAATTCTAGCTTTAGCTTCTTCAATATCTCCTAAATTTACAATATGAGCAGTTTGTAATGCGATAGGGTTTGTTGACATAATAATGACATCCTTCCTACTTTTTATTTTTTATTTTCAGTCACGATCAACTTATGCGATAACATTTAATATTTCTTTATATTCCATATCATGTGAATCAGCTAAACCTTTATTCGTTACTTGGCCTTTATATACGTTAACACCTGTACTTAATGGCTGATTATCTTTAATTGCTTGTTCTAAACCTTTGTTACAAATCTCTAATAAGTAATCAATATTACCTTGTGCTAGTGCCATTGTAGATGTTCTTGGTACTGCACCTGGTTGATTTGGAACGCCGTAATGAATAACGCCTTCCTCAATATAAATCGGATCTGATATTGTTGTTGGTCTAATTGTTTCTACTGTTCCACCTTGGTCGATAGCGATATCAATGATTACTGATCCTTTTTTCATTGATTGAACCATTTCTCGTTTAACAAGTTTCGGTGGTTTTGCACCTGGAATTAAAATTGTTGAAATAAATACATCTGCTTTTTTAATTTGTTCTGATAAGTTTTCTGGTGTTGATTTAACAACTTCAACATCTTTTCCAGCATATTGAGATTTTAAGTATTCAATTCTGTCGTCGTTTAATTCAATGATGATTACTTTAGCATTTAATCCTAAGGCAATGTTTGCAGCGTTTGTTGCAGCAACGCCTCCTCCGAAAATAACATATGTGCTTGAAGGAATATCTACAATTTCTTTAACACCTGTTACTAAAGTACCTTGTCCACCGTGTTGTGCTTCAGAGTAGTACGCACCCATGATTGCTGAACGTTGACCTGCAATTGCACTCATCGGCGCAAGCAATTCTGCTTTACCGTCTTTAATGATTGTTTCACCACTTATTGCAGTCATACCAACACTTTGCATTTTTTCAACAATCTCTTTTGAAGAAGCTAAATGTAAGAATCCCCAAATAATTTGATCTTTTTTGAAGAATTTGTATTCACTTTCATGAGGTTCTTTTACTTTAATTACTAAGTCTGCTTCCCACGCTTGTTCATGCGTTACAATTGTTCCACCTTCAGCTTGATACATTTCATCAGTGAATCCTGAACCCACACCTGCATTTTTCTCAACAACAACTTCGTGGCCTGCTTCTGTTAATTTTCGAACATTTTCAGGTGTACAAGCTACGCGTCCTTCACCTTGTTTTAATTCTTTAACTACGCCTACTTTCATTTTCAGCACTCCTTTTGTGATTGATTTCACATGTACTATATCCCGAGTAGTCGCTATTGTAAATATAAATTCAGCACTATTAATATTTTATACACATTATTTTTGTCTCCACGACCTTTGGCAATGCATCAACAAAACACTTGTACAATTGTTTTTCTGAAAAGGACAAATATTTAGTGATATTAATCACATTTTATATTAATGTTTAGACACATACTCTCCAAACCCTTCAGGTAAACGCTTACACATAAAGTTTTCATGTTTTTTCATTTATGAACTTTGTCTATTTCAGGTGGAATTTTGTTGGCTTTAACGGTTTTATGTGCTAATTTAAACGTGTAAAACAAATCAAAGGAGTGAACATGAATGTCGAAAGTACTACAACAGTTCTTAACGGAAAACTTAGATCATTTAAAGAACAATGGTCTGTATAACGAAATTAATGTCGTTGAAGGCGCAAATGGTCCAAAAATTAAAATTAAAGGACAAGAATTAATCAACCTTTCATCAAACAACTACTTAGGACTTGCCACTCATGAGCGATTAAAGAAAGTTGCGAAAGAAGCAATTGACTCACACGGTGTAGGAGCTGGTGCCGTACGTACAATTAACGGTACATTAGATTTACACGCCAAATTAGAAGAAAAAATTGCTGAATTTAAAGGCACGGAAGCTGCGATTGCCTTCCAGTCAGGGTTTAACTGTAATATGGGAGCAATTAGCGCAGTGATGAATAAAGATGACGCGATTCTTTCTGATGAGCTAAACCATGCATCAATTATTGACGGATGCCGCTTATCGAGAGCAAAAATAATTCGCGTAAAACACTCAGACATGGATGATTTACGTGCGAAAGCGAAAGAAGCAGTTGAATCAGGATTATACAAAAAAGTAATGTACATTACTGATGGCGTGTTCTCAATGGACGGCGACGTTGCGAAGTTACCTGAAATCGTAGAAATCGCTGAAGAATTTGGTTTAATCACTTACGTTGACGATGCACACGGATCAGGTGTTATGGGTAAAGGTGCAGGTACAGTGAAACACTTCGGCTTACAAGACAAAGTAGATTTACAAATGGGTACATTATCTAAAGCAATCGGTGTTGTTGGTGGTTATGTAGCGGGATCTAAAGATTTAATCGACTGGTTAAAAGTAGCTGGACGTCCATTCTTATTCTCAACTTCATTAACACCGGGAGATACAAGAGCGATTACTGAGGCCATTGATATTTTAATGGAATCTACAGAGTTACATGATAAAGTTTGGGAAAATGGCCATTACTTAAAAGCTGGTCTAAAAAAATTAGGCTTCAATATCGGTGATTCTGAAACACCAATCACACCATGTATTATCGGTGACGAAAAAACAACACAATTATTTTCTAAACGTTTAATGGAAGAAGGCGTATATGCGAAATCAATCGTCTTCCCAACAGTACCAAAAGGCACTGGACGTGTACGTAACATGCCAACTGCAGCACATACGAAAGAAATGTTGGATGAAGCATTAGCCATTTATGAGCGTGTTGGAAAAGAATTAAATATCATTTAAAAAATAATAATTTTTATATAAAGGAGAAAATAACATGAAAAGAATTATGATTACAGGGGCTTTAGGCCAAATTGGTACAGAATTAACGTTAAAATTACGCGAAATCTACGGTGTTGAAAATGTATTGGCAACAGATTTACGCCGTCCAGAAGAAGGCGCTAAAGTATTAGAAGGGCCTTTCGAAGAATTAGACGTAACTGATGCAGAACGTATGGACAAATTAGCTGGTGAATTTAAAGCAGATACAATCATGCATATGGCAGCGCTTTTATCAGCAACGGCTGAGAAGAATCCAGTATTCGCATGGAACTTAAACATGGGTGGTTTATTAAACGCATTAGAAGTTGCACGTAAATACAACATGCAATTCTTCACACCATCATCAATCGGTGCATTCGGACCAAGCACACCAGCTGACAATACACCACAAGTAACGATCCAACGTCCTACAACAATGTACGGTGTAAACAAAGTATCAGGTGAGTTATTATGTGATTACTACTTCCACCGTTTCGGTGTAGATACACGTGGCGTACGTTTCCCAGGTCTTATCTCTCACGTTAAAGAACCAGGTGGCGGTACAACAGACTATGCGGTAGAAATCTACTTCAAAGCAGTACGTGAAGGTAAATACACTTCATACATTGGTAAAGATACATTCATGGATATGATGTTTATGGATGATGCGATTGATGCCATCATTAATTTAATGGAAGCTCCAGCTGAGAACTTAAAAGACCGTAACGCATTTAACGTTACAGCAATGAGTATCGATCCTGAAATGGTAGCAGCAAGCATTAGAAAATTCATCCCAGAATTCGAATTATCATACGATGTAGACCCAGTACGTCAAGGTATCGCAGAAAGCTGGCCAAATTCAATCGACCCAACTGAAGCGAAGAAACAATGGGGCTTCAATCCTAAGTTTGACTTAGATAAGATGACTGAAGAAATGTTAACAGCGATTAGAGCGAAAGAAGCTTAAAAAGTCGCCGAAATACAAAGACGAGCGCATCAACGTTACTGTTGATGCGCTCGTCTTATTCATTATTCTATTACCTCTACTGATTCATCATTTGATGCATCACTAGTTTGTTCAGACGTCTGACTCAGTTCACTTGGATGTATTGCTTCAGTTTCGTCATACACTTTCATTACCGCCGATTGAATCTCTTGACGCATTTCGCTATTAATCGGATGCGCGATATCACGGAATTCACCGTCAGCGGTACGTTTGCTTGGCATCGCCACGAATAAACCATTATTTCCTTCTATCACACGTAAATCGTGGATTACAAATGCCTCGTCCAGCGTAATTGAAACTAAAGCTTTCATTCTACTGTCCGTAGCTAATTTTCTCATTCTAACATCTGTGACTTTCATCTTAGATAGCCTCCTAAATAATTGTAAGTTAAAAATCTACTTAACTTTTAGAGCTACCGCTTCGATCTCAACATTCACATCTTTAGGTAAACGACTTACTTCAACACAACTTCTAGCTGGTAGATGTTCATTGAAGTATTCACCATACACTTCGTTGATGACTGGAAAATCATTCATATCACTAATAAAAATCGTTGTTTTTACTACCGATTTTAAATTTGATCCACTTTCCTCTAATACAGCTGATAAATTGTCTAATACTAATCGTGTTTGTTGTTCAACACCCTCACCGATTTGCCCTTCTTTATCGATAGGTAATTGACCACTTGTGTAAACCATATTATTAACTACTACTGCATGACTGTATGGTCCGATTGCTTCTGGTGCATTTTTTGCAAAAATAGATTTCATGATGTTATCTCCTTTTTATTTAGAAAATTTTTCTAAGCAATTCCCTTTTTCAACTGTAAAAGACTGATTATATTCATCTACGTCGGATAATTTCACTAAAGAGGTATAGTCTTGAATCAAGCGATTTTTAACTTCTTTTGATTCTACTAAGACTGTTACCCCTTTAACAGTCGCTTTAAACTCGTTCATTAAATTCATCACGCCTGTAATTGAGCCACCTGCACGCATAAAATCATCTACAATCAGTACTTTAGAGCCTTCAGGTAATGTTCTTTTTGACAATACCATTGTTTCAATTTTTCGTGAAGAACCCGAAACATAATTTATCGAAACAGTTGAACCTTCAGTGACTTTATTATCCTTACGAATGACAACTACAGGTAAATTAAGTATGCCTGCTACTGCATTGGCTAACGAAATACCTTTTGTAGCAATCGTTACAACAGCATCTAATTCTTCTTCCATATACATCGTGGCAATGAGTTTACCGACTTGATTTAGCAGACTTGGTGTACCTACTAAATCAGACATAAATAAGTAACCACCTGGCAGTAAGCGATCTTTCTCCTGGAGCATGTCACAAAGTTTAGTGACTAACTGATCTGCTTCTTTATAAAACATCTTATGTTTAAAAGTCACACCACCACTCGCACCTGCAGTTGTCATAATCGTTCCAATTTCTTCTTTAACAAATGTATCTTTAATGATTTGAACATCTTCGCTAATCGATGATTTAGCCTGACCAAATTTTTCAACAAAATATGTTAATGGTACGAGTTCATTTGGATGACTTAATAAATAACTCGTCATATATACAATTCGTTCACTTCTTTTAAACTTCATTATTATCCCTCTTTACGCATATTATATATCAAATATAACACAAACGTTCGGATTTTAAAATCACCCGAGCATACGTACCATATAAACTTCTTTACAACAACCTTTTAATGCATTTACAACATTCTTTGCTTGTCTCTCTTTCGCTGCTAAACCATACACAGTCGGACCACTACCACTCATTAGTGCAATATCCGCCCCCGCCTTCATCATCGTATCCTTTAACGTTTGAATAATCGGGTGCATCTCAATCGTTACACTCTCCAAACGATTACCTAAATGTCTAATCATCTCATTGTAGTCACCTGCTTCAATCGCTTTCGCACAAGCAGTACTATTAATTGCTTTATGCGGCTTCGACAAATCAAGTGCTGTGTACACTTCCTGAGTCGACACACTAATATCAGGCTTCGCTAAGATCACCCAGCATGCAGGGGGTTTTGGTAAATGCACAAGCTGCTCTCCACGTCCTGTACATAAGCTTGTCTTTCCATGGACGCAAAACGAAATATCGGATCCAATTTCAGCTGCATGTTCTGCTAATGTTTCTAGTGAAAGACCTAGTTTAAATAATCGATTGATTCCGCGAAATGTAGCTGCAGCATCACTCGAGCCCCCTGCTAATCCTGCTGCAATCGGGATCGTCTTATCTAAAGTGATTGTCACACCACAATCCAGACTATATTTATCCATCATAATCTTCGCTGCTTTATACGCTAAATTACGATTGTCATTAGGGACATAAAGATGTTCAACTTTTAATACAATCTTCTTATCTTTGCGCTTCTCAAGCGTTAGACGATCATATAAGTCGACTGTTGTCATAATCATTTCAACTTCATGGTAACCGTCTTCTCGTTTATATAAAGTATCTAACGTTAAATTAATTTTTGCTGATGCATTTTCATAAATCATAATAATTCCTCACTAAACAAAGATTTGATTATATTTTATCACAAGTCACGGACTACCATTTCATGAATTGAAAATAAATATACAAAGTTAAAGCCTACTCCAAATGGAATAGGCTTTAACTTCTATTGTACAAGAAATTCTTCTTGCTGATCATTTACAAATGTTACTTGCACGTTTTCGGTCAATACGTCTGTATATGTATATGACACGCGTTCAAAATTATGTTTATCTTGGTCTAATTCAACCACGAAAACTGATGGATAAGTTTCTTTAAGCACTCCGCGGCGCTCAATTAACTTTTTACGTCCTCCATTAGCTCTTAGTACAATTTGATTTCCTAACTGACAATCAAGAATTTTTTTGATGTCTACTAATGTTTTTGGCATAGAAACCCACCTCACTATGCCTAAAATTATAGCATTTTGCATGTAAATAGTCAATAAAATTTTTAATTTTATCAATTAAAATTACGCTTGTCAATATTTTATATCACTATTTCCGGGTAATTTTTTATATTATTTGCAAGTTGTGCAAATTCCTCTAGTGATAAGCTCTCTCCTCGGCGACTCGGTGCGATATTACTACTTTCAAGCCATGCTAATATTTCATCTTTATATTCTTTACTGTTCGGGAACAAGCTCATATAATTGTTTAAAATCGTTTTTCTTCTTTGGACAAAGGCGCCGCGTGTCAATTTGAAATAAATTTTCTCATCGTTTACTTTAACACGTGGCTCAGGTAATGTAGTTAATTTTACAACTAAAGAGTCGACGTTCGGTGGTGGCATAAATACCCCTTTCGGCACAACCATCACACGTTTCACATCTGTGTAATACTGAATGGCGATCGACAATGAACCATATGCTTTCGTTGATGGTACAGCCGTCAAACGTTCTCCTACTTCCTTTTGCATCATTACAACATAGCTATTAATCTTTAAATGTTGTTCTAATAATCCCATTAATATAGGCGTCGTAATATAATACGGTAAGTTGGCTACAACAAATATTTCGTCACAATCTGCTAAATACATATCAATTGCCTCTTGAACGTTTGCTTTCAATATATCTTCGTTAATCACTGTAACATTATCATAAGGGCTTAACGTATCTGCTAGAATCGGAATCAAACGTTGATCAATTTCAAAAGCAAGTACATGTTTCGCTTTACGTGCGAGTTGCTCAGTTAACGAACCCATTCCCGGACCAATCTCAATAACACCACACGTCTCATCAATTCCTGCAGCATCAATGATATTGCGGATAACGTTTGGATCTACTAAGAAATTCTGACCTAAACTTTTTTTAAATTTAAAACCATATTTATTTAATAATTCCTTTGTACGCGTTGGTGTTGCAATATCATTTATCTCCATCATGATTCTCCTTATATTCTAAATTCAATGCGTCTAACACATCTAATTCTGTAATACCAAATGCATTGAGTCTATGAAATAGCTGTTTACCGTTACAATAACCAATTCTTAAATTCTTACATAGTTCTTTACGTTTCGATGCAGCATGCGGTCCGATAATTAACCCTAAATCTACTAATAATGCCTTTGAAACAGTTTCTGAATCATGTTCAAATGGTGATGATACACTTAAAAGCGCTTCACGAATAGCTTCAACCGGGGCGTGTTCAATCCCTACTTTACCCCGTTTATTACAAGCAATATCAGCATCAATAAATGCATGTTTGACACTCGGTACGCGTTGTTCAATTGTTTTTCTAATCTTATTTCCCGGGTAATCAGGATCTGTTAATACAATGACACCGCGAACTTCAGCAGCATGTGCAATCATCTCTATTGTTTCATCATTGATGGCCGATCCATTTGTTTCAATCGTATCACATTCTACCGCCATCTTCACACGTGTCGTATCATCCTTACCTTCTACGACAATCATTTCATTTATCTTCATCTTAATCTTTCCTTTTATCTTACTTCTATACAATATTACAATTATACTTGATAATTTTAAAATGGATAGCTTTATTTACACAAAAAATAAGCAGAGACACATTGTCTCTACTTATTTCCTAATCCACCAAACAGCTTTTCTGCATTTTTTGTCGTCTGAAAAGCAACTTCTTCATAGCTAATACCACGTAAGTTCGCGATTTCTTCTGCTACAAGTTTAACATGCATCGGTTCATTGCGTTTGCCACGATACGGATGCGGCGTTAAATAAGGGGCATCCGTTTCCACAATTAACTTATCAAGCGGTACATGTTGCGCTACTTCTTTCGGTTGCTTCGCATTTTTAAATGTTACTGGACCGCCTAATGAAATCATGAAGTTTAACTTCAATACTTCATCACAAGTTTCTGAGCTGCCACTGAAACTATGCATCACGCCACCTACTTCTTGTGCGTTCTCTGACTTCAGGATTTCAATAACGTCAGCAGTTGCCTCACGATTATGAATGACTATCGGCAAATTCACCTCTTTAGCAAGTTGAATTTGTCGTTTAAACACTTCTTTTTGAATGTCTTTCGGTGACTTATCCCAGTGATAGTCTAGCCCCATTTCACCAATAGCAACAATTTTAGGATGTTCAGAGAGCTCTTTAATCCACTCATAATATTCATCCGTGAAATCAATCGCATCTACCGGATGCCAGCCAATCACACCATAAACAAAGTCATATGCATCGATAAGCTGCATTGTACGTTTTATTGTTTCTTCATCGAAGCCGACAACAATCATTCGATCAATACCGTTTTCAAGTGCTCGATCGATTACTTCCTGTAAATCTTCGTCATACTGATCTGCGTTTAAATGAACGTGTGTATCAATTAACACAATATCACTCCTCGTTTATATTATTTTACGATTGAGCCGTTCTCAATTGCATTCGGTACACTTACTAACGTTAAAGCGCCATCTTTTTCAGCCGAAAGAATCATACCTTCTGATTTTTCACCACGAAGTTCGACTGGTTTAAGATTCGTTACGACAATGACTTTTTTTCCGATAATTTCTTCTGGTTTATAGTATTCAGCAATGCCCGAAACGATTTGACGTTGTTCAGATCCTAAATCCACTTGAATTTTTAATAGCTTTTTCGCTTTTTTTACATAGTCTGCATCGATAATTGTTGCAGTCTTAAGTTCTACTTCGTTGAATGTATCAATTGTAATTTCCGGCTTACCTGGTACAACTTCAGTTTCTTCTTCCACTTTAGCAGGGGGTTGCATTGTACTCTTAATGAATTCCACTTCAGCTGCTGTATCTAAACGCGGGAATATCGGTGTTGCTTTCTCAACAACTTTCAATTCACCAATCTTGCCATACGCATCAAGGCTTGCAAATTCAAATAACGTTGGATCCTGAATATTTAATTGATTAAAGATCTTCGTAGGTGCTTCAGTTAAGAATGGACGTAATAATACTGCTGCGAAACGAATATTTTCAACTAAATGGTACATTACACTTTCTAATAAATCTTTCTTATCTTCTTCTTTAATTAAAATCCAAGGTGTTGTTTCATCAATATATTTATTCGTTCTTGAAATTAATTTCCAAACTTCTTGTAATGCTACTGAGTATTGTAAATTTTCCATTGCAGCATCGTATCTTTCTTTTGTTTCTAAAGCTAACGCCTCAATTTCAGCATCCACCTCATGCATTTGACCTTTATACCCTGTAAGATTACCATCAAAGTATTTATTAATCATCGCAATTGTACGGTTTACTAAATTACCTAAATCATTTGCTAAATCAAAGTTTGTACGGTCAACGAACGCTTCAGGTGTAAACACACCATCAGAACCGAATGGTAATTCACGCATTAAATAATAACGCACTGCATCTAAACCGTAACGGTCGATTAAAATATGAGGATCCACTACATTCCCTTTAGACTTACTCATCTTGCCATCTTTCATTAAGATCCATCCATGCGCAAACACTTTCTTTGGTAATGGTAAATCAAGCGCCATTAACAATATCGGCCAAATAATTGTATGGAAACGCACAATCTCTTTCGCCATAATGTGGACATCCGCTGGCCAGTATTTTTTAAATTCTGAATCATCTTCAGAAAGATATCCTAAAGCTGAAATATAGTTTGTTAAAGCATCTATCCATACGTATACAACATGTTTCGGATTAGATGGTACTTTAATACCCCAATCAAATGATGTACGCGATACCGCTAAATCTTCTAAACCAGGCTTAATGAAGTTATTTAACATTTCATTTTTACGTGAAACAGGTTGAATAAATTCCGGATGCTCTTCGTAATATTTCACTAAGCGATCTGCATATTTACTTAAGCGGAAGAAGTAACTCTCTTCTTTCACAAGTTGTACAGGGTGACCAGAATCAGGACTCTTACCACCTACAATTTTGTCGCCTTCCATAATCGGATCAACAAGTTGTGTTTCAGTGTAGAATGTTTCATCCGGTACTGAATACCAACCTTCATATTCACCTAAGTAAATATCATCTTGCGCTAATAATTTTTCGAATACTTTTTCTACTACAAGTTTATGACGTGCTTCTGTCGTTCTAATAAAATCATCGTTAGAAATATCAAGCTTTTTCCATAACGCTTGAATATCTTCGATAATTTCATCTAAATATTCAATTTCTGACTTACCAGCAGCAAGTGCTTTTTCCTGAATTTTTTGGCCATGTTCATCTGTACCTGTTAAGTACTTCACATCATAGCCCTGCATTCTCTTATAACGAGCGATTGCATCGCCAGCAACTGTTGAATATGCATGACCAATATGCAATTTTCCGCTCGGATAATAAATCGGTGTTGTAATATAAAAAGTATTGTTCGTCATGTTCGTCCTCCTAGTTATATCTATCTTTTAAATATACATAAGTTTGCTCTATTTTTCAATATTACTAATCTTTACAATTCGACAAGTAATTTTATTTATTTAATGTAAAATCAAGTAAAATTATATGTTTTGTATTATTACATAACATTACTAAAGCATTACAAATAAAGAATTTGAGTATAATTTATTGACATTGTAAAATTACGGTAGTAAACTCTTATTAAGACAAATGTCGAACAATTACGTCGTTTTGTCGAATTTACTAAAATTTCTATTAAAACAATTTTTGGAGGAAATATATCATGAAATCTACTGGTATCGTAAGAAAAGTTGACGAATTAGGACGCGTAGTTATTCCAATCGAATTACGTCGTATTTTAGACATCGCTGAGAAAGACGCTTTAGAAATTTACACAGATGCTGACAAAATCATCTTAAAGAAATATAAACCAAGCATGACTTGTGCTGTAACAGGTAACGTTTCTGAAGATAACTACTTATTAGCTGGTGGTAAATTAGTATTATCTAAAGAAGGCGTTAAACAAATTTTAAAAGAAATCGAAGCTAAAGAAAAATAATATGGTATACAAAAATAGGATGAGATTAATCTCATCCTATTTTGTTTGGATCTAAGCCGTTGAGAACTGCCTCTCAATCTACATGGTAAATCTGATACACTTCATTCTTTTTCATATCACGGTCTACAGCAACTTGCTTAATGGCATCCTTATTACGTAATCCTTCTTTTACATAATGATTTACATGATCTTCTATCGACAATTCTGACCACCAATTAACATCATTCTCACCATTACTTCCTTCAATAACAATGACAAACTCACCTTTAAGCGTAATATCTTTTTCTAAACGCGTAATGATATGTGACACTGTGTCTGTTTCAACTTGCTCAAATTTCTTTGTCAATTCACGCGCAATCGCAACTTTTCGATTTCCATCTATTTTTTGTATCGTTTCTAAAGTATGTTTCACACGAAACGGCGACTCATAAATAATAACTGTATGAGGTAGTCCCATGAGATTCACTAGTCTATCTTTCTTTTCATTATCTTTGCGCGGTAAAAAGCCATCAAATAAAAATGAATATGAACTCACCCCACTCGTCATTAATGCAGTTAGTGCAGCATTGGCACCTGGCACTGTCTCTACTTTAATGCCTTGTTCACGTGCTACTACCACAAGTTCATAGCCCGGATCACTGATAAGTGGCAGTCCTGCATCAGATACAAGTGCAATATTATTTCCTTCTAATAACAGATCAATAATATAATCCGTCACTTGTTCTTTATTATGCTCATGATAACTTTTAAGCGGTGTATCAATTTCATAGTGCATCACGAGTTTCTTTGTCACACGTGTATCCTCACACAAAATAATATCCGCTTCTTTCAACGTTCTAATAGCTCTAAACGTGATATCTTCTAAATTCCCAATCGGCGTCCCTACTAAGTGTAAAATCCCGCTCATAACATATCTCCTTGAATGAGTTTTATTTTTTGATGTCGTGTTAATTGCTTAATCGCATATTCCCTTTGCATCGCTTCACGTTTAGTCTCGAAACGTTCCTCATAAATGCGTTTCACCGGCAATCTATTTCGCGTGTATTTTGCCCCTTTGCCTGCATTATGCGTTTCTAATCGTTTATCCAAATCGTTTGTATATCCAGTATAAAGTGTACCATCACCGCATTCTAAAATATAAATATAATGGTTACCCATAATACACCACATTCATTTCCTTAGAATATTGCTGTGCTTCATTGTAAATATAAAATGGCGACATTACTTTAACGTCTGCTTTTCCACCTTTTATTCCTTCCACAACAACCGTGATAGCTTGTGGTTTATTTGGAGATGAATAAATAGGATAAATCACTTTCGGTTCAATACCACCATTCCTCATATCCGTCACAACATCGACTAATCTATCCGCACGTTGTACAACAACAAATTTACCACCTTGCTTAAGTAAATGTTTAGCTGCCTGCACACAATCCATAAAAGTACATAATACTTCTGTTCTGGCAATACGATGTGCTTCTTTTAAATGCTGATAATCTTGATTAGCTCTAAAATAAGGTGGATTGCAAGTGACAATGTCAAACTGACTGGGAATAAATTGTTGTTGAACCCCTTTAATGTCCATTTCATGCACATAAACTTGCGATTCAAGTTTGTTATAACGGATAGAACGTCTTGCCATATCTACGAGTTTAGACTGAATTTCTATCGCTTCAATCGGCATATCTGTTCTATCTGAAAGTAGCAAAGGAATAATGCCATTCCCTGAGCATATATCCATAACTTTATCTCTTTTCTTTAACGGCGTGAAATGCGCAAGTAATAGCGCATCCGTAGAAAATGAAAATACTTCATCGTTTTGAATAATTGATAAATTTTCTTTAATTAACTGATCCAATCTTTCATTGTGTAACAACATTGACATTCCTCCAATAAAAAAAGGCTTACGCCCTTTTTTATTCTTTATCAGATAGTAAACTCAAACAAAAGATACAATCACCGCCACCGCGATGTTTGCCAAATAAGTCGGTCGGACAAATGTGGAACCCTTCAGCATATAACATTGCTAAATTATCTTTACTTTGAAGGACTTTACTATTATTTTTTTTCGGTTCTTCTTTCGGAACTTGTATAAATCGCTGTAAGTTATCATTTTCTAATTTTAATGCGACATTCTCTTCTACTAATGCAACTGTAAGTTCTTTTAATGTCTCATAACTCTCATTTACACTATTGATTTGCTTTTCGAGCTTCGTTAAGGCATTAAATAATTCATCTCGGTTCATCATAAACCTCCTAAACTTCTACCTCATCGATATGATACACTACAGGTGTTTCCATACCTTTTAATTTTACTTGCATTGTCACGTCTAAAATATTTAACCCAATTACTCGACCGATTCCTTCAGGCGTTTGGATTTCTTCACCAATATCGGGTAGTTTGCGTCTTGTTTCTTCATAATAATCATTTTCATACTTTAAACAGCACATTAAACGGCCACAAGCCCCAGAAATTTTAGTTGGATTAAGCGACAAGTTTTGATCTTTTGCCATCTTTATAGATACAGGTTCAAAGTCCCCTAAATAAGTCGCACAGCATAAACTACGACCACATGGTCCAATCCCACCTAAAATCTTTGCTTCGTCTCTTACACCGATTTGACGCAATTCAATACGTGTCTTTAAATCATACGCTAAACTTTTGACAAGTTCGCGAAAGTCTACACGTTCATTTGCCGTAAAGTTAAATATAATCTTAGCTTTATCTAGCGTATATGTTGCATTCACTAAACGCATATCTAAATTATGATTCTTAACATGCTTTTTACACAATTCCAACGCATAGTCCGCATCAAGCATATTCTGTTCGTACTTCAATATATCTTGTTCTGTCGCTCTACGATTTATCATCGTTACTGGCAACACAACATCTTCTTCAGACACAAGTTTATTCGGAATAATAACACGGGCAAGTTCTATCCCGCGCTTTTTATTATCGATTACAACTAGTTCATTCACTGCAAATTTCTCATCACCAGGTTGATAATATTCTGTACGACCCGATTTTTGAAATTTAACACCTATAATTTCTATCATTATTTCACCTCATCCAGCATTTGAATCGCCATTTCCTCATACACTAACGTAACATTAACATATTGCAATAATTTTTGTTTCGCCTTTAATGTATGATCAATCAAATTGACACATCTTTGTATCGTCAAATTGCTTGCTTGTTGCTGGATTAATTGTACACTTTCCGGATAACTCACAATATCATCACCAATAAGGGTATACATGATATCTTGTAAATATAGCTGCATTAAGTCAATACCAAGCAATTGCTTCTCTCTGTTATCAAGTGTACTCAGCACGCTTACAATTTGAATTAATCCCATTGTATCACTGTTGAGCAACATTTGGCACCACTTAATTATTGTAGACTTTATCTCAGAGAAGTCATTTACTTCATTCCATTGCGTCGCTTCTTCTTCACTAAAATTAAGACGATTCATTGTCGCAAGTAATGATTTCGGAATGTTTAAACCTTCCTGATTTAATAAGTTATTACATGTTGCTTGTACGAATATATGCTGACATCTTGAATGAATGGTAGGCAAAATTAATTTCGGTGCAGTCGTTACTAATATTGCGATAGTATTTTCGGGGGGTTCTTCTAAAAATTTTAATATGCTATTCTCACCTTGCACAGTGACTTTATCAAAATCCATAATTATATACACTTTATGTGTACCTTCTATCGGCTTTTGATTCATCCGATGCAGCACATCTTCAATCATTTCTTTCTTAATCGTTGCCTCTGACGTTTCAAGTAACAGAAAATCTGCATGGTTTAAATTATGAACACGACTTGAGCACGTTTCATTGTTACGACATAATATGTTCGCAGCAAACTGCATCGCTTCATGTTTCAGTTGATTTCTATTCTGTCCATCAAACAAATATGCATGACTTAATTTATTGTTTTCTACTAAATATTGAAGTTGCTCAATCATGAATCCTACCCCTTTTTATAATGAAAAAGCTGCACAAGGCAGCTCTTAATTAAAACTGATGAAACTGTTCTATTGGCATTACAAATACTGTTGCGCCGCCTACTTCAACTTCAACAGGATATGGTATATATGCATCAGCGTTGCCACCCATCGGCGTAACCGGTGTTACAATCTGCTCTCTATTGCCACATGTCTTATTAATTAAGTTTAACAACTCATTCACACGTTCATCTTCGACACCACATAAAAATGTCGTATTACCAGCTCTCAAAAATCCACCTGTAGAAGCAAGTTTTGTAGTTCTAAAATCATTTTTGGTTAAGACATCAGATAAACTCTGACTATCTTGATCTTGTACAATAGCAATTACCATTTTCATTGAAATCACCTCTTATCGTATTTCATCAATTATAACATAAACTATTTTAATCTTTGATATATCGCTTGTAAGCATTGTTGTAATACCTCTTCGACCGATTGTGTTGCGTCAATCCTTTGAATACGCTCAGGATGCGCTTTTAACAACGCTTCATATCCTTCAACAACACGTTGATGGAAAGTTAATGCCTCTTTATCTAAACGATTCGTTTCACGCGCATTTTGTGAAATACGTGAAAGGCCAACTTCAGGAGCCACACTTAAATATAACGTTAAGTCAGGATATTTACCTTCAATAGCAAATTCATTAATTGAACGAATCGCCTCAACACCTATACCACGTGCATAACCTTGATAAGCTAAAGAGCTATCGATAAAGCGATCGCACAACACAATTTTTCCTGCTGCAAGTGCTGGTAACACCTTTTCTACAAGATGTTGTCTGCGACTTGCTGCAAATAATAACGCTTCAGTTCTATAATCCATTGCAGAAGCATCATCAAGAATAATTTTTCTAATATCTTCACTAATTTTAATACCACCTGGTTCTCTCGTCGTTACCACGTCATAATCTTTACTTAATACTGCTTTAATTTCATTGATTATCGTACTCTTCCCTGAACCTTCTGGACCTTCTATAGAAATAAAAATACTCATTATAATCTCCTATTCAATTACTCTTATTTTAAATTGTTCAACACCATGGACATGTCCACCAGCTGCAATGAATTTTTGAATATGCTGAATATGGTGCATCGTAATTGCTTCACCTGCTAAAATATATGGAATACCTGGTGGGTATGGAATAATATGCTCTGCACTTATTTTTCCAACACATTCCTCTAACGGCATATATATCGCATGCATTGTTTCCTGGGAAATATATATCCCACCCGTTTGATTATATAATAATTCAGCTTTAGCTTCACTTAATAATGAACGTGATTCAAACTGCAATGCTTTAAATCTATCTAATAAATCTTGAAACAAATAATGATCAGTTTTATGCCATAATGGTAAGACACATAGGACAAACTTTTCATTCGATAATTCTGTATAGATTCCTTTTTCTTCTAACAAACCCGCAATTTCTGAACCTGAATAGCCATCAAGTGATAACATGACCTTCAACGGATCAGCAACTTCTATTACGTTGAATATTTTTTTCAATGTATTTATCAATAGCATTCTTCTTTCAAAAAACAATGTAGCATCATACGATTGATAAAATTGATTCGCCTGCTCTAAGCCAAGCATCAACATATATGAAGGACTAGATGATTGTAGTTTAGATAAATGAGCATTTACCTGTTGCAACATATCCTCATTTACTAATTGATTCATATGAATGACAGAACTCATCGTAAACGCTGGCAACGTTTTATGAAACGACTGTACTACGAAATCTGCATCATAATTTAATGTACTTTTTGGGAAACGCTGCGTAATATCAAAATGGGCACCATGGGCTTCATCTATTAATACAGGAATATGACGTTCATGAAAATAATCAATAACAGCTGCTATATCGTATGTTTCACCAAAGTAATTAGGATATGTTAATACTGCCAATTTAATATTTTTAAGTTGAGATTCATCAATGTGTTTTAAATGAACACCACTATATTCACCAGTGTCACGAGAAACCGATGTAGGTAATATATACGCACTCCCATTACCAAGTGAAATGGCATTATATATAGATTTATGTGCATTTCTCATGATTGCAATGGATAGTGTGTCTCCAGCTTGAATATAAGAAAGAATAACAGCAAGTAATCCTACTGACGTACCATTTACAAGAAAACGTGATTGATAACCCTTTTTATTTAATTGTAATTCACTCTCTTTAATGATGCCTTCCGCATGATGATAATCATCCATCCCAGAGATTTCTGTAACATCATATTTAAGTTCTAATTGATTCAATGTGCCAATGGTTTGATAATGATGACCGGGGACATGCAGTGATATAGGCGTTTTCTTAAAATGTTCTAACATTGCATTATATAGTGCCATAATATGACCACCTTTATGTATGAATATATTCTTATTCCCTATTGTATCAACATATCAGATAACAGTATAAAGTAATATCTCATAGAAATTCTTAAAAAAATGCAAAAAAAAGAGACCTAACAGGTCACTCGTTTGCGGCTCATCGCATCCATTTAAGGTATTACTATAAATC
>NZ_JAOTIS010000019.1 GCF_025628935.1 Macrococcus capreoli
TTTTTTGTGCGTATTTATTTAGACTTAGTTTAAGCAGTACAACGATCACAATAAGTGAAACCACTGTTACAACAAGCCCACCTTCTAAGCCGAACTTACCACCATTAACGAGTGCTGACTCCATATTTGCCGTTGAATTAAAGATCGTACCAGGTAATGGCTGACCACTCACTTCGTTACCGAGCAACACGCCTAGCGCAAGATTCCAGAAACTATGTGCTGCACCGGTTAACCAAATGTTATCTGACCAGTAGAATAACAGTGAGAAGACAATCCCCGCTAAAAATAAATTCACAAAACTTAATACACTCGTATTCGGATTCAAGAAATGAAGAAACGAGAAGAATGCAGCATTGATGAATATTCCGGCAGGAACGCCTAACTGATGGCTGACTTTATTCATTAAGAAACCACGAGCCAATACTTCTTCAGTTAACCCTTGAATCATAAAGAGTGCGATAAGCCAGCTGATTGTAAACCACTGAATATCTGGGTTCAATGTACTATGCATCGCACCGAATAACACATTGATGCAATAAATGATGAGAATCATTCCTGTCCCTAATAAGACACCAAACAAATATTTCGGTATGAATTGCGCTTTAAAGAAACCTAATGCCTGTACCGGATGACGATAAACAAATTTATTAACAATGAAACACGCGGCAAGTAAGAACGGAAATAAGAGCAATCCGATAAGCGTGCCGAGCGGTTCGCGTAATAAATCGTCAATCGTTGCAGTCGGATTAAAGATAAGTAGTATTGGAATGATAAAGAATCCCGCAACCATTTGAACGATAAAGAATATCGCAATTGCAATCAGGACAGTTCCATACCACGGAATATTACGCGGGGATTTAGTCGATAAGGCGATACTTTCGTTAAATTTCATGCATATAACCTCCACTTTAGATTAGTCAAAGTATACCATATTAATGCCATAATATTGAAACAATGTATGGCATATCATTTCGATTTCCCGACAAAGTCGCTGCGGCGAACGATATAAATCATGCTATAATAAATTTTCGAGAATTAAACACGTACAGCGCATTTCACAAGGAGAACGTTTATGACATTAAAGATGAATGGCGATTACTTTAACGCCCTTAATAATAGAAATCAATACAATCAACAAGAAATACAAGCAATGCACGACACAGTTTCGAATTTAATGACGATATCGACGACTGAACATAAACCGGGTATATTACTTGGCCGTATACAATCTGGGAAGACACGTAGTTTCATGGGATCGATTGCGCTCGGATTTGATAATGGCTTTGAAGTGGTGATCATCTTAACGAAGAACTCCAATGCATTGGCACGTCAAACTTATGAACGATTGAGACAGGAATTTGAAGTGTTGATGGCTGATGATCAAGTGATTGCTTATGACATTATGCAGCTGCCACAGGATTTACGACAATTTGAGTTAAAGAAAAGAATCGTCATCGTTGCTAAGAAAGAGAAGAAGAACGTTGAACGTTTAACACATGCGCTATTCAATCAATATCCATCGCTTGCTAATAAACAAATGATGATTATTGATGATGAAGCGGATTATGCATCGGTTGTGTATGAGAAAGACCGTGATAAGAACTTAACAGAATTGAAAGTCATCGCCACACAATTAGATGATATTAAGCGTCGTGTTCCGACAGCTGCGTACTTACAAGTTACTGCAACACCGTATTCACTGTATTTACAACCGGATAGTGAGACATTACACGCACGTGGTTATCAACCGAAACGACCAGCATTTACTGTACTCGTGCCGACATTTGATGCGTATGTTGGCGGCAAGTTCTATTTCGAACAATCGAAACTGAACCATCCGGCAAGTTATGTGTATCAACCGATTACAGATACTGAACTTGAAATACTACGCAAAGAAGATAAACGTCGTGCAAAGCCGGATTATTTACTGACGTCTAAGAACTTTATCGGATTACGCGCAGCGCTGATTAACTTTATTGTTGGCGGCAATATTCGTAACTTGCAGCAACAGCATGCAGGGGAACGATTAAAGAAATATGCATTTATCATGCACACCATTACGACGAAGAAAGCACATATGTGGCAGTATGAACTCGTACAAATGATTGAACAACGACTAAAGATATTACTACAAACAGATGAATCAGCTTTTCAACAACTTATTAAATCGTCGTATACACAATTTAAACAATCAACAAAAGCACACTATTTCCCGGGAATTGATGATGTATATGAAGCGGTGAAAGCAACATTTGAAGAAGAAACATTGCTCATTACCATCGTTAATTCGGAGCAGGATGTTAACCAATTACTGAATCATGCAGGAGAATTGAATTTGCGTGCACCACTGAATTTCTTTATCGGTGGACAAATATTAGACCGTGGCATTACGATTGGTAACTTAATCGGATTCTACTACGGCAGAGACCCGAAGAAATTTCAGCAAGATACCGTACTGCAACACTCACGCATGTATGGCGCTAGACCACAAGAAGATTTATATGTAACGCGATTTTATACGACGCCACGTATTTATGACGTTATGGAGCGCATGCATGCCTTTGATGAAGATTTGAGATATGCATTTGAAACGGGTAGAAATGAAGGAGAAGTCATCTTTATGATGCACGATGCGCATAAAGATATCGTGCCATGTAATCCGAACAAATTATTGCTATCGAAAGTAATGACCGTGAAAGGTAAGAAACGATTCTTACCGGTTGGCTTTCAGACGAAGCGTAAGACTGAGATGACAAGTCGCATGAAACAGATTGATCAACAAATCGAATCATTACGTCGTTATGCAATTCAGCAAAATGCAAATGACAATCGCCATATACTTGTTCCAGTTGTGCGTGTCATTCCCATCTTAGAAGAAATTATGGCTACACTTGTAATGGAAGAAGGATATGAATGGCAAATAGAAACATATACTTCGTTATTAAATTATTTATCACGTCTCAGTGCGAATCATACAGGATACGTATGGGTGATAACACGAGACAATCGAAATATATCACGTTATCGACAAGACGGTATCCGATTTGCCGATCGACCGGACAATGGGCAAGACGAGTTAAAGCAAAGTTATCAATATGGTACGACACATCCGACCGTGATGCTGTTAAGACAGAACGGCGACATCGCACAGGGATGGCGTGGTGCACCATTTTACTGGCCGGTTATTGTTGCACAGACGAAACTGACGACCATTGTGTTTGAAGGATAGGAGAGATAGGTATATTGTAGATTTGCGAGTGAGCAGTATGTGTGGTGTATCGCTCAGTCAAGGGTTACAAAAAGAGGGTAAGACGAAATCGTCTTATCCTCTTATTTCTTTCTTATAAATAATCGTCTGAACATACATAAGCATTATACTTGTTGGAATAAATAAACTATATAAAATGATATCGAATAACGCACTGCTTAGCGTAATGGCATAAATACTTAATCCTAATACTGATACATATAGCACCAAGTTAAAGATAAGTAAGAACATTGGCGATTTACGGCCGTAAACCAACTCGATTAACTGGTCGGAAATAATACTCAACAAAGTTAATGAAATTATCGCGTAAATAATATAATCTGCTGGTGGAGCACCCTTTGCAATGTGTTTGAAGATATTAACAGATAAAAATACGACAATCAGTATATAAATATAGAAAAACATTTGTTTGTTCATCATGCACAACCTTTCTTTCGTTCTTTCCTTTTTATTATAGCATGTAATAAATAGTAAAAGAATTGAAGTAAAGTAACTATAGTCGTATTTTTAAAATTACTTACTCACTCACACTAATAGGAAATCTGTATGTTCAAAATACAAAAATGTGGATATTAATATACAATTTCATCTTTTTGTTATACAATATTATATATAAATATTCTTTAAAGAATAATAACTAGGAGGTGAACGTTATGAAACTAAGATTGAAATCTTTTACGTTAGCAGCTAGTTTGACATTGACGATTTTCGCAGCAAACATGCCTTCAGAATGGCATTTATGGTAAAATACATTACAATTAAAGGTAAGATTAAAAATACTTACAACCTTATTTAGGTTATAAGTATTTTTTTATATAATTATTTTTAAGATAATGAGTAGAGGAGGCAGCGTATGAATATTGGGTATTATATAAAAGAACGGCGTCAAGAAATTGGTATGACACAAAAAGAATTATCTGAAGGCATTTGCACACAAAGTCAGATCAGTAAAATTGAAAAAAATGAAATGGTGCCATTGTCAACGTTACTCATGGATATTGCTAAAAGGTTAAACCTTTCGTTAGATGAAATAGCAGGCATAAAACATTCAGACGCACGTCTGCATGGCATCGATAAAGAAAAAATAAATCATTTATTATTACTCAGAAATTATGAAGAGATTTCTGTCTATATAGCGCTTTTGGATTACGGGAAATTAAGTCATGATGATACGATTTATCTGCAATATATTAAATTAGTACTGCGTAATATGATTCAAAATGAAGATACAGTTGAAGCAATGGAAATACTATACGCTGATAATAGACATACCATTGATCTTGAATTAAAGGTTAATATATTGAACAGTATGGCCAATTTATATTTGAAAAAGCATAACTACCTTCAAGCTAGAACCTACTTTAAAGAAGCATTGTCATTGATTTATAGTCATCATTTAACGTCCACGCTATGTTTTAAAGTAATATACAATTTCCTGAGATTACTATATGAAGAACATGAATATAAAGAAATGTATGATCTTGCATGTGAAGCAATTGATTTATCTCATAAAGAAATGAACATGATATGTATTTCAGAATTCATATATTCTAAAAATACAGCATTATTGAAATTGAACAGTACGAATTTAATCGATGAAGGTGAACTCTGTTTCGCAAAGTACCTCGCAAAAAAACAAAAGAAAATTGAACTCCTGAATTTATTTGATGCAATAGAACTTGAGATAAAAGAAAGTAGTACATAAGCGTTCATGTGCTACTTTCTTTTTGCGTTTTATCATAATAACCTCACGATTATTTAAGTTTTTCGTTATGGTAAAGCTCCGTTTCTTCGATTAATCCTAAACGGATGCCTTTTATTACGGCACCAAGTCTAGAATTGACATTAAGCTTTTTTATAATACTGGAAACATGATATTCAATCGTTCGTTTACTCATATATGCAATTTCGCTGATCTGTGTGTTTGTAAGGTCTTGAGACATAAGGCTTAATATCTCTATCTCTTTAGGTGTCAAATCAGAAATAATGAAGGATTGAGATGATGCAACTTTTATATTACGCGCATAAACTTCACGAACAATGTTGACTAAATGTGCCGGACTATCTTCTTTGAGTACATACGCAGATGCACCATTTTGGAAAGCACGCGTCTTGTAATTATCGATGTTATAACCACTTAATACAATGAATTTTATGTTTGGATAAATCGTTTTATACTTTTTTATAACATCCAGACCATTGACCTCTTTTATCTTAATATCACATATAATAATATCCGGATGAAATTCAAGTATATAATCATTCATTAAGTCTGGATTCGTAACCACTTTATATACACACATATCGTCTTCTTTTTCTAGTATGCTTTTTAAACCTTCCCCAAACAATTCATGATCATCTAGAATGAATATCTTTTTCATATGTAATCACCTCATCTATTGTGTATGTTAATCACTTTAGAACTATATTCAAAACTCATTATATATATATTCGTAACGAAATTTAAATTAGTAAATCACGCAATATTTTTGAAGTTTTATACAATTCAAAGGATAATCTATTGTATTATATCAATATTCTAATATTATATAAATATATAGAAAAAGAATATTCTATATAAATATAAAACGGAGTGTGATATTATGTCTAAAATTTCAAAAAAATCAATCGGGCCATTAGCACTATCTGCTACAATTGTTGCAACATCTTTTGTGGGAACGGCTACTGCAGATGCGAAACACAAGGAAGACAAATTACCTAAATTCAACCAAGTGGTAAAGCAGAAATCTGATGTAAAGAATATTTTGAAAGAGCTTCCTGGAACAGCAAAAGTAAAAAAACACTATAAAAATTATGCTGTAAAAGAAGTAAAAACAGATGACCTAGGATATACACATTACACGTTAGCACCAAAAGTAAAAGGTAAATATGCGACAGATAAAGAAATTAAAGTACACACGAATAAAAATGGTGAAGTTGTACTGGTTAATGGGGCAACAAATGCAAATGAAGTTGCACCTACAAATGAAGTTAAAATTTCAAAAGAAGAAGCGATTAATCATGCATATCAAGCTTTGAAGATTGATCCAGAAAAAGCGGATAACATGGGGCAGGATGTCGTGAAAAAAGCGACTACTGAAATCGACGGTGAAAAAAATAAATTGGTTTATAGTGTAGAACTCGTGACAGTTCAACCTGAAATTGGGCACTGGTTAGTAAAAGTTGATGCTGAAAACGGAGACATTGTTGAAAAACAAAGTCTTGTTCATGAAGCAGCAACTCAAGGTACAGGTAAAGGTGTATTAGGAGATACTAAAACGATTAATATCAATAGCATTACAGGTGGATTCTCACTTGAAGATTTAACGCATCAAGGTAAAATTGCGGCATACAACTATAACAATCAAAATGGTAGTGCATCTTTAGTGACGGATAGAGATAAGAACTTTACAGATGATTATCAACGCGCGGGTGTAGATGCAAATTATTATGCTGCACAAGTGTATGACTACTATAAAAATACGTTTAACAGAGAGTCTTATGATGACAATGGTAGCCCTATTATTTCGTTAGCACACGTAGATACTTACGGTGGAAGTGACAATACGAATAACGCTGCCTGGGTTGGCGATAAAATGATTTATAATGACGGAGATGGGAACACGTTTACAGGGTTATCTGGCGCAAATGATGTGGTTGCACATGAAATTACTCATGGTGTTACTCAAAATACAGCGAATTTAGAATATCGTGCTCAATCAGGTGCTTTGAATGAAAGTTTTTCAGATATTTTTGGATATTTTGTAGATAATGACGACTGGTTAATGGGTGAAGATGTTTATACACCAGGTCGACAAGGTGATGCATTACGTAGTATGTCAAATCCGAAGCAATTTGGACAACCGGATCATATGAATAACTATGTTAATACTTCAAGAGATAATGGTGGCGTGCATACGAACTCTGGTATTCCTAACAAAGCGGGATATAATACAATAACAGCCATCGGACAAGAGAAAGCGCAACAAATTTATTATCGTGCTTTAACGCAATATTTAACATCAAATGCTCAGTTTACAGATGCAAAGCAAGCATTATACCAATCTGCATTAGACTTATATGACCAGGAAACAGCTGATCAAGTGTGGAGTGCATGGGATGCAGTAGGCGTTCAGTAATATAAATTTGTAGGGTTAGCAATGAATTGAAATGTTCATTGCTAGCTTTTTTTTGATTATTTCGAAGGTGCCTTGAACAAGAAGAATCGCTTAATTCGCATCTCATTTTCTGCGCGTGTCGGTGGACAGCTTGAAAAAGATGCAGATAGCTTGGTCTTTGGAGCGTAGGCACAGTACTAATGCCACCAGGTGATACTTGAAATATAAGTGTAAATACGCACTTTAAAAAAGCCCTCGAGATCAAATTAACTGATCTTGAGGGTTTCATTATTGTTCAAAATATACTTATCATCCAGCATTAAATCATTACAGATTTTCTGCAAATGATTGAGTGCATTATCCACATTATGATATCGCTTAAAATGTGCTAAATGTTCAGATGGTATTTCAATTTCATGGATGAGTGAATAACGGATATTCTGGAAGACCATCAAATAGTGACTGATGTCTGATGGCGTTAGTTGAACATATCCACCTGTTGAATGCATACGGTTTAATGTAAAAGTAAGTTGTTCAAGATAATGTAACAACGGATATAAGCGCATCAGTTCGTCCCGAATATTCTCAAATTCACCTTCAATTAAATTAAATAACAATCTTACATTCATTAAATTAAGTTGCATCTTGTATATTTCTTGTGGAGACACATGGTGATGCGCAAGCAATCCATAAAATACATTCGCTTGATTGTTAAGCAGTACATCTATATCAGATAATAACTTCGATCGACTCGTAGTATTTGAAAAATAGCTAAATAATAATATCCCAAGTACAGCAATCGTTAAACCAATCCCCACGTCAAAAACTCTTAAATATGCATATGAGAATGATAAGTGACCAACTGCAATACCAGACATTAAGATGACTTGTAATGTGACAGAGAACATCGTGTACATATAATTACTACCGACAAATACTTCATTTATCCCACCACATAACGCAATAAGTAATAAAACCACCCACAAATCAGGATTTAATTTGAGGATGACAATGACAAGCCCTATCCCGACCAATGTACCAAGTAAACGTTGAATCGCGCGTTTTAAACTATTTAAAGAAGTATTCCCCATGAGTATGACATGGACCGTTAAAGCAACCCAGTAAGGGCGATCAATTTTGCATAACAAAGCAATCGCGATTGCAATACTCATCAGTAGGCTATACTTCAAAGTCATTTGAAAAATATTAGAAGACAACGTTAAATGCGCAAGTAAACGATGCGAAATTAATGGTCTAGAGGCACTATATTTCTTCATAACAACTGCATCATCAGAAAATAAATTCTCCTCAACATCAAAGCATAGTGAAGCTAAATATTCAAACTTAGTATCAATCTCAAAAGACTTCAGTGCACTAGGACGGGACTTGTATTGAATCATCGCTATTAATTGTGACATCAATCCGTCTATTTCATCCGGGATTTTTCCTGTCTTATGGATTTGTAAATCGTTCAATTCAGAATATATCCCCTCAGCATAATAATGCAACATCTGTGCACGCTCGTACGCATGAGATTGTGATTTCCATTGAGGACGATATTTATGTAACAAATCACCCGACTGCATTAATAAAGCAATGACTTGTTTCGAATGTTGATTATATTGCGGAGAATCGAACTTATGCATCAACATATGTAACGCATGAAATTCTTTCAAAATAATATTGTTTAATACATCTTCTTTACGCAGAAGTGTTGCGATGATGACAATGAATAAAGTAATTAAACCACCAAGCAACACGAGACTTGCACGAAGTAAAGACTGATCCGGTTCATGTGGCATGATACTTGCTAAACCGAAAGCAACGATGAAGAATGTAGAGCTTGGGCCTTTAATGTCCAGTGTTTGACAGACAAAATAAGGGATGACAGCAAATAAAAATAAAAGTAATCCGAAGAGTAACATATGATTTGCTGTGAGCGTTCCTAAAAACATTGCAAACGAAAGGGTAAAGCTTGAAATAATCACCGTTTTTATACGCGAATGTAATGGGCCACCGAAGACGTAAATATGCGCTAGTGTGCCGGTTGAAACCATCAGACCATAGGACACATTCCCGAGGTAGTAGAAGAGAAATAGAGGGATAGCCATCATGATAGATTGTGCTATCCCTTTTGGAATATCAATCTTATTACGATCAATATAAAATAAAGATTTAAAATATTGCATGTTATCACCGTTTCTAAAAGTTATCATATTTATTTTAACAGATTTTAAGAAAAAGCGTGGGAGGTAGGATTGGTGGGAGGAGAGTAGGTGTGTAATATAAAATAAAGCCATAAAGGCCGTTTTTATTATGTATTGATTAATAAAAGAAGTTCTAAAGGATAACAAAAGAACGACTGAATCTATCATAATAAAAATCATTCGATGTTATAATTAGAAATTTCAGAATTCTATTGACCAGGCCGTCTCCTTAGTGATAATATTGATAACAATTAAATAGCTTATAAAGAGAGATGGAGGGAATTGGCCCTATGAAGTCTCAGCAACCGGCGTAAGCACGGTGCTAATTCCAACAGGTGATGCCTGAAATATGAGTGTAAATCGAAGTTACCCTTCCTATTTTAGGAGGGGTATTTTTTTATGGAGGAATGAAGATGAGCAATTTCAGAAGAGGATTAGAAGAACGTCATGTCATGATGCTAAGCTTTGGAGGTGTGATTGGCACAGGATTATTCTTAAGTACCGGTTACACATTGCAGCAGGCAGGTCCGATTGGAACGATTGTGAGTTATATCGTGGGCGCACTGCTTGTTTATATCGTCATGAAATGTATGGGTGCACTTGCGGTCAGTCATCCTGACGTAGGTGGGTTTCACACGTATGCTAATATTTATATCCATCCGTCTATTGGACACGTTGTGGCGTGGAGTTACTGGTTATGCTGGACGATTGCGCTTGGATCTGAGATTACAGCGGGCGGGATTCTATTTCAGAAGTGGTTCCCGGACTTTCCAGTCTGGTTGTTTAGTTTAATCTTTATTGTAATTATTGTCGCGATTAATTTTACGAATAGTAAAATTTACGGAGAAACAGAATTCTGGTTATCACTTGTTAAAGTACTCGCGATTATTGCATTTATTGTGATTGGCATACTTGTATTATTTAATGTATTACCGTCTGACTTAAAACCAGTAACACAGTTAGACAAGCTGTTAGATGTACCAAATGGCATGTTCGGTGTATTTGTGACCATGCTTGCTGTGAATTATGCATTTAGTGGAACAGAACTTATCGCGATTGCAGCCGGTGAAACAAAGGACCCGGAAACTGTAATACCGAAGACAATACGCGCAACAGTATGGCGTCTAGCATTACTCTTTATCGGGACGATTGTTGTCATGGTATTACTCATTCCGACCGACAAAGCAAGTTTACTTGAAAGCCCATTTGTCTCTGTATTAGACAGTGTAGGCATACCCTATGCAGGCGACATTATGAACTTTGTGATATTAACAGCACTCTTATCCGCAGCCAATTCAGGACTATATGCCAGCAGCCGCATGCTCTGGAGCATATCAGAACGCGATAACATCATACGAACTGCGAGAAAATTGAATCATCACGGCATGCCAGTCAATGCAACGCTCATTAGCTTAGTCGGCGCATTACTGAGTCTATTATCAAGCGTGATCGCACCAGAGACCGTCTATTTAGTGCTTGTATCCATTGCAGGATTTGCAGTTGTTGTCGTGTGGATGAGCATATGTTTAGCGCGATTTAACCAATTAAAGCAAAGTCACGTGACGCGTAAACAAGCTTACATATTACCCGTATTAGGCTTTACATTATGCTTAATATCAACAATCGGCGTGCTCTTTGACCCGAACCAGCGCTTCGCTACACTGATTGGCTTACCATTCTGTATTATCGTCGGACTCATACATTACTATGCGAAGAAAGGAGAAAGCCTTCATGCTGCTACGCGATA
This sequence comes from Macrococcus capreoli, assembly GCF_025628935.1. Classification (GTDB taxonomy): domain Bacteria; phylum Bacillota; class Bacilli; order Staphylococcales; family Staphylococcaceae; genus Macrococcoides; species Macrococcoides capreoli. The sequence goes on from NZ_JAOTIS010000019.1 coordinate 11,341, forward strand.
AACTCGAGCAAGACATTACCATACTAGACGGTGGATTTGGAACGACCGTTGAAGCATTTGGCTATGACGTGAAACATGAACTATGGTCCACGCATCTCATTAAAGAACACCCGGAAGCTATCCTTAAAGTCCATCAGGCATTTGTAGATAACGGAGCTGAAATCATACTGACCAACACTTATCAGGGTGCCGTACAATCATTTCTAAATACCGGATACACAGAACGAGAAGCAGAAGACTACCTGAAGGAAGCAGTTGAACTCGCACATCAAAGTGTAAATTCCAATGTACTCGTTGCAGCATCACTCGGACCATACGGCGCAATGCTCGGCAACGGATCAGAATATACAGGTGCGTATCAAGTGCGACAAAGTGATTATATCAAGTATCACATACAACGCCTCAACATACTGATAGAAGCAGGCATACGCGTCTTTGCCTTTGAAACAATACCAAACATAGAAGAAGTGAAAGCCGTAAAAGCATTGCTTGAAGATTATCCAGACATTGAAGCCTGGCTATCCGTAACGTTAAAAGACAGTGCACACCTATCAGACGGCACACCCATTGAAGAAGTCATTGAAGTCGTTAATGGTATAGACAATGTACACGCATTCGGAGTCAACTGTACAAGCGTCAAAGTGATTGATGGCGCAGTAGAACGACTGCTTGCGTTAAGTGAGAAGGCGATAATCTTATATCCCAATGGTGGACGCAAATACGACGCAGTTGAGAAAGTATGGATTGATCAAGAAGATATTTCATTGATTGAAGCGGCTGTTAAATGGAAACAACTTGGCGTGAAAATGATCGGCGGATGCTGTCAGGTTGGCCCTGAAGAAATTGGGGCATTAAGTACAGTATTGAAAGGGAAGTAAAACAAAGCCCTCAAGGAAAAACCTTGAGGGCTTTAAAGCTTATTGTAAACTGTATTTGTGAAGATTTAACGTCTCAACGTACCATTTAGAGCCGATTTTATTAAAAGTAATACTCACATGGTTACCATAATCATTCGATTTGTACTTGCCACTTGTGAAAGTAGAAGTCGGTGAACCGAAGTATTTCTTCACTTTAGATAACTCATTCTTTTTGCTATTGAGCTTAGTGATAGTAAAGCTTTCAATCGGTAACTTTCTAGAAGACACCCTTTCACCCTTCGCCATCGTAGTAACGAGAAGGCTATAATCTTTACCATAGAAGTAACTACCATTCGTGTAACCATAACTACGCATTACAGATGAACATATAAGATTAGCCCATGTTTTAATCATCGTTGGATAAGTTGAGTTAACTTTAAGGTATAATATTTGTACGTAGTAGACTTCATCGCTTTGGCGTTAGAATAACTATATATATTAGGGAATGAACTGTATTTGTTCATTAATAAGTAAGAAGTAACGTGTGTACCATATGCAATAATCATTTATTCCAAATTTCTAGAGCAATTTTTGCAAGGTTTTCTTGTCGTTTTTTTATGTCGTTAATTGACCATGTTTGATGATTGATTAAATCATTTGTTATTTTAATTTGTGAGTTCGCATATATTTCTTTTTTGAACTCGAATGTTTTATTTGTAGCATTTCTATTGTATTCATCACCAAGTAATGTTAAGTTTCCTAATTTTTGAAGATATTCTTCGTGTTCATCAGTAGATATCTCCCAACCTTTGGATAAACTTTTTGGCATAATATGTTCAATATGAACCTTACTATTATCATTAATAATTCTAGTTTCACTATTATAGTAGTTATTTACAGCTCTAAGGATATATCGAATCACAGCAGTTTTCTTAACTGAAAACTGGCTAAAAGAATATTGAAATTCTTCATCTGAAATAGTTTCTTTTTTTATTTCAAGTATAATTTCATCAACAGATTTTAATCTCTCTTTATGTTCGTCATCATTGATTTCATAGGCAATTTTAGAGAAAGATTTTTCATATTTGTTTGCTACTTTTCCGGCAACAACAAAGTTTCTTACAACTAAACATTCTATTGCTTTTAATACTTTTAATATATCCTCCTCATCATAGTCTGAAGCAACTAACGATAATATTATAGGAAAATATGATTTAGCATTTAATACATTCATTTCTTGAATTTTCTCGTTTAATTGATTATTGGTGAAATATATATTTTCTTTTGGATTATTTAAAGCTACATAAACCTCTGATAATATAGATAGTTCTTTAACAAGAGCATTTGCTATTTCAGGAGATGTTACCTTTTTACGTAAAGACTTATATAAGTCTTTTTCTCTAATAAATTTATTTTGAGAATTCCAGTAATGACGTATAAATTTTGTAGGTTCAATTTTACCAATTGTTTCTATCATATTATTCCATTCAGATTGAATTTCATCTATTTTATTCCCAGCTATTCTGAATACATGATTTTTAAGTAAGTCAGAAGTTTCTAAATCCTTACCTCGTGCATTTAGAGTTTCAAATATAATAAATGCTTCATTAATATCATCAGTTTCGACATACATTACAAGCATTTTTCTAATTAATGATTCATATAATCTTTTTAGAGATATGAATTTAGTATTAACATCAGAAATACCATCAATATATTCAAAGATTTTACGTTTAAAGTAGTCACTTGCAAAAATTATTCGTTGTTCTGATTTTGATAGGTGTTTTTGATTAAGTATTTTCTTCTCACTTGATTGTATGTAATTTCTAAATACTTCAAAGTCATTTTTACCTAAATGTAATCTTAACTCATTTGTATTATTTGAATATCTACCGATATATTTCGATGTGATATCTTCGACTGCATATTGTGCATCTTGATTGTTAAAGGATTTAAATGTGGTCCTAAATGCATCTAATAAGATAATTACAGTTGATGTACGTTGTTGACCATCGATGATATATTTTCTTTTATCTTCTCTATTAGAATGAATGACTATTTGTCCTAAGAAATGCGAATCTAATTCATGATCATTATGCATTTGTGTTAAATCTTCCCAAAAATCATCTAGTTGACTTTCTTCCCAAGAATAACCTCTTTGATATTCTGGAATATAAAAAATATCTTCTTGTAGATATGATTCTACTTTTCTAAATGTAGCATTCTTTATCCCCATACCTAAACCACTCCTTATTATATGTATATTACAAAATTACCATAGTAAGTTATTTAGATCAATTTAACAAAAAGTTGTGTAATCATAAATCCTTATTAATTCATAAGTATAAATATATGTAATAATATTGATCTTTTAGAAATTTAAAAGTAAATTATTTATATACGTATAGAATAATTTATTTCAAAATAAGGGTGATTATATGGGGAATCATTTTCAATTCGCATCATTAGATTATTTAGAGGTAGCTACGTTCGATAATTCATTAGAACATTTTCATAGAAATGGAATTAAAGGAACAATTAAAGAAAATTTACAAAATGCATTGGATGCAAGATTAAAGGAGAATGAACCAGTTAAAGTAATTATTAGGATGCACGAAGTAGATAAATCAATTTTGCCAGGGATTGATGAAATATTTGAACATATTAATTCATTAGAGGGACACAATAATTATACGATAGAAACAATAAATTATATGAAATCAAAAATAGATAATAAGACGGTACCAATATTATCATTTGAAGACAGTAATTCGAAGGGATTAACTGGTGCAAAAAATGGACAATCAAATAGTAAACAAGATACATATGGAATTTATGCATATAATAAGGGCGTTCATTTTGTTGAGGATGATTCGTCAAAAGAAGTTAAACGAGGAGGATCTCATGGAATAGGTAAAATTGCAAATAATGCAGCTTCCGATATTCATTTAATGTATTTTGCAAATTGTGATAATGAGAACAATCAACATTTAGGTGGGACAATACAGCTAATTGAGCATAAGCTAAATAATAAAAATTATAGGTCTACAGGATACTATTCAGATGTAAGCAGTAAAACAGGAAAACTAATACCTTTTGAAAATAAAGTGAATCATACAGCTTTCGAAAAAAAATCTAGAGGATTAAAAATAATAATACCTTATGTGAGAAAGGAGTTTTTCAAATTTAATGAAATAATTACTTCTGTATGTGATAATTTCTTTTTAGCTATTATAGAGAATAATTTAATTGTAGAAGTATATGATATAGATGATGAAAAGACCATAATTAGTTCTGAATCAATATATGATTTGGTAAATGATAAGAGATTTTATAAAACTGAATATAGTGATATGAAAAAGATTTTTACACCATTATATGTTGATACACTTAGAAATAGTTTACCAATCAACTTTGAAGTTTCTAATAATACTGATACATACAAATTTAAATTATATTTTGTATATAATCCTGAAATAATAGTAGGAAGAGTAGCAATTTTTAGAACAATTGGAATGAAAATTGAAGACTTTGGTGTTCAAAACAATAAAAGAAAACCTTTTAATGCAGTTTTAGTTGGTGGTATTAAAGAAGATCAATATTTGAAATCATTAGAAAATGAATCACATACACAATTATCTTATGAAGACATACGAGATGAATATGAAAAGAAGAATGCGAAAAAATTCATGATAAATTTGCACAAGGAATTATCAAAAATAATAGAAGAAAATTTTAATAAAAATAATCCTACTGACGGTAAATTAGATACTGATGATTTAATATATGAAACTGAGGTGAGTTTTAAAAATATTCTTGAAAACAACACTGAAAAAGTTACTATCAGAGGTGGGAAAACTGTATTAAAAAGTAATGTGAAAGAAAAAAGAGATAAAAAAGGTGGATCCTCTAATAAATCTACGGGAGAAAATAAAAAAGAAAGAAAGCCACGTAAAGTAAAAAATGATAATAATTTAGCTACGGAACAGTATATTACACCTACAGATGCAGTTTCTAGAATAAATATAGAACAAGATGAAATAATTTCTATAGATTTAAAAAAAATTGGATTACAGGAATCAGAAATAAAAAGGTGGAATACGTGTAACCTTATTTTTAAAATAGTTGATGGAAACGGAGATGTGGTTAAAGATCAATTAGACTTTTTAAAATATGTTGTTAGAATAAGTGATTTAGTAACAAATAATACATACAATTATGACAAAAATAAAGTTAAAAATATTAAAATGTTGGATCACCAAATAAAAATTAGACTTACATTAAAAAATACTACTTTAAGTAGACTTAAGTTTACATATGAAGTGGAGGTCAAGAAATGATTTATGATAAAGACGCGGCTTTTTCATATCCGATATTAAATAATCATTCGAACAGTTATAAAGAAAGTTCTTTTATATTAGATGTTGATTTACTAGATGACAATAAAAATTTCATTTTTAATATAAATTATGATATTCACAATGAATTTATTAAAAAACTGATTAATAAAGATAAAGCTGCATTAATTTTTATAGTTCAATCGAAAGATAATTACTTCACAAAATTAAATAAGGATCAAAAAACAATCATTATACCTAAGAATAGAATATCGATGTCAAACTCTACAATAATACAATTACATATTCAGTCGCTAGCACCGATTGAATTTTTTAATTGTTATGAACTTGAACCATTTTATGATTATTATAAGGATAGGCTAAAAATAAATAAACATATGTTACTAGGATATTCTAATATAGTTAGATATCAAGGTTCAGAAAATAAACCATTAACAATCTTTGAAACATTGATTGATAAAAATCAAGAATCAGCATTTAAAGTAGAGTTAAGTTCAGAAACTGTAATTTTGAAGTTTAACGATGAAAAATTGTTAATGAGATCTGCTATTCAAAATAAAAACATTATGAATATGTATCTATATTACGGACTTTATCGCGCTATAGAAAAATTTATAGAAGCAAATAACTCAGACGAAGAGTACATAGATGTTTATTCAATAAATACTAATCAAAATAATGTACTTAATCAAAAAATATTAAATTTGATTTTAAATAAAGGGATTCAAGAAATAAATCCTGATGATATTGATGGCTTAATATCAAAAATATCTAATAAGCTAATAGAAAAATTTGTGAATAGTATTGAAGGGATGGCTTATCATGGAGATTAGGCTACTTAATAAGGGCTACAAGAATAATTCGGAGTTATATAATGACTTTATTAGTGGGAATATAGACTATAATAAAGAGTATTTTTCAGAAGAAAGTATTTATATTAACGATATAGAAGATTTTCCAATATACATAGCTAAAGGAACTGATAAAGACAAATTAGCTGATTTTAATGAAGCAATACTTGTATTAAAAAAATTTGTTAACGAAACGGAAAGAGATGTCCATTGGAATGAAACATTTTGGCATTCTTTATTAATTTCTAAAAAACGTAAATATATTATTGATAAATATCCTAGTATCAATAATTCGATAAAAGAGTTTAATAAAATAGTAATAAAAAATTTTGATTGGGAAAATTACATTTATAAATGTGTGCTTGCAGCTGAATATATAAATGATGCTAATTTTAATGATGTTGAAACAGATAAACACTACATTAGATTAATCTATGATAATCTAGATCTATACAATTATATTATTAAATATACTATATTTCGAAATTCTGAATTTATTATAAAGTTATTAACTGTAATTGATGAAGAGAATTTATCTACAAGATTAAAAGCTAAAATCAAGAATAGAGATGATTTAGGAGATGATGAAAGGTATGGGCGAAGAGTAATATATGAATTAAATAAAAATTACCCTGTTATCATGTCTCCATTTCTTGAAAAAGAAGAACTAAAGAATGAAATTTATAAAGCCTTAGCTTTATATGATTAAATGATAAAAATAAACTAAGAAATTAAGATATATATACTTAATTTCTTAGTTTATTTGATTGGGTTAAAAAAAACTAGTACACTTCTAAATCTTCAGCAATATAACTAGACACAGATTTAGATTCGTAGTTTTGAACTAAATTATTTACTTTATTAGCGATAAAGTTGTTAAGTTCCTTATCCACACAATAAATATAACAGCCTTTTTGTCCGCGAGTCATAAGTGTTCTATAAGTATTTCTGATTATTTCATCAGCGATTTTTTCATAATGTTTTTTGTTTTCTTTAATGCCTTTTCTAATACCCTTTAAAGATTGATCGGTTTTTGCGCGTTTCGTATAATCAGTAATAATTTTGCCGTTTTGCATTCTTAAATCGTTACCAATAATAACACCTACATAATCGAATTCTAAACCTTGTGAAGTATGAACACACCCAACTTCATGAACTGAATTTGTTCCTATCGCCCAAGGTTCTTTACTATTTAAGTTCCAACTCATAGCGAAATTAAACTCTGGGATTTCTATATCTTTAACATCGGTTTTATCTTTCCCATCTTTTTTCCATTCCCAGCAATAACCCGCCATCAATCTTGCTTTATTGTTACGTTTGTTTAAAAGTTGAATGGATTCATATAATTTTTGAGGGTTATCAAAAACCTTTATTTTGTAGTCAAAACCTTCAAAGCCATCTTTATTAGCCGTTTCTCTTATGCCTAACAAGTCATCAAGCCACGCTAAATAACCGTCAGAACCATTACACCTAAATTGCGATTGTAGTTCCATTTCAGTTACTTTACTTTCGAGTGAATCTGTATATTTTTTTATTTCTTCTATAGATCCTACATCTTTTAAAGTTACTTTTTGATGTTCATCGATAAAGAACAATGAAAATTTAGAAGAATGAATTATCTCTTTGATTTGATTTTCCCCTTGGTTAGAATATAAACCGGATTTTGCATTTAAACGATGAGATTCATCTACTATTAATGCATCGAATTCTTTTTCAGGTGTGTTAATATAACTTCCACTACTCTTAAATAAATTATCTATGTGGTTTTTTCTAAAATCTTTTTTTAACTTAATAGAGTATACATTACGTGGTGCTGAATTCTTAGTAACGTATTGAGCAACCATAGATCGTCTGGTTAATTCTACTAATAAATTAATGGCAAGGACAGATTTCCCAGTCCCAGGGCCACCTTTTACAATAAGAGTTTGACGCGTATTTGTTCTTAAAGCTTTTTCTGCTAATTGAAGTGCTGTCTCATATATCACCTTTTGTTCATCTATCATAATAAATTCTTCGTTACCATGTAACATACTAAGAAGAGTATCCTGAAGAGATTTTGAAGGTCTAATTTTTCCGTTTTCAATTTTATAAATACCTTCTTTATTATCACCATATTTAATATATTTTTTAATAAATTCTCGAAGCTTAGCGGATTGTCCTTTAGTAAATATAGGTGCTTTTTCGACATAGAATGAATAACTTTTATCTAAAAGAGGATCTCCAAGTTCGGTATTTGAAATATAATTATGTAAATAGGCAGAAGGAATGATATTAATGTTTTCGTTTTGTACAGTTTGATTATAGTCTTCTATTAAAGAAGCGTATGACCATGCTTGATAAGAAGGGTGGGTTGTTTCAGCAATACCATGTTGGAACCTTGTTTTAACAATGCCTTCTTTTTCAACTTTTTCTACTGTGTTCCATTGTTTTAACTCTATAACGACAACATTAGAATGTGTCTCGTCTTTACCACTAATTAAGAAGTCAACACGTCTAGATGTATAAGGGATCTTAAATTCAATAGCAACTCCAGAATCGTCAGGAATATCTTCATCTTGCATGACACGATACATATATTGCATGGAATTATCCCATGATCGTACTTCTCGTTCATTGATATTACCTATTTTAGCTTTGTAATTATTAATGATATTATTGACTAGTGTTTCTTCATATACATCATTGATAAATTCCTTTTTTGTAGCTTCATAAATAATCATATAGTTTCCTCCTAAGTCACTTATTAATTATTATATAATAGAAAAAAAGGATGTGGTAAAAATGAATCAAGAAATAATAGATTTAGTTAATGAATTTAGAGAAGAGCGAAATTGGAATCAATTTCATAATCCTAAAGATCTTTCATTATCTTTGAACCTTGAAGCGGCAGAATTACTTGAAAATTTCCAATGGTTATCAAGTGAAGAAGCTGTAATAAAAAATAGACAAAATATTGCTGAAGAATTAGCTGATATATTTATTTACGGTATTCAGTTAGCAGAAGAAATGGATTTTAATATTGAAGAAATAATAAAAATGAAAATGAAATTAAATGCTGAAAAGTATCCTATTAATAATCATTAAATATTAGATGTCAATAGCGGTTTAAAAATGCAGTTAGATAAAATACCCAAAATTCTAAATATTCACTAAGTCATAATATAAGAGGAAATATAATATGAATTTTTCGATATCAGCAGATAAACCTTTAGATGAAATAGAGAAAGATTTATTTAATAGAAAAGTTTTTTCAAATAGAATTGCCGACATGTTAAAAAAAAGAAATGAAAAAGATTGTTTAATTATTGGACTTTATGGGAGATGGGGCTATGGTAAAACTACTATTCTAAATTTTATTGAAAAAAATTTAGAAAATGAAGAGAGTATAATCATATATAAATTTAATCCATGGCGATACCCAGATGAAGAAATCTTAATCCGAAATTTTTTTATAGATTTAGGAGAGCATCTAGATTTTTCAATAATTAATAAAAGAGAAAAAATTGGATCATTAATTGAAAATAGTATAAAACCTTTATCAAAAATGTTTAATGCTGAGAAATATGTTTCGGGACTACAAGTATTTTTTAAAGCTTCTAATTTGGAAGTATTAAAAATTAATCTTCAAAAATATCTTAAACTAAGTAGAAAAAAGATATTAATAGTAATTGATGATATAGATAGATTAGATAAAAATGAAATATTATCGTTATTTCGTTTAATAAAGTTAGTATCTGATTTTGAAAATATTCATTTTTTATTAGCTATGGATAAAAATATTGTGTCTTCAGTTTTAAATCAAAATTATATGAGTGATGAAATATATGGAAATAACTTTTTAGAGAAGATTGTTAATCTTCCAATTGAAATACCAGAAATTAGAGAAGAACAACTTTTACAATTTTGTTACACTGAATTAAATAAAATTATCCAGGTTGAATCTTTGGGTTTAACGGATAATGAAATGCATGAATTTACATATAATTTTTCTAGATATTTGATGCATTTTATTGATTCTCCTCGTCAAGTATTGAGATATATTAATAATATTAAATTTGTAGCATCATTCATTAAAGGTGAAGTGCATTATTCAGATTTCTTTTTAATTGAAGGGGTGAAAGTATTTGTACCACAACTTTATGATATATATATATCAAATAAAATTCTCTTCTATAACTCAAATTACTTTAACTCAATGGATTTGGAAAACAAAAATTCTCAATTCGAAGCTATCGTAACTCAAAAAATGAATCATTTAAAAGATTTTGAAATAACAAAGTTAAAAAAATTAACTTATTATTTATTTCCTAATTTAAAAAATGATAACAATAATATATTGAGTAATAATAGAATTAATAAAAGAGTTAGTAATCCTGATTATTTCGAAAAATACTTTAGCTATTCTTTATTGGATACTGAAATAAGTGATAATAATATAGATCAATTTTTTGATTTACTAAGTAGAAATAATGATGATATTGTATTGGGTATTTATATAAAGGAAATAATAACACCTAGAAATAAATTATCGTTTGCCACAAAATTACGAAAATCAATAGATTTATTAGATGAAACTAATGTGCCAAGATTATTAAATTTTTTAGAAAAGAATATAATGGATTTAGAGTATAAAAATACTGCTTTTTTAGAAAGAAATGATTTTACTGAATTTGCAATGTTATCTTCAGATTTATTTTTAAAGATTAATGATAGTAACAAACGATATGAATTAGCAAAAGAATTTATATCTGATGGCCAAAATTTAGAATTTATTGCTGAAAGTTTTTATTGGTTTAGAAAAGAAACTGCTCAATACCCAGAAAAAAATGCGTTTACAAATTCAGAAGTAAAGGAATTAGGTGGAACATTAGCTGGTCGAATTAAAAACGATTTAATCCCGTTGCCGATTGACGAACTTTTCAATTTGAAATATTTATCAATATATTTTAGGTTTTGGTCTTTGTATGGTGAAAAAGAGGAGTTTAGAAGTTTTATTAACAATATATTAAACCATAATTCTATCTATGTTTTTGATTTGATTACTTTGTACTTACCTCGTATTGTAGGTTATGAAGAGAGATTAACTGATTTGGATATAGAACATTATAATTTAATAAATGAAAGATTTGATGCAGATAAAATATTAGAAGCTTTAATTCAAGAATTAGGAACGGGTGATACAGAAATCGAAGAATATCCAAAACTAAAAGATGATTGGTATAATAAAAATATTGTAGGTTATCAATATTTATGGTTCCACAATAAAAACAAATAAGGATATTATGATAATTCATAAAAATAGTTTAGTGAGGTGCCTATCTTGAAAAAATCCCTAATCATCGGCTCTACAGTTTGTGATATTATGATTTATGTTGATAAGTTACCAACCACGGCAGGGGATGTTCATGTTAAGGAACAGTTAATGAGTGTCGGTGGTTGTGCGTATAATGTGGCGAATGTTCTGCATCGTTTGGATTTACTACATACTTTTATTTCACCTGTTGGTACAGGAATTTATGGTGAATTTGTAAAGTCTGAGTTATTGAAACAGGGAATGACGCCTGAAATAATGGTTGAAGAGGCAAATGGCTGTTGTTACTGCTTTGTAGAACAATCTGGCGAGCGTACGTTTATATCGCATCATGGGGTAGAATATACATTCAATCCGGATTGGTTAAATCATTTAAACATTGATGATTTTGATTATATTTATATTTGTGGTCTGGAGATCGAAGAACGTGATGGTCCATTGATTATTAATACATTGAATAATGTTAATGGTACAGTTATATTTTGTCCGGGACCTCGAGGGACTTTGATTGATAGTAAGAGATTAGAAGCGGTATATGGTCTAAATCCGATAATTCATTGCAACGAAGAAGAAATTAAGGCTTTAACAAATGAACAGGATTTAGAAACAGCGGTTATAAAGATGCATAAAAGAACGAATAACATCGTTATAACGACGCTTGGTGATAAAGGTGCTTGTTTCTATGATGGTGCGTTTCACTATATTGAAGGTGTAAAGGCTAAAGTCGTTGATACGGTTGGTGCAGGAGATAGTCATATCGGTGGTGTGATAGCAGCATTAACTATCGACTATGATTTATCAGATGCGATTCGTTTCGGGAATCATGTATCAAGTAAGATTGTTAGCCGTAATGGCGTGAATTTAAATGAGACTGATGTTAATGAACTACGCAAACTATTGAAAGACAGTTTAATGTAGAATGATGTAATTTTACGTGTTATAATAAAAACCGTATCACTCATAATTCTTCAGACCGCGTGACCAAGCTATCTATCGGTAGTGAACATAAGCTACGTATAATCGTAGCCGCCCTGAAGTCGAGGATACTTACATATTTAATTACAAGCCCAAAACACTAAGTTGATGCGTTTTGGGTTTTTTCTGTATATTAGCGTATTAAATTAGGATGAATGTTGTTTTACCATATGTTAGCAGATTAGGTGAGAGATAGTATCAAATTACTGAATAAAATAAGCCCGCAATCTAGTTGACTGTGGGCTTATAAAAAACTTAACCCTACATCGAAAATGTAGGGTCTACAAACATATAGTTTATTTCCTTATTGCTAATAATAATGGTTTAACTAGAATATTTCAAGAATATTATCGGAAAAATTATAAAATGTAAAAGTGTAGGTATAGGAAGCTGGGGAGGTAAGGATAATAATATCTTTTTTAAAGATTACAAGGGATTTAAAAATGGTCAAGCGCAGTGATAAAATGATATATGAATCATGTTTACTATCGTTTATTTAATATATTAATTAGAGGTGACCAATGGATAATATCACTAAGGATGAACTTCATGAAATAATAAAAACGATGAAAGCGAAAGAATTAAGAACGTTTGTACGTCAAATATGCGAGAAACATCCAGCAGTATATGAGGAGTTTAAAGTATTTAATCATATGGTTTCTCTATCAACAACGCAATATATTTATGAACTGGAATCACTTGTAACGCGTTATGAAGATGAATTGGAAAGTAAGACTGCTAAGAAGGAAATGCTCAAAGATATCGAACATTTATTGATGGCACAGTTAGAGATTCATTATCAGGAGAAAGATTATGAGTGGATGATGGATGCATTAATTGCGACGCTGTCACTTATAGGACGTTCAGAATTTGGCAATATGGAACAACATCTCATGAAAATACATGAATATTTATTGTATATCACTGAAACGGTATTACGTTATTTTGAGGCAACACAGCGTTTAAAGTTGATGAGAAGATTTTTAACTATTGCAAAGACATGTAATGAGATTACTGAAACGTATATATTGTGTCATGTGAAAGCATTGATGGACACGATACAATCACCAGATCAATTATATGATGAAATGAAATCAATATTAACGAATATTCCAGAAGGCGTGAGTGATCGCAGAATAATTGCAATAATTGTAGTGATGATTCAATTACAGGATTATATTGATGAAAAGGATAATGATTTAGACAAGATATTGGCGAAATATGATGATTATGAAGTCGTTCAGGAACATTTAGGGATAGTGAAATTAGTTGAATAGTTAGTACTTTCTCAATCTCTTAAGTCATAAACTTATTATATTTCAATCATTTCCCCCTGCCACCACCATATTAATAGGAAAATTGTAACCGAAGTGATAAAATTACCTCATGATATATAAATAAAAATCTGGAGGTTACATCATGGCTAAAAACGGAGAAGCGGGTAAAGGTAGAGAAGGGCAAGTAAAAGACAGATCACAAGTATTTAATCCAAAGACTGGGCAATATGTTAAACGTGATACGAAAACAGGTAGATTCATGGATGTTAAAAGTGATGGTACGCCGTTTAAAGGTGTTAGAAAAGAAGATTAATACTAACCTCAATGATAAACACCTAACGACAATTGATTCAATATCGTTAGGTGTTTTTATCATTTAAATTAAGTTAATTTCTTATACGCACCAACGGTTACTGCCAGGTCATAGTAAGCTGCACCGACGGATTTGAATATGGTAATGCCACGCGTATCAGCTACTTTATCGATATCTTTCAACGCGACTGCTTGCGCAAATGAAAATTTGCCATCCTGCGCTGCTTGAATAAATTCTCCAGCTTCATGTTGCGCGCCTTCAATATCATCCATAACGATAACTTTCGCATGTTCAATGGCTTCGATATCAATCTCACGCATTTCAGGTAAATAAGAACCTACACCGTTAATATGTACGTGTGGTTGAATATCCTGATAGCGAAATACAGCTGCTTCAGATCGCGTCGCACAGTTGATAATATCAGCATCTTTTACAGCAATGGCTTCACTATCAACTACGATGATATCACATTCCACGCCTTGTTTCTCTAGACGTTCTTTAAAGTGATATGCTTTATCTTCAGTGCGATTATAAAGATAAATCTTCGTAATTGCTCTCACAGCTAGAACACCCAACACTTGTTCAAACGCCATGCCGCCAGTTCCAATGACGGCAAGTGTTGCTGCATTTTTACGAGATAAATAATCTGTCGCGATAGCGCTCATTGCACCCGTTCTGAGTCGCGTTAAATAACTACTTTCAAGCGATGCAATATGTCTACCTGTTTCTAATTCAGTTAACATTGTAATCCCTTGTGAAACGGGTTGCTGCTGATTATTCGGAAATATCGAGATTGTTTTTAATATTGAATAGTTGCTGTTGGTATTCACGCATGGCATATACAGCATCGTATCCTTAGTATCAGGCATTGCTATTACCGTACGTTCTTTATTAATAATGCTGCCTTGCACTAGATCAGTTAATACGCGTTTTACATCATCGATAGCATCCTGCATTGTATAGTATGCTTCAATATCCTGATCACTATAATACTTCATGACGAACCTCCTAATTAACAGTCGTATGCTTTAAATCTTCCGCTTGTTGATGTTGAATGGATAATACTGAAATAATTGAAATTATCGCAATGATGATAATATAAACAGCTACCGGAACGTATGACCCGTTAAATGTCCCCATTAAATATTCTGCAATCATCGGCGCTGTACCACCTGCTAATGCTGCACCAATTTGATACCCTAAAGTTACGCCAGTATAACGCACTTCTTTATTAAATACTTCAGAGAACATTGTACCTAACACTGCAGTAATCGGTGACCAGATAACGCTTAAACCAATCACAGTTGCGATGAACACTGCGATTGTAGACTTTTGTTCAAGTAACCAGAAGTACGGAAAGCTGTATAGCAGCATCGCGAATGCACCTATTAAGTATAATTTCTTTCGACCAACTTTGTCACTCAGCTTCCCGTATTGTGGTATTAATATTGTAGTCAATACTGCAGAAGCCATGACAATTAACATAATACTTTCAAATTTTAAGCCTAATTTTTCAGTTGCATAGCCGACGACAAATGTTCCGAAGATATAGAAAGGTGCTGTTTCTACAAATTTAGCGCCACTCGTAATCAATACTTCTTTCCAATGATATTTCAACGTATGAATTAAAGGTACTTTCGGTGCTTTACCACTTTCCTGAATCGCTTTAAAGTCAGGCGTTTCATCTAATCCTTGGCGTATCCATAATCCGAAGAACACTAATACACCACTCAGAATGAATGGAATTCTCCATCCGAAATTATTAAATTGTGCATCTGTCGTCACGGCAGTCATCATGTAAAAGGCTAACGAACCAAGTACCATGCCAATCGTTACACCCATTTGAGGCACACTACCAAAGTAACCTCTTTTTTCTGGAGGTGCATATTCAGTGGCTAATAATAATGCGCCGCCCCATTCACCGCCAATGCCTAAACCTTGAATCAAGCGGCATAATAGCAATAAGAGTGGTGCAGCAATACCGATCGTTTCGTAATTTGGAATAAAGCCAATTGCGACTGTTGCGAGCCCCATTAATAATAATGTCATGACTAACGTTTTCTTTCTCCCCATTTTATCCCCGATATGCGCAAAGAAAATGCCGCCAAAAGGTCGAATAAAGAATGACAATGCGAGTCCGAAATAAGCAATTAAATTTGAAATGGTAGGATCATCAGTCACGAAGTATTGTTTGCTGAAGATAATACTTGCGACGGATGCATACAGAAAGAAATCAAACCATTCAATTGATGAGCCGATTAGACTCGCACTTAAGACCTTTTTTTCTAGTTTCTTTTCCATGTCCTTTCCCCCTTGTAATTAAAAAATTAAATACCACTTAAAAATATTATATTAATTAAAAGAATATTCTGTCAATTATATTTTTTAATAATGATTTTCACTATATCCACTTTATTTGTTGTACACTATTAATATAGTTGTATTGAGCGGGAGGAACGATCATGTCGATTGGAGATAACATTAGAGAAATCAGAAAGCGTAAAAAGATGACGTTACAAAAAGTTTCTGATAAAACAAAGCTTTCAATCCCATTTCTTTCATTGCTTGAAACGAATAAAAGCGATGCAACAATGGCGAGTATTCGTTTAATTGCAGATGCATTAGAAGTGCATCCAAGCCAGTTCTTCTATAACCAGATGTCATTAAGTAAGAAAGTCGTTGAACTGAATAAGGGCTTCCAGTATGAACGATTGTCTAATGAATTAGAAACGCCGTTTGTTCCGATTAAAGTAATGATTGATCCGGGGAAGACGAAGATTGACCATGTTAGACATAGTGGCTTTGAATTTGTGTACGGGTTGAAAGGGACGTTAACTTTAACGATTGATGATGAAATTGTGGAAATAAACCCAGGTGAATCATTGATGTATGAAGCGACGAAAGCGCATTACTGGTACAATCACACCAATGAGAAGGTTGAGTTTTTAGTGGTGAATGAACGTGGATAGAGCGTGTTTATTATTTTTTAAACATTATAACTACATAACCTGATAAGTAGAAGGCATGTTAGCATGGCTTCTACTTTTTTTTATTTTTCATTTTTGTGAATCAATTCACAAAAACGCCATAATTTCGTCTGAAAACCTATAGGCAATACATCAAAATCATGCTAAATTATAGATGAATTTAAGTGGTGCAAAAATTTTTAAAATATTATGTGAATGAAATCACAAAAACAGGAGGAATTATCATGGTTACAGCATTAATCGTCGCAATTGTCTTAGTCAACATGTATTTTTTATTTTTCTTTGCAAAAGATGTAGCAGCCAATATGCAGGCAATGAAAGAAGAACCTGCTAATGCTAAAGCATTACCTTTCACTTCATTTATTATGTTCTTCTTATCTACATTTGGTATTTCTGACTTTGCTATCGGAACAGTATTGTACGACAAATTGAAATGGGTCGATATTAAGAAGTTACCTGGGACATTAAATACACAATGTGTGATTCCTGTAGCAGTGATGGCGGTTTGTTATATTAGCTCAATTAATGTGGGGATTAAAACATTATTAGTATGTATCATTTGTCAGGTCATTGGGGCATACATTGGTCCACGATTTGTAGTGAAACTGCCAGCTGAAACAATTAAATTATTTGTAGGATTTGGTTTAGTCGTTGCAGCGTTTCTTATCTTTGCAGGTCAAATGAATTGGATTACATCTAATGGTACAGCAACAGAGTTATATGGATTTAAATTAATACTGACTGGCTTCTTACTATTCGTCTTCGGTGCATTAAATAATATCGGTATCGGGTCTTATGCATTAACAATGGTCACAGTTTATCTGATGGGTATGGATCCCGTTGCAGCATTTCCAATTATGATGGGTGCTTGTACATTCTCTGTTCCGGTAGGAAGTGTTGAATTTGTTAAGTTACATCATTACAGCAGAAAGATTACTTTATTTGCTGCTACATTTGGTGTGTTAGGTGTATTATCAGCTGTATTCTTAGTGAAATCGCTTGATACGTATATGTTGAAATGGGTTGTTATTGTGGTACTACTTTATAGCGCATATACAATGTTAGAATCACAATTTAAAAATCGAAATAAAACAAAAATGGCATAAAGGGTGATTGATATGATAAATCTATCTAAAGAAGATGTGAAACAAATATTTACGATGCAAGATGCAATCGAAGCAGATAAAGCAGCATTAGCACAATATTCTAAAGGACTTGCGAATGTACCACTACGTACGAATATTGATGTACCTGAAAGTAACGGACAGGCACTCTTTATGCCAGGCTATGTGCAAGGTGATGAAAGTGCACTAGGGATTAAGATTGTGTCAGTTTATCCGGATAATATTAATAAAGGGTTACCGAGTGTACCGGCAACAATGATCGTCATGAATCCAGAGACAGGTATTGTCGATGGCATTATTGATGGGACTTACTTAACACAATTAAGAACAGGTGCGGTACAAGGTGCTGCAACGGATTTATTAGCACGACATGATGCAAAGATTGGTGCATTGATTGGTACAGGTGGACAAGCAGAAAGTCAATTTGAAGCGATGATTACAGTACGTGATCTTGAAGAAGTGAGAATCTTTGATATTGATTTCAGTCGAGCGCAAGCGTTCGCGAATGAAATGACTGATAAATATAGTGTGAAAGCAAGAGCCGTTGAAACAAGTGAAGCATGCGTGACAGATGCTGATATTATTACGACTGTTACGACAAGTAAACGCGCAACATTTGATGCTCAATTTGTAAAGCAAGGTGCACATATTAATGGTGTCGGCGCGTATACGAAAGAAATGTGTGAAATACCACGTGAAATGATTAAACGCGCTGATGTTGTAATATTTGATACGATGGACGGTGTGTTAGGAGAAGCGGGAGACTTTATTCAGCCGCTTGAAGAAGGATATATTACGGAAGACGCTATTAATGGAGAACTTGGTCAATTGATTAACGGAGATATTAAAGGCAGAACAAATGATACAGAAATTACGATCTTCAAAACAGTCGGCTCAGCGGTATTAGATGTAGTGACAGCTGCTAAAATATTTAAAGCTTATAAGATGGAGCATGGCATTGAATTATAAAATTAAGGGCTCAAAACACAATCATTAGTGTTTTGGGCTTTTTTGTTATTTGTTGAATTAAATAGTGTATTCATTTAAAATAAAATTACAACTTAGAAACGTGAAGAGGAAGTGTAGAATTTTTAAAAATACATAGGGATTGTGGGGAGAATACGGGGATGAAACGACGATTTGGTGTATTTCATATGATTAAAGAATATTATGGGAATGCCTTTACATTAAAAGGACGATCAAATCAAAAAGAATATTGGTCAGCATTTATTATGAATATTGTATTAGAAATCTTGATGTACTTGTTTTACGGTGCGTTTATGATTGCCTTTACTATGGGATTTTACGCATTATTTGGTCCTGAAGACGGCCAAGTAGGATCTACATTGCCATTAATATACGCCTTATTATTTCTTCGATTTATTTTTTCAATTTGGATATGGTATCCGTTCATCGCGCTATCTGTTCGACGATTACATGATATCGGCGCGAGTGGGTATTTTGTGTTAATTGCGATTGGAATATTATTTTTGACCTTTTTTGTTTCGTTCGGTATGTTTTTCACGACAGTTGGCATGCCAATAATATTAATATGTATCATTGTGCTAGGCTGCCTGGATTCACAACACGGCCCGAATAAGTGGGGAGAACCGGTTGGCGAAGTGAAGGTAGGGAGTAATGTTATATCTAATATAAAAAAGCTTCGAAAAAATTACAGATTGTAATTATTTTCGAAGCTTTATTTATGTCGTTTAATCTTTAATTGAACTACCACCATCACCGTAGTTATTCGGATATTTGTTGCCTGGTTGCGCTAGTACGAAAATTGTATAAATATAGATGATACCAACGACTGCAGTACCAAATAAACCGGCAATTAAACTAGCACCTAAGAACGTTGTATTTTGAGCAGATGCTGCTGCTAAAATACTTAATACAAATACTACTGAAGCGATGACAGCAATTGTGCTACTTATTTGAGAAATAACAGCAAGTAGCATTGTTCGATTCGTATCATGTAAACGACGCACAGTTACAGTAAAAGAAGGTACTATAATAGCTAAAGCAAACAATGCACTCAATGTACCAGCAGAGAGTATACCCAACAATGCTGATATAACAAAGTTAATCCAGTAAGGATGCCAAAATTCTTGACGGGAAGATCTTCCGTTAATGTCTAATGCACGTGTCCAAAAAAGTTTGTAGTAATGAATAATTTCATTTTGTTGTGTGTTCATTATACTCTCCTCAATTTGAAATAAAAGAACAACCGATTAATTAAATAATCGGCTGTTAGGACAATTAAACTTCGTGTGAGTTAGTATTCGTTTGTTGTTCTACATTAATAGGAGCTGTTTCTTCTTGAACTAAATTATTTGAAGAATGCGCTTTTGATAATTGTACTTCTGCAATTGCTTGTCGTCGTATGTTTTCTTCATGTTCTTTAATCATATTTGGAATTAAGAATGCATCAACGATAAGCCAGATTAAAGACGGAATACCAAACGTCCAAGATGATACAAGAAATGTTAAAAGAATTAAACCAATTGCTGATGCTGTTTTACCGAAATAAAAACGGTGCGCACCAAATCCACCTAAGAAAAACCATAATAAATATGCTACCCCAGTAGATTTCTTTTGAGTCATGACTTTTGTTTCAATAAACTGTCTTTCTTGAATGTTCATAATAAGCTCCTTGTTCATTTTACAAATTATAAGTTGTAAAATTTATTGTATTAAGTTACATTTTTAATTTTACATCAAGAAAACCGCATCTTCAACTAGTTTTTGAAAATAATATAAATTATAGATAATTTCCAATTAGATACTAATTCGTTAAGGGTAAATAATATTATCTTTAAATTATTCAATGATGTATTTCTCTTTGTTGTTTAATAATGTAGTTTTCCTCACCCCAAATAATATAGCCCGAACTCCAGGTCTTTCTCCAAATGTTCTTTTATTAATGTTTCCGCGCGCTGCTCATCTCTTTTTTCAATGGCATCTACTATTTCGTCATGTTCATCTAACAATGAATGACGTTCTTTTTCTACGACTGTCTTTCTAAATAAATATATAACAGCATGTAATTGATCATATGTAGACTTTAAATATGGATTCTTCGTCGCACTTACAATTTTCTCGTGAAATTGCTGATTAGCTGCCATAGTCGCCTCGAAATCACCGTTTCTCGCGATGTGTATTAATGCTTTTAATTCATCTATATCACTTTGCTGGAATAACAGAATCGCCTTCTTAATACTATGAACTTCGATTAATATTCTCATTTCAAATAAATCTCTAATTTCTTCTTTCCCAGGCACATGAATGTAGTTTTCTTTAATCAAATATTCATATTCAAGTTGTCTTAATACCTCTCGAATAGGCGTTCTACTCACATTATATTTAGCTGCTAGTTTTGCTTCGGTCATTTTTTCATTTTGGCTTAATTCACCGTTTAATATATCATCTCTTATTTGGTTATAAAGAGAGTTATCTGTTTTATTGATCATCGTTTCACCTCTTACAAACATTATATAATACTTACTTTAATTTTATTGTATACAAAAATATATTTTTGGTATACAATGATTGCAACCGGTTACATAAAGCGTTTACATTTTATAAGGGGGTATTTTTATGCCGTTATTAATCATTGGTTTAGGAATTATTTTATTATTAATTTTAATTATGGGATTTAAGTTAAATACTTTTATTTCACTTATTATGACGTCAGCGGTTGTTGCTGTGTTACTCGGTATTCCATTAGATAAGATTGTTGCCACAATCGAAACAGGGATGGGTGGCACACTAGGTCACATCGCTTTAATCTTTGGTTTAGGTGCAATATTAGGTAAGTTAATCGCCGATGCTGGTGGTGCACATCAAATCGCGCATACTTTAATTGAAAAGTTCGGTGAAAAGAGAATTCAAATCGCAATTTTAATTGCTTCGTTTATTATTGGTATTGCTTTATTTATGGAAGTGGCAATTGTATTAATCATTCCGATTGTGATTAGTATTGCAAGAGAGATTAAAATGCCGTTAGTGAAACTAGCTATTCCTATGGCAACTGCAGTTTGTGCAACACATGCATTTTTACCACCACATCCTGGTCCGATTGCAGTATCTGCTGAGTACGGTGCGAATGTTGGCTTAGTATTAATCTATGGTATTATCGTTGCATTCCCAACGGTATTAATTGCAGCTTTCATCTTCCCGAAATTAGCGATGAAATATATTCCTTCAGCATTTACGATGGAACAAATTAAATTATCTTCATTTGCTTCACAAGAGGAACCTAAGTTTGAAAGACTACCTAGCTTTGGTATAAGTATCTTTACAGCATTATTCCCAGTGATGTTAATGATGATTGGTGCAGCTGTCGATATTTCACAGAAACAGATTGGCTTTGACAATAATTTATTCATTAACGTGATTCGTTTATTTACGAACTCTGGTATGGCAATGCTACTTTCAGTGTTACTTGCGTTATATACAATGGGCTATAAACAAGGGATTCAAACGAAACAACTTGGTGCTACGATTACAAATGCAGTCAACTCAATGGGGATGTTATTGCTCGTTATCGGTGGTGGCGGTGCATTAAAACAAGTTATTATTGATGGTCATGTTGGCGATTATATTGCTAAATTATTCGAAGGCTCAACAATGTCTCCAGTATTCTTAGCCTGGATGGTAGCAGCGTTACTTCGTATTTCATTAGGTTCAGGTACAGTTGCAATGTTAACGACAGCAGGATTAGTATTGCCATCGTTACATGGTGCAACTGGCGTCAACCTGGAGCTAGTCGCATTAGCTACAGGTGCGGGAAGTGCTACTGCAAGTCATGTTAATGATGCAGGATTCTGGATCATCAAAGAATCTTTAGGTTTAAATCTGAAAGAAGGTTTAGGTATTTATACTGTGTTATCAACAATCGTATCTGTTGGTGGAATTTGCTTTATTATGTTACTTGATTTATTTGTATAAGCGTGAAAAATTAATTAATCAGGAGATGTTATAGATGAATATTGGATTTATTGGTTTAGGTATCATGGGGCGTCCGATGGCAAAACATATGGTGAGTGCAGGACATCAACTATTTGTAAGTGATTTAAATGTTGAGGCAGTGAATGAACTTGTAAGTCTTGGTGCAAAAGCAGCTACACCGAAAGAAATAGCAGAAAATACAGAAGTGATTATTACAATGTTACCTAACGGAGCGATAGTCAAATCAGTATTAACAGACGGAGAAACATCACTAATAGCTCATTTAAATAACAACCACTTTGTTATCGACATGAGTTCACTAACACCAGATGATTCAAAATATATAGGAGAACGAGTAAGTTCAGTAGGTGCTAAGTTTGCGGATGCACCCGTCAGTGGTGGGGAGCCGTTAGCAATTACGGGTGAACTTGCGGTGATGGTAGGATGTCACGAGGAAGACTTTGACTATATTAAAGAAACAATCGCACCGATGAGTAAATCGGTGATTCGCGTTGGGGATATTGGGTCAGGTAGTTTAGTGAAATTAGCAAATCAAATTATTGTTAATACAAATATTGTGGCGCTTAGTGAAGCGGTTGTACTAGGTAAGAAGTTTGATATTGATTTAGAAGCGATGTTTGAAGCGATTCGTTATGGTTTAGCGGGTTCAGCAGTAATGGAAGCGAAATTCCCTAAAATGATTGCTGAAGATTATCAGCCGGGTGGCACATTGAATATCAACGTTAAAGACTTAAAGAATGTAGTATCGACTTGCGATAATAATAACATTACATTACCTGTAGTTAGTATGGTGAAAGAAATGTATAAATCAGAAGTATCACTAGGTAATGGCATGAATGACCATTCTGGTATCATCAAATATATAGAACGAATTAATGGCTTGGAGGGATAAAGATGATTCAGACATTCTTTAATAAACAGCCAGACTTTGAATTCAAAAGAGATTTAAAGAAATTAAATCAGAAAGTCATAGTCCTTGATGACGATCCGACGGGGACACAAACTGTCAAAGATTTATATGTAATTACAAGCTTTGACGAAGCATCTATTCGTGATGGCTTTGAAAGTGAAAATAATATGTTCTATATCCTGACAAATTCACGCGCACTAAATGAAGAAGATACAGTTAAGCTTCATAAGCAATTGATTCAAACAATCGATAAAGTATCGAAAGCACTAAATAAAGATTATTTAATTATTAGTCGTGGAGATTCTACTTTAAGAGGACATTCTTATTTAGAACCGAAAACGTTAAACGAAGCATCTGTAACACACTTTGATGGATTATTCTATGCACCAGCATTCTTCGATGGCAACCGTTATACATTTGAAGGGGTTCATTATATTAAAGAAGGCGAAACGTTTGTACCGGCTGCAGAAACGGAATTTGCGAATGATACAACGTTTGGTTACAATGCACATACGATGCAGGAATATGTGGAAGAAAAGAGTAACGGTGAAGTAAAAAAAGAAGATGTATTGCTATTTGATCTGCATTTAATCCGAAGTGGTGATAAACAAGCGATGTTTGATAAGCTGGATGAAGTTGTTAACTTTAAATCTGTAATTGTTGATGCTTTATGTGAAGCGGATATGAACAACTTTACAGCAGTACTACTTGAATACCTGGAACAAACAAATAAAAAATTCTTATTTAGAACTGCAGCGGATTTTGTGAAATCGATCTGTGCGACACCGGGGACAATCATTGATCCTTCAGCATATGATTTCAATGATAATGGTGGGTTAATTGTTGTGGGATCTCATGTGAAGAAGACGACTGCACAGTTAGAAGCATTACTTGCAAGCGGTATTGAGAAAATAGAATTTGATGTTAAAGAAGTTACAAATGAGACAACATTAAAAACGTATATTTCAAGTATAAAAGAGCAGATTGAATCACTTATAGTGAATGGGAAAGATGTGGTAATATATACGACACGTGACGTTATTCGAACTGATGATAAGTTTGAGAATTTACGACTGTCTAAACTCATATCAGAGAGTTTAGTAGATATTGTTTCAAATCTTTCAATTCAGCCAAGGTTTATAATTGCTAAAGGTGGTATTACTTCAAGTGATGTAGCAACCATTGGATTAGGAATTAAGAAAGCACTTGTGTTAGGCCAAATTGATAAAGGAATTCCAGTTTGGTTAACAGGACAAGAAGCCAAATATGTCGGCATTCCATATGTCGTTTTCCCGGGAAATGTTGGGGAAGTAACTACGTTAAGAGAAGTGTATGAGAAGTTGAAGAAGTAAGTTGATTAGGATAATCGAGTTTAAATAGATTAGATTCTTGGAAGAATATTTATTAATATTTGAGTGCTGAAAATGAATCCCTTGGGAATTTATTTTCAGCTTTTTTGCATATTTAATGAGGTAGAATTAGTAAATTTAATACACTTATTTTATAATAAACATGTAGTAAAAATTAGGAAGGGGATTTCATATATGTTAAATATGCAAGACTTAAGCGATTTACCGTTAGACGAGCAAGCAGCTTATCAAAAGTTTATTGATGCATTACAAGAAAGTGATATTCCAAAAGCCCAATATTTACGCATGAACTTATCGGTGATGAAGGATGAACGCCTTGAACAAAGTAAAATCGGTGGCGTGCCATTCTTAAAATCATTAGAAGATATTCCGTTTGATACGAAGCACCAACCAATGGTATTACTAGCGCAAATTAATTTAAGTGAATTACCTGATACACAAACAGTATTCCCGACAAATAAAGGATTATTACAATTCTGGATAAGTGGTCACGATGAAGGGTACGGCATGGGTATTGAATCGTTAACGGATACTGAGAATTCGAAATTAGTTTATATCGATGATGTGATGACGAATTTAACATTAAGCGAAATTCAAACGTATGTTGAACAGTTTGAATATGAAGATGAACACTTACCTGTCAAAGGGGCGTATGATGTTACATTTGATTTGAATGAACAATTGTTATCACCAGTTGACTATCGTTTTGAAGATATAGCTGTTCCATTATGGAATAAGATAAATCCAGAATTTGAGATTGAATCAATTTATGATGGTTATCATGAACTAAT
This sequence comes from Macrococcus capreoli, assembly GCF_025628935.1. Classification (GTDB taxonomy): domain Bacteria; phylum Bacillota; class Bacilli; order Staphylococcales; family Staphylococcaceae; genus Macrococcoides; species Macrococcoides capreoli. The sequence continues at coordinate 37,439 of NZ_JAOTIS010000019.1, forward strand.
GGAAGCAGTGTTTGAAACGTTAATTGCAGAACAGCCAGCACATCAATTAGGTGGGTATCCGTACTTTGCTCAAGAAGATCCAAGAGAATTTGAAGAGGAGCTTCGCGTTTATGATCAGTTATTACTTCAAATTGATTCTGACGAAGAAGATGGTGTGGAGATTGCCTGGGGTGATGATGGTACAGCCAATGTATTGGTGAAGCGTGAAGATTTAAAAGCTATGAAATTCGATGATTATATCTTTACATGGGATAGCTTATAAATATAATTGAGAAGACAGGAGCAATCCTGTCTTTTTTAATGATTGGGTCTGTAAGATGCCCACGTTTTCGGCGTTTCAGATACTCTCACTTCAATGATTTCTTTAATATCTAAATCGTATTTTGCAGTCGTATATAAATAATGTGCTAAATTCTCAGCGGTTGGCTGAAAGGATAAGACGTCATTTAAATGGCGGTGATCTAAAGTGTCGTCTATATAGCGTTTAATGCTATCTAATGCACGATAATCCACGACAAAGCCGTAATCATTCAGCACATCTGCTCCTAACACAAATACTGCAATATAATTATGCCCATGTAATCTACCACATGGATGGCCTTCAGGAAGGCCATTCAGTACATGACTGCTTGAGAAATGGAACTGCTTTTCTATTTCATATAAATATCTCTTCATATTACATGCTCCTTCAATTGATACAATTTACGATTGAGCCATTGTATCATGATTATTATGTATTAATGGCTAATGTTTATGACAATATTTTGATAAATGATATGTTGTGTGCATTTTCGATTTTACAAACTCTACACACCTTCTTTATTTTTGCTTAATGTTTGAATTATACAATTCAGACATAAAACAAAAAGAGAGGGTTTTTATGATGTATAAAATTTTACAGCTTACGGATTTACATTTCGGCGCGTTATTACCAGAGTCAAACGATATTGATAACGTTACGAAAGCATTAATCAAACGATTAATCGATACGCATGAACCTGATTTCATTGCGATAACAGGGGATGTGATATGGAGTTTAACGCCGAATAGCTTTACTGTATTTCAAGATGTCTTATGTTTCATTAATAATTTCAATATTCCTTTTGGTGTAACGTTAGGTAATCACGATAGTGAGAGTGACTTTGCTCGTAGTAAGTTATATGATGTCATTCGCAGTTTATCGCATTTCACTGACATGTCAGCGTCTATTATGCATGGAGAGCGAATGAGTTATTATGTCGATATGACCGTAGATGATGTGCAACATCGTTTATACTTTATCGATACCGGTGATTACGATGCATTAAAAGTTGGTGAATACGATTATATTACGCATGAACAGATTGACTGGTTAATTGCAGCAGACAAAGACTTTAACGGTGTCGGACAACTGTTCATTCATATTCCAATTCCAGAATATGAGGATGCGAAAGCACTTGGTCTTGCAGAAGGTCATCAAGATGAATCGATTTGCTGTCCGAAATTAAACACAGGGCTCTTCAGCCAATTATTATTAAATGATACGTCGATTAAAGCGATTTATTGTGGGCATGATCATGATAATGATTTCCAGGCACTATACCATGGTATTCAACTTAACTACGGCCGCGTAACAGGTTTCAATACGTATGGACACTTGCGTAGAGGGGGACGATTAATTACTATTGAAGGTAATCATATTAATTCAGTTGTCGTTGAATAGGAGGTTATCGATTGAAAGATCATCGATTAAATAAAATTGTTCATTTAGTTGAACAGTCCGGTAAAATATCGGTCAATGATTTATCAGCATTACTTAAAGTTACGAAAGAAACCATTCGTCGTGATTTATCAGAGCTTGAGGAAGAGAAACGCATTTCTCGTATCCACGGGGCGGCGATTCCATTTCAAAGTAATAGTAAAGAACTGTATTACCATCGTAAACTTGCGTTACATGAAGATGAGAAGCGTCGTGTTGCGCAACAGGCAGCGCGATTAATCGAGTCTAATGATATGATTGTTGTTGATGGTGGAACGACGACAGTGCATATTCCTGAATTTCTTTATGGTATTAAAGGATTGAAAGTAGTGACAACGTCTCTTACGTTTGCGCTTAAATTTAACGAAGCGTTAGAAACAGGAAGAGTTGAAGGGGAGCTGATTATGGCACCCGGCAATTCTTATTATCAACAAAACACAGTAAAAGGTGCAGTCACGTTAAAGTTCTTATCGGAATGCTACTTTGATAAAGCCTTTATTTCATGCGGTGGGTATACTGACGACGTTGTCACGGAATATGATTTAGAGGAAACAGAAGTTTCCAAGATGATGATGCAACAAAGTGCGCAAAGTTATTTGCTGACGGATCAAACGAAAGCTGGCAAAGTACGTGCGTTTAAAATTGCGGATACAAAATCATTCAATCAAATCATTGTGGATGCAGAGAAATAATAATATTTTTGTTCAAACAATTAAATGTTTGTAAAGCAAAGAAAATGCCGATTACACGGCATTTTTTTGTTGTTATTTTTGTTTTACATTTGATTTACATAAATTAATGTTTGTTTTACTTTTGTTTAACGTTAAATTTACAATTTGCTGATATATTGAAAGAGTATTAAACATCTTATCAATTTAAAGGAGCAATTAACGTGTTTAAAAAATTATTAATTCCTGCAATGGCAGCAACGGTTCTTCTTGGCGCATGTGGCAACAGTAACGAAACAAGCAGCAAAACTTCTGATTTAAGCAGTATGAAGATTGAAGATTTAACGAAAGCAGCGAAAAAAGAAGGACAAGTTAACTCGTTAGGTATGCCAGATACTTGGGCGAACTGGAAAGAAACTTGGGCAGATATTAATAAGAAATACGGTATTAAACATAAAGATACAGATATGTCTTCAGCAGAAGAATTAGCAAAGTTTGAAAGTGAAAAGAAAAATGCTACGGGCGATATCGGTGACGTTGGTGTTGCATTTGGACCATTAGCAGTAGAGAAAGACTTAGTATTAGGTTACAAGACGTCTTACTTTGATGAAATTCCAGACTGGGCAAAAGATAAAGATGGTAAATGGGTTATCGGCTATACAGGTACGATGTCATTTATGACTGACAAGAAAGCAGTAAAGAATGCCCCTAAAACTTGGGAAGATATTAAAAATGGTGACTTTAAAGTATCAATCGGTGACGTAGAAAAAGCGAACCAGGCACAATTTGCAGTATTAGCAGCAGCATATGCATTTGGTGGTGACGAAAAGAATTTACAACCGGGTATTGATTTCTTCAAGAAATTAGCGAAGGAAGGCCGTTTAATTACAACAGATCCTGATATTGCTTCTATCGAAAAAGGTGAACACCAAGTGATGTTATTATGGGATTTCAACGCATTAAACTACCGTGATCAAGTTGATAAAAATCGTTTCGAAGTAACGATTCCATCTGACAAATCAGTTATGAGTGGTTATGCAACAGTAATTAATAAAAATGCGAAAAACCCACATGCAGCAGCTTTAGCGCGTGAATTCATTCTTTCTGATGAAGGACAAGATAACTTAGCTAAAGGTTATGCACGTCCAATCCGTAAAGATGCAAAAATTTCTGATGAAGCGAAAAAGAAATTATTACCTGATGATATGTACAAAAATGTAACACCAGTAAAAGATTCAAAAGCATGGGATGCAGCTTTAAAAGAATTACCACAAAAATGGCAAGAAGAAGTAGGTTCTTCGATTAAATAATAACAATTGAATTGAGATG
>NZ_JAOTIS010000001.1 GCF_025628935.1 Macrococcus capreoli
AGTGATGGCTTTGCCATCACTTTTTTGTGTATTAAAGTTGTAACAAGAATCTTTTAAATTCATCTAAATGTTTAAAGACACCTGCATCCTGAAGTATCTCAGCAAATTTATGGCCTAATGCTCTGTCAACATATTGATTGATGTCTTCATCTTTTATATCGAAAGTTGATACCCACTCTTGATGAATAGGATTATAAGGTAATGCATTGTTCTTCAAGTGTGCTTTAATATCCTGAATATCTTGTTTTAAACGTGCAGGTAATACTGCTAATCCCATAACTTCAATGAGACCAATGTTTTCTTTCTTTATATGATGATGTTCTTCATGAGGATGGAATATTCCCATTGGAAATTCATCTGATGTTCGATTGTTTCTAAGAACTAAATCTAATTCAAATTGATTATTTCTAATACGTGCAATCGGTGTAATCGTATTATGTGGTTGATCTGTATGTGCGATAATATTATTATCCTCGTCGCTATAAGTTTTCCAAGTATTTAAAATATGATTTGCAGCTTCAATAATTGATGTTTTATCTTGGCCTTTTAAACGTATAACGGATAGAGGCCATTCAATGATACTAAATTGAACTTCAGGATAACTTTCTAATTTAAAACAATAAATATCTTTTGCTTTATCCATGGCAAATTCGAAATGTCCTGCCTGGTAATGATCGTGTGTTAGCATTGATCCTCCTACAATAGGCAAGTCTGCATTCGAACCGATAAAATAATGAGGAAATTGCTCTACAAATTCGATAAGTCGCGTAAATGTATCTTTATTGATCTGCATTGGCGTATGTGACTTGGAAAGAACTATTGCATGTTCGTTGTAGTATGAATATGGAGAATATTGGAAAAACCAAGATTCATTATTCAATGACAACTCAATAATGCGATGATTACTTCTTGCTGGATAGTTCATTCTTCCATAAAATCCTTCGTTCTCAATACATAACATGCATTTCGGATAATCAGTAACTACTGTACTAGTTTCAGCTAATTCTTTAAGCCTTTTTATTTCTTTTGGATCTTTTTCTGGTTTAGATAAGTTAATTGTTATGTCTAAATCACCGTATTTTGTTGATGATTTATAATGAATATTATTTTTAATACGATTTGTTTGAATATAATTACTCACTTGACTTAAATGATAAAAATAGTCTGTAGCTTTTAAAGGATTTTCTTTTTTTAGTGTATAGAATGTATTTTCTATTTCTGTGGGTAACCCTATAAATACATCCATAATTTCAGCAGCTTTCATTTCTTTAATATCAAATAGATTTTCAATGATATTTTCATTTACAAGTTGTTCTATTATTGAATCAATTGTTTCGGGGATACTTTGATTAGATAAAGTATTTGATATTCCTATTGGATTGATATTACAAATGCCTGCTATTTTATTTTTATAATAGATGAAGTTGCGTTTGTCTAAGTTGAGTTCTTTTGATACTAATTGAATGAGTGTGTTGATATGTTGTTCTATCATTATTTATCATCCCATCCTTTTGGATTATTTGAGTGCCAGTTCCATGCATCTGTAATTATTTTGTCAATTTGCGTACGTGTTGGATTCCATTTCAAAATATTCTTAGCTTTATCAGCACTTGCAATAAGCGTACTTGGATCTCCAGCGCGACGTTCTCCTATCACTTTATTAATCTCAATACCTGTGACTTTCTCAACGGAATCAACGATTTCTTTAACTGAGAAGCCTTGGCTGCTACCTAAATTAAATACATCACTTTTACCACCATTAAATAAATACTCTAGTGCTAGTATATGTGCATCTACTAAATCTTCGACATGAATGTAGTCGCGAATACAAGTTCCATCAGGAGTTTTATAATCATCACCAAAGATTGTCACATGTGGTCTTTGACCTAAGGCGGCTTCAAGAACAATAGGAATCAAATGTGTTTCAGGTGAGTGATCTTCTCCAATAACACCTGATTCTTTAGCACCTGCAACGTTAAAATATCTTAATGCTACAAAGTTTAAATCCGTTGCATTTGCATTCCACTTCATCATTTTCTCCATTATTAATTTTGATTCACCATATGGATTAGTAGGGCTAGTTGGTTCTTCTTCTGTGATTGGAATATTTTTAGGTTCTCCATAAGTAGCTGCCGTTGAACTGAATACAATAAAATTAACATCGTATTCATTCATAAGTTCTAATAATACTTGAGCACCATAAACATTATTGTTGAAATATTTCATTGGATTACTCACAGATTCCCCAACTAGTGAGAAAGCTGCAAAGTGTAAAACACCTTTAATATTTTCTTTTTCAAACACTGATTTTAAGAAAAGTTTATCGCGTATGTCACCTTCATAAAATGATGCATCGGGGTGAATTGCTGCCTTATGTCCTGTAATTAAATTATCAACGACAACAACTTCATATTTATTTTCGATTAATTTATAAACTGCATGAGATCCGATATAACCTGCGCCACCTAATACTAATATTTTCATATTATCTATACTCCTTTAATTTTTTTGGACCATCACTAATATTTACTTCATAAAATTCCGGTTCATATCCAATAACTTTCATATATTGTGCGTGTACATGATTTTTAAAGTCTTTAATTTTATCAGATTGAACAAGCGCAATTGCACAACCACCAAATCCAGCGCCAGTCATTCTTGAACCTAAGACATAGTCAAGTTCTATAGCACTTTCAAAAATAGTATCAAGTTCTTTTCCTGTTACGTCATAATCTTCTTTTAATGAAATGTGACTATCATTCATGAGTTTTCCGAAAACTGTTAAATCATTATTTTGTAATGCATTTAATGCTTCTAATGTACGTGTATTTTCATATACTACGTGTTTTGCACGTTTTTGTGCATTTATATCTGTAATGAGATTTTTATTTTGTTCATAAGTATTTACATCTAAATCACATAAATGTTGGATATTAAGTTTTGTTTGTAATTTTTGTAAAGCCAATTCACATTCTGCACGACGTTCATTATATTTCGAATCTGATAGCTCACGACGTTTATTACTATTAATAATTACAAGTGAATAGTTTTTTAAATGAAGTGGAGCATATTCATAACTCAAATCATTACAATTTAATAAAATAGCATGGCTTTCTTTTCCCATACCAATCGCAAATTGATCCATAATGCCGCTGTTTAATCCAATAAACTCATTTTCAACACGTTGACCAATTTTAATTAAATCGAGCTGTGAAAGATTTAATGAGAATATATCATTAATGATATAACCTATTAATAATTCTAATGAAGCGGAAGAAGAGAGTCCGGCACCATTTTGGATATTACCATAAACACAAATATTTAAACCTTTAGGTAATGTTGTATTTGTTTGTTCCTCAATATATTTAATTACACCTTTAGCATAATTAGTCCAACTATGTTTTTTATCAAATATTAAATCTTCATTTGGAATACTATGAATTGGTTCTTCTTTAAAATTAAGAGAGTAGAAATTAAATATAGGATGATCAGTAATTGAGACAGCAGCATAAGTTCCAAATGAAATAGCAGCTGGAAAAACATGTCCACCGTTATAATCTAAATGTTCCCCAATTAAATTTATGCGACCTGGTGAAAAATAATAAAACTCGGGTTGCTCATTGAATAAATCATTAAAACTAGATTTTAGTAAAGCGATTACATTTTCCGTCATATCAATATTCTCCTTATAAATTTATTTTGTATTTCTTTCAAAAAGATGTTATATTAAACTTAATTAATTAATTTAATTAAGTATATAACTAAAGCTAAAAATTATCAATAGGAGTGAATAAAATGACAAACATTAAATTTGAAAATGTTTTTAAGATTTATGAAGATGGGTACCAAGCAGTACAGGACTTTAATTTGGATATTTCGAATTAGCCTTAGATATTAATAAACTTCATTTCCTTGATAAAGAAACTGAAATGAGAATTAAGTAGGTGTAATGATGAATATAACTGAGAAAAAATTTGATGAATTACATGGTAATAAAATAACTGAATATATTATTGAAACGGATAATATGATATTTAGTTTTATTGACTTTGGTGCACGTGTACATAAAATATTAACGAATAAATTGGATGTAGAATCAAATATAATTCTATCTGTTAATACTGCAAAGGATTATATTAATAGTGGTGGTTATTTTGGAGCAACCGTTGGTCGTGTAGCTGGTAGGATAGATAAAGGTAAATTTGTTCTTAATGATCAATCATATCAACTTGAATGTAATGATGGAAATAATCATTTACATGGTGGAACAAATGCAATAGACAAGAAAATCTGGAGTACAGAAATTATACATCGTGAGAATGCAATTACATTAAAATTTAACATAAATATATATGAAGCCGATGATCATTATCCTGGAGATATTCAATTTGAAGTTCATCATACAATAACAAATGACAATACATGGACGATTGAATATTTTGCAATATCTTCTAAAGATACTTTGTTCAATCCTACCAACCATGTTTATTTTAATTTGAATCAAGACTATACTAAGAAAATTGATAATCATTATCTTACTTTGAATCATAATGAGTTTGCTGAAATAAATGAACAATTGATTCCAACAGGAAAGATAAAAACAAGTGACAATTTCAATTTTAAAAATAAAAATTCTTTATCAAATGGCATCAATAATCAAGATCAAGATAACAAACTAGTAAATGGTTATGATCATCCATTCATCCTAGAAAAGAAAAAAGAAAAAACCTTTACTTTAGAAAATGAATTAAATAACATTAAAGTAGAAGTGGTTACTGATAGAGAATGTGTTGTGGTGTACACATCTAATATGCTAGATTATACGACACAAGATAAAATTCAATTTGTACAATATGGTGGTGTGACACTCGAAACACAAATGCTGCCTGATGCTATTAACCATTGTAATTTTGGGAATATAATTTTAAAGAAAGATGAAAAATTTTATTCTAAAACAATCTATAAAATAATTAATTAAGGGGGAGAATAGTGAATAGAGGAACATTTAAACAAATGAAATCAACAAATAAATCCCTCATACTTAATAATATTAGGCAATGTGATGTAACTTCTCGTGCTCAAATCGCAAAAGATACATCTCTAACACCGCCTACAGTAAGTGCAATCGTTAAAGAGCTCATTGAATCAAATTTAGTAATGGAAACGGAAGAATTAGGTGCCTCACAAGGAGGGCGTAAACCGAAATTATTAAAGATAAATCATAGTGGACATCATATTTTTGGTTTAGACGTATCATCACAACGTGTATTAGGAATTATTACTGATTTGAATGGTAAAATACTATTTGAAGAAGAAATAACATTACCAAGGCCAATCGATAATACAAAATTTTTAGAATGTATGATGCAAATAATCGATACATTATTTACTTATTCTAAAAAAAATAAAGTTTTAGGTATTGGAATTGCAATGCATGGTATTGTTAATTCAGAAGATGGAGTTGCAATATTTGCACCTAATTTGAACTTAAAAAACATTCCTTTAAAAGAAATCTTAGAGGATAAATACGAAGTTAAAGTAAAAGTTGAAAATGATGTTCGTTCGATGGTACTAGGTGAAGTTTGGTTTAATGGTAATGAATCATTTCAAAATCTTGTATTGATTAATTTAGGATCTGGTGTAGGATCTGGTGTTATTATGGATGGCAAATTGATTAGAGGAAGCCAAGGCCTAGCTGGAGAGTTTGGACATATGATTGTTAATATCCACGAAGGAATAAAGTGTGATTGTGGAAATTATGGTTGTATAGAAACACTTATATCTGGAATGGCAATAGAAAAAAAAGCAAAAGCCAAAAAACTAATTGAAGAAAAGGAGTCTGCTAAACAATTAAGACAACTTGCAGACAAAGGTAATAAAGAAGCAAAACAAATATTTGAAGAAGTTGGATTAGTATTAGGTATAGGTATAACAAATCTAATTCATTTAATAAATCCTGACAAAATTATATTGTCAGGCGGGATTTCAAATGCCAATGAATACTTCCTGCCTAAAGTAAAAGAGATTATTCATAGAAGTGAAATGATATCTCAAGTAGGAGAAACATTAATTGAGGTTTCCACATTTAAACAGAATGCAGCATCTCTAGGTGCATGTGCATTGTTTTTAGAGGAATTATATAAATAAATATTTTAAGTGAAAAGCACAAGTTTGTTAATAAATACTGAAGTGAACCCCAAAAGTTAGACTTTTTTGGAATGGAGAAATCCATTCCTTTTTTATACGATTTATTTATGGCTAGAACTAGAAGAACATTTACACCAGAATTTAAACTTCAAATGGTACGATTATTTGAAAACGGAAAATCTAAATCTGATACCGAAATCAAGATTTAGAAATTCAAGGTACTTATAAAATTGTAAATGGAAAAATGGTAAAAGAAGAAGGTAAATAAAAAATATATGAGATGTTTATGATGAAAAAATTCGTTTCTGTATTAGCAATTAGTTCATTTGTTATTAGTGGTATTACAGTTCATGATGTTGATGCTGCTACCTTGAAACCAAGTGATTTAAAAATCGGTGCAAGAACTTATGAAGCGGTACTTACTAAAACTACAAAAGCTTTATCGGGTAATAGGTTAAGCGATAAAATGATCACTTTACCTAAAGGTAAAAAAGTAACTGTTGTTGAACGTAAACAATGACATGGTTATGATTATCTTGTGTTGAAAGGAAACTATGTGATTCCTTTAAATGATTCCGGTATAAAAATTATTAAGTCTTTACCAGGTAAAATAGATTACAGTAAGTTTGTACTATCGAAAGATGCAAAACAAAAGTTAGCCAACGGTCCAAAATCAAATCCATATTATGAAGATTATAAGCGTTACGTCATTCGTTATAATAAATTTTTATTTACTGCTTTTCAATTGTCCTATTCTGAAATAATGCTTCAGCAGCAATTTCATAAGAAAGATGAACGCGTAAAAGTACAATTAAATCAATAAATGTAAGCTCATTTTCTAAATTGGAGAATGAGCTTATTTTAATTTGAATCTATTAAAATGTATATATTACCTTATATTTCTTTACATAATTATTTGTATTCTCCAGACAGTATCGATAGTATAGTATTATAAATTTATTTAACAGAATTTTCACTTAATTAAACAAGGGGAGATGTAATGAATGAAAACGTAAAGAAAAAGGGGTTTATGGATAAGTTCCTGGACGGTATTGAACGTGCAGGTAATAAGCTACCAGATCCAGTCGTGATCTTTATTTCATTGTGTGGCTTAATACTTATTACTTCATGGATTGCAAGTCTATTTGGAGTACAAGCAAAGAATCCTGCCGATGGTAAAGTAGTTAAAGCAATCAATTTACTGACACCTTAAGGTATAGCAAAGATTATATCTGAAGCGGTGCCAAACTTTGCAGCATTCCCGCCACTCGGGCTTGTACTTGTTGTAATGATTGGTGTCGGTATTGCTGAAAAGACCGGTTATTTCGAAACATTAATGAAATATACGATTGAGAAGACACCGAAGAAGATTATCATTCCAATTATTATCTTTGTTGGTATTATAGGGAATGCAGCTGGAGATGCGGCGACAATTGTATTACCCCCGATTGCTGCGATGGTATTTATTCGTCTAGGTTATCACCCGATTGCAGGTCTTGCGATGGCTTATGCTGCAGCACTAGGAGGATTCTCAGCGAGTTTAGTCATTGGTATGACAGATGCGTTAGCAGTATCATTCACAGAACCAGCGACGAAGTTAATTGATGGTAGTGTTAAAGTTAATGCGGCGATGAACTATTATTTCTTATGTGCTTCTACGTTTTTATTACTTGTCGTTGCATGGTTTGTGACAAGTAAGATTGTTATTCCGAGATTTGGAAAGTATGAGGGTACATACACGAATGATGAAACAAATGAGCATGTTGCGCCAAAGGAACGTAAGGCGATGATTTGGGCGAATATTAGTATCTTGTTATTGATGGGATTACTCATATTACTTACTGTACCAGAGCATGCGCTACTAAGAAATGCTAAGACAGGATCGTTAATTGATGATTCTCCGTTAATGAACGGGATTGTACCCATTATTACATTGTTATTCTTAGTACCAGGATTAATCTATGGTTATATGGCCGGAACAATGCGTTCGACACGTAAGTTCTCTGAGATGCTGGCTGAATCGATGAGTTCTATGGGTGGTTTTATCGTTATTGTTTTCTTTGCAGCTCAGATGTTAGCCTTTTTCACTTGGAGTAATTTAGGTACGATAGTGGCGATTAAAGGTGCGGCTCTATTAAAGGGGCAAAATGGTGTCGTGTTAATTTTAGGTGTACTCATCTTATCAGCATTCATTAATATGTTAATTGGAAGTGCTTCAGCGAAATGGGCTATTCTAGCGCCTATTTTAGTACCGATGCTCATGCTTTTAGGGATTCATCCAGCGTTTACGCAAGTCATTTATCGTGTAGGAGATTCTATTACGAATCCAATCACGCCAATGATGCCTTATTTACCATTATTACTGTCTTATGCACAAAAGTATGATAAAAATATTGGTCTCGGTACAATGATTGCAGCACTTATGCCTTACTCTATTGCTTTTGGTATCTTCTGGACGTTATTACTTTTAGTTTGGTTCTATTTAGGTATTCCAGTAGGTCCTGGTAGTCCTATTCATTTAGGAGGTAAGTAGGATGTGTGATTATAATGAGTATAAAGACAAGATTATTAAGATAAGACGTTATCTACATCAATATCCTGAACCTGCATTTAAGGAATATGAAACTGCACAATATATTAGAGAACACTTAAATCAATTAGAGCATTGTGAAGTGATTGAACTCACTGAAACGGGTACAGTAGCGGTATTCAATAAAGGCGGTAAGAAAAAGATTGGATTACGTGCAGATATAGATGCACTGCCTGTCAAGGAAGAAAGAACGGATATTGATTTTGTATCAGAGAGAGACGGATGGATGCATGCCTGTGGTCATGATGGACATACGGCGCTGTTATTAGGCGCAGCATTTTATTTCAATGATCATATAGATGAATTAGATCATGAGATTCACTGTATCTTTCAGCATGCAGAAGAACTGATACCTGGCGGAGCAAGAGAACTTGTGGAAACAGGTTACTTTAAAGACTTTGACTTTATTTATGGACATCATCTTTGGGCAACATTACCATTGGGACATATTGATATTAAAGCAGGACCGGCAAGTGCGAATTCGGATGTTTATGCTATCACGATTCAAGGAAAAGGTGGACATGCAAGTCAGCCCCATAGAAGTATTGATCCCGTAGTTATAGGAAGTCAGTTTGTTACGCAATTACAGACACTCGTTTCGCGTAGATTAGATCCATTTGACCCGGTGGTTGTCTCTAATACAGTATTCCAGGCGGGAACAACAGGTGCTGAAAATGTCATACCAGATAAAGTTCTTCTTGGAGGATCAGTAAGAACGACGACTGAGGAGAATAGACAATTTGTAAAAGAGAATATTGAAAGACTATTAGAATATCTAACCCTTGCGAATGATGCTACATACACGATTGATTATACAATTGGATATGATGCAGTCTATAATGATCCAGAGCATACACAATTTATTATGGATATTGCTAAAAGAGATTACGATAATATCATAACAGAACCACCAATGCTCGGTGGAGAAGACTTTAGTGCCTACAACAAAGTAGCACCATGTGTGTATATATTCATAGGAACTGGTAGTGAAGACTTTGATTATCCACATCACCATCCTAAATTTGGATTAAACGAGGATGGGTTTAGTATAGGGTTTGAAATGTTTGTTAAAGTGGCGAAGGAATATAAATAAGATAAAAAGGCGTTTAAAAAAACTGAGAGAAAGGGGAGATATGCTCTGGTTCTCAGTTTTTTAATATTCTAGGAAGTGTAAACAAAAATCTATTATTTATAATTCGCAAGTTCTTCTATAAACATCCCAATTTAATATTGCTCATAAGCGTGGCATGTGTTCATTCAATGCCGCTATAATTAAAATAAATAACTCACTGTTAATCGGAGGCAATTGTGAGAACAACACTTAAAAATATCTTTTCTTTCAAAGGCCAAATATCTCGTAGAACTTTCTTGAAACAGTTGTTTGTGTTTATATTAATCTATGTTATATTGATGATTTTAAGATCGACTATCTTTTATTTCACGGTGTGGTATTCAGACAGTCTACCAGGATATACAGATGTAAAATATAAGATGAAGCCATTAACGGATGGAATAATGGCCTGGTTGATTGCTTTTATTTTGACCCAAATACCTTATGGATTGGCCATGCTAGCTTTGATGGTAAGAAGAATCAATGATACAAAGACGGCGCCTATTGTAATCATTTTGTTGTTTCTCTCATGGTTACCAGCGAATATAGTCGTCTTTGTACTTATCTATCTATTAGCACGTTTTGATATTTTAATACCATCGTTATTGAGTGTGAACATCGTGTTCATCTTAATCATGTTTCATTTTTTGACATTACCTAGTAAACATTAATGTATTAAATTGAATTTAATCTACTCACCCTTATTATACTCAATCACTTTTGAATCTCTGTTATCAGCAATCTCTTTTGCACGTGCAACAGCTTCTTTCTTTGTATCGAAAGTTCCTGTTGCACGTTTTGCATTTTTAGTTTTCACTTTCCATACACCGTCTTCGAAATACACTTCGACATCATTGTCGATTAAGTCTGTATTTACTGAATCATCTTTTTTGTGCAATGTGATCTTCTAATGCTTTAAAGTTTCAAGTTCTTCGTCCTTTGCATCTTTATACCAATCCTGTGCTTGCTTTGTTGCGATTGGAATTAAATCTTCTTCTTTATACCCTTGCTTGAGCATTGCATTGCCGATATCAATCGCTTTCTTGCGTTCTAGTTCATCGAAGTTCCTCCAGCTATTCGGATAATCATTCATTGTCCACATTGTATGACCTCCTGGATTTATTTACTTTTAATATAACCTAAATATAAAAAGATAATCATTGAAATGTCATCATTAGTGTAATAGATAAGCCATGCTATAATAGATGTGAATTGATTTTGGTAATTTAATCGTTTGAAGGTGGGTTAATATGATTACTGTCAATATTTATTATACTGGTGAGCATGGTAATGCGCGTGCGTTTATGCGCGAGATGGTTTCATCGGGTATTGTGGAGCGTATTAGAGCGCAGGCTGGGAACTTACGTTATGAATATTTTTATTCTGTAGATGATAGTGAAACGGTGTTATTAATTGATAGCTGGACAGATCAATCTGCAATTGATAAGCATCATGCGTCACCGATGATGGATGAGATTTCTGTTCTCCATGAGAAATATGATTTACATATGAAAGTAGAGCGTTATGTATCTGATACGTTGAGTGTTCATGATGCATCGTTTGTGCGAGACTAGTACTAACGGAGGTGCTCAAGTGGGAAATGATTTATTAAATGATTTGTTACAGAATGTTATTAGTGGGCAATATTATTCTAAGAAGTTAGAGAGTGAGCATACACTATCAGAGCAGTATGGTATGACGCGTGTTGATGTTAGAAAGGTATTAAGTCAGCTGGAAGAGATGGGGTATATTCATTCGAAGCAAGGGATTGGTAGATTCTATCGCGATAAGTTGCCAGTCATTGAGTTAGCGTTATCTGGTACGGTAAGTTTTACGGATAAGATGCTTGAACAGGGTTATGATTTTAAAACTGAGAATATTGGTTTTAGATGCCTGCGTGATGATGAGGTGACATCTGAATTATCAGTTCTGGGGAATGGTCCTTATTATGAGGTCAAGCGTTTACGTTTAGTTCATGGGATTCCTGTTGCAATGCATGCGTCAATTGTAAGTGGTGAGCGTTTCAAATCTATTGGTGAGATGGGGCAGGAGATTACTTCGTTGTATCACTTTTATCAGACACAAGGTTATCATCGGCTCCAGTCTACTGAGACAAAGTGTAGTGTTGGCTTCCCGTTAAAGTCAGAACAAGAGCATTTAAAGTGTCATTCATTAGTACCATTGTTAATTTTAGAAGCGATGACGATGAATACGTCTGGTCATTATTTAGATAGCTTTAAGACGGTTTATAGAACGGATTTATTTAAATTTATAGTGAGTTGATGGATTTTAGGGTGATATAACTGAAGGTCCATTATACAAGAAGGTATGAAGTGATTCATATCTTCTTTTTTATTGTGTATTAATAATTTTTACAGAAACTTTACACACAGCAACTTGGCAACAAGATAGTATTGCTAATGAGGAGAGGATGATAATGTTAAACAGAAAAAGATGGTCAGAACTATTGATTCGTTACGGTAATCAAGATGCGATTGATTTCTACAAGAAGTTTCGCGATCAGGTAAATGTCGAAATGGTTTCTCAACCGACAGATGGTGTTGTCATGCTGAAAGTACGAGAAACTGCACAACAGAGTTTATTCTATATGGGTGAAGTAACGATTAGTGAAACGAAAATGCGCGTCAATGGAAAGTTAGGGCTTGGTATTGTACATGGTAGTCATGAACTTTCAGAAGCATTAGCGTTTATTGATGGTTGTTATCAAGCGGGCATTTATTTAGACGAATTAAATGAACTGTGTGCGCGATTAGAATTGACTGAACAAGATGTTATCAAACATAAGACAGCTGAAATTATGAAGACTAAAGTTGATTTTGAAACGATGGATGTGTGAGGGATGACAATGTATGTACATGAAATGACACGTATGTTTAGACAAGTAATGGATGCATTAAGTAAACCGGGTGTAATCAATGCGGTAGATGGTATCGCGCATCAAACGACTTATCATAATACAATGTATTTGTTACTACAGACGTTACTCGATAATGAAGTTACGTTTCATTTACTGGATGGCCAGCAAGGTGATATTGATGAAATAAAGATGTTGATGAATTGCCGTCATACATCAATTGGTGAAGCGGATTATATCATTATGAAACAACATGAAATTGAGTATACTGAACGGTTAACCGCAAGTCGTTGCGGCACTTATGCTGATCCGGAACAGAGTGCAACATGGATTATTCAACTTGATGATTTCACGTCAGGTGATGTTTATCAATTAACGGGTCCTGGTATTCAAACACATACAAATGTTACGTTGCCAGGTGTAAAGGAACTATTATCTGTACGTCATCAACTATGCCAGTCGTTCCCGCTCGGTGTTGAATTAATATTCGTAACCGATACGCAAGTGATGTGTATTCCACGTACGACAGTCGTTAAGGAGGTTGAATAATATGGGTTACGTTGCTGTAAAAGGCGGCACAGAAGCAATAGAAGCATCTATTCAGTTATTACATGAACGTAGAGTTGCTTCAGCACTCGTTGCCGATATACAAGTCATTAAAGCTTCAATGCGACAAATGATTAATCAAATTATGTCTGAAGCATCACTTTACGATAGAGATTTAGCGGCACTTGCAATCAAACAATCTGAAGGCAATATGGAGGAAGCGGTCTTTCTATTACGTGCCCATCGTTCAACACTTCCACGTTTATATTATTCAAATACAGTGGATACTAGAACAATGTTTGTAGAACGTCGTGTTTCAGCAAGTTTTAAAGATATTCCGGGTGGACAAATTCTTGGTGCCTCACCAGATTTTACGCATCGATTGTTAGACTTTTCTTTAGTAGACGAGAAAGTAAATCCAATAGCTCGAGAAAATAAGCTAATGAATGAAGACACTCCAGCCGATTTATCGCAACTTCCGAAAGTCATTGATTATTTAGCTTCTGTTGGATTATATGACGCGTTGCCTATCAATAACACGCAACCTGATGATATTACGAAGAAAGCCATCACGTTCCCGGCAACACGCTCACAAATTCTCCAGTCATTAACACGTGGTCAAACTGGTGCAGTCACTGCACTCGGTTATGCAGAAATTCGTGGTTATGGCTTTTCAACACACCCGAATATAGGTGAACTCCGTGTCGGTGAGCAACCGGTATATGTACTGAACGAAGAGAACCCTGATGACAGTTATTTTATTGGGGATATTGAATTAACAGAAGTTGAGAGCTTCTATTCTTCACATAAACCATCACAACAGAAAGAACAACACGATGAAATGACGATTGAACTCGGCTACGGTATTACGTTCGGTCAAAATGAAACGAAGACAATTGCTATGAGTATATTAGATCATAGTTTAAATCAACCGGACTTTGATGTACCAACTTCTGATGATGAATTTGTACTGCTTCATATTGATTCTGTTGAATCGACCGGTTTCATTTCACATTTGAAGCTGCCACATTACGTCACATTTCAATCGATGCTTGACCGTATACGTCAAACGATGAAGGAGAACAACGATGCATTATGAGGGACACTTTGCATTCTTTGATGAACATTCAAAGAAAGAAATTAGACGCACAATCTTAAAGGCAATCGCGATACCAGGCTATCAAGTACCATTTGCTTCCCGTGAATTACCGATAGCACGTGGCTGGGGGACGGGTGGTATCCAGATTACATTGTCTATCATCGAGCGTAATGACGTATTGAAAGTCATTGATCAGGGGAATGACGAATCAGTCAACGCGGTAAACATTAAGAAACTCGTCGTAGGGACGACAGGTGTGCAGGAAACGATCAATACGGCTGAAGCGACAATCATTCAGTCGCGCCACCGTATTCCTGAAGTGAAATTACAGGACAAACAAGTGCTAGTATTACAAGTGCCGATTCCTGAACCGTTAAGAATGATTGAGCCAAGTGAAGAGCGAACGAAATTACTACACGCTGATCAGGCATACTCCGGAGCCTATATTCGACTGTTCGAACAAATTATGAAATACAACCATATCACACTTGATGCCGATTACCCTGTAACGGTGAATGATCGTTATGTGATGGCACCGAGCCCAATCCCACGATTTGATAATGAGAAGATGCACATGAGTGAAGCGCTCATCTTACTCGGAGCAGGTCGAGAAAAGAAGATTTATGCTGTACCACCGTTTACGAAAGTTGAAAGTCTTCACTTTGAAGATTATCCATTTGAAGTTGAAGATTTCTCAAATAAAGTGTGTCGTAAATCTGGCTTAACGAACGTATATATGGATGAATTAAAAGACGAAGTGACAGGTGAAACGTATTATTTAACGAATGATACAAGTTACATGTTGCAGGCGATGAATAACGGAGGTGCGATGCATGAATGAAACACCTGTAATTTCAGTAAAGCACTTATTTAAGCAATACGGCGATGGATGTTCACATTGTCAAGGTGGCGTTCATCTGGAGAAGAATATTTGTCCGGAATGTCATACAGTGTATGCATTAAATGACGTGTCATTTGATTTATATCCTGGTGAAATTATCGGCATCGTGGGCGAATCAGGCAGCGGTAAAAGTACGTTAATGAAAAGTTTGTACTTTGATGAAACGCCGACGTCAGGAGAATATTATATCCCGTCATATTCAAGTGATAATTTATTAACTTTACCATCGATAAAGAAACGTGCCATCCGTAACACGCAGCTCGGCATGGTGTATCAAAACCCTGTATTAGGATTGAACATGGACTTTGCCAGCATTACAAACATTGCAGAGAAATTAATCGACAGCGGAGAAATGAACGTCGAGAAGATGCGTAATATAGGTTATGATTTACTGCAAAAAGTTAACATTCCAGTCCGACGTGCGAAAGAATCACCTAAAAATTTCTCAGGTGGGATGCAGCAACGTGTTCAAATTGCAAAGGCATTATCGAACAATCCACCATTACTATTGTTAGATGAAATTACGACGGGGTTAGATTTATCAGTACAGGCGGATGTACTCGATTTAATTAAAGTATTGCAGCGCACCTTTGGTATTAGCATGATTGTTGTCAGTCATGATTTAGCGGTCATTCGCATGTTAAGTGATCGAGCGTTTGTGATGCTGAATGGTCGCGTGATAGAAAGTGGCTTAACCGATGCGATATTAGAAGATCCACAACACGAATACACACAACAACTCGTGTATTCACTATTATAGGAGGATGTAAATGTATATTATTACGAATGGGATTATTGTTGCAGAAGATACCTTATTACATGACCACGCACTTTATATAAAAGACAATAAGATTGAACAAGTGATTCCGGCATCAGACGTTGTCGCTAGTGATGACTATGAAATTATCGATGCAAACGGAGGGTATGTGGCACCAGGAATCATCGATATTCATGCGGATTATATTGAAGGGATTATCGCTCCCCGTCCGACAGCATTAATGGACTTTAATATTGGTATTCGTGAATCTGAGCGTATATTACTCAGTCATGGTATTACGACGATGTATCATTCGTTATCAATTTATAAACAGGATGCATTCGGTCATAAGCCGATTCGTCAGCCGCAAAATGTCGATAAATTAATCCGTGAAATTGATAACACATATTCAGAAAAGCATTTAATGCGCCATCGTATGCATGCACGTTTTGAAGTTGATTCGGTTGAACAGCTTGCGATGTTAGAAGAACATCTGTTAGCAGATAGAATTCATTTATTAAGCTTTATGGATCATACGCCGGGTCAAGGTCAATACCGTGATATTGAGAAATATCGACGCACTATAAAAGGGTATCAGGATTTAAACGATGATGAAATCGATGCGTTAATTACGGAATATCAATCACGCCCGCATATTACCTTTGACGATATGCAACGTTTAGCACAAATCGCGACAGATAAAGGCATTGCCATCGCGAGTCATGATGATGAATCTATTGAAAAGATTGATTTCGCCAAATCATTAGGCACGACAATTTCTGAGTTTCCGATTACGTTAGACGTTGCGAAAAAAGCGCGTCAGGAAGGATTACACACAGTCGCTGGTGCACCGAACGTTATGCTTGGTGGATCTCACTCAGGTAATTTATCAGCGGCAGAAGCCATCGGAGAAGATGCGATTACTGTGTTGTGTTCGGACTACTATCCGTCAGCGTTAGTGCATGCGGTCTTTAAATTGCACGAACAATACGGATATGATTTACACAAAATGTTCCAGCTCGTCACTTTAAATCCGGCCGAAGCGGTTAACATTGATCATCAGTTCGGTTCAATTAAACAAGGGAAAATTGCAGATATTATTATCATTGAACGACTGGAAGATCAATATCCGGTTGTTACTACCGCAATGATCGATGGTAAAATCGTCAATCAATATCATTACCGAGGTGCCCGTTATGCTCAGCGTTAATCATTTAAGCAAATCATTTCAAATTCACCATCTGAATAAACAAATTGCAGGTATTCACGATATTCATTTTCATGTTGAAGCGGGTAAGTTTCTTGGTATTATCGGTAAAAGTGGTAGTGGGAAGTCGACGATACTCAAATGTATTTACCGTACGTATACGCCGTCAGCAGGTGAAATTCTATTTGAATCTAAGGCGTTAGGAACTGTCGATTTAGCGACTTGTGATGAGCGTACAATGATGCATATTCGAAAACATGATATCGGTTATGTGTCACAATTTTTGCAAGTGATGCCGAGAACGAGTGTATTAGATATTGTCATCAATGCACAACTTGAAATGGGGATCGATTACGAAACTGCGAAGGCAGAAGCAATCAAGACGTTACATCATTTTGGTATTGATGAAACACTATTTGATAACTATCCGAACACGATGAGTGGCGGTGAGAAATTAAGACTTAATATTGCCAGAGCAGTCGTTAAAGCACCAACGCTTTTATTGTTAGATGAACCGACAGCATCGTTAGATCATGCGTCGAAATTAAAGGTGAGGGAAGCGATTGAACGATTGAAGGAGAACGGTACGACGTTAATCGGTATATTTCATGACCTGGAATTTATGGATGGATTATGTGATGAGGTGCTGGATATGGCGACGTTAAAAGGAGTGGCGGTTAATGATTGATCTACATGTGCATAGTCATATTTCAGACGGGAAAGATACGATTGAAGACATTTTGAAACAGGCAAGTCAGTTGGGCATTAAAGTGATGTCATTTGTCGACCATGATACGACGGAAACATATGCACTCGCATTGCCGACAGCGAAAGATTATAACATAACGCTTATTCCGGGCATTGAAATTTCAGCATATGACTTTAAGCGCAACCGTAAAGTGCATGTATTAGGTTACAACTATACGACAACAGAACATATTGATGCATTAACGAGACCGTTGTTAAAGCGACGTCATGCGCATTCAATGTGGCAGCTTGAGCAAATTAGACAAGCGGGCTATAGCGTGAATGAAACGTTAATACAACAACGCATAGAGCACTATCCGTTATATAAACAACATATTATGCAGGCGCTCATCAATGTACCTTATACACATCATGATTATCAAACACTGTACATGAAGCTGTTCAAAAACAACGGCGTCGCTGCAGAAGATATCAATTATGTTGACGTATATGATGCGATTCGAGCAATTAAACAAGACAATGGAAAAGTAGTTATTGCCCATCCAGGACAGTTGAATTCGTATGATTTAATTAATGACTTACTATCAGAAGACCGCAGTAGTATCGACGGTATTGAGACGTGGCACTACGATCATAATGAGAAAGATATTTATCGCTGCCATGAACTTGTGAAACATTTTGATTTAATTGAAACAGGTGGTTCAGATTATCACGGGACGTTTGGTGCAAGTTATCCGTTAGGTTTTTGTACGACGACATTAAGAAATTTTGAGCAGATATGAATTTATTTTATAGATTGTAAATCTTTACTTAATAGTTTGTAAAATGACTTTTTTACGTGTGTAAATATGATTTAATAAACGTATAACACGAAAGGAGCTTATATTTATGCGTAAAATTTTAGCATCACTTTTAGTTTTATTATTAACGGTTTCACTTGCAGCATGTGGCGATTCATCTAAAGGAGACAAGAAAGCTTCATCAACAGGTAGTGATAAGTTTGTTATTGTTTGGTACCCAAATGAATCTGGTAAAGATTTAAAGGGTGCACGTGATGCAATCGGTAAAATCTTCGAAAAAGCAACAGGTAAGAAAGTAGAACATAAATTAACGACTGATTATGCGATTGCGATTGAAACGATTGCAAATGGTAAAGCAAATGCAGCATTCATGGGAGCAGAAGGATACATACAAGCAAGAGATAAGAGTAAAAATGTTGAACCATTAGTAGTACCTAGTGGTCCATCAGGAACAAAAGACGATGCAAAGTATAACAGCTGGTTCGCAGTGACACCAGAAAATATGAGCAAATACGAAGAAAGTAAAGGGAAATACAGCTTAGATAAATTTGAAGGACAAAGAATGAGTTTCGTATCTCCATCTTCAACTTCTGGATTTAAAGTACCATCATCAATCTTAGTAAAACACTTTAAAGAAAAAGATAAATACAAAGACTTAAAAGACACAGATTTATCTGAAGGTGGCGGATTATTCAAAGAAGTATTATTTGGAGATTCACACCAAGGTTCAGCAGTTAACTTACTTGCAGGCCGTGCTGATATTGCAGCATTCTGTGATACATGTGTAGCGAACTATGTAGAATTAAAATCAGGTGACGATAACAAAGCAGGTGCTATTTACAAAGTGAAACAAGGTGCTGAAGCGCCGTTCACACAATATGCTGGTAAAGAATTTGGTTTATTATCATCTACACCAGTATTAAATGCACCATTCGTAGTGAATAAAGAAACAATGTCTGAAGATGAAATCAACAAGATTAAAAAAGAATTAATGAGCGATGCAATTGCAAATGACAAAACAATCTTCTTACCAGAGGATTCAAAAGAAGCTGGTTTATTTAAGAAAAAAGGTAAAGAAAGATTCGTTGAAGTAGATGACAAATGGTTCGATGAAATTAGAAATTTAGGGAAATAATATGAACTTATTAATAGTGGGATTGTGACGAAAGTCCTGACCCACTATTTTCTTTTAGGAGGCAAAGTATGACTACGAAATTGAGTAATGATACAGTGCAAAGTGCAACTAACGAAATGTATGTGTTTGATTTATCAGGGACAGATGACACTGTAGTAACGCAACCAGCTAAAACGTTTGGTGAGCAAATCTTATCGTTAAGTCATGTGTTCAAATCGTACAATAAACAAAAGATGATCTTAAAAGATATTAACTTTAATGTGAAACAAGGTGAATTTATTTCAATCATCGGACCAAGTGGTGCCGGGAAATCAACGTTACTACGAACAATTAATCGAATGATTGAAATTGATAAAGGGACGATACAATTTAACGATGTCGCGATTGAAAAGTTAAATAAAAAAGATTTAAGAGCGGCACGTGCGCAAATTGGTATGATCTTTCAACATTATAATCTTGTGAATCGTTTATCGGTATTTGAGAACGTATTACACGGTCGTTTCGGGCATAAGTCGACGTTTCAAGGTGTGTTTAATATATACACAGAAGCGGAAAAGCAAAATGCAGTAGATGTCATTAATCAACTTGGGATTGGTGAACATATTTATAAACGCTGTGATGAGCTTTCAGGTGGCCAGAAGCAACGTGTCGGTATTGCACGTGCATTAGTTCAGGAACCTAAATTAATATTATGTGACGAACCAATTGCATCTCTTGATCCAGGCGCATCTAAAGTGATTATGGATCACTTAAAACGTATTACTGAAGAGATGGGCATTACGTGTATTGTAAACTTACACCAGGTGGATGTGGCGAAGAAATACTCTGATCGCATTATCGGTCTGAATGCTGGTGAAATTGTGTATGACGGTGCACCAGACGGACTGGATAATCTAGTGATTCAACAAATTTATGGCACTGAAGCTGATGATTTAATTACGGAGTAGGTGATGGAATGAATCGTACAGGGCATTTAAATCAGTTGAATTATTTTAGAAAGAAAAATTTAAGGATTGCGTTATTAATAATTGTACTATTAGTCTTTACATATGGTGCGAGTATATTTAGTGAATATAATCATATTGCAGGATTTAAGACGATACCACTTGCAGCAGTGTGGATGGTTCAACATATGTTTTTTAGTGCTTCAACGTTAGAGCATTTACCGAAAGTACTGAAAGTATTATGGGAGACGATCATTTTATCAGTTATTGCGACGACAACTGCAAGTGTCTTTGCATGTTTATTTGCGATGCTTGGTTCAAAAGCGACACAAGTTCATCCTGTGCTTGCAGTGATTGCACGTATGATTGCTTCTGTATTTCGTAATATTCCAATTGTTGCATGGGCATTAGTATTAGTCATTAGCTTTGGTCAGAATGCTGTGACAGGTTATTTAGCGTTATTTTTTGCGACATTTGGATTTCTAGTGCGTGCGTTTATTGAAACGATTGATGAATCGAGTAAAGATACGGTTGAAGCATTGACGGCAACAGGGGCAACGTACTTTCAAATTGTAAGTAAAGCCGTGATTCCGGAAAGTTTACCACAAATGTTGAGCTGGATTCTGTTTATGATCGAAACGAATATTAGAAGTTCAACATTGATTGGGATCTTAACAGGGTCAGGGATTGGTTATTTATTTGATATGTACTATAAACGAATGGATTATGAAATGATTACATTGATTACGTTATCGATTGTCATTACGGTTATTGTGATTGAATTAATATCGAACGCATTAAGAAGGGAGATGTTATAATGTCGCAATTTGTTGAGAAGAACGGACAAGGAAAGATTAAGATTACGAAGCTGAACAGAAGAAATATATCGACGCGTGGTGCGGTCATATTTTTAACGTTGTTTACAATTGCCGGGTTTTTAATGCTGGATTATAAAGGTGTGAACTTTCAAACAGCGATACCCGCAACGATTGAGAATTTGAAACAAATGTTTTTATTACCAGCGTTGTCATCAACAACGTTTGGTGAGGCGTTTATACAGGTGATGAAGACGGTATCGTTAGCCTTTTTATCAACGGTATTAGGGGCAGTGATATCACTATTTCTAGCGTTAGGTGCGGCGAAGAATTTATCAAATCAATGGGTATCGAATGTCATTAAAGTGTTTATCGCGGTGATTCGTGCTGTACCGACAGTATTGTGGGTATTAATCTTTGCGATATCTGCAGGATTAGGATCGATTGCAGCTGTAATTGGTATGATGTTCCATAGTATTGCGTATTTAGTGAAGGCGTATTCTGAAGCGTTTGAAGAAGTGGATAACGATACGATAGAAGCGCTGAAAGCAAGTGGCGCGAACTGGTGGCATATCGTGTTCTCAGCTGTGATACCAAGTACGATGAGTTATTTAATTAGCTGGACGTTCCTGCGCTTTGAAATCAACTTTGGTGTAGCTGTTGCGATGGGTGCAGCAGCTGGAGCGGGTGGAATTGGTTACGAACTATTTATGGCAAGCGCGTTCTACTTCGATTTAAATGAAGTTGGGATGATTACGTATATGGTACTAATCGTAACGTTTATCCTTGAGTTTATTTCTACAAGATTGAAGAACGTTGGGATGATTAGAGGGTAGAAATTACTTTTAGATTTTAGTGATGCGGCTGTATTGGAAGTATACAGCCGTTTTCTTATTTTATTTCATAGCAAGCGTACTATCGCTTTTTTGAATGATGTGATTGTTCGTTTGCTCCAAAATTAATTTTTAGAGTTAAAAATCCACCTTCAATCAAGACAAGATTGAGGTGGATTTGTTATATAAAGATTACTCTATTTTATTACTTCGCCCAAGGGTCGCTTGCTTCTTCAGGCTTCTGGAAAATATACTTTAAGTCATCATTATCATCTAATACTGCGACGATAACATATGAATTACCACGTGTTCCATCAAAGAATAATGCAGTATCACCGCTCTTAATCGTTCCTTTATATTTATGATTACCATAGTTATCTTTAATTTCTTCAGTATCAATGGTAGAATAGCTATCTGGAACAATGGCAATCGTTTCTACTTTGTCTTCATTATTATACTTAATGCCGATATTACCATAAGCTTTAAACTTATCATCAGATGAATCAATATATTCCGATTCGCTTCCTAGTAAATCTTCAACTTCATCTTTAGACATACCTACTTTTACATCGTGATAGCCGGCAATATAGTTATGGAAGAAGTAATCGTTTATCCAATCTTCATCTAATAAATTTATTGTCGTTCTGTCAGACTGTTCTTCACGTTTCTTACTTTCTTTCTCATCTAAATCTTCTTTATATTTACTAATTAAATCTTCATCAAACGATAATTTCACAGTTTGATAACTGTCAGTAGGTTTTTCAACTTTTGTTTCAACTTCCTTCGTTGCAAAAGTTTTACCATCGATATCAGTTTCTGCTTTAACTTTTACTGTTTCACCGACTTTGAATGGTCCTACTTGGTCCACAAATTCACCTGATTCATTTTTTATCTTTTTGCCATTAACGATTAAATGCACTTTGCTTGAATCTATATCATACGTACCATCTAAAATAACACGCAAATACGCATAATCAAACTTTTCCATAACATTTAAACTATCACTCATTTTGACTAGTATTTTTCCTTTGAATGATTTATCGTTTACTTTTTTTGTAGCATCCATTTCATAATCACCAATTGGCATTGGTTCTAAATTTGTCACTTCATTTTGTTTAAGTTCAGCTTTTTTTGTTTTATCTTTATATTTGTATTCTAATTCGCTATTTTCCATTGCAATAAGTGATGGCTTTTCTGTTGGAACGTGGAATGAATACTTTTGAAAAAGGCCAAAGGCTTTGCCGTTCTTTGAAATATTTAATACTGTGTGTTCTCCTAAAGCTAGCGCGGTTTCCATACTATCATACTGTTCTAACTCTTTCGTTCTATCTTTAATTAAATTAGAGAATGATTGTGCGCCTTCTGTATTATTGATGTACTTTACATAAGCTTTTGCCTGATCCTCAGTCATCGGTTCGTCGTGACTCGTTAATAATTTAGCAAGTTTACTATAGTTTTTGTCTTTTACTGCACTTGCAATATTATCACCAACTTTTGTTGGTTGATAACTTGATTCAATCAACTTAAAGCAAATGAAGAGCAAGACAAGCGTAGCAAGGATACTACCAATAATAATTTTAGTTTTTTTACTCATTGGTTCTCGTGGTATTTTTGGCTCATTTTGAATAGGTTGTTGAACTGTATTTTGATTTGGAATAGTTGTAGTATTTGATTGAGATGCACTTGTATCTTGTACAATTTTTGTACCACATTTCGTACATACTTTTTGATTATTTTTTATTTCAGCACCGCAGTTTTTACAGTATTTCATATTTACCTCCACTGTTATTAATATTCGTTAAGGATAAAAATACGCATATGATTAGTTATTGAATAATCCATTTACTGCACTGTTGACAGATTGCGTAAATACACCTTGTAACATACCAATCATAGACTCTCCAAAGATTCTTAGCACGATTGCTAATATAATCATATAAATAATAACACCATAAAAACTTGCGATTTTTGGTTGTGTTAATTGAGAGTATTTACCGATTAAATAAATTGGTGAAATCGCTAATAACATGATACCTAATACTAGGACACCAGTACCAAACGATAATGTGTTGATCATAATTAAGAGAAATCCAACTAAGATGAAGATGAATGAAAAGACATTAATTAATACGAAATCTGATACAACTTTAGTGAATTTTAAAGCGGGATTAATCATTAACTTACTGATTGTAAATGTTGCACCAATAATTAAAGCGATGAAGACGAGAGCAGAAAGAATACATTTAAAGATAATGCTGGATTTTGAAATGCCGAACATCGCAATTTCACTTGGAATTTTAATCATTAATAATAATGCGATGATTAATAAACCAATACCGATTAAAGCGCCAGTTAATTTAATCGAAAAATGAACGCCATTCGTAAATGCTAAATCATGATTTTTGAATGCAGTTGCGAAAAATCCTTTACCTTCATTAACAAGTTCTTTAGATTGTTGATTCACTAGCTCTTTGTTAATGATAGCTTGTTGTGCTTTGTCATTTTGTGTCGTTTGTTGCTGTACCTCATCCGTGTTATTTACGATATTCACTCTTGGTGATACGGCTTCAACATTTGATTCTACTTTCGTACCACATTCGCCACAAAATAAATCACCCGGTTCTAATTTGTGATTACAGTTTTTACAATTCATTCTACTTCCTCCTGGTATATAACAATATTTTCATTACTCGGTAATTATATAATAAAAATCAGTAACAATCTATACTATAGGTGAAAATATCGCATAAATTCAACAAAAATAAATGATAAAGTAATAATATGTATTTTGCATTAAAACAATCATTAATATAGAATAAGATGGATATTTATATTACAATATGATTGTAATATAAATATATTTTTTTCAGCCTGGAGGTTTTGTGATGCAATATACATATTACGAATTATTTAATGATTTTGTACGTAGTTATTTTACTTCTATCGATTTAAAGACGTATGTTGTACCGCACCATCATCGTTATGATATTCAAATTGAATCGTTATGCAAGGCGAAGCAATTTAATATTGCATACGGCTCATCTCCAACTGAAAAGTTCGATCAGCTGACCTTTACGATTCGAATTAATGATGGATTAGACGATAAAGAGCAGCGATATGCTTTGGCGAAAAGATTAGGTTATTTTCTGACACGTCATATTACGCCTTCAATTATAAAGAAAGATAAGACGCAAGTCGGGATATTAAAGAAGAATCAGGAAATACTTGCGAATAAATTTGCGAAAGAAATATTAATGCCAAGAAACTTACTGCTTGTATTACTTTCGAAGTACGCGAAAGAGCAGGCAGATATGGAACGACAAGAGATATTTGAGCAATTATCCGATGATTTATGTGTGCCGTTGGAGATTGTGATGCAACGCATGGAAGAGGAACGTTTGCTGTATTAGTATAAACGTTTAATTAATACAATTTCATTCCCAGGTGAATATGATATGATAATATTAAGATGATTATTAGATAACCTGGAGGAAACATAATGAAGAAATTTATAGCGTTATTTGCAATATTGTCTGTGTTGTTATCAGGATGTTTCGGCGCAGAAGATAAGCAGGAGCAAGATACACTGAAAAAAGAAGTAGCAAAAAAAGATAATCATAAATCAGAAGATGCAAAGAAAAAAATAAAAGAAAACAAAATGAAAAAAGAAAAAAGCACGACGGAATCACCGACAACTGAGGCACCACAGACGGAAATGGCGACAACGGAAATGCCAACGACAGAGGTCCCATCAACAGAAGTGACAACGGAAGCACCGGTTCAAACGACTGAAGTTGCGACACAAGAAGGTCAAAATGGGCAACAATCACTTGTTGACTTCTGTAGAAATGTTCGTGGTGAAATTCCGGAAGGTTGTATAACACTTGCGATTGCTGAAGCGGGTAGACAGAAGGTAGAACTTGAACAACAAGCATCGGCAGAGTTTAATGCAGGAACGATTACACAAGAACAGTATAATCAAAAATTACAGGAAGCATCACAAGTGATGAATAATGCATGGTCTCAAGCGTATGGGACGACTTTAAATCAATAATTTATAACGATGCGACATGACTGATATATTACGTTTATCGGTCATGTCTTTTTTTATATTGATACAATATATTATATTTTTAACTAGAAATAATATTTCTAATACGTTATATATTTTAGTTGGAAAAATTTCGACTGCTTTTATATAATCAAATTATAATAATATTTCAGTTAATCCATATTGTAGAAAATAATTTTTAAGTAAATCATATGTTGCACAGTTTTATTAATCAAAATATAAGGAATGGTGATTTTGAAATCCATAGATTACTTATCGCACGATTATGATAATGAACGTCGGAAGATTCAAAGTATACTTGATGCAGTATCGGGTTCGGACTTTCAAAAAATTGATGACGCCATTCAAGAAATACAGGCGGCGATTAACGCATATGACGTCGATCGTGTATGTCATGTTGAAGCGAAAGAAATAGGTCCAACGGGTAAGAAAGTGATGGATTACTATCAATATGAAATGCTGGATTACGTATCACAAATCGATCATCGATTGAAAGAACGGGTGGATGATCCATTTACAACAAAGCTTGATCAAGTGATGGAAAGTATTTCAAATATAAATATCAATGTATTTCATATAAAGAAGAATGGTGTAGATACGCCTTCATTACACAGTTCATCTGCACATGTTGTTAAAGAGAAAGTGAAAAACGCTGAAAAAGAAGATGTGTATACATTAGAGGAATTGCTTAAATCTGATAAAAATATTCAGAAGATTATTGATCAAAATTATGCACAAATAAAAAAACAGAAAGAAAATAAAGATTTAAAGCGAACTGACTTTCAAAATATGGTGCTGAAAGGGCAAAGCTTTGATTATGAAAGTTATGAAGAGGAAGCGAAACGGCTTGAGGCCGAAAGGCAGGCGGAATTAAAGAGAGAAGCGCAGGAAAGTAAAGAATTCTGGTTTGAGATGAAAGCGACGGCGGGGATAATTGTGCTTTCTATTATCAACCCCCTTGCAGGTGCAGCGGCAGCTGCTGCATATTCAGCGTATTCTGTACATAATGCGGTGTCTGGAAGGAATCTGGTATCCGGTAGAAAGTTGTCTAATCTTGAGCGAGGGGTTGAAGCAGCGTCACTAATTCCTGTTCCGCCGGCGCTGAAAGGCGCAGGAAAGAAATTATTAATGAAGTCAATTGAGAAGACGGGGTTAAAGGCATCGACGAAAGTGATTACGAGTGGGATGACACGTCATCTCAAAATGCCTGAACATTTGATTACATTGAAATCCAATTTCGCAGAACGGTTAAATCAAGCGAGAATTCAAGGATTAGTCGATCAAATCAATGGACATACGGTGGTGAATCAATCCAGGGAATGGGTTTCAAAGTCAAATCAATTTGTTAAACAAGCGGTAGAGCATACGTTTGACAAAAGCTTTGGGTTAGATAGTTTCTTAAAACCTAAGATGACAGGTGATCATGTATTAAACCAAATCGTTAAAAATACAAACATACAACGTCTACCATCTGTATTGAGTCAGAAAGTAATTCCATACCGTGTAGTGAAAGATCGCGTGATGCTCGATATATCGCATGTTAAGAAATCAATCGCAAGACCAGTTGAACAGTTTAGGAAACAGCATGAAGCGGTGTTTAACCGATTTATCGATAATGTGAGTAGTGGGACGAAGCGTGCGTTTAACAACTTAGAGTACACAAAATTGGTCGGTGATTACTTACATGTGAAGCTGTTTAATAAACCGGTGTTTCGTTTAACACGAGAAGAATTAGGGATTATACTAAGAAGTAGAATGACAGATGTTAAAGCAAGATTATGCGAAATGAATCTGATTAAGAACTGTTTTGTGGCCGGGACTTTAGTGAAGACAAAACATGGGTTAAAGCCGATTGAAGTGATTCAGACGGGTGATGAAGTACTGTCACGATGCATGGAAACAGGATATGTAAGTTATAAGCCTGTTACGGAAGTATTTACTCATCAGACAGATGTCATTACTAAAGTTACGCTGTCTAATGGTGAAGTTATTGAATCGACACCGCACCATTTGTATTTCACAACAAACCGAGGGTTTATAGTAGCGGAAGAGTTATTGCATGGTGATACATTATTAACAGAACAACAATTAGTAGAAGTTAACAATGTAGAAACAAAAGATATTAATACTGATGTATATAACATTGAAGTAGAGGATTATCATACCTATTTCGTTGGACAAAACAGTGTGCTGGTGCATAATGATTGTACTGATGCGGAGATGAAGTTTGATTATGGTGCATTACTTCGCAGTTATATTGGTGATCCACCTGAGTGGATGATTAGACCACATGCACACCATATTATATACAAGCGTGGATTTGGTTTAGAACAAAGAAGGTTATCAAAAAGAGGACAGGAGATATTAAGACATTATGGAATAGATCCAATAAAAGGTCCTGAAAATCTTGTTTGGGCACCGAATATTAAAGGACTACATACTGCGGAAAACCTCAGGAAAATTGTAGAAGAATTGGATGTAGCACATAAAAATGGAACAACTAAAAAGGATATAACTAAGATATTGAAAAAATATGGTGAAATAGCTGGGAATTGGAGTTGAAATCATGGATGATAAAATAATTAAAAAATTTTATGAAATAATAAGAGGAGAAGATTTAAATTCATTTATAGAATTAATTAAAGAATACCCTGAAATTTTAGAATATGAAAGTGCACTTGGCAATATTTTATATTATATTTCTGGAAACAAACGTATTGATATATTAAAATATATTGCGAATACTAATGGTGAAAAATTACATCATATTCCTGGAAATAAAGATTATAACATACTTACTGAAGCAATAATGGAAGAAGAAAATGAAGAGGTTATTAATTATTTACTTAAGAATAAAGTTGAAGTTGAATCTAAAACAATAAGTTTTGCTCTAGCATTTAATCAACCATATTTAATCATCGAAAAATTATTGGCAAATTATCAAAAAAGGAACTTTAAAGATATAAGGAGAATTGCAATTGAAAAAAACAGGATAGATATTGTAAATTTGATAGACGAAAAATACCTACCTAAAACACCAGAAGCTGAACGCCAATCTAATGATGTTATTATCGATTTTATAGATAAGAGTGAAGAAACTGTTTTAACATTACCTGATGCAACTTATGTGTTAAGTCATGAAGTAAAACGAGATATCCATATTAAAGGTCATCAAAATACTAAATTGATTTCTGAATACTATGAGGGGATCTTTCAAATCAATAACGCTAATGTAGTGTTAGAACAATTGATTTTAGAATCAACAGATAAATTTTTAATACTAGTGACTAATGGTAAATTAATACTTAAAAACTGTAAACTATCAATTGGAGCCTATGGAATTTACGGAGAAAATAGTAAAATTGAACTTATTGATTGTGAAATTATACAAGAAGAAACTAAGACAGAGGCGCATAGTGTGATTACGATTGATCGTAGTGAATTAATAGTATCAAATTCTAAGATTGAAGTAGAAATTGCATTGGCACAAATGAAAACAGGATGTAAAGTTTTCGTTGAAAACTCAGAAATCAGAGGCAATATGGAACATGTTCTATTCTATACGAATAATAGTATGGATATAGAAGTTAAAGATTCTACATTATTAAATGCTAAAGCAGGAATTATGGTTAAGGATAATAGTAATATTTCTATAACTGACACTTTATTTAGACATTTTGATCGTATGATTTATTGTAAAGATAACAACAAGATACAAATTGATAATACAGAAATGAAGTTAGCGGGATCTTGTATTCAAATCGGAAGAAGATGCGATGTGAATGTTGAAGATAGTCAGTTTTCATCTGCAGATGAAAACCATATCACGATTGATCAAAAATCTGTTATTCATGTCAATCGATGCTCATTCGACAATGCGAATATGGCTGCGGTTTCAGGACTTAAAGGCAGTGAAATAAATGTCGAAGACAGTAAGATTCGTACTACAATTGCTGGAATTGTGACGCAAGGTGGTAAGATGAATATTGAACGTACACAATTCAAGGAAATTGATGAAGAAGGGGCAATTCGTGGCGTGAAGAATGATATGATTTCTTTAAAGGATATCGTAATTGATTCAAGTTTAACAGATATTATCGTAGATAAACCTAGGAAATTAGTTCAGGAGAATGTAGCAATTACAAATCCAGTGACTATAGATGATTTAATTTAATTATTCATGAGTAAACAGGCTGTAAATAGATATTTTGCAGCCTGTTCTTTATAATAGCAGTAATTATACATGTGTTAGAGGTGGATGATATGAAATTTAATGCTGAAAACCACATAAGCGTTGATGGAGATAAAATAATTATTGAGGATATTAAAAAATTTGAAGCATGGCGTGGCTATCAACTACCCAAAGATTTTGTTGAATTCACATTAAAGTATCCAGGGTGCTTCTATGAGTGCCGAATTTGATTCGGAAGGTAGACCTGGCTCAATGATAAGTAATATGTTGAAGTTTTCAAAAGAAGGTTATTCATCGATTTATGTTGATGAAGTATACGAAATCAATGACTTTGGCCCATATGTATTATTTGGTGAAGATCCTGGAGGAAACTTTATTGCGTTTGATTATTCTAATGATGAGCTGAATCCCACAGTCGTATTTATTGATCATGAAGAACTAGGTCTTATAGAACTGCCGGAGGGAAAAGTAGAAGATGATTATACAGATGCGGAATTAGGTAGTATGATGAGTAGTGAAAAATTAGAAGATTTTCCATGGGCGATTCATATTATATCATCTTCATTCGAAGAATTTATAGATAATTTGCGGTTTAAGGATATAAATAGTAAATTATTAAAAAATAATAAAAATATAAACAATTGTATTATAGAAATAAAAAAAGAATTAGATATAGAAATTTCTGAAGTTGTAGAGAAATTTATAAAAAAATATAATAATGAATTAATGAATGAATGAATATTTATTGACTATCAATGGGGGAATTATTTTAATATCGTGTTTAAATGCAGATTTAAATTCTAGATTAAATATGCTAAATTTTTTTAATAGAATAGGTGGATTACATAAAACTAGAAAATTTTTGCCTTTAATATTTGCAAAATTAAAAGATGATGAAGATGTTAGAGTAATAATAGGTATTAAAAATTTACAAAATGAACAAAATGTTGTTTATATACCAATAGAATTTTTAAAAGAAAATGATAAGATAAAAGATTCAGATTTTATAATTATTACTAAAGAAATAAAAAAATTTTTTAATGATTTGATGGAATTTTTAGAAAATAAGTTGTGAAAAATATTTAAATGAACAAACAAGATTAATGTTTGGAAAAAAATAGATTAAGACAAATAATATATTTTAAATGAAAAGAGTTTGGGACATATGGTGCTCAAACTCTTTTTTTTTAAATTGCAAATTTTTCTCATAATATTATCACATTAAAGAACATATTATTTAAAAGAAATAAATATATAATCAATGGGAAACTGGCTGGAAAGCCGCATCCAAAAACAGGTGTTGAATTTAATGATTTAGGCTTACCAAAGTTTGATGAAGTGAAAGTATTTGAAGTGGATTTGCCTGTTGAGTTGCATGTGGCACAGGATGAAAAGCAATTTAAGGAAGCGATTAGTTACCTGAGTGAAGAATTAAAAAAGAATTCTAAATTAATTTGATTACATTGAAATCCAATTTCTCAGAACGGTTAAATCAAGCGAGAATTCAAGGATTAGTCGATCAAATCAATGGGCATACGGTGGTGAATCAATCCAGGGAATGGGTATCCAAGTCAAATCAATTTGTTAAGCAAGCGGTAGAGCATACATTTGACAAAAGCTTTGGGTTAGATAGCTTCTTAAAACCTAAGATGACAGGTGATCACGTATTGAGGCAGATTGTTAACAATACGAATATACAACGAGTACCGTCAGTACTGAGTCAGAAAGTATTTCCTTATCGTGTAGTGAAAGATCGTGTGTTGCATGATATATCGCATGTGAAGAAGACAATCGCAAGACCGGTTGAACAGTTTAGGAAACAGCATGAGGCGGTGTTTAACCGATTTATCGATAATGTGAGTAGTGGGACGAAGCGCGCGTTTAACAACTTAGAGTACACAAAATTGGTCGGTGATTACTTACATGTGAAGCTGTTTAATAAACCAGTATTTCGTTTAACACGTGAAGAATTAGGGATTATACTAAGAAGTAGAATGACAGATGTTAAAGCAAGATTATGCGAAATGAATCTGATTAAGAACTGTTTTGTGGCCGGGACTTTAGTGAAGACAAAACAAGGGTTAAAGCCGATTGAAGTGATTCAGACGGGTGATGAAGTACTGTCACGATGCATGGAAACAGGATATGTAAGTTATAAACCTGTTACAGAAGTATTTACTCATCAGACAGATGTCATTACTAAAGTTACGCTGTCTAATGGTGAAGTTATTGAATCGACACCGCACCATTTGTATTTCACAACAAACCGAGGGTTTATAGTAGCGGAAGAGTTATTGCATGGTGATACATTATTAACAGAACAACAATTAGTAGAAGTTAACAATGTAGAAACAAAAGATATTAATACTGATGTATATAACATTGAAGTAGAGGATTATCATACCTATTTCGTTGGACAAAACAGTGTGCTGGTGCATAATGATTGTACTGATGCGGATATGAAGTTTAATTACGGAAAATATTTAAGGAAGGAGTCTGATAATCCTCCTAGTTGGATGGAAAAGTATCATGCTCATCATATTCTCTTTAAAAGAGGATTTGGTAGTTATCAAAAAGAATTGGTTAATAAAGGACAGTCGATTTTAAGAGCCCATAATATTGATCCAATTAAAGGGATTGAGAATTTAGTTTGGGCACCAAATATAAAAGGATTACATTGTACTGAAAATTTAGAAGCATTAGTTAATGATTTAATGAAAGCTCATAATGCTGGTTTAGATAAATCTGAAATTATAGCAATATTAAACAAACATGGGGAAAAAGCATATTATTGGGGGCAAAAAAATGGATATTAATAGTATTAAAGAGCATTACAGAATTGTTAAAGAAGAGTCATTAAATGTGTTTGCTTCATTAATAAAGAGAGAACCTAAAATATTGCACAATGTATTTATGGATGAAACAATTATTTATTATGCAATCTCTTGTAATCGACTTGATATCATTGAGTATGTAATTTCTAATCAATTAATTGATATTAATGATAAACCACAAAATAATGATGATAATTTATTGACTAAAGCGATAAGAACTAAAAATAAAGAAATTGCAGCATTTTTAATCAAAAATAATATTGAGATTGATAAAAAAAATATCCGATTAGTTTTTTACTATCAGTTTGATTTTGAATTTATTGAATTTATGATGAGTCATACACTGAAAGAATATATGCATTATTATCAAGAATATGCTGAAGAATTAAAAAGAACAGATGTGCTAAATAAGATGACTCATTCATATATGAATGAGTCAGAATCAACAGTATTTCAGTCAAGTGAAATGATATTAAACTTTCTAAAAACTAGTAATGAATCATTATTGGAATTACCCAATGGTAATTTTAAATGCAGTACGATCATAAATAGAGATGTGCATATAAAAGGAAGTGGTAATACAACACTTAAAGCTTCTAAACAAGAGGGTATATTTCAGATTGATGGTCAAACATTGATTTTAGAAGATTTAATACTTGAAACAAAACAAGGTTTTCTAATACCATTATTTAATGGCAGGCTAGTGTTAAAAAATTGTAAGATCATTATTGATGAAATCGGAATTGTTTCTGAAAATAGTACTATCCAAATGATTGATTGTGAGATGATGAGACCTTATCAGACAAATAATGTGTACAGTGTAATGTCTATAAATACGACAGATTTATATATTATTAATTCAAATATTGAAGTTAACTTAGCAGTTGCTAAAGTTGATATGAATTCTAAAATTTATGTTGAGGATTCAAAAATTAGAGGTGACCTTGATTATCCAATATTTTATAGTACTGAAAGAATGGATATAACAATTAATAATTCTAAGCTCTACCATGCAAAGGTGGCAATTCAAGCTAAATCAAATAGTAAAGTTCATGTGAAAAATTCAGAGTTTGAAATATTTGATAAAACGATATATTGTGAGAATAACGTTGAAGTTAATATTTATAAATCGAAATTTAGAAAAGCTAATTCACATCTACAAATAGGGAGAAAAAGTAAGATATTAGTTGAGGAATGCATGTTTTCTCATACAGATGAAAACCATATCACGATTGATCAAAAATCTGTTATTCATGTCAATCGATGCTCATTCGACAATGCGAATATGGCTGCGGTTTCAGGACTTAAAGGTAGTGAAATAAATGTCGAAGACAGTAAGATTCGTACTACAATTGCTGGAATTGTGACGCAAGGTGGTAAGATGAATATTGAACGTACACAATTCAAGGAAATTGATGAAGAAGGGGCAATTCGTGGCGTGAAGAATGATATGATTTCTTTAAAGGATATCGTAATTGATTCAAGTTTAACAGATATTATCGTAGATAAACCTAGGAAATTAGTTCAGGAGAATGTAGCAATTACAAATCCAGTGACTATAGATGATTTAATTTAATTAATCATGAGTAAACAGGCTGTAAATAGATATTTTGCAGCCTGTTCTTTATATTTTGAGTAAAAAGTACGTTTTTAAGTTGGTTATTATTAAATTTATTGATGAAAACCATATAAGAATTGATGAAAATAGAACGAAAATAAAGATATTGAAAATTTTAAGCACAGTTAGTTACCAACTAATAAGAAAAATTTGTTGCATTTGCTATGAAGTTTACAGGTGTACTTTTATCACGAAATATTTTTGAATATATATCTCCTTGCCTAATCGCTCGAAATACTATATATATAAAACATATAGAAAGGGGATGTGCTATGCAGAAAAGTTTAAGTGAGATTAATAATACCGTCAGTTTTGATAGTGAAGCACCTTTCTTTAAGAAACTCATCATGTTCTTTGGACCGGGGCTACTCGTTGCGGTAGGCTATATGGATCCGGGTAACTGGATTACATCAATGAGTGGTGGTTCAAAGTATGGCTATATGCTGTTATTTGTTATATTGATTTCAAGTTTAAGTGCGATGTTACTTCAAAGTATGAGCGCCAGGCTAGGCATTGCTAGTGGCAAAGATTTAGCACAAATCACCCGTGAATTAACGTCTCGCAGGAAAGCATTTATCGCGTGGATTATTGTTGAACTCGCGATTATGGCAACGGATATTGCGGAAGTAATAGGAAGTGCAATTGCTTTAAATTTATTGTTCGGATTACCGTTATTTCTAGGTGTAGCAATTACCGTTTTAGATGTCTTTTTACTGTTATTAATCATGAAATATGGCTTCAGAAAGATTGAAGCGATTGTCGGTGTTCTGATAAGTACAATCTTCTTTATCTTTTTATTTGAAGTGTTGAATGCATCGCCAAACGTCAGTGATATTGCACATGGCTTTATACCTGATCAATCGATTATTACAAATGGTGGGGTATTATACATGGCGCTTGGTATTATTGGTGCAACGATAATGCCACATAATTTATATTTGCATTCTTCTATTGTGCAGTCGAGACAATATGATAGAACAAGTGAGCAAAGTAAACGAGAAGCCATTCGTTTCGCCACGATAGATTCAAATATTCAGTTAACAATTGCATTCTTTGTAAACTGTTTATTATTAATATTAGGGGCTGCACTTTTCTTTGGTAGCAATCAGGAATTAGGCCATTTCTACGCATTATACGATGCGCTTAAATCGAGTCCAATTGGGCATATCGTTGGTGGCGCGGTAATGAGTACATTGTTTGCAGTAGCATTACTCGCTTCTGGTCAAAATTCCACAATAACAGGTACTTTATCAGGGCAAATTGTTATGGAAGGTTTTATTCATTTACAGGTTAAACCATGGATAAGAAGATTTGTAACGCGATTAATTGCGGTAACACCGGTCTTTATTTGTTTATGGATATATCGCTCCAGCCCTATGCAAATTGAGGAATTATTAATATTCACACAAGTGTTTTTAAGTATTGCATTACCATTAAGTATCATTCCGCTTTTATTGGCAACGAATAACAAAGCGATTATGGGTGACGCATTTATTAATCCGAAATGGGTGAGTATTACAGCATGGCTGCTCACAATTATTTTATGTGTGTTAAATGTATTTCTTATATATCAAACGATCGCAACATTTTATTAAATTGAAAACCCACCGTTTTGCTTTATGAGCAAGCTGGTGGGTTTATATTATATAACTAAATTCAAATAAAAATGTCATGTCATTTGATGTTGCCAGCTTTCATCGTATTTTTATATTCGATATAACGTAACCATTTGATGATGGCCATGATGACAAACATGCATGCTGTCGCATAATGCATTTGATTGCCGGGAATATTTGGAGGTGACAAATGAATAACGATTGTACCTAATATCAACATAATCAATACAAATAAAGAATAAGTGACGCAATCTTTTAAATGCCACTGCTCGACATACCATTCTTTCGCATGATTGCTTTCTAAATATCTTCTGATCTGAGTAATCGTATCAACATACGTAATGATCATCATCATTGTGAAAGCATAAATTGCAAACAATGTATAACTTGAAATATACATCAGCAACATGATAATACCGATAAGGAATAGACTTGTCATACTGATGAGATAAAACTTAGTATTGTATTTTATATACCACGAAATCATTCTATCACCTCCAATCTCATTGTTTACATTGTAACCCATAAATTAGTAGTATTAAAGAAATTAGGATATTTATATAATAATAATATTTAATCTAAAATTGCATCATGTTATAAAAAATACTTATTATATTTCTAATTTATTGTTATTAATCTGATGCCCCTGTATTCACCAGTGCAAATGGATATACGTGTTGTGCGTGTTCAAGGAGTTGTGCAGCAATAACAGTCATCGTCCATTTAGAATTTACAGTATCATCGATAAGCAATATATTTTTTTGAGTTAATTGGTCTTCATGTTGCAGAGCAATTGTCGTTTCAATATTTTGTTGCTGCATGATGGCGTTGTGCATATCACTTTGGCGGTTACCCTCACTTGTCTTAATAACAGCGTCAATAAATTGAATATGATTGTATGCTGCAATCGCTTTTGCAAGTTTAGTCGTCAAGTGTGGTCTACGCAGACTCGGTACCGCAACGACTGCATCTATATGATGTTGTGTGATGATATCTTTTAAGAATTGACTCATCTGCAATGTCGTTTGTTCTGAATAATGATTATTATCGCGTTCATACATCAACTTACGTCCAACAGGTGAGTATGCATCCGACGTGTATGTCCAGCCCTTTTCAAATTGTAAAGATTCATCAATCTTCTTATTGTTGGACCAACGTTTACGTGGTGTAATTTCGCCATGTAGTTTATTTTTATAATCCATAGCAACTTGAATCATCGGATGGTCTGGTGATAGTGAAATAAATTGACGGTTTCTGCAATGTGCGCATATACCACAGCGTTCTGTAACGTCTGGTGCATCTAGTTCATCTGCGATAAATTTCATATAACAGCCATCATAATTAACGAAACGCTTTAAATGATCCAGTTCTTGAAGGCGCGTTTGATTTAATTGATGTTGTAATGCTGCATTGCTAACTGCATTAAATGGTTTGTCTGGATTAATGACGTATTTACGTTTGTTTAACAAGATGTATTCATGCACGAATAAGTATTTCAACACGCCACTTAATTTAGTAACGTTTAAATTAAAATAGGGCAATAGATCATTTCTTGACATGCCATCTGGATTTGAACGTATTTTATCAAGCATTTCAGTAAGTAACTTTGGATCTTTATTAGCACTATCAATGAATGATTGAATGATCGCATCATCTTCATCGCCGTGTAATAGCAGTGCCAATGAGGGTTTCCCATCTCGACCGGCACGGCCAATTTGTTGATAGTAAGCTATTAAGTTCTGTGGTAACTGGAAATGCACAACAAAGCCGATATTAGATTTATCATAGCCCATTCCAAGTTTAACGGTTGCAACGATGACGCGTATATTTCCTTCATGAAATTGCTCAAGTGTAGTTACGGATGTGTCTTCACCGAATTCGTCTTTCATACCAGAATAATATGCCGCTGCTGAAATGCCTTGTTCACATAAGAAGTTTGCAACAGATTCACATTCCTTCTTCGTTAAACAGTAAACAATACCTTGCTCTTTACTTAAGAATGGATGTTCTATTAAGTTCGCTGCTAAAAATGCAAGCCGCTCTGCTTTCGATTGTGACGGATTCACTTGTATGGAAATATTCGAACGGATTAAATTACCACGGAATACTTGCACGTTTCCTAATTGAGACTTGATATCTTCAATGACACGGTCATTCGCAGTAGCCGTCGTTCCAAGAATTGCAACGTTATCAGGTAATGCTTTTACGAGGTTGACGATACGTTGGTAGTCAGGTCTAAAGTCATGTCCCCAGTCTGATATGGAGTGTGCTTCATCGACTACGATTAGTTCAATATCATTCACTTGTGATAATGCTTCGATAAATCGAGGATCAGATAACTTTTCCGGGGAAATAATTATTGCATCCACGTTATGAAGTCGGGCGTATAAATCATC
This sequence comes from Macrococcus capreoli, assembly GCF_025628935.1. GTDB lineage: Bacteria > Bacillota > Bacilli > Staphylococcales > Staphylococcaceae > Macrococcoides > Macrococcoides capreoli. The sequence continues at coordinate 39,197 of NZ_JAOTIS010000001.1, forward strand.
CCATTCATCACGGTTATTACTATTAATCGTAATGACATCTAACCCGAGCCCAGTCGCAGCATCGATTTGATTGTGCATTAATGCGAGCAACGGACTAATAATGACGGCAGGGCCACTGCCATTTTCTCTGAGTAATTTCGTTGCTATGAAGTACACAATCGATTTCCCCCATCCAGTTTTCTGTATAACGAGCGTCTTCTGTTTATTAACGACTGCAAGGATCGCTTCTAATTGACCTGCTCTAAATTTGCTTTCCGGACCGTATGTTTCATGTAATATTTGTTGTGCGCGGGATTTAAAGTCCATGCATTCGCCTCCAGTAAAATGTTTGTATATTTAACTTGAATATTGTTGATATCATTATAGCAATAGGATGAAATTTTCTGTATGAATTCACATTTAATCTGTATATAAAACAAATAAATGGGTATAACTAATTATTCAATTTGAAGGAGGCGAATGTGATGTCACATAATGATAAAGATACGACAAGTAATCGTCGAGAACTCATGCCGGAATCAGTGATTGACGGTGAGATGAATGAGAAAGTGAAAGAACAGTTAGCACTCAAGCCAGGAGAACAGAAAGTAAGTCAAGCAGATCAGAAGAAATAATATATCAATAAATTGTAATGATTTTATTAAAAGTAGGATACTACTTCCAATTATAGAATCCATTGATTATACTAAAATTAGAAAAATAATTTTATGGAGGTAATTTATGTATCCACGACCAATGTCTTTTTGGGAAGCAACAAAGCTATTCTGGACTAGAGCATTTGATTTTAAAGGAAGATCGAGAAGAAAAGAATACTGGGTACCATTTTTCACACAATTAGTCTTAATCATTGCTGCGTTTATTTCGTTTTTCGTATTACTTGTTCTATTAGGTGTTGCTGCAACATCTTCAACAACCGGTAATTTAGAAGAGACGAATACGGCGTTAGGAATATTAGGCGTATTTGGTATAATTAGCGGTCTATTTCTTATGTTAATTTGTATCGTATTAATTATTCCGAACTTATCTTTGATGGTACGCCGTTTTCACGATATTGGTAAAACGGGTAAATGGGCAATTTTATTTTATGGTGTGCCTGTCATATTATCGTGGATTAATATGATTATTAATGGGCTGAATAATGATCCGGAAAACATTTCGATGGTAGCTTTAAGTATTGAAATGGTGTTAGGATTGATCAATTTAGGTATAGCAATTTGGGGTATTGTCTGGTTGGCACAAGATTCAGTACCTGGACCGAATCAATGGGGTGAGAATCCTAAAGGGATCACACATGTTGGTTATCAGTCTTACCCAGAACAAGCACAATCAACGCAATTTAATCAGAACCCACAAGCACCACAATATGAACAGAAACAACAAGATCCGTATCGTTATTGATACGGGTCTTTTGTCATACATTTTTATATCATTTATGTGAGGTGAGAAGGATGGACCTTCAATCAAATATTAGTTTTAAGCAGACGCATGTTGATGCGGACTTATTTACTGAAAATGAGAGATATAAGCACTATCATACGCCGAGTCAGCGCGTTAAATATTATGCGAATTATTATGAATATAAAGAAGTGCCGGATGTAGCACAGTTTCTAAAAGATTATCACGAGCAAAAAAAGTTTCACGAAAAACATAATCAACATCATGCATTGTTTATTTTCCCTGAAAATGTGCAGCTGGATTGTCAGTTGGTTGAAACAGCAAAAGCGCTAGGATTTAGTTTAGAGAAGATGGAATTGTATTTATTGAAGACGATACATGGGTCAAAAGAAACAGACATCGAAGTGGTACAAGTTGTTTCAGATGATGATGTGTTGACTGATTTTCTAGAAGTGTGTCGTGAAGGAGACCTGGAGTATGGTGAGGCATTCGCAGATTTAAAAGAAACGACGCACCGCAGAGATTTGGAGAATGAACAAATATTGCAGTTTGTAGGGTATAAGCACGGCTTTCCGGCAGGGAAAGTGGAAGCGGTAGAAAGTGAACAGTTTGTAGAACTCGATGATTTTTATGTGCTGGATGCAATGCGCAAGCAAGGCGTCGGGACAGCTTTACAACAAGCTATTTGGCAATATGCACAGCAAGTTGGCAAACAAGTCATTCTAATTGCAGATGGAAATGATTCACCGAGGGAAATGTATCAAAAGCAAGGGTACGTGCTTGTCAGTGAGCGATATGAGCTGTTGAGAGTACCGTCAGCGGATGAGGGGAAGGAATAGAGGTTTGGATGGAAGACGCCCGGTTTGATGTCAAACCGGGCGTAAATCATGTTTATGAATGTTCTTTTAATTGCATCTGTTCGTTTTTAATTTCGTTTAAGAGTTGAATGATTTCCTGATTTTGTTGTAATAAATATTTTGTATTTTGGCGGGTGTTATACAGCTGTGAAATAATAAAGATTACTAATATAATCGGTACAATGTAAAAAAGGGCAGCGACAATTGAGAATAAAGTAGCAGTTATTAATTCCATTTGTGATCTCCTGAATTTTTACTTTTTAATAAAGCAATGATTTCTTCATTTTGCTTAATAATCTTCTCGGAATTAACTTTCGTTCGATAACCATCCATTAAGATTAAAAAGACGATGATAATTGGTAACAAAGCCATTACTAAAGATACTAACGCTTCAAACCAAGGCATATGAACACCACTTTCCTTTTTTGCTCATTATAACACAATATACCTTTTTAGTAATTTGTAGCCTGAACAAAGAATTTAGAATGTTTATAGTGATACGTAATAGTAGAGTAATCAAAGGGTTCGCCGGTTGCTAAATAAATCACTTGTTCTAAGTATAGCGCTGGGTTACCTGGCTTTAATGCCAGTAACTGTGCGTCACTTTCACTAAGCTCATCGATATGCAAATAAATATCAGCGAAGCTAATATTAAATTTTAATGCATTCGTTAAGTAATCGAATATCGATGCTTGTGCAATTTCTACATTTAAGTACGGTACAAGTTTCACCGGAAAGTATGATGCTTCTATACATAATATTTCGTCGTTCGCTTTACGTAATCGTTCTACATAATAAACCGCTTCACCGTCTTTAAGATGTAAATTAGATTTTACATTGTCGTCAGGTATGATTTTTTCTAACTTTAATACGTCAGATGTAATGTCAAATTCTTTTAAATCTGAAGTAAACCCTCGATTCGTCAACAAACTTACATAGCCTTCTCGTCTTTGTCTACGTACAAATATGCCGCTACCACGCTGCTGGAATATAACGCCTCGTTTTTCTAACGTATCCAGTGCTTTTGTAATCGTACTTTTTGAAACATTATATTGTTGCATAAGCTGATCGAGACTTTGTAACTTAGTACCTTGTTCAAGTTGTTGATCATGTATGTATTGTGTAATGTCATTCGCGATTGTTTCGTATTTGTTCATAGCGTCCTCTTTTCCATGGCCGATAAATTATAAATATCGGCCATCAATGCATCATCATATGTTCCTTCTATTATATCTCTTTTTATATTGTATATCACTTGATAAATTATACCGGTACAATTATAATGTACGTATATAATAAAGAGAGTAGGCGTAGAATATGACTAAATTAAGCGAAGATTTCTTATGGGGTGGCGCACTTGCTGCGCATCAATTCGAAGGTGGTTGGAACAAAGGTGGAAAGGGGCCTTCTGTCGTTGACGTGTTAACAGCGGGAGCACATGGTGTCCCTAGAAGAATTACTGATAAAGTTGAAGAGAACGCGTTTTATCCTAACCATGAGGCTATTGATTTCTATTCACATTACAAAGAAGATATTGCATTATTCGCTGAGATGGGTCTTAAAGTGTTACGTACGTCGATTGCATGGACACGCATTTTCCCTAAAGGTGATGAAACTGAACCTAATGAAGCAGGGCTGCAATTCTATGATGATGTCTTTGACGAATTGTTAAAGCATAATATTAAGCCGGTGATTACATTAAGTCACTTTGAGATGCCGCTTCATTTAGCACGTACTTACGGTGGATTCAGAAGCCGTAAAGTTGTCGATTGCTTTGTTCGATTTGCTGAAGTTGTCTTTGAACGTTACAAAGATAAAGTAGAATATTGGATGACATTCAATGAAATCAATAACCAAATGGACGTCGGTAATCCATTGTTCTTATGGACAAATGCAGGTATTCAAGTGCAACCTGATGAAGATGCTCGTAGTGTAATGTATATTTCAGCTCATCACCAGTTACTTGCTAGTGCTTTAGCTGTACAAGTCGGCCATCAAATCAATCCTGACTTCAAGATTGGTGCGATGGTGTCGCATGTACCTGTGTATCCATATTCATGTGATCCTAAAGATATTATGGCAGCAGAAATTGCGAACCGTGAAAGATTCTTCTTCCCGGATGTGCAAGTACGTGGGAAGTATCCAACATATGCGTTGAAAGAATTAGAACGATTAGGTGTAACGTTACCGATTGAACCAGGTGATGAAGCAATTCTTAAAAAAGGAACAGTAGATTATTTAGCATTTAGTTATTATATGTCCACAGCTGTGAAACATGATGCAGTTGCTGACCCGACGAGCATCTTAAACGGAGGATTAAAGGGTGGCATTGATAATCCTTATTTGAAATCATCTGACTGGGGCTGGACGATTGATCCGATTGGATTAAGATATGTATTGAATACTCTTTACAACAGATATCAGATACCATTATTCATCGTTGAGAACGGCTTTGGTGCCATTGATGAAGTTGAAGCGGACGGTTCAATTAACGATGATACACGTATTGATTATTTCCGTTCACATATTGAAGCAGTTAAAGATGCAGTATTAGAAGATGGTGTGGAGTTATTAGGTTACACACCTTGGGGGATTATCGACGTTGTGTCATTTACAACTGGTGAAATGAAGAAACGTTATGGCATGATTTACGTCGACCGCGATAATGAAGGTAACGGTACGATGAAGCGCAGTAAGAAGAAGTCATTTGAATGGTATAAAAAAGTAATTGCAACGAATGGGGAAGTGTTGTAAACATATATATTAATAAAAAAAGCCTTTCACAGGCTTTTTTTATTTGATCATATCTTCTGTCAGCGTGACGCTATGATTGTGCGTTTCATATACGGTAAGCTTCTTTATTGTGCCTTCATTGATTATTTGATCAAATTGCTGCCATATAAAATATGCGATATTCTCAACTGTTGTGTTCATTTCAGGTAATGCTTCATTTAATATAGGGGCATTGAGCAGCGGTGCAATATGTTGTGCGTAATCGCGTTCTATTTTGTAGAAATCAATGCCAAGCCCGTATTTATTTACCGGGCATTGAATGCTGATATCAAATGTATATGTGTGATGATGCAAATCAAGATGTTGTCCATTTGGGAAGAAGATACGATTATTCGTTGTAAATGAAAATGTTAAATTAATCGCGATATCGCCATCGTAATAGGCCATATGTTGTGGTGCCTTGATGTGATGCAATTGCGTCATAAGCTTTTCCTCACTTTTTAAGTTAATTTGTAGAAAAAATTTTAAGTTATGCTGAAATTTTCTGATTATTGGGTATAGAATATTATTACAGCATAATGGAAGAGGGATTTATTACATGGAAACACCGTATAAGGGCGGCAATAAATTAGTATTTGGTATTGTTCTTGGAATATTAACGTATTGGTTATTCGCCCAATCACTAGTCATCGTAGTACTTGATTTAAAGCGACACTTTCACACGAGTTTAGATATGATTAACATCGCAGTGAGTTTAACAGCACTATTCTCAGGAATGCTCGTCGTCGGTGCCGGCGGTCTCGCTGATAAAATCGGTCGTGTTAAGATGACGCAATTCGGGTTAATATTAAGTATTATCGGTTCAATCTTAATGATTATTTCTCATAATCCTATTTTATTAATTATTGGTCGTGCAATTCAAGGGATATCAGCAGCAAGTTTAATGCCCGCAACGTTATCAATTATTAAAGCTTATTATGATGATAAAGACCGACAACGTGCTTTAAGTTACTGGTCATTCGGTTCATGGGGTGGCTCTGGATTATGTTCACTTTTCGGAGGACTCGTTGCTAAAAACTTTGGATGGCACTGGATATTTATTATTTCTATTATCGTAGCAGTCATCGCTATGATTTTAATTCATGGCACACCTGAAACGAAATCTGACGAACCAAACGAAATGAAATTCGATATTTTCGGTTTAATGACTTTAATCTTAGTATTACTGAGTTTAAATATTGCCATCACACAAGGTGGTTCATTAGGCGTCAAGTCACCTATATTTATCGGACTCGTCGTATTAAGTATTGTCAGCTTTATCGCGTTCATTATGATTGAGAAACGACAAGCAAATCCATTAATTGACTTTGGTTTGTTTAGCAATAAGCCGTATTTAGGTGCAGTGATTTCAAATTATTTATTAAATGCAGTGGCAGGGACTTTAATCGTTGCGAACACGTATATTCAGGAAGGTCTTGGCTTTTCACAAAGTAAGACGGGGATGTTATCTGTATTTTACGTGATTACAGTATTGTCGATGATTATTATCGGAGAAAAGCTCCTTCAGAAAATGGGTGCCAAGAAGCCGATGTTATTAGGTTCATCAATCGTTCTTGTAGGGATTGTTATGATTTCTTTAACGTTCTTACCTGAAAATATATACGTTATCAGTTGTGTAGTCGGATTCGGTTTATTCGGATTAGGTTTAGGTTTATATGCGACACCTTCTACAGATACAGCCATTGCGACTTCTCCTGAAGAAAAAGTTGGGGTTGCATCAGGGATTTATAAGATGGCATCTGCTTTAGGTGGTGCATTTGGTATCGCGATTAGTTTAGCGATTTATCATTTCTTCTCAGAACGTGTCGGTTTACCGACAAGTGCAATGATTGCTTTACTTGCCAACGCAGCAATGACCGTGTTATCGTTTTTAGCAATTATGATTACAGTACCTAAAGATGATCCACGTCAAATGAAGAACCCGTCATAGGGTTCTTTTTATATTTACATTTATTTATTGAATACGGTTACATTATTTTGTGATTTTCATTATACTAGTATTACAAATAATATAAAAAGGGCTATAATGGAAATATAATTTAGATTGCTGGGGGATTTAATCATGAAAAAAGTATTTAAACAGACTGACGTTATATTAATCGGTGGCGGGATTATGAGTGCGACTTTAGGTGTATTACTTAAAGAACTTGATCCTTCAATTAATATTAAAGTATTTGAAAAGTTAGCTGAACCTGGTCTTGAAAGTTCGAATGTGTGGAACAATGCAGGTACAGGTCATTCGGCCTTGTGTGAATTAAATTATACAAATGAAGATAAAGATGGCAACATGGATATTTCAAAAGCGGTAAACGTAAATGAACAATTCCAGTTATCTAAACAGTTATGGGCGTATTTAGTGAACGCTGGGAAGTTAAAGCGTCCACAAGATTTTATTATGCCAGTACCACATATGAGTTTCGTTGAAGGTGAAGATAATATTCGCTTCTTAAAGAATCGTTTAGCAGCGTTTAAAGATAATCCATTATTTCAGGGGATGGAGTTAACAGAAGACCACGACACAATGCGTGAATGGGTACCGTTAATGATGGAAGGTCGTAATCCAGACGAGAAAATTGCATTAACACGTATGGAAGCAGGTACAGATGTAAACTTCGGTGAATTAACACGTGAATTATTTGAAGTAATGAAGTCGTATGATGGTGCTGTGACGCATTATGAACATACGGTTAAAGATATTAAACGTGCGGAAGATGGAAGCTGGAATGTGAAAGTGTATGATCAGAATAGTAAACAGACAGAAGTGCATAATGCGAAGTTCGTCTTTATCGGAGCGGGTGGTTATTCATTACCGTTGTTACAAAAGACAGGAATTCCTGAATCGCGCGGTGTCGGTGGCTTCCCGGTAAGTGGATTGTTCTTAGTATGTAAAAATAAAGCCGTTGTAGAACAACATTTAGCTAAAGTTTATGGTAAAGCAAAAGTGGGTGCACCACCAATGTCTGTACCACATTTAGATACGCGTTACATTAATGGGGAACGTGGTTTATTATTTGGACCGTTCGCAGGATTTAGCCCGAAATTCTTAAAGACAGGAAAGTATACAGATTTACTTGCTACTGTTAAACCAGGAAACGTTGCGAACATGTTAGCAGCGGGTGGTAAAGAAATGAAATTAACGCAATATTTAATTTCACAAGTCATGTTATCACACGAGCAACGTATGGAAGAATTACGTGAATTTGTACCGAATGCTGATTCTAAAGACTGGGAAATTGTCGTTGCAGGTCAACGTGTACAAGTCATTAAAGAAACAGCAGCGGGCGGTAAAGGTACGCTGCAATTTGGTACTGAAGTGATTACAGCGCAGGACGGTAGTGTCGCAGCGTTGCTAGGTGCTTCTCCGGGAGCGTCTACAGCAGTACATGTGATGCTTGAAGTGATTAATAAATGCTTTAAAGATCGTATGGATGAATGGGAACCACAAATTAAGCAGATGATTCCATCTTATGGCGTGAAATTAGCAGAAAATAAAGCATTATTTGAAGAAATTAATGTGAATACTGCTAAAGCATTAGGTTTAAAAGAAAAATAAAAATAAAGCGATGCCTTAATAAATAGGCATTGCTTTATTTTTGCTTATTTTTAGTAAAGAGATGTTCTGCGATTTCTTCAGGTGTAAAAATTGGAGTTCCGTCACTTGTTTCGTACTTATGTTTACCATTCAGTTTGATTCCGACATAGATAACTCCAATCGCGAAAATGATAAAGATGAGGATCATTGTAATTGCTGAAATGATGAAAAGTGTTAATCCCATGACAAGCCTCCTTAGTCGAAACTGCTGCTGCCGCTATCACTGCTACCGCCACTGAAATCACAGCTAAAATCTGAGCTGCTACTATAATTGTTGCAATCATTAGTGTCATTTGACGAATGTGTATTGATATATGTTGGATCATTCGTACTATCTAAATGGTGATTTAACCCCGAACTTTTGCCGACAATACCACTAAAGATCGTAAGGATGAATACAAATATGATGATAAATGGTGCAAACATAAACAAATTATCAAACATAAAGGGATTCAGATCCATTTCCTCCACCTCTTTCGTAATGTGATATTACACTTTAATTATACTGTGAATCGTTAAAAAATAATAATAAATCTCTTTATAAAAATTATTTTTATAACTTCAGTTGCATCTTTAAAAATTCATGTAACACACCGTGTGCGACCATCAGTTCATAGTCAACTTCTATGAAACCACAACGTTCATAAACTTTGATGGCGCGCTCATTGAAAGTGGCCACAGCGAGTGCTATCGTCTTTGTTTCGGGATATGTCATTTGAATGAACTGGATAGCTGAGTTGATGAAAGATTCACCGTATCCTTTACCAGTGTATTCTGGCTTAAGACCAAGACCGAGTGTACAAATATGTTTGTTGTAATGTAATTCGATAAGGCCAATAAGTTCATTTTGATACACACTATAGAAATGATTTGTGCGGATAGTTGCATTGAGTATGTCAGCAGGATGCTCTTCTGTATTGACGATATTGTAGAAATCATAGGGTGGTGCATAGTGCCAAGTTAATATTTGTTCAGCATCTGCTGCTGTCATCGGTCGGATGGTGTACATTCTATCACTCCTTGTATATAAAATAGCATATAACATTTGAATTTGTTATAGATGATAAATCCAGTCCATAGTGTCATCGACATGCATAAACAATGTCAACACTAAAATTTCTATTAAAATGCTAAATTTCCGAAACTGCAACGAAATTGTTGCAGTTTTTTTAGTTATTTGCACAATCTATCAATTTTAACACTATAATTTGTCCCAAAATTGAATTGTGACAATTTGCACACAATTTATCCTCTTTCTATTATATAAGCAAAGGAGGGGGTTAGATGATAATGAAAAAATTTGAACCTACCGAATATCAATCTTATTTATTAAATATAGAAGATAGAATTGTATTAGATAATCTGGATGCAATGAATTTGAAAAGGTTACATCAAGGACTGGATGGAGAATGCTTGTTTTTTGAAAAAATAAAAGATTATAAAGGTTGCATCGTCCTTTGGGATATAAGTTTAGAAACGCCAGGACGTGCACAGTTCGATTTCATAGTAATAACAGATGAAATTGTTTATCATTTTGACATTAAAAATTTTAGTGGGAAATATACGTATCGTGATGGGAATTTCATAAGTAGTAAACAATACGTGAGTAGTGATGTCATATCACGATTAAACAGAGGTCATCAAGTGATGCAACAATTTTTAGCCCAAGTAAACGTTAATATTCCGTTTCGCAGTCGAGTAGTCTTTATTAATGACTCATTTCAATTAAAAGGATTTGAAGGTAGTGAATTAGTATTGTTTGCTGAAGATCTTCATAAGATTCGTGACTATTTAGCAAGTAGAACGACTATTACAAAAAATATGATTAACCTGGCGAATGATATAATTTATCATCATAAACCGGTAAATCATTTTGAACGCATACACTACTATGCTATAGAAGATATGCGTAAAGGCGTGAGATGTCCAAAGTGCAGAAGGATAGGGATGAAACATATTAAAGGTACTAGAAAGATGTTATGTTCTTGTGGTTATAAAGAAGAAAATATAGAGATAGTGTTTAGAACATATGATATGTTGCTTAACCTAGGGATAAAGAAAGTGACAGCGACCATGATTGTAGATTGGACTGGATTAGAAATAAGATGCGTCCAAAAAATTATGAAGAAATACTATAAAAGATTGGGGAAAGCGAGAGCCACACATTATATAAAAAATAAATAAGGATTATAAAGACAGTTAGAGGGTTAGTTCGCAATATACCCGAGAAATGCGAACTAACACAGTAGGAATAGAGTCAGAGAAATGAATTTAGTAGAAGTTGTATAGGGTTAGTTCGCAATACTCCTAAGAAATGCGAACTAACACAGTAGGAATAGAGTTATAGAAATGAATTTAGTAGAAGTTGTATAGGGTTAGTTCGCAATACTCCTAAGAAATGCGAACTAACACAGTAGATATAGAGTTATAGAAATGAATTTAGTAGAAGTTGTATAGGGTTAGTTCGCAATACTCTCAAGAAATGCGAACTAACCTAGAAGTCATCCCCATCCATACGAAAAATCCCCCTATTAAAAGTAGGGGGATTCATACTAATAACTACTGATAAATACCTTTCGCTGTATCTGAGTAGTCGATATATAAATTTTTCACTTGTTGGTAGTGGCGTAATGTTTCTTTATAAGTTTCGCGGCCTATACCTGATTTCTTATAACCGCCGAATGGTGAACCAGCCTGGATTTGATTGTATGTGTTAATCCAGATACGACCAGTATCTAATTGGTTCGCAACTTGTAACGCACGGTTAATATTTGCTGTGAAGATACCACCGGCTAAACCGTAAATCGAATCGTTCGCTTTCTCAATCACTTCTTCTTGTGTCTTAAATTTAGAAATCACAACAACTGGGCCGAAGATTTCTTCTTGTACTAAACGAGATTTGTTATCTTCGAACTCAATAATTGTTGGTGGGAAGAAGAATCCTTTGTCGCGACCGTTATCCATTAAACGTTCACCGCCAGTTACGATGTTTAATCCTTCTTCTTTAGCGATTTGAATATATTCTTCAATCTTATCTATTTGAGCTTGACCTGTTTGAGAACCATAATGGTTACGCTCATCTAATGGATCACCAACATTTACTTTCTCAAATGCATCTTTAAGTTTACTTAAAAATTCATCGTAAATGCCTTCTTGAACATATAATCTTGAACCTGCTGAACATACTTCACCCTGATTAAATAAAATACCTAATTGTGCACCTTCAACTGCTTGCTCAAGGTTAGCATCATCAAAAATAATGTTTGCTGATTTACCACCTAACTCTAAAGTTGCGGGTACTAATCTTTCTGCTGCAGCTTTTGCCACACTATAACCAACTTCAGTTGAACCTGTAAATGATACTTTCGCAACATCTTCATGATTGAAAATAGCATCGCCTGATTCTGAACCTTTACCTGTGAGGACATTTAGCACTCCTTTAGGTAATACGTCTTTAATGAGTTCCGCTAAATGTAATAAAGATAGTGGTGTAGACGATGATGGTTGAATGACAACAGCATTACCCGCTGCTAATGCCGGTGCTAATTTCCATGAAGCTAATAACATTGGGAAGTTCCATGCGACAACAGCGCCGACAACTCCAATAGGCTCATGACGAATGATACTTAAAGTGTTAGCTGCTAAATCTTTACTTGTACCTTCATCTGCTGTAATCACACCCGCAAAATATCTAAAATGAGCAGCTGCCATTGGAATATCAATATTTAATGATTCGCGAATAGCTTTTCCTGAATTCATTGATTCGATTTTTGCTAAATCTTCTTTATTGTCTTCTATAATATCTGCAATTTTATTTAAAAGCGTTGCACGTTCTGTTTCTGTAGAATATCGCCATGTCTTAAAAGCTTCGCCTGCTACTTTGACTGCTTTGTCTACATCACCTGTTGTAGCTTTAGCGATCTTAGACAGTACTTCACCCGTTGCTGGGTTTTTCACTTCTATCGTTTCTTGTTTTTCGGCTGCAACAAATTCACCTTCAATAAATAAACCGTATTGATCTTTTATTAAACTCATTTGTACTCCTCCTATCAACATTTGTCTTAATATTCTTATTATTTTAATTATATACGAAATCATTTTAAAAATGCAAAATATCAATTTTATTACATATTACGACTGTAAATACTTATTAATATTGCAGTAATGTAACAATGTAACATTAAACAAGTTAGTTATGTAACAAATCGATGACAATAGTAATTTTTCATCTTTTTGATGATATGATGATTGCAACAAGTCGCAAAGACAAATAACGGACTAAAAATATTTGGAGGCAACATATATAATGAAGAAATTATTACTCGCAGCAGTTACATCAGCATTGGTGTTTACATCAATTCCTACACAAGAAGCAGACGCATCAGTAAAAACAACGACACAATATAAAAAAGCTCCGAAAGCAAAAGTAGTTAAGAAAGCAAAAGTAGTTAGAAAAGCTAAAGCAGTGAAAAGAGTTAAACCAGTAAGAAAAGTAAGAGTTGTTAAAAAACAAAATAAATATTACACAAACAATGTAGCAAATGTTGCACGTTCAATCGCTAAAAAAAGAGTATATGTATATGGCGCGAATAATAACTATGCAGTAGATTGTTCAGCATTCGCTCAACAAGTAATGCGTGCAATGGGTAAATCAATTCCACGTACAACTTATGCGCAAATGGCAGCTGGTAAACGTGTTTATAATCCTAGACCTGGAGATTTAGTATACTTTAATGGTGGAAGCCATGTTGGTGTATATATTGGAAATGGTCGTATGGTTGATGCATTAAGTCCAAGTCTTGGCGTTAAAGAACGTGCAGTAAGTTTTGTTCATGGTCGTGTTTATGGGTATTATAGATTCTAATAATATAAACGATATTGAAGTACATCACAGTTGTGGTGTACTTTTTTAGTTCCATCTGAATAATATTATTAAAAAATCAATGTTACAGTGTGATTTTTTAAATTTTTGTTTCGTAATATTACTGACATATATTTACATAATGCATGCTTGAATAAGCAGCTTCATGACCATAGCTACGGGATTTCAGCGAACATTACTAATGTTACAACGCTTGAAAAAATATATCACTTACATAACAAAACATTTACATGTAACTTTTTTAAGTTTAAACGTGTTATAGTTGGACATGTGATTACGACGGACTGAAATTATGTACCGGATCGTATTAGGAAATCACTTATAAAAAATATTACTATACTCACTATATAAACAATTCTTGGAGGAATTAAACATTATGAAAAAAACATTATTAACTTTAACAACAGTAGCTTCAGTTGCTACTTTAGTACCAACAAATTCAGCAGACGCAGCAGCGCACTTAAGAACAGATGTTCAACCAACATCTTATTCAGCACATAACACATACCAAGCACCAACTTATAACTACAATCAAACAACAACTGCAACTAACAATTCATATACATCATACACAGCGCCAACAACAACTGTTGCTTACGATGCTACTTCTACATACGAAGCAGCTGCACCAGCAGTTCAAAAAGCGCCTACTTCAGTAGCAGTTAACAATGACGTAGCTTCAGTAGCTTTATCAATCGCAGCTGGTAAATCATACGTATTTGGTGCAAACTCTGCATCAGCAGTTGACTGTTCTTCATTTGCACAACAAGTATTAGCAGCGATGGGTAAATCAATCCCACGTACGACTTATGCACAAGCAGCAGCAGGTACGCCAGTATCTAACCCACAACCAGGGGATTTAGTATTCTTTAACAACTTCAGCCACGTTGGTGTTTACATTGGCGGCGGACAAATGGTTGACGCTTTAAACCCAGCTGACGGTGTTGGACAACGTCCAGTATCATACATCTCTGGTAGCGTTGATGGTTACTACAGATTCTAATTAGAATTAAATATTATTTTCAAGATTCCCTTCATCGAATATGGTGAAGGGGATTTTTTTGTAAAAATTATGTGTAAAGATATCTTTACACCTAATTAGAGTTGTAGTATATTAATTGTAAAGATATCTTTACACTAAGAAGGTGAACACCATCGTTATCAATTTTATTAAGGAACATAGAACAGCGCGAAATATCTCTCAAGTTCAAATGGCCAAGGATTTGGAGATTACACGACAAACGATCAATGCGATTGAGAGTCACAAGTATAATCCAAGTTTAGAACTCGCGCTTAAACTCATGCAGTACTTTGATGTACCTATCGAAGATCTATTTAAACTGGAGGAGGATTAGGATGATTAAAAAAGGATTAACAAGAAGAAAGATGTTAAAGAACTTTTTTGTATATTGTTCAGTACTGGTCCTATCAACATACTATATAAAATATTTTAATGATCCAGAGAATGCATATAATTTGGATAGCTATTTACCTATGTTAATTGGTGCAATCACAGCATTTGTTGTTATTTATTTTAATTCAAAGAAAGAATATCCTGGAGATTTAGATACAAAACTTACTGATGAAAGAGATGAGATGATAGCAAATAAATATAATTCTTTGGCATTGCCATTCTTATTATTTTATATTCCATCTATCTTTTTATTGATTTCAATTCCTTTAAAAATAAAAACAGTTTCTGTAGGTGATCTTTCGATAGTTTTACTATTAATGATGGCAGCATATTCGATTGGACATTGGTTTTACAAGAATGCTAAGTCTTAATTCTAGGAGGAATTTATGTACGTTAAAAAAGTAACGAAAAATCATTACTATAAATGGCTGATTATTTTACCTATATTATATTTATTTTTTGAGATATTAGACTCTATATTCCTGAATGAACCTTTGGACTACGGAAAAATTATCTCTTCTTCGATAGGAGCAGCTATAGGTATATATCTGTCATACTCGAGAGACTTAGTTAAAATGAATGATACCGGTGAAATTGTAATTGAAGATGAATTTAGCAGACAACTTACATTAGAATTCAGTCAATATTATTTATTATTTTTAGGTGCCAGTTCTTTTCTGATTTTTGAGATTTTTAAATGGACAAGAACTAAAGAAATACCTACACATTATTTTGATTTAATACTATTTATTCTCTTTTTTAGTTATTTTATAGGTTTAGCAATATATAAAAAAATAAAGTCATAATCAATAATCCCATCTATAGCCCTTCGCTATAGATTTTTTCAATTAAACTTTATTAATTCGCTTCTATATAATACAATCAAATAAATAAAGGGGTTGAGAGTGGTGTGGGAGTTTAAGTTATATGAAGCGCTGAATCCATTAGATATTTTTAAAATCTTTAAATTACGCGTAGATACGTTTGTTGTTGAACAGCAATGTTACTATGAAGAAATTGATGAGAAGGATTTAGTATGTATCCATATGTATAAAAAGATTGATGATAAAATAGCAGCGTATGCTCGTCTTATTCCAGAAGAAGATACGATACATATCGGTCGTGTGATTGTGCATCCTGATTTCCGTAGTACTGGTCTCGCACAAGAACTTATGGAGCAGGCGTTACAATATATCGAAACGCATCATCAATATTTATCTATACATTTACAAGGTCAGGCACATTTAGAAAGTTTTTATAGTCGATTTGGATTTAATACAGTTTCTGATGTGTATTTCGTCGATTTAATACCACATATCGATATGGTACGCCCTGCTTTTGCTACGCATTCACCGTTAAAAGGAGTTTAATATATGAATATTTATATAAGCCAATTTGACATAAATGAAAGAGCGTATGTACTCGTTTCAAACGATAAAGGTGTCGTTTATTTCGGTAATGATGATACGACAGAATACGCAGATCATCATATTAAACGTTTCATTCCAGATGCAGTACGCATTACAGGTTATCCGGCAGACGATCAAAATAGCGATTATATTAAAGACATTGAATGCTATTTCAAAGGTCAACTTAAACAATTTGATTGGCCACTGGATTTACACGGCACTGATTTCCAGAAATCAATCTGGGATGCATTACTGCAAATACCGTTCGGTGAGTCACGCAGCTATAGTGATATTAGCGAAATGATTCATAATCCGAAAGCGATTCGTGCTGTAGGTGGTGCAATCGGTGCAAATCCTGTTATGATTGTAGTACCTTGTCACCGCGTTATCGGTAAGAGCGGCAAACTTACAGGTTTCCGTGGTGGTTTAGATATGAAGATAGAACTGCTTGTGATAGAAGGCATACAATACGTTAATTAAAAAAGGAGCATATACAAATGACTTTACCAAATTGTCCACAATGTAATTCAGAATATACTTATGAGGATGGTTTAAACTACGTGTGCCCGATGTGTGCGCATGAATGGCCAATTAACCCTGAAGTTGAAGAAGTTGCAGTCATTAAAGATAGCGTCGGTAATATATTAAACGATGGCGATAGCGTTACAATTATTAAAGATTTAAAAGTTAAAGGCACTTCATCAGTTATTAAGAAAGGTACGAAAGTGAAAAGTATTCGTATTATCGAACCTGAAAACGGTCATGATATCGATGGTAAAGTGGATGGCTTTGGCCAACTAAATTTAAAAAGCGAAGTTGTTAAAAAATTAAATGACTAAACGTATTGAGAGTATTGATGTGCTGCGTGGCTTGAGTATCATCGGGATACTCTTTATGAATATTGTTGGTTTTCATATGAATGAAGTTTATACTGACCCACTTGATTATTTTTCAACACCGCTTGAACAATGGTCATATCAACTTAATATTGTATTTATTCATAATTCGTTTTATCCGATATTTGCGTTTTTATTCGGCTTTGGTTTAGCGATAATGGCAGAGAACATTGCTGCGCGTGGTGGTAACTTTATTCCGGTATTATATCGACGTATGATTGCGATGCTCATATTTGGTTTACTCCACGGTTTTTTCTTATTTTACGGTGATATTCTAAACGTTTATGCAGTACTTGGTGCACTTGCGATCCTCTTGTTATTGTTACCGAACATAGTAACGCTTATTGTTGCTGCAGGATTAGCACTCCTTTATTTGTTAACGTTATTACCTACGATACTTGCGGTAATGCTTCATCCGAATTACTTCAATACTATTAACTTTAACTTTGAAGGCAAACAAAATGAATGGCTACATATTATGACGAGTGGCGATTATAGTAAGATAGTACATCTTAATCAAAGTTTCTTTTATGAAGGCTTTGCTGTGATCAACCCTGATACGACATTAAGTTATATATTATCTATTATGCCGTTTGTTCTACTCGGTATGTTTGTGAAGCGTGCGAATATACTGTCAGCCATTACGCAATATAAAGGTACGATGCTCTTTTTGTCGATTGTATTTGCAATACTTGGTATTATGATTAAATATTCAGTAATCGCGTATCGTTTAAATCCGATTGCGTCAGACGGCTTTATTTATTATGGTGGTGTGTTACTTTCTGTTTGTTATATTATCTGGGTTACGTTGTTATGCGAATATCCAATAATTAAGCGGGGCATGCATCCTTTTAAGTTAATGGGAAAGATGAGCTTTACGTTATATATTATGCAAAGCGTGTTAATGTTTATCGTGTTCTATGTTTTTAGCTTATACGGTCAGTTAACATTGATAGAAGTGTATGGTGTTGCAATCATAATCGTGTTATTTCAAATCGTGTTTGCAACAATTTATTTCAGCAAATTTAAACAAGGACCACTTGAATGGGTATGGCGTAAAATTACCTATTTGAAATAAAATAATCGCGCAATTTGATTTTTTGAATAGGAATTTAGTCATATTTATGATACAATAGCATAGCTATTGATCATGAGGAGGTGCCTTTAATGCGCGCGGAATTACAAGAAAAAATTGAATATTACGTGCTAAGTGGCGACTTTGAGTCAGCGAAAGCATTAATGAAGGCTACGGATTTCATGATGTTTGAAGAAGCATTTGTGAGTGCATGTCACGATAGTGAATCAGTGATGTATTATACGTTTATATTAGAATGTATGAAAGAAGCTGAGACGGTAGAATTGCACGATTTAGCATTTTTACTGCTCGTTTATCCTTTAAGTGAAGTGAATGGGGCATTTAACAGTGCGTATTATCATGCTGTGAGATCGGTTGAAATGACTGAACATCAAGAAGTGAAAAGCTTATTACAATTATTATTCTTATATGCTGTACCAGAACCTGTGATTACGGATAAAGAAGCGTTCGATACAGCAAAACAAATATTAAAGCTTGATGCGAAAAATCAAGTTGCACGAAATATATTGAAACAAGCAGCGAAACAATTAGATAAAGTCGTTGTAGATTTCAATCAAATTTCAAAGAAAGCGTAATGGTGTGAGCCACTACGCTTTTTTTTAATGTGACGATGGTCCTAACCACCTAGTCTTACGCCTATTTACGGCGACGACGAGGCAGGACCTCGTCAAATTTCAGCAGCACCATCGAAATCAAAGAGCGATTACTTGGTGCTGCATCCAATTTGTTCGGTCCTAACCACCTTGTCTTACGCCTATTTACGGCGACGACGAGGCAAGACCTCGTCAAATTTCAGCAGCACCATCGAAATCAAAGAACGCTTTCTTAGTCCTGCATCCAATTTGTTCGGTCCTAACCGCCTTGTCTTACGCCTATTTACGGCGACGACGAGGCAGGACCTCGTCAAATTTCAGCAGCACCATCGAAATCAAAGAACGCTTTCTTAGTGCTGCATCCAATTTGTTCGGTCCTAACCGCCTAGTCTTACGCCTATTTTATTGCTCTAGCCATAGTTCAATCGGTACAATAATTGGGAATTGGCCACGATCTTCAGATAATTTCGTAATGATTGATGAAGCTTTAGCGAATAATGGAATAGCAAACAATGCTTCTTCTTTTTTAATTTCAGCAAGGATATCCACATCTGCGCCATCTTCACTTTGAATTAGAATAGCGGCTTCTAATACACCGTCGACTTGTGTACCGAAATGCCCAAACATAAACGTTAATTTAAATTCAAACAAGTTTGGATCTTGTTCGCTTTGTTGATAATCTAAACGGTGCATTGATGTCGGCTCTGCAGATGTCCCATCAAAGTCTCTTACATGTACTTCTCTTAAAAACATATGCACGACTTGTTTATTTAATTCCACATGTATCGCTCCTTTAATTGAATTACTTTCATTATAATATTTATTCATTTATTCCAAAAGTAATTGATTGTATATTTATTTTTGAGATTGTAAAATTTAATGTATGTAATGTAATTTTACCCTTAAGTTGTGTATTAATATTGCTTCAAATAATTATATAGTGTACGATGTATAGACGAATAAAAGGAGAAGTGATAACGATGACAAATGAAACTTTAGTAATCGAACGCGAATTTAATTGCAGTGCAGAAACGTTATTCGATATGTGGACGCAGCCTGAGCATTTAGCCAATTGGTGGGCACCTGCAGGCTTTACAACTGAAATCTTAAATTACGATCTAAAGCCAGGCGGCGTATTTCATTATAAACAAAAAGATCAGGATGGTAACGAAAATATCGGATTATTTAAATATGTCACTATCGACAAACCGAATCGTTTAGAATTCACAAGTGGTTTCGCCGATGAAGCGGGTAACCTTGTTAAACCTGGTTTCCATCCAGACTTCCCTCAAGAGCTACACAATTTAGTTGTTATTGAAGCGATTGATGACACGCATTCACGTCTTCATACAGAAGGTAAACCGTTGAACGGTACAGAAGCGGAAGTGAATTTCTTCACAGCAATGCATGACAATATGAAACAAGGTTTTGAAGGTACATATCATCACCTTGATCAATATTTAGCAACATTAAAATAGTTTAAATAGTGAGCTTTACGCTCATTATTTTTTTTGGAGGAAATATGAAAAAATCAACAATTATTATGATTACGTTTTTAATAGGTGCGTTTTTTACATTCTTAAATGAAACGTTATTGAATATTGCCTTAACTGAAATTATGCGTGTGTTTCAAGTGGACGCACCGACAGTACAATGGTTGGCAACAGGTTTCATGCTTGTTATGGGGATATTAATGCCGTTATCCGCTTCAATTATTCAATGGTTTACGACACGCCAATTATTTATCGGTTTAATGACAATCTTTTTAGTCGGTACAATTATTGCAGGTTGTGCTGTAAACTTCCCGATGATACTCGCTGGACGTATGATTCAAGCGGCAGGTACGGGGTTACTCATTCCAACAATTATGAATGCGATGCTTAATCTATTCCCACCACATGAACGTGGTAAAGTTATGGGGAACTTCGGTTTAGTCATGATGTTTGCACCAGCCATTGGACCGACATTATCGGGTGTTATCGTTGATGTACTAGGATGGCGCTGGTTATTCTTTGCTGTCGTTCCGTTTGTCTTATTCTCAATCTTATTCGCTTATAAATATTTAGAGAATGTTGGAGAAGTCACGAAGCCGAAGATTGATATATTATCGGTTGGACTTTCAACTGTGGGTGTGGCTTGTATTATATATGGCTTTAGTTCTGTAAGTACGGCCGAGGGCGGATTTAGCAATCCGTTGATCCTGACGATTATCATATCAGGATTAATTGCGATGCTAATATTCGGTTTACGTCAACGCAAACTCGAAGAACCGCTACTTGATTTATCAGTATTTAAATATAATAACTATGCACGAGGGATGTTTATCTTCGTCGTTGTCGTAATGGCGATGTTCGCTTCTGAAATCGTAATGCCAATGTATTTACAAGGACCTATGGCGTTCTCAGCTAAAGTTGCTGGTATGATATTATTACCCGGGGCATTATTAAATGGTGCGATGAGTCCGGTCATGGGCCGTATATTCGATAAATTAGGCCCACGAAAAATGATCATTCCAGGCATGTTTGTATTAGCGTGTGTCATGCTCTTCTATTCAACGATTCATCCAGGGATAAGTGTTTATGTCTTTATTATTGTCTATATGGTGTTAATGGTCAGCATTTCAATGATTATGATGCCAAGTCATACGAATGCGATTAATCAGCTGCCGAAACGGTTATATCCACATGGTACTGCTATCGGGAATATGATTCAGCCGATTGCCGGTGCGATGGGAATTTCAATCTTTGTAAGTATAATGACACATGGTCAGAAGAAAGCGCTTGAAGGTATTGCACATCCGAATGCGACACAAATGAACGAAGCATTAACGAGTGGTGTACATCACGCGTATTGGTTTGCAATTGGATTAACACTCATTGGTTTAATTACTGCATTATTTGTTACGAAATCTGTCGCTCCTGAAGGCGATACATTTGGGCTTCCTGAAGAAATTACAAAATAATGTTTTATGCATTTTCATAAGGGTATAAACAACATGTCTGTGTTTACAGGCATGTTTTTTTAATACGATAAAGGAGCGTTTTGATGAGCAAAGCAAATTGGGAAGCAGTAAAAATAGGATTCGCATACGTTGGTGTCATTGTCGGTGCAGGATTCTCAACAGGTCAGGAAGTTTTAACATTTTTCACGAACTATGGTATGTATAGTTACTTAGCTATCATTATTTCAGGATTAATGTTGACATTTTTCGGTCGTCAAACTGTAAAGTTAGGATATGGTTTAGAGGCTGAGAATCATGAGTCAACAATTCAATACCTTTTTGGTGAAAAATTTGGAAAACTCATTGACTACCTACTCGTATTCTTCTTATACGGGTTATCTACGATTATGGTCGCCGGTTCAGGGAGTGCTGCACATGAAAGTTTCGGAATACCTGTATGGCTAGGGTCACTTTTAATGGTCATTGCGATTATTATTACATTATTGTTAGACTTTAATAAAATCGTTGGCGCGTTAGGTATGGTCACACCATTTTTAATAATTGTTGTGACTACGATTGCGGTATATTATTTCTTTAAAGGATCAATTCCATTTAATGAAGTACAATCGCATATTAATGTTGATAAACAACCTTTTAAAGTACCATTCTTACCTGAAAGTGCATTATGGTGGTGGTCTGGATTAAACTATGGTGGATTAGCATTTGCGAGTGGATTTAGTATTTTAGCTGCTATTGGTGGAGATGCAAGTAAGATGAAAGTTGCAGGCCGCGGTGCAACTATTGGTGGTATAACGTTACTAGTCTTACTTGCGATGGTCAATTCAGGCTTATTAAGTGAACTGGATCAAATTAATAACTCAGCCATTCCGACATTAATCTTAGGAAAGGCGATTCATCCATTCATCGGCATCGCATTAAGTGTGATTATGTTAATGGTGATTTATAATACGATTGCAGGATTGATGTATTCATTTATCGCAAGATTCTCAGAGCCTTATTCAACAAAATATAAATTAATGCTATTTAGCTTAATGGCATTATCATACGTTTTAAGTTTCGTAGGGTTCTCTAAACTCGTTCAAACGGCTTATCCATTACTCGGTTATGTCGGATTGGTATTATGTATTGGGATTGCACTTAAATACTTTAAACGTAAAAATCGTGGTAATGATCATATTGTGTAAAGATAAAATGGGGATAGTTCCCATTTTATTTTTTCATTTTTATCGATAATATGAAAGAGAGCTAGAGATAGAGAGGACGGTTGTATTGAAAAAAAGATATTTAGTGTGGATTATTATCATTGCGTTATGTGTCATGCTCATCAGTGTATTGATGGGATGGAATGAAAATCACAATCCAAGGATTGCTGGGAATGCGATGTTAAGTGATAAAGCGATAGAGAATCAAAATGTTAAACTGATTCCAAATGTGACATATAGCGATATTGCGCCTTCATCACAAATGGATATTATATTACCGAAACATATTCGAAACGGAGATGCATTGCCACTCATACTATGGACGCATGGGGGTGGCTATATTGCAGGGGATAAACGTCATAAAAATCCTTATCTTGCACAAATTGCAGAGAAAGGATTTATTGTAGCGAACATCAATTATGCGTTAGCACCGAATAATAAATACCCAACGCCGATATTACAAGAACTTGAAGCAGCAAAGTTTCTGAAGCGTAATATATTAAACTTACCGATTGACGAGACGCAAATCATTATCGGTGGCGATTCTGCGGGTGCTCAAATTGCAAGTCAGTTTGCAGCGATGCATACAAATCATAGCTTGATGGAAGATATGCAATTAAAACCTGTTTACAATCCGGAACAACTGAAAGCTGTTGTATTGTTTGGTGGACTTTATAATATGCAAACGGTAAGAAAGACGCATTTTCCGCGTATCGAAACGTTTATGGAAAGTTATACTGGAGAGAAATACTGGGAGAAGAAGTTTAAACCCATTCAGCAAATGAGTACGACAGAAAATGTTACAAAGCATTATCCACCAACGTTTCTGACAGTCGGTGATGCCGATCCATTTGATAGCCAGGCGCGTGAGTTAGTGAAAGTATTACAGGATAATAATGTAGATTACGAAACATCATTCTTTAATAGAACACATCGATTAAAACACCAGTATCAATTTCATATGGATCTGCCTGAAGCACAGCTGACGTATCGTAAATTAATGATGTTTCTCGGGAATTACACGAATCAATCGCCATATACTTCTAACACAGAGAAGAACGAATTAATACAAAAGCCGAAATTAAAATAAATAAAATAATGTAATATAACCGTTTTATTTTTACGTTGCCGCTTTATTATGTACAATAAAAGAAACAAACGATGGAGGGTTAACGATGAAACCGCGTTTATTATTAACAGGTGCTACAGGGTATATTGGTAAACATTTATATGACTATTTAAAAGATGACTTTGAAATATATGCGATGAGTAAATATCCTTCTGAAGATAGCGCTCAGGATATTCATTGGATAACAGGTGATATGTTCTCATTAAATGATTGTATTGATGCGATGCAACACGTTGATTTCGGGGTTTATTTTCTGGATCCGACGAAACGCTCGAATAAACTGAATGATGCGACGTTTCAGGATATTAATGCGATTAGTGCAGATAATTTCGCCCGTGCCGCTGAAGCGACGAATTTAAAAGCGATTATTTATGTTACTGGAACGACTGATGATGAAGAGACAATTAATATAATGAAAAGTTATAAAACACCGGTACAAATAACGACGACACCCGTGAAACGTAAAGGTATTGTGGCCCAAACACAAAATTCTAAAACGAATGATGTGCGTAGTATACAAAGAACATTAATGCCGACGAGCTGGACCGTTGAAAGAGTGAGTCAACATTACTTCGCCTGGTTAAGTGATATGGCGTTTGACTTTGTTGAAGTGAAATCGCATGCAGGTCGATATGATATTTATGCGATGAAGAAGCATATATTATCATTAGAGAAAGATGACGATAAATCAGATGAGAATCGCATCGTCTATAATATTATCGGCGGGGTATTACATCATGCCCATCAAGAAAGCCGTGCCCGTATGGAATTTCGACGTTTAAAAAATACAGATACGTTAATTATCGCGTTGCACGATTATGAACCGACATTACCGTGGTTAGTGTATATGTTAACGCAGGCACCGATCCATCATTTAACGATGAAAATCTTTGATGTTGAAATGCGTATCGAACGCTTTCAGGAAGAGAAAGAAAAGGGAATTGAGAGAAAATATACGAAGTAATTGAGGCTGTCGAACTTGCGTTTAGCCCTAAGCAAAATAAGAAACTCAACCGTAAATCGCTCTTTGATTTAGGTTGAGTCTTTGTTTTTTTGAGCACTACAAATGTAGTAATAATCGATATTTAATAATCTTACAATTTTGAAATTTACAATGCTGACACATTAAATTTACAATGACGTAACATAGTAAACGCTTTCTATAAAAAGTTTACTTTATTTTTACAAAAGGCTATGCTTTCAAAAGAATTTACTTTAAAATATCGTTGTAGTGTTAAATAAGCTTTTTATCAATAGGAGGATTTACGATGTTTAACAGAAAGAAAGATAAGTTTGCAGTGCAATTAGAAGCGATGGCAGAAAATCTGAATCGTGCAGCAGTTGCTTTTGGTGAGATGAATTTTCAATCTGCATTTGATTTAAAGAAGTATTCAGATACGATTAAATCATTTGAAACAAACGGTGACGATTTAATGCATCAGATGATCTCTGATTTAAATCAAACATTTATCACACCGATTGAACGTGAAGATATATTAGCATTATGTAATGCAATGGATGACGTAATGGACGGTATGGAAGAGTCTGCGGGTATGTTTGAAATGTACACTATTGAATATTCAGATGAATACATGGCTGAGTTTGTACGTAACATTCAAGCATGTGCACAAGAAATTAAGACAGCAGTGTCATTAATTGCTGAGAAAAAATTCTCACATGTTCGTGTACACTCTATTAATATTAAAGAATTTGAAACGAATTGTGATGGTATTTTAAGACAATCGATTAAACATATTTTATCTGTAGAAACGGATCCTTTAACAGTAATGAAAGTTAAAGATATTTATCAATCATTAGAAGATATTGCTGATAAATGTCAAACAGTTGCTATTGTATTAGAATCTATCATTATGAAAAATAGTTAAGGAGCGTTACTATGGACCCGATATTAATTATTACATTTGCAATTGTCATCTTTGCACTTGTATTTGATTTCATTAATGGATTTCATGATACGGCGAATGCAATTGCGACAGCTGTATCAACGAAAGCATTAAAGCCAAGACAAGCAATATTAATGGCAGCAGCATTGAACTTTGTCGGTGCAGTATTATTTCATGGTGTTGCAAAGACGGTAAGTAAAGATATTGTCGATCCGTTTACATTACCAAATGGTTCAGTCGTAATATTAGCAGCATTAATTTCTGCTATTGCGTGGAATTTAATCACTTGGTATTACGGTATTCCAAGTTCATCATCACATACACTAATCGGTTCTATTGCCGGTGCAGCAGTTGCTTCAGGTGGATTTGGCGTATTACAGTATGCAGGATTTACAAAAATAATTGTCGCTTTAATTATTTCGCCATTACTTGCGTTTGTGATTGGATATATTATTTACACGATTATTAAAATTGTCTTTAAAAATGCAAATTTAACGAAGACCAATCGTAATTTTAGATTTTTACAAATCTTTACTGCTGCTGCGCAAGCATTCTCTCATGGTTCAAACGATGCGCAAAAAGCAATGGGAATTATTACGATGGCATTAATTTCAGCAGGTATTCAAACAGGTAATACGGAACCGATGTTATGGGTTCAGCTTGGATGTGCGACTGCAATGGGGTTAGGTACAGCAGTCGGTGGCTGGAAAATTATTAAAACAGTTGGCGGTAACATTATGAAGATAAGACCAGCTAATGGTGTTGCAGCCGACTTGTCATCAGCTTTAATTATTTTTGGCGCTACATATATCCATTTACCAGTATCAACAACACACGTAGTATCTTCATCTATTTTAGGTGTAGGGTCAAGTCACCGTGTGAAAGGTGTTAAATGGACAACGGCACAACGTATGATCATTACTTGGGTCATCACATTACCAATTTCAGCGGTTATTGCTGCTTTAGTATATTTCGTATTACATTTATTTTTATAAGTAAGACGTTAAAAGGTAAACTACACGATGTGGTTTACCTTTTTTTGTCTAAATTGATTAACAAAATTGTAAACGCTTTAAAGAAATCGTTTACAAAATGAAATTCTTCATGTACCATACTTGTATACAAGTAGACGGGGTGAGAAATGATGTTGCCAAAGCAATGGACTGAAAACTTAGCATCAGGGGAACGCATCGCATTTGATTTAAGATATAAAATTATCGCCGGAGACTATTCTGACGGTGAAAAGTTATCTGAGAACCAGTTAGCTGCGGTATATCAAGTCAGTCGTTCACCCATTCGAGATGCATTAAAAATATTAGCAACTGATCAGTTAATCCAGCTTGAACGTATGGGTGCGGTTATTAAACGATTGAGCGACGAGGATATTCATGAACTGTATGATATGCGTATTATGATTGAAGGTTTCGCATTTGAGAAGATTGAACAGCAAGACGTTGCAGCACTTGTGCTGGAACTTGAAAAGAAACTTGAAATGATGCGCGTTGCAGTAAAATTTAATGATGCAGCAGAATTTGCAATGCAGGATATATTATTTCATCAAACGGTGATTGAATCCATCCATCATCAGCAGCTCGAAAAGTTGTGGCATTCAATTAAGACGAACATGTTAATTCTAAATTTGATTGCAATGGAGCAACGTATGCAACATGATAAATCAGATTTTGAACGTATCTTTAATAATCATGAAATGTATATTGAAGCGATTCGCCATCAAGATAGAAAGCTCTACAAAAAAGTATTACATATCAACTTCGATGATTTAAATAATGAAGTGGATGACTTATATTATTCACAGACAAAGGAGGAATAGTGCATGTATATGATTGGTGTTGATATTGGTACGACAAGTACGAAAAGTGTGCTGTACGACCGAGCAGGTAATATTCGAGCGGTACATCATAAAGAATATCCTCTGCTAACGCCACACAGTGATATTGCGGAACAGGAGCCAAATGCAATATTTGAAGCGGTAATTGAAACAATCGCAACTGTTGTGAAGAAGACGGGTGCACATCACGACGCAATTGATTTCGTGAGCTTTTCAAGTGCAATGCATAGTTTGATATTAATGGATGAACATCATCAACCATTAACGAATAGTATTACGTGGGCGGATAATCGTAGTTATCAGTATAGTGAAATGCTCAACTGCGACTATAACGGTTTAGAAATTTATAAGCGTACAGGAACGCCGATACATCCGATGAGTCCATTAAGCAAATTAATGTGGTTCAAACACGAAGCACCACAATTATTTGTTCAGACGCATAAATTTATCGGGATAAAAGGCTATGTCTTTTATCAATTGTTTCAACGTTACGTAGAAGATTATTCAATATTAAGTGCAACAGGTTTATTTAATATTAAGACACTTGATTATGACGCTGAAGTATTGGCGATGCTTGGGGTAACACGGGAACAGTTTGCTGATGCTGTCGATACGACAGAAGTCATTACAGGCATTCAACCAAACTATGCACGTCAAATGGGGATAAGTGAAAATACACCATTTGTCATTGGTGCGAGTGATGGGGTGTTAAGTAATCTCGGTGTCGATGCATTTAAGCCGGGGGAAGTTGCAGTAACAATCGGAACAAGTGGTGCAATTCGAACAGTCATTGATCAGCCGAAGACCGATGAGCATGGTAGACTGTTCTGCTACGCATTAACGAAGGATAAATGGGTAATCGGTGGACCGGTGAATAATGGTGGTGTCGTACTCAGATGGATACGTGATGAGTTTGCATCAAGTGAAGTGGAGACAGCGAAGCGTCTCGGCATTGATAGTTATGAAGTATTAACGAAGATTGCAGAGCGCGTACCACCGGCAAGTAACGGTTTAATCTTTCATCCATTTCTAGCGGGAGAACGTGCACCGTATTGGAATGCGAACGTTCGTGGTTCATTCTTCGGCTTAACATTATCTCATAAGAAAGAGCATATGATTCGTGCAGCATTAGAAGGCGTGATTTTCAATCTTTACACTGTGTTTATCGCACTTGGCGTACTGATGGACGGTGAAGTGAAGACACTTAAAGCGACCGGTGGATTTGCGAAGAGTGCATTATGGCGACAAATGATGGCAGATATCTTCGAACATGAAGTAATTGTGCCTGAGAGCGTGGAAAGTTCATGTCTTGGAGCTGTTACTTTAGGACAAGTTGCTTTAGGGTTGAAGCCTGATTTCAGTCATATAAGTGACATGATTGGTGCGACGAAACCTCATCAACCGATTCACGACAATGTGAAGATTTACAGAGAAATATTACCGATTTATATGAAAGTTACAAATCAACTCATGGATGTTTACTTGGATATGGCGAACTTCCAGAGAAATCATGAAGGGAATGATAAATAAATGAATTTTTTTACTGAACAATGGCCGTTAATTACGGTATTCATTGCAATATTATTATTATTATTTTTAATTATGGGGTTAAAGTTAAATACGTTTATTTCACTGATTGTAACGGCATTTACGACTGCATTATTACTAGGAGTGCCATTAGATAAAGTCGTGGCTACAATCGAAGCCGGGATGGGTGCGACGCTCGGACATATCGCACTGATCTTTGGACTCGGCGCTATGCTTGGAAAATTACTCGCTGATGGCGGTGGAGCAACGCGTATTGCACACACTTTAATCGATAAGTTCGGCTTAAAGCATATTCAGTGGGCAGTCGTTGTTGCATCATTTATCATTGGTATTGCATTATTCTTTGAAGTAGGTTTAGTATTACTCATTCCAATCGTTTATACGATTGCGAAAGAAACGAAATTACCAGCTTTACATTTAGGGATTCCGATGGCAGCTGCATTATCAGTAACACATGGATTCTTACCTCCACATCCGGGACCTGTAATGATTGCGAAAGAATATGGTGCGAATTTAGGTGAAGTATTATTATATGGCTTTATTATCGCCATTCCAGTTGCGATTATTGCTGGACCAGTATTCAATAAAATCGCTAAACGTATCGCACCAACAGCATTTACGCGTGAAGGTGACATTTCTTCACTGGGTAAAAATGTGCATTTCAAAATTGAAGATACACCGGGTTTCTTTATGAGTACATTAACAGCATTGTTCCCGGTAATATTAATGTTAATTGCAACAGTTGTGAAATTGATTGTTGCAGCGAATGGTACACAACCCAATACGTTGATTAAATCGATTTACTTAATTGGTGATGCATCGACAGCGATGTTAATCTCAATCGTTATAGCAATTTTCACGATGGGTCTAAATCGTGGCAGACAAATGAAAGACGTGATGCAATCTGTAACAGACGCAATATATCCAATCGGTATGATGATTTTAATTATCGGTGCGGGAGGTGCGTTTAAACAAGTATTAATCGACGGTGGCGTTGGGAAACACGTTGAAACGTTATTTACAAACTCTGACTTCTCGCCGATCTTACTTGCATGGTTAGTCGCAGCAGTATTACGTATTGCTTTAGGCTCTGCAACAGTTGCTGCAATTTCTACGACTGGCATTGTACTGCCGATGTTACAAACGAGCGATGTGAATTTAGCATTAGTCGTGCTTGCGACTGGTGCTGGTAGTGTTATCGCCTCACACGTGAACGATGCAGGATTCTGGATGTTTAAAGAATATTTCGGATTATCGGTTAAGGAAACTGTATTGACATGGACATTGCTTGAGACGATTATTTCTGTAAGTGGATTAATCTTTATATTAATCTTTAGTATGTTTGTTTAAATGAGACAGCCTGCGGGTTGTCTTTTTTTTGATCGAAACTTGTTGAAAGCATGCCAAATCTCTTAAAATGGCATGGAATTAAGAAAAACAGGCAAACAATGAGTAATTAAGTTATTATTTATCTCATAATAAATACGCTTTATTTGTGAAATATCTCAAAACAACGTACAATGGTATATATAGAAATATATACAAAATTTTAAATGAGGGATTTTATGAACAATTACAGTTATCAATCACAACCTGTATCACATAGTTCAGCAGTAAGAAACGCATGGTTATACTTTATTTACTTTTGGGTCATCTTTGCTGCAGGAACATTTTTAGGACAATTCGTACCACCAGGCTTACGCATGATGGTATCCGTATTAATCTTTGCTTTAGTATTTATTTCAATCTTTGCAAAAGCTTCACGTAAATTTGGATTTGTCATTTCAAATATTATGGCCTTTGCATTAGGTATCGTCAGTTATACATCGTTTATGTATTATTTAGGAGTGTTAGGACAAACAGTATTTTATCAGAACATTGGACTGGCAATCGTTGCATTCTTTGCATTTGGTGCAGTAGGTTACTTTGTTGTTGGCGATGCATCTAATTTAGGCCGATTATTATTCCCGGCGTTAATCGCATTAGTCATTGCAAGTTTCTTAGGGATGTTTATCCACATTCCAATGCTTCATTTAGTAATTACGATTGCTGGATTAGCCATTTTCTTCTTATATACGATTTATGATTTCAATCGTATGAAGCGTGGTCAATTCTCAGCACAAGAGATGGGCTTTAACTTATTCATCAACTTATTGAACATCATTATGGATGTATTACGTTTAGCAAGTATTTTAAGAGACTAATACAATCTCATTTAAGGAGACACATTCAATTGTGTTTCCTTTTTTTTGTTTTGTGCAAACGAGAAGATAAGTGTATAATAATGACATATTAATTTGAAGGAAGCGTGTATACTATGGGTCGTAAGTGGAACAATATTAAAGATAAGAAAGCTGCTAAAGATAAGAATACAAGTCGTATTTATGCGAAATTTGGTCGTGAAATTTATGTAGCTGCAAAGTCTGGTGAACCAGATCCAGAATCAAACCAAAATTTAAAGTTCGTACTTGAACGTGCAAAAACATATTCAGTACCGAAACATATCATTGACCGTGCGATTGAAAAAGCAAAAGGCGGCGGTGAAGAGAACTACGATGAGTTACGTTACGAAGGTTTCGGGCCAGGCGGCTCAATGCTTATTGTTGATGCATTAACAAATAATGTAAACCGTACAGCAAGTGATGTTCGTGCTGCGTTTGGTAAAAACGGCGGGAACATGGGTGTATCAGGTTCTGTAAGTTATATGTTTGAGAATACAGCAGTATTTGGCTTTGACGGTAAGACTGCAGATGAGACGTTAGAATTATTAATGGAAGCGGATTTAGATGTACGTGACGTAATGGAAGAAGACGGGCACGTTGTCGTTTATGCTGAGCCGGATCAATTTGCTGCAGTTCAAAATGCGTTAAAAGAAGCGGGCGTTGAAGAATTTACAGTTGCTGAACTTTCAATGTTAGCGCAAAATGAATTAACGTTATCAGAAGCGGACTTAGAAACGTTTGAAAAGTTAGTCGATGCGATTGAAGATTTAGAAGATGTACAAACGGTGCATCATAATGTTGAGTTATAATTTATTATAAAGTCAGGAGCAATCCTGACTTTATTTTTTGAGGTGAAATGATGATTCGTAAATTTATCGCACAAGATATATATGCAATACAAAGTATGAATAAGCATGAAGGTTGGGATAATTTAGTCGCTCGACATGAACAAACACTTGCAGCATGGATGAATAGTGAAAGTTATGTTTATGATTTGAACGGACAAGTTGTATCGGCAATTCGCGGAATAACGGATGGACATGTCTCGCTTTATATTTGTGAGCTGATTACGCATCCTAACTATAGAGGCAATGGTTATGCGAAAGCATTACTGCAATATTTACATGAACAATATCCAACGACTCGTATGGAATTACTCGCAACAAGTAGTTCTAAAAGCTATTACGAAAGAGATTTTAGACCATTTTATGGCTTTAGACGTACGTATGGTGAATAAAAATAACGTTACTGGTATGTTCACCAGTAACGTTATTTTATTTTTGCGACAATTTTCTCTATCGTCCTTAAATTACGAGATGTTGTGTCACTTTTATACATCTTTTTACCTAAAGCGTTACCGAATTTAGAATCTAGCGTCATACCTTTTCTTACAGTCCAGTAAACAACGTTATTGCCAAGTTGAACGAACTCGTCTGGATCTCGTGGTAACAGTAATAAATCCTGCATGACGACATCACTGTTTACAAAAATGACATATGGTTGCATGTCATCCTTTAAGTCGAATGGATAGTCGTCAATTAACGAGTGCATTTCTTGTGCATCACGTACGATGACAAATGCTTCATAGTTAAACGTTTCGCGTAACGCATTTTCTATCATTTCTTTTTGTACTGCTAAATCTAAATCCGTATTATAGATCACATTTCCCGTTTGTAAAACGAGCATAACGTCAGTAAATCCGAGTTGTTCAAATACAATTTTTAAGTCATGATTTTTAATTTTGATGCCGTTCACATTTATGCCACGTAATAAACATACAAACATGAAATCACCTCTTTTTTCTATTATCATATCACGATATTTGATATATTTTATGTAAAAGGAGCTGAAGAATATGGATTTAGGTTTACAAGGTAAAGTAGCAGTAATTACGGGGTCTAGTAAAGGAATTGGTAAAGAAACAGCAACTGTACTTGTTGAAGAAGGTGCGCATGTTGTAATTGCGAGTCGTCATGAGGAAGACTTAATTGAAGTCGTAAAGGAAATTAAAGAGCAGACAGGTAAAGATGTAGCTTATCACGTATGTGATGTAACGAATGAAGCTGATTGTAAAGCGTTTGTTCAAAAGGCAATTGATAAATATGGCAAACTGGATATATTAATCAACAATGCAGGCAGTGCTTTTGCGAAAAACTTTGAAGATGTATCACTTGAAGATTGGCAACACGATTTAGATTTAAAAATCTTCGGCGCTATTCATATGTTACATGCCGCGATTCCTGAACTTAAGAAAAATGGCGGTGCAATTTTAAATTTAACAGCCGTTGCAGGTAAAAATCCACCGGCGAATACGACACCGACATCTGTAACGCGTGCCGCGGGTCTTGCATTGACGAAGACACTGAGTAAAGATTTAGCACAGTATAATATTCGTGTGAATGCAGTTTGTATCGGTTTAATTCGCAGTGGACAAATTGAGAAACGCTGGCAAGAAGAAGCGCCGGAATTAACTTGGGAAGAGTACGCAAGAGATCCGAAGTTTGATATTCCACTAGGTCGCATTGGTGATACACGTGAAGCAGCGAATGTTATTTCATTTTTAGTAAGTCCTGCAGCTAGTTATGTGACTGGTGTTGCAGTGAATATCGATGGTGGTAAATCGCCAAGTTTATAGAGATTAATTTCGAACACACAATAACGTGTGTTCTTTTTTTGCACCTTTTTACAAATTTTACTTGCATTTATCCGTTCTAAGTGTATTATAATAAGTAGTACAGTTAATACAGTAGAAACGGAGTGAGAAGATGATTGCTATCGATAATCGCAGCCGTGTTCCGATATACGAACAGTTAATCAGTGCATTTAAACTACAAATCATGAATGGAGTATTACAAACGGATGAGCAATTGCCATCTGTACGTCAGCTCGCACAAGAACTGACGATTAATCCGAATACGATTCAGAAAGCGTATCGTGAACTAGAGCGTTTAGGTTTTACATATTCAGTTCCTGGTAAAGGGAGTTTTGTTAATAAAGTAGAAGATACTGTGCAAAAGGAGCGCATCGAAATGTTAACCGAATCATTAGAAAAGATTGTTCAGGAGTTATTATTCCTAGGCTTAACGAAAGAGGACATTATCGACAAAATCAAAGACATGCGAGGTGATCACGATGATACAAATTAAAGCAGTTTCGAAAAGCTTCAGTAATTTCACAGCGGTCAACGATGTAACGCTCGATATTGTACCAGGACGTATACAAGGTTTATTAGGGAGTAATGGTGCCGGGAAGACGACCTTGCTTAAAATGATTGCGGGTATTTACAAAGTTGATGCAGGTCAAATTACGTTTAATCATCAAGATATATTTGAGAATGAAGATTACAAATCTAAGATGATATTCATTTCTGATATTCCTTATTTCTTTGGACATGCAAATTTAAAAGAAATGGGTGACTTCTACCAGAAGCTCTATCCGAATTATAGTGTTGAACGCTTTAATCAACTATCAGAATTACTTAAATTAAAGCCCGATAAAAAACTTGCGAAACTATCAAAAGGAATGCAACGTCAATGTGCATTTATATTAGCGATTGCAGCACGCCCAGAAGTGATGTTGCTCGATGAACCGTTTGATGGTTTAGACCCAATCGTCAGACATACGATTAAGAACATCTTAATTCAGGATGTGAGTAATCATGAGATGGCGCTCTTTGTATCAAGTCATAATTTACGTGAGATGGAAGACTTCTGTGATTCTGTGACGCTGATGCATGATGGGAAAATATTGATGGCACGTGACTTAGATGACTTAAAAGGTAATGTTGCGAAGATACAGATGGCGTTTGAAACGATTCCAGATGAATCATTCTTTAAAGGTATGAACCTTGTTGAGAAGACAGTAAAAGGGCGTGTTGTGACGTGTATCGTTAAAGGTAACTTTAACAACATTGAACAGTATATTACATCAGGACATCCATTGATGTATGACATTTTGCCACTTTCGCTTGAAGAAATATTTACGTACGAATTAGGAGGTCACGGTTATGCCATTGAAAACATTATCGTTGAATAAAGCATTGTTCAGCAATTTATCACGTTCCATAATCTTTTTATCAATCATAAATGTTATTTGTACATTTATCCTTGTTCCGTTTTCATATGTCATCGCACATATGGATTCGAGTGCTGTGGCACATCAACATAGTAAATATTTAATCGGTGAAACAATGACGATGCCGATATATTTCTTTGGGACGATGGCTTATGCTTTGTTATGTGCGGCTTTCTTAACATATTACTTTAAGTCACAGGCAGCATCAGACTTTATTCATAGTTTACCGATTA
Source organism: Macrococcus capreoli (assembly GCF_025628935.1). Classification (GTDB taxonomy): domain Bacteria; phylum Bacillota; class Bacilli; order Staphylococcales; family Staphylococcaceae; genus Macrococcoides; species Macrococcoides capreoli. The sequence goes on from NZ_JAOTIS010000001.1 coordinate 75,247, forward strand.
AACGTGAACGTATTCTGATGACAGTGTACGCTGTATTCTTCTCGCATTTAATGATCAATCTTGTTGTCAATGGTCTTATCACATGGATTGTAAGTATTAAATATGCAACGATTGATTGCGAGAAAATTGTATTATGGATATTGATTAATTTAATCATTGATTTCTTTATCTTTACGATTACGATGTTGTTTGGTTTATTTATTAATAATATGCTTAATCATATCGTGTCATCGATTATATTAATTGTGTCGCCGTATATATTAGGGACGATGGTGTTTACGACGCATATGTTTATGTTTAAAGGGTTACAAAGCTATCCGGATAGTATTATGAAGCACTTCACAGTACCGATTAAATTTCTGGAAGATTTGACAACAGATCAAATGGACTTTAAATATTTATTGGTTATATTCGTTGTGAGTTTAGTCATGTTCATATCATTGTTTGTGATTTATAAAAATAGAAAAAACGAACGAATTAATGAAGCATATGCAACGCATTATGCACACTTTATAATATTTTACGTTTCAATGTTAATCGCGACTTTACTCGGTGGTATCATCTTTAATTCTATATTTAATGAACAGAAACTGATTATGATATTCATATATTTTGTTGCATTTACACTGATATATATCTTCCTGGAAATGATGGCGCAGAAATCAGTACGCATTCAATTTAATCGTAAACTTTATAGCATTACATTAGCACTTGTTGCTGTAGCGCTGGTAGCGGTGTATTTAATGGGTCAATCAAGAGAAAAATATGTACCCGAAGCTGAAGCAATCAAATATGTTTCAACAACATTTGATGAAAAAGAACAAGCGTGGGAAAATGGTATATTAAGTGATGTAAAAGTTTCAGATAAAAAATTTATTCAAGATGTAGTGAATAGTCATAAGCAGTTAATATTAGCGGATAAACCTGATTTATATAATGAAGAGCAAGTTCCAGTGAGTATCAAATATGTATTAAATAATGGAAAGAAGATTAATCGTACGTATAATGTTAGACAAAAAGATTTCGAGCTATATATGAATAAAGTAGCTACAAAAAATAATGCTGCCATTATTACGAAATATATTGATTGGGACAAATTGTTGAAACGTAATGTAACTTTAAACATTGAAACGGCAGATAGTTCATTTGCAGGAAATGAACTAAATAATAAACAAAAAGATATTCTTAAACAATTACTCATTAATAAATATAATAAAAATTATGTGTCGAAAAATGGAATTCCAAATGAAGAATCAGCATTACATTTCACTTTCTCAAACGATGATCCGAATATATCAGAAGAGAATTTGAGCATATCAATTTATGATAAAGAAATACTACAATTTTTAATTAAAGAAAAGTTAATCACAGACGCGAGTTCGGCATTACCACTTGGTGATGTCTATGATTTAGGTGACAAATCAAATTATAAGAAAATAAAAGATGAAGATGATATTACAAAACTTGAGTTTGCTAAGAAAATAAGCAGAAATCAATTTAAATCATTATTTAAAGAAAAAGGTGCGGATCCATCAGGAAATCATTTATACTTTTTCGAGCAAAGTTATAATTTTGTACTTATGAACAATTAACAAGGTCAAATATGGCCTTGTTTTTTGTTATAATAAGCCATAAGGAGGGTCACTATGGCTGCTAAAAAGAAGAGCGTTGTTTCTCAAACGAAAAAGAAACAGAAGGGTAAGAAAAAGAAATTAGGTTTTAAAAATATAGCGTTAATTTGTTTCGGTGTGTATGTTGTTTGCGCAATATACGGTGCGAATAAGCCATTGCCAGGTGGGGTCTCAAAATGGTTTGATTCCAGTAAGACGAATGACGCAGAAGTACTGATTGATAATACATATGAGAAAGATAAAGTGATGCACTATGATCATGAAATATTTAATCATCAGTTAAAAGCAATTGAAGAAGCTAACGACTTTATTATATTAGACATGTTCTTATTCAATAATGCGTATGATGGTGAAGTTAAATTTCCTGAACTTACGAATCAATTAACGAATGCATTAATTGCAAAGAAACAAGCAAACCCTAATATTAAGATCTATATGCTTACAGATCCAATTAATTCATTTTACGGCAGTTACACACCAGACCATTATAAGCAATTGCGTGCAAACGGCATTAATTTATATGAAACCAATCTTGTCGCGTTACGTGATTCCAACCCAGTTTATTCAGGATTATGGCGTCCGACATTGCGCTGGTTTGGCAATAGTGAACATGGTTTCATTAAGAATATATTCTCGAAAGATGAACCGAATGTTACGGTACGTGGATTTGGTCGATTGCTCAATATGAAAGCCAATCATCGTAAGACGCTAGTGACAGAACAAACGGCGATTATCGCTTCAAGCAATCCACATGACCCAAGTGCACATCATCAAAATGTCGCACTGAAAGTGAGTGGACAAATACAGGAAGATTTAATAAACAGTGAGATTCATGCTATGAATATGAGTGGTGCAAATCTTAAAGTAGGTGACTTTAAAATTAAGTCACGTGCGTTTAATAATAGCATGCACTATACGACATCATTAATGACAGAAGGCAAAATAAAAGCAGCGCTGTTACAGCAAATTGAACGCATGGGCAGTAAAGGTTCTATTAAGATGGGGATGTTCTACTTATCGGATCGTGATATCGTGAAAGCCTTAATCAACGCAAGTAAACGTGGTGTGGATATTCAACTGATACTTGATGTCAACAAAGAAGCATTTGGTAAAGAGAAACCGGGTATACCGAATAAACCGGTAGCTCATGAACTAATTGCAAAGTCAGATGACAATATTAAGGTTAAATGGGCGGTCAGTCATGGTGAGCAATACCATGCGAAGTTTACGTTGTTCAAAGATAAAGATAAGCATGAATCAACACTTGTTTTAGGCAGTGCGAATTTAACACGACGAAATGTTGGGGATTTGAACTTAGAAACAGATGTAATGATTTCAGGTCAATCCGATTTACCAGTATTTACGAAGATGGATAAAGATTTTGATGCAAAATGGAATAACACATATGCCCATGTGACAGATCACTATGATGTGAAGAAAGATCCATCATTCTGGAAGACGGTACTCTATCGTGTGCAGGAGTTTAGTGGGTTATCGAGCTTTTAATATCATTTTTTAATTTTTTCAAAATTCATATTGACAGATTATTTAGTTAACTGTAATATAATAAACAACTTAATAAATATTTATCAAGAGAGACTGAGGGATATGGCCCGATGACGTCTCAGCAGCGGACTCTATATAGAGCACTGTGCTAATTCCATCAAGCTCATGCTTGGCAGATAAATTCGAACGTGTAAACGTGTATTTAGCTACCGGCTGAGTACACGTTTTTTATTTTGGGAGGAAAAACAATGGGAATTATTGAAATTGATCACGTCACAAAGACGTATCAAACAAAGAAAGGTCCAATCAATGCATTAGATGATGTGTCTTTATCTATTGAAAAAGGACAGATTTACGGGATAGTCGGTTATTCTGGTGCAGGTAAGTCAACGTTACTCAGGTTAATTAACCGACTCGAAACGCCATCATCCGGAAGAGTCGTTGTCGAAGGGCAGAATTTAGGTGCACTTAAAGAAAAGGATTTACGCCAACAACGTCAAAACATCGGCATGATATTTCAACAGTTTAACTTGTTTAAAGCAAAGACCATCAGTGATAATATTCGCTACCCGTTAAAGCTAACGAAGCAGTATTCCAAGGCTGAAATTGAGCGTCGTGTTGATGAGTTACTGGCTTTTGTTGGGTTATCAGATAAGAAAGATGATTATCCGAATCAATTATCAGGCGGACAGAAACAACGTGTCGGCATTGCACGTGCATTAGCAACAAATCCAGATATTCTGCTCTGTGACGAAGCAACGAGTGCACTTGATCCCGAAACGACGGATGAAATATTAAAGTTACTCAAAGATATTAATGAGAAGTTGAATATTACAATTGTGATTATTACCCACGAGATGGAAGTAGTGAAATCTATATGTGATGAAGTGGCAGTGATGGAAAAAGGTCGCGTCGTAGAACAAAATAATGTGTTTGATTTATTTACTTCACCAAAGCATCCAACGACAAAACGATTTGTACATAGTGTGCTAAACGATGATATTCCGAAAGAGATTAATATCGCGAACCGTAAACTGTATCGCTTTATTTTTAATCATCAGCAAATATTAGAACCTATATTAAGTCAGACAGGCCGTACGAATAACGTTGATTTCAATATTTTATATGGCAGTATAACCGAGTTAACGGATAGGCTATTTGGTAATTTGCTCATTGAAGCCGTTGGAGAACCAAATAACATTTATAATGCATTACTTGAAATTAAGCAGCACGGAGTGGATGTAAGGGAGGTAGAAGGATTTGAAAACTGATTTAAGCACATTCTGGCCCGTCATATTAGACCATACGATTAGTACGTTAATTATGGTCGCCATTACGTTAGTACTCGCAACATTGCTCGGTTTACCATTAGGTATTCTATTGTATGCAACGGCGAAAGGGAATATTCTGGAGAACAAAATTTTAAATACAATATTAAATGCATTGATCAATACGATTCGACCTATTCCATTTATTATTTTCTTAGTCGCACTCATTCCGATAACGCGTTTTTTAGTTGGCACGTCTATCGGGATATGGGCGGCAATATTCCCAATGACGCTTGCAGCATCATTATCAATCGCGCGTGTCGTCGAGAATAATATCGTATCGGTCGACCGCGGTGTTATTGAAGCGGCACAGTCGATGGGTTCAAGTAAGTTTGATATTTTGTTTAAAGTGTTGATACCTGAAGCAGCAGGTGCATTAATATTAGGATTAACATTTACAACAGTGTCCCTGATTGAATTCTCTGCTGTTGCCGGACTTGTCGGCGCAGGTGGGATTGGATATTTAGCATTTACATATGGTTATCAAAGATTTGATGTGGCGGTCATGTTCATCACCGTAGTGATATTAATTATATTAGTACAGATTACGCAATTTATCGGTAACAAATTAGCAAGTATATATACGAATCGATTATAAAAGGAGCATGAAAAAATGAAAAAGTTATTGGTATTATTCTTAAGTTTAGTATTTGTATTAGCAGCGTGTGGCGGGAATAAGAAAGATGATAAGACAGTAAAGATTGGCGTAACAGGCGTTGACTCTAAAGTGTGGGAAGTTGTTAAGAAAGAAGCGGCGAAAGATGGAATTAAGATTGAATTTGTAGAATTCCAGGATTACACAGCGCCAAACAATGCGTTAGCTGAAGGTGAAATTGATTTAAATGCATTCCAGCACTTTGCGTTCCTTGACCAATTTAAGAAAGACCATAAATTAAAGTTATCAGTAGTTGGTACGACAGTATTCGCGCCACTTGGGGCATATTCTAAAAAGATTAAAGATATTAAAGATGTGAAGAAAGGCGATACGATCGCAATTCCAGATGATGTGACGAATCAGGCACGTGCATTAAAGTTGTTACAACAAGCAGGATTAATTAAGTTATCGAGTGATTTCGGATTATTCGGTGGTCCAAATAAAATTACGGAAAATAAATTAGATTTAAAGATCAAGCCGATTGATGCACAACAAACACCACGTGTGTTAGAAGATGTTGCAGTTTCAGTTATTAATAATGGTGTGGCAGCACGTGCAGGTTTAATTCCTAAGAAAGATCCAATCTTCTTAGAGGATTCAAACAATAAAGATGTGGCACCTTATATTAACGTCATTGCTTCAAAGACAGAAGACAAAGATAACAAAACGTATAAGAAAATTGTTGAATTATATCATTCAGACTTAGCGAAAGATGCGTTAAAAGAAGATACGAAAGACGGAGAGATTGCGAAGAACTTATCTCCAGATGAAATTAAGAAGATTGAAGAGGGTTTGAAATAAGGGGTATGTTATTAAGGAAATGATGTTCATCTGGTGAGACTCCAGGTGAACAACCCCCTTTTTACTCCATACCCCAACCCATAACGAAACACCTTGTCCACAATGGATAAGGTGTTTTGTTGTGTTTGATATATGAGATAATGGTCATTGCCGGTAAATCAAAAATACCGGCAAACATTTCGAAAATCTCTGCTATTTGAGCAATTCATTGCCGGTAAATCAAAAATACCGGCAATCAAATCAGCAAACCAAACGATCTAAATTTACTTAGCATAATGAATAAAGTTGAATTTACCACCAGATATACCTAACTTTTGGTAATATGCATACATATAATTTGCATTGGCACTTGCCCATAATATATCCGTTGCATATTGACTGTTGCCTGGAGACATTGGATTCCAGCGCATCGTATATAATGTGTTTTGAGTATCGGATACAAAGCCTTTTGAAATATACTCAGCACCACCGATGATTGCTTTCTCAGGTGTGTCCCACCCGACATTCGCAGCAAATTGTGCACCGTATTTCACAGCATCTTTATCGTAAGCACCAACACCGTACATATTGTAGAAATGTTGATGTGTATCTTCGCCTTTTATTTTAACCCCTTTAGCTAACGTACTTGTACCTTCAGCAGTTTCTAAAAACGCATGGCTGATTAAATAAATCTCATTGATATTATATTTTTCACTTGCTTGTTTAAATGCTTCACCTTGTCCAGCTAATATACCTTTCCCTTCAAGCAGTGTATTCAATTGTTCGACAGTTAAATGTTGTGAGGCATTTAACACTAAAAACTGATACTTCTGCACGGGATCCATCATTGCATCTTCAGGATTCATTGCTTCCAGCACATCTTTACGATGCGCATCTTTCCACTTTAATCCGTTTGAATATTGCGGCTTCGGAATAAGCGACAATTGAATTTTTAATGCTTCTTGTAAAGTGACAGGTACTTCAATGTGTTGAATCCCATTTCCAGTCGGGCGTGGCTGTTGGTGTATGTTGATTTCAGGTTGTTGCTTACGACTGTCCTGTACATTTGATTGTTGTTCTTTACGGCCAACATCATTTGTAATATTGAGCCAGCCTTTATTACCATTTGATAGTGTCCCTAATATATAAGTCTGATCACCAACACGAAGCGTCTTCTCAACTTGAATAACTTCATTTTTTCTAATTCTATCGATTACTTGTCGAGCGCTGCCTTCAGGAATTTCATATAATTTCGCTGAAGATGACTTTACTGTATACGTGTTGTCGTGTGATGAAACAGATTTCACTTGCTCAATTTGTAAATCGCTTGCTTTCACATAGCCAATAGCATGCTGAATATCATCCGATGTTTGCACACGGTAATATTTCTCACCATTGATTGTATGCATGTCATTAACATATAGCGTATATTGTGCGAACGAACCTGCTACTTTTTTTGTCATTGCGGATTTGTTCGTAATGATTACGACATTCTCGTTTTTTATTTTACCGATCTTTAGTTGTTCGGCTTTTGCATTATGTGAAAATAATAGCAATGATGCCGCTGCAACTGTGCCGACCGTAATAGATTGTAATAATCTCATGCATAACCTCCATGTTTCGTTTTTACTATTATACTTGAAATTTTACGTTAGTGAAATAAAACACTTCGATTATCGATTGATTTTAAGGATATTATTATAAATAATTTTGCTGATGATAGTTGGATCTTCCGGGCAATCGTTCTGTAACCAGAAGAATAATACCCCGAACTGACCGCCGACAGTATAACTGACAAAGTAATCCGGATAGTTGAGCGTTACCGTGCTATTTAATACAGCCAGAAAATTTTTGCGCCAGCTACCCATTAATTTTTGCGTAAAGTTTTGTGCAGGATGCATCGTAATTAATATTTTGAAAAACTGTTTATGTTCATATATATATTGAAACGTTTGATTTAAATATTTTTCTACAGAAGGGCGTTTATCAGTTTCAGAATTTAAGTTTTGCAAATTATCATTCATGATTTGTTCGATATTTGAAATATGTAAATCAATCATACCATCTAATAAGGCATATTTATCTTCGAAGTAGGCATAGAAAGTAGAGCGATTAATTTGACTTTGTTCACAAATCATTTTGATTGTAATTTCTCGAAAGCGAAATTCTTCCATGAGTTGTAGAAATGATTGTTCTATAAGTTCTTTTTTATCTAATTTGTATGGCATATTGTCACTCTTTCTAAAAAATAAAATTGTTAGCGTTACCAATACTTTATTGTAATCAAAATCCAACATTTAGACAAATATTGTTGGTTGATTGTAAATTGAAACGCACTATAATAATGGTTATGTGAAAAAAATTATAGGAGGAAATACACATGAAAAAACTTGTTTTAATCAACATTTTAACTTTAATTATTTTAGTTGTTGGAGGCTTTACTGCATTTCATTTTTATAATGAAGCAACAAACTATGTAAAAACAGACAATGCGAAAATTGATGGTACACAAATCGTAATCGCAAGTCCAACTGCTGGTAAATTAACTGCATTAGATAAAAACGTAGGCGACAAAATTTCTAAAGACGACAAAATTGGAACTGTTATGGGTATGGGCCAAGACGGCAAACCTGAAAAAATTGAAATTACAATGCCACAAGACGGAACAATCGTAAAAACACAAGCAACTGAAAATGGTTTTGTTGGTGCGGGGACACCAATCGCTTACGCATATGATTTAAATAAATTATTTGTAACTGCAAATATTAAGGAAACACAAATCGACGGTATTAAAGTTGGTCAAGATGTAGATGTTTATGTAGATGGTTATAAAGATACTGATCTTTCAGGTAAAGTGAAAGAAATCGGTTTAGCAACAGCTTCAAGCTTCTCAATGTTACCTTCTTCAAATGGTAATGCGAACTACACGAAAGTGACGCAAGTTGTACCAGTAAAAATTGAATTAGATAAAGGTAAATCATTAGACATTATTCCAGGAATGAATGTAACTGTACGCATTCATAAAAACTAAGGAGGTTTTTGTATGACCTCAAGTATTATATTATATGTGATTTTTAGCTTATGCATCTTCTTTCTGATCAATCGCTTTATGTTAAAAGCGAATCGTAAGAAGCAACAAGCAACTACTACACAACCAATAACTGAAACGACTGCAACACAAGCTACACCAATAGCAACTGCACCAGAAACTAAAGTAGAAACACCAAATGAAACAACAACAGAAACAACAACAGAAACAACATATACTGCAAAAGAAATCGACGTAAACAAACCTGTCCATGAACAAGTAAAGCCACAAGGAGCACTTGTTCAATATGGTAAAGGGATTACGTTAGCTAAAGTTATTACGGCTCTGATGATTGGGATGTTCGTGGCGATATTAAATCAAACATTAATTAACGTAGCACTGCCAGTATTAATTAATGATTTCAGTATATCTACATCGACTGCACAATGGTTAACGACAGGGTTCATGTTAGTCAACGGTATATTAGTGCCGATTAGTGCATATATGATTCAACGATTTACATATCGTCAGTTATTCTTAACGGCGATGATATTCTTTACAATCGGATCGGTGATTTGTGCGATTTCATTTAACTTCCCGTTAATGATGTTAGGTCGTATTATTCAGGCGGTCGGTGCAGGGATACTAATGCCATTAGGAACAAACGTATTTATGACATTATTCCCACCAGATAAACGTGGTGCTGCCATGGGTATGATGGGGATTGCGATGATCTTAGCACCAGCGATTGGTCCAACATTAACAGGTTGGGTGATTCAGAACTATCATTGGAATGTAATGTTCTATGGTATGAGTATCATAGGTGCCATTTCATTAATCATCGGATTCTTCTGGTTTAAGATTTATCAGCCGACGAAAGCTGTTAAATTAGATATACCTGGGGTGATATTTAGTACATTAGGATTTGGTAGTTTATTATATGGATTCTCAGAAGCGGGGAATAAAGGATGGGGCTCAGGCATTGTTGTTTCAACGATGATTATTGGTATCATCTTTATTCTATTATTTATTTACCGTGAGATGTCGATGAAAGTACCGATGATGGATTTACGTGTATTGAAATATACAGGCTTCTCATTTACTTTACTGATTAATATTATTGTTACGATGAGTTTATTCGGTGGGATGTTATTATTACCTGTATATTTACAATCGATTCGTGGATTCTCACCACTTGATTCAGGATTGTTATTATTACCAGGTTCATTATTAATGGGTCTGATGGGGCCAATATCAGGTAAATTACTTGATAAAATTGGGATTAAACCGATTGCGATTTTTGGTTTAGCCATCATGACATTTGCAACTTGGGAATTAACGAAGTTAAGTATGGATACAAGTTATGGTCATATTTTAAGTATTTATATTTTACGTTCATTCGGTATGAGTTTTATCATGATGCCAATTATGACAGCAGGTATGAATGCTTTACCGTTACGTATGATTCCACATGGAAATGCGATTAGTAATACAATCCGTCAATTAGCTGGATCAATTGGTACAGCAATATTAGTAACGGTCATGACGCAACAAACAACTGCGCATTTAGGCGATATTACGAATCAACTGGATAAGACCAATCCAGCATTAATGAATTCTATGACGCAAATTGGTCAACAAGTTGGTAATAGTAATTTAGGCACACAAGTTGTCATGGGACAAATTCAAAGAATGGCAACGATTAATGGTATTAACGATGCATTCTGGGTTGCGACTGCACTAAGTATGTTAGCATTCATCCTTGCATTCTTCTTAAAAGGAAAAGACCATTATAAAACAGATGAAGTATAATTAAATGAAATTTATAAACAAGGGGATAAAATCGTTTATCATCCTTGTTTATTTTTATATAATGGGTTGTAAGGAGTGGGTTGTATGAAAACCAAATATATTGATAAACGTAGCTGGCGCCGATTAATCCGAAAAGAGTATCGTGAAATTCCTGTAAAAGATGAACAGTTTGAAGGAATTATTGGCGAGATTATAATGGAGAAAGTGAAATCTCCACTAGTGGTTAATATCATAGGTGAAGATATCGTTGTAGCAGATGACGGTTATCGCTGGTTGCAAATATTGCCGAAAGATAAACATTATAGCATTACAGTGATGTATAATCGTGAACAGCAACCTATTCAGTATTATATAGATATTAATGAAGAGAATTTTACGGAGCTCGGTGAAGCTAGAACGCATGATTTATATTTAGATGTGCTCGTATTACCGGATGGTCGATATGAACTCGTGGATGAGCAGGATGCAAAACGTGCGTTAAGTAAGAAAGAGATTACGAAAGCGCAATATGACTTTGCTTATGCAACAGCACATAAAGTAATGGATTGTGTAAAGACTAATTTCGGCGATTTACAGAAGCTTGCTGAATATTGTAAAGATAAAATAGAACAATAAAAAGTGCCTATCTGAATATCAGATAAGCACATTTTTTTTTAGCTGGCAATAAAGTCGCCACCGTTGATATGGATTACATAGCACCAGGTTAATCGTATTCACATGTCCAATAACGACAAGTTAATGGACATGTGGCGTTCATCCTAAATATAAAATTCGTATTATATGTTGTAATTTCTTTGTTCAAAGAGTAAAATAACTGTAAATTCATATTATTTCAATTGAGAATAGTAGCATATTAATTTATTTTAGAGAACATGTGTTAGGTGCGAACATGTATAAATTAAATGTGAATGGGCTCATTATTTGAAACTTGACTAATACATACGTCAGGCGGAAACATGACCGATACAACATGTACGTTATGATTGTAGCGATTAGGTGGTATAGCGAGAGACTCGTCCTTATTTAGGGATGGGTCTCTTTTTTATTAAATTAATAGGAGTGATGGAAATGAAGACAGTATTAACTGGCATTAAACCAACTGGAGAATTACATTTAGGAAATTATTTAGGCGCAATTAAACCGGCGATAGATTTATCACATGATAAGAATAATAAATATGCTTATTTTGTTGCGGATATTCATGCCCTTAATAACGATGCCATTCGAAAAGAAGGAGCGATTAATGAATTAACAAAGAAAATAGCTGCTGCATTCTTTGCACTTGGCCTAGATACAGAACGTTGTTTATTCTACAAACAATCAGATATTCCGCAAATTACAGAGATGAGCATGTATTTAATGAATGAAACGTCAAAAGGATTACTCAATCGTGCACATGCTTATAAAGCTAAAGTTCAAGATAATGTTGCTAATCACTTTGATCCAGATAAAGGGGTGAATATGGGGTTGTTTAATTATCCTGTATTAATGGCAGCAGATATTCTTATTATGGATACAGACATTGTGCCTGTCGGAAAAGACCAATTACAACATATTGAAATCACACGTGATATTGCGCAAAGTATCAATAGCCAATATGGTGAAATATTTAAACTACCCGTTGCAAGTATTGATGAGACTACGATGGTATTGCCGGGTAACGATGGACGAAAGATGAGTAAAAGTTATGGTAATACGATACCGTTATTTTCTACTGAAAAACAGCTATATAAAAACATCATGAAAATAAAAACAGATTCAATTGCATTAGGAGAGCCAATTCCAACAGAAGGCTCAGTTGTTTATACTTTATTCAAAGCGTTTTTAGCTGAACATGATATGGTAGAAGTAAAGAAGCAGTTTGCAGCGGGGGTGGGCTACGGTAACTTGAAGAAATTATTATACGAAGTGATTAACAATGATTTAAATGATAAACGCCTGAAGTATTTTGAATTGTTAGAAGACCCAACTTATATCGATAGTATATTAGAAAAAAATAAAGAGATAGTACGAAATCAAGCACAATCAAAATTAGATTTATTGAAAGATAAGATGTTGAATCATTAATTAGTGTGGTGTACATAAAACCTGGTTAATTGTATTCACATGTCCAATAACGATAAGTTAATGGACATGTGGCACATCTTAACACACCAACCTCAAAAAGGAGCTATCCAAATGATCGACGCACATATTCATCTCGATAAATATTCAGAATCAGCGCAACTACATATCATGAACAATGAAGCAATCAATGGTTATATTGCTGTAGCTATGGATTTCGATGGTTCAAAGCGATTGCTTGAACTCAATCAACACGACGATGTGCAAATTGCGCTTGGATTTCATCCAGAACAGTCTATCCATCCAAATGACATCAAGCAAATTCTAAATTTAATCGATCAACACCATAACGATATTATCGCTATTGGTGAGGTCGGCCTTCCACATTATATGAAGCGTGAACAACCGAATCTAACGATTCAACCTTATATCGACACGCTTGAGCAATTTATCGTCAAAGCGAAGCAATATGCTTTACCTATCGTATTACATGCAGTATACGATGATACTTTGATAGTTTTAAGGTTATTAGAAAAACATCAAATAGAAAAAGCACACTTCCACTGGTTTAAGGCTAGTGATGCTGTAATGAAACGCATGCTCAATACGAACTATATGGTCAGCGTCACACCAGATATATTATGGAATCCAAAGACACGTAAAGTCGTATCAACATTTCCGATTCACCGCATCATGATTGAAACGGATGGTCCATGGCCTCATGATGGGTTCGAACCACATCACATTCACGCGCAATTATCTGCTATAATAAAAGAAATTGCACAAATTAAATCGTTATCATTTGAAACTGTTCGTCAAACGGTAACATATAATACGAAACGATTCTACAATCTTTAGAACTGAGGATTACATAATGAAAATTGATGATTACAGATTATTAGTTGCCTTAGCTGACGAAGAAACGCTACGTAAGGCAGCAGATACATTATATATTTCACAACCAGCTGTCAGTCAGCGTTTAAAGTCTATCGAAACGGAATGGGGAACAGATATATTCATTCGTACGAAGAAGAAACTCATTGTCACAACTGATGGTGAACTCATTATTCAACACGCGCGTAAGATGCTCAAAGAAGAAACGAACTTAAAAGAAATGATTCAATCGTCAAATGGTATCGTGAACGGTAAACTTTCAATCGGAGTATCTTCATTAATTGGTCATACGATATTACCCATCGTATTAGGTCGCTTCGTCGAACGATATCCTAACGTAAAGATTCAGTTGCAAGTCGGCTCTTCAACACGTATTACAAATAATCGACATGACTTCCACGTTTCTGTCATTCGTGGCAGTAAAATAATGAACTTACATAATGAATTATTAATGAGCGAAAAGCACTATTTTATTTATCCGAAAAATAAAGCCCATGAGCTTGATCAATTACCTATGATTGAATTCCAGGCAGATCCGATTTATTTAAAGGAAATAGAACATTGGTATACCGAGCAATTCAACAAAGAATATGCACCACAAATAAAAACAGATCAAATATCTACATGTAAATCATTACTCCTGAATGGCGTTGGGATGACGGTGTTACCAGAAATCGTGATGAAAGATATCGATCATGATTTATTTGAAATTCAGTTATTAGAGGTAGCAAACAATCCATTGTTACGTGAAACGTATTTATGTTATGAAACAGATGTACTTAGTTTGCCTCAAGTAAGCGCCTATATAGAATTAATGAAAGAAGTAGCACAAGAATATAATAATGCTCCTCAATATTTACCACTTCATTAGTACGAGTACAAAGTGTATTCGTACTTTTTTCTGTGTAAATTTGTTATAGTATTTCTGAAGAGAGGGAATTGATATGGATATTAATCAAATATTTAATAAGATTGAAGAGCAGACTGAAATTGTAAAGGTAGCTGAAGAGTTTCAATATTTCTTTAAAGAATACGAGATGGGGATGCTCGAATTAACGAGTGATATTGACATCATTGATTTAGAGTGGCAAGCCAGATACGGCTATTCACCTTTCGAACATGTTAAGACACGCATCAAAGCGCCACTATCACTGCGTGAAAAGTTACAACGTAAAGGGATAGATTTCACGTTAGATGCCATACGGGAGAATATATTCGATATTATAGGTGTGCGCATTGTGACGACCTTTGAAGAAGATGTTTACAAAATATATGAAATATTAAGTCGTCGCAGTGATTTGCGTGTTATTCGTGTGAAAGACTATATAAAACATCCGAAACCAAGTGGTTATAAATCATTGCATTTAATCGTTGAAACAGAACTCGTGTTATCTGAAGGCGTGAAATGGATTCCTGCTGAAATACAAATTAGAACACTCGCTATGGATTTCTTCGCTTCAACTGAACATAAATTACAGTATAAGTATAATACGAAACAATTGAGTGATGAGATTCGCAATGAGCTACGCGCGGTTGCAGACGCTTCTAGTGAACTGGATCGTAAGATGACTGAAGTACGTAATACAATACTTTTAGGGTAGGTGGCATTATGATTCAATCAGTGCTAGCACAAGGTGTCGGTCAAATGAATGAAGATGCAGTCGTAATTAATGATCGTGCTAAGATTTATGGTGTAATTGACGGTGTAACGAGTTTAGAGGGAATACTAATTGATGGGATTACACCCGGTAAACGTGCTGCTGAAGCGGTGAAAGCTTCTTTTGAACAGGCAGACTCACATATCACATTAAATAATGCAACTGAGTTTGCCAATGCGAGTATTCAGACCGAAATGGATCAGCTAGGTATTGAAATTCATCATCCGAAAGATCGTTTTCAGTGTTGTCATGCGGTTGTTAAATTAAACGATAATTATGCGGATTATACGACGTCTGCAGATTGTGTGATTTATACAATCGATACGTTGAATCATGTAACACAGGTTATGCCGAAGTATGTAAAGCAAGTTGAAAGCAGTCGGGTAAAACATTGGGAAGAGAAGTATCCCGGTGTATACGATTCTGGGAAGCTACCCGATGAAATGCTTGATGCGATCAATAAAGCAAAGGCAACAGCGAATATTCCTGGAGGGTATTCAGTCATGAACGGTGATGTTCAATTTAATCAGTCTTATAATAGAGGCACAATTGATACATCAAATTTATCACATATTGTTCTTACGACTGATGGTTTTTATGATATTGAAAGTTTAGGGTTAGAAGCATTTGTATCGAAATTTAAATCTGAAGGTTTAGATCATATGTTAAGCTATATGATTGACAAAGAACTGGAAGATCAAGATAAAACGAAATATCCACGCGTGAAATTACATGACGATAAAGCATGTGTAATGATTACTTTATAAGCAAACGTGACTATACAAATATTGTGTTTCCGATATAATAGAACAGTATTCATATAAAGAAAGTATGTGGAAATATGTTTAAAAACCTTTTAAGTATTAAAAATTATGTTCTATTTCTGATTAATATGACGTTACTCGGAATGGCGCTTGCGATTACTGTGCCGTTCTTTGTGTTATATGCTACGCAAGAACTTGGCATGACACGTGGACTTTATGGTGTGATGATGGCGTTATTCGCGCTGGCAGGATTTGGTGTGAATACAATTGTTGCGAGATTTTCTGATCGTGCTGGATTTAGCAGAAAGTACATGATTATGTTCAGTTTAGCGATGGCTTCAGTCGCGTTTAGCATGTATTATTTCGTTTCAAATCCATATTTATTTATCGCACTCTATGTATTCTTTGGTGGAATGGCAGCGCCAGCGATGCCGCAAATGTATGCCTCAGCGAGGGAAAGTATTAATGCCTCTGCATCAAGTAAAAATGCAGTATTTGCAAATACTGTTTTACGTTCAATGTTTAGTTTTGGATTCTTATTTGGACCACTTGTAGGAACAGTGTTACTTAAACATTTTGGGTTTAGTGGTATTTTTGGTGGCACAGTCGTGATTTACTGGGTTGTGTTTATTACCTTCTTAATATTCTTCCATGAAGTCAAACCTGAAAAAATCGTCTATAATTCAAATAGAGTGGAACCAGTCGCACCGAATCTTGCAAAAGATATGTATTTACTTGTGCCATTTTTAGCATTTGTGTTCTTACATGTAGGTCAGTGGATGTATACGTTGAACATGCCATTATTTGTGACTGAATTCTTAAATGCAGATGAATCAAATGTTGGCTATCTGGCGAGTTTGTGCGCTGGATTAGAAGTACCGTTCATGATTATTTTAGGTATACTGGCAAGTAGATTTCAGACAAGAACGCTGCTGATGATAGGTGGCGTACTCGGTGGAGCGTATTATTTCTCAATCGGGGTATTTGATAGTGTGACAGCGATGCTCGTTGGACAAGTGTTACTCGCATTCTTCTTAGCGATATTACTTGGACTTGGCATTAGTTATTTTCAGGATATATTACCGGACTTTCCGGGGTATGCATCAACATTATTCTCGAATGCAATGATCGTAGGACAATTAGTTGGAAATTTACTCGGTGGTGTGATGAGTAATATCGTTGGATTAGGCAATGTATTCTTTGTTTCATCAGGCTTTATTTTATTAGCATTTATCTTATTAATCTTCACTAAACAAGTGAAAATGGAGGATATCGCATGAATTTGATACTTTGGATATTAGTGATACTGGCATTTTTATCAGCATTTGTGGGGTTAATCATGCCAATGATTCCCGGCATCCTTATGATGTGGATAGGATTTTTTATTTACCATTTTGCGATTAATAACAATGAATTATCATGGTTTTTCTGGATTGCGATGGCGACGCTCACAATGATTTCTTTATTAAGCGATTGTGTATTTGGTGCGCACTTTGTTAAGAAATATGGTGGCAGTAAAGCAGGGGAGTTAACCGCAGCGATTGCGATTATACTTGGGAGCTTTTTCTTTCCACCGTTTGGTATAATCGTCATTCCATTTGCAGCTGTGTTTATTGTAGAGTTATTAATTCATCAAGACTTTAAACGTGCATTTGATGCAAGTCTTGGATCATTATTTGGCTTCTTAACAAGTACTGTTGCGAAGTTTATGATATTGATTATTATGATTGTGTGGTTTATTTTGGATATTATTATATAAGAGGAACGCCCGAAGCTCATAGGAGTTTCGGGCGTTTTTTTATCTAAAAATAGCAACTTCTTTATCGTTTCGAGAAGCGTTGAATAGTAATTTATATAGTAAGTATAATACTAGAGCGATAATAAAATTAATATACCACGGGATTTCAACCATTGGACCGATGTGAATTATTCTATGAATAAAAAGAGAAACTAGAAATGGTATTACCATTACAAACCACATGATAATGAATAGTTTAAATTTCTTTGCTTTGGTTTCATTTTCAAGGTCGATAAATGCAGTACTTTGCATATACTTGAATACGCCGAAGATGATGAGACAGATAATAGTTGATGTAAGTAAATTTCCGGTAAACTCACCACCGATATCAGTGATATTTTTACGTTTTAGAATATAAACGATAATTAAATCTGCTATACCAGAGATTGCACGGAATAAAGCAAGTAGAAAACAGAATATTGAGGCAGTAAACATCCATATATTACGTTTAGATTCTTTTGGAATCTCTTCGACTAAATCTTTAGCAAATTGCTTTGGATCCGGACCGAAAAATTCTTCAGTTGTTACATCATGCATCTGAGCTTCAAGTAAATGATCGAGCAAATCCATTAACGTGACCTCAGTAACACGTTCTGATAGGGACAAATCACAGCGCAAATACATTAACACTTCCTCATAAACTTTTAAATTTTCAGGTGTAAGTTCTTCACGCTTTATATTATTTTGTTCGATAATATCTTTTGTTTTCAATTTCATTCACTCCATTCTAAATAAATCGTTTTTTAGGAAAATAGGTTCTTTTAATATGAACACTCAAATAAATTAAAAAGGTAGCAATTATTATTGAAATATAAAATGGAATATTAAATGTTGGTCCATGTGTAACAAACTTAAAAATAATATAGGAAACAGAGTAAGAAAGAAATCCAAATAAAGATTGAATAACATTTTGGGTTTTTGATCTATTTTTTGAATTGGAATCTACAAATATACTTAATAAACTAAAAATTAGAAAGACGATAGTAATTAGCAATGCAGCCTTAATCGGTATATCAATATGTTTACCATCACTTATCCATAATAAAAAATCTGAAAAGCCTATAATGACAAATATAATGCTAAACAACATTGTGAATGTAAATGTGCCATAAAGTAGAATGGATTGAATCGTTTTCTTAGGGAGTTCAGTAGTAATTTCACTTACAAATTGATCTAAATCATGACCAAAAAATTCTTTTGCCGAAGTACCGTTACTTTGAGCAATGAGTAAGTCTTCTAAAATCTCAAGGATTATTTCATCTGTTTCATCCTCAGATAAAGTGACATTATTCGTAATACGAGCAGCAACATATTCAAAGTCTTCTTTATTTTTAGGTCGTAATTGATTTACTTTACGTACGTATTCAATATTTAAATCGTTTAAGTTAGTCATTTATAGTCTCCTTATTTACCAATTCTGATATCGGTCCTACAATTTCATTCCATTCTTCAACCATATTTTTCAATTCTTCTTCACCATCTGATGTAATGAAGTAATACTTTCGTTTCGGTCCGACGTCACTTGTTCGCATTTCACTCGTGATTAAATTTTTCTTCTGTAATCGTAGAAGTACGGGGTAGATCGTCCCTTCACTAATATTACCGAGTCCGGAATCAAGTAACTTTTGTGAGAGTTCATAGCCATACACTTCTTTTTCTTTAATGATTGAAAGGACGCATGCATCTAATAAACCTTTCAACAACTGAGTACGCATACTCATAGGCTTCACCTCTATTTTGTAATACAAGATAGCTAATCTTTTAAAAGCTACTTTGTATTACCAAGTAGCTTAACTTTAATATAATACTGTTGGTGTATATTGTCAAATCTTACATGAAAATTTATAAAAAACTAAGATGAGTGGTCTGTAAACAACATTTACAGACCACTCGCCACACCAAATATACTATTTTCTTTTCCTTATCTTCGCATTTCGATTCGCTTTGCCAATCTTAGTTAACTTCTTCCATTTGTTTCGTTCAGCACTCATCTTTGCTTCATCATTTCTTCGTTCCACAAATTCAAGTTCGCGTAAATATTTATTATAACGCTCGAATCGGTCTTCAGATAATTCACCGGTTTCGATCGCAGCATTAATTGCACATCCCGGTTCATTTGTATGCGTACAATCATTAAACTTACATTGAACGATGATATTCTCCACATCTTCAAATTCTGTAATCAGTCCTAGATTCTCACCGGTACTCCATAATTGAAATTCACGCATGCCGGGTGTATCAATTAATATCCCACCGCCATCTAACAATAGAAGTTCACGGTGTGTCGTTGTATGTTTTCCTTTGTCATCGGTTAAACGGATTTCCCCTGTGTCCATTACATCTTTACCGAGTAGACGATTAATCAAAGTCGATTTACCGACCCCGCTTGATCCAAGTAGCGTTCCTGTTTTATGATCTTTTAAATAATTTTTTAATGTTTCGATATTGTCATCACTATCGTGTTGTACGAAATAGACAGGAACAGTAGGTGCAACATTACTGAGTTCTGCAATCATAATTTCTTTCTCTAATTCTGTGATTAAATCTGACTTTGTCATAACGATAATAGGCGTAGCACCTGAATCATACGTTGCGATCAAATAGCGTTCTAATCGATTCGTGTTAAAGTTATCATTACAACTCATCGTAAGAAACGCATAGTCAATATTGGTTGCGATGAGTTGTGGTTTCGTTTGATTCCCTGCTGCATTTCGAATATATTGTTGCGTTCTTGGTAATACGTGTTGAATGATACCTTTATGTTCGTTCGGGAATGGTTTGATCAATACGAAATCGCCAACAGCAGGTGTTTGTATTAAATCGTAACTTGTAAATTTATCTTTGCCTGAAAGTTGAACGAGATACTCGCCATTTTCTGTAATCGCACGGTACATCCCTTTATGTTGCACTGAAATACGTCCTTTTAATAAGTTTGCGTCAAATGCTTTAGCTTGATCTATTCTTTCTGAGTTGTAACCTAATTGTGTTAATATATCCATTTTATTGCTCCTTTAGTTTATAAAAATACCCGTGACGATATGTTCGTCACGGGTATACGAGCAATAGTTAGCAAGTAATGTCCATGACGAAACAAAGTGATTCAGTTACCAAGTTTAATTTCGTCATAAGACATCACTCCTTTCTTTTTTATTAGCATAAATAATATTTGGTATGTTGTCAATGAGAACTTAGTGAGCAAAAATCCAGAATTTCACTCACTCATCCAAAAAAACCTCACCTCAAAAACTCCCGAAATCATAATCATAGCATTCAATCAATAATCCCGGTATATTATTAATATAACAACTAAGGGGGACATACCATGTTTCGTACAAAACAAGATTTCTTAACACATTATCGTCAGGAAGCGAATACGACGATTGCCTGCTTAAAAGAATTAACAGACGAATCGTTAGAACAAGCGGTATCAGAATTAGACCGTACGTTAGGTGAGATTGCTTGGCACGTTGTTTCAAGTGTTGGTGGATTTGCGCATCAAGCGGGTCTACAAGTTGAAGGTGTAACATTTGGTTCACCACAACCTGAAACAACTGCTGAAATCGTTGCAGCAGCAGAAACAATTTATAACAATACATTATCAGTATACGAAGCGGAATTAACAGATGCGTCATTATTAGAAGATGTTGATTTCTTCGGAACGACTATGCCACGTGGTCATTTATTATTTTCTATGATCACACATCAAACACATCATAGAGGTCAAATGACCGTATTAATGCGTCAGGCTGATTTAAGGGTTCCACCGATTTACGGGCCATCTCGTGATTCTCAATAAATTATTGTGTAAGTAGTCTTTTATTGTAGACTACTTACTTTTTTTATTTTAATGCTAATTTAATGTAATATTTATCTCATAACGGGTATAATGATTTATCTAGAGAGATATCGCGAGGTGACGCATGGGAAGCTTTATTATTATTTTAAGTCTTGTTTTTGCAATTATTTTATCAACGATTATACATTTTTATTTACCGAAAGTACCATTAGCTTTTATTCAAATTGCAATTGGTATGTTAATCTTCTTAACACCAGTACCGTTAAACGTAGAATTTGAACCTGAACTATTTCTATTAGGTATTATCGCACCATTATTATTTTTAGAAGGATATCATGTTTCAAGAATTACCTTCTTAAAATATTTAAAGCCGATTATATTAATGGCTATGGGGTTAGTATTTACGACAGTTATCGGTTTAGGTTATATTACGCACTGGATGATGCCGTTCTTACCCCTTGCTGCGTGTTTCGCACTTGCTGCAATTATTTGTCCAACTGATGCTGTTGCAGTACAAGCGATTGCAAAAGGTAAGAAGTTACCGAAAGGGTTAATGACCATCTTAGAAGGGGAGTCGTTACTAAACGACGCAGCAGGTATTTTAAGCTTTAAGATTGCATTACTTGCATTAACAACGGGTGTGTTTAGTGTATCAGAATCAATTTCGCAATTTATGGTAGCTACACTTGGTGGATTAATCGTTGGATTATTTGTAGGTTTATTATTTGTACAGCTTAGAATTCTATTGATCCGTAAAGGATTTTACAATGAATATGTATTTATATTAATTCAGTTACTCACGCCATTCGTCATTTATGAACTGGCAGAACAAATCCATGCCTCGGGTGTAATCGCAGCTGTAATTGGCGGTATTGTTCATGGTATTGAACGCGATAGAATGAGTCAGGCAACGACACGTTTGCAAATCGGTTATAACAATACGTGGGGATTATTATCGACTGTATTAAACGGTTTCGTCTTTACACTACTCGGTTATTTAATTCCGGAAGTGACGATGTCATTAATTGAAAGTGGTAACGAAGATATTACATCGACGTTTATTTATATGGTAATCATCGCGTTACTTGTTTATTTATTTAGATTCATCTGGGTCTTCATCCTATACGATATGTTCTATATACGAGAAAGTCGTTTCGAACGTATATTAAATCGTGAAAATATCGATACGAAAGAAGTTCGTCCGAGTCGCTTTAAATACGCAATGATTGCAACTGTTTGTGGTGTTCATGGTACGATTTCAATGGCGATTGCGTTAACAATTCCAATTGAAATTGTTAAAGGCGAAATATTCAACTACAGAGATAACTTATTATTCATCGCTGCTGGTGTGATTGTCATCAGTTTAATAGTAGCGCAAATGCTGTTGCCGATATTAACACCGAAAGTTACGCCACAAGTTGACAATTCATTACTCAG
The DNA here is from genome assembly GCF_025628935.1 of Macrococcus capreoli. Classification (GTDB taxonomy): domain Bacteria; phylum Bacillota; class Bacilli; order Staphylococcales; family Staphylococcaceae; genus Macrococcoides; species Macrococcoides capreoli. The sequence continues at coordinate 98,398 of NZ_JAOTIS010000001.1, forward strand.
CTTTAAAGATGCACGCATTAAATTAAAAGAATATGGTATTAAGTATATCCATGATAATACGACAAAAGAGAATAGCATTATTGCCGGCAATTTAATTCGTCAATATACGATGCAGGTCGGTTTCTATAGTGAAGTGAGTGATCGTAATCACAGTCCGAAAGAGATCGATCGTTTACATGTAATTGCAATGAATACTGAAATGAAGACATTAGATGAAATGATTAGTACGAATGAAATAACACAAAGTTCATTTAATAACTATGTACAGTATATTGAGCGTTCGAAAATCTTTCATTCAACTAATTTCTTTAGAAGAATGTTATTTATCTTTAGGATGCATCGTAAACGAAAAGCTTTCGCGAATCGTATTAATCAATCAAGCTCGTTATCTATTAAGAATAACTTACAGGAAATTCAAAAGATTGCCGCGCGTGTGCACTACAATGTAGTTCAGCGCCTGGCAGATGAGATGACCGTTGATAACCGTGTTGAAGTGGCACTCGTTTCTGACAACTACTTAAATCGTGTGAATCAACTGAAACGTAATATGACGAGTGAATCATTAGAAGACGAAGAAACATTATTTGCATTAGACGTATTAAATGCTGAGAAAGATTTAATTAACCGACTCTTTGCAAAAGGTAAGATCACAACGAATTTAGCTGTAGAACTCAGACAGTCTATCAATTATGATGAGATGATGTTACTTGATACGTACGATGAACATTAAAAAAGCTTTCAGCCAAAATTTTTGGCTGAAAGCTTTTTTATGTTTAATTCAAAGGTGTTTTACCTTTAAAGTTAATTAAATCATAAGCACGTTTTACTTCTTCATCACTTGGTGGTTCAACGTCTGCTAATGGATATTGTAAATTCATTGCTTCCCATTTATGCACTCCTAATTGATGATATGGTAATATTTCGAATTTCTCAACGTTATCTAATGTATTAATAAATTCACCAAGTTTGATTAAATCAGCTTCGTCATCTGTAATACCAGGAACGAGTACGTGTCTAATCCATACCGGTTGTTTTCTATCAGATAACAAACGCGCAAATTTCAGAATGTGATCATTCGGTTTCCCTGTCAGTTTAATATGTTTATCGTTATCGATATGTTTAATATCTAACAGGAATAAATCTGTATTTTTCTGCATATTATCAAAGTGGTGCATAAATGCAGGTGTTTCATTAAAGCAACCCGCTGAAGTGTCGACACATGTTGAAATACCGTGTTGCTTAAGTTTAGCAAATAATGCTTCTAAAAATGGTAACTGCAGTAGCGGCTCTCCGCCACTGACAGTTACACCACCACCTGATGCATTAAAGTAGGGGATATAAGGTAACACTTCATCCACAATCTCATCAGCTGTAACCTCTCTTGAAGGTGTGGCGATTTCCCACGTGTCTGGGTTATGGCAGAACTGACAACGTAACAGGCAGCCTTGTGTAAATAATATATAGCGTAGTCCTGGTCCATCTACGGTTCCTAAGCTTTCTACTGAATGAATGTGTCCCTTGATCATTAATACCCCGTCCTTTTATTGATTACATTTTTTCGTGGAATGTTCTTGAAATTACATCTAATTGTTGTTCTCTTGTTAATTTAATAAAGTTTACTGCATAACCTGATACACGGATTGTAAGTTGTGGGTATTGTTCTGGATGTTCCATTGCATCAAGTAAAGTTTCACGGTTAAATACGTTAATATTTAAGTGGTGACCATGTTGCATTGCATATCCGTCTAATACACCGACTAAGTTTTGTTGTTGTGCTTCGTCTTCTTTACCTAATGATTTAGGTACGATAGAGAATGTATTTGAAATACCATCTTTACAGCAGTCGTAAGGTAATTTAGCAACTGATGATAAAGAAGCTAACGCACCGTTTTTATCGCGACCGTGCATTGGGTTTGCACCTGGAGCAAATGGTTCACCCGCTTTACGTCCGTCAGGTGTGTTACCTGTTTTCTTACCATAAACAACGTTTGAAGTGATTGTTAATACTGACATTGTATGTTCAGAATCACGGTAAGTTTTATGTTTACGTAATTTGCCCATGAATGATTCTACTAATTGTACAGCAATATCGTCTACACGTGAATCATTATTTCCGTATTGAGGGAATTCTCCTTCAGTTTCGAAGTCTACAACTAATCCTTCTTCGTTACGGATTGTTTTAACTTTAGCATATTTAATAGCTGATAATGAGTCAGCAGCAACTGAAAGTCCTGCAATACCTGTAGCCATTGTACGAATAATTTCTGTGTCATGTAAAGCCATTTCAATTCTTTCATAACTATATTTGTCATGCATATAGTGAATCACGTTTAATGAGTTGATATAAACGCCAGCTAACCAATCCATCATTGCATCCAATTGTTTGTATACTGTATCGTAATCTAATACTTCATCAGTGATTGGTGCGAAGTTTGGTCCAACTTGTGCACCAGATTTTTCATCTTTACCACCGTTGATTGCGTATAATAAAGTTTTCGCTAAGTTTGCACGCGCACCGAAGAATTGCATTTGTTTACCAATTTTCATCGCACTTACACAACAAGCGATACCGTAGTCATCACCATAGCTTTCACGCATTAAATCATCATTTTCATATTGAATTGAGCTTGTTTGAATACTCATTTTTGCACAATATTTTTTGAAGTTTTCAGGTAAGCGTGTAGACCATAATACTGTTAAGTTTGGTTCTGGCGCTGGACCTAAGTTATCTAATGAATGTAAGAAACGGAATGAGTTTTTCGTTACTAATGGACGGCCATCAATACCAACACCACCGATTGACTCAGTTACCCAAGTTGGATCGCCTGAGAATAATTCATTGTAGTCTGGTGTACGAGCGAATTTCACTAGACGTAATTTCATGATGAAGTGGTCGATGATTTCTTGTACTTCCATTTCAGTAATTGTTCCTGCTTTTAAGTCACGTTCAGCATAAATATCTAAGAATGTAGATACACGACCTAAACTCATTGCAGCACCGTTTTGTTCTTTAATTGCTGCTAAGTAAGCTAAGTAAGTCCATTGTACTGCTTCTTTGAAGTTTTCAGCTGGACGAGAAATGTCGAAGCCGTAAATTTTACCTAATGCTTTTAATTCGTTTAACGCACGATATTGTTCAGAAACTTCTTCACGTAAACGAATGATATCTTCTGACATTGTAGTAGATAAGTTATTGAAGTCTTTTTGTTTTTCGTTCATTAAGAAATCTACACCGTATAAAGCAACACGGCGATAGTCACCGATAATACGTCCACGACCGTAAGCATCTGGAAGACCAGTGATGACACCCGCTTTACGACAAGCTAACATTTCTTTAGAGTAAGCATCGAATACACCTTGGTTGTGCGTTTTACGGTAGTCAGTAAAGATACGTTCAGTTTCTTTATCTAATTCGTAGCCGTAAGATTCACAAGCTGCTTTCGCCATACGAATACCACCGAATGGTTGCATTGAACGTTTGAATGGTTTTTCTGTTTGAACCCCTACAATTGTTTCTAAATCTTTATTTAAATAACCTGCATCATGTGATGTAATTGTTGATACGACTTTCGTATCCATATCCCACATACCGCCACGGTCACGTTCTTCTTTCGTTAATTGCATTACTTGATCCCATAATTGTTTCGTCGCTTCTGTAGGACCTGCTAAAAATTCATCATTGCCTTCATATAAAGAATAGTTTAATTGGATAAATTCTCGAACGTCGATTCTTTTGTTCCATTTACCAGTTTTAAAACCTTCCCATGCATTTGTTTTTTTCGTCTCTTCTTTAAACATATTAATCCCTCCAAATTTCTTTTTGTTAATTACTTCACAATTTAATTATAACACCTTTTCGTGAATTGAATCACATTATTTTTGAAAACGATTAAATTTTTTAAAAGTGTTGAAAACAAAGGGGTTTGCTGTAATGGTACAGAACCTTATACCTTCTATTGTATATATAACAGGTGTAAAATGAAAATGATGTGATGTATTTCTTGATGCGTAAACTGTGGAGATATCGGTTATATCCATGTACAATGATAAAGGTGAATCTTATGAGAGAAATCAATCATTCAGAAATAACGTTACTTAAACAAATCGCATATTTACACGAAAGTATACCGACATATTATAATGAAGCGTACCACTTCACATCTTTAGATGTTGAATTGCGCTATGAATCTATACAATTGCTCATGAAACATCGGAACGACCGTATCGTTGTAATAGAAGACGGACAGCTTTGCGCATTTATATGGTTTAATTTAAATGAATATGCCCATATAAAATCAACATTTGTTAGTATGAATTATCGCCATCAGGGCTATGCGACACAATTAAAACAATACGTCGCGTCATTGGCTAGACAACACGGCATTACAATGATTCAGTGCGACGTTGATCCTAATAATATTCCGATGTACAAGCTAAACCATAAGTTAGGATATCAACGTGCATTAAATGGAAATAAAATGATAAAGATATTAGAGGTGTAACATGATTAGAACGCTATATATTGATGAATTAAATACTTTACATGTATGCAACTCACCGTATGAAATAGAAGTGACACCGAAATGGTTATGGGTAGATATGAGTGAACCGACGACAGAAGAAAATTTATTGTTGAGTCAATTTTTTCACTTCCATCCATTGTCTATTGAGGATGCAACAACAGTGAATCAACGTCCTAAATATAAAGAGTACGATGATTATTTATTCTTCGTCTTCCATGCTATTGATTTACGCACGATGAAGCCGGAAGAAATTGATATATTTATTAATAGTTCGCTCATCGTAACGTATCATAAAGAAGCTTCAGAAGAGGTCGATAAAGTATGGAAGATGTTACTCAATAAAAAGCCGAATGAAAAAGTAACAACGAATGAAGTCATGTATAAAACGCTTGATGCGATTGTCGATAACTATTTCCCGTTTGTATATGATTTAGAAGATAAAGTATTCTCATTTGAAGATCGTCACTCAGTCAACATCTCTACTGAGAACTTAATTGATGAAACGTTTGATTTAAGAGAAGATCTTTTACTGATCAGACGAACTGTATTGCCGATGCGCGACTTAGTCTACCGATTGCTTGAAGGTCGAGTACTCGCACTAAATAAGAAACAGAAAATATTTTTGCATCATATTAATGACCATTTAATTAAACAAGTTGAGATGATTGAATCATCGCGTGAGATGACAGCGGATATCCGAGATAATTATATTTCTCTTAACTCATTTAGGATGAATAATATCATGAAAATCTTAACGATTTATTCAGTTATCTTCATGCCATTAACATTAATTGCAGGGATTTATGGTATGAACTTCGATGTAATGCCTGAGTTACACTGGAAATATGGTTATTTAGCAGTATGGATCGTCATGATTGCCATTTCATTAGGGATGATTGGCTATTTCAGAGTGAAGAAGTGGTTTTAATTTAATTAATAAAATAATAACCGGTCAATCACTTAAGTGGACGACCGGTTATTATTATTTTATATAAGTGCCACAGTGATAAATGTTATGCCATTCTTTAAACATTAGACCTGAGTTACCTTCTATTGGATCGTATTCAGGCAACATTACACTATTAATCGTTTGATTAATTGATTGAAGTTGATCATATTGTGTGCATGTTTCAAATGGCTGGTCTGTAGGGTAAGCACCAACGACAGTAAAGTCTTTACTTGCGGTAATACATTTGTGGCCGTAACCCGCAGGTAATAATAATGCATCACCTGCAACGACTTCAATTGTCGAGCCGTTTTCTCCGCCAATCATTAGCGTCGCTTGACCAGAGACGACACCTAATACTTCATGCGTATCAGGATGGAAGTGTTGCTCATTAAATACACTGCCTGTCCATAAACCATGCCAATGATTGTGCTGGAATAAAGATTTAAAATCTTCTTCAACGGCTTTATAGATGATTACCGGCAATATCATATGATTCGGGGTGCTTGGGGACACAGGACTATGCAATATTTGATAGCGCACATTCATCGCTCCTTTCATATAAATAAAAAATATTTTAGATGTTGATATTATTTTTTATCAAAACATCGTATATTGCAATAAATAAGTATTTTGAAATGTAATTCACATATGATTGCATGATAATATGATAAAATAGAATTTAGAATGATGAAGGTGGGATTAACTTGAAAAAATTTGCGATGATTGCAATTTCAGGTGCTCTATTTTTAACGGGTTGTAGTAATGATAATACTGATAAACTCAAAAAAGAAGTAGAACAGTTAAAACAACAAAAAGATAAAATTGAAAAAGAATATAAATCTTTAAAAGAAAAGAATAAATCAATTGATGAATCGATTAAAGAAAAGCAAGATGACATCGATAAAATGAAGGCAGAAAAAGAGAAAGCAATAAAAGAACAGTTAAAACGTGAAGAAGAAGAGAAAAAGAAACAGGCTGCGAAAGAAAAAGCACAAGCCGAGCAAGCTAAAAAAGAACAGCAGAAAAATGAAAATAAAATGAAAGCAGCAAGAACGAAAGAAATCATGCCAAATACAATCGAAGCGAGTACGAATGGTAAGTTAGAAGTGGTGAAGTCGATAAAAGATGCCAATATTAACTTAAAAGATGCGGGGATGGATACGACGATTCACCGTATTCAAATTTTTAAGGTGACGCAAATGCCTAAAGATCAAGTTGTATTATTTAATGGTGATACTGAAGGATACGTCTTAATGTATGAGGTAACGACGGAGAATACAACGAATGCACCATTGTACTATAATAATGTTGGTATGCTGGATCTAGGTCAGAAGAAAATATTCTCTGAATATGCTTCGTTTATTCCACCTGATTTCCAGGAGACTGGGATGAAAAAGAGCAAAGTCAACTATAATGAATACGCACCGAAAGAGTCGACAACGAGTTATAAATCAATGGCCATTAGTAAAGAAGATTATAAAGCGATAGCAAGCGGAAAAGCGAAGTTAATGATCAAAGGCGGCGTATCAGCTTCTAAGACGATGGAAAATAAAACAAACGTTAATTCGACAGGCTATTTAATCCAGTAATATGTTTGAAACATTAATATTCGGGAATAGGATTGAAAAGACTACGGAGGCGTAATTATGCATGAAGAAAAGTTTGTATTGTTAGAAGGCAAATCGTTGACGCTCGCTGAAATAGCGCGTGAATTAGAAGCGATTACAGGCTATACTGTTAAAGACTCTTATGGTGATGTTAATCGCATCGTTGCACAAAAACCAAATTTCGACCAGGACTTTGAATCGTATTTAATAACATATGAATATAATGAATCGAATGACCTTACGGACGTTATAGTAACAACGCCGAAAGATGAGGCGATTAATTTTAAATCAGATCAAATGAAAGTAAGATTAATATCATATAAAACAAAATAAAGTTTAAAAGTGTGTTAATGTATATGTAAGTTAATATATATTAATACACTTTTTTATTGGAGATGCTTATGAAAAAAATAATTACATTAATCACGACAAGTTTATTACTCTCAGCATGTGGTGCTTCACAACAAAGTAATAATAAGCAACAGTTATCAACTAACAGTAAAGCAGATGTCTTATTTGACGCTGCGCACGGTGTAACAGCAGGGGAAGCAGATTGGGTCATCAATGGTGGCTTCTCAACATTTAATGATGAGATTAATAAACAAGGTGTAACGACGACCTCAACAGGTTATCATGATACGATTACGCTCGATGTATTAAAGCGCTACAAAGCGTTTATTATGCCGGAACCCAATATTCCGCTTAAGACGAGCGAACAGCAAGCAATTAAAGCATACGTTGAAGGTGGCGGAAGTGTAATGATGATAGCTGATCACTATAATGCTGATCGAAACTTGAACCGATTTGATGCTTCTGAAATTTTTAACGGTTATCGTCGAGGCGCATTTCAGGAAATTACGAAAGGGATGCATCAAGATGAAATACAATCGGATCGAATGAAAGATGTGAAATCAAGTGACTTTTTAAGTGACACATTTGGTGTGCGCTTTCGTTATAATGCACTAAATAATGTTGTGTTATCAGCAAAGGACGAAGACAATGTGTTTGGATTGCTGGATGGCGTCAAGAAAGTAAATATGCATGCTGGCAGTACGCTACTCATTACGAATCCGAAGCAAGCGAAAGGAGTGCTTTATCCTGAGCAATTATCAGAAAAAGATAAATGGCCCCATGCCGTTGATCAAGGGGTATATACTGCGGGTTATAAAGACGAAGGTGCATTTGTCGCCATCAGTAAATTAGGAAAAGGGAAAGCTGTATTTATCGGTGATTCTTCTATTGTAGAAGATAGTACGCCGAAATATGTGCGTGAAGATAATGGTCAAAAGAAGAGCACGTATGATGGTATCCATGAAATGGATCATATGCGTTTAATGGATAATCTCGTAAAGTGGATGATGCAACAGGAAGATTATGCTTCGTTTGAAGGGAAATTCAAACTTGATGAACCTACGAAAGTATTAGACTTTGAACAACCAGCGCAATCTACAGAACCGAAAGCAGAGCCATGGGGCACGCCTGGTCACCATTATAAGTGGTATGATCCTTCTACATTTGCAGCAGGAAGTTTCGGAAAAGATGATACGACGATAAGTAGCAAGACACAGTCTTCAACGAGTGCATCTAATTCAACACATGAAAGTAAGCAGTCCAATGAAAAGAATACACCATCTTCATCAGAACAACATAGTAATATTGAAGTACAGTATCCGAAAACCGTATCAGTCGGACAACGCTTTAATATCGATATATATACACAAGATCAATTAGACAATATTGCAATTGAATTAATTGATGCAGATGGGGAAAAAGTCGGGTTATTTGATGGTAATCGACCAGGTAAATCACGTGCGTATGATGCGAAAAAATTTGAAAGTCGTTACCATGTTTATTTTCATGGTAAAATAGCGAGGGAAGCAACTGACGAAATCACTTTAAAAATATATTCGAATAATGCATTGATTGATGAGCAAGTCATGAAAGTGAGGTAGTAATAATGAATAAATTATGCAAAACATTGTCTTTAATGACAATGACAGCTTTGTTGTTACCGACAAATATCGGTAATGCGACAACGCGACCACCGACGCAAACTTCAAGTCAGGTGAAACTTGATAATACGGATAAATTAAAAACAAAAGCAACTGTATTACAATCTAAAACGACAAAGACAAATACAGTGCCTGCCTTTAAACCACGTGTTTATCGTGGCCAACCGATGAAAGAGAATGTATTAGTCGTCATGATGGACTTTAGTAATAGTCCGGCATCTACAATTAAAAAGTCAGAAACCGCAAATTATCGAAAAGTATACGATAAAGCATATTACGAAAAACTATTTTTTGGTGATACATTTAAAGGCCCAGATCAAAAAGACTATATGTCGATCAAAAAATATTACCAAAACGTATCTGGGAATAGTTTATTATTACAAGGGAAAGTATCGGGTTGGTATCGTGCGAAACATCCATTAAATTATTATGGACATAATGAAGATGAAAAAGTGTCTGAATTGATCATGGAAGCGGCAGCAAATGCAGCGAAAGATAAAAATATTAACATGAATAAATTTGATCAGTATGACTATTATGATTTAGATCAGGATGGTAACATTCATGAGCCTGATGGTATTGTCGATAAACTTGTCGTGGTGTTTAGTGGTATTGGAGAAAGTGAAGGCGGCGGCAAATTCTTAAAGAATTCAATTTGGGAACACGTATCTGAAGTGCCATTTGATAGGAACGGTAATCCAAAGACAGTACCAGGTACATTTAGTAAGCAGTCTAAATTTTACAAGAAACGATTAGGTGTGGCTGAGTATGGTGTGCTGGCTGAAGACAGTACAGTAGGTACATTTGCTCATGAGTTTGGACATATGCTAGGTTTAATTGATGAATATGATACAGCGCCAAGTGCCGCGAACCATTCTGGTGAGCCGATTCGCTACTGGTCATTGATGAGCTACGGTGCGGATGCAGGGGTGATTCCAGGGATGGAACCCGTTGGATTAAGCCCGTTTGCGAAATCGGATTTACAGCAAATATATGGCGGTAACTGGATGATTGGTAGCGCATTGAATTATAAAGATATTTCATCTAAAAAGAAATATTATTTACTGGATCAGGCAAGTATAAAAGGTGTTAACAATGATGTTGTGAAGATTAATTTACCACCGATAAGACAAAAAAATAAAAGTGGAAAAATTAGAAGTTATCATCAATATTATTTATTAGAATGGCGTTCTCATAATGGGGTGGATAAAGGACTAAGCCATATTAAAGATCCATTCGGTATGAATCAGTACGGTAAAGGATTAATTATTTGGTATGTTAATGAATCATTTGCCGATAATGCGAACTTAGCGAAACATTATGGTAAGAGTTTAGTTGGTGTAGTGGATGCGAATCCTGCGAATATTACAACATCGACGGGTTTAATTCCAATGTCAGATACACAAATGTATGATGCAGCATTTAATACTGTAAGTTATGGGCAATACAATCGTGCCAGCAATTATTTCTTTAAGAAACCATCGACAAGGCCTGTACCATTATTCTCGGATGCTAACTATAGTGTTGCAGCGTTTAATAAATTACAAGTGCCGGATAGCAGTCGTATATTACCGCAGTTAGGGATTAAGATTAAAGTTGAAGGCCAGAATAAAGACGGAACAGTTGGTAAAATAAGCATATATAAATAAGTTTATATGCGTCGTGTTTAGCTATACGTAATCTAAAAAGCAAAATTTCTGTTACACACAGAGATTTTGCTTTTTTATTGTGTAAAAAACTATTTTATCTCTATCACCTCCGCTTTGTTACGAAAATGTAATATTTCAACAAACAAAATATTATTTACAATTCTGAATATTTAGAAGATAATGATTTTAAGAATTAAAAATATAATTTTTGGAGGTTAATCGATGAGAAAAAAACAGTTATTTTCTTCACTATTAGCATTATCTCTAGGTATTTCAAGTCTTGGCTTAACGAGTGGTGCAGCATATGCAGATGTGCACAAAGTACATTCTCCTTCAGGTTCAGGTTTCGATGCAGGTGTTGCGAACGAAGAGCGCTTAATTAAAATGTTACAAAAAGAAGGTAAACTTTCTAAAACTGCGACACGCGCAGAAGCTGAAAAAGCAGTTCAACAATTATTGAAACAAAAACATGAACAGACCAATAAAGTAGTAAAAAACAAAGGTGCATTCGATAAGAAATACAACAAAGTCACTGATAAAAAGAAAAAGAATGCGTTAAATAAATACACAAAAGGGAAAGGTAAAAAACTAGGACACGCAAAAAATGTTAAACCTGTTGTGCCTGAGTCTTTCACTGGTGAAAAACGTACAGATAAAGTATTATTGCTAGCGATTGATTTCCCGGATTACAAACATTCAACAATTACGAAAGAAGAGTCAGACATGTTCTATGAGGACTATCCAATGAGTCATTATCAGGACATGGTATTTAATCCGAATGGATATGAAGGCCCAAATGGTGAGAATTTAGTTAGTATGCAACAATACTACAATAATCAGTCAGGTGGCAGTTACGGATTAGATGGTAAAGTACATGGCTGGTATACAGCGAAACATGAAGCGGCGTATTATGGTGGTAACTACCCTGACGCAGATGGTAGTGATCATCGTCCGAAAGAATTAGTGAAAGAAGCATTAGAAGCAGCAGCGAAAGATCCGAATGTTAACTTAGATGAGTATGATCAATGGGATCGTTATGATTTAGATGGTGACGGTATTTATAACGAGAAAGATGGTATCGTCGACCACGTTATGATAATTCATGCATCTCCAGGTGAAGATGCTGGTGGTGGTCGTTTAGGAAGCGACGCAATTTGGAGTCACCGCTGGAGTTTAGATTTCGATGAAAAGGGTGAGCCGTACACAATTCCAGGAACGAAATCAGGTTTAGATAAATTTGGCGGGAAACTCGCAGTTATTGATTATACGATTCAGCCAGAAGATGGTGCAGCAGGGGTATTCTCACATGAATTTGGTCATGATTTAGGATTACCAGATGAATACGATACAATTTATTCGGGTAAAGGTGAGCCTGTGTCATTCTGGTCAATTATGTCGAGTGGTAGCTGGGCCGGAAAAATTCCTGGAACAGAACCTTCAGGATTTGATCCATATATGAAAGAAATGCTTCAAGATTTCCATGGTGGTAACTGGCAGACAGGTAGTGAAGTAGATATTAAAGATATTTCAAGTACACCACAAGAATTCTTGTTAGATGAAGCTTCTTCAAAAGGTACGAATAATGATGCAGTGAAAGTATCATTACCTGATAAAGTGACGAATGTTGTTACACCGAAATCAGGTAGTAAGTTATATCATAGTGGTTCAGATAACGATTTAGAAAATACTTTATCAACATCAGTAGACTTAACAAACGCTAAATCTGGTGAATTAACATTTGATGCATGGTACGACATTGAAAAAGGGTTTGACTATGCCTATGTTCAAGCTTCTACTGATGGGGAAAAATGGACAAATTTAGAAGGCAATATTACGAATAATGATGATCCGGAAAATAGTGGTGCCAATATTGGCAATGGTATTGATGGTCAAAGTAATGGTTTCGTTGCTGCGAAGTTTAATCTTGATCAGTTTGCCGGTAAGAAAGTTAACTTGCGAGTGTTATATAAAACAGATGGTGGCTATATTGCTCCAGGATTATATTTAGATAACTTAAAAGTTACTGCAGATGGTAAAGAAGTATTGAGTGATGGTGCAGAAGATACACCGAAAGTTGAATTAAATGGCTTTAAAGTATCAGATGGTAAGAAATATAGTAAAAATTATTACTTATTACAGTGGAGAAGTCATAATAAAATTGACGGTGGATTAGCACATATTAAACGTGGAGATGGTTTCTTAAACTTTAATCCAGGACTTGTAGTAGAATATGTAGATGAATCATTCACAGACAACCACGTCGGTAAACATCCTGGGGAAGGGTTTGTCGGTGTTGTCGATGCTGACCAGAATGCACTTGTATGGGAAGGAGAAGGTGCAGGTGTTGCATCAACACAGTGGCAAATGCATGATGCAGCATTTAGCTTAACAAACGAAGCGCCGTTAAAGATTGCGTTAGATGATAACACATCACTCGTTGATAAATCAATCGTTGCAAATCCATTGTTTGATGACAGCAAAGATTATACAAATAAAGCACAACCACATGCCGGTAAAATCTTACCGAAACATGGTCTAAAAGTTAAAGTAGTTGGTGAAGCGAAAGATAAATCAGCAGCGAAAGTGATTGTGTATAAATAGTAAACAATTCATCATTTATAACAGTTCATAAATTATTTTAATAATGCGAATAAACCTCACAAAGATGCTCTTTTGTCATTGTGAGGTTTATTATGTTGTAAATGATTATCACGTAGTCAATCCAGCTTTTCATTTCATCGCTTCATTTGATATATTTATATTAATAGGAGGCTATGATGATATATTTTGAAACAGAGCGATTAATATTTAGAGATTGGCATGAAAGCGACTTACCATTGTTTCAGGAAATGAATCGCGATTTCGACGTACGTCGTTATTTTCCGGATGTAATGAGCAGTGCACGTAGTGAACTTGCTTTCTATATGATGCAGCGTGAAATGACGCAACATGGATTAGGATTATTTGCAGTGGCATTGAAATCCACAGGAGAATTCATCGGGTTTATCGGTATGCAGTATTTAATACCGACGCAACAGTTTGATTTACCTTTTATGCCATGTTATGAAATCGGCTGGCGGCTTCGAAAAGCATATTGGCATCAAGGCTACGCGACTGAAGGTGCCAATGCAGTACTGCAATATGCACAGCAACAAGGTATTCAGTCAGTTTATAGCTTTACAAGCATGCTTAATCGACCGAGTATACATGTGATGGAAAAGCTGGATATGCAATTTGTAAAGACGTTTCATCATCCACTCATTAAAGATTACCATCCACTTAAAGAACACGTCCTTTACTATAAAGCACTCAATGTGAAAGGGCAGTCAAATGATACTCATTAGCAGTTGTTTAATTGGAGAACATGTTAGATACGATGGTGGTACGCAAGGCAAATCTTCATTGATACAGCTTATTGAAGAAGGTAAAGCGATACATGCTTGTCCGGAAGTGCTTGGTGGATTACCGATACCGAGAGATCCTGCTGAAATTGTAGATGGAGATGGGTTTGATGTACTGGATGGTCGTGCGAAAGTAAAGACTGCACAAGGGGCAGATGTAACTGATGCTTTTATTAAAGGGGCATATCGTACATTAAACATATTACAGGATGCTCAAATTGATACCGTCATCTTGAAAGCCAACAGTCCGAGTTGTGGCAATGCATTCATATATGACGGAACATTTTCCGGCACAAAAAAACAAGGCGTTGGGGTAACGAGTGCCTTGTTAATCCGAAATGATATTAAAGTGTTGAGTGAATTAGATTATACTGAATCATAACGCTTAACTTTAACCGGTTGAGCGTTTTTCATTTTATCGATTAGCGTATCTGGATTTTCTTCTACAATCGCGAGATGACGGTAATGTTCACCAATAAATCCTTGTGCGATCATTTTGTTCAACATTTCTATTAATGGGTTATAAAAGCCATCAATATTTAATATTCCAATCGGCTTTTCATGAAGTCCGAGTTGAGCCCACGTAAATATTTCAAAGAACTCTTCAAGTGTACCTGCGCCACCAGGCATCATAATATAGCCGTCACAAAGTGAAGACATCATATCTTTACGTTGATGCATCGTATCAACAGTATAAAGTTCGGTAAGATTGGGATGCGCTATTTCTTTCTCATGTAAGAAGTGGGTAATAACCCCGATTGTTCTACCGCCATTTTGAATGACACTATCAGCGATGACACCCATTAATCCAGCTTTTCCGCCTCCGAAGATTAATGCGATGTCATGTTTGACAAGTGATTGTCCTAATGCTGTCGCCCCTGTTGTATAGGCTGGATTTGATCCTTTATTAGAACCACAATAAACTGCAATATTTTTCATATAAAAAAATCCTTTCTTTTATGTTATGATTAATAGTAATGAATGGAGTGAATAGCTTGATAAATATCAAACCAGTAGACACAGTGAATGACATTGATTTAAGTCATTATGAACTGCCGGCGAAGCAAATGGTGTATGCAGGTCACCCAAGATTTATACTATCACGAAAGAAACCCCACTACACACCATTTATTATCGAAGACAACAATATGTTAATTGGCGTATTTGCACTTGAGCAAGGTGACATCTTAAATAGAATTGGTGCGTCACACAATGCGATTTATTTACGCGGTTTATCTATTAATTATACGGAACAGAATAAAGGTTATTTCAAAGCGACACTTTCTGCTGTTGAACAGTATTTAGCAACGCATTATCCTGCTGTAACGATGCTTTACTTATGCGTTAATGTTAAGAATGATGCGTATTATGCATTTATTAAATCCGGATTTAAAGATGAAAAGCGTACGATACGCCAAGGTTTATCACAATTAAAAGTACTATCAAAAAAACTTAGCATTTAGTGTGCTAAGTTTTTTTCTATACATGCTGTTAAACTTTGAACAAACTTAATCCGATCTTGCTGCGTAAATTTCGGGGGGCCTTTAATTCGGCGTTTCGCTTGTCGTTCCATTTGGTTGTGATAGCGTGTCATCAATAATAGTTCAATCGTTTCCTGTGTGTATTGCTCACCATTATGATGCAAGACCATGCTACGGTCTAATAATAAACTGGCTAAACCATAATCCCCCGTAATAATGATGTCATTCGGTGTAGCGTGCTTTTTTATAGCGTAATCTGCACTATCATTACCGGTATCTACATAATGTGTTGCAACAAAAGCAGGATAATCCTGTAACGTATAATGAGAGAAATCTTTGACGAGTAATACGTTTAAGTTGTATTGTTGCGCCACAGCAATGACCTCATGAATGACTGGCGAACTATCGGCATCAACAATAATACGATTAACGATTGGCAATATGCTCGGCCATCATTTGACGATGTTGTTCGAAAGTCTTCGCATTGTCGAAATGTTCTTCATATTTTAATGATGGTGTTTTTATCGTTACTTGTTGCACTTCATCATCTTGTGTTACTTTATTGTTTTTACTGAAAGGGAGAATGCTACGTTTCGTTTGTTTTTGTTTGAATTTATAGTTTTTATAACGTTTCATTTCTTTAATCATTGCTTTTTGTTGTGCTTGTCTCGCAGCTACTTCTTCACTTTCACGTTGTTCAATTTGCTTAGTCAATAAAGTATTAAGCTGATCAATTTCTTTTTGTAAATATTTCGCTTGTTTTTGTGCGCGTTTATCTTGTTTAATATGTTGTTTCATTTGTTGTTCATAATTGCGTTTCTTTTGAGTAGATTTAACACTTTGAGATACAAATTGAGCCGTACCAACCGTTGTCTGTTTAATAGTATGTGCAGTAGAAATTGCACTTTGCGTCGTATGGACTGCTTTATCTTTTGTTTTTAACGCGACGTGCTTCGTCTGATCATATGCTTTCACTGACAAATCTGTTGCACGTTGTACTTCTGGGTGTTCTTTTATGCGATGGCGTTCGTTGATTAATGGTACGATAATGACTGCAGCTACATTGATAGCTGATTTAATCGTTTCTTTTTTCATGAGTAACGCTCCTTTTATGCTTAATTGTCACTATTATATATTATTTACCCGGTTATATAAAAAAATAACGAAGCATATGATAAATATTGTCATCTTACGATTGACAGACTAAACGGCCATCTCTTGCAGCCCTTTCGAAAAAAACAAAACTCAACCATAAATCGCTCTTTGATTTAGGTTGAGTTTTGTTTTTACTTAGGGCTAACCGCAAATTCGATAGCCTCACCTCTAAACGGCATCTCATGAGCAGACGCCCGTCAAACTTCAACAAATCCTTCAAAATCAAAGAGCGATTTTTCGGCTTTGTTTCCAGTTTGCATGCGTCTAACCGCTCATTCGATAGCCTCTCCGTTTATTATTCATAAGTCACGTTGTCTACGATCTTCTTAGAGTAATACATTAATTTCTTATACTCCTCAAATTCCAACTGGCTCGCTCGAAATACATCAAGTGGGATATGTCTTAATTGCTCGACGATTGCTTCACCTTCAACAGTTAATTCAACCATGACAACACGTTCATCTGTTTCACTACGATGACGTTGAATTAATCCACGTTTTTCCATCTTTTTTAAGATCGGTGTAATCGTACCCGATTGAAACGCAAGTCGTTCGCCTAAACTTAAAGACGGTATTTTCTTCTCTTCGCTCAATACCATAAGAACGAGATAATGTTGATAGCTGAGTTGTGTTTGATGCAATAAATGTCGATTATAATATCTTATTATCTCCCTTTGAACGTGGTACATTTGATAGTCAATTGATTTTTTTGGCATAGACGCTCCTTATATAAATAGGTTAAATATAAATGTAGTATATCACTTTTTCGTTCAAAAATATAATTTTATTCATAACAATGGAGTGCTTGTATGAAATAAAAATACAGCTCAAAAGATGAGCTGTACTATGCATTATATACCGTGACCGATGCCGAAGCCGTAATATAATACTGCAATAATGGCTACAAGCACTAATCGGTAAATCGCGAAAGGTATTAATTTAACACGGTTAATTAAATTTAAGAATAAACGAATCGATAATACACCGAAAATAAATGCAGCAATAAAACCAACGATATAGAAGGTGATTTGATCACTTTGAATATATTCGATATTTTTAATTAAACTTTTAGCACTCGCTGCAAGCATAATTGGCACTGCCATAATAAATGTAAAGTCACTGGCAGCTTTATGGTTCATTTTTAATAATACACCTGTTGAAATTGTAGAACCTGATCTTGAGAAACCTGGCCATAATGCTAAACATTGTGCTATACCGATCAGTAAAGCATTTTTGTAGCTGATTTCATCGACTGTTGTAGGATGAGGAACTTTTTTAGCGTAAATATCCGCTGCAATCATCAGTAACGCACCTAATGCTAATCCAATTAATACAGTAGGAACTGAAAATAAATGTTCGTCGATAAAGTCATTGAATAGTAACCCCATAATACCAGCGGGTAACAAACCGATAAATACATGTAATAAATTTAATTTTTTGCCTGATGGATGTGGCGTTTTATCTTTTTCTAAATGAAACATTTCTAAGAAACGATGACGGAAGATCCATGCCGCAGCCAAAATTGAACCGAGTTGAATGACAATCTTAAATGTATTGGCAGATTCCTGACTACCAAGAACTTGCTTTGTTTGTAACCACATATCATCGACTAAAATTTGATGTCCAGTTGACGAAACAGGCGCAAATTCTGTTAATCCTTCAACGATACCGAGTATGAGTGCTTTAATTAATTCAAAAAATTCCATGCGTGAACCACCTTTAATTTGATTTCAATACTTTAAAAAAGTATACCACATCCCATTCGGATGCACTATTTATACATGTTTCATGATAAATGCTATAATGCATACGAGGAGTGATTATGTGAAATATTTAACACAATTAACGAAACCGTATATTGGTATACATATCGTATTGTTTGTATTCAGCTTCCTATTATCGCTTGTTATTATTTTTCAAAGCTTAGAAATAGGGAAGATTATCGACTTTATGTTAACAAAGCACGAAGTAAATATATATAAGACTTTAGTCTTAATTCTTTGTATTTTATTGTCCCGTAGTGTTCTGCAATTTGCGATTAAATATACTGGACAACGATTAAGTTGCAAAGTAAAGCCTGTAATTAGAAGTCAACTCATCACGCAGCAAAGAGTGGTCGGTGCTACGATGAACTTAAGTCAGCAAGCTATTGAAGGAATGCATCCATTCTTTGCTGATTACTTGCCACAAGTTTATAAATCGACACTGATACCTTTGATGATCATTGTCTTCTTATTTCAATTCCATTATCAAACAGCTTTAATCATGTGTATAACTGCACCATTTATCCCGATATTCTATATTATTATCGGCATCAATACAGCGAAGAAAGCAACGGAACAAATGTTGTCGCTTAATCATTTTTCAAATTACTTCTTAAATGTCATGAAAGGGATTATGACAATCAAATTATTTAAGCATGAGGCACCTGCTATGCACAAGATAGCCGACTATTCTGAAGCGTATAAAGTGAACACAATGAAAATATTAAAAACTGCATTTTTATCGACGCTCATGATTGAATTTATTGCAATGTTATCTATCGGTATTATTGCTTTAGAGATAGGATTGTCGTTAATCGTATTTCAAACGATTCCGTTTTATGTGTCAGTTGTTGTACTTATGTTAGCACCAGAATTCTATAATGCATTGAAAGATTTAGGGATGGCATTCCATACAGGTAAGCAATCAAGTGGATACGGTGAACTGATTGAGCAAGCGTTGGATGAACACTCACCTGGAACAAATATCCGTTATCATGAGGCATCAACTTTCCAGTTTGAGAATGTTGCTGTGCATTATCCGGATTCACAATATACATTAAATGTCCATACAACGTTTCCGCTCAATCATTATGTTATTGCAGGTCCGAGTGGAGCAGGTAAATCGACTTTTGCGAAAGTTATTGCGAACTTGCAATATGCGAGTGGACAACTTACGATGCCACAACAGTTGAAAGACAATATCGTTTATTTGGCTCAACATCCAGTCATTATGAATACGAGTGTTATGAAGAACATTACGATGTTTCAAACGGTAAATCACGAAATGGTTTATCACTATGCGAAATTATTGAAATTACATGATTTGTTTATGTCGATGCCAGAAGGTTATGACACGATGTTAGGACAAGGAGGACGACAATTATCCGGCGGTGAAATGCGTCGTTTAATGTTATTACGTGTATTCGTTCAACCGAAAGCGCTTGTTATCTTTGATGAACCGACTGCCATGCTGGATATTGAAAGTGAACAAATCATTCATGCTGCAATTGAACAATTGAAGCAATTATGTACAGTATGGGTCATTGCACATCATCAGCAGACAATTGAAGCGGCAGAACATGTCATTATCGTTAAAGATGGGCAAGTATCCGTACGTGAGCGTGTGACGTTACAGGAGGTGTTGTCATGAAATATATTGCGCGATCTACACGAAAGTCATTAATCACCGCGATAATAATCGGTACAATAGGCGGACTTACAGCTATCGGTATGTTTAGTTTAAGTGGACTCATGCTTTCTAAAAGCGCCTTTAAAGTACCGTTATATACGTTAATGACACTTGTAGCAACAATCAAGTTATTTGGGGTGATTCGTGCGATTTGCAAATACTATGAGCGTTTAATAAGCCACGAAGCGACCTTTGAAATGTTGAAAGATGTGAGAATTGTGACAGTGAGCCGACTATTTGATAACTTTTTAGCGATTCAATCGACGTATCAGCTATCAACGTTATTAAATCGAACGGTTAATGATATTGAGAAGATGCAGAATTTATTATTACGTGTGATTTATCCTCCAATCATCGCAATGGTTACAACAATGATTGTCGCTTTTGTTTACGCACAATTTAGTTTATATGCCGTAATTGTATTTGTATGTGCTATCGTATTACTAACATTAGTATTACCAATGATTGTTTCGCGCTATATGAAGCGCATTGTCAACAACAAGCAAGAGGCCGTACAACAGTTTGAAGCGCAATTAATGGACTACCAATTATCATATGAAGCGATAAAAGTGTTTGATACAAAGCAAAATTATTACAAGCAGTTATTGAAACGTCAAAGTGCTATGGAGCGCATGATTGATAAAGAGCATCACATCATTATATTCTATGATTTTATGCTAAATACGATTGCGATGGTTGCAATATTTTTAGTGATCTGTGTCATGAGGGTTGATCCGACACTCAATACAATGATGTATTTAAGTATGGTGATGGTCGCGATTACGCTTTTTGAAATGAGCGTCCCAATGATTCATTATCCTTATCATAAAAATGAAACGGATGCATCGATTCAACATATTGATGCATTAAATAAGACAATACACTATGATGCAATAAATCAAGCGCCGCAATCTATCACATTAAATGATGTATCAGTAGATCATCGATTAAACAATATTAATATGACGATTCAGCAAGGACAAATTATCGGTATAACCGGTCAAAGTGGCGCCGGTAAAACGACACTGATAAGAACGATACTCGGATTAGAAAAGATATCGGGGACATATCAATTGAACGGTGCGTTAGTAGAAACACCCGCTCATTTATTAGAAATGTTTAATGTAATGTCACAGGAAAATCACTTCATCAATGGAACGGTGGCTGACAATATGATGACTGAAGTGGATGACGCTACGCTAAATCAATGGTTAAAGCATTTTAACCTCCCATTTAACAGTAAGAGTGAAATACAATCGTTTGGGGAAAATTTATCAGGCGGTGAAAAGCAACGTTTACACTTTATTCGCATGATATTAAGAGATAAGCCGATCTGGATATTGGATGAGCCCTTTAACGGCGTTGATCGTGAGAATGCGACTGTAATGTTAAATTATTTGAAGGAGCTACAACATCATACGATTATTATCGTGTCGCATGATTTATCCGTCTTTGAAATATGTGATACGTTGTATTTAATAGAAAAAGGGCAAATTATCGAACAAGGTAATGCAACTTTATTACGTTCGCCCGATGCGCAATTGTATCACCTTTTACAAAAACAATTGTTATCAATATAAAGTGTTATTTTAAAATATTGTCCATCAAACCTTTGATTTATACGATAATTTTCACAAAATTATTATTTATATTAAACGTTATTTTGAATTTGTGATAAAATAATATTAAATTAGAGGAGGTACACGATGAATAAAATAGCATGGGTAACAGATACGGCATCTGGCTGTATTATCGGTGAGAAAGATGTGTTTGTAGTACCAATGGGTGTTATCTTAAATGAACAACATTATAAAGACCAGGCTGAATTATCAGTCGAAGCATTCTATGATTTATTAAAAGAATATGGTGATGGAGCGAAGACAACGCAGCCAAACTTCCAGGAGATTCATGATGTATACGCTGAAATTGAGCGACTAGGATATACGCATGTCATCGCAATTCATCCATCAAGCAAATTAACGGGATCATTTCAAAGTTCGGTCATCGCGAGTCAGGAAGTTAACGTGACGAGTGCAGTAATCGATAGTAAGATTGGTAGTTATCCAATGAAGGCGATGATTGAGGCGGGGAAAGCAATGAACGCTGAAGGGCAGTCGTTTGATACGATTGTAGAGACGCTGAAAGGATATGCGGAAGATGCAGTATTAATCTTAAATCCGAAAAATTTAAATCAAATGAAAAAAAGTGGCCGTGTATCAAAAACACAAAGCTTTATGGCAGGATTGCTGAATATTCATTTAGTACTTCAATTTGAAGATGGCAGTATTTATCCGATAGATAAAGTGAGAACGAAGAAGAAAGTCATTGATGCTGTGAAGCACCATGTTGAGAAAAACATTGCAGCATTTAAACCGCAGGAAATATGTGTCGTGTATGGAGGCGACGCGTCTGAGGCGGATATTTATGTTGAATGGTTAAAAGCAACATATCCGGACATCAATATCGTAAGTGAAATATTAGTACCAGTTGCCGGCGTCCATTTAGGTTATGGAACGATTGGTATTGCATGGATAAAGCAATAATGTAGGCGGACTACTCACAGCTAATCCCAATCGCATCTTTCCAGATAAAAAACCGAACATACTATAAATCAAAGACGATTTAATAGTATGTTCGGTTTTTCTTTGAGGTGGAATAAATTATACCAGCTTCATTGTTGTGTTATGATTCATTTTCACTTAAACTTTGAATGAGCTTATTTAATAATTTACCGAATTCTGCATATTCAGCATCAGTAAATTGAGAAGCGTCCCTTAATATACTCGTTGCGTCTGAGAGTTCGGGTTGAATCGCTTTACTTTTTTCAGTAAGATGAACAAAGACTTCCCTTTGATCTAAATCAGAACGTACGCGCGTAATCAGTCCGTTTGTTTCCATACGCTTCAGTAAAGGTGAAATGGTGCCGGTATCAAGAGATAATTCGGTAACTAATTTTTTTACATTAACGGGTGATGATGCCCAGAGTGTTTGAAGGACTAAATATTGAGGGTAGGTTAGGTTATGTTGTTTAAATATTTTGTTAGTATAGTATCGGTTAACTTGTCTTTGAGCGTTATATAAGCTAAAACAAAGCTGATTGTCTAGCTTGAAGTAATCTGTCATTTTGTGCCTCCTAAGTATGTATGCAAAACAGCTATCATGGTGTTTATGTATACATCTATTTACTAGTATACTCTATAAATGCGAAATAACCTAATCTGTTCTTAAATACCTTATTACATTTACAAACATTTTTCAAGTAATTTTATAATCATTTTGAATATAAAGTGTCAATATATTCAAAAATATGCTACTGTATTCACATCAATACGACATTATATTACGATTATGAACTTTGGAGATGAAGAGATGAACGAACAAGAAAAGATGCAAATATTAATTATTAGTGGTTTCTTAGGTAGTGGGAAGACGACATTATTAAGCCATATTATAAAAGAAAATGAAAACCGCAAAATCGCAATCTTAATGAACGAACTCGGTGGCTTTAATGTGGACTCTAAAATTTTAGGTGAAGATACACCATACAATGAATTGTTAAATGGTTGTATTTGTTGTGATTTAAAGAGTGATGTTGCGATTCAAATAAATGACTTATATCATCGCCACCACCCGGAATTAATTATTATAGAAGCGACAGGTGTTGCGCATCCTGTTGAAATATATGATGCATGTACTGATCCATCGGTTACTAAAATTGCGACCGTCCAAAATATTACAACGATATTAGACTGTTCAAGATTTTTGAACCGCAAACAATACTCACAAACGACGCAACGATTAATGGAAGAACAAGTTAAATATGCGCATATTGTAGTATTAAACAAAATTGATTTAATCAGTGATGCAGAAAAGCTTGAAGTTGTTGAAACGGTCACGGCACTTAATCCGAAAGGTAAATTAATCGAAACGACGTACTGTACGTTACCGGCTGATGCATTATCGTTATATGGTGATTGTATCGATGAACATGTTCACTTACATCACGGTATTCAATCTGTTGTTTATGAATTTAAAGGTGCTATTGATGCCCGACAATTTGTTGCCTGGTTACAACGTTTACCTGAAAGTGTACTCCGTGTGAAAGGCTTTATTAAATTTAGAGAAAATCCAGAACAAGTGGTATTATTTCAATATGCATATGGCATACCACAATATGAAGAAGAAATGATGAACTTACCATTAAAGTTAGTTATTATCGGTGAATCATTAAATAAGCAACAATTATTAAATCAACTTGATTTATTACAATTTGGATAGGAGCGGATAATGATGCATTCTGTAGAAATGTCGAAAGTGGTACAAGGATTTTGGCGATTAAATACGTGGCAATACTCTAAAGCTGAGCTTAATCGCTATTTGCATGAACTGATTGATTTAGGTGTAACGACAATGGATCACGCAGATATTTATGGAGATTATACATGTGAAAGTATATTTGGCGATGCGTTAAGTTTAACGCCGGCTTTGAGAAAGCAGATGCAAATCGTTACGAAATGTGGGATTGTATTACGTTCAAAGACGATGCCGCAGTTTGATTTTCATAAATACGATTATAGTAAAGCGCATATTGAAGCATCAGTAGAAAGAAGTTTAAAGATGTTACAAGTTGATTCAATCGATTTATTGTTATTGCACCGCCCGTCGCCGCTTTTAGATACAGAAGTTGTAGCGGATACGTTAAAAGGATTGCAACAAAAAGGGGTTGTGCAACAATTTGGTGTATCTAACTTTAAAGCGCATCAGTTTGATGCATTGAATCAAGCGATGCAGCGTGTCGGTTTAGACTTAAAGTACAATCAAGTGGAGCTGTCACCACTAACGATAGAAAATATTGAAGATGGTACGTTAAATCATATGAAGACAAACGCAGTAGATATTATGGCATGGAGCCCGTTAGCAGGTGGCGATCTATTTAAAACGGGTAAAGTACAAACGGTATTAAATGCAATTGCGCATCAATATGATACTTCAGTAGATGATATTGCCTATCGCTTCATCAATCATTTACCTTATCAGATTCATCCGATTGTCGGTTCGAAAAATATTGAACGCACAAAAGTTGCCCTATCATCACTTGATAAGTATTTGACCGATAATGAATGGTTTATGATTTATACAGCAGCATTAGGTAGAGATATACTTTAGCGTAATAACGCATGTTGAAACTTCTTCAGCATGCGTTATTTTATATTAATTATTATTTATTTTTATGACCGTTTTATGACGATTTTCAAAATAAATAAAAAAACTTGAACGTTTTTGACTGAAAACGATTGACTTTGATGGCTGGAAGTCATATTATTGGGGTGTAATCAAGGAGTGATGATGGTGCTAACGATAAAGCGACACGAAACAATCTTAAACTTACTAGATGCACATGATGTGATTTCATTGCAACTATTAATGGATGTCACCGCGAGCAGTGAGTCTACAATACGTAGAGATTTATCAACGCTTGAAAAGGAAGGTAAACTTATTCGCGTTCATGGTGGTGCGAAAAAAATTACAGAAAAGCATCGTGATATTGCCTTTGCAATAAAGTCAACGACAAAAGTAGAAGAGAAAAATGAGATGGCGAAAATTGCTGCATTACAAATTAAAGATCATGATTGTATTTATTTAGATGCAGGGAGTTCAACGCTTGCGATGATTCCATATTTAATGCAACATCATATTACGGTTGTGACGAATGGTGCAACGCATGTTCCTAAACTTGTGGATAAAGGGATTGAAGTGTATATGATTGGTGGCTTTATTAAGACGGATACATATGCATCTATCGGTGTACAGGCGATTGAGAACTTGAAACAATTCCGATTTGATAAAGCGTTCATGGGTGCAAATGGTATTCATGAAACATATGGTTTAACAACACCAGATATTGAAGAAGCTTATATTAAACAAATAGCAGTGAATTGTGCGCAGAAATCATATTTCTTACTCGATGATTCTAAGTTTGAGGAATACACTTTCGCTAAGATTTGTGATCTTGAGCAAGATAAGACGATCATCATTACAAATAGTAAAAATGATAAAACGAAGCCATTTGAAAAATACTTGTTATAAAGGAGTCGCATATGATTTATACAATTACTTTAAACCCATCGATTGACTATGTGATGTTTACAGACCAATTAGATTTAGGTGCATTGAATCGTGCAACAGTAACGCATAAATTTGCAGGTGGTAAAGGTATCAATGTATCACGCGTATTAAATGCATTAAGTGAAACGTCAACAGCGTTAGGATTTATTGGTGGCTTTCCTGGAGATTTCATTAAGTCTTCATTAGAAGCATCTAGTATTCATACAGACTTTATTCGTGTCGATGAAGATACACGAATTAATGTGAAGTTAAAAGGTGGCAATGAAACAGAAATAAATGCACCAGGACCGACTATTCAGGCAGCACAAATAGATGCATTACTGAACCAGATTAAAGCATTAACACAAGATGATTTCGTCATTATTGCTGGTTCTGTACCGAAATCAATGCCGGACGATATATATGCAACGATTGCATCAATTTGTGCAACACAAAAGATTCCATTTGTCGTTGATGCGGAAAAAGAATTACTGACACAAACTTTACCGTTTCATCCTGAATTCGTTAAACCGAATAAAGTAGAACTAGAAGAAATGTTTAATGTCACGATAAACAATGATCAGGATACGATTGCAGCAGCGCGTCAACTGATGGCACTGGGTGCAAAGAACGTGCTCGTTTCTTTAGGTGGAGAAGGTGCGATTCTCGTTACCGAAACAGATTGCTATAAAGCGGTTGTACCTAATGGGAAAGTCATAAATACAGTTGGATCAGGTGACTCAACAGTTGCCGGCATGGTTGCAGGACTTGAACAACACAAATCAATCGAAGCATGCTTTAAACAGGCAGTATCATGCGGGACAGCAACAGCTTTTACTGAAGATTTAGCAACAAGCGCACAAATCGCTGAAATTATAAATAACGTAACAATAACTAAAATAGAAGGAAAATAGGGGTGTAATCATGAGAATAACAGATTTATTAAAAGAATCTACAATTGCAATGGATTTAACAGCAACGACAAAAGAGGGTGTCATTGATGAATTAGTGGATACATTGTTTAATGCGGGTGTATTAAACGATAAACAAGCGTATAAAGAAGCAATTCATGCACGTGAAGCACAGAGTACTACTGGCGTAGGTGAAGGTGTAGCGATACCGCACGCGAAGACGGATGCAGTAGCAAAGCCGGCGATTGGTTTCGGGAAATCAATTGCAGGTGTGGATTATGAATCATTAGACGGACAACCCGCAACTTTATTCTTTATGATTGCTGCACCAGCTGGTGGGGCACAAACACATTTAGATGCATTAGCGAAATTATCAGGCATTCTAATGAATGAAGAAGTGCGTGCACAATTGTTACACGCGAAGACAGTGGAAGAAGTCATTGAAATTATTGAGCAAAATGATGAAGTAGAAACGAAAGAAGAAGTTGTACTGGCACCGACAGGGGATGCTTCAGATGATAATTTAGTGCTAGCTGTTACTGCATGTCCTACAGGGATTGCACATACGTATATGGCAGCAGATGCACTTAAAAATCAAGCGAAGAAAATGGGCGTACCAATTAAAGTTGAAACGAACGGTTCTGGTGGTGTTAAAAATCGTTTAACTGATGAAGAAATTAAACGTGCGAAAGGGATTATCGTTGCAGCTGACGTGAACGTTGAAACAAATCGTTTCCATGGTAAAAATGTCATTATGGTACCTGTTGCAGATGGGATTAAACGACCAGAAGAATTAATCAATATGGCACAAGACACTTCAAGACCATTATTTGAAGCTAAAGGTGGCGCAGTGAAATCATCTGGCAGCAAAGAGAAAAAAGGATTCTATAAACATTTAATGTCAGGTGTATCGAACATGTTGCCGTTTGTAATTGCAGGTGGTATCTTAATCGCTTTAAGTTTCTTCTGGGGAATTAAATCAGCAGATCCAAAACATGAAACGTTTAATGCATTTGCTGCATTATTGAAAAATGATATAGGTGGCAACGCGTTTACTTTAATGATTCCAATTTTAGCTGGTTTTATTGCAATGAGTATTGCTGATCGTCCAGGTTTAGCACCAGGTATGGTTGGAGGTATGATGGCGGCAAGTGGTGGTTCAGGTTTCCTTGGAGCTTTAGTTGCAGGATTTATGGCAGGTTATTTAATGTTATTACTCAAAAAATCATTTGAGTGGTTACCACAATCACTTGATGGAATAAAACCAACACTTATTTATCCAGTATTTGGTGTATTATTTACAGGATTGTTAATGAATTTTGTTGTTAACCCACCAACAAAGTGGCTAAACGAAGCTATGACAAATGGATTGAATGGATTAAGTGGAACAAACATTATTTTATTAGGTTTAGTATTAGGTGGTATGATGGCAATTGATATGGGTGGACCTTTTAATAAAGCTGCTTATACATTTGGTTTAGCAGCTCTAGGTGCAGGAAATAATGCTCCAATTACAGCAGCAATGATTGGTGGTATGGTTCCACCATTAGCCATTGCATTATCAATGATTATCTTTAAAAATAAATTTACTACAGTACAACGAGGTTCAATCGTTTCTAATATTGCCATGGGTCTATCATTCATTACAGAAGGAGCAATTCCATTCGCAGCAGCTGATCCAGCACGCGTTATTCCGTCAATGATCGCAGGTAGTGCAACAGCAGGTGCTTTAGCGATGGCATTTGGTTGTCGCGTACCAGCGCCACATGGTGGTATCTTCGTCGTTGGATTAGATAAAGGTCACTGGCCAATGTTCTTACTTGCATTAGCGATTGGTGTAGTTGTATCAGCAGTAATTTATGGTTTACTTAAGAAGAAACCAACTGAAGCAGAGCTTTCAGAAGAAGCTGAATTAGCATAATTCTATCGTATATCAGTAGATTTAAAAGAAGGTATGATTCATGTCATATCTTCTTTTTTTATGCGTATATAGTTTGATTTGCGATTACTCGTATGGGTGAGCGATAAACACTAGTTATCGCTTACTTGCATGCCTAATAACAACATAGAAACATCCGCTTAAAATATAAATGTCTTTTTTATGTCCGCATAATAAAATATTTCTCGGGAAATTGTACTTTCATGCAAGTTGAATATAACTATTTTATGGTATAATATTTTGAAATTAGGGTATATACATTACTGTATATTAAAATAAAATAAATACTTAAAAATGAAGTTTACGAGCAATATTAAAAGAACGGATGATTATTATGTTATATTATAAAACTTATTTAAAAGATGAAAATGCACCATGGATTACCTTTATTCATGGAGCTGGTGGGAGTTCGACAATTTGGTTTAAACAGATTCGTTATTTCCGAAAAGATTTCAACATACTACTTGTTGATTTAAGAGGACATGGGAAATCGACAGAGGTTATCTGGAAGAAAGATGATTCATTTAAGACACTTGCTGCTGAAGTCATTGAAGTATTAGATGAACTTCATATTGAGAAGACACATATTATAGGTATGAGTTTAGGGACGATTGTATCTCAAACTATCGCCAATCGATATCCAGAGCGTGTAACATCACTTGTATTAGGTGGTGCGATTATTTCTCTGGACATTCGCACAAAATTTTTATTAATGATAGGGCGTTTGACGAAGAATTTCATTCCATTCATGTTGTTATATAAACTATTTGCATGGATTATTATGCCGAAGAAAGCACATGAAGAGTCACGTCTTGCGTTTATCAATGAAGCGAAGAAGATGAGTCAAAAGCAGTTTGTAAAGTGGTTTAGTTTAACGAAATTGATTAATCCTTATTTAAGTCATTTGCAAGTTGCGACGAAGACAATTCCGACTTTATTTATTATGGGGGAAGAGGACTATTTGTTTATTCCACCTGTTGAGAAAGTTGTGAAAGAGAATGGGAACTTTAGCCTTGAAGTGATTAAAGATTCTGGTCATGTTTGTAATATTGATCAGCCAGATCGATTTAATGATTTGAGTAAGGCATTTATTAGCGTTCATTCTGTATAAGTATTAAAACCTTTAAAGACATGTATAATATACTAGTTTTTAAAGGTTTTTTTTATAAATATATGTATATTATAAACAGTTATTCTACTTTTTATAGGAATGAGGTTGAAATATGTTAATACATAATAAGAAGATACTTCTGATGAGTGGGCTATTGGTGATGTTAATATCAGGATGTTCAACTGACTCAAATCAAAAAGAGAAAGATGAAGGAAATATTGAGCAAAAGGTTGAACAACATTTTGAGAAACATCTATCAGTATTTCCGACTAAAAACATTGAAGATTTTTACGATAAAGAAGGATTCCGTGATGATCAGTTTGAAAAGAACGATAAAGGTATGTGGGTGTTAATATCAGACATAACCAAGGAAACCCCTGATTATAACGTATTACAAGTAGAAGGTGTAGTTCTGTACATGTATAGAAATAAAAAAGAAGTGAGTGGATTCTATCATATTGATGAATTTAATGATAATCCTGGTCATAAAAGAAAAAAATATGCAATAAAAATTCTAAATAACAAACTAGTGTTGAGTGAAGCAGCACCGAATGATATTAGAAAAAAAGTAGAAAAATTTAGGTTTCTAGTGCAGGATGAAAAAATTGTTTTATTATCTAAATTTGAAAGAGTTAATACTCATTATAACGGGAATGTGCCTTCGTATAATTCAGAATATAAGTTAGAAAAAATGCATCCTATAAATAAATGGATTCAAAAACAATACAATATCAACCCGAAAGCAGCCAGAATATATTTAGATGGTATGGGGGACTTAGATGGAAATAGTGTAGGATATGTAAGATTTCATGTAAATTACAATAACCCAGATAAGCCAATGTTAAGGTTTAGAGAAAGTGTTTCATACCAACCAACGAAATAGGATTTTGTGAGGACATTTTTTTGAATATCAAATTCATAAAATTGAAAATTGGAAAAAATATATTGTTATGACTTTTTATTTCGAATAATTAATTTTAAAATATAAATAAAGTATTTTCCAAAATTACTAGAAACGAGGTTTTTAATGATGTTCCAAATAAAAAAATTAATGATAATGGGGGTTATGACAACAATGATAATTTCAGGATGCTCATCTGACTCAAATCAAAAAGAAAAAGGTGAAAGCAATATTGAGCAAAAGGTTGAACAACATTTTGAAAAACATCTATCAGTATATCCAACTAAAAACATAGAAGATTTTTACGATAAAGAAGGATTCCGTGACGATCAGTTTGAAAAGAACGATAAAGGTATGTGGGTGTTAATATCAGACATAGCACACGAGACAAAGGATAAAGAAGTAATGCATGTTGAAGGCATAGCTTTGTATATATATAGGAATACAAAAGAAATTAAAGGATACTATTTTATTAATGAAATTAATAATAATCTAGAAAATTCAGAATCACAATATCCACTTACAGTAAAGAATAACAAATTATTGTTAACTAAGATTGCACCTGCAGAAATAAAAAATAAAATTGATAAATTTAGATTCCTGGTACAGGATGAAAAAATAGGATCTTTATCTAAATTTGAAAGAGTTAATACTCATTATAACGGGAATGTGCCTTCGTATAACTCAGAATATAAGTTAGAAAAAATGCATCCTATAAATAAATGGATTCAAAATCAATATAATATTAATCAAAAACAAGCCAAATTATATTTAAATGGAATGGGTGACTTAAATGGTAATAGTGTTGGCTATGTAAAATTTAATGTACATTACAATAACTTAAATGAACCAATGTTAAGGTTTAGAGAAAGTATTTCTTACCAACCAACGAAGGAATGATAGAAATGGAAAATATAAATATTAATAAAGAAATAAATGTGAATAGTGAAAGTACTAGTACAGTTTCATCAGTTAGTTATGATGTCGAAAATTATCTTTACTCAAATCCAAATAATAATAAAAAAACTTTGTCAGAAAGTTTTTTGGATTTAGAAAGAGAAAATAAGTTCCCCCAAAACCTCGAATTCATCGATGCTTTCTTAGACAAAGACCATAGTATGAGTGCGTCAGCTTTTCTTGATAAGAATACAGGCAAAGTAATTGTAGGATTTAGTGGTACAAATTTTGGGTCAGGAACGTTGCATGGTTTACAAGATGTTTTAGCTGACAAAAATATAGGGACGAACATTAAAAGTGCTTATCACCCTCACAACAGAAATATGCAAAATTTTATAGACGGCATCAAAAAAAATTATCAAATTAGCACATTTACTGGTCATTCACTAGGCGGTCATAATGCAGTGATATTTGGGCTTAGAAATCACATTGATGACATCGTCGTATATAACTCAGCGCCGATTTATAACAATGCAACTTTATTACTTCCATTTGATATCATAACTACCGATGAACATCATTTAAATTTAAATCAAAAAAGTGAAGACGAAAAATTAAAAGTGATGCGAGAGGAAATGGTTTCTTACATCCCTTTTGTTTATCGTACATTAAACAAAATTGAGTATTTAAAAATACAGAAAGATTATGTTACCTATAACGGCAAAATCACATGGTTCGTTTCAGACAAAGATGAACTTAATATGGTGAATCAATTTACATTTAGTAAGTATATGGGTAAAAAAATTGTAATACCAAATGGTAAGGGACATAGTATGTCTTACTTTTTAGAAAATGATGCCCAATCAATCATCAAGAATAGTAGAGTAAACTATAAGGAAGTAAATTATCAATTTAGCAGTATAAAAAAATACATAAATCATTCTAGCAAAGCATTAAAAAATATTTTAAACTTGGCTGTTCAAATTCAAAGTACAAACGGACATTTATCAAGTCAACAAAAAATAGTGTTAGAAAAAATATCTTCACTTGTCATTCTTGAGGATTATCGCTCAATCACTTCGGAGATGATTTCTGTTTACAAAGCAGAATATGACGAGAGTAAAGAAAAATTTAAGGTATTATGGGAAAATGGCATTTATAGTGCTGAACTATTAGGTGATGAGCTTTCGGAAAGCGAACGTTATTCTGCTTTAGCTGATGGTGGAGTGACAAAGGAAATATTTATTGATAGACCGTTCGATAATATTGATGAAAAAATGAATAAACTTCATCAATTTGAAAAAGAATGTAATACCTTAATTGATAAAATAAAGCATAGTATCGAAAAATTAATTGAAAAAGATGATGAGTTATCTTCGTTATTTGGGGTGTATATAAATTGAATTATCAAACTCAATACAAAATAGAGCAATTAGAAGATGAACATAAATTAGAAATAAAAAAATTACAGGATGAAATTGATTGGTTATTTGAGCAGAAACGACGTATCGTAAGAGAGAACCAACAAACATACGATAAAGCGCAATATTTACGTTCAAAAAATTTATTACATTCAGAGTGTCAAAACAAATTAATAAATATTCTTGATGAATATAAAAATGAAAGTGACTATGTACTAAATGCCAGAATAAATGAATTGGAATGGAAAATAGAAGATTGTAAAAGTGATTTCAGAAGAAAGTACGATCAATTGTTGGAGGAGGATTACTATGCACAGTCTATTGAGTGAATTAAAGAAGAATCAACAAAAAAATATCATAATAAACTTAGTGTGTGAAAATCAAATGTATAATTTAAATAAATTATTATTTAGTGTACAAACTTTTGAAAATAAAAAATCAGATGAATTTATAAACGATACAAAAAAGTTTATTTCGAATTTTGAAGATAAGTCAGAAGGTAAATGGGTGCATAGCGCCATAAATGATGTTGAAAATCTAATGCATAAATTCGAAGCAATATTCTAATTTGAAAATATATCATAACAAAATAGTAGATGCAAAATAATATTCTTTCGTATATCCTCTCACGTTTAATCCAATGATTCTCTATTCCAAATTTATAATATTTAAATACACTGTAATATTAATACACGCAAATTTATGATAAAATATTTATTAATCTACCGAGGAGGTGACTACTGTTGGGAAGGTCATAAATTGTACTTATATTCATTTAAACTTTAAATTTAACGAAACAATAATCAAGTGTGACTTACGTAGTCACCAAACATATTCCGGAGGTGAATCCCTAGTAATAGGGAATTAATTGGACATACAAACCATATCAAGTTTATTATTATTTGCATTATTAATCATGTTAACCGCATTATTTGTAGGATCAGAATTTAGTTTAGTAAAGGTACGAACATCACGCATCGATCAGTTAGTAAGTGAAGGCAACAGTACTGCAAAGATTGTTCAAAATATGATCAATCATCTGGACTATTATTTATCAGCATGTCAGCTCGGGATTACAGTAACCGCTTTAGGATTAGGTTGGATTGGTGAATCGACATTCGCATCAGTTATTCATCCTGTCTTACATTTATTCAACATTCCTACCGATATGAGTAAACCGATTACTGTCGGACTAAGTTTCTTTATCGTAACGTTTATTCACGTAGTATTAGGTGAACTTGCTCCGAAATCACTGGCAATTCAATATGCTGAGAAAATGACGTTAGCCTTTGCACGCCCTTTATATTTCTTTGGCTTTATTATGAAACCGTTAATTTGGGCAATGAATGGCACAGCGCGCTTAATCTTACGCATCTTTGGTGTTCAACCTGCTGATCATGATCAGGCAATGAGTGAAGAAGAGTTAAAGATTATTATGACGCAAAGTTATCAAAGTGGTGAAATTAACCATACGGAACTTGCGTATATGCAAAATATATTTAGTTTTGATGAACGTTTAGCGAAAGATATTATGGTACCGCGTACGCAAATGATTACTTTAACGCAACCGTTTAATATCGATGAATTGCTAGAAGTCATAAACGAACATCAGTTTACACGTTATCCAATTTCTGAGGATGGTGATAAAGACCATATTATCGGTTTTATCAACGTGAAAGAATTTTTAACGAAATATGCTTCAGGCGATCCTGTTCGTATTAAAGATCACATTCATGATCTGCCGTTAATCCACGAAGTGACACGTATTAGTGACGCATTAATTAAGATGCAACGTGAACGTGTCCATATCGCACTCGTTATTGATGAGTACGGTGGAACTGCAGGTATATTAACGATGGAAGATATATTAGAAGAAATCGTCGGTGAAATTCGTGATGAATTTGACGATGATGAAGTGAATGATATTATTAAGACGGGTGACAACACGTACCAAATCAACGGTCGTGTATTATTAGATGATATTGAAGAGAAATTCGGTATTGTATTTGAAGATGCTGAAGACATCGATACAATTGGTGGTTGGATGCAGGCACAAAATCCGGATATCGATAAAGATGATTATGTTGATACGAAATATGATAAATGGGTTGTACTCGACGCTGAAAATCATCAAATTAAAGCAGTAGCATTACATAAAGAGTTTAATGCCTCTCGTAGTGCGATGGATAATGAGGATGACAAAGATGAATAATCAAACATTAAAGAGTGTATTTCGCTTTTTCGGATTTTTAGAAGGTGGATCATTATTATTACTTCTTGGCATTGCGATGCCATTAAAGTACTTTGCAGGTAAACCGGAAGTCGTAACTGTGATTGGTTCAGTGCATGGATTCTTATTTACTGTGTATGTGATTACTTTAATCATGGTAACGTTAAAAGTGAAATGGCCGATAAAATGGCCAGCACTAGGTTTACTCGTAGCATTTATACCATTTGGTACTTTTATTTATGACCACTATTTCGTACGTTCTAAATATTATTAAAGAGAAGAGCTGAAATGCTCTTTCTTTTTTTGGAGGTTTTTATATGATGAGAATTAATAAATATTTATCAGAAGCAGGTGTATGTTCGAGACGTGGTGCTGATAAATGGATTGAAGCGGGTCGTGTTAAGATTAACGGTGCGTTTGCTGAAGTGGGTAGTAAAGTAGGAGACGATGATATCGTAACAGTTGATAATAAGGAAATTAAGCTGGAAAAAGGTTACGTATATTTAAAGCTGAATAAACCACGTGGTATTACATCTACAACGGAACGTCATATTAAAGGAAATATTGTTGATTTCGTTGGTCATAAAGAACGCATCTTCCATATAGGGCGGCTAGATAAAGATAGTGAAGGGTTAATATTGCTCACAAATGACGGTGATATCGTTAATGAGATCTTGCGTAAAGAAGGGAAACATGAGAAAGAGTATATTGTTACAGTCGATAAGCCGATTACTGATACGTTTATTAAGCAGATGGCAGAAGGTGTTGAAATTTTAGATACTGTGACATTACTAGCTGAAGTCACGAAAGTGAATACGAAGACATTTAAGATTATATTAACACAAGGGTTGAATAGACAAATCCGTCGTATGTGTGAAGCACTTGGATACGAAGTGAAACAATTGAGACGCTTACGCGTCATGAATATATTAGTCGATGATTTAAAGTTAGGGGAATGGAAAGACTTAACTGACAATGAGAAAAGTGTGTTATTTGAAATGTTAGGCTATCAGCCGAAGCGATAAACTGAATTGAGTGTGCTAGATGGTTGTGATAAACATCATATATCGCAACCATCTAACAAACAAAACCTAACTCACCTAAAAAGCATCCCATCAATGATGAGGGATGCTTTTGTACATGATATAACTATTCGCTAAATAAGTTGAATAAACCGCCGATGCCACCTTCTTCAGAAGACTTACCTGTTACAGGAGCTGCAGCAAAGATACGTGAAGCAAATCTTGAGAATGGTAATGACTGAATATACACTGTTCCTGGTCCTTGAAGTCGAGCTAAGAAGATACCTTCTCCACCGAATAACTTCGTCTTTAAGCCTGGTACTGTTTGAATATCATAATCTACATCTGGCGTCATACCAACTAAGCAACCTGTATCAACTAATAACACTTCACCTGGCGCAAGTTGGCGACGCATAATCGCACCACCTGCATGAATAAATGTCATGCCATCTCCTTGCAGACGTTGCATAATAAATCCTTCACCACCAAAGAATCCAGCACCTAAGCGCTTCTGAAAGGCAATACCAACACTCACACCTTGTGCTGCTGCTAAAAATGCATCTTTCTGACAAATAAATTCTCCACCAACTTCTGATAAATCAATGGGAATAATCTTACCTGGATAAGGTGCTGCAAAATAGACGTGCTGTTTCCCTTGACCACGGTTGGTAAATGTCGTCATGAATAAACTCTCACCTGTTAATGTACGTTTACCAGCTGCAAATAATTTATCCATAAAGCCAGTACCACCTGATGAAGAACCATCACCAAATATCGTCTGCATTTCAATAGCAGGATTGATCATCATCATCGCTCCAGCTTCTGAAATAACCGTTTCATTCGGATCCAATTCAATTTCAACATATTGCATATCATCGCCATAAATCTTGTAATCAATTTCGTGGTTGTTCATTGTTATATCCTCCAATTTATGATGTCACTTATATTATACAGAACTATGAAAGAATTCGCTTTCAATAACTGCATAACTTTTGAATTAATTGTTTATTAGACGTACACTTTACATAAAAGGAGTGAAACATATGTCAAATACGATAACATTAAATAACAATGTTGAAATGCCAATGCTTGGCCTTGGTGTTTACAAAGTGTCAGAAGAAGAAATGCAAAGTGTCGTTGACGCAGCAATCAAAGCAGGTTATCGTGCATTCGATACAGCGCACTTTTATTTCAACGAAGCATCATTAGGAAAAGCACTAAATAATAGCGGCATTCCACGTGAAGAATTGTTTATTACAACAAAGCTCTGGAATGATGATCAAGGCTATGACAAGACGAAAGCAGCGTTCAATGCTTCCCTTGAGAAGTTAGGATTAGATTATATCGATTTATATTTAATTCACTGGCCATGCCCGGATAATGATTTATTTATCGAAAGTTATCAAGCAATGGAAGCATTATATGCAGAAGGTAAGATTAAAGCAATCGGTGTCGCAAATTTCAAACAGCATCATCTTGAAAAGCTATTATCTGTTGCGAAAGTTAAACCTGTCGTCAATCAAATTGAATTTCATCCGGTATTTAATCAAAGTGAATTACAAGCATATTGTGAGGCACATGACATTAAAGTGACAGCATGGAGTCCATTAATGCGTGGCGGCGAATTATTTAACAATGAAATATTAAAAAGTATTGCCGAAAAATATCAAAAAACAGTCGCACAAATTATTATTCGATGGCACATTGATTGTGGCAGAATTGTAATTCCAAAATCAAGCAATCCAGACAGAATAGCTGAAAACTTTAACGTCTTTGATTTCGAATTGTCTGTCGATGATATTCGTGAGATTGATAGCTTAAATACAAATACAAGACAATTTAGAGATCCTGATGTCGTTAAAATTGGGGACATGTAAACGATAACCACAAAACTATAATCAAAAAATACCTCTTAAATATCCGTCATAAAATTGAGATATTTAAAGAGGTATTTTATTTATCTCTTTTAGTACAATAGTTGGTGAGGTGAAGACAATGAAATTTAAAAAACCAAATCAACACGGTGCCTGGGCAATGATTATTATGCCTGTGCTTTTCGGAATGTTTGCGAGTTCTTTTAACTTCTATCAAATATTATTCTTTGCTGCCTGGTTTATGATCTTTTTCTTTATCGATAATTTATTATTTTATGTGAAGCAACGTAAGAAGCAAATCGGTTACGTCAAAGGAAGTCTATTATTTCTTGCGATTGCAACGATATTACTCATTCCAGTTGTACTAAATGATTATCGTGTGCTCTTTTTCTTTTTAGCCATGTTGCCATTCGGTGCGATTAACTTATACTTTGCATCACAGCGTAACGAACGCCATATATTGAATGATTTCAGTGCGATTACAATATTCTCAATCGCAGGTGTATTAGCATGTTTTATTGGAACACATCAATTACATCATAATATGATTTATGTCTTTTTTATTAGCTTTTTATATTTTGTAGGTACAACATTTTATGTGAAGACGATGATTAGAGAGAAGAAGAATATTAAATATAAATATTTATCATTCGGATATCATACGTTAGGGGTTATTGCTGCATTTATGATTCATCCGTTAATCGGCATTGCGTTTATTCCAAGTTTAATCCGTGCAATTGTATTATACGGGAAACCATTAAAGCCGATGAAGATAGGCATCGCGGAGATTGGAAATGCAGTATTTATTACACTGTTTATTGGTTTGTTTATTACACAACACTTAAATTAATGCATAAAAAAAAGCCCATATGGGCTTTTTCTATTAACGACGTTTGTGCATCATTTGTAATACGATAGATACAATCGCAATTAATAATACAGTACCAACTAAAGCTGGAATTACATAAAAACCTAAAATTGGTGGTCCGAAATGTGGAATAAAATAATTACCAATTGATGAACCGATTAAACCAGCAATAATGTTACCGATCTTTCCACCTGGAATATCTTTATGCATGATTAAGCCAGCTAACCATCCAATTAAACCACCCATAATTAATGTAATAATAAAGCCCATATGATAAACCTCCTAATAATTTTCGCTTAGAATAAAAACGTTATAAGCATTTTATTTAAGCTTTTTGCTTATAGTAGTTAATACCCGGCATGCATATGTATAAACATATTAATGCAAAAATTATTTATGTTTCTTTAAAGAGGTTTACTTTCTTTATATAAATGATATATGCCAAACCGGTCATACTATAGATGAAT
This sequence comes from Macrococcus capreoli, assembly GCF_025628935.1. Lineage (GTDB taxonomy): Bacteria > Bacillota > Bacilli > Staphylococcales > Staphylococcaceae > Macrococcoides > Macrococcoides capreoli. The sequence continues at coordinate 138,373 of NZ_JAOTIS010000001.1, forward strand.
CCGTATGGTAACAGCAGTGATAAAAGCATATAACTGAGTGTGAAAAATATTTCACCTAATTGTTTAGGGTGCTTGATATAACGATATGTATTGATTGAATCAATTTGAAACCATCGTACAGGTCGATCGACCTCCGATAATTGATATAGTATAAGGCCTAATATAAAAATAGAAACACTTAAATAGGCACTGGATTGATAAAGTGATTGATGTGATGTAGCGAGAATAAATGGTATAGCGATACTATTGATTGCTGTAAATATAAAGTGAATGAACGGATTAGGTACATATAATGTATAGTGTTCATAATGATAATAGCGTAAATATATATGGACGATACTCATCGTAACGATGAAAAGGACAAATGTTTTCGAAATAAAATTTGATTGTCCTACTAAAGGATAGTTCAGGAGGATAATAATGACATTGCTAAAAATCATCGGGATATAAGAATGTTTTAATTCTTTCTTATAGAAATATATAAATATTAAACTTGCAATTATAATATTAAGTAATAATATTTTTTCCAATATTTCTACCTCCCTTTTTATGTCACATAAAAGAATTATAACAAGTAAGACGTTTAATTCAAAGATTAAATGCCTTTTTTATTACTCCAGAGTAACGTATGCAATTGAGGTAACACAAATACGTCATTCATTGTATGATCCTGCATGACTTGATCAATAAGCGTTTCATAACGCGTTAATAACTTTTCAGTATGATGCTCAACACTGTCATCTAAATATGGATTTCCAACTTGTAAGTAAAATTTTATATTCGGGTAACGATGATGAATCATTTGTGCAAACTGATAATCTTCATCATTAAAGATCACTACTTTTAATGAGACTTTGTTATACTCAAGCTGATTAATCACAAAGTCCAGTTGATTGATATCCTGATTCATTTTAGAACTTGGTGGTTTCGGACTAATCGTTAACTGGTCGATTTCAGTCATCCACTGTTGAAATTTACTGCCTTGAGTTTCAAGTGCGACTTCAATATTTTTTGAATGTAACAATTCAACAAGCGCTGCAATATTTTTAATAAGCGCCGGATTTCCACCTGAAATCGTAACATGGTTGAAGTTATCAGGTGCTAAACTTTGAAGACGTTCATAAATGATATCTGCAGTTAACATTTCTATATCATCTTTCGCACTACCGTCCCATGTGAACTTCGAGTCACACCAGTCACATTTAAAGTCACATCCCGCTGTTCTGACAAACATCGTTTTTCTGCCGATAACTGCACCTTCACCTTGAATTGTCGGTCCGAATATTTCTAATACAGGTATTTTCATTGCACACCTCGATACACAACATAGCTCGTTGGTGTTTCTCGTAAGAAGATTTGTAAACATTTCGGTTGGTGCGGCAGTGTTTGTAAATGACTTTCAATCATATCAAAGATCGTTTTAGCGACAAGCTCAGTTGACGGCATCTTATCTTTAAGTTCAGGTAAATCATTAATCAATGTATGATCAAACGTATCGTTAATGATTGATTTAATATCTCTAAAATTCACTAAAAACCCCATATCGTCTAAATCATTGCCGGCGATTGTCACATTGACAAAATACGTGTGACCGTGCGTACGACTACACACCCCAGCACGTTCGTCTGGAATATAGTGTGCAGCAGAGAAATTCATATCTTTATTTAGTTCAAAAGCATAATTATGATTCACTTGAGGATAGATTTGTTGCATCATGATAAAACTTCCTTTTCATTTAAATAATCGTTTAGTCCTTTATTGCGTAATAAGCAGCTTGGACATTCTCCGCATCCATCTGCAGGAATGCCTTCATAACACGTTAATGTATTTTGTCTGACATAATCTAAACGTCCTAATGCATCTGCTAACGCCCATGTTTCTTTCTTATCCAGCCACATTAAAGGGGTATGAATTTCGAAATTCATGTCCATTGATAAATTAATTGTGACATTTAATGATTTAATAAAGTTATCGCGGCAATCTGGATAACCTGAGAAATCTGTCTCACAAACGCCCGTAATAATATGTTTCGCTTCAATTTGATACGCTAATGCAGCTGCAAAGCTCATAAATAATAAATTACGCGCCGGGACGAAAGTATTCGGGACGTCATTATCATGTGTAATTGCCACGTCGTGATTTGTTAATGCATTCGGTGATAGTTGTGACAATAAAGACATATCGAGTATGTGATGTTTAATATTTAAGTCTTGTGCAATTTGTTGTGCAATTTCTATTTCTAAAGCATGGCGCTGTCCATAATTAAATGTAACCACTTCAACATCTTTAAAGCGATCCATCGCCCAGAACAGACATGTTGTACTATCCTGGCCGCCACTAAAGACTACGAGTGCTTTATCTTGCTTTAATTGTTTTTCCATTTCTATTCCTCATTTCAATAAAAAAAGACACTTTCCCCTAGCAAAGTGTCGAACTAGTTTTTTATAGAGGGTGTGTGCTAGGAACCTCTTATTAAATTTCGTTTCTCATTATAACACATTAAAGCTATAATAAAATCATTAAATTAATAAAAGCGTTTTCTACTAATGAGATAAAAGAGGCATAAAAATGATATTAATGATTGATCACCACGATTCGTTTACATACAATATCGTGCATTATTTAGAACAACTGGATGCTGTTGTCGTAACGAAAACAATAGATGACTTAACAATAGACGCAATAGATCAAATGAAACCAACACATATTATTCTTTCACCGGGTCCAGGTCACCCGAAAGATGCACGATTTGCACATGAAGTATTACATCATTTCGCCGGACAAGTGCCGATACTCGGAGTTTGTTTAGGCTTTCAGGTGATTATGATGCATTATAATAATGAAATTCATCAATTACGTCCTGTACATGGGCATCAAGTAGATGTGTTTCATGATAACAGTATGTTGTTTCAAGGATTATCTTCACCTACGAAAGTAGCACGCTATCATTCGCTTGGCTCAAATCAGGAGGTAGATTTGCCATTGATAAAGACGGCATGGACGGCAGATGATATCATGATGGGCGTGCGACATGAAAGTTTACCGGTATATGGCATTCAATTTCACCCGGAATCGATATTAACGACAGATGGTTTGCGTATGTTACAAACGTTTATTAAAGGAGCAGCGTATGAGAGCGGAAATTAATTTTAAATATATCGATGAAATAGAGCGAACGTATCATTATAAACTCACACATCCGAAGCGTATCGTAAAGGTGAATGATGCAGTCGCGTTACAAAGTGCATTGCGTGAAGCGGAAGCAAGTCAGGATATTGTACTTGTCACGATGAAATATGAGGCAAGTAAGCTGTTCGATGCACGCTTAAAGACGAAAGCGATGCATAACGCTCATCATTTAGTAAAGCTTTATTATTTTGATCAGCCAGATGAATACACGGATGAAGTGAAGGAAAATGATACTGATACTAATACAGATACACCACAAGTGGCGTTAGATTTTGAGTTTATGCATGATAAGGCGCATATCATACAGCAAATTCAAGCGATACAACATGAAATTCGATTAGGGAATACGTATCAAGTGAATTACACGACGCGATTAACTGCAGCCAATCATGAGCGTAATTTATATCATGTTTATCAACAGTTAGCACATCATCACGGACGTTATACTGCATATATTGAAGACGATGAAGAAACAATTGTCAGTATATCACCGGAATTATTCTTTCAATATGATTTAAAGTCGAAAAGTGTCCTGACGAAACCGATGAAAGGGACGATGCCGACGAGTACAGATGCTATGCGTGACAAGAAAAATTATGAATTTTTGAAACAATCGACTAAAGATCAAGCTGAAAATGTAATGATTGTTGATTTATTACGCAATGATTTAAGTAAAATTGCGGCGCAAAGCAGTGTTCGTGTTCCACATCTTTTCACCATTGAAAGATATGCATCGGTTTATCAAATGACGTCAACAATTACAGCAAATATTGGAGAACATGGGCTGTATGATATCTTTAAAGCTTTGTTTCCATGCGGATCAATTACCGGTGCACCGAAGCAATCGACCATGTCGATTATTGAGCGATTAGAAGATACGCCGCGTTCTATTTATTGTGGTGCAATCGGCTTAATTGTACCGAATGAAGTGGCAATATTTAATGTACCGATACGTACGATGGAATATCAACATGATAGTAATGCGGTTGTATATGGTGTTGGTGGTGGCATTACGATCGATTCAGATGCAGTGTTAGAATATGAAGAAATGGTCGCAAAGTCGAATGTACTGAAATATTTAGATAGCCCATCTTATGCAACAGGGGTATCTATACCAAAAGACTTTCATCTACCAAAAGATTTTCATTTAATCGAAACGATGCGACTCGAAGCAGGTCAGATTCAACGTAAAGATTACCATCAAGCGCGATTAATTAAAGCATTAAATCATTTTAATATTGAATGTGATACAACACAACTTAATCAGTTGTTTGAACAATCATTTGATCATCTTGATACACCTCAAATGTATCGGCTAACAGTGAGCTCGTCTGGGCAAATTGAGTCCGCAATTCGTCCGATGCCTACAATGATACATCAAGCGTCATTGAAACGTATGCAATTTAATGAACAGCAGTTTCACCAATATAAGACGTCAGTACGTTCGCAGTATGCATCTGATGGTTTGACATTATTTCATGATGGCGCGCAAGTCCTGGAATTTAATATTGGTAATCTTATGATTGAAAGAGACGGACAATACATTACATCAGCACATCCATATATATTAAATGGCTGCATGCGCCAATCGTTAATAGATAACGGCCATCTAATAGAGCAGGCAATCCCTCTTCAATCATTTATTGATGATTATGTATCAGGACGCTTACGTATTTATATGATTAACAGTTTGAGAGAGCAGGTTGAAATCGATTTAATCATTGAATAATGATAGTTAGTTTATTATTACAATTAAAAACGTTATAATAAATGCTAATCAATGTAATTACAGAAATAGGTGAAGAGAATGTTGAATTGCGTGTTAATCGTGTTGTTAATAGCAGGTTTATCTTTACTCGTTTATATAATGAATGGAATGATTATTCAGCGCTTTGAAGAAAATAAAATGAAACAAGCCATCACAATGGTTTACGGTACTATGTTTGCGTCCTTACTTATTGTCATGTTTATCGCTTTTTGTTTTAGAACAATTTTGATTGATATTGCCAATATATTCTACCGAACATAATCGGTAGAATTTTTTTTACGACTTACGACCGATGTTAAGACTTTATGAATAATGTAAATTTATTAAGAAGGGAACATGTGACCATGTCTATTATATTTCAAACAGCAGGTATTTATACGTCAATTCAGCAAATTGAAAGTAATACTAATGCAACACTCTCTTTAAATGGACCGTGTGATGCATTATCTCATATACTAGCCAATGCATTATTAGGCAATGATGTGAATACACCAACGATTGAAATGACCTTTCAGGCACCGACCATACATTTTAGAGAGCCGACTTTAATCGCATTGATGGGTGCAGAGTTCTATGCTTACACAGAAGATAAACGCATTATGCCAATGAAAGTGCATTTAATGGAGAAAGGCGAAACGTTGTATTTCGATCAGCCAAAGAAAGGTACACGTGTTTATATGGCGATTGCAGGTGGTCTGCAACTCGATGAAAGTCGTTTACAGCAATCGGATGACTATATTATTCACGAAGGTGCACGCTTCGAATTAACGCGAGGTTATACACCATTCCAGAAGAAACTCTTTGATAATTTATCAAAGCGAAAAGAAACCGCATGGGGGATTGACGCCTATTCTTTAGCTCGAATTTATTATTCAGATGTGTTTCATTTGTCAACGGTTGATGACACGTTACCTGAAGCCATTCAACAAGCGATGCAGGAAGATATTTATGTTGTGACGAACCGATTTGATCGCACAGGTTTTGTACTGGAAGGTAAAAAAATTGCATGTCAGAATCGTTTAAACACTCACACCATTGAACAAAGTGGAGCCGTACAAATTTCGGATAACGGTGAACTTGTTATTTCTTTAAAGAGTGCGCATCAAGATAAACATTATCCACACATCGCGAATATAGCACCGTATCATTTACCGAAACTCTCACAAAAGAAACCAGGTTCTAAACTTTACTTTAAATGGGTTTCGGATAGTGAGTTGAAGCGTCAGCAACGTAGTTATGAAAACTGGTTAAAGACAGTATTAACACAAATTGAATTTTTACATCAAAAAGAGTTAAATGTATAGACAAGTGTACGTAATTTAGTCACAATTTACACGAAAATGATAAAATCTGAGTAAAAATACTTGAATTTTGTCTTGAAACAGTATAAATTAGTATATTGTACACAGAAAAAATATTACGTTCGTGTTACAATAAATAATATAATGTAAATGTTGCGAACTTAAGATTAAAAATATAAATTGTACCATCGAAGAGATGAATATATTAATGGAGGAAATGAGATGAAAGAAAAGAAAATAACAATATTTATGTTTTTCTTATTAACAGTGCTTGCTGTTTCTATAAAAACATATTTTGCCTATTATATTGATTTGTCACTTGGTGTTAAAGGTTTAGTTCAAAATTTAATATTATTGATGAATCCATATAGTTTAGTTGCCTTGATATTAAGTGTATTTCTATTTTTTAAAGGCAAGAAAGCGTACTGGTTTGTGTTTATAGGAGGTTTCTTATTAACATTCTTACTGTATGCGAATGTTGTATATTTCAGATTCTTTTCTGATTTCATTACATTTAGTACATTAAACCAGGTGAGTAATGTAGAATCGATGAGCGGTGCTTTATGGAGCTCATTCAAATGGTATGATTTCATTTACTTCATTGATACGTTCATCTTCTTGTTTATTTTATTATTTAGAAAGTCATCATTAGCAAATCATTCATTTAAGAAGAAATATGTACCTGTATTAATGGGTGTTTCAATCGCGTTATTCTTCTTAAACTTAGCATTTGCAGAAACAGATCGTCCGGAATTATTAACACGTACATTCGACCATAAATATTTAGTGAAATATTTAGGACCATTCAACTTTACAGTTTATGATGGCGTGAAGACAATCCAGAATAATCAACAGAAAGCATTAGCAAGTTCAGATGATTTAACGAAAGTACAATCCTATACAAAGACGAAATATGCTGCACCAAACGGAGCAACATTCGGTATTGCAAAAGAGAAAAATGTGATTAAGATTCATTTAGAAAGTTTCCAGACATTCTTAATTAACTTTAAAGTGAATGGTCAGGAAGTAACGCCATTCTTAAATACGTTAGCGAGTGGCAATAAAGATTTCATTTATTATGATAATTTCTTCCACCAAACTGGACAAGGTAAGACGAGTGACTCTGAATTAACGATGGATAATAGTATTTTCGGTTTACCACAAGGTTCAGCGTATAGCTTGAAAGGTGATAACACATATCAATCTTTACCTGCGATTATGCATCAGAAACAAGGTTATTCAACATCAGTAATGCACGGTGATTACAAAACGTTCTGGAACCGTGATCAAATATATAAACATTTCGGTGTTGATAAATTTTATGATGCATCATACTATGATATGTCTGAGAAGAACTTAGAGAACTTAGGTTTAAAAGATAAAGAATTCTTTAAAGAATCTATACCGTTCCTGAAACAAGAAAAACAACCATTCTATTCACATTTAATTACATTAACGAATCACTATCCATTCACGATTGATAAAGAGGATGCAACGATTGATTCACCGAAAACAGGAAATCCGACAGTAGATGGTTATGTACAAACTGCACGTTACTTAGATGAAGCGGTGAAACAGTTTGTTACAGATCTTAAAAAAGAAGGCTTATATGACAACTCAGTTATCGTCATTTATGGTGACCATTATGGTATTTCAGAAAACCATAATAAAGCGATGGAGCAGTTATTAGGTCAGGAAATTACACCGACGAAATTTATGGACTTACAACGTACAGGATTATTCATTAAAGTACCGGGATTGCCTGGTAAAGTGGATCATACGTATGCAGGTCAAATGGACGTAGCACCAACAATCTTACATTTATTAGGTATTGATGCTAAACCATATGTAATGTTTGGTACGGATTTAATGTCTAAAGGACATAAAGATACTGTAGCATTTAGAAATGGTGACTTTATTAGTCCGAAATATAAATCGATTAACGGTGTGTTTTATGATAATAAGACGAATTTACCGTTAACAGATGATGCGAAGAAGAAAGAAGCACAGGAAATGAAGCGTGGCGTTGAGAAAGAATTAGAAATGTCAGATTCATTATTAAATGGCGACTTATTACGCTTCTACAATAATAAAGATTTCAAAAAGATTGACCCTACGAAATACACGTATATCAACGGTACTAAAGGGAAAGAGAAATAAAACTAATTCTGATATGAATATATTAAAACCACCCGTAAACCTGATATCAGGTTTACGGGTGGTTTCGTTTAATTCGGTCCTAACCGCATTAAAAACAGACTCTCAAACGGCGTTTTCAATGCAGGACCTCGTCAAATTTCACCACCACCGTCAAAATCAAAGAACGATTTTTTGGTGATGGTTCCAATTTGTTCGGTCCTAACCGCATTAAAAACAGCCTCTATCCCAATGACACATCTAATATCATCATAATCGTAAAGCCAATCATTAATCCTAACGTGGCTAAATCGGTATTATCAGATGATTGTGATTCAGGTATAAGCTCTTCAACTACAACAAATATCATTGCCCCTGCAGCAAATGCTAATGCATAAGGTAGTATCGGCGTAATGAGTAATACCGCAGCTGCACCGACCATCGCAAATATAGGTTCTACAATTGCCGAACCATGTCCATAATGAAATGCGCGCCATTTCGACTTTCCATCGCCATGAATCGGTAACGATAATGCGGATCCTTCAGGAATGTTTTGAATCCCAATCCCGATAGCAAGTCCTACCGCGGCCATCAACATTTGACTATTTCCTGAGACAACGCCACCAAAGCCTACACCGAGCGCTAGCCCTTCAGGAATATTGTGCATCGTAATCGCTAGGAATAATAACGTTGATTTCTTTAAATTCGTTTTCGGTCCTTCATGCACGTGACTTGGTTGTGCTGTCGGATGAATATGCGGAATAATAACATCTAGCATTCTAATAAACATTCCGCCAGCAAGAAAGCCTATCGCAGCAGGTATCCACGCCGTGTTGCCAGCTTTTTCACTAAACTCAATTGCAGGCGCAAGTAACGACCAGAATGATGCGGCAATCATTACACCGGCAGCGAATCCTTGCATTGTATTGAGGATTTTTGTATTTACGGATTTAAATAAAAAGACAACAGATGCGCCTAAAGCGGTCATCGCCCAAGTAAATAATCCGGCAAGTCCAGCTTGTAGCACTGGTGATAATTGACTAAACCATTCGAACATGTGTACCTCCTGTAGTAAAAAAGTGTATAATATAATACTGAAGTTTATAATACATAACTATATCATAAAACGACATTCTGTTATATCACAATTTGAACGTCTTCAGTGAAAGATAATCATGAAGCACATGCTAGGAGAAGATTATATGGAAGCTTATAAAATTGAACATTTATCAAAACAATATGGTGTCAAAACGGTCTTTGAAGATATATCATTGAGTATTTCGGTAGGCGACAAAATCGCACTCGTCGGCATCAATGGTACCGGGAAAAGTGCATTGCTCAAGTGTATTGCTAACATTGAAGATCACCATGGTATTGTCACGCACCCGAAAGACTTTACGATTGAATATGCAGCACAACAACCGATGCTCAATGAGGCACTATCGATTGTTGATAATGTGATCGATGAACATCATCCAGTCATGCAATTATTTAAACAATATGATGCATTGCTTAAACAAATGGAAACAGAAATGAACGATACTTTAATTGAACAGTTAAGTGCTATACAACAACGTATTGAACAAATGGATGGTTTCAGTTATAAAGCTGAGGCTGAAACGATATTAACCAAACTAGGCATTATGGATTTAGCGCAACCTGTATCAGCTTTAAGTGGCGGACAAAAGAAACGTGTTGCCCTTGCAAAGTCGCTGCTGAAATCACCGGATTTACTATTGTTAGATGAGCCGACGAACCACCTGGACTTTGAATCCATTCACTGGCTAATTTCATTTATCAAGCAATATAAGAAATCAGTATTAGTCGTGACGCATGATCGTTATTTCTTAAATGAAGTGACGAATAGAATTGTTGAACTGCGCAATGGTAAATTACATTTATACAAAGGCAATTATAATGATTATATTGGCCATAAAGCAGAACTTGAAGTGATTGAAAGCAAACAACAACAGAAAGAAAAGCAATTATATAAACAGGAATTAGACTGGATGCGCAAAGGTGCTAAGGCGCGAACAACGAAACAGCAAGCGCGTATTGATCGTTTCGGGGCGATAGAAGATAAAGTGAAGTCACATCAAACGAAAGAAACGATGGAAATTAATTTAGCGCATCAGCGCCTCGGTAAACAAGTATTTGAATTCGAAGCAATCGGGATGAATTTCGGTGACAAAGTACTATTTAAAGATTTTAATACGATTGTGCAAACAACAGACCGTATCGGCATCGTCGGTCAAAATGGTACTGGTAAATCAACATTATTAAATATTATTGCCCGCCTAATTGAACCGACTGCTGGTGCGATGATTACCGGACAAACCGTTCGCATTGGTTACTACAAACAAGATGATGTTAAACTGAATCAGGATTTACGTGTTATTGACTTTCTGCGTGAGAAAGCGGAAGCTGCAACAACAGCAACAGGTGAGAAAATATCTGTAACACAATTGCTTGAGCGATTCTTATTTCCATCCAACATGCACGGTACATACATTCATCGTCTTAGTGGAGGTGAGCGTAAACGATTATATTTATTAAGCATATTAATTGAAGGGCCGAACGTCTTATTACTCGATGAGCCGACAAATGATTTAGATACAGAAACTTTAACAATTCTTGAAGATTATCTGGAAAGTTTCAATGGCGCGGTGATTACTGTCAGTCACGATCGCTATTTCTTAAATAAAGTTGTTAGCACATATTGGTTTGTTAATAATGAACGTATCGATAAAGTATTAGGTGATTTCGATGATTATTTAAGTTATAAACAAATTGCCGATCAAGAAGAGAAACAGCGTAAAGAATCGACCGAGAAAGCAGAGAAAGCCACTGTGCAAGCGAAACAATCAACACGCGTTTCATACAAAGATAAACGTCGCTTCGAATGGCTTTCTAAAGAAATTGAATCGTTAGAAGCACAACTTGAAGCGATTGATGCAGCCATTGCAGGTGAATCTACGAATTATGATAAATTAAACCAATTGACATTAGAGCGACAATCAATTGAAGCACAGTACGAAACTTATTTCGAAGAGTGGGATGAACTGAGTGAACGAATGGAGTAAATCATGGAACGTATATTAAAAGAATATTTTGGGTACGAAGCTTTTCGGCCAGGCCAAAAGGCATTAATTGAGAATGCAATCCACAACCATCCTACTTTAGGGATATTACCGACAGGTGGCGGGAAATCAATCTGTTATCAAATCCCTGGTTTGATGAAAGGCGGACTAACACTTGTCATTAGTCCTTTGATTTCATTAATGAAAGACCAGGTGGATAGTTTAAATGCGAATGGAATACAGGCAGCCTATTTAAACTCGACACAAAAGGTGAAAGAAACAAAAGCAATCGAAACAAAGCTATTAAATGGCGACTATCAATTTCTTTATGTAGCACCGGAACGATTTAATCAGCGCGCATTTATCCATTTGTTATATCAGCTCGATATACAATTGATTGCATTTGATGAAGCACACTGTATATCGAAATGGGGTCATGACTTTAGACCAAGTTACCGCGAGTCCATTCGTGCAGTGATGACTTTACCGCATCAGTTTACGATTATGGCGCTTACAGCAACAGCAACCTTAGATGTGAAAGAAGATATATGTGACTTACTACATATCCAGCCTGAACATGTGATAGAAACGAGCACGAAACGTGAGAACTTATCATTTTTGATTGATCCAACATATCAAAAGCAAAAGCGATTAATATCTTATATTCAATCGCATAGTGAAGACTCTGGTATTGTGTATGCAAGTACACGTAAACAAGTAGAAAGTTTAAGTGAAGTATTAAAGATGGAAGACATCACACATACCATATACCACGCCGGATTAAAAAAAGATGAAAGAGACCATAATCAATCGCTATTTGTGAAAGATGATATTAAAGTGATGATTGCGACAAACGCCTTTGGAATGGGAATTGATAAGTCTAATGTACGTTACGTCATTCATTATAACTTGCCACAAGATTTAGAAAGTTATTATCAGGAAGCAGGTCGTGCAGGTCGAGACGGTGTAGATAGTGAGTGTTTACTGATGTTTGGTGATCAGGATATTAAATTGCAACAGTTCTTTATTGAAACGAGTCAGGATGAAGCGGTGAAAGAGCTCAAGAAGGAAAAGCTCAATAAGATGATAGCCTATACGAAGACGAAACAATGCTTACAGTCGACAATTATTAATTACTTTAATCCGAATGAATATTTAACGAAGTGCGGTAAATGTTCAAATTGTATTCAGCACATCGAAAATTATAATATGACGACAGAAGCGAAAAAAATATTAAGCTGCATCGTGCGCATTAAGACACCCGTTCATAAATTAATCATCACAAAAGTATTGCATGGTGAACGTGACGATGCGATTATCCATTCACAATACGACCAGTTATCGACATTTGGTTTATTAAAAAGTTATACGACGAGTGCTATTCAATCGTTTATCGAGACATTATTATTTAATGGATATATTATCGAACAACACGGTAAGCTTTACTGTCATGAAAGTGCGAAGGATATATTAACGGGAAATCAGCAAGTGATGACGTATTATAAAAGTCCATCGTATAATGAACGTGTTAAAATTACGACGATTGAAACAACAGATGAAAACTTGTTAAAAACGTTGAAAGATGTACGCAAAAAATTATCAGACAGCTTATCCGTACCACCGTTTACGATATTCTCTGATCATACGTTACAATTATTTGCATTAAAGAAACCGACCACTAAAGATGAAATGATTTTGATTGAAGGTGTCGGTTCATATAAATTAAAACATTATTGCCCTGATTTTATTGAGGCGATTAAAGCATATTCGGCATGACGTGTTAGTCATGTCTTTTTTATTTTTAACTTTATGTTTTAATATTAAAAATTAGGATATAAGTAAAACAATAAACTTTTTAAGAGGTGGCGTATGATACGTTTCGAAAATGTGACAAAACAATATAATGAGAAAATCGCTGTGAATAATATCTCTTTTGAAATTAAAGAAGGCGAATTCTTTGTATTAATTGGTCCTTCAGGAAGTGGTAAAACAACGACTTTAAAGATGATTAATCGATTGATACCACTTTCTAAAGGATTTATTTATTTTAAAGGGAAACCCGTCAGCGATTATAAACTGGATGAAATGCGCTGGGATATTGGCTATGTATTACAACAAATCGCGCTATTTCCCCACATGACAATTAAAGAGAATATTAGCCAGGTGCCATTGATGAAGCAATGGTCGAAACAACGCATTGAAGAACAAGCAGTACATTTACTGAACATGGTAGGATTACCTGCAGAAGAGTTTATGTACCGTTATCCAAGTGAACTTTCGGGTGGTCAACAACAACGTGTTGGTGTTGTACGTGCATTAATGGCAGATCCTCCGGTAATACTTATGGATGAACCGTTTAGTGCGCTCGATCCATTATCTCGTGAGAAGTTGCAGGATGATCTAATCCGACTGCAATCAGAAATTCATAAAACGATTGTCTTTGTAACACACGATATTGCTGAGGCGATGAAACTTGGCGATCGCATCTGTTTAATGAACAAAGGTCAAATAGAGCAAATCGGTACTCCGGAATCGTTCATTAATCAACCGAATAATGATTTCGTTAAGTCATTTATGGGAGATGCGATGATGAATACATTATTTGCACGTAATTATATGGATACTGCTATCAATTATGCAACGACAGCGTCAATTGATGCGCAAGCGAGTTCTAAAGAAGTCTTTCGTATGTTAAGTCAACATGAGCATGTTGCAGTGAATGAATCCGGTAATGTTATTGGTATCATTTCTCGTGATAAAGTATTTGCGCGTCTCAGTCAGGAGGCGAAATAATGCAGTCATTTATTGAAACATTACAAGATCGTAAATGGGAATTAGCTCAAACACTCTTTGAGCATATACAAATTTCATTTATCGCATTATTAATCGCGACATTGATTGCGATACCATTAGGCATTTGGTTATCACGCCATACGAAGATTGCAGAACCTGTTATTAATATTGCAGCAATCATGCAAACAATCCCATCTTTAGCGCTACTTGGTTTGATGATTCCGATATTTGGGATTGGTCGTGTACCTGCAATTATTGCGCTCGTAATTTATGCATTGTTACCGATATTAAGAAATACATATACAGGGATTAAAGAAGTTGATCCATCGTTAAAAGAAGCGGCTCAAGGTATAGGAATGAATACTTTCCGCCAACTGAAAAATGTTGAAATCCCAATTGCGATGCCGGTTATAATGGCAGGGATTCGTACGGCAATGGTATTAATTATCGGCACTGCAACACTTGCAGCGTTCATTGGTGCTGGTGGATTAGGAGATTTAATTTTACTCGGTATTGATCGTAATAATATGAATATATTATTACTTGGTGCAATTCCGGCAGCAATATTAGCATTGATATTTGATTTCATATTGAAACGCATGGAGAAATTAAGCTATCGCAAGATGATGATGGTAACCGGACTGTTATTATTATCATTTCTAATCGTAGCTATTTGGCCACTATTATTCCAGAAGGATAATCAAATGAAGTTTGCCGGTAAACTCGGTACAGAGCCAGAAATCATTACAAATATGTATAAATTAATCATAGAGGATAAGACAGACGTAAAAGTTGAAGTAGCACCTGGCATGGGTAAGACGACGTTTTTATTTAATGCCTTGAAATCAGATAATATCGATGGCTATTTAGAATTTACAGGGACAGTATTAGGCGAGATTACGAAAGAAGATCCGAAATATACGACAGAACAGCAAGTGTACAAGCAAGCGAACAATAGCATTAATCAAAAGTATCAAATGTCATTATTAAAGCCAATGCAATACAATAATACGTATGCCTTAGCGGTGAAAAGATCGTTTGCGGAGCAAAATAATTTGAAGACAATCAGCGACCTTCAAAAAGTGAAATCTACAATAAAAGCTGGTTTTACGTTAGAATTTAATGATCGGATGGATGGTTATAAAGGGATTCAAAAACAATATGGTATTTCGATTGACCATGTAAAAACGATGGAACCTAAAATTAGATATCAGGCGGTTGAACAAGGTAAAATTGATTTAATTGATGCATATTCAACAGATGCTGAACTTAAGAAATATGATATGGTTGTATTGAAAGATGATAAACATTTATTCCCGCCTTATCAAGGAGCGCCTTTATTAAAGAATGAAACGATTAAAGCTCATCCTGAAGTTGTGAAAGCATTGAATCAATTAGCAGGAAAGATTTCAGATGAAGAAATGCAGGCGATGAACTATGCGGTTGCATATGAAAATCAATCACCAGAAAGTGTTGCAAAAGCGTATTTAAAGAAAGAAAAACTGATTAAATAATCAGTCGGGCGAAATTTAGTGAAAATCATTGTACTGACAAAAAAATAGAAAGTAGGAACAGCGATGAAACCACAATTAAAAACACTACAAGTTTATTCAGCAGGTTTGTCAGAAGAAGCGTTAAAACGTAAAACAGGATTTACAGGATCATTTAGTCGTTTAGCAAGTAATGAGCATCCGTTTGGACCAACGCCTCAAGTGAAAGCGAAGTTAAGTGCAGCACTGGATGGTTTTAATTACTATCCTGATCCTGAAGCAACATATTTAAAATCAGAACTATCGGAATTTTACGGATTACCATCAGAACAAATACTCGTTGGGGCGGGATTAGATGAAGTCATTATGATGATTTCCAGAGCGATTCTTGAACCCTATGGTGAAGTGATTACTAGTGAGTCCACGTTTGTTCAATATGCAACGCATGCTTTAATTGAAAATACGACGTTAACAAAGATTCCTTTAAAAGAAGGTAAGTATGATTTAGTATCAATGAGTCAGGCGATAAGCGAGAAGACAAAATTAATCTGGATATGTAATCCTAATAATCCGACAGGAACGTATGTAAATGAAACAGAATTAAGAACATTTTTAAATCAAGTGCCGGAATCAATACCTGTAGTACTTGATGAAGCTTATTTTGAGTTCGTTGATGCAACTGATTTTCCGGATAGTTTACAGCTGTTAAAGGCATTTCCTAATATTATCGTGTTACGTACGTTCTCTAAAGCATATGGATTAGCAGCAATGCGGATTGGGTATGCACTGACATCGAAAGCGTATGTATCAGAATTTAATAAAGTGAAACTACCATTTAATGTGACGACTTTGTCACAGCTGGCAGCAAGCACTGCATTAGCAGATCAAGCATACTTACAAAATTATGTAAGACACAATCAATCAGCACGAGAATGGTTGTTTGCACAACCTTATAGTAAACATTTTTATCCGAGTCAGACTAACTTTATATTTATTAAGACAAATGAACCACAAGCGCTATTTGATACATTGATAAGTCATGGGGTTATTTCAAGACCGATGCCAAATGGAGTACGTGTGACGATTGGTACAGAGCAGGATAATCATAAGATTGATGCAGCGTTAACCGAATATTTCGGGTAGTACAAATTTTATAATAAATAAGCTAGACGGTAATCGTATCGTTTAGCTTTTTTTGTAGGTTGAATTATAATAGAAATAAGAAATGTTAGAGAATAATAAGAAGAGGTGCAGAGATGAAGAAGTCAATTGCGATTGATATGGATGAAGTGTTAGCAGATACACTGAAGAAAGTTATTTTTCAGTTTAATGAACGTACCGGGATGGATATTAAGAAAGAAGATTTATATGAGAAAAAATTACGAACTGAATATCCAGAACACGTGGACAAACTGGATGATTTATTGTTAGATCGTTCATTTTTTAGAGATTTAGAAGTGTTACCTGATGCGATTCGAGTTGTTGAGCGACTTAATCAACATTTTGATGTGTATATCGCGACAGCGGCGATGGATGTACCGACATCGTTCGATGCGAAATATGAATGGCTACGTGAACACTTTCCATTTTTAGACCCGCAACATTTTATTTTCTGTGGGAATAAAGGCGTTGTTGGGACAGATTATTTAATAGATGATAATCCGAGACAACTCACAGCATTTAAAGGTACAGGGATAATATTTGATGCTGTGCATAATCAAAGTATTAAAGAATTTGACCGTGTGAAAAGCTGGCTGGAAGTAGAACAATACTTTTTTGAAGATTAGTGAGAAGGCTATCGAATGAGCGTTTAGACGCATGCAAAGAATAAGTTCGCAATACACCCGAGTATTGCGAACTTTTTGTGTTTATAGTGGTAAGAAATCAAAGTAATCATATGTTATGTAGTGATTTAGTTCGCAATACACCCGAGTATTGCGAACTTTTTGTGTTTATAGTGGTAAGAAATCAAAGTAATCATATGTTATGTAGTGATTTAGTTCGCAATACACCCGAGTATTGCGAACTTATTGTTGATACATCCCACTTACTTTTCTTCGTTTATCACTAATCGATCGGTTGCTGTTAATATTTTTAGTTGACTTGGTACGATGCTCACGTGTAGTGGTGTAGACAAATCAATTTCTCCATCAACATCAACATCCATTGTTTCATCTGTTGTAATTTTTATTTGTTCTCCAGCAATATGCTCGATATTCTGACTGATTTCATTCCAATTAATTTCAGACTTCATCGCAATCATTTCAGTAAACAACTTCAGTCCGCTTTCTTTGAAGATAAATACATTCAGTTTCCCGTCATTCGGTGATAATTCAATGAGCGGTATTTTATTGCCGCCAACGAATGCACCGTTCGCCACAATAATCATAGATGATTCACCTTCATGTGTTTGTCCGTCAACATCAACGTGATATTTGAAGAAAGTAGGGTTAGTCACATTTTTAATCGTCGAGAATAAATAACTAAATTTCCCGATTTTACTTTTCGTATCCGGGTTCACGCTATTTGAATTTTCAACAATAAGCCCAAGTCCCGCAAAGTTAAGCGCATAACGATCATTCGTCTTCATGACATCATAATACTTTACTTCAGCTGCTAAGAGTTGCTGTGCTGCTTTAACCGGGTTAGGGTTTAACTGAAGTGTCTTCGTGAAATCGTTAAAAGTCCCACCAGGTAATATGCCAATCGGTACATGATGATTACCATCAATCATACCGTTCATTAATTCATGGACAGTTCCATCACCACCCAGTATTAAATAAATATCAAATTGAGTCTCATTGTGCGTTAAATAATCATAAATTTCACCTTGTTCTGTACTGCGATAAAGGGTTAATTGGTCTATTAACTGCGTTAAATGTTTACTCACTTCGCCAATAATTTGATGAACATCACCTTGCCCGGCTTTATCATGGTAAAAGAGTATGCCTGATTTAAACTTCTGCATATTATCCTCCAGCTTTCTTTCTAGTTTGTTTTAATTGTACTATTCCCGTTTTAAATTGGATTAATCAAATAAAAAAGCACTCAGGACGATTGTCCCGAGTGCTGTAATTGTTAATAAAGATTAGTGAATGCCTTGCATCTTCTTAGAAATAAAACGGCTTAATAAGAAAATAACAACACATAACATAATTGATAATGCACCGATAAATAAGAAGTAATTCGCATAACCAAGTGGCTCAATTAACTTCACAAGCTGTGCATTTAATCCTTGTGCAGTTGCATTAGATAAGAACCATAAACTTAGCATTTGTGAGTTAAAGGCAACAGGTGCTAATTTAACTGACGTTGCTGATCCTGTAGGTGATAAACATAACTCACCAATTACACAAATTAAGAATGATGCAACTAACCACATTGGGTTAATTAAGTGTGATGCACTTGCTGAATGTGCAGGTAACACCATGATTAAGAAACTAATACCAGCCATTAAAATACCAATTGCAAATTTAATTGGCGTTGACGGATTGTGTTTACCAAGCTTCGACCATAACGCTGAAATAACTGGCGCTAATAATACAACGAAAAATGGATTTAATGATTGGAACCACGCTGCTGGAATCATGAAATTAATACCGAATACTTTATTTAAATCAAGTTGTGTATATTCATCTGCGAAGATCGCTAACGTATTTGCACCTTGCTCTTGAATAGACCAGAACATGACACTCGCTAAGAATAATGGAATATAAGCAATTAAACGTGATCTTTCTACATCTGTTACATCTTTACTGCGATACATTGTTGTCCAGTAAATAATCGGTAATACAATACCTAAAATCGTTACAATAAATGAAAACGTATTAAATGTTAATAAACCTGTTGCAATACCAACAGCAATGATAACGATTAAAGCTAAAATAGCAATTGAGAAAATTCTTGCGTATTTTTTCTTTTCTTCACCTTCAAGTAAATGTGTTGGTTCAACCCCAACTAAACCTAATGCTTTTCTATTGAATATAACATACGCAATTAAAGCAAGTGCCATACCAATAGCCGCAGCTAAAAATCCGATATGGTAGTTATAGTTCTTTTGTAACGCCCCAACAACTAATGGTGACACGAATGCACCCATGTTAACTGACATATAGAAAATTACGAATCCAGCGTCCATACGGTTGTCGTTCTTATGGTATAAACCACCAAGAACGTTTGAAATGTTCGGCTTCATTAAACCTGATCCTACGATAATTAAGAACATTGACGCTAAAAATGCTGGCACACCGAACGGTAAACTCATTGCGATATGTCCAAACATAATTAAAGTTGCCCCGTATAATAGGGCACGTCTAGAACCTAACACACGGTCCGCTAACCAACCACCTAAAATACCTGTCATAAAGATTAATGCACCGTACATTGATCCAATACTTGCTGCAGCTGTCTTGTCCATACCAAGACCACCGTTCGCAATCGTATCGTACATATAGTACACTAAGATTGCTCTCATACCATAATAACTAAAACGTTCCCAGAACTCTACGAAGAATAGAATTCCTAACCCCTTAGGATGACCGAAGAATCCCGTTTGTGGAACACTTTCGACCATTTCTTCTCTTGTATACTTCATCTCTTCCACCCTTTCGATTTATAAATATTTCGAAAATTTATATTATTTCAGAATATTATTTTACCATTAAATTTTAGACAATCAATATGAGAATTAATAGTCGGAATTTTCAAAACTATTTTCGTTCAACGGTTTGTAACAATATTATAGTAAGCAATACGTGTTGCCATCATAAAGTGTAAAAGTTTATTGGTATAAAAAAAGAGGTATCCCTTAAAAAGGTATACCTCAAAAGTAATATTAATGAATACCACGCATAAATTTCTTCATAAATGGACTGATGACAAATAGCACGACAGCAAATGCTAAAGTTACAAGGCCGATATGACTGAAATATTGATACTTTTCAACTGAATCATAATAATTCACCAGTTGCGCATTAACGATTTGTGCCACAGTATTAGCCAGGAACCATACACTCATCATTTGTGATGTAAAGGCTTGTGGTGCTAATTTAGTCGTTGTTGCAAGTCCGACAGGCGATAAACATAACTCCGCCATCGTTACGAGTAAATAACTTAATACGAGCCACACTGGGTTCATTAAGTGGCCACCGTGTGTTAGTGGATAGACCATAATTAAATAACTTAATGCAGCTAAAAATAATGCAATACTAAACTTTACAACGGTAGGTGGATTGAAGCGTCCTAATTTCACCCATAACCATGCGAATACTGGCGCTAATGTCACAATAAATAATGGATTTAATGATTGGAACCAAGCTGCTGGAATTTTGAAATCAATCGCACCGTTTGTCAGGACGCCCATGTTTAATTGTGTATTCTTATCTGCAAATGTTGCAAGTACAGTTGATCCTTGCTCCTGGATACTCCAGAAGGCAACTGCTGCTAGGAATAGTGGAATATATGCGCCAACACGTGCTTTCTCATCTGCTGTTGCTTTTTTAGAGATAAACATATTAATAAAATAGAAGAACGGTAATACGATACCGACAATTGATACGACATTCATAAAGCTTGCTAACGATAAACTGTCTGTTGCTTTACCAATACCGAAATATGCAGCAACAATAGCAACAATAATGCTGACAGTGATGATTGTTTTATTCTTTTCTTCAGGTGTAACTGGGTTTGGAACATCTAAACCTGATAACCCGAGCGTTGGTTTAGCACGAAGTACATAAACAACTAAACCACAGAACATCCCAATTGCAGCAACCATGAACCCAGCATGGAAACCGACATTTTCTTGTAACCATCCTACAAATAGTGGCGAAATAAATGCACCTAAGTTAATAGACATAACGAATAGTGTAAATGCAGCATCTACTTTCGGATCATTCTTATGGTATAGTTCACCGACGTTAGATGAAATATTGGGTTTCAATAACCCTGTACCTAATATGATAAATAATAAAGCCGCTAATAATAAATTGAAATTATTCGGTAATGATAAGAGAATATGTCCAATCATGATTAAGATGGCACCATAGAAAATGGACTTTCGAGTACCAATGAAACGGTCAGCAAGCCATCCCCCGATGACACCACTCATATAAATTAATGCACCATATATCGATACAATTTGCATCGCAAGTGCATCCGGTAATCCAAAACCGCCATCTTTCACAGAATAATAAAGATAATACACTAAAATTGCTTTCATACCATAGTAACTAAAGCGTTCCCAGAACTCTGTTACCATTAATGTAAATAAACCTTTAGGATGACCGAAGAACCCAGTTCTCGGCATACTGTTCACAACTTCATCGCGTGTGTGTTGCGCCATACCCTTTTCCCCCTTGCGTATCAATGATACTTAAAATATAAAAAATAAAACTATTTATATATAATACACTTATTTAAATATTAAGACAATTCAAATTTTAATAAAAAAATACCCCAAAAGAGGTATTTGTTCATACGTATATAGATTAACGATTTGTAATCGTTTCAGGATATAAATCGTGGTTCATTAATCGGTAGTGTGCCATCTCTTCATATTTCGTTCCTGGTCGACCATAATTTGTATACGGATCAATTGAAATACCACCACGTGGCGTAAATTTGCCCCAAACTTCGATGTAATGCGGATCCATTAATGCGATTAAATCATTCATAATAATATTCATGCAGTCTTCGTGGAAATCACCATGATTTCTAAAACTAAATAAATATAATTTAAGTGATTTTGATTCGACCATTTTAACATTTGGAATATAACTGATGTATATTGCTGCGAAATCAGGTTGACCTGTAATCGGGCAAAGGCTTGTAAATTCAGGGCAGTTAAATTTCACAAAATAATCTCTACCTTGATGTTTATTATCAAACGACTCTAAAATGCCTGGATCGTATTCATATAAATATTTATTGTTTTGATTGCCGAGTAGTGTAATATCTTGTAATTCATCTTTTTGTCTGCCAGCCATGAGGCACCTCCGTCAATTTTAATTATTTCATTATAATGTATTATACAAGATTTGTGAATGTTATACTGTGCGCGCACGCTGGAACATATAGTAGCTTGCGCTAAAGATAATGATATAACCTGCAAAGCTTAATAAATCAGGCGTTTCCTGAAAAGTAATAAAGCCAATCACTGCGCTAAAGAGTACAGTTGAATAAAAGAAGATAGATATATCTTTCGCTGCGGCATGTTGATAGGCTATCGTCAACCCGAATTGTCCGAGCGTGGCAAATACACCTGATAACAGTAAATATACAATTTGGGTGCCGGTCATCGGAACGTATTGAAAGTACGTTAAAGGTATAAGAACAAGCGTTGAAAAAAATGAGAAATAAAATACGGTTGTATAAAATTGTTCTTTTGAGCCGAGCACTCTTAGTGTCGTGTATGCAAGAGCAGCAAAGATGGCACCAGCGACACCAATCAGCGCGATGTGCATATCCGATGAGAAACTGGGTTTAATAATGAACAACGCACCACAAAAAGCGATAATCATGCTAATCATTTGATAGCGTTTAATATGTTCTTTCAGGAAGAGTGCGCAAAAAATTATCGTGAAAAATGGACTGAGTTTATTCAGCATATCTGCATCACTTAAGATCATCTTATCAATCGTATAGTAGTTGAGCAGTACACCGGTTAAACCGAATAAACTTCGCATCATCAATACAGGTTGATTGTTTAAACTTCCAAATAACTTCGTCTTGTAACGATATACAAAATAAAGCGGGAGGATCATACCGACGATATTTCGAAATAATGATTTTTGAACGACGGGTAAATCACCTGACAATTTGACGAATAACCCCATTAAACTGAAGCCGAGTGAAGCAATTAAGAGCCATATAATACCTTTGAGTTTATTATCCATAGGAATCCTTTCTTACGTTATAAAATAATGTATCTTCATCTTAACATAAGTTATGTTTATACCATGCATTAGAATATTTTTCAATTCTCAGATGAAGAATTTAATTTCTTTGAGTACGTTACAAAATTTCAAGTTCGCTCAAACTAGTCATATCAATAGGTAAGAAAAACGAAGAAAAAGTCAATACGGAAAATAAAAAAAATTTAGAGTTGTTCTAATTGAAATGGAAATATTAAGTGCTATAATTATTCGTATATCTTGTGTGTGTTTAATTTCAACACCACTACATCTTGTGTTATATCTTATGAGAGACACAAGATAATTTTAAACAAAAAAGAGAAATTTACGACACATTATACATATAAAAAATGCGTAAGGTTAATCTTAAAAACATTCCTTATGGTCCGGGAGTGAAGTACATGTTAATCGTTTATTATTCTTTAACAGGTAATGTACGCCGTTTTATTCATAAGTCAGAACAACCCCATGTTATCCCTCTGGAAACTGCAATGGCACAAGGAGTGTCAGAGCCTTTTATCATCGTCACAGGAACAATTGGCTTTGGACAAGTGCCGGATGTGGTCTCTCAATTTTTAGAAAGCTATCATCAACATTTATTTGCAGTAGTAGCGAGTGGAAACCGCAATTGGGGGCAGAACTTTGCAAAAGCGGGAGATATTATCAGCACAACGTATCACGTGCCGTTGTTAATGAAGTTTGAACTACATGGTAACAAACGAGATGTTGAATTATTCAATGAAAAGGTGGAAAAATGTAATGAAAACAGTAGAAGAGAAACAGTACAGACATATTGAATTAAATAATCAGGTAACAAAGCGACGCGAAGATGGATTCTTTGATATTGACAAAGATCAGGAAGCGTTAGCGGTATACTTAGAGGAAATTCATGACTATACAATTCATTTTGATTCACCGCTTGAACGTCTTCATTTCTTAGTGGATCAAGATTTCTATTATAATTTATTTGAAGAATATACAGAATTAGATTTATTAGACATTATTCACTATGCTGACAGTATTCCATTTAAATTTGCGAGCTATATGTCAGCGAGTAAATTCTTTAAAGATTACGCTTTAAAGACGAATGATAAGAAGCAATATTTAGAAGACTATAAGCAACACGTAGTGATTGTGGCGCTTTATTTAGCAAAAGGTGATAAAGAGAAAGCGAAGCAACTTGTTTCAGCAATGATCGAACAACGCTATCAACCAGCAACACCGACATTCTTAAATGCAGGTCGAGCACGCCGTGGAGAATTAGTCTCTTGTTTCTTACTGGAAGTGGATGATAGCTTAAACTCAATCAACTATATCGATTCTACTGCGAAGCAATTATCAAAGATTGGTGGTGGGGTAGCCATCAATTTATCTAAATTGCGTGCGCGTGGTGAAGCGATTAAAGGCATTAAAGGTGTAGCGAAAGGTGTATTACCTGTAGCGAAAGCGTTAGAAGGTGGCTTCAGCTATGCCGATCAATTAGGTCAACGTCCTGGTGCAGGTGCTGTTTATTTAAATATCTTCCACTACGATGTATTAGAATTTTTAGATACGAAGAAAGTAAATGCGGATGAAGATTTAAGATTATCAACGATTTCTACGGGATTAATCGTGCCTTCTAAGTTCTTCGATTTAGCAAAAGAAGGTAAAGCATTCTTTATGTTTGCGCCTCATACTGTAGAACGTGAATATGGTATTACGTTAGATGACTTAAACATCGATGAAATGTATGATGAGCTAGTGAATAATCCAAATATTATGAAGAAGTCAAAAGACGCACGTGAAATGCTTAATTTAATTGCACAAACACAATTGCAATCAGGCTATCCATATTTAATGTTTAAAGATAATGCCAACAAAGTTCACGCAAACTCAAATATCGGACAAATTAAAATGAGTAACTTATGTACGGAAATCTTCCAGTTACAAGAGACATCAGTGATTAACGATTACGGCACAGATGACGAAATTAAACGTGATATTTCATGTAACTTAGGATCACTTAATATCGTTAATGTAATGGAATCTAAGAAGTTTCAGGAATCTGTCCATATCGGAATGGATGCATTGACTACGGTAAGTGATGCAGCAGATATTAAGAATGCACCAGGCGTTGCAAAAGCAAACCGTGAATTACATTCAGTTGGACTGGGCGTAATGAACTTACATGGATACTTAGCGAAGAATAAGATTGGTTACGAAAGTGAAGAAGCGAAGGAATTTGCAGCAACATTCTTCATGATGATGAACTATTATTCAATCGAACGCTCTATGCAGATTGCGGTTGAACGCAATGAACGTTATGCTGATTTCGAACAATCTGATTATGCATCAGGCAAGTATTTCGAGAAATATGAAACGACAGATTACACACCAACTTCAGATAAAGTGAAAGTATTATTTGAAGGGATGACGATTCCAACACAAGCAGACTGGTCAAACTTAAAAGAAGCGGTAATGAAAAATGGTCTTTTCCATGCATATCGCTTAGCCATCGCACCGACGCAAAGTATTTCATATGTACAAAATGCAACAAGTTCAGTGATGCCGATAGTTGATCAAATTGAGCGTAGAACATACGGCAATGCAGAAACATTCTACCCGATGCCATTCTTATCTCCGGAAACGATGTGGTTCTATAAATCAGCATTCAATACGAACCAAATGAAATTAATCGATTTAATTGCGACGATACAGGAACATGTGGATCAAGGGATTTCAACGATACTTTTTGTTAACTCTGATATTTCTACGAGAGAATTATCTAGACTTTATGTTTATGCACACCATAAAGGTTTAAAATCTTTATACTATACACGTAATAAATTATTAAGTGTAGAAGAATGTACTAGCTGTGCAGTATAATATGAATGAACAATATAAAGTCATTTTGGATTAAGAGGCCAGTTATTGGTCTCTTAATACTGTTTATCAAATCATAAAAAAGGGACTGACAAGATGAAAGCTGTTAACTGGAATACGCAGGAAGATATGACGAATATGTTCTGGCGTCAAAATATCTCACAAATGTGGGTGGAATCTGAATTTAAAGTGTCAAAAGATATCGCCAGCTGGAAAGAATTAACTGATGATGAGAAATATACATTTAACCATGCATTAGCAGGCCTTACTGGATTAGATACACATCAGGCAGATGACGGAATGCCGTTGATCGGATTACATACGCAGGATTTGCGTAAGAAAGCAGTTTATTCATTTATGGGGATGATGGAGCAAATTCATGCGAAAAGTTATTCTCATATTTTCACGACATTATTACCTTCATCTGAAACAAATGAACTGTTAGATAACTGGGTTGTCAATGAACCGCATTTAAAGTTTAAATCAGATTTAATCGTAAGTCGTTACCATAAATTATGGGCCCAAGATGCATCAATTTATGATCAATATATGGCACGTGTTGCATCAGTATTTTTAGAAACATTTTTATTCTATAGTGGCTTCTATTATCCGTTATACCTTGCTGGACAAGGAAAGATGACGACGTCAGGTGAGATCATTCGTAAGATTTTATTAGATGAATCAATCCACGGTGTATTCACCGGGCTTGATGCGCAAAGCTTGCGTAATGAATTAACCGATGATGAGAAAGTAAGAGCAGATAAAGATATGTATGATATGCTGCAAAAGCTTTATGCCAATGAAGAAAGTTATACGAAGATGTTATATGACCGTGTTGGATTAACGGAAGATGTATTAAACTATGTACAGTATAACGGTAATAAAGCATTAGCGAATTTAGGATTCGAGCCATACTTTGAAGAAAAAGACTTCAATCCAATTATTGAGAATGCATTAAATACTTCGACGAAAAACCATGATTTCTTTAGTGTGAAAGGTGATGGCTATGTCATCGCATTAAACGTTGAAGCATTGACGGATGAAGATTTTGTATTTGACAACGAATAATTTTTGACAAGCTGATGACAAACTTTGCATCAGCTTGTTTTTTTTTATGTATTGTCACAGTTTATTCATTGCTTTAGAACGGAATGTTTCCGATAATGAAAAAAGATTTTAAAAATAGGGGGACAAAATAATGAAAAAAATAATGTTAATCGCTGCGAGTGCACTATTATTTGCAGCATGTGGACACGAAGAAAAGCACGAAGGTCATGAAGGTCATAGTAAACACGTTGAATCTAAAGATGTGAAAGCTTTAACGGTTGATTTAAAAGCACCGGCAAAAGCGAAAGCTGGAGAAAAAGTAACAATTACTGCAAAAGTGAAATATGGTGATGATGCAGTTAATGATGCAGATGAAGTAATGTTTGAAATCATTAAAGACAAGGATATGAAAAAATCAGTAAAAGAAAAAGTGAAAAAAGCAGAAAACGGCGTTTATACGTTAGAATATACGTTTAAAGAAAAAGGCAACTATAACGTGATTAGTCATGTGACAGCACATAATTCACATACTATGCCAAACGCAGATATCGTTGTTGAATAATTCGACATATGAATACGTGACATATGAAACACCCCAATTGCTAACGCAATTGGGGTGTTTCACTTTCATCGTCTATCGATATATATTAATAATATTTATTGTAACGGTTCACCGATCACTCTTACTTCCGGTTGCAGTTCAATACCGCTATTGTCAAACACAACTTTCTGTACATGAGCAATCATTGCTTCATAGTCAGTCGCTGTACCGTTATCGACATTGACGATAAAGCCGGCATGTTTCTTAGATACTTCAACACCGCCAATTCGATGTCCTTGTAATCCAGCTTCCTGAATTAATTGTCCTGCAAAGTATCCTGGTGGTCTTCTAAATACACTACCACATGAAGGATATTCTAACGGTTGTTTGTCTTCGCGACGCTCTGTTAATACATCCATTTGCGATTGAATGACATTTACGTCACCGCGTTCTAATTTAAATGTTGCTTCGAGCACTACGTAGTGGTTAGACTGTATGATGCTCGTACGATAGTCTAATGCAAGTGCTTCATTCGATAAAGTAATGATGTCTCCATGCTGGTCAATTACCGTTGCACTTTCAATAACATCTTTAATTTCTCCGCCGTATGCGCCAGCATTCATAAATACTGCACCGCCGACTGAACCGGGAATACCGCATGCAAATTCCAGACCAGTCAAATGATGGTCACGTGCTGTACGTGAAACATCGATAATAGCAGCACCACTGCTTGCAATGATTGTATCGACTTCAACATGTATTTCCGTAAGGCCAAGTAAACTAATGACGATACCTCGAATACCACCATCACGAATAATAATGTTTGAACCATTGCCTAAATAAGTGATCGGAATTTGATTTTGATTTGCGAATTGAATCGTCTTTTGAATTTCAGAATATTTTTTTGGAGTAATGTAAATATCAGCATTACCGCCAGTCTTAGTGTATGTATAATTTTTTAAAGGTTCATTCATCTTAATATGATCTGGACCGATTAAAGCACTAAGTCCTTCATAAATTGCTTTCACTTGCATGTATATTACGCCCTTTCGGTAAATTCAAACTTTATTATATCAGTTAATCATTGTCTTTTAAACCGACAGATGTCTATTAAACCATTTTGACTTTAAATCTTCGTATTCCTTCACAGAAATTTCATGATTTATTTCAGCCTTTACTGCATTAAATGCGATGAAATTTTGTGTTAATAGTTGTTGGCCCGCAATGTAGCGTTCTAGCTTTTTACTTTCGGCTTCAACGATGTGTAGTCGGATGGTTTCATTTAATGTTTGTAAATTATCGAATTTCGCATAGACACATTTTTTCTCATATGGATGATGCAGACGATAAAAGTGTTGCAAATTCAGTCTTTTTTCATCGAGTGTGGTCATCGCGTGTAAGCTTTTCACGACAACAAGCACATCGATAATACCGCTTGTTAAGGCGCCGTCGATAGCTGTTGAACCAACATGCAACGTCTGTATGATAGGAGTGTCGAGTAAAGTCATTAACATCGTGTCAATCTTTTGAAATTGCTGATGAAAGTGCTGTGTCGTATGATTAATTGTAAGTTGAGGCTTTTGTTTGTACATTGAGATTGTTCCTTTCTTTTTAAGCAATGAATCAATATTGAAATGAGGCCGTAATTGCATCAAGGTAATCATAGTTTAAATTCTCATTCAAATTCTGTATAATATTGATATCGAGGAGATTATTTATGAAAAATATCAATATCTTTATGCTAATTTTATTAGTAAGTACCATTATTGCCGGATGTGGTAATAAAGTAAAGTCTGACATTAATGATTATAAAGCGCAAATGAAAGATGTACAATCTGAAGAACAGAAACTTGTTTCTGAGATTGATCGTTTAGGGTTAGATAAAGCAGATCAGTTACTTGGTGCAGAAGTGACGGAAGAGAAGAAACAGCAGTTAAAGCAAATTGAAATGGATATTCAGGAGAAGATTAAACCACAACTGAATAAATATGAGAAAAAAGTAAAGGCAGTCGATCCAAAGACGAAAGAAGTGAAAGATGTTCACGAAATTTATTTACGTAACTTAGTGAAGAAGCAACAGTTTATTTCAGAACTCGAACGTTACATGAAGTTGTTTAATCAATCGATTCATTCTAACGAAAAGATATTACAATATACGAAAGTATTTGAGAAGAACAAAAGTTTGAATGAGAATTATGTGTTGAAAGCTGAACAAAATCCTAAGGATAGTAGTGAACTTGAAACTTTATCAAAACTCATTAATGCTAATAGCGATGTACTCAAAGACAAAGTCGCTTATTTAACGACGAGTGCAAAAGTGACTGAGAAGCAAAAATATATCGATGAAACATTAATTCCGTTACTGAAATCAAATGTTGATAAGTTGAATCAAACGAAACTGACTTCGAAAAATGTGATCGGTATGCGCAAAGCAACGATAGAAACGTACTATAGCTTAATTAATTATTATAAAGAACGTAAAGTTGCTATGAAAACAGAAGGTGACTTACAGGCATTGCCGATACAGGATATTCTAGAGAATACAAAATATATAAAAACGATGGATGAGAAGTATTACGAAGCATTGAAAGCACTTGAAGCGAAACAATAAACAATAAAAAATCCGAACAGACAATAAATCAAAGTGATTTATGTGCTTTGTTCGGTTTTTAATGCATTGATCGTAATTGTAGTATGATTGTTATTATTTATTCTGGTGGGTATCATTTTGTTTAGAAATAATAACGTTCTTTGCAATAACGGTAATAATCCAGATTGCAATTGCAGCAAAGATGATGATAGTCAGTGTCGGATTCTTATTAATATCTTTAAAGAAGAGTATTACATAAATGAGTACGCATGTGTTCAGTGTATCAATAAATGTCCAACGTTTCAGTGGGAATTTTTGTGTTTTCATTATAATCCTCCATTCATTGTATAACTTTATTATAACAATGCGTAATTGTTTGAGATAGGGGTATATATAAATAATAGATTGCAAAATTAATCTGACCGTGATATATTTTAAAAATCGAATGCACATTGACGGGGTGAAATCATGATAATTAAATTGAATACTGTGGAACAGTTTGATGAAATGTTAGAAACAAATGCAAAAGTATTTTTCTTAAAACATTCAAACACATGCCCAATATCAGCGAGTGCTTATGATCAGTTTGATAATTTTGCATATGAGCGTGACATTAACGCTTATTACTTAATCGTACAGGATGCACGTGAATTATCGGATTATATCGCAAAAAAAACGAATATAAAGCATGAATCACCTCAAGCATTTTACTTTAATAACGGTGAAGTAACATGGCATGACAGCCATAAAAATATAACAATCGCGAATCTTTCTAAAGCAGAAGAATAGTGATGTGCAGAAAAATTAATACAAACAAGATTAACTAATAGTGATGCTATTAGTTATTTATTTTGGAGGAAATGATGAAAATATTAATCGCAATGGATTCATTTTTTGATACATTATACTCTCATCATGCCAACCAATATGTATTTGATGGAGTGAAAGCAGTGGCGCCACAGTCGAACATTGTGATGATTCCGCTGTTCGAAAGTGATAAGAATATGATAGAAGCGTTACTCGTATGGGAGAAAGGACGTAAATTATTACGTCATGTGCATAGTGAGCTACTGATTCCGTCAGATGTTGAAGTGGCAATATTAGGGCACGATACGATGCTTATCGATAGTAAATCAATATTAGCGACATCCAATGATCCACTTCATGCGTCAAGTTACGGCTTAGGTGAATTAATAACACAAGGGCTGGATATGGGCATTCAATCGTTTATTATTTCAATTGGTGGATTAACGACATTTGATGCAGGTATCGGTATGTTACAAGCGTTCGGTGCTAAATTTTATAATCGTGATTATGCTGTTATAGAAGGTCATATGACGCAAAGTGATTTAAAGGAAATTCGCCATATGGAATTTGGTGATATGGATACACGTTTAAAAGATGCAACTTTTACGATAGTCAGTGATCATCAATATAAAATTTATGGTAAAGAGAGTCATATTGCCCAAAGTCAATTTGATTTTGAGACGAAACAGACGGTGGATAATAGCATTTGGTATATTGCGCAGCAGTTTAATAAATTTGGAATTGATTTAACGACTTCTATTTATGGTGGAGACGGTGGGGCAATACGCGCGTTATTTGAACAAATGTTTAAAGCCGATACGATGACCTCTGCTGAATTAATATTTAACCGTACACATATACAAAGTTTATTAGATGAAGCGGATATGGTGATATATGGTGGTGGCAGTTTGGATGAAACGACAGGCTCACTCGTTGTGAGTGAAATTAATAAACTTCAAAATCCAGATAAGATAAATGTCTATTTAAGTGGTGGCAAACAATATAAACAGATGAGTAACGATAAAGAAGTGATAGAGTTCAATATTTATCCTGAAGTCCATGCTGATACAGAAGATATACAGATTGGTATACAGTTACAAAATGCTATGAAAAATATTATGATTGCAACGCGTAAACAATAGTACGATAATGAAAAGATGGCCGATAAAATAAAAATATCGGCCATCAATCTTTTACTATTATGCTCTTTCTTCAAACTTAGCTAATATTCCGACAATCGTCATCACTGACTTTTCCATATCGTCGATTGAAACGTACTCGTATGGTCCATGGAAATTCTCAGCACCTGTAAAGATATTCGGTGTTGGTAAGCCCATAAATGATAATTGGCTACCGTCAGTACCACCACGGATTGGTTCTACAATCGGTTCAATATTTAATGACTTCATGACTTCTAATGGAACGTCAATTAAGTCTTTATGTGGTGTAATTTTCTCGCCCATATTAAAGTATTGATCTTTTATCTCAATATTCGCAGATGTTTCTCCAAATTCCGCACGAATGTCCTGAATAATATTTTTCATTGTTGTTATACGCGCTTCAAATTTGTCGCGATCATGATCACGAATAATATAAGAAAGTTTCGCATGTTCCACATTGCCTTGTAAATCCATTAAATGATAGAAACCTTCGTAGCCTTCAGTATGTTCTGGACGCTCAAGCGCAGGTAAAGCACTTTGGAAACGTACCGCTAAATTGAGTGCATTAACCATTTTATCTTTTGCGCTGCCAGGGTGTACGTTCACACCATTAAATTCAACTTCTACGCCAGCTGCATTAAAGCTTTCATATTGTAATTCTCCACGGCGAGAGCCGTCAATTGTGTAAGCGAAATCTGCACCAAATCGCTCAACATCAAATTTGTGTGGACCACGTCCGATCTCTTCGTCCGGTGTAAATCCGAAACGAATTTTACCGTGTTTAATTTCAGGGTGGTTTATTAAATATTCAATTGCAGTCATAATTTCTGTAATACCTGCTTTATTATCAGCACCTAAAAGTGTCGTTCCATCTGTCGTCATTAAAGTGTGACCTTTATAGATTTCTAACTCGGGGAATTTTTCTTTCTCAATTACTAATCCATTTTTTAATGTAATATCGTTGCCATCGAAATTTTCGATAATTTGTGGTGATACATTTGTTCCAGTAAAGTCAGTCGCAGTATCAACGTGCGCTAATAAGCCAATTGTTGGTACATCTTTATCCGTATTTGCTGATAAAGTGGCAAATAAATAGCCATACTCATCGATATCAGTTTCAAGCCCTAAAGCTTCAATTTCTTTTTGCAGTACATTGAGTAAATCCCATTGCTTTGCTGTAGATGGTGTTGATGTGCTTGACGCATCGGATTGCGTATCAATTTTAACGTAAGTTGATAAACGTTCGATTAATTGTTCTTTCATTGTTTTTGCCTCCAATTTTAAGTTATTGTGAATATCTTTATTTTAATCTTATTTGATAAAAAAATCACACTTATTTTTATTTTATCGATGAATAAAATAAAAATAAGTGTGTATTATAATTGTATCGGGTGTTCACCCTTCTTTCGGCGGAGACGATAATAGTTAAAGTGTTTATATCCTTTTAAAGTCGATTGAAATACAATTTCTGCGATTAACAATCCGAAAGCGATGGCGCCGGATATAAGTGTTGCCTCCATCCCTTTAGAGAGCGCTTCACTATAGTCTGAAATAATTAAGTTCTTCGTTGCATCATACGCCACGCCTCCAGGTACTAATGGAATGATACCCGCAACATTGAAGATAATCACAGGGCGCTTATAATATCTGGCAAAGAGGTGCGCGCATAAACTGAGTGATAGAGAACCAAGAAATGCACCAACGGCCATTGTGAGTTTAGAAGTCTCAGCAATTGTAAATACCATCCAGCCGATGCCACCGACGAAGCCACAAGCCATGAGTAGTTTCCTTGGTGCATTAAAGACAATCGCAAAAAAGATAGAAGCAAAAAAACTAATAATCGTTTGAAATAGTAACGTCATGGCTATTCCTCCTCTAAAAAATAATGAGTACTGTTGCTACACCTGCACCAATTGCAAATGCTGTTAATGCTGATTCGACACCTTTTGCAATACCCGCTATGAGTTGCCCCGCCATCATATCACGTATGGCATTCGTAATTGCAACCCCTGGGACGAGTGGCATGACCGCTGAAATGATAATTTTATCGAATTCTCCTTTATAAATATAGTTTACAAAGAAAAGTGCGACGAGTGCGATGGCCATTGCACCAGCATATTCAGCGAAAAATTGAATTTTATAGAGCTGACTAAAATAATGACAGATGTAAAAACCGATACCACCTGCAATGAATGCAGGGATTGTATCTGAAAGTTGTCCTTTGAACATTAATAAAAAGAGCGCACAGACAATCGCACTGGCAAAACATTTTAACCAGAAATCATACTGTAAATTAGCAGCATCTAATTCATCTAATGCCAGTTTAGCAGCTTCTAACGTCACTTTACCACCAGTGATAGCGCGTGAAATTTCGTTCACTTCTGAAATTTTTTCTAAATCTGTCGTTCGACTTGAAATGCGATACAATCGGGTCGAGCTTTTTTCATTGAGTGAGAAGATAATCGCTGTCGGTGTAACAAAGCTATGCGTATTATATAAACCGTAATGCGTTGCAATACGTGTCATCGTGTCTTCTACACGATACGTTTCAGCACCAGATTCTAATAATATTTTTCCTGCGAGCATCGCGACATCTTTCACTTTTTTCTCGTCGTACAGTTGAATTGAAACCATTGTGACCTCCTATATAAAAAAATAACAGAAAGCAAACTTCCTGTTATTTGATAATTGGATTGAACATTACTGTATTTTGTCCTTGATGCTTTGCAGCGTGAAGCATTTCATCCGCTTCTTTAAAGATTTTGCGGTGCGTCTTCACTTCGTCTGTTGAGATATAACCGATACCAATCGTTACTGTTAAATGAATCACTTCTTTATTAGGTAAATGAAATGATGCATTATTAACGCCATGTCGAATACTTTCCGCAACTTTCACGGTATTATCAAGCGTTTGATTCGTATAGATTACGCTAAATTCTTCACCTGCATTACGAAAAGTCTTTGAGTCAATCGGAACATAGTTCTTAATTACCTGAGACATTTGTTGCAGTACAGCATCACCTGCGTCATGCCCAAATCGATCATTTACTTCTTTAAAGTCATCAATATCGATCAATAGAAGTGAAAGTGATTGTTTCGCATCGGATGCTTTCTTACTGACAACATTTAAATAACGATCAAACTCTCTC
This sequence comes from Macrococcus capreoli, assembly GCF_025628935.1. Lineage (GTDB taxonomy): Bacteria > Bacillota > Bacilli > Staphylococcales > Staphylococcaceae > Macrococcoides > Macrococcoides capreoli. Next base: position 174,199 of record NZ_JAOTIS010000001.1, read on the forward strand.
ACATTCCCTAAACCTGTTAAGTGATCGAGTTCATCTTCATTCTCATAGCGCTGAATCACTTTATAAATACGCCATATGTCGACAAACATTAAACTTGATGTAAGCGATAGTATAAAGCTTGATACGACTAAAAGCATGAAAGCGAATAAGTTAAATGTTAACGTAAAATATTGATACAATCCCATAATAACAAGACTCATCAAAGTTAACCATTGAATTGCATTGAAGTCATTCTGTTTAATAAACGGCCCGATCATACTCGCGAATATTGCAATAATGATTAAATCAAATGAACTGACAGGTATAACATTAAAGATAAATATTTCAGCGAGTACTAATACAATCGCACTAAACATCGTATAAATAAAATTTGTATAACGGCCTAAAAATAATAATGGAATAAATGCTAAGTGAAATGAAATATCATGATATGTCACAGGATATGTCATCAATAAGAAAGAAATCAGCGTCATTAATAGTGTAATATAGTTTTTTGAAAATACGATCTCTTTCTCTTCGAAAAACTGTAATCGGTGAAATAAATAAATTCCACTCACAGTTACAGCAGCATTAAAGATAATGGCTTCAATCAAAATATCCCTCCTTACTTACTTCGATAAATTTTTGCTGTAGAAAAACCTCTACCAATAATTTCAGATGTATTGATAAAGATGACGAATGAATCGGGTTCTTCTCGCGTAATAATTTGTTTGAAATAAATTGCTTCATTTTGCTCCATAACAGAGAATAATAAACTTTTACCTTCGCGATTATAGCCGCCAAACGCATTGACACTCGTTACACCACGCTCTACATGCTCATGGATTAAATCAATCACTTGTTGTTCTTTCGTCGTAATAATAAAGACAAGTTTATTGTCACCCGTATGCAGTTGTACGATATCAATGACTTTACTTGTAACATAGATTGAAATTAAAGCATATAATGCAAGTTCAAAGTTAAACACAAAGGCACTGAGAATGACGACGAATGCATCAACAATAAGCTGGCAGAAGCCGCTTGATAGTCCCGTATATTTCTTGACGATTTGAGCTAACGTAGCTGTACCACCCGTTGATCCATTTCCACGGTATACTAAACCTAATCCGATTCCAAGGACAATTCCACCATACAAAGATGACAGAAGGGCATCTGTCGTCCCTTTAGCCACTAGACTTGATGTTAAAAAGATTGTAAAAGGTACCGTAAAAGTTGCAATAACCGTCTTTAAACTAAATGATTTCCCTAATGTGAACCAGCCGACAATGAATATTGGAATATTGAATAAAAACTGAATCATTGCAGGGTCTGTGCCCATCATTTTATTTAATATTGTACTAAGACCTGAAATCCCGCCGGCAGCGATTTGACCTGGAAGTAAAAATAAATTGTAACTAATGCCGACAATGATAGAACCAATAATCGTATAAAGTACATCGATTAATACTCTTTTATTCATACTATTACCCCTTTTTTGTCAAAAAAATAGTAAAGCAGTTTCGAATTGCTTTACACTTGTAAAAATAAGAACTATGTCAGAGCTAAAAAGTGATGAAATCACGCTTAAAATGATATTGTTTTAACCGTATTATTATGTAACAAATTCACGTATTCGTCAATTAAATTTATGCCATTATATTATGTCGTTTGCAATTTAATATACATTCTTTAATAGGCGAGTAGTCTTTTATATGCTATAGTAAAAAAGAATGAATAGCTTGAGGTGGCTTATGTTTACATTAAAATTGATTTTTATTACTTGTTTAATTTCCTTTATTATAACACCCTTTATTATAAAATTTTCACATTTAGTCGGTGCTCTAGACAAACCGAATTTACGTAAAGTTCATACGAAGCCCGTATCTGTTTTGGGCGGCGTGGTAATATTAATTTCCTTTATAATAGGCATATGGATTGGTCATCCGGTTGAATGGGAAATACGTCCGATTATTATCGGTGCAATCTTAATAAATATAATGGGGATTGTAGATGATTTATTTGATTTGTCAGCTATCGTAAAGTTAATTGGACAAATTGGTGTGGCACTTATCGTTGTAATGCATGGTATTACGTTAGATTTGATTACATTGCCCTTTGGTATTGTGATTGAATTTGGCATTTTAAGCATTCCAATGACAGTACTATGGATTGTTGCGGTAACGAATGCGATCAATTTAATTGATGGTTTAGATGGACTGGCAGCTGGGGTATCATTAATTGCCCTGGCTACGATAGGATTTATTGCTATATTGCAGCAAAATATCTTTATTATGATGATTTGTAGTGTGTTAATTGGCTCATTATTAGGATTTTTGAAATATAACTTTTTCCCAGCGAAAATTTTTCTTGGTGATAACGGGGCGTTATTATTAGGTTTTATTATTGGTGTATTAAGTTTATTAGGCTTTAAAAATATTACGTTAATTTCACTGTTCTTCCCAATTATTATACTAGCAGTTCCATTTATTGATATGGGGTTTGCGATGATTAGACGTTACCGACAAGGGAAACCGATTATGCAGGCAGATAAATCGCATTTGCATCATAAACTATTAGCGCTCGGATATACGCACGCGCAAACAGTATTGTTAATTTATTCAATCGCGACATTGTTTAGTATCGCTTCGATAATATTGTATTTATCGACGCAATTAGGCGCCATCTTAATCGTAACGTTAATTATTATTACGATAGAATTGATTGTTGAATTTACGGGACTTGTCGATGATCATTATAAACCATTACTAAAATTTGCACATAAAATATTAAAATAGAAGGAAAGGCTGTCGGCATTGCGTTTAGCCCTAAGTAAAATAAGAAACTCAACCGTAAATCGCTCATTGATTTAGGTTGAGTTTTGTTTTTGTCAAATATGCTTCAAGTGATGGCCGTTTAAGTCGTTAATCGTAAGAGGACAAAGCATTATGTCTCATCCTTTTTTATTTCATTATTCAATGTTAAAAGGTAGCATCATTTCTTCTTCAATTGTATACACAGCACTGCCTTGTGTCGTTTCAACAAGAAATGATTCAAAAGCTGTTTGATCTTCTGCTGTAATCTGGATAACGTACGTCACTTTATCAGTATATATCGTTTCCAGGACGACGTACGGCAATTCAGCTATGCTATGTTCGAACTTCCCAGTCTGATCATAATTGATTGTGACATGATATTTAAGCGCATTTTTAATAATCACTTTACCGGCAACTTTTATCGCATCTGAGACACCGCCTTGATATGCGCGAATGAGACCGCCTGTACCGAGTTTAATACCCCCGAAATATCGTGTTACAATGGCTAACGTATTATGAACATCGTTCTTCTTTAATGCTTCAAGCATCGGAACACCAGCTGTGCCACTCGGTTCACCATCATCATTGGCTTTTTGAATTTGATGCTGATCACCAATCGTATATGCAGAGCAGTTATGATTCGCATCTTTATGTTGCTTTTTAATTTCAGCAATTTTTTCCTTTGCTTCATTTTCATTTTCTATTTTGTACAAGTATGTGATAAATCGTGATTTATTAATGATCACTTCATTGACAACATCCTGCTTAATTGTGATATAGTTCTGCATTGTATCCCTCATTTAACATGTAAAGTTGTTTTAATATTAATTCATTCTATCGCATCATTTGAACAAATTCTATTTTAACAGAATGATACAAATATTATCATTTAATTTGTATTACTTTATTTTTAATAATAAACCGTATAAAATATATATTGGGATGTAATGGGACGGAGGTCATTTATGAAAACAGCCATTATTACAGATTCAACTGCGTATATACCTGATGCATTGATTAAAGCATTAGATATTCGCATCATTTCTTTGAATGTTATTTTCAAAAACGAAGTCTTTGTAGAAGCAACATATGATGCGCAACAGTTTTACGAAAGAATGCGTTATGAGAAAGAGTTACCTACAACGAGTCAGCCGACAACGGGTGCTTATGTTGCACTATTAGAACAATTAAAGTCAGAAGGTTTTACAGATTGTATATCAATTCACTTATCAAGTGGTATAAGTGGGACATACCAGAATGCAATTACTGCTGGCTCTATGGTAGATGACTTCACACTACATGCATTTGATTCAGAAATTGCTGCGATGGCAATGGGCTTTTACGTATTGCGTGCAGCTGAACTAAAAGATACAATATCTCCTGAAGCAATTATTAACGAGCTTGAAGCAATGAAACAAGAAACAATTGCTTACTTTTTAGTAGACGATTTGAAGAATCTTCAAAAGGGTGGACGATTAACGGGTGCACAAGCATTAATTGGTAGCATGTTACAAGTTAAACCTATTTTACATTTTAAAGATACGAAGATTGTACCGTTTGATAAAGTACGTACAAAGAAAAAGGCGATAAAGCAATTGAAGGATTTATTTGCTGAGCAATCGAAAAACTTTACAGATGTAACAGCGGTTGTTATTCATTCTAATGCGAGTGATGAAGCGGATGCAATCATCAATGATTTGAAAATAGAATTTCCGGACGTCGATTTTATTAAGAGTTATTTTGGTCCAGTCATTGGTACACACTTAGGAGAAAAAGCCATTGGATTAGGTTTCACAAACAGAAAGTTTAATTGTTTAAAATAGTCTTGTCTTATAGTCATTATTCCGGCACACATTTATTTGTGTGTCTTTTTTTATGGAGGAAAAGATGCGAATCACGATTTCAGAAACACCTTCATCACAACCCGCGATTGAGTATAAAAGTCAATTGATGTGTCATTTTTGTTTGAATCAAGCACGACATTTATTTCATCAATATTATCATCATGGTTATCAGCAAACGATTTATTATTGTCGCAGTTGTATTACACAAAGTGTTCATTCACGTAAATATATACATTATTTAAAAACAGCGCAGTTCGCTGAAAACATTGTAATTGACTTACCTTTTGAATTGACTGCGCAGCAAAGCAAAGCGTCACAATTTATTGTGAACAAATTTGAGCAGCGAAAGTCATGTTTATTATATGCTGTAACTGGCGCTGGAAAGACGGAAATGATCTTAGCAGGAATCGTTGCTGCAAGGGCGCAAGGATGTAATGTTGCTGTCGTGTCACCGAGAACAGATGTTGTGAAAGAACTTTCATTAAGGTTAAGCCAATATTTGAAGACAGATTATCTATGTACGTTATATGGTGGACATGCTGAAATAACGTCCGACTATTTCATTATTAGTACGATACACCAGCTTATGTATTTTCAAGATCATTTCGACTTAATCATTATTGATGAAATCGATGCATTTCCTGTCGGTTATGATCCGCGTTTAATTCGTCTGTTAAATAGGGCACTCACTGAACATGGTATGTTTGTCTATTTGTCTGCAACACCACCGAAATATATCATGCAGGCATGCAAAACAAGTACTATCTATTTGCCGTTAAGATATCATCAACGCCCATTACCAGTACCACGCTTTAAATTTATGTCAAAAGGTGCTGTGGAACATAAGATGAGTACATTATTAGCACATGCTCAATGCGATGAAATCATTCTTATCTTTTTTCATGATATTAAGTTAATGGAAGCGACATATACACGGTTAAATCAACATTTACAACGTCATACGGTATGTGTTTATTCTACTGATGTAGAACGACATGAAAAAGTAGAAGCCATTCGCAATAAAACATATCGCTTTATTTTTACGACGACGATATTAGAGCGTGGTTTCACGATGCAAGATTTATCTGTGTGGGTGATGAATAGTCATTTATTTCGAAGTGATAGTCTGATTCAAATTGCCGGACGTGTTGACCGTAAAGGGAATAAACAAAATGGAGAAGTCATCTTTTATCATGATGGGATTAGTTTGTCGATGCTTGATGCATTGAAAAAAATACGTCAAATGAATAAACGAGGTGCACATGACACATCAGCGCTGTATCATATGTCATCAACCGATTCATGAAATATTAACAATTGATAATTTATTTAAACGCGTTCCGTTTGTTTGTGATGATTGTAAGCAGACTGTGCTACAACGACATGATGTACGACGTTGCACTTATTGTCAGAAAGCACTAGCAGAAGACGAAACGGATTGTCTGGATTGTCAATTTATTTTGAAGTATTTCGGTTTCGTCAATCATGTCAATATGATTTGTGAATATCACGAAGAGATGTCAAAGCTATTGCATCAATATAAATCAAATGGTGATGTATTACTAGCAAAAGCCTTTGCACAAATTTTTCAATCACAATTGACACGTCAATATTTTAAAGCGTTTGATATGGTTATTCCAATGCCAACTTCAAATGAACGATTACGAACACGTGGCTTTAACCCGGTTTCAACCATATTAGATGCAATGCATGTACAATATAGTGAAGTGCTTACAACAGCATATCGTGAAAAGCAGATGGGATTAAATAAGATTGACAGAATGAAACAGGACAATCCTTTTAAATGTATTGGGAGTTTACAAGACAATGCACGTATATTGCTCGTCGATGATATTTATACAACCGGGTTAACAGCAAGTCATGCCAGTAGTGTATTATTATCCAATAAACATTGTGAAATCACGGTGTTAGCGTTTGCAAGAGCCTGAATATTTGGTAAAATATAAGTAGGAAGAAACAACAAGAATAGTTTCAAAGGAGTGGTTATAATGATTAGATATGAAATCCACGGAGACAATATTTCAGTAACAGATGCAATTAGAAATTACATTGAGGAGAAATTAAGCAAGCTTGAAAGATACTTTACAAACGTGCCGGATGCGAATGCACACGTAAAGATTAAAACTTATCAAGATGGTAAATCTAAAGTTGAAGTTACAATTCCTCTAAAAAATGTGACATTACGTGCGGAAGAACGCCACGATGATTTATACGCAGCGGTTGATTTAATTGTCGAGAAATTAGAACGTCAAGTTCGTAAACATAAAACAAAAGTAAACCGTAAATTCCGTGAAAAAGGTGTAGAGAAAGAAGTATTTCCAAGTCTTCCGGAAGTTGAAGAAGTGCACGGGGAAAAAGAAGATGAAATTGAAATTATCCGTTCTAAACAATTCGATTTAAAACCGATGGATGCTGAAGAAGCGGTATTACAAATGAACCTTTTAGGTCATGATTTCTATATCTTTAATGATGCTGAAACAAATGATACAAACATCGTTTATAAACGTAAAGATGGTAAATATGGGTTAATTGAAACAACAGTAAATCAATAATCTATATTTTGAGAGAAGAGTGTTAAGACATTATTGTCATAACGCTCTTCTTTTTTATCGTTATGAACAGCGCTACGTACTCATATCTATAAATTTGTAAGGTGTTAGCCGTTTATTCATTCAACAAACAGAATATAAACGAAAGATAAACGAAATATTTCAATAAAAACGTGATAAGTGCTATTATAATTAGATGTAGACGTATGTATACGTATTAAAAGGAGAGAACATAATGGGATTCATTAAAAAGATGTTTGACGGCAACAAAAGAGAACTGAAATCATTATCAAAAATTGCAGATAGTGTCATGGCATTAGAAAAAGAAATGGCTGCATTATCTGATGAAGACCTTAAAAATAAAACATTAAAATTTCAAGCGGATCTGAAAGCGCTAGAAGATTATAAAAAACAAGAAAAATATTTAGATAATATATTACCGGAAGCATTTGCGATCGTACGTGAAGCTGCTACACGTGTATTAGGAATGACGCCATTTAAAGTACAAATCATGGGTGGAGCTGCCATTCATCGTGGCGATATCGCAGAGATGAGAACAGGTGAAGGTAAAACGTTAACAGCAACGATGCCGGTTTATTTAAATGCATTAACTGGTCGTGGTGTGCATGTTGTTACCGTTAACGAATATTTATCAAGCACACAGGCAGAAGAAATGGCACATTTATATAATTTCTTAGGACTGACAGTGGGAGTTAACTTAAATCAGTTAACGACTGAAGAGAAGCGTGACGCTTATAATGCCGATATTACATACAGTACAAATAATGAATTAGGATTCGATTATTTACGTGATAATATGGTGACGTATAAAGAAGAACGCGTTATGCGTCCGTTGAACTTTGCGATTATTGATGAGGTTGACTCTATCTTAATCGATGAAGCACGTACGCCTTTAATCATTTCAGGTCAAGCTGAGAAATCAACAAGCATGTACATTCAAGCGAATGTATTTGTGAAAATGTTAAAAGACGAAGAAGATTACAACTATGATGAGAAGACGAAAGGTATCCAATTAACAGAACAAGGGATCGACAAAGCAGAAAAGATGTTTAAAGTCGATAACTTATATGACGTGAAAAACGTTAATTTAATGCATCATATTAACATCGCCTTAAAGGCAAATCGATCTATGGTGAAAGATGTGGATTACGTCGTACAGGATGGTGAGATTGTCATCGTTGACCAATTTACAGGGCGTACGATGCCAGGACGTCGATTCTCTGAAGGGGTTCATCAGGCGATTGAAGCAAAAGAAGCTGTTGAAATTCAAAATGAATCTAAAACAATGGCATCAATTACATTCCAGAACTTCTTCCGTATGTATAATAAGTTATCAGGGATGACAGGTACAGCGAAGACTGAAGAAGAAGAATTAATGAATATTTATAACATGGCAGTAACGCAAATTCCTACAAATAACCCAATCGCGCGTGTCGATGCTGCAGACTTAATCTTTGCATCTGAAAAAGGGAAATTCCATGCTGTTGTTGATGAAGTGATTTCACGTCATAAACTTGGACAACCTGTATTATTAGGAACTGTCGCAGTTGAAACGAGTGAATATATTTCTGAGTTACTTAAGAAACGCGGTATTCGTCATAATGTATTAAACGCCAAAAACCATGAACGTGAAGCTGAAATCGTCCAACTTGCCGGCCAGAAAGGTGCAGTTACGATTGCAACAAACATGGCAGGTCGTGGAACGGATATTAAACTTGGTGAAGGCGTTAAAGAACTTGGTGGTTTAGCCGTGATCGGTACAGAGCGTCATGAATCACGCCGTATCGATGATCAGTTACGTGGGCGTTCTGGACGTCAAGGTGACCCGGGTTATTCACGTTTCTATTTATCTTTACAAGATGAGTTAATGGTACGTTTCGGTTCTGAACGAATGCAATCGATGATGACGAAATTAGGGATGAACGATGAAGCACCGATTGAATCAAAAATGGTTTCCCGCGCTGTTGAATCTGCACAAAAACGTGTAGAAGGTAACAACTATGATAGTCGTAAACGTGTATTAGAGTACGATGATGTATTGCGTAAACAACGTGAAATTATATATGAAGAACGTAATGAAATATTAGAAACAGAAGATTGTTCTGAAATGGTAAAAGGGATGATAGAAAAATCAGTCCGTCGTGCAGTAGATTATCATTTTATGGGCGATGAAGATAATGCAGATTATGAAGCATTTACGAATTATGTAGATGATATGTACTTAACAGAAGGTGCATTAAAAGTTGATGATATTAAGCGTCGTGATAAAGATGAAATTTATGAAATTGTCATGAATGCTGTTGATAAACAATTAGCGCACCAACAGTCTGAATTAGGCGAACAGTTCTTAGAATTTGAACGTATGATATTACTACGTACGATTGATATGAAATGGACAGACCATATCGATACGATGGATCAATTACGTACTGGAATTCATTTAAGAAGTTATGGTCAGATTAACCCGTTACGTGAATATCAAAATGAAGGTTTAACGATGTTCGAAGACATGCTGGATAACATTGAAGACGATGTAAGTAAATATGTGTTGAAATCTATCGTCGAAAAGAATGAGCATGTTGAACGTGAACAAGTGGCTAAAGGTCAGGCGATGGTAGCGAATGACGGTAAAGAAAAAGTGAAACAGCAACCGAAGATTAAGACTGAACCAGATATTGGTCGTAATGAACCTTGCCCATGTGGAAGCGGTAAGAAATATAAAAATTGTCACGGAAGAGAGTAGTTTGAATGGAACAATTTGAAATTAAAAATTTAATGGCTGAAATACAGGAAAAACTTGATAGCTTTAGGGGGTCTCTTTGACTTAGAAGAAAAAGAGACGAACATTCAGGAATACGAAGAGATGATGGCAGATCCGGATTTCTGGAATGATGGTGAAAAAGCACAGAATATCATAAATAAAAATAATGCATTAAAAGAAGTGGTTAATGGCTTTAACGCATTAGAAGAAAAATATGAAAATATCGATGTGCTTATTGAAATGTTAAAAGAAGAATCAGATCATGAAAGTGAACAAGATTTGATTGCACAACTGAATAGTTTATCAGATGAAACGAATGCTTTTGAATTGAAGATGCTGTTAGATGGAGAATTCGATGCGAATAATGCGATATTAGAGTTACATCCTGGAGCGGGTGGTACGGAATCACAAGACTGGGGTGAAATGTTGCTTAGAATGTATCAACGCTTTGCTGATAAACGTGGCTTTAAAGTTGAAACGCTGGATTATTTACCTGGTGATGAAGCAGGTATAAAAAGTGTGACAATACTCGTAAAAGGACATAATGCGTATGGCTATTTAAAGGCGGAAAAAGGTGTACATCGTCTCGTGCGAATTTCACCATTCGATTCATCTGGACGTCGTCATACGTCATTTGTGTCGTGTGAAGTAACGCCGGAACTGAATAATGACAATATCGAAATTGAAATTAATTCGGAAGATATTAAAGTGGATACGTATCGTGCCAGTGGTGCTGGTGGACAGCATATTAACACAACTGATTCTGCCGTACGTATTACACATACGCCAACAGGCATTGTAGTAACATGTCAAAATGAACGTTCGCAAATTAAAAACCGTGAACAGGCGATGAAGATGTTAAAAGCGAAGTTATATCAAAGAAAGATTGAAGAACAGGAAGCAGAACTAGCAGCAATTCGTGGTGAACAGAAAGAAATTGGCTGGGGTTCTCAAATTCGTTCATATGTCTTCCATCCATATTCAATGGTCAAAGATCATCGTACAAATGCTGAAACTGGGAATACTGGCGCAGTGATGGATGGGGATTTAGATTTATTCATAGATGCATACTTGAAGTCACAACTATCACGATAGAATACAAATCAATTCAAAAAGTGGATGACATAATTTTGTCACATCCACTTTTTTTAGTATAATAAAAGCAAATATATCATTATGGGGGATTATCATGAAGAAGTTATTAACGGGTTTAGCACTGTCAGCATTAGTACTTGGGGCGTGTGGTAATGGGGGAGAAAAGCAAGCAACAGATACGAAGTTCAATGATCCTGGTAGAGAAGCGTTCGCAAATAGTTCATGTATTGGCTGTCATGGTAAAGATTTAGAAGGTGGCAGTGAGCCTAATTTAACGAAAGTTGGCAGCAAATATTCTGAGCAGGAAATCCTTAAGATTATTCAAAATGGTAAAGGGGCAATGCCTAAAAATTTAGTTGAAGGTAAAGACGCTGAAAATATTGCGAAATATTTATCAAAACAAAAATAATGAGGTCACTAATTTATTGATGCATTAAAGTTACAGGAGGCAGTTGTAATTTATGAAGCGCATATTATTATCATCGATGAGTGTTGGTGCAATCATTTTAGTCGCAACACAAGCGCGGGCGAATACATATCATGCGCAACGTGATGCGTCTTTTCAGCAACCGAAGCAAGTTCAAGTTGCTACTTTAAAGCAAATTAATCCTATGAACAAACAAGTTCAGTCGGTTGTGAAACGATACCGTGTACATCACCATGATACTGTCCAAAGTGTAGCGAAACGGTTTAATATAGAAACATATGAAGTACGATTATGGAATAAATTGTCGACAAATACGTTAAAAGTTGGCGATGACATCATTGTATCTGAGCAAGAATATCGAAAGCTAAAACACAAGGATCGTCAATTCAAGACAACAACACCAACGTTGTCACCTCAAACTGCTCAATTTATTTATGCACTGAAGCAGGATAATGTACAAACATATCATAACGAACCGATACAACGCCATTCAATGCGTATTACACTTGAAGACGAGAAAAAACAGGCATCATTAACAGAAGTAGTCCAATCGCTTCAAATTGAGAGTGAAAAGCACATTGTTAATGATTCGAAGCAATCCTATCAAAGTGGTACAGTAGACAACAAAGTCGCACGCATCGCTTTGCAAATTGCACAAGGCAAAGTTTATGTATATGGTGCAAATGACGATAAAGCCGTTGACTGTTCATCGTTTGCGCAACAAGTGTTAGCTGCATTAGGGAAATCCATTCCAAGAACGACGTATGCTCAAATAGCAGCTGGACAGAAAGTTGATACGCCACAACCAGGTGATTTAGTATTCTTTAATGATGCAAGTCATGTTGGTGTATATATCGGCAATGGACAGATGGTAGATGCGTTAAACCCTGAAGCAGGTGTCGGGCAACGTGCTGTAAATTATGTTAATGGTACAATTACAGGATATTATCGATATTGATTATGTAGCCATCAATAAACACAAATGGCATACATAATAGATTATTACAATTAAATCTTCTTCCCTTAAAAAAAGGGATTGAAACATCTAACAAATACGTTAGATGTTTTTTTGTAATTTTATTTATTAAATAAAACTTTATTGAGTTAAATATTATACCGATAAAGTTACACGATAATAGGCTTTCTTTACTTGCCTTTACATAAGTTATTATTGTTTGTAACATAGCTGCAATGTTTGAGTGTACATATAACACTTATATTACATATACGTAACATTAAATTTTACGCGAATGTTTTATGGTAATATCAATATTGTTGATAAACAAGAGATGTTAAACAATATATTAAAATATTAAATTATTCGGAGGAAAAAGAAATCATGAAAAAGATCGTTATATCATTCTTAACTGCTATGATGTTATTGACTACTGCCGAGCTAACTGAAATCACACCACAAACACAAACTAAAACAGCAGAAGCTGGTTCATATGGCTATTCAAATCCATACTACTGGGGCAGTTGTGCATATTATGCTTATAATCGTCGTGCACAATTAGGGCGTCCTGTAGGGAAATACTGGGGCAATGCGAAAAACTGGGCTTACAAAGCGCGTTATGCTGGTTATAAAGTAAGACGTACACCTATTAAAGGTGCCGTTTTAGTATCACAATTAGGATATTATGGCCATGTAGCAGTTGTAGAACGTACATATTCAAATGGTAGCATTTTAGTATCTGAAATGAACTATCCACGTCAAGGTGTAAAAACGTACCGCGTTATTCCAAGCTATCAAAAAGGTAACTTCCAATATATTTACTAATAAATGATAGAATAACAATAATATTAAATTTCGAGATGAGACAATGTTTCATCTCTTTTTTTATGACTTCAGTTTAAAGTTAACTATAATTACGATATGATAGACGTAATAAATATAGAGGTGGACAGATGAAACATATTATTACAGCAATTTTACTGCTTATTTTTTTATTGCTAGCAGGGTACAGTATATATCAAGTAACACAATTTAATCAGACACCAGATGATAATCAACCGGTTGAAACGCATCAACATCCTATAAATAATCAAAACATCGGGGATGTTACAATAGAAAATCTTAAAGGTGAAAAGTTAAAATTAAAAACGCAGCTCAAACACGACATTACAGTGATTAATGTATGGGCTTCATGGTGCGGGCCTTGTAATGAAGAAATGCCTGAACTTGTAAAGTTTGATCAGGAGAAACCAAATCACATCGGACTACTTGGAATGAACGTTCAGGATGAACCGCATAAACGTGATGCATTTATTCAAAAGTATCATGCACAATACCCTATGATTATGCTTGATGAGAAACAAATGAAACAATATAAAATATATAACATACCGACGACATTGTTCGTTAATAAAGAAGGAAAAGTGTTGAAAACGTATGTTGGAGAATTAAATTCGAGCAAGTTGAATATCATCTTAAAAGAATTTAAATAAAAATATTAATACATGTTTGGAGGAGTGATGAAATGGGTGTACATCAATATTTTAAAAGCTTGTCTGATTTAGAAAAACTAATTCGTTGCCCGGGGAAGTTTAAATATCAAGAACATAATGTCGCCAGTCACTCTTTTAAAGTGACGAAAATTGCGCAATATTTAGCGACAGTTGAAGAATATCATGGCACTGAAATCAATTGGAAAAATGTTTACGAGAAAGCATTGAATCATGATTACCCTGAAATATTTACGGGTGATATTAAAACACCGGTGAAATATGCATCGCGAGAGTTAAAACAATTGTTTAGTGATGTTGAAGAACAAATGATTGGCCGATTTATTGATTCAGAATTTCCAGAACAATATCGTGCGATTTACCATGAAAGGTTAAAAGAAGGAAAAGACGAAACGATAGAAGGGCAAATTCTTTCAGTAGCAGATAAGATTGATTTGTTATATGAATCGTTTGGTGAAATACAGAAACGCAATCCAGAGCCATTATTTTTTGAAATTTATGAGAAAAGTTTAAGAACAATTATTCAGTTTGATCATTTACATTGCGTGCAGGATTTTCTAAATAATATATTGCCGGAAATGTTGCAGGAGAAGTTTATACCTCGCTCAGAACTAAAAGAATTAACGGTATCGATATTAAAAATAAAAGAGTCAGACTTATGACGATATGGTATTGGTTAGCATTTTTATTACCGGCTCTGATGGTTGTCATCTTTAGTATGATTGTTCGAAATAAATATACGGGTATGATATTATCGGTTATTGTTATCGGTGTGTCAGTATATAAAGGTTTTTTTCATTCTGAAATGATTGTGTTTCTGGATACGGTCAGTTTAATGATCGGGTATTTAATCGTAGAGTTTTATAAATTAGATCAAGTACAGGATTAACAGCTCAACGTGATATTGTTGTGGCTGTTTTTTATCGAACAAATGTTTGTATTTTGTGAAATATTTTTGGTAAAATATTATCGATAAGGAGGGCGTATAATGGAACATCATCCGTTTGTTATAAAGTCAGATTACAAGCCTGCAGGAGATCAGCCCGAGGCGATTCGTAAGATTGTAGAAGGTATTAAAGCAGGTAAGCGTCATCAAACGTTACTGGGTGCTACAGGTACGGGTAAGACGTTTACGATGAGTAATGTTATTAAAGAAGTTGGTAAACCGACATTAATTATGGCCCATAATAAAACGTTAGCGGGTCAGTTATATAGTGAATTTAAAGAATTTTTCCCGGACAATAGAGTTGAATATTTCGTAAGTTACTACGATTATTATCAACCGGAAGCTTATGTCCCTTCAACAGATACATTCATTGAAAAAGATGCTTCGATTAACGATGAAATTGATAAGTTACGACATTCTGCTACAAGTGCATTATTCGAACGCGATGATGTCATCATTATCGCTTCTGTCAGTTGCATTTACGGTTTAGGAAACCCGGAAGAATATAAGAACATGGTTGTGAGCATGCGTGTCGGTATGGAGATTGAACGTAATCAATTATTACGCAAATTAATTGATATCCAGTATAGCCGTAATGATATTGATTTCAAACGTGGTACGTTTAGAGTACGTGGTGACGTCGTAGAAATCTTCCCGGCATCACGTGATGAGCATTGTATTCGTGTAGAATTCTTCGGGGATGAAATCGAGCGTATTCGTGAGATTAACTATTTAACAGGCGAAGTATTAAAAGAACGTGAACATTTTGCATTATTCCCAGCCAGTCACTTCGTTACGCGTGAAGAGAAAATGAAAATTGCCATTGAACGTATCGAAAAAGAACTTGAAGAACAACTGAAGAAATTTAGAGCTGAAGATAAATTGTTAGAAGCTCAGCGACTGGAACAGCGTACGAACTATGATTTAGAAATGATGCGAGAAATGGGCTTCTGTTCGGGTATCGAGAATTATTCACTGCATTTAACATTGCGTGAAAGAGGCGCGACGCCATATACATTACTTGATTATTTCGGGGATGATTGGCTTATCATGATGGACGAAAGTCATGTAACTTTACCTCAAGTCCGTGGTATGTATAATGGTGACCAGGCACGTAAAAATGTGCTCGTTGACCATGGCTTCAGATTACCGAGTGCGTTAGATAATCGACCGTTGAAGTTTGAAGAGTTTGAAGCAAAAGGGCATCAGTTCGTGTATGTATCAGCAACACCGGGACCATATGAAATAGAGCATACTGATGAAATGGTAGAACAAATTATTCGACCGACAGGATTACTTGATCCAATCGTCGAAGTCCGTAAATCTGAACATCAAATTGATGACTTAATGGAAGAAATTCGTCAGCGCATCGAGAAGAATGAACGTGTATTAATCACAACATTAACGAAGAAGATGAGTGAAGATTTAACGACATATTTAAAAGAAGCGGGAATAAAAGTAAATTATCTGCATTCGGAAATTAAAACATTAGAGCGTATTGAAATTATTAGAGACTTAAGATTAGGTGTATTTGATGTATTAGTGGGTATCAATTTATTAAGAGAAGGTTTAGATATTCCGGAAGTTTCTCTCGTTGCAATACTCGATGCAGATAAAGAAGGCTTCTTACGTAGTCATCGCTCACTCATTCAGATTATTGGTCGTGCGGCACGTAATGATCAAGGTAAAGTCATCATGTATGCAGATAAGATGACCGATTCAATGAAAATCGCCATTGATGAAACAAATCGACGTCGTGAAATTCAGGAAGCATATAATATAGAACATGGTATAACACCTATGACGATCAATAAGAAAGTGCGCGATAAAATCAGTGCCTCTATTGATGTGACGGATGAATTACCGAAAGAAAATAAGAAAAAGAAAAAATTAACCGTAAAAGAACGCAATGCGATGATACAACAAGTTGAGTTAGAAATGAAAGAAGCAGCAAAAGCATTAGATTTCGAACGTGCAACAGAGCTAAGAGATATATTATTTGAGCTTAAAGCTGAAGGGTGACATTATGAAGAATAAATCAATTATAGTGAAAGGTGCGAGAGCACATAATTTAAAAAATATTGATATTGAAATTCCGCGTGATAAGCTTGTTGTGATGACAGGCTTATCAGGTTCAGGTAAATCGAGTTTAGCATTTGATACGATATATGCTGAAGGACAACGTCGTTACGTAGAGTCTTTAAGTGCGTATGCCAGAATGTTTTTAGGGCAAATGGATAAGCCAGATGTTGATGTGATTGAAGGGTTATCACCAGCGATTTCAATCGATCAAAAGACAACGAGTAAAAACCCACGCAGTACCGTTGCTACAGTAACTGAGATTTATGATTATTTACGTTTGTTATATGCGAGAATTGGTATTCCGTATTGTCCTGAGCACGGTGTACCGATTGAATCTCAAACGATTCAGCAAATGGTAGACAAAGTGATGGAAATGGAAGAACGCACGAAGATTCAAATTTTCGCGCCGATTGTTCGTGGCCGCAAAGGAACACATAAGAAACTCATCGAAGATATTGCTAAGAAAGGTTATGCTCGTATTCAAGTTGATGGTGAAGTTTATGATGTATCGGATGATATTGATTTAAATAAAAATCAAAACCATGATATTGATGTTGTAGTCGATAGATTAGTAGTTAAACCTGGCATTGAAGCGCGTCTTGCAGATTCATTAGAGAATGCGTTGCGCTTAGCAGAAGGTAATGTTGTTGTCGATGTCATCGGCGGAGATCAAGTGAAGTTTTCGGAGAATCATGCGTGTCACATTTGTGGCTTCTCAATTGAAAAGTTAGAACCGAGAATGTTCTCATTTAACTCGCCATTCGGTGCCTGCCCGGATTGTGATGGTTTAGGTACGAAGTTATCTGTTGATATTGACTTAGTCATTCCGGACCGTACATTGTCTTTAGAAAAAGGCGCTATCGTACCATGGGAACCAATCAGTTCAAATTATTATCCAACGTTATTAAAGCAGGCATGTAAACATTTTAAAATCAGTATGAAAAAGCCTTTTGAGAAATTATCAGAAGAAGAACAGCACATTATTTTATATGGTCATACAGATGATATTGAATTCACCTTTAAACAAGATAACGGTGTGACGCGTAAACGTGTTATGCAATTCGAAGGGGTAGCTACGAATATTGAACGTCGTTATAAAGAGAGCCCTTCTGAATATACGCGTGAACAAATGCGCAAATATATGGTGGATGAAGCATGTCATACTTGCCATGGTTACCGTTTATCGAAAGAAGCGATGAGCGTCAAGATTAAAGAATTACACATCGGTGAAGTTGTAGAATACTCTATCGGTGAAGCTTTAAAATACTATAATGAAATTGAGTTGACAGAAAAAGAACAACAAATTTCTAAATTAATCTTAAAAGAAATTACGGAACGTTTAAGTTTCTTAAATAATGTAGGATTAGAATATTTAACTTTAAACCGAGCAGCCGGTACTTTATCAGGTGGAGAAGCACAACGTATACGATTAGCGACACAAATTGGTTCTCGTTTAACAGGTGTGATGTATGTACTTGATGAACCTTCAATCGGTCTGCATCAACGTGACAATGATAAATTGATTGATACTTTGAAATCAATGCGAGATATGGGAAATACATTGATTGTTGTTGAACATGATGAAGATACGATGCTTGCAGCAGACCATTTAATTGATATTGGGCCAGGTGCTGGTGTTCACGGTGGTGAAATCGTGGCACAAGGGACACCGAATCAAGTGATGAAGAATAAGAAGTCATTAACTGGTCAATATTTAAGCGGTAAAAAGCAAATTGAAATGCCAGAGACACGCCGTAAACCTGATGGGCGCTTTTTAACGATTGAAAATGCAACAAGTCATAATTTAAAAGGCGTATCGGTTAACATTCCACTTGGTATGATGACGCTTGTAACAGGCGTTTCAGGGTCAGGTAAGAGTAGTCTTGTAAATGATGTATTATATAAAGCGTTAGCTCAAAAACTCTACAAAACAAAAGCAAAACCGGGGCCGCATGACCGTGTAACAGGAATAGAACATATTGATAAGATCATTGATATAGACCAGTCACCGATTGGTAGAACACCACGTTCAAACCCGGCAACATATACAGGATTATTTGATGATATTCGTGATGTCTTTAGCCAGACGAATGAAGCGAAACTACGTGGTTATCAGAAGGGTAGATTTAGTTTCAACGTTAAAGGTGGACGCTGTGAAGCATGTCGTGGCGACGGCATTATCAAGATTGAAATGCATTTCCTACCTGACGTATACGTGCCATGTGAAGTATGTGAAGGTAAACGTTATAACCGTGAAACATTAGATGTGACATATAAAGATAAGAACATTGCAGATGTATTAGATATGACCGTTGAAGATGCTTATCATTTCTTTGAAAATATTCCGAAGATAAAGCGTAAACTAAAAACGATTGTAGATGTTGGTCTGGGATATGTAAAACTAGGACAACCTGCAACGACGCTTTCTGGTGGAGAAGCACAGCGTGTGAAACTTGCGAGTGAATTGCATCGCAGAAGTAATGGGAAGACGTTATATATTTTAGATGAACCGACAACAGGTTTACATGTTGATGATATCGCAAGACTGCTGAAAGTATTAAATAAGTTAGTAGAGAATGGCGATACGGTACTTATCATCGAACATAATCTTGATGTCATAAAAACAGCGGATCATATTATTGATTTAGGGCCTGAAGGTGGAGATAATGGCGGTAAAATTATCGCGATTGGTACACCGGAACAGATTATGGAAGAACAAGCATCATACACAGGACAGTATTTAAAACGACATATTGAAAGAAGTTGATTTTAAAGGGATACCGACAACAAATTGTCAGTATCCCTTTGTCGTTATAAATTGTATTATTAAAGAAAGTTATTTAATATAAAAGTATTGGATAGTGGAGGTTTAAGATGATTACAAGTATAGAATTAATCGAAAAGTTTGACCTGGAAATCATTGCAGGTAACGTCGCAATAGAAATTCCAATTATCAATACAAATATATCCCGACCAGGTTTGGAAATGGCGGGTTTCTTTTCTCATTATTCTTCAGACAGAATTCAAGTGCTAGGTACGACTGAAATGTCTTTCTTTGAAACATTAAAGAAAGAAGACCGAGCAGAACGTATGCAAAAGTTATGCCGTAAAGAAACACCATGTATTATATTAACACGTGATATTGAAGCGCCGGAAGAGTTAATTGATGCATGTAATCGAAAGGGTACGCCTTTGCTGAGCAGTAGTGATGTGACAACAAGTTTAATTAATAAAATCTCATCATATTTAGAGCGCGAGTTAGCACCTGAAACGAGCTTACATGGGGTGTTAGTAGATGTTTATGGTGTCGGTGTATTAATTACAGGAGATTCAGGCGTCGGTAAAAGTGAAACCGCGTTAGAGCTAGTGAAACGCGGGCACCGATTAGTAGCAGACGATAATGTTGAAATTAAAGAAATCTCACGTAATGTCCTCATGGGTAAAGCTCCGAAACTAATAGAACATTTACTTGAAATACGCGGTTTAGGCATTATTAATGTGATGACGTTATTCGGTGCAGGTAGTGTGTTACCGGAGAAACGATTAATGCTGAATGTCAATTTAGAATTCTGGGCGAAAGATAAAGTATATGATCGCGTCGGTTTAATTGAAGAAACATTAACCATCCTTGATTCTAAAATTACGAAAAAGACAGTTCCAGTAAGACCTGGACGAAACTTAGCAGTTATTATTGAAGTCGCTGCAATGAATTATCGTTTAAATAAAATGGGCACAAATACTGCGAAAGATTTCAATGATAGACTCAATGCTCAAATAAAAAACCAATCATTAAAGGAGATATAACATGCTGTTAACATTAAATCCAATAGCACTTGAATTAGGACCCATTCAAGTGAGATGGTACGGCGTTATTATTGCTTGTGGTATATTGCTGGGTTACTTATTAGCACAACGCGAAACAGAAAAGAAGCATTTTCCTGAAAATGCGTTAATCGACATTGTCATCGGTTCAGTAATCGTCGGCATACTCTGTGCGAGAATATATTACGTAACGTTTGAATGGTCATATTACAAAGATCATCTCGCTGAAATACCGATGATTATGAATGGTGGTATTGCGATTCACGGCGGATTAATTGGTGCACTCGGCATGGGCTATTACTTAACACGTAAGAAAAATATATCGTTCTTTCAAATGGGTGATATAGCAGCACCGAGTATTATATTAGGACAAGCGATTGGACGTTGGGGTAACTTTATGAATCAGGAAGCTCATGGTGGCGTCGTTTCAAGAAGCTTTTTAGAACAATTACATATACCGAAGTTTATTATTAATAATATGGAAATTGATGGTGTATATTATCACCCTACTTTTTTATATGAATCAATATGGAATTTAATTGGCTTTATTGTGCTGCTGTCAGTGCGTAAACATTTACGCATCGGTCAAACATTATTAACATATGCCATTTGGTATTCTATCGGTCGCTTCTTTATAGAAGGAATGAGAACGGATAGTTTAATGTTGACGGAACATTTACGTATGGCTCAAATGATTTCAATCATTATTATCATTAGCGCACTTGCGGTGTGGATGTATCGTCATTTAAAATATCAACTGCCGAAATATAAAGATGTGAATTATCCGATGAGGAGCTCTCGCGATGCGTAGAACGACCAGAACTAAATCGGGGCATGTGAATCCATTATGGCAACTATATCGCACTGTATCATTTATTAAAGTTACTAAAAACTTTATCGTTATTGAACTTGGTAGAATATGCCCGTCAGTTCAATTGAAAAGAAATATGTATCGCATGCTATTAGGGATGACCATTGGTGACAAAACTTCGATTGCATATAAAGCAATGCCGGATTTAATGTTCCCTGAACGCATCACAATCGGTGAGAATTCAGTAATCGGATACAATGCGACTTTATTAACCCATGAATATTTAGTAGATGAATATCGCGTCGGTAACATTCATATCGGTGATAATGTATTAATAGGAGCAAATGCATTAGTGCTGCCAGGTGTAACCATCGGAGATAATTCAGTCATCGGCGCAATGACGGTAGTCTCTAAAGATGTACCGGCGCATGCATTTGCATACGGTAATCCTATGATTATCAAAAATAAGATATAATATGTATAAATAGATAGAATACGTGATTAGAGGGGTGAGATGGATGGATAATATTATTAAGTTTCCAGGCAACGATGATGATTTTTACAAAATCGGCTTGAAGAAACAAAATCAACAGTCATACGAAGAAGCCATCTCTTATTATCAGAAATCCCTGCAGAAAGAAAATAAGTGGCAAGTTGTACAAAGTTTAGCAGAGTGTTATCAATTGATTGGTCGTTATGATGATGCAGAACAAACATTAATACAATATTTAACGACGCATTTTGATAGTAGTGATGTTTTTTATGAATTGAGCAGATTATTTATTCGAAAGCGAGACCCGAATAAGGCGTTTTTATTCGGGATGTATTATAGTTTGAATACGGATGACGAACATTATCTGGAAGAAATGCGTACATTATTTGATGTCTTTTATGATGATCAGTCGAAAATGGAAGAAGAAAGCGAAAGCTTCGTGGTTCACTATATCTTTCAACATTTTTTCCAGACAGTGAATTATGAATTAGCATTAGACTGGATTAACTATCAACCCGTTGATATTCAATCCCGTGCTGAAATTAGAAATTTAAAAGCGATGACGTTATTATTTATTGGTGAATATAAGGAAAGTAGTGCGATACTTGAGCAACTGCTGGCAGAAGATGCAACAGATATACATGCGTTATGTCATTACACGCTGTTGTTATACAATACAAATCAAACGGAGCAATATGAGCAGTATTTAAAGCGATTAGAAAAGATTGTACCGCTCAATGATGATGAAAAGTTTAAATTAGGTATTGTATTAAGTTTCTTAAATAAATTTGAAGAGTCGCATGAATTGCTGTTCCCGTTATATAAAAAGGGAAAATTCTTAAATCAGCAAATGTATCATGCACTCAGCTTTAATAGCTTCGCACTTGGACAATTTAAACAGTCCGATCAGTTCTGGGAAAGTTTAACGGAATTAGTGCCACAACCAGGTTTAAGTCCGAGACGTATTTATGAAGGACATCAATATTTAACAGAAGTGATTATCCCATTAATTGATGCAGCAGATCGTAATCATCGATTGATTGGCATCTTCCTAATTTCTCAAATGGAAGATAAGACGATGTTAATCAACCGAAAAGTATGGGAACGTTTAGAGCAGTTACCTGACTTTGAAAAGCTGTACCTATCCTATATATTTCATGATTTAAATTTGATTAAACTTGATTTTATTCATAAAGGATTGGAACGTTTGAATCGAATTGTTTATGATATTGAATTATTTGATTACTGGATAGAGAAAGCTGAAAGTATCATTGAGGCGAAGATGGATTTAAAGCATGTTAATGCGTATGTTGCAGTATGTTACTTCTTATATATGCGCTTAACAAATGATAAAATTACGAAGCGTGAAGTGATTGAGAAATTTAATACGACACGTTATCACTTTATTAAAGTTTATAATGGATTCAAGCAAAATAATATTTAATTTATCCTTTATATTGTATATTGAACTTACGAAATGAATTAGTGGAGGTAAAAATATGACTGAAGTAAAAGAATATGATGTAGTAATTGTAGGCGCTGGTCCTGCGGGTATGACAGCAGCAGTTTATGCATCAAGAGCAAATTTATCAACAATTATGGTTGAACGTGGTATGCCTGGCGGACAAATGGCAAATACAGCGGACGTAGAGAACTTTCCTGGATTTGATGTTATTACAGGGCCTGATCTTTCTACAAAAATGTTTAATCATGCACAAAAATTTGGCGCGGAATATACGTATGGTGATATTAAATCTGTAACTTTAGATGGCGATATGAAAATTGTCGATTTGGGTGACAAACAATTAAAGGCGAAAGCATTAATTATCGCAACAGGAGCAGAATACAAAAAAATTGGTGTGCCGGGAGAACAAGAGCTGGGTGGCCGTGGCGTATCATATTGTGCGGTCTGTGACGGCGCTTTCTTTAAGCAAAAGAACCTAGTCGTTATCGGTGGAGGCGACTCTGCAGTTGAAGAAGGTGTTTACTTAACGAAATTTGCGGATAAAGTCACAATCGTTCATCGACGTGATAAATTAAGAGCACAGAAGATTTTACAAGACCGTGCATTTAAAAATGAAAAAGTAGATTTTATCTGGAATTCAACTTTAAAATCAATCAATGGTGAAAATAAAGTAAGTTCTGTAACTCTAGTTGATAATGAAGGCAAAGAATCAACAGTTGAAACGGATGGCGTATTCGTGTATATCGGAATGCAGCCTTTAACAAAACCATTTTTAGATTTAGGTATTACAGATGAAGCGGGATATATCGTAACGAATGATGAAATGGAAACGAGCGTGCCGGGCATTTATGCAGCAGGGGATGTGCGTGCTAAAAAATTACGTCAAATCGTTACTGCAACAGGCGATGGTAGTATTGCCGCACAAAATGCACAACATTATATTGAAGCTTTAAATGATTAATGATAAGTAATAAATAGATACGCGTATGCGTGTCTATTTTTATGAATGCTTGTATGATAGAGATAATAGCGCTTGAGGAGGATAACGATGAACAGTGAGGAAAACTTTAAGAAGTTAGTAATTGTTACGGGTATGAGCGGGGCAGGTAAGTCTGTTGCGATCCAGTGCCTTGAAGATTTAGGTTATTTTTGTGTTGATAATTTACCGCCGATACTATTACCTAAATTTGTAGAGTTAATGCAGGATAATAACCAGTCATTATCGCGTGTTGCTATCGGTGTTGATTTACGAGGTAAAGATTTCTTTGATAATTTGCGTGAAGAACTCCAGAATATCACGAATTTAACAGATATTCTTGTTCAAATCTTATTTATTGAAGCGCAGGATAATGTATTAGTTTCCCGTTATAAAGCAACACGTAGAACACATCCGATCGCTGCGGGTGGTACGCCGTTACAAGCGATTAATGAAGAACGCAGATTACTAGCTGACTTGCGTGGTGTGGCAACTCATATTGTAGATACGACAGATTATAAACCGAAAGAATTACGTTCTAAAGTCATCGAATTATTCGGCTCAGGCAAAGATAATATATTCTCTATTAATGTTATGAGTTTCGGCTTTAAACATGGTATTCCTATTGATGCTGATATCGTTTTTGACGTGCGTTTTTTACCGAACCCTTATTATATCGAATCACTTCGTCCTTTAACAGGGATGGATGCACGTGTTTACGATTATGTGATGAAATGGAAAGAAACAGAACTATTCTATACAAAATTGATGGATTTATTAAAGTTTGTTATTCCTGGCTATATGCGTGAAGGAAAATCACAAGTGGTTATCGCAATAGGATGTACCGGAGGACAGCACCGTTCTGTGGCACTTGCAGAACGTATCAGCACAGAATTGAAAGACTTCTTTGATTTCGATTTAAATACTCGCCATAGAGACGCACTAATCGAAGGCATTATTGATGAGAAGGCTTAAAATTTGTCTGATTGGCGGAGGTACAGGATTGTCTGTCATGGCGAGAGGTTTAAAGCACTATCCTGTAGAAATAACGACAATCGTAACGGTTGCTGATGATGGTGGAAGTACGGGTAAAATTCGTGATGTCATGGATATTCCGGCACCGGGTGATATTCGTAACGTACTGGCTGCATTAAGCGATGTTGAACCGATGCTTGAGAAATTGTTTCAATATCGATTTAATGATGAGACGTTAGGTGGCCATCCCGTCGGTAATTTAATGCTTGCTGCAATGACTGACATCACAACTGATTTCGGACATGCGGTAAAAGAATTAAGTAAAATTCTGAATGTGAAAGGGACAGTGATTCCTTCAACAAATACAAGTCCAATACTCAATGCGATAATGGAAGACGGGGAAATTGTAGTTGGAGAATCTTTGATTCCATTAAAAGATAAGAAAATAGATAAAGTATTTTTAACTCCTGCCAATATTAAACCGATGAAAGAAGCCATTGATGCTTTACTGGAATCAGATTTAATTGTTATGGGACCTGGCAGTTTATATACGAGTATTATTCCTAATTTAGTGCTGGATGAGCTGGCACAGGCCATTGTAAAGAGTGACGCTACGAAATTGTATGTTGCCAATATTATGACGCAACGTGGTGAGACGATTAATTATACAGTGGCTGATCATATTGAAGCGATTCATAAACATGTCGGTACATCGTTTATTCAGTTTGTAATTGCAAATGATACCGCATTTAATGATAAAATTCATGAAAATTATGCGCGCAATAACTCGACATTTGTGACGTGTGACGTTGAACGTATTCGTGATATGGGGATTAATCTCATTACAAATAACGAATTAGTGGATATCAATCTAGATGGTATCGTCCGCCATAATAATGAAGTGCTCGCGGATATGATTTATGAATTAGCATTAAGTGAAATAAGTACGATTGAGTTTAATCAGAAAGAAGGCGAGTAATGTGTCGTTTGCCTCGGAAATGAAGAACGAACTAACGCGGATTGAAACAGATATGTGTTGCAGTAAAGCGGAATTATCAGCATTGATACGGATGAATGGTAATTTAAGTATTCAAAACATGCAATGGGTGATCAACGTTCAATCAGAGAATGCTGCAATAGCAAGACGTGTATATAGTTTAACGAAGAAAATATTTGGTGTAGATATCGAACTATTAGTACGAAAAAAAATGAAATTAAAAAAGAACAATGTTTATATTTGTCGTATTAAAATGAAAACGAAAGAAATATTAGATGAATTAAAAATATTAACAAACGGCGAATTTAAACAAATCGTTGATCCGGAATTAGTGCATGATGAATGTTGTAAACGTAGTTATTTAAGAGGAGCATTTTTAGCGGGGGGTTCGGTGAACAACCCGGAAACGTCGTCTTATCATTTAGAAATATTTTCTTTATATGAAAGTCATTCGTTAGGGTTAACGGCTTTAATGAATGAATATGAATTAAATGCAAAAACGCTTGAACGAAAGAAAGGCTATATTTCGTATTTAAAAGAAGCAGAAAAAATTTCGGAGTTTTTAAGTATTATTGGTGGTTATCAAGCATTATTGAAATTTGAAGATGTTCGTATTGTGCGTGATATGCGTAATTCAGTGAATCGTTTAGTCAATTGTGAGACGGCGAATTTGAATAAAACAATCAGTGCTGCGATGCGACAAGTTGACAATATTAAATTGATTGATCAGGAGATAGGGATTGAAGAATTGCCTGAACGATTGAGAGAAATTGCGCGATTAAGAGTGTTGCATCAAGATATTTCATTGAAAGAACTTGGAGAAATGGTGTCGACAGGTGTGATTTCTAAATCTGGCGTTAACCACCGTTTAAGAAAACTCGATGAAATCGCAGATAAACTGCGTGCGGGTGAGCAAGTTGAACTAAAAAGATAATCACAACTATATTTTATTGAGCTCGATTTCATCACATCAAAAAAACCATCCTAAATCATTAGCGGTTTAGGATGGTTTTTTTTGCTTTAAATTGTTCGAAAGATTGGAACGGTTCTTCTTTTATTTCAAAACTGCCTTCAGTTTGTCCGTTGACTTGATGAATGGCTGTATACATTAATAATTCTTTTTTACTATCATAAAGTTTTTCACCAAAATTGATTGCATATTTTTCATAAGCTTTATATTTCGGATCACTTTTATCTAAAGTGTTTAAATATTTATAATCATCTTGATGCATTTCAAATTTCGGATAGAAATGCGCTGTTTCATCTGATTTAACAATTTCCACATGCTTTGGATTTGCTGTGATGTAACGACCATCTTGTAATAAATACATCTTTAAATCTTGATACGTGACTTCAGCGATTGCAATAAACTGATGATCCTTACCTGCAGGTATTGTTGGTATACCGTGACCGGTATCTTCAGAATAAATGATTGTATCATTATCTTTGGACTGAATAATTGAGCTCATTGTTTTTAATTTCAATCCTTTAACTGGGTAAACTTTTGTTATGCCAGGTTTTAATTGCGTTACAGCACCATATATATTTGTTGCTTCTTTTTCAGTTAATGGTGTCGTTTGATTAGATGTACTGTTTTCATTTGCGTTTTTTTTACTTGTTTTTTCAGATATCTCTGCTGTTTGTGTATTATTTTCTTTTTGAGTTGCACTTTGGGCATTGCATGCAGATAACGCTATTGACGCAATTAGTATTGTCGTAATAATGTTTTTATTCATGAATTAACTCCTTTTCGTATAGATAACAAATAAATCCAGACACTCATGCAGTGCCTGGATTTATTTGTTAATCGTTTCTTTATTTAAAGAACTTAAAGATGCGTTTCGCGTTATCCGTATTGTCCATACTTCCACGCCATTGTTCACTTCCTGGACCATAGCCATAAATATATACATCTTCACCAGTATGGCCTCCAGTTGTCCATCCAGTGAAACTTCTCTTATTGACTGGCTTTTCAATTGCGTCTTCAATCTTTACAGCATCTTTTGCGGCAACGGCATCTTTAATATTTTTGATTTCATCTTCAGTTAATTCGAATCCGATATTTTCTTTAATAATCGCATCTACATCTGCGCCATCTTTCATTAATTGCGCACGTAAATATTCAGGCGTATGTTTCATTTTTTTAATTGGATCTACAAAGAAGTTGTATTCTCCGCCTTGTCCCATTGATAAACCACCAGTAGAGTGGTCGGCAGTAGCAATAACTAAAGTGTTACAATCTGTCTTCGCAAAATTAATCGCTTCCTGGAAGGCTAAATCAAAGTCTTGCATTTCACTCATTGCACCAGTGATATCATTCGCATGACCTGCCCAGTCAATTTGAGAACCTTCAACCATTAAGAAGAATCCATGCTTATTTGTAGATAACTTTTTAATCGCTGTGTTTGTCATTTGTTGTAATGATGGCATATTGTCATCTCTATCAATCATTTTTGGCATACCACCTGGTGAGAACAATCCTAACAATTGTTTCGCTTTTGTATCAGCAGTTGCTTTTAATAATTCGTTTTTGTTTGTTACATATTTATAGCCGTCTTTTTCAAAAGCTTTAATTAGGTTTCTGTCTTTACGTTCAAAGTAATCTTTACCACCGCCAAGAATAACATCAACTTTATGTTGTTTATTAATCATTTCATCGTAGTAATCATCAGCGATCGCTGCCATATTTTTACGTGATTCATCATGCGCACCGTATGCTGCTGGTGTTGCATGCGTAACTTCACTCGTTGCAACTAAACCTGTTGATTTATATTTAGATTTTGCTTGCTCTAATACTGTTTTTACTTCATGTTTATTAACGTCAACAGCAATCGCACTGTTATAAGTTTTTACACCCGCACTCATTGCAGTCGCAGCAGAAGCTGAATCTGTAATATTTTGGTGTTCATCATCAGCGATTGTTGTTTGTGCACCTAATAAATAATCATCAAATGAAATACGGTCAAGTTGTTTCGTCGCTTTGTTATCTCGCATATAACGATGTGCAGCAATATAAGATGGCCCCATGCCATCACCAATCATAAAGATAACATTTTTAGGTGTTTTCTTATTTGATTTACAAACTTTTGTTGCAGCTTGTACAGTGTTTCCAGTATGTGTTACTGGAAATGTTGTTGCTAATAAACCTGCCGTTAAAGTTGTTGCTAAAACTTTGTTAATTGCTTTCATAATATGCCTCCGAAAAATAATTTTTGAAATTAAATTCATAATCAATTTATCAGAAGATTGTAAATAAAAGAGGGCAGTAGTGTAAATCTTTTGTAAATTAATTTTCTTAAATAGGAATAATTACTATTTGTGAGTGTTTATTTTGTCTATTATTATCATGGATATAAAATGGAAAAATATTCTGTTATAAAGGTGCTCCAAAGCAAACTAATAAAATTAAATATCAGAAAAAATAAATACAGTCATAATTAATGAAAAAACCATCCAGACATTTTCATCAGTTGATGATGTCTGGATGGTTATTAATGATATACATTAATTACAACTATTCTTGTAAACAATTATTTTTTATCTTCAATCGGATGCATTACTTCATCGATTAATCCGTAAGCTTTAGCTTCATCGGCAGATAAGAAATTATCACGATCAGTATCTTTTTCGATTTTTTCAATCGGTTGACCTGTACGTTCTGATAAAATGCGGTTTAACTTTTCACGTGTTTTTAAAATATGACGTGCCGCGATTTCGATTTCTGTCGCTTGACCTTGTGCGCCACCTAATGGCTGATGAATCATCACTTCAGCATTCGGTAATGCAAAGCGCTTTCCTTTCGCACCAGCTGCTAATAAGAATGATCCCATAGATGCTGCCATACCGATACAAATTGTTTGTACATCCGGTTTAATATGTTGCATCGTATCATAAATTGCCATTCCAGCTGTAACACTACCACCTGGCGAGTTGATATATAAATAAATATCTTTCTCAGCATCTTGTGCTTGTAAAAATAGTAATTGAGAAACGATAGAGTTTGCTACGTTATCATCAATTGCAGAGCCTAACATAATAATTCTATCTTTGAGTAAACGTGAATAAATATCATAAGCGCGTTCACCACGATTTGTTGATTCGATAACTGTTGGTATTAAATTCATATTGTATTGCCTCCTTATTTACTGTTAAAAATAATATACACTATAACGTCAAATATAGTCAAAGATTTGAACTGCTGCATATTCTTTTCTTGTCATACGTTATTCCTATTATAATAGTAGTAAGTAAGTATTGATAGTAGCTTAACTTAATTTATCTTAATTGTTTTACATAGGAGGATCACATGAAAGATTTAATTTTATACACACAGCCACGTTGTGGATTATGTAACGATGCTAAAATTCAAATTGAATTTGCACAAGCGCAATGTTCATTTGAGGTGAAAGAGATCAATATTCTGTCGGATGACCAATTGAATGAATTATATTGTATGCGCGTACCTGTATTAGTTGATGCAGAAAGGGCATTCGTAATACAGGAAGGTCAAATTGATTTCGTCACGATTATTGAATATATGGAACAAATTTCGTCAAAATAATGAATTTAAGAAAAAATTATTAATGTAAACGTTTTTAATTTTTCTTAATACTTGCAAAACATTTTAATGCTTGTTATGATTGCTTTGTAACGTAAGTTGGTTTTTGACCCATCTGGGACAAAATGAGTCCAACTAGTTATCAATTAAAGGAGGAGTCGTATGAATCATTTATTACAAGTTCAGCAACTTCTGATTCCCGATTTAATTGAAAAGATGTATCGACGATATTTAATATTAGATACGATTCATCTCCATCAACCGATAGGACGTAGAGCATTAAGTGACATATTGTTAATCACTGAACGTGTGCTACGGACTGAAATTGATTTGTTGAAAGCACAAGGGTTAGTCAATATTTCATCTAAAGGCATGACAATTACAGAGTCAGGTATTGATTTGGTTTCTGAATTGCGTGCTTTAATGGAAGGTTACGCGGCTCTTGAAAGTTTATCGCAACAAATTAAGACGCATTATGGTTTAAATGAAGTGATTATCGTGAATGGTAATGTTGATACAGATGACATCGTTAAGAATCGATTAGGTGAAGCGGCCAGTAATGTGCTTCAAAGAATTGTTCATGATGGCGATATCGTATCGGTAACAGGTGGTTCTACAATGCTAAGCGTTGCGAATCAATTGAAACCATTAAATAAACGAATCACTTTTACACCAGCTCGCGGAGGATTAGGTGAAGAATTATCTTTTCAAGCGAATGCAATCGTCCAGCAAATGGCAGAGCATGGTAAGTGTCAGTTTGAAGTGTTATATGTTCCGGATCAAGTGAGTGAAGAGGCATATAAGACATTGGTTAATGAACCATCTGTCAAACGCGTATTACATCATATTAAACATGCGGATGTAATCATACACGGTATTGGTGATGCATTAAAGATGGCGAAACGCAGACAATCTTCTAAAGATGATTTTAAGACGCTGGATGCGCAACAGGCAGTTGCAGAGGCTTTTGGTTATTACTTCAATGCTAAAGGTGACGTCGTACATAAAGTGCGAACGGTTGGTATTCAGCTCGAAGATTTAAATGAATCGATGAAGATTATAGCGGTAGCAGGTGGCAGCACGAAACAACATGCGATTGAAGCATATTTAAATGTCGCGCCGAAACATACGATATTAATTATTGATTCAGCAGTTGCACATTGGTTAGTGAATCAAATCAATCAACAAGCACTTTCAACTGTATCGTCATAAGAAGATACGATAAAGATGATGCTATATAGATAAAATAACATATATTATTAAATTTATTCGGATAATCTTTCGGATGTGAGTAATATTTTTGTTTTATTATGAAATAGGGTTATAATAATAGTGTTGTTGTATTGTGTAATATTAATTGATAAAAGATACAAAAAGAGTTAAATGTTCTAACGATAATAATTAAAGCAATAATCATTTGAGATTCACTTAGGGTTCACCCTAATAAAATATATAAGATATATAAAGGAGGCCATTAACATGGCAGTAAAAGTAGCAATTAACGGATTTGGTAGAATTGGACGTTTAGCATTCAGAAGATTACAAGAAGTAGAAGGTATTGATGTAGTTGCGGTAAACGATTTAACTGACGATAAAATGTTAGCACATTTATTAAAATATGATACTACACAAGGTCGTTTTAAAGAAGAGGTTGAAGTAATTGAAGGTGGTTTCCGAGTAAATGGTCGTGAAATCAAATCATTCGAAAATCCTAACCCGGCTGAATTACCTTGGAAAGAATTAGAAATCGATGTAGTTTTAGAATGTACTGGTTTCTTTACAGACAAAGAAAAAGCACAAGCACATATTGAAGCGGGCGCTAAAAAAGTATTAATTTCAGCACCGGCAAAAGGTGATTTAAAAACTGTTGTATACAACGTTAACCATGACGTATTAGATGGTAGTGAAGAAATCGTTTCTGGTGCTTCATGTACTACAAACTGTTTAGCTCCAATGGCTAAAGTATTAAATGACGAATTTGGTATCATTGAAGGATTAATGATGACAGTTCACGCATTCACAGGTGACCAAAACACGTTAGATGCTCCACATGCGAAAGGTGACTTCCGTCGTGCACGTGCTGCAGCAAACAACATCGTACCTAACTCAACAGGTGCTGCTAAAGCTATCGGTTTAGTTATTCCTGAATTAAAAGGAAAATTAGATGGATCTGCTCAACGTGTTCCAGTTCCAACAGGATCTGTTACTGAGTTAACAACAATCTTAGAAAAAGAAGTAACTGTAGAAGAAGTTAATGCTGCTATGAAAGCTGCTTCAAATGAATCATTTGGTTATACTGAAGATGAAATCGTATCATCTGATATCATCGGAATCACTTACGGTTCATTATTCGATGCAACACAAACTCGTGTTATGACTGTTGGTGAACACCAAATGGTTAAAACTGTTGCATGGTATGACAACGAAATGAGTTATACTGCTCAATTAGTACGTACTTTAGAATTCTTAGCTGAACAAGCTCAAGCTAAATAAGAATATTAACACGCGTAAGCGGGAGAAGATTACGCTTCTCTCGCTTATTTTAATATAAGGGGTTCATTGATATAATTAACATCGTACGACTAATATTTTATAGGAGGCCACAAAGATGGTTAAAAAAATTGTTTCAGATTTAGACTTAAAAGATAAAAAGGTTTTAGTACGTGCGGATTTCAACGTACCAATGAAAGATGGTGCGATTACGAATGACAATCGTATTGTAGAAGCATTACCTACTATTAAATATATTATAGAGCAAGGTGGAAAAGTCATATTATTCTCTCATTTAGGTAAAGTAAAAACGGAAGAGGATAAAGCGAAGTTATCATTACAACCAGTCGCTGTACGATTAACTGAATTACTTGGTAAAGAAGTTAAATTCGTACCGGAAACGCGTGGCGAAGCATTAGAATCGGCAATCGATACATTAAATGCTGGAGATGTATTATTATTTGAAAATACACGTTTTGAAGATTTAGAAGGTAAAAAAGAAAGTAAAAATGATCCTGAATTAGGTAAGTACTGGGCATCTTTAGGTGATGTATTCGTTAACGACGCTTTCGGTACTGCGCATCGTGAACATGCATCAAACGTTGGTGTAGCAACACATTTAGAAACTGCAGCTGGCTTCTTAATGGAAAAAGAAATTAAGTTCATCGGGGGCGTTGTAGAAAACCCAGAACGTCCATTTGTAGCGATTTTAGGTGGAGCAAAAGTTTCAGATAAAATCGGTGTTATTGAAAATTTATTAAAAGTAGCTGATAAAGTATTAATCGGTGGTGGAATGGCTTATACATTCTTAAAAGCGCAAGGTAAAGAAATCGGTCAATCATTATTAGAAGCAGATAAAATCGAATTAGCAAATGATTTATTAGCACGTGGTGAAGGTAAAATTGTATTACCAGTCGATGCAGTCGTTACAAAAGAATTCTCAAATGATGGAGAAATTTCAACTGTAACAGTTGATGCCATTCCACAAGACTTACAATCATTAGACATTGGACCTGAGACTGTTGCTTTATTTAAGAAAGAATTAGAAGGTGCTAAAACAGTTGTATGGAATGGACCGATGGGTGTATTCGAAATGAGCAACTTTGCTAAAGGTACAATCGGTGTTTGTGAAGCTATCGCGCATTTAGAAGGTGCAACTACTATTATCGGTGGTGGTGATTCAGCTGCTGCAGCTCAAGATTTAGGATTTGCGGATAAATTTACACACATTTCAACAGGTGGCGGCGCGTCATTAGAATATTTAGAAGGTAAAGAATTACCAGGTATTAAATCAATTTCTGAAAAATAAAAAGGTGGATGTTATTATGAGAAAACCAATTATTGCAGGTAACTGGAAAATGAACAAAACTGTAAAAGAAGCAAAAGATTTTGTTACAAAATTACCAGAATTACCAAGTACTGAAAGTGTTGATGCAGTAATCTGTGCACCAGCAATCCAATTAGATGCTTTAGTAAGTGCAAATGTTGAAGGTTTAAATATTGGTGCTCAAAACTGTTATTTCGAGGATAATGGTGCATTTACGGGTGAAACTTCACCAGCAGCATTAAAAGATTTAGGTGTGAAATATGTTGTATTAGGTCACTCTGAGCGTCGTGAATACTTCGGTGAAACAGATGAAGATGTAAATAAGAAAGCATTAGCAGTATTTAAACATGGAATGACACCAATCATTTGTTGTGGTGAAACAGACGAAGAACGTGAATCAAGGCAATTTGAAGCACGTGTTGGATCACAAGTAAGCAATGCTTTAAAAGGATTTACAGAAGAACAAGTGAAATCAGCAGTCATTGCATATGAGCCAATCTGGGCAATCGGTACGGGTAAATCGGCGACAAGTGAAGATGCTGAAAGCTCTTGTAAGTTTGTTCGTTCAGTTGTAGAAAAAGATTTCAACAAAGAAGTAGCGCAAGCTGTTCGTATTCAATATGGTGGTTCAGTGAAACCTGAGAATATTAAAGAATACATGGCTAATGAAAATATTGATGGCGCACTTGTGGGTGGCGCATCGTTAGAAGTTGAATCATTCGTTAAATTGTTAGAAGGTGCTAAATAATGAAAAGCCCGACAGCTTTAATCATTTTAGACGGCTTTGCCTGCCGTAAAGAAACGTTTGGTAATGCAGTGGCGCAAGCCAATAAACCGAACTTTGATCGTTACTACAACAAATATCCACATGAACAATTAAAAGCTTGTGGCCTTGATGTTGGTCTACCAGAAGGTCAAATGGGTAACTCTGAAGTAGGTCACTTAAATATTGGTGCAGGTCGTATTGTATATCAATCATTAACACGCATTAATAAATCAATTCAAGATGGTGACTTCTTTACGAATAAAGTGTTACTTGATGCAATGGCACATGTTAAATCACATCATTCTGTGTTACATTTAATGGGTTTACTTTCTGATGGTGGAGTACACAGCCATTATGAGCATTTGTTTGCTTTATTAAAGCTCGCGAAAGAACAAGGCGTAGAGAAAGTTTACGTGCATGCCTTTTTAGATGGACGTGATGTAGGACAGCAAACAGCATTACAATTCGTTGAAGAAACTGAACGTCAATTTAAAGCGATTGGTATCGGCCAATTTGCTTCTGTATCGGGTCGTTATTACGCAATGGACAGAGACAAACGCTGGGATCGTGAACAATTAGCATATGATGCGATGACTTACGGAAAAGGTGTCGAATACAAGACGGCTAAAGAAGGAATTGAAGCAAGTTATGCTGAAGGTATCAATGATGAATTCGTAGTACCATTCGTTGTCAAAGACAATGAAGCAGGTTCTGAGAATACAGGTGTTAACGATGGTGACGCGATGATTTTCTTCAATTTCCGTCCGGACCGTGCAGCACAATTATCAGAAGTATATACGAATGAAGAATTTGATGGCTTTAAAATGGACAGACGTTTAATCGGTATTAAATTCGTTACATTTACGAAATATAATGATCAAGTTAAAGCTGACGTTGTATTTGAAAAAGAGGATTTAGTGAATACGATTGGTGAAGTAGCAAGTAAAAATGGTTTAAAACAATTACGTATTGCTGAAACAGAGAAGTATCCACATGTAACGTATTTCATGAGTGGTGGCCGAAATGAAGAATTCGATGGAGAACGTCGTGTATTAATTGATTCTCCAAAAGTTGCAACCTATGACTTAAAGCCTGAAATGAGTGCCTATGAAGTGCGTGATGCATTACTTGCTGAACTTGATAAAGGGGATTTAGACTTAGTATTATTAAACTTTGCTAACCCGGATATGGTAGGTCATTCAGGTATGCTGGAACCAACAATTAAAGCAATTGAAGCGGTAGATGAGTGTCTAGGTGCCGTTGTTGATAAGATTCTTGCAATGGGTGGAACAGCAATCATTACTGCCGACCATGGTAACTCCGATGAAGTATTAACAATCGATGGCAAGCCGATGACGGCACACACAACTAATCCAGTACCAGTGATTGTTACAAAAGAAGACGTTACATTACGAAGTGGTGGTCGCTTAGCTGATTTAGCACCGACATTAGTCGACTTATTAGGTGTTGAACAACCTGTAGAAATGACAGGAGAATCATTAATTCAGAAATAATTCATTTTTGAATGAATAGTATTACTAAAATTAATTTAATTAATTGCATATTGATGATAAATCATGAATAATGAAATAGAAAATAAAACAAACAACAAAGGAGTTTTACACATGCCAATTATTACAGATGTTTATGCACGCGAAGTACTAGATTCAAGAGGTAACCCAACAATTGAGGTTGAAGTATTTACTGAAAGTGGTGCGTTAGGTCGTGCTTTAGTACCTTCAGGTGCTTCTACTGGTGAACATGAAGCTGTTGAATTACGTGACGGCGATGCTTCTCGTTACATGGGTAAAGGTGTTTTAAAAGCTGTTGAGAACGTTAACGAAATTATCGCACCTGAAATTATTGAAGGCGACTTCTCAGTATTAGATCAAGTTTCTATCGATAAAATGATGATTGCTTTAGACGGTACTGACAACAAAGGTAAATTAGGCGCTAACGCTATTTTAGGTGTTTCTATTGCTGTAGCACGTGCTGCTGCTGAATATTTAGGTATGCCTTTATATAAATATTTAGGTGGATTTAACGGGACTCAATTACCAGTTCCAATGATGAACATCGTTAACGGTGGTTCTCACTCAGATGCTCCAATCGCATTCCAGGAGTTCATGGTATTACCAGTTGGTGCTCCTAACTTCAAAGAAGCATTACGTTGGGGTGCTGAAATCTTCCATAACTTAGCGAAGATCTTAAAATCACGTGGCTTAGTTACTGCAGTAGGTGATGAAGGTGGTTTCGCACCAACATTTGAAGGTACTGAAGATGCTGTTGAAACAATTTTAGAAGCAATTAAAGCAGCTGGTTTAGAGCCAGGTAAAGATGTATTCTTAGGATTCGACTGTGCTTCATCTGAATTCTACGAAAACGGTGTTTACGACTATTCTAAATTTGAAGGTGAAGGCGGCGCGAAACGTACTTCAGCTGAACAAGTAGATTACTTAGAAGAATTAGTAAACAAATACCCAATCATTACGATTGAAGATGGTATGGATGAAAACGACTGGGACGGATGGAAAGCATTAACTGAACGTTTAGGCGATAAAGTTCAATTAGTTGGTGATGACTTATTCGTTACAAATACTAAGATTTTAGAACGCGGTATTAAAGAAGGCGTTGGTAACTCAATCTTAATTAAAGTGAACCAAATCGGTACTTTAACTGAAACATTTGAAGCAATTGAAATGGCCCAAAAAGCAGGCTATACTGCAGTAGTTTCTCACCGTTCTGGTGAAACTGAAGATACTACAATTGCTGATATCGCAGTTGCAACAAATGCAGGTCAAATTAAAACGGGATCATTATCTCGTACGGACCGTATTGCAAAATACAACCAATTATTACGTATTGAAGATGAATTATTTGAAACTGCTAAATATGAAGGATTAAATTCATTCTATAATTTAAACAAATAATATTAACAGAATAGTCTATACACTGAAAAGGGACGTGACGACGTCCCTTTTCTTTATGTTTCTTTTTACATGTGAATATGTTAATATTATAAGAGTTATTAGAAATTGAGGAGGACCATCAATGAATACATTATTAACTGTATTACTTATTATTGATTGTCTTGTATTGATCACTGTTGTGTTATTACAAGAAGGTAAGAGTAATGGCTTATCAGGAGCAATTAGTGGTGGAGCTGAACAATTATTCGGAAAACAAAAACAACGTGGTGTTGATTTAATCTTAAATAGAATTACAATTGTTGCGTCTGTTTTACTTTTCTTAATTACAATTGCAATTGGTTATTTTGGTATTTAATAAAGGGTCCGGACACATTGTTCGGACTTTTTTATTTTAAATTTCGGCTTAAAACACATACAATATGAATATAAGGAGTTTTGACGATGAGAATACAATTACCGAAACCGTTTTTCTTTGAAGAAGGACAACGCGCCGTATTATTATTACATGGGTTTACAGGCAATTCGTCTGATGTCCGCCAACTCGGACGTTTCTTACAAAAGCAAGGCTATACAACATATGCACCCCATTATGAAGGGCATGGTGTTCCTCCTGAAGAACTGCTCGCTTCTAGTCCACATGTATGGTGGAGTCAAGTTATTGAAGCATATGATTTTTTAAAATCTAAAGGATATGACGAAATCGCAGTTGCAGGTGTTTCACTCGGTGGTGTATTTAGTTTAAAACTGAGTCAGTATCGTGACGTATTAGGTGTCGGAACTTTTTGTTCACCGATGCATATTAAGACAACAGGTGCGATGTTTGAAGGTGTATTAGCGTATGCACGAGAATTTAAGAAGCGTGAAGGGAAATCGCCTGAACAAATTGAACAGGAAATGCAGGCATTTCATCCAACTTCAATGCTCGAAGAATTACAATCGACATTAGCAGAAATCAGACCGACATTAGGTAATGTGTATGCACCATTATTTGTTGCACAAGGTCGATTAGATACGATGATTGATATTGATTCAGCGAATATTATTTATAATGAATCAGAAAGTGATGACAAGGAGATTCACTGGTATGAGAAGAGTGGCCA
Source organism: Macrococcus capreoli (assembly GCF_025628935.1). GTDB lineage: Bacteria > Bacillota > Bacilli > Staphylococcales > Staphylococcaceae > Macrococcoides > Macrococcoides capreoli. The sequence continues at coordinate 213,913 of NZ_JAOTIS010000001.1, forward strand.
TGTTGTAACGATTGATATTGAGAAAGAACAGTTGTTTGAAGACTATTTAGCATTTTTAGAGACATTAGAGTGGTCAAATTAAAAGGAGGCAATTTTATGCATCTATTTGAAGAAGAAGTTATTGCATATTTACAATCATTAAAAGGAAATGCAATTACGGTAGAAGAAATTGAAACACATCTCGGATTAAAAGATGCAGATGCCTTTACTGGACTCGTGAAAACATTAGTTGCATTAGAGCAGACAGGTAGAATTCAACGTACAAAGAATGATAAATATTATATGCCAGGAAGTCCTGGTGAATTAGTGCAAGGGACTTTAAGTCAACATAAAAAAGGCTTTGCATTTGTACGCCCTGACAATGAAACAATAGAAGATGTCTTTATTCCGCCGAATAAGATTAATCGTGCGATGGATGGTGACACAGTACTAGTGAAAGTGTCTAAAGCTAATGACGGGCGTAATGAAGGTGAAGTTAAAGCGATTCAAAAGCGTGCAATTACGCAAGTGGTTGGGACATATACTGAAGCACGACATTTTGGTTTCGTATTACCGGATGATAAACGTATCACGCAAGATATCTTTATTCCTAAAGGTAAAAATTTAGGTGCTGTAGAAGGGCATAAAGTATTAGTAGAACTTACACAATACGCTGATGGCACAAATAATCCAGAAGGTATGGTTAAAGCGATTCTAGGACATAAAAATGATCCTGGTGTCGATATATTATCAATCATCTACAATCATGGTATTAATATCGACTTTAATCCTGCAACGATTGAAGAAGCGAATCAAGTACCTGATGAAATAGATGAAAAAGATTATAAAAACCGTGTGGATTTACGTGACGTATTAACGATTACGATTGACGGTGCAGATGCGAAAGACTTAGATGACGCGATTAGTGTAGAAAAACTTGATAATGGTAATTACAACTTGATTGTATCGATAGCGGATGTCAGTCATTATGTCACTGAAGGTTCTATGCTTGATCAAGATGCGTTTGAACGTGGAACAAGTGTATATTTAGTGGACCGTGTGATACCGATGATTCCACATCGCTTAAGTAACGGCATTTGTTCGTTAAATCCAAAAGTTGACCGATTAACATTAAGTTGTGAGATGGAAATTGACCATACAGGTCATGTTGTCAATCATTCTATTTATCAAAGTGTGATTCATTCGGATGAACGTATGACGTATGATGCGGTTAACCGTATATTAGAAGATAAAGATGAGATATTGATTCATGAATATCAACATATACATGAAATGTTGATAAACGCGAAAGACTTAGCAGATATCTTAAAGCAAATGCGTGTGAAACGTGGAGAAATTGACTTTGACTTAAAAGAAGCAAAGATTTTAGTCGATGAAGTTGGCGTTCCGAAAGAAGTAGTCATTCGTGAGCGAGGCTTAGGTGAGCGACTGATTGAATCATTTATGTTAATGGCAAATGAAACAGTTGCTGAACATTTTGCGAAACTTAAAGTGCCGTTTATTTATCGTATACACGAAGAACCGAAAGCCGATCGTTTGAAACGTTTTTTTGAATTTATTACAAACTTCGGGTTAATCGTTAAAGGCGGTACCGAGAATATCCATCCGAAGACGTTACAAAATATCGGAAAAGAAATTAAAGATAAACCTGAAGAACTAGTGATTTCAACATTGATGTTACGTTCAATGCAACAGGCGAAATATTCAGAGCAGAACTTAGGACACTTTGGATTGTCGGCTGAATATTATACGCATTTTACATCGCCGATCAGACGTTATCCGGATTTAATCGTGCATCGATTAATCCGTAAATATTTAATTGAGCATTCTATGAATGAAGAGCAGAAAGAGCTTTGGGCTGATAAATTAGTAGATATTAGTGAACATACTTCAAAACGTGAACGACGCGCGATTGATGCCGAACGCGATACGGATGACTTGAAGAAAGCAGAATATATGATTCAGCATTTAGGAGAACAATTTGACGGTATTATTAGTTCTGTCGCGAACTTCGGAATGTTTGTGGAGTTAGAGAATACGATTGAAGGTATGGTTCATAATTCAAATATGACGGATGATTATTATCACTTTGATGAGCGACATATGGCAATGATTGGTGAACGACACGGTAAAGTGTTTAAGATTGGTCAGAAAGTAAAAGTAAAAGTTGTCGATGTGAATGTCGAAGAACGTATGATTGACTTTGCGATTGTCGGCATGGACATGGATAAGATTGAAAGTAAAATTCGAGAAGTGAAAATAAAAGCAGAACGTAGAAGTGGTAGCAACCAATCTAATCAAAAGCCCCGTAAAAAAGGTCGCGGTAAAGCGGCAGGAGAAAAATTCAGTAAAGCAGCGAAGAAAAAAGGTGGTAAAAAGCCATTCTATAAATCGAAAGCTGTGAAAAATGCTGGTCGAGGTAAAAAGAAATAGAGGTGAAGTTATGCCGAAAGGTGAAGGGAAAACGTTAGCACAAAATAGAAAAGCGAGTCATGACTATACGATAGAAGAAACGTTTGAAGCGGGTATCGTTCTGCAGGGGACTGAAATTAAATCGATACGCCGTGGCAGTGCCAATCTGAAAGACTCTTATGCAAGAGTCTATAACGGTGAATTGTATGTATATAATATGCATATTGCACCGTACGAAGAAGGGAATCGCTTTAATCATGATCCGCTGAGAACGCGTAAGTTACTTATGAAACGTAAACAAATCGATAAATTGTTCGGTCAGACGCGTGAGCAAGGGTACGCGTTAGTGCCACTTAAGTTATATATTAAGAATGGTTACTGTAAAATGCTTGTTGGTCTTGCAAAGGGTAAGAAAGATTACGATAAGCGACATGCGTTGAAAGCAAAAGAAGCGAAACGTGAAATGGATAGAGCGTTGAAAGAACGCGCAAACTACTAATCAATGGATTAGTAGTTTTTTTATTTATATATAAATTTGTGTCCAAAATGCTTCCTAAAAAATTGAAAAACCGCTCAACCATGCGGTTAAGCGGCTAATGTATGGAGACGGCGGGAGTCGAACCCGCGTCCAAAGATCCTGCAATTGATACTTCTACGTGTGTAGTCCTGTTATTAAAGTTCACGATACATCTGAAAACGGACATCCGAATGTATCGCTAGCCCGATTAATCTCTTACGAACTGACTACAGGCGGAAGTGTTCGTCGTATCCTACTAAAGTTGAACCTCTACATCAGGCACATAGGCGATGCTTGAGAGAGGTGCAGAGTGCGATTAGGCAGCTACTGCGAAATTGTTTGTTTTGCCAGTTATTATAACTGTTGTGTTGATAACGAAGACAACCCTCCGACACGCTATACCAACCCAAGTGACCCCTGTCGAATCCGTAACGCCCCCGAGATAGTATGATAAAATAACTAGCATATTTAAATATAACAAAATTCAAATTAGATTTCAAATAAATTATAAAAAAAGCCCCTATGCTTAAATAGAGGCCATAGAAATAGATTATTTTCGTAATAAATCACGGATTTCAGTTAATAACTGTACATTTTCTTCAACGGTTTCTTCAGTCGGTTGAGCTTTTGTTAATTTATTGATGATTTGAATAAACATGAAGATTGCGAATGCAACGATAATAAAGTCGATAATTGATTGAACAAATAAACCGTATTTAATTCCTTTATATACCCAATTAGACGCAAAATCAGTATTGCCAAAAATAAGACCAATTACAGGCATAATAATATCAGCTACTAATGATGCTATAATTTTTCCAAAAGCTGCACCAAGAACAACTGCCACAGCCAATTCTAAAACGTTCCCTTTTAATGCGAATGCTTTAAATTCCTTAAACATATAGATTCCTCCTTTCTCAAAAAAAGTATAATTAAAATGCAATATGTATGTATATTGCATTTTAATTATACTATGAATACCTTAATAATCCTATTGATATCCCGGAATAAGAAAAATAATTTGATTCTAGCTAAGTTTAAGCGCTTTTTATATAAATTTTCTTTTCATCGTAATCAATAGTTACAGCAATTTGATTATTATTGTTTCTATTGTTGAATTCGACAGTACCATCATTTTGTTTTATAAATTCAATAATATCCATCACACTATGACTTTTATAAATAGGTTTTGTAATAGCAATATAGTTTTCATTTTCTACTAGACGTATCGCTATCTTAGTATGATTATCAATCGTCCAGCCTGGTAATGTTTTTAAATCAAATAGTGTTTTCACTTAATAAGCCTCCATATTTTTATTCAATATGCGTTCCAATATAAATTCTACTGAATTTAAAATATGGGTATAATTGATACAATTAATTGAACAATTAAGGTAAAATAGAATTAAGCTATTGTTCAATAATTAACAGCACTTTTCTATTTTACCATACTTTCACTGTTAATATTGGATAAATCAGAGGAGGACTTATCATGACGGAGCAAAAAGGTGCGATTCCAAAGGTAATATTAACGTTATCGAATGTTCAAAATACAGATAACGAAATCATTCAGGAAGCGATTCAATACGCTGATTATTTCGATGTCATTGAATATCGTGCGGATTTAGTAAATGAAACTATTGCATTTTATGAAACAGAGATTCAATGGATCAAATCAAAGTTCCCATCGAAACAAATACTGTTTACATATCGAACAGAAGATTTAAATGGCAAAACTAAAATTACGATGGATGCATACTTCGAATTATTAAAAGCGGTGATTGAGAAAAAATTATGTAATATTATCGATTTAGAATTAATGATGTACGACGATTATATGCAAAAATTATTAGAATTAGCACGTGCAAACGACATTGAAGTATTAATAAGTCATCATGAATACGAATTTACACCACGTATAAAAGATATGCTCGCAATTTATAATCGTATGATTCAATTAAACGCAGATTATTGTAAACTTGCCGTCAAACCAAATGACGGTAAAGATGTGCTTAATTTAATGTCGGTTGTGTATGAAACGAAGCAAAATTGCAATTTAAATATTATCGGTATCGCGATGGAGGAAATCGGAAGAATTACGCGTGTTGCATGTGGTGTGTTCGGCTCTTCAATGACGTTTGGATATGTTGGAGAACCGGTAGCACCAGGTCAAATTCATATTAAAGATTTACACGACCAAATCACGCTATATAAATCATAATTTACAAATGCAAATGACTTCTTTATAATTGATAATGGTTATCAATTATAAAGGGGTTTTTATTATGGAATTAAAAGAGGCAATTAAAAATAGAAGAAGTATTAAACAATATATTGATACTCATGTTGAAGATGAACGTGTCGTTCGAGCGATTGATCTTGCAACGTATAGCCCGAATCATGGTATGCGTGAACCATGGCGTATAAATTGGGTGAAAAAAGACCGACTTGAAGATTATGCGCGTGCATTTGCCAATATTGCGTTTAAAAATAATGACGCAAAAATAAATAAGCATATTGAAAGTACGCAATTATTAGCAGGCATATTGATTGTCATCGGGCCGCGTGATCGTCGTCAGAAAGAACATTTAGAAGATGTACTGGCGATTGGTGGGTTCATGCAAACGTTATGTTTAGCGCTTTATGAAGAAGGCGTAGGTAGTTGCATAAAGACGCAGCCACCATTATTAAATCCAGAATTGTCCAGACACTTAGGGTGCAATGATGACGAAATGATTTACGGTGCTGTGTACTTAACTGCGCAAACTGAAGCGGAGTTTAAAGTAAGAAAAAACAATCAATTAATCTCTGAATATTAAACAAAAAGTCATCCTAACAACACAAACATTAGGATGACTTTAGATTATTTAAGGTTTTCTGCTAAAAATGCTTTAACTGATTCAGGTGTTTTTGCATTCGCTGAGTGTAAATGAGCAAGCTTTTCACCTTTTTCAAATATTAATATACTTGGAATACCCATTACTTCATTTTCATCCGCTGCTTCTGGGACTTGATCGCGGTTGATTTTATACCATGTATAATCATTATACTCATCAACAATCGGATCTATCCAGAAATCCATACGTGTACAATCCGGGCACCAATCGGCAAAGAATTTCACAATTACTTTTTCATCCTGGTTGATGATATCTTTAAATTCTTCATATTGACTTATCGTTCTCATTGTTATTACCTCACAATATTTTTTTATGTCATTATTATATACCTTTTTATTGAAATAGAAAACGATAAGGATTGAAGTTGTATATGTTAATAATAATTGTTAATATGATGTTAACTGATTAAGGAGGACACAACATGATTAAATTTTATCAATTACCGAACTGTAGTACGTGTAGAAAAGCAGCTCAATATTTAGAAACACATGGCGTAAGTTTTGAACCGATTCATATTGTAGAACATACACCGACAGCGAAAGAATTTGAACAAATCATTGCAGCAACAAATGTTGATGTTGATTTATTATTTAATAAACAAGGCACGAAATTTAAGGCATTAAACCTTAAAGAAACGTTAAGCGAAAAGACAATGGAAGAAAAATTAGCATTGCTTGCATCTGATGGGATGTTAGTGAAAAGACCGTTAGCAGTCAACGGTTCTAAAATTACATTAGGATTCAAAGAACAGGAATACGAGCACACTTGGTTATAAAATGATTGAATAAACGCTTACATTATGTCATTATTATAAATGATAGTACTTTTATTAAACGGAGGGTTTTATAATGTCAAACTTAAAATTTTCAAAAGACCATGAATGGGTAAAATCAGAAGATAACGTAAAAACAATCGGAATTACAGACTTTGCACAATCTGAATTAGGGGATATCGTATTCGTTGAATTACCTGAAGTTGGTGACGAAATCGAAGTTGGCGCACCATTTGGTAGCGTTGAATCAGTTAAGACTGTATCTGAATTATATGCACCAATCTCTGGTAAAGTAATCGAAGTTAACTCAGAATTAGAAGATTCACCTGAATTAGTGAATGAATCAGCAATGGATCAAGCGTGGATGATTAAAGTTGAAGCTGACGATGCTGGTTTAGAAGATTTAATGGATCAAGCACAATATGATGAAATGATTAACGCATAAATGTTATAATTTCCTTGATAATATGATTATCAAGGAAATTTTTTTGTAAACGTACGTCAAAACTGAATACAATATGATAAAAAGGTGATGGACATGTCTGTAATTACTAAAGTTATCGTAGTAGAAGGTAAGCTTGATAAACTAAGATTACAAGAAGTATTATCTGAGCCTGTACATATTATTTGCACGAATGGCACGATGGGTATCGGTAAACTGGATGATATGATTGAAGATTTATATCATCATAAAGTTTATATTATGACAGATAGTGATAAAGCCGGTCGTAAGATTAGGTCGTGGTTTAAACGACATTTAAGTGAGAGTAATCATATTCATATTGATCCGAAATATGGTGAAGTGGGCAATTGTCCGCTTGACTATTTAGCACGTACGATGGAAAAGCATCAATTTGATGTAAAAGCGCATTTCAACTGGAAAGGTAAACCCGCACATTATGAACTTAAACAAGCGTTTGCAATATGAGGGAATAGCATCACCTTATATTGTTTTTGGATATACACCGTTTTGTGGTACTTGTAAACTGGCTGAGAAGATGCTGGATATTACAAGTGCTGCAAAGCAAGTTCAAGTTAAAAAGATCGATTTAAATTATTATGAAGATATCAGCCAGCATTTTTGCATACAAAGCGTTCCTGTCATGTTATTTGTGAAGGATGGTATTGTGAAAGATATTTCGTATCAGTTTGAATCTGTTACAACTTTATACGAAAATATAAATTTACTGTTGACGAAATACTAAAACTATTTTAATATTAAACACATATTAAATTACAACTGAATATGCTCTTATCAAGAGAGGTGGAGGGATGTGCCCTATGAAACCCGGCAACCGTCAATACGACAAGGTGCCAATTCACATAAAGTTGATAACTTTAGAAGATGAGAGAGTCGACAATAGATTATTATCGTCTTTCTTATGTTCGCATAAGAAAGACGTTTTTTGTTAGGAGGACAAAATTGATTACATTAAATAATGTTGTAAAAACATTTACAACGAAAAAAGGAAATATTCAAGCGGTTGACCATGTCAATTTAGAAATACAAAGTGGAGAAATATATGGCATCATCGGTTTCAGTGGTGCTGGTAAAAGTACGTTAATCCGCATGTTTAACGGTTTAGAGTTACCGACGAGTGGTGATGTTATCGTTAACGGTAGTACGATTAACAAACTGTCTAAGCAGCAATTAAATAAAGAGCGTCAGAAAATCTCAATGATATTCCAGCACTTTAATTTACTGTGGAGCAGAACGGTGTATGACAATATCGCTTTACCATTAGAAATCGCTGGTGTAAAGAAAAGTGATATTGATCCGAAAGTGAAATCGTTAATTAAACTTGTAGGACTTGAAGGGCGCGAAAATGCATTTCCTTCTGAATTATCGGGAGGACAAAAACAACGTGTAGGAATTGCACGCGCATTAAGTAATGATCCGAAAGTATTACTTTGTGATGAAGCAACAAGTGCGCTTGACCCACAAACGACAGATGAAATATTAGATTTACTCGTTGATATTAATAAATCATTAAACTTAACGATTATATTAATTACACATGAAATGGAAGTTATTCGTAAGATTTGTCATAAAGTCGCAGTGATGGAATTAGGTAAAGTTGTTGAAGAAGGTTCAGTTATTGAAGTATTTAACCATCCGAAGACGAATATTACGAAACGTTTCGTTCGTGACGATATCCAGGATAATGAAACAGAAGCTTCCATTGAAGAAATTAAATTAGCATATCCTCATGGCAGTATATTACGATTGAAATTTGTCGGCTCATCAACAGGCCAACCGATTGTAAGTAAAGTCATTAAGAAATATGGTCTGGATATGAATATTCTTGCTGGTAATGTAAAACATACACAATCAGGATCGTTCGGTAATTTAATCGTACATGTTGAAGGGGTCAACGGTTCACTCCAACCTATTGCTGAAGAATTACAACGTCATGGTGTAGAGATGGAGGTAGAACGACATGGATAAATTTATGAACACATTAACAGATATGTTAAGTATGAAGAATGTAGTATGGTCAGATGTCTGGACAGCAACCGTTGAAACGTTATCGATGACATTTATCTCCGCCATTTTTACATTTATCTTTGGATTAATTATCGGTATTATTTTATTTTTAACGTCACGCAGTAAATCGAAAGCAGCACGTGTTTTTTATAGTATTACGGCATTTATCGTGAACTTATTTAGAGCGATTCCGTTCATTATATTAATCTTATTATTATTCCCGTTCACAAACCTTATTATGAATACAATTAGTGGTGTGAAAGGTGCATTACCGGCATTAATTATCGGTGCAGCACCATTCTATGCGCGATTAGTTGAAATTGGATTAAAAGAAATTGATAAAGGTGTCATTGAAGCAGTTGAATCAATGGGTGCGAATACGTGGACATTAATTAAGAAAGTATTAATTCCGGAAAGTTTACCCGCAATTATTTCAGGTATTACCGTGACAACAATTGCGCTTGTTGGATCAACAGCAATTGCCGGTGTTATCGGTGCCGGTGGTTTAGGTAACTTAGCGTACTTAGTTGGTTTTACACGCGGACAAAATGATGTCATCTTTGTTTCAACAGTGATTATATTACTGATTGTGTTTGCGATTCAGTTTGTCGGTGACTTCATTACTAAGAAAGTTGATAAACGATAATTATCCATTCGGATTTTTATAAATAATAAACTAAAAATTAAATAAGAGGAGTGTTATCATGAAGAAATTTTTATATGTAATATTTGCAGCATCTTTAATTTTAGTATTAGCCGCTTGTGGCAATGGAAAAGAGAGTAAATCATCTAAATCAGATGAAAAGACAATCGTTGTTGGTGCTTCACCTGCACCACATGCAGAAATATTAGAACAAGCGAAAGCAGCACTTAAAAAAGAAGGATACGACTTAAAAATTAAAATCATCAATGATTATACGACTCCTAACCGTATGTTAACGGAAGGTGACCTTGATGCGAACTTCTTCCAGCACACACCGTATTTAGAAACTGAGAAAAAAGCTAAAGGATATAAAATTGAATCAGCAGGGAACGTACATATTGAACCGATGGCTGTGTATTCTAAAAAAGTTAAATCATTAAAAGATTTACCTAAAGGCGCTACAGTGTATGTTTCAAATAACCCAGCTGAAGAAGGCCGTTTCTTATCATTCTTTACAAAAGAAGGATTAATTAAATTAAAAGATGGCGTAGATCCAGTTAAAGCAACATTTAAAGATATCGTTGAAAACAAAAAAGATATTCAATTCAACAATAAACAAGCAGCTGAGTTTGTACCGAAAACTTATAATAACGGTGAAGGTGATGCGACAATCATCAACTCAAACTTTGCATTAGAAAACAAATTGAATCCGGTTAAAGATTCAATTGCAATTGAAGGTAAAGATTCACCATATGCTAACCTTATCGCCGTTCAGGAAGGACATAAAGACGATAAGAAAATTAAAGCGTTAGTGAAAGTATTACAATCAAAAGAAATTCAAGACTTTATTAACAAGAAATATAATGGATCTGTGATCCCTGCGAAGTAATAGCAGAGGCTGTTTTCAATGCGTTAAGGTCCGAATAAATTGAAAACGCCGTTTAGTCAGGAAAGACTGTCTTCAAAGGCTATATCCAAAATAAAAGAACCTTACCGTAATCAACTGATTTATGGTAAGGTTCTTTTTCTAATTAAAGATAATTATCGCAATTAAAGCAAGTAATGCAGGTAATCCTTGTTTAATCAGTATTCCTTTGCTGCTCGTCATCGCTCCGTACACTGCTGCAATGATAACGAATATTACAAACATCGTCGTAATTTCTAGTGTGTGTGCACTAAAGAATAATCCATACGCTAATCCTGCAGCTAAAAAACCATTATATAATCCCTGGTTTTTAAATAATGTCTTAACTCTATCGTCCTGTAAAAAGCTTTGCTCAATATTGAATGTTGCTGCAGCCCGTTTAGAATCACTAAAAAACATTTCTAACATCATAATATAAACATGTTCAATACACACAATTGTTGCGAGTATCGTTGAAATTATATACATAATAGCCTCCTCTATTTATTAGTTTTATTGTATATCAAATGGTTGTGATAGCCTATTATAAGCTTTCATTTTCAATAAATATTGTAATATTCTCAATCCGTATAAAAAAGTTAGCCCGTTTAATTTAATAAAAGACTGAATTAGGTTATAATAAAGACTGTGATTTAAGTCATAGGTCTTTGACCTCAGATTAAAATTATTATAAACTAGATAAGACGAAATTATTATATATATCGGAGGGAATTCAACATGGTATCAGTATTAGAAATTAAAGATTTACACGTGTCTATTGAAGGTAAAGAAATTTTAAAAGGTGTAAATTTAACAATTAAACAAAATGAAATTCACGCAATTATGGGACCAAACGGTACTGGTAAATCTACATTATCATCAGCAATTATGGGTCATCCTAAATATGAAGTAACACAAGGTGAAGTATTACTTGACGGTAAAAACGTATTAGAGATGGAAGTTGATGAACGCGCACAAGCAGGTCTATTCCTAGCAATGCAATATCCTTCTGAAATTTCTGGTGTAACAAATGCTGATTTCTTACGTTCAGCAATTAACGCGAAACGTGGTGAAGGTAACGAAATCAACTTAATGCAATTCATTAAGAAATTAGATAAAAACATGGAATATTTAGAAATGGATTTAGATATGGCACAACGATACTTAAACGAAGGATTCTCAGGTGGAGAAAAGAAACGTAACGAAATTCTTCAATTAATGATGTTAGAACCAAAATTCGCTATCTTAGATGAAATTGACTCAGGTTTAGATATCGATGCGTTAAAAGTTGTTTCTAAAGGGATTAACGCAATGCGCGGCGAAAACTTCGGTTGCTTAATCATTACGCATTACCAACGTTTATTAAACTACATTACACCTGACCATGTACACGTAATGATGCAAGGTAGAGTGGTTAAATCAGGTGGCGAAGAATTAGCAAAACGTCTTGAAGCAGAAGGTTATGACTGGATTAAACAAGAGTTAAACATTCAAGATGAAACTGTAAACGCGTAAGCCTGATTAATAACTAGGAGGAAAATGTGATGAGCACAATAGATGTAACGAACGAGATACTTAAAGATTTCTCAAGCTCACGTAAAGAACCATCATGGATGACAGATTTACGTGTAGATGCTTTCGGTAAAATCAATACAATTGAAATGCCGAAACCAGATAAAACAAAATTAGATAAATGGGTATTTGATGTCCATCATAAAGATATTAAAAGTGATGTGTATGCTTCAACAGACGCATTACCAGAAGCAGTTAAAAACTTATTAGATATGGACAATGTTGAAAACTTAATCGTTCAACATAATAACACTCCCGCATTAGTTAAAGTTGAACAATCTTTAATTGATCAAGGTGTTATTATTAAAGATATTGAAACAGCATTAATTGAAAATGCTGACTTAGTGAAACAATATTATATGACTGAAGCGGTAAAAGTTGACGAACATCGTTTAACAGCATTACATGCTGCAATGATGAACGGTGGATTATTCGTTTACGTTCCACGCAATGTTATCGTAGAAAACGCAATTCAATACGTAGTATTACATGACGATGCAGATGTAAATATTATTAACCATTTAGTAATCGTTGCTGATCAAAGTGCAGAAGTGACTTACGTTGAGAACTATTTATCAACAGTTGAAACGAAAGATGCACAATTAAACATTATTTCAGAAGTGATCGCGAAAGATAACGCTAAAATCACGTACGGTGCTGTAGACTTCTTAAATAAAGGATTCACTGGTCATGTGATTCGTCGTGGTATGGCAGCGAAAGATGCAACAATTGACTGGGCATTAGGCTTAATGAATGACGGCGATACAATTAACGACAATACAACTTACTTAAATGGCGATAACGCTAAGAGTGATTTAAAGATTGTCGTTGTAGGTCGTGGCGAACAAAAATTAAACTTCACAACACAAATTATTCAATATGGTAAAGCAAGTGAAGGTCACATCTTAAAACATGGTGTAATGAAAGATTCAGCTTCATCAATCTTTAATGGTATTGGACACATTAAACATGGTGGAACGAAAGCAGATGCACAACAAGAATCTCGTGTCTTAATGTTATCTGAGAAAGCACGCGGAGACGCCAACCCAATTCTATTAATCGATGAAGATGATGTCACAGCAGGTCACGCAGCATCTGTTGGTCGTGTTGATCCAATGCAATTATTTTATTTAATGAGTCGTGGTATTTCTAAACAGGAAGCTGAACGTTTAGTGATTCATGGTTTCTTAGCACCAGTTGTTACAGAATTACCGATTGAAGCAGTCAAACGTCAATTAACAGATGTTATCGAAGAAAAAGTAATGGGTAAATTATAATTATTAAATACGTTCTGAAAGGTCTTGATAATAAATGACCAATTTAAATATTGATGCAATCAGAAAAGATTTTCCGATATTAAGTGAGCAAGTAAATGGAAAAGATTTAGTTTATTTAGATTCTTCTGCTACAAGTCAGAAACCGTTAAGTGTAATCGATAAAACAAAATATTACTATGAGCATATGAACGCAAATGTACATCGTGGTGTACACACTTTAGGGACGCGTGCGACAGATGGATACGAAAATGCACGCGAAACTGTTCGTGCATTCATCAATGCGAAGTATTTTGAAGAAATTATATTCACACGTGGGACGACAACTGCAATTAATACAGTGGCACAGAGTTATGGTGATATGGCAGTTCAGGAAGGTGATGAAATTGTCATCACCCAGATGGAACATCATGCGAACTTAGTCCCGTGGCAGCAACTTGCGAAACGTAAAAAAGCCGTGTTGAAATATATTCCAATGGAAGCAGATGGAACGATTACATTAGAAAATGTAAGAGCAACAATTACGAATAAAACAAAAATCGTGGCAATGGCTCACGTTTCAAATGTATTAGGTACGATTAATGATGTGAAAAGTGTCGCACAAATTGCACATGAACATGGCGCAATTATGGTGGTTGATGGCGCACAATCTATTCCACATATGAAAGTCGATGTTGTAGATTTAGATTGTGATTTCTTCGCATTCAGTGGTCATAAAATGTTAGGCCCAACAGGTATTGGTGCATTATACGGTAAGAAAGCATTACTGAATAAAATGGAGCCAATAGAGTTTGGTGGCGATATGATTGACTTTGTAGGTTTACAAGAATCGACATGGACGGAATTACCGACGAAGTTTGAAGCGGGAACACCATTAATCGCTGAAGCAGTTGGTTTAGCAGAAGCGATCAACTATTTAACTGAAGTCGGTATGGATAACATCCTAGCTTACGAACACGAATTAACAGCTTATGCATACGAAAAGATGAGTGAAATTGAAGGTGTTGAAATATACGGTCCTGCAGCAGACAAACGTGCCGGGTTAATTACATTCAATTTACAAGGTGTTCATCCCCATGATTTAGCGACTGCATTAGATTCACATGGGATTGCCATTCGTGCAGGGCACCATTGTGCGCAACCGTTAATGAAATGGTTAAATCAATCATCTACAGCACGTGCAAGTTTCTACATCTATAACACAAAAGATGAAATAGACACATTCGTTCAAAGCCTGAAAGAAACAAAGGAGTTTTTCAGTTATGAGTTTTAATAATTTAGACCAACTTTATCGTTCGGTTATTATGGACCATTACAAGAACCCACGCAATAAAGGGGTCATTGAAGATGGTGCTTTAACAATTGATATGAATAACCCGACGTGTGGCGATCGCATTCGCTTAACGCTTGATATTCAGGATGAAGTTGTTCGTGATGCCAAGTTTGACGGCGAAGGTTGTTCAATTTCTATGTCGAGTGCTTCGATGATGACTGAAGCGATTAAAGGAAAGACAATTGCAGAAGCACTCAAAATGAGTGATGAATTCTCAAAGATGATGCTTGGTGAAGACTACGAAATAGAAGAAGATGCAGGGGATATCGAGGCGCTTTCAGGCGTTGCGAAATTCCCGGCACGTATTAAATGTGCGACGTTAGCGTGGAAAGCGCTGGAACGTGGCACGAAAAATGAAGAATAAAAGGAGTGAACGAAATGGTTAAACAAGCACCAGATGTTGGCGATTACAAATATGGTTTCCATGATAAAGACGTATCGATATTCCGTTCTGAACGAGGATTAACAGAAGATATCGTGAGAGAAATTTCTAAAATGAAAGATGAACCTGAATGGATGTTAGACTTCCGATTAAAATCTTTAAAACAATTCTACAAAATGCCTATGCCAATGTGGGGTGGGGATTTATCTGAATTAAACTTTGATGAAATTACGTATTACGTAAAACCATCTGAACATACAGAACGTTCATGGGATGAAGTTCCTGAAGAAATTAAACAAACATTTGATAAATTAGGTATTCCTGAAGCAGAACAAAAATATTTAGCAGGTGTATCAGCGCAGTATGAATCTGAAGTTGTATACCACAATATGCAGACAGATTTAGAAGAGCAAGGCATTATCTTTAAAGATACTGATTCAGCATTACGTGAGAATGAAGATATCTTTAAAGAACACTTTGCGAAAGTGATTCCACCTGCAGATAATAAATTTGCAGCTTTAAACTCAGCCGTTTGGTCTGGTGGATCATTCATCTACGTGCCAAAAGGTGTTAAATTAGAAACACCTTTACAAGCATACTTCCGTATTAATTCAGAAAATATGGGTCAATTCGAAAGAACGTTAATCATCGTTGATGAAGGCGCAAGCGTACATTATGTTGAAGGTTGTACTGCTCCAGTTTACACAACGAATTCATTACACTCGGCTGTAGTAGAAATCATCGTTAAGAAAGATGCATACTGCCGATATACAACAATTCAAAACTGGGCGAATAACGTATTCAACTTAGTTACGAAACGTACTTTCGTTTATGAAAACGGAACGATGGAATGGATTGATGGTAACATTGGTTCTAAACTTACAATGAAATACCCTGCATGTTACTTATTAGGTGAAGGTGCACGTGGTATGACATTATCAATCGCTTTAGCAGGTAAAGGACAAGTTCAGGATGCTGGTGCGAAAATGATGCACATGGCACCAAACACGTCTTCTACAATTGTTTCTAAATCGATTTCTAAACAAGGTGGTAAAGTTGTATACCGTGGTATCGTTCACTTCGGACGTAAAGCAACAGGTGCACGCTCAAATATCGAATGTGATACATTAATTATGGATAACGAATCTACATCAGATACAATCCCATACAACGAAATGTTAAATGACAATATTTCTTTAGAACACGAAGCGAAAGTTTCTAAAGTATCTGAAGAGCAATTATTCTACTTAATGAGTCGTGGTATTTCTGAAGAAGAAGCGACAGAAATGATCGTAATGGGCTTCATCGAGCCGTTCACTAAAGAATTACCGATGGAATACGCAGTTGAAATGAACCGTTTAATTAAGTTTGAAATGGAAGGTTCTATTGGTTAATTAACAATCCGTTATGTTAATTACATTAAATATTAAGAAAAGAGTTAAAAATGTTGGATAAACATTTTTAACTCTTTTTATATGAATAAACGATTTAATATTACAATTTATTGACTATAAACATGCAAAGGTTTAAATTTGTAATATATCAAATTATATAAGAGGTATGTATGAAAAAGTTTATTGTTGTTTTGTTCATCGTCATATTATGGAGTGCAGTATTCTTTCAATTATTTGGTAAAGATTATTTAGAACAGAAAAGAACAGCACAAATATCAGCACAATCTTATACGAAAGGATTTAAAGTAAGCCATAATGACACATTAAGAGATAAAATAAATCAACTCATCAAACAATATAACTACAATGGTAGTGTTTATATTACATATAATAATGAGACTGTTGTTGATCAATCATATGGCTTTAAAGATGCGGCGCAAAAAGAAAAATTTGGCAAGAAAAGCATGTACTTAATCGGCTCAAGTCAAAAATTAATTACAGGCATTATTACGAAACAATTGGTCGATAGTGGTAAAATTGACGTCAATGCAGCTGTACAACAATATATTCCTGACTTTGATTTAAAACAGATAAAAATTAAAGATTTAATCATTCATCGTTCTGGACTTGTAAAGTATGCCAATACCGGTCATTATCATGGCTTAGATGCATCTGTTGCTGAAATTAACAGAAACGGCTTCGGACCTGTACCTTATGGATCGTATTTATATAATGACGCCAACTACATTTTGCTGGCAAAAGTCATTGAAAATGTTACACACAAAACATATCAAGAAAATGTTGAAGCGCGTATTTTTAATAAGTATCATTTAAAAGAATCTGGATTCTTTGACGATAACAATTTAAGACCATTCTTTGTGAAGGGATTAACTGATGTTAACAATCAATGGGAAGAGATTGAACCGTTTGGTTTAGATAAGTTTGTCGGGGCAGGTAATATTTATATGTCACCAAAAGATATGGGTGTATTTTTAAATTATTTAATGCAGAATAAAGTATTAAATCAGCAGCAGTTAGATGACTTATTTGCGCCTTCGATATTCAATACAGATTCAAATTATCGCTACGGTTTTTATTTGAAGAAAGGATTTTATCGAACGCGCGGTTACTTTTTCGGGACAGACTTTGTCGGATTATTTAATCGAAACAAAGTCGTAGTCGTAGCAACGAATAAACAAAAAGAAAAAGACATACCGAATAATGAGAAACTTGCGCGCGAAATTTTTAAATTACTGAAATAAAGCAAATTATCAATACGTAATATTGAAGTGATCAGTGATGCTGGTCACTTTTTTATATTGAACCATCTATTAAATGTAGCTTTTAAACAAAATATAGGTTAATCTATTTAAGTATTATAGAGAGGAGGGCATTTCATGATTACGACATATGTCAATTCAGAAGATATGACTTTAATAAAATCTGATAAATTTCAATATAATAATTGGGTGAACTTAATTCAGCCGTCACGTGATGAGATGGAGGAAGTTGCAGAATACTTTAATATTCCGATTGAATTTATTGAAGATCCACTGGATTTGGAAGAAAGTGCACGTATTGAGTATGATGATGAAACAAATAGTACCCTTATCATTAGCAACTTTCCGATACTCGACAAAAATATAAGACAAACGGAATCTTATATTACAGTACCTATAGGCATTATACTAAGTAAAGGTTACATTATTACAATTTGTTCGCATCCACATGAAATGTTTAATAAATTAATTAATCGTAAATTTGATTTGCGCATGAAATCTAGATTTTTATTGGAAGTATTATTAATCGTATCAACATTATTTAATAATACCCTTAAAAAAATTAACCGAGAGCGTGTGAAAATAGAAAGTAATTTACGTCATTCCTTAACGAACAAACAATTATATGAACTGATGGAAATTGAAAAATCATTAGTTTACTTCTTAACATCATTAACAGCCAATGGCGACACGATTAAGAAAATATTCAGATCAAGGTCAATTAAACTATACGATGAAGATAAAGAACTACTTGAAGATTTAATGATTGAAAATACGCAAGCATTAAATACGACCGAATTATATACGAGAATTTTAGAAAGTATTACAGGTTCTTACTCGTCGCTTATTGGTAATGAAATGAACAATATTATGAAAGTGTTAACTTTATTTACAGTATTTTTAACGTTACCGACGCTTGTGTTTAGTTTCTTTGGGATGAATGTGACGTTACCGGCAATGGGATGGATGGGTACGATAGGCGTGGCATTAGTCATGATGTTACTCACATTTTTATTTTTATTACAGCGTAAAATATTTTAACAGACGAGGATTCCTTATTTTAAAAGGGCCTCGTTTTTTGTGTTAAAATACGGATAGGTGATGAAATGATTTATATCGGATTAACAGGATGGGGAGATCATGATGCATTATATGCAGATCTCACTCATAAAAAGGACAAGCTTTATCATTATGGCGCACACTTTCCGATTGTTGAACTTGATGCATCGTATTATGCTGTGCAACCGGAACGCAATATTAGAAAGTGGATAAAAGAGACTCCAGATAATTTCAAATTTATTGTTAAGATTCATCAGGCATTGACGGGACATGCTTCGGTTGAAGATTTCGCGGATAATCGAGAGCAACTCATTAATCAATTTAAAGCAATGTTGCAGCCATTACATGGAAGCAATAAACTCGGATGTTTGCTTATTCAATTTCCACCGTGGTTTGATTGCACGACAGCGCATATTAATTATATGATGTATTTAATTAATCATTTTAAAGCATTTCCAATCAGCATAGAATTTCGACATGACAGCTGGTTTACAGATGATATGAAAGAACATACGTTGACATTTCTATATGAGCAAGGTGTGATGCATTCGGTGTGCGATGAACCGCAAGCAGGACATGGTTGCATTCCTTTCGTAAACCGCATCACGCATCAAGATGCACTTGTGCGCTTTCATGGAAGAAATGCATTTGGTTGGACGAAAAAGGATATGACAGATCAGGAATGGCATGATATTCGTTATTTATATGATTATAACGAACATGAATTGCAATCATTGGCGAAAGAACTCCAAATATTAAATAAGAAAGCTAGAAATGTTTATGTCGTCTTTAACAACAATTCCGGAGGACATGCAGCAGGGAACGCTAAACGGATGTGTGAAATATTAAATATTGAATATAGCGGTTTAAACTTTAAACAATTAAAACTATTTTAGGAAGTGTCGAAATGAGTACGTCAGCAATTATTGTATTAATTATATTAGGATTATTTTCAAGTATTATCGGTTCAATCGTAGGTATTGGTGGGGGGATTATCATCGTACCTGCGCTCATTTATTTAGGGATGGAAATCGGATTAATCGACGGTATCACACCACAGAAGGCAATCGGAACATCAACGGTAATTCTTATTTCTACAGGATTATCCGCAGCGCTTGGATATTTGAAAAATAAACAAGCAGATTTAAAAAATGCCGTCATCTTTATGATTGGTATTATTCCAGGTGCGTTAGTCGGTGCACATATGAGTCAATATTTAACGATACATCGATTTAATTTATATTTTGGTATTTTCTTAATCATTATGAGTATCGTATTAATGGTACGCGATAAGATCAAGCCAATCAAATTCTTCCAGAATCCCAAATACGAAAAATCATTTACCGATATTACAGGTACTACGTTTTATTATAGTATCGCACCAATACCAGCTATCATTCTGACATTTCTTGTTGGGTGTTTAACCGGTTTATTTGGTATCGGTGGAGGTGCTTTAATGACGCCACTTATGATTATTATATTTAGATTTCCACCGCATATCGCAGTCGGTACAAGTATGATTATGATATTCGTATCAAGTGTTAGTGGGGCAGCGAGTCATATCCTACAAGGGAATATTATTTGGTCTTATGCCATAATTCTTATTATAGCAAGCTTTATCGGTGCTAAAATTGGTGTGCAAATTAACAAGCGCATGAAATCTGCAACAGTAGTGTTCATGTTGCGCATGATATTAATGTTACTGGGTATTTATTTAATCATTAAAAGTTATATCGGTTAACCAGGAATAGGGGGCGAATACATGGATATTAAAATATTTCATACGAACGATATACATAGTTATTTATCCAATTATAAGAAAATAACACGTTATATATTAGATATAAAATCTGAAGCGAATAATATTTTATATTTAGATTTAGGTGACCACGTTGATAGAAGTCATCCCTATACTGAAGCAACTTTAGGACTAGCCAATATTGCATTACTCAATGAAGCGCAGGTTGATGTTGTGACGATTGGTAATAATGAAGGAATTACTTTAAACTTTGAAGACTTTAATCGTTTATATCAGGAGGCCAACTTTAAAGTTACGTGCTGTAATCTATACGACGAACAAGGTCAGCTGCCACATCATATTGATAAGTCTGTAATCATTGAAAAGCATGGTATTAAATTTGGTATTATCGGTGCGACAGCTGAATTTACACCGTTTTATAAGGCATTAGGCTGGGATGTCACTGATCCGATGTCAGCCATTGCAACAGAAATTCAATCAATACGCCCATCTGTTGATGTAGTGATTGTGCTGAGTCACTTAGGCAAGTTCTTTGACCGTACGCTCGCAGAAAGTCATCCTGAAATTGATTTAATATTAGGTGCCCATACGCATCATTATTTTGAACATGGTGAAATGGTGAATGGTGTCCTCATCGGAGCAGCAGGGCGATATGGTGAATATTTAGGTGAAGTAACGTTATCGTTTGATGGCCATACACTGAAACGCAAAAGTGCTCGGCTGATTAATACAGATGATATTCGCAATACGGAAGATGATTATTATGCAAAAGGTAAGGTATTACTCGCACATAAGATAACAGATCGTTACACTGAATTTCCACGACGTTTATATAGTGCGTCATATACAACATATTTACTTGCACAAAAGTTAATGGATTTCACGAACAGTGATGGGGCTTTAATTAACTCTGGTTTGATTGTGAACGGATATACAGGACATGCATTGACACAATACGATTTACATAAAATGTTGCCGCATCCCATTAATCCGGTTCGTATTACGTTAACGGGCAGAGAATTAAAAGAAGTAATTAATATGAGTCAGCAACATGCTTATCGTGATGAAATTGTTAAAGGATTTGGTTTTAGAGGCGATATTTTTGGTATGTACGTGCTGCATAACATTGGGTATATACAATCACAGCAACGATATTTTATTGGTACAGAAGAAATTGATAACCATAAAACGTATCAACTGGCTACATTAGATATGTATACTTTTGGCCGATTCTTCCCGCAATTTGTACAAAATGAAAAAGAATATTTTATGCCGGAATTTTTAAGAGATATTATGAAAACAGCGATTGAAAATAATGAATACAATTCATAAAACATTGAAATGTAAGAATTTCAATTAAGTCTGTTTATGTTATAATTGTAGAATAATTAACTTGGAGGGATTTAATTGGCGACGAAGAATGAAGAGATCTTAAGAAAGCCCGAATGGCTGAAAATAAAATTAAACACGAATAAGAACTATACAGGTTTAAAGAAAATGATGCGTGAGCACAATTTAAATACGGTATGTGAAGAAGCAAAATGCCCGAATATTCATGAATGTTGGGGTGAACGTCGTACAGCAACAATTATGATTTTAGGTGCAGTTTGTACGCGTGCATGTCGTTTCTGTGCGGTTAAAACAGGTTTACCGAATGAACTTGATTTAAATGAACCAGAGCGTGTAGCGGAATCAGTACGTTTAATGAACTTAAAACACGTCGTAATTACTGCGGTTGCCCGTGATGACCTTAAAGACGGAGGTTCAGAAGTGTATGCTGAGACAATCCGTAAAGTACGTGAAGTAAATCCTTATACTACAATTGAAGTGTTACCGTCAGATATGGGGGGAAGCTTTGAGAACTGGGAACGATTAATGAATGCTCGTCCAGATATTTTAAACCATAACATCGAAACTGTACGTCGATTAACACCGAGAGTGCGTGCGCGTGCGAAATATGATCGTTCATTAGAAGTGTTACGTCGTTCTAAAGAATTACAACCGGATATTCCGACGAAATCAAGTTTAATGGTAGGTTTAGGTGAAACTTGGGAAGAAATCTTAGAGGTCATGGATGATTTACGTGCAAACGATGTTGATATTATGACAATCGGTCAATATTTACAACCGACACGTAAACATTTAAAAGTACAGAAATACTATACACCACTTGAATTCGGTAAATTACGCAAAATTGCGATGGAAAAAGGATTTAAACATTGTCAAGCTGGACCTATGGTACGTAGTTCATACCATGCAGATGAGCAAGTGAATGCGGCAGCAAAAGAAAAACATAGACTAGGTGAATTAGCGAGCGAGTAGGTGACATATGATCATTCAATTGAATCAACATTATTTTGAAGTAATAGAGAACCATAAAGATGCGTTTAATCAGGAAATGTTTGAAGGACGCTATTCAGAAATACTCGACCGCTATCCGTATATCGTTGGGGATATTGGTTTTGAACAGTTAAGGTTAAAGGGATTTTTTGACGATCGAAAAAAAGGTACGGATGTTAGTAAAAGATTTTCTTCAATACAGGATTATTTATTAGAATATTGCAATTTCGGCTGTGCTTATTTTATATTAAGACGATTATCTGAACATGAAATTGTGAAATTGATTCAACCGGAAACAATTGATACGATTGAATCGACTGAAACAGTTGAAATGGCTGAAAAAGAAGCTGTTGAAGCACCAGAACTGTCTTTTGCCGAACCGATAGAAGAGGTTCAACTGGCAAGGCATGACTTTGAACAAGTTGAAGAGCAAGATACTCCATCGCCGCAACAACCAGTTATCACACATAATAAGACATTAAAAGATTTCCTGAAATAATAATGAAATAAAAAGTAGAATCGTGTTATCATTTCCGATTCTACTTTATTTTTTGTATAATTATCGTTATGTTGAAAGTGAGGGAAACAGATGAAATTGAATACCGTAATGCGATATATTGCGACATGTATGTATCATGGGGTACCTGTGAAGTTTGAACATTATTTTAAGCGTGTCAAAACGACACAAATGAGAAGTTTAAGTGCAATTCAACCGATGATAAATGATGAGACATTTTCCGGAAGTATATGGATAAGACATCAGCAACAATACAGTCAGTATAATGTGGGTTATTTAAGCCAAAGTGATCGTCGTCTCATCACAGATGATAGTTTATATTTAACGGGTTCAATTCAGAAATTTTTAACGGGTATTCGCATTGCTCAGTTAGAAAGTGAAGGCATATTAAATAGAACAGACGCAGTTAAACGCTATTTTCCTGACATCAATAGCGATAAAGTTACATTAGAAGATTTACTGCTACATCGCAGTGGCATGAAAGCATATCATCCTGGAAATTTATCAACATATGAAACATGTATTGCATATATTTTAGAGGACTCATTTCAAGCTGATAAGTTTGGTCAATATGAATATAATGATGCGAATTATATATTACTATCTAAAATAATTGAGATTGTTACGGAATATTCATACAAAGAAAATATTTATCAGCATATTTTACGTCCGTTAAAGATGTATCAATCATATTTTTACGATGAAGCGAAAGGTTATACGGTTGGCGGTATGTCAAAAGTGAAGCATACGTTATGTGCAACGTATGAAGAGCCGCTTGTACAATATTATGGTGCAGGAAATATGTATATGACATTACATGATATTGATCGTCTATGTCAGGCATTTGTTAATAATGAAGTGCTTGATGCTGACACGAAACAGTCATTAATTGAACCGAGCAAACGTTATGTACAAGATTATCGCTTCGGATTTGGTGTGAAGAAAGGATACTTCAGAATAAGAGGTGTGCTCAATGGTGTAGATGTCACGGCATGGTTTAATAAAGAACAAACTATCATCGTCGCTTCGCACTTAATACTAGAAGAAGATCCGAAACGTTGTGAACATTTAGTAGAACAACTTTATATTAATAAGCAGCAAAGAAAGTAAATCTATAGCTTCACTATCTTAATAATGTTGTAATATAATATCCTATTAATGGTATAATGAGTTTAATTAGTAAATATGTCGATTTTGTTAATTTTTCTGAAACGTTGATTTATAGCGGTTTTCAATATATGTGGAGAAGATGTATTGTGTATAATGTATATTTTTTCAATATATCTATTGAAATATTTCTGTAATATTACTATAATCTCATTATGGCAAAAAGGAGATGTTCCGATTCATGAAAGAAACTACAAAAGAAAATTTGAAATTAGTAGGATTAACTTTTCTTTACTTAGCAATACTGTTTGCGTTGTTCTGGATTTACGCAGGCGGTTCAGTAGAAAACAATTTTATTTACAATGAATTTTAAAAATGGAGATTTGCAATGAATATACTAAAAAGAATTACACAATTTGCACAAAATGAACCTGAACGTATTTGTTTCATCCATAGAGATGAACAAATGACATTTGGAGAGTTAGAACGTTTAAGTAGCGGTTTAAGCAAGATGATTGAACAAAGTCAAAAACCTATCTTTGTCTACGGTCATATGTCTAAATGGATGCTTGTTGGGATGATTGCCGGACTTAAAAGTGGGAATGGTTATGTACCTATTGATACATCTATACCAATGGACCGAATTTCGAAGATGATTGAAGTCATCGAGCCAGATTTCATGTTAGATGCAGAAGAATCACGACCTGCATTTAACGGCACATTAATTCAACCAGTTGATGTTCAACCCTCTGAAGAAAGTGTTATACATATTACTGCGCAAGATGTGGCATATACAATATTCACTTCTGGATCAACTGGAACGCCAAAAGGTGTTGAAATATTAGCGTCATCATTAGATGAATTTACAAACTGGATGGAAAGTTTATATGACCATCAAAATGAAAATTACTGGTTAAACCAGGCGCCACTTTCATTTGATTTATCGGTTATGGCAGTATATCCTTCACTTGTTACGGGTAGTGCACTTGTCATGATTGATAAAGATATGATTAAGAAACCAATTGAAATTTATAATGTGTTAAAGCAATATCCAATTTCAGCTTGGGTGTCGACGCCATCATTCCTGGAAATGTGTTTATTATTACCGGAATTTGAACAGTCCTCACATCCAAACTTGAAATACTTCTACTTCTGTGGCGAATTATTTAAACATAAAACGGCACAAACGTTATTTAATAAGTTCTCAGAAAGCTACATTTACAACACTTATGGACCAACTGAAGCGACTGTTGCGGTGACAGGTATTCAAGTTACACAAGAGGTACTAAATACATTTAATCCGTTACCTGTAGGAGCTGCACGTCCTGGTGTTGAAATTGCTATTTCTGAATCATCAGAAATCCTTATTAAAGGTGATGCTGTAAGTATTGGTTATGTGAAATCACCTGAGAAGACATCAGCGCAATTCTATGAAGAAGATGGACAACGTGTGTATCGTACAGGTGATGCAGGGGAATTGAAAGATGGCTATCTGTTTGTAAATGGTAGACTAGACTTCCAAATTAAGCTGAACGGCTACCGTATGGAACTTGAAGAAATTGAACATGTGATTTCTGAAATTAAAGGGATTAGTCAGGCTGTCGTTACACCAATCGAGAAGAATGGAAAAGTAAGTTATTTAGTTGCGCATATCGTTAAAGCAGATGACGTAACGAACGATGACATAAAAGAAGCATTATCAGCAACGTTACCTACCTATATGATACCGAAGAAATTTGTAGCACATGATGTTATTCCGATGACACCAAACGGTAAAGTTGACCGCAAACAATTGAAAGAGGAAAGCCTATGATACCATATGGTGATTTTCCGTTCTTCTTTATAGCATTTGCTGTGTTGCTGCCGATTATCATTTATGGTTTGTTTGGTAAGAAAAATATACATTTAAACTTTATTGCAACGGTGATTATGATTGCAATAATATTTAAAGATAACCATAAACATATATTAGGTATACCTTATTTATCGTATTCTTTCATGAGCTTAGCGTTTTTTGTAGCATTCCAATGTATTTTAATTAAACTTTATATTAAGATTGCTGCTAAAAAGAATACATTACCTATCTTTATATTGATGATCTGTTTATCAATATTGCCATTAGCCGTCGTTAAAGTATTACAAAGCTCAATGTTTCACTTATCATCGTGGACATTTCATGATACACCTATAAAAGCGATTTTCGGTTTCCTTGGTATTTCGTATATTATGTTTAAATGTATTCAAATTATTTTAGAAATTCGTGATAAACGTATTAAATCAATAAAAATCTATGATTTATTAAGATTTTTATTATTTTTCCCGACGATTTCGTCAGGACCGATTGATCGTTATAAGCGTTTCTTAAAAGATGAATCGAAGCCATTAACGCAAGAACGTTATAGTACGTTACTACATAAAGCGATTCATTATATTTTTATGGGCTTTTTATATAAGTATGTTATTGCGTATTTAATAAATACGTATATTATTAGCAACTTACATTTTGCGACAGACCCATTACTTTATAAACTCGCTTATATGTATGCCTATTCGTTCTATTTATTCTTTGACTTTGCAGGTTATAGTTTATTTGCAATTGCATTTAGTTATTTATTAAGTATTGAAACGCCACAAAACTTTAACAAGCCGTTCTTATCAAAGAACATTAAAGATTTCTGGAACAGATGGCATATGTCTTTATCGTTCTGGTTTAGAGACATGATTTATATGCGTTTCGTATTCTTTATGTCAAAGAAAAAATATATTAAAAATAACTTGTTAGTATCGAACATAGGGTTTATGATTAACTTTATGGTTATGGGGATATGGCATGGTATCGAGTGGTTTTATATTTTATATGGTTTATATCATGGTATACTATTTGTGTTGTACGGTTACTATGAACAATGGAAGAAGAAACACCCTGTGAAAATTCCAGTGAAAGTGATGGATGTAATCGGTATTATCGTTACATTCCATATCGTAGCATTTGGATTTTTAATTTTCTCAGGCAAACTATTTTAGGAGTGAATAATAATGAATTTTAGAGATGAAGTATTAGATGTAATTGCAGAAGTAGCAGAAGATGATATCGTAAAAACGAATCCAGATGTACGTATTTTTGACGAAGGTATTTTAGATTCATTTGCAACTGTAAACTTATTAATGGTATTGAATGACCGCCTTGATATTGATGTGACGATTACTGATTTTGATAGAGATGCATGGGCTACACCAAATATGATTGTTGCTGAATTAGAGCAGTTAAGATAAGTGAAGAAATTTATTCCTGCCATAATCAGTATCGCAATATTTCTCCTGTTTATTTGCCTGCCACCTGATTTAATCAGCAAGAAGTCGCCGTTAAAGGTAACGACAAGTGACGGTGCAAATTTAAATGACACGACGTTTAAAGGTCGTGTCATTCAGGAGAATTTATTTAAGTCACAAGAGTACTATCCAATATTAGGATCAAGTGAGCTTGAGAAACCAGATCCATTCCACCCCATTCATATGTTCAAAGCAATGGATACGGGTAAGAAGCCGTTTTTAATTGGGACTGGTGGATCGACTGATATCATTCATGCTATCAATATTGGTAGCAAAGTAGGTGAAATCAAAGGTAAGAAACTTGCGATTATCATCTCTCCACAATGGTTTACAGATAAAGGTGTCGACGACAATAACTTCTCAGCACGTTATTCAGAGTTACAATTAGATGATTTACTTAACAATGAACATCTTTCAAAAGCGTTTAAACAGAAAATGAGTCGTCGTTTAATGGACTTTACTGCCACGAAAGATAAGCGCTTAGTAGAATATTATGCCAATGACGGTGATCGTCATAATTTAACGGTTGAAGAAAAGATTTATAATAATTTAATGAAGAAAAATGATGCTGTTAAATCGGTATTAATGTTATCGAATAATGTGTTACAACGTTCGAAAACAGTTGATATTAAAGGTAAGAGCTGGGATGAGATTTATCAAATCGCTGAGCAATACGGTAAGCATCATTCGACGAATAATATTTATGGTATGGATAACGCGTATTATAAAAAAATATTACATCATCAAAAGAAATTGTATAGAAATAATGAATTTTTTATTAACTCAAAGGAATTTGATGATTTAGATTTATTACTTGAAGCATTAAAAGAAGCAGAAGCTGATCCGTTATTTATCGTATTGCCTGTAAATGGTAAGTGGTATGACCATATTAATTTACCATATGAAAGAAGACAACCTGTTTATCAGAAGATTAATGACCATATTTATAAATATGGGTTTAAAACGTATGATATGTCAGGTATGGATTATATGCCATATGTTATTAAAGATGCGGTTCATATTGGATGGGAAGGTTGGGCATTTGCGGATGCTGCAATGATTCTCCATATGCAAGGTAAATATCCTGACATGCCTGTCAATAAGTTCAATCATTAATATATTAGTAAAAATCACCCGAAATAATATTTCGGGTGATTTTTTAATGTATTACGTCTTCCAAAAAGGACGTAATTTCTTGTGCATCGGCTTCACTAATGCCGAACACATGCGCGATATATCCTTCTTCTGCTAAGTCATCACGACCAATAATACCAAATTTATTGGATTGTGTATTAAGTATGATTGTTTTACCATAATGTCTATCTGTTTGTATTAAAGCTAAATCGTGACGATTTTCACCGACAAAACTTACGAATCGAATATTGGCTTTCTCTGTATCATCATATAAAAACATATCTATCATTCATCATTCCTCCATTAATTTTATTATACATGTTGTGTTTTACTTTTCAAAATTTGATAAAATAGCATTGGAGGCGATGACATGTATTTTGTAGATCGAGATGAGTTAGAAGAAAAGTTAGTTTATATTAATCAATTATCCCATGAAGTTGAACATGCAGAAGGATTTGCATTAGAGCGAATATGCCATATGTTAATCGAAGCAGTCGTTGATGTGGGGAATATGGTTATTGATGGATTTGTAATGCGTGACCCAGGTAGTTACCAAGATGTAATTGATATTTTAGAAATGGAAAAGGTGATTTCTCCTGAATCTAAAATTGCGATCAGCAATACGTTACCGTCGCGTCAATCGTTTGTGAGAACGTATACGGCCATTGATCACGCAGCAGTGAAGCGACTATTTATGGATAATATAAAAGCTTATCAACAATTTAAAGAGGACGTTGATACGTTTATTGCAAATGAATTAGGACCCGTATCAGCTTTCGGAAAGGGCAGAAAAAATGAAAAAATATAAAGGGTATTTATTAGACTTAGATGGCACGATGTATGCAGGTACTCGTATTATCGAGGGTGCGAAAGAATTTATTCAATATTTAGCGGATCACAATTTACCATATTTATTCGTCACAAATAATGCATCGAAAAGACCAGATGAAGTTGCAGAAAAGTTATCACAAATGGGATTTGTTGCACATGCAGATAATGTTGTCACAAGCGCGATGGCGACGGCTTCATATATAGCAGACGAAAAACCTGGTGCGAGTGTGTATGTTATTGGTGGTACTGGTATTCGTAAGGCGTTAGAAGACGAAGGTCTAGTTATTAAAGATGAAGAGCATGTTGATTATGTCGTTATCGGGTTAGATGTCGATATTAATTATGAGAAATTATCGAAAGCATGCTTAGCCGTTCGTAATGGTGCTAAGTTTATTTCAACGAATCCAGATACTTCTATTCCGACTGAACGTGGTTTCTTACCGGGTAATGGTGCGTTAACAAGTGTTATTACCGTGTCAACAGGTGCAGATCCGTTATTTATCGGTAAACCGATGCCGACAATTATGAATAAAGCGGTAGAGATGATTGGTCTGGATAAATCTGACCTTGTGATGATTGGTGATTTATACATGACGGACATTATGAGTGGTATTAATAGCGGTATTGATACGTTACATGTCCAAACCGGTGTATCAACGTATGAGCAAGTAATGGCTGAAGCGGTACCACCAACGTATAGTGTGAAGAATTTATTAGAAGTTATCGACATATACGAAGGTAAGTAGTATGAAAGTATTGATTACAAGAAGTATTCCTGACCATTTCATAGCGCGATTACGTCAATTAGCAGAAGTGGAAGTATATCCAGAGACGATAAAGGCGATGCCTAAGAATGCATTGTTAGAAGCGGCGAAAGATAAAGAAATTATCATTTCAATGTTGAGCGATAAGATTGATAAAGACTTTATCGATCGAAATCCACAGCTTAAAGCGGTGATCAATCTAGCTGTAGGATATGATAATATCGATATTGAATACGCCAGATCAAAAGGTATTATCGTGTGCAACACGCCAGATGTATTAACTGAAACGACAGCTGAATTAGGCTTTACTTTAATGTTAACAACAGCGAGACGTATCGTTGAAGCAAGTGAACTTGTGAAGACTGGTAACTGGGTCGGTTGGTCACCATATTTACTTGCAGGTCTTGATGTATACGGAAAGACGGTCGGCATTTATGGTATGGGGAGTATTGGAGTAGCACTTGCAAGACGTTGCAAAGGGATTAATATGCATATTCAATATCATAATCGCAGCGAAAGTCAGTATGCAGCTGAACTAGGAGCGGATTATGTCAGTTTTGATGAGCTGCTTGAAAAGAGTGACTTCATTGTATGTACAGCGCCACTGACTAATGAAACGAAAGGTATATTTAATCAGGCAGCTTTTAATAAAATGAAGTCCAGTGCAATATTCATTAATATCGGACGTGGAGGACACGTTATAGATGAAGATTTACTTGAAGCGATCCAAAGTGAGTCAATTTATGCGGCTGGTGTTGATGTGTTAAATAACGAACCTGTCGGTAAAGATCATCCATTCTTAACTGATAATCGAATTACTGTATTGCCGCATATCGGTAGTGCAACCGTCGATACACGAGATGCAATGATAGAACTATGTATAAAGAATGCTGAATTAATATTACAAGATAAATCACCTGTGAGTCAGGTGAAATAAAAAATGTATGACGTCCTTTTGTGACGCCATACATTTTTTTATGAAACGACTGTTTCGATGTTGTAAGGAGATTGTTCAAATGCATTGGATTCAATTTCAAAGCCTAAATCTTCAATCATTTGATAATCTGCTTTATTCGGTTGGCCTGATGTCACTAAATAGTCACCGACAAAGATTGAATTGGCAGCGTATAAAGCGAGTGGTTGTAATGAACGAAGATTGACTTCTCGACCACCTGAAACTCGAATTTCTTTCGTAGGATTGATGAGACGGAATAGTGATAAAATCTTGAGACATTTATTTGGTGTCAGTTCATCTTTATCTTCGAATTTTGTCCCTTTAATTGCATGTAAGAAATTAACCGGGATTGAATCAGCATCGATTGCTTTTAATGCGAATGCCATATCGACAATATCCTCATCCGTTTCTCCCATACCGCAAATGACACCGGAACATGGTGAAATATTGTTTTCCTTCATAATTTCAACCGTGTTCACCCGATCTTCATAAGTATGTGTTGAAACGACTTCATCATGATATCGCGCACTCGTATTAATATTGTGGTTATAACGATCGACGCCAGCTGCTTTTAACTGTTTCGCTTGCGCATCATTTGTCAGGCCGAGACAAGCACAAATCTTAAGCTGGGGATGATTTTCTTTAATTGTTTCAACTGCACTTGTTACACGATCAACTTCACGGTTAGTAGGTTTACGACCACTCATCACGATGCAATACGTACCGATTTTATTTTCAACCGCGCTTGTAGCACCTTGAATAATTTTTTCTTCGTCAACTAATGCATAGGGCGTACAACCCGTTTCATTTTTATCGACTTTAATCGATTGACCACAATAACCACAATCTTCAGCACATAAACCACTTTTAGCATTGAGAATCATATTGAGCTTTACTTTATTCTGATAATAATGATATCGCACTTGATATGCATCATTTAATAATGAAAGGACATGATGATCTGGTGTTTGTAGAATTTGCAATGCTTCTTCTTTCGTTAAAGTATAACCGTTAATGACTTGTTTTGCGTAGTTCAATTGAAAACCTCCTCTATTATATGTTAACTAAATTATATCATAGGTTTACAAACATTAGGAATAGAAATTAGTAGTAGGTCATAATTGTTGCGTGTACGGTATTTTCATAGATCATCCATTCATTTCGCTAAGGTATTTAAAAAAATAAAAAAAACCGGAACAAATTGTCCCGGCTTTAAAGCGTATTAAAATACTTGTTCTACTTCTACGACGCCTGGTACTTCTTCTAATAACGCACGTTCAATACCAGCTTTTAAAGTAATCGTTGATGATGGGCAAGTTCCACATGCACCTAAAAGACGTAGTTTTACAATACCGTCTTCAACATCTACTAATTCGCAATCGCCACCGTCTCTTAATAAGAATGGACGTAATTTTTCTAATACTTCATTAACAGCATCAAACATTGTTTGTTGTTCAGTTGTCATGATAACTCCTTTCGAGTAAATGTAGTGGTTTACTCTAACTTTTTTAGTATAATCAATATAGCATAATAAATTAATAGTTTAAAGGGGGATGTATTATAAATGATAAATGTTATCATTTACGGGGCGGATGTTGTGTGCGCTAGTTGCGTAAATGCACCAACATCTAAAGATATTTACGACTGGATTCAACCGAATTTAAATCGTAAATTTCCGGATTTACAATTCAATTACAATTACATCGATATTAATCAAGCTGAAAATCTTACAGACCATGACGAGAATATTATCGAGCAGATTAATAACGATGAATTATTCTATCCATTAATCACGATGGACGACGAAATCGTTGCGGATGGTTACATTCAGTTACCTCAAGTGACAAAGTTCGTAGAAGAACATTACAATAAATAAAGCGATCACGTTGCTGATCGCTTTTTTTATCCGTTATGATATTTATATAGCCATAATACGCCTGATTTCATTAAACGAGCTAATCGGCCAGTCACTGTTTTCTCCATTAAATAAGCGAAGCCTTCTTTTTCTCCTAATGACCCCATAAATCCTTGTAGCTTTAATTCAGGCATGACTTCAGGTAAAGCATTACCTGACCATATTGTCTTCATCACATCGATGATTTGTTCAGCTTGCAATTCAGCGAGTTGCGCACTCGGAGCATGCGGTAATGATGCGCAGTCTCCTACGACATAAACGTTTGTATGTGTTGGAATTTGGTGAAATTGATTCAATTTCACTCGATTACCGTCACCTAATTCTACAGGTAGATTACGTACAATCTCAACCGGTTGAATACCTGCTGTCCATACACATATATCTACTTCATATGATACGTCATTATTATAAAGTTTTCCTGGTTCCACTTTAACGACATTCGAATTAGGAATGACTTCGACGTTATTTTTATCGAACCATTTCTTTACATAGCTACTCAGTTTTTCAGGAAATGCTGGTAATATACGTTCACCACGGTCAAATAGTTTAATATTCAAGTCTTTTCTAGATTCACGTAACTCACTTGCAAGTTCAATACCACTTAACCCAGCGCCAACAATCCCCACTGTTGCACCTGATGGTAAGTCAGCAATCGCTTGATACGTTTTACGTGCTTTTGTCATCGTTTGAATACTATAGGTAAACGCTTCAGCACCTGGTACATTATGATATTTATCTTCACAACCTAATCCGATAACAAGTTCATCGTAATCAACATGATTCTCTCCAATAGAAACGATTTGTTTATCTAAATCAATTTGTGTAACTTCACCGTAAACAATATTAAGGCGTTTATCTTGCGGAAACTCTACACGCACATCTTTATCAGATTCAGTACCTGCTGCCAAAGCATAAAACTCTGTCTTTAAACCATGAAATGGAATCTTATCGATTAATGTAATATTATATTCTGCTGGTAATGTATTAGGCAAAAGTTTTTGCATAATACGCATATTACCGTATCCCCCACCGAGTAACACTAAATTTTTCATTGTTTTAATCCCCTTCGTAAGTCAAAGTTCTATTGTTTTTCTTTAATCTAAATTATAATATAGATTAACATTAAATTATAGCGATTATATCAATCGAGCGATAACAATCGCTAATATAAAATGATAAGTAAAAGTTATCATAATTGAGGAAGATGTAAATGAATCCTATTGTGGAGTTTTGTATTTCAAATTTAGCGAAAGGGAGTCAAAGTGTTTTTGATGACCTTTCTAACGATCCGAATATAGATGTATTAGATTATGGTTGTTTAACGTATTGTGGACAATGTAGTGATAGTTTATACGCCTTAGTTAATGGCGATATTGTGACAGGTGAAACGCCTGAAGCTTTAAAAGCCAATATTTATCAGCATATTGAAGCAACATGGTTATTTTAAGGAGGAATTATTATGTCAACAATAATATTAACAGAAGCGGCAGCTTATGAAGTAAAGTCAATGATGGAAAAAAACGGTTTACCCAATGGGATGTTACGCATCTCTGTCAAAGGTGGCGGCTGTACTGGACTATCATACGGAATGAGTGCTGAAGAAGCAGCTGGAGAGAATGATGAAGTACTAACATTCTATGGTGTGAAAGTGTTAGTTGATAAAGCAGATGCGCCGATATTAAACGGGACAACAGTTGACTTTAAACAATCATTGATGGGCGGTGGATTTGCCATTGAGAATCCAAACGCTATTGCATCATGTGGATGTGGTAGTTCGTTTAGAACGAAAGACGTTGCAGGTACACCGGAAAATTGTTAAAACTGTATATGAATTCATAAGAATTAACTTGTATTTATAGCTTAAAAGTTTTAATATATAAGTTGGAATATTCATAAATAACTTTGTGACAAAAATCACATTTTATATCAATGACTACATGATTTGATGCTTAAAAAATTTATTGAGAATGGGTGAATACGAATGGGATTTGAAAGAAAAAAGGTTGTTGTTTTAGGTGGAGGTTATGCAGGTTTACAAACTGTAGCTAAACTTCAAAAATTAGTTTCAGCACAAGACTGCGACATTACTTTAATCAACAAAAATGAATATCATTATGAAGCAACTTGGTTACACGAAGCTTCTGCTGGAACACGTGAATATAAAGATTGTTTATATCCAATCGCAAGTGTTTTAAATCATTCCAAAGTCGATTTCGTTGTTGGTGAAGTAACAAAAATCAACAAAGATGAAAAAACAGTTGAAACAACGAAAGGTACATTTAAATTTGATATTTTAGTTGTAGCTTTAGGTTTCGAATCTGAAACTTTCGGTATTACAGGAATGAAAGAACATGCATTCCAAATTGAAAACATCAATACTGCACGTCGTATTGCAGCGCATATTGAAGAACGTTTCGCACATTATGCTAGTAGCACTGAGAAAGATGAGAAAGACTTAGCAATCTTAGTAGGTGGTGCCGGATTTACAGGAATCGAATTATTAGGGGAGTTAGTTGAGAAAGTACCTGCATTATGCAAAGAGTACAACATTGATCAATCAAAAGTGAAATTAACATGTGTTGAAGCAGCGCCAAGAATGCTGCCAATGTTCTCAGATGATTTAGTGAAATACGTAATGAACTTCTTAGAGAAACGTGGTGTTGAATTCAAGATTGCGACACCAATCGTAGCTGCAAACGAAAATGGTTTCGTTGTAAAAGTAAACGAACAGGAAGAACAATTATTTGCTAATACAGTGATTTGGGCTGCAGGTGTTCGTGGATCTAAATTAATGGAAGAATCATTTGATGGCGTTAAACGTGGTCGTATCATTGTACGTGATGATTTACGTATTGACGGTTATGATGACATCTTCGTTATCGGTGACTGTTCAGCAGTTATGAGCGGGGAACGTCCATTACCAACTACTGCACAAATTGCGATGCAACAAGGTGAATATACTGCTAAAGCAATTCAAAAGTTATTAAACAATGAAAAATTATCAGCTTTTGCTTATGATGATAAAGGAACAGTGTGTTCTTTAGGTTCTCATGACGGTGTTGGTGTAGTATTCGGTAAAGAAATTACAGGTAAAAAAGCAGCATTCATGAAAAAATTAATCGATACACGTGCTTTATTCAAAATTGGTGGCGCAGGTGTTGCATATAAAAAAGGTAAATTTTAATATTGAAACAATATTAAATGCTTAAAAGTGAGAAGGGCATGTAACAAGCCTGCCTCACTTTTTTTGTAAGCGAGGAGCACATATGATGAGAGATAAAGTATGGTTAGGTGTTAATGCAATTGTTATGAATGAAAAAGGTGAATGGTTACTATTAAAGAAACAGTACGGTGGGATGCGTGGTATGTGGAGCACGCCTGCTGGCTTTGTAGACAATGGCGAAACTGCAGATCAGGCAGTATTACGTGAACTGTACGAAGAAACAGGGATTCAAGGTGAAGTAATTGGCATAATGGGTTTACGTACGGGTGTGATTAAAGAAGAAATTTCTGATAACATGATATTATTTCTCGTTAAACCTTTATCGACACAAATTACTGTTACAGTGCCGAATGATGAAATTGAAATCGTTGCATGGCGATCACCACAATCTATATTACAAGATGATACTGTTTCGCCGATGATTCATCATTTACTTAACGACATGAGTGAACCGATTACTTTGACGAGCACTGTGTCTCCTGGAAAGAAATTTAATTATACACATTATCATTTGTTCACATAGGAGGTAGCTTTTTGACAGCTTTAATTCAGTTGATTATATCAACGTTATTGTTCTTTGTATTGTTCTTTGGCATCGCATTTATATTAAATATGTTACTGAAATCCACTTGGATAATGACCGCGTTATATCCATTAGTTGTATTTGCGATTGTTGATAAAATTTCAACTGCGGACTATATATTAAAGCCTGCTTTTGCATTTAATAAATTATGGACAGGTCTGACACATTTGATGCCAGCAGATATTATTATGTTGTCAGGTGGACTTGTAGGTGCAGTAACAGCAGGATTTGTAATACGAAATTTAAGACGCAGTGGGTATACAATGTTTTAAATATTTTTCACTATTATGAGCACATAGTTTCAATGCTATGTGTTTTTTTATTTATTGTATATTTCATTTACATAAGAAATACTTGACTAAAATGATACTGTGCTTTAACATGGTAGTACATTAGCGAACTAAAGGAGTGGGTAACGTGATTAATGCAGTTTTATTAGCCATCGCGATTATGGTCATATTAAGTTTATTTAGATTAAATGTTGTATTAAGTTTGTTTTTAGGTGCATTGGCCGGCGGGATTACTGCAGGTTTAGGTGTAGAGAAGACGATTAAAGTATTTAGTAGTGGTATTGTAGATGGAAGTGAGATTGCATTAAGTTATGCACTGCTTGGTGGGTTTGCTGCCTTAATTTCGTATTCAGGTATTACCGATTATTTTGTTGCAAAAATAATTGATAAACTCAATCAGGAGAACACGAAGAAAACACGTGTTATCACGAAATTAGTTATTTTCTTATTTTTATTAATATTGAGCTGTTTCTCACAGAATTTAATTCCGATACATATCGCATTTATTCCAATTGTCGTTCCACCGTTACTCAGTTTATTCAATGAATTAAAGATTGATAGACGACTGATTGCAGTGATTATTACTTTTGGTTTAACATTTCCATATACATTATTACCGTATGGCTTTGGTTATATCTTCCACGGTATTATTAAAAAAGGATTTGATAAAGCGCATGTTGCAATTGAATTCAGTGATATATGGAAAGCAATGTTAATTCCTTCGTTCGGATTTATCGTTGGATTACTCATTGCATTCTTTATATATCGTAAAGAGCGTGAGTATAAAGATGTTCAGTTTACTACGAAAGCACCACCAGAACAATTAAATCCTTTGTTAGTCACATTAACAATTGTTGCGATATTAGGAACATTTATTGTTCAGACATTAACGGGCTCAATGATATTTGGGGCATTAACCGGGATATTAATCTTCTTTATCTCATTTCAGTTTGACTGGAAAGAGCTTGATAATGAATTAATCGATGGTATGAAAGTAATGGCATATATCGGTATGGTGATGCTTGTAGCGAATGGATTTGCGAGTGTGATGACGGAAACAGGACAAGTGGAAACGCTTGTGAAATCATTAGTAGAGATGACACACGGTTCGAAATCATTAACGGTAATAGCGATGTTATTTATCGGTTTAATCGTTACTTTAGGTATTGGTTCAAGCTTTGCGACCGTTCCGGTTATTGCGGCAATCTTTATTCCGATGGGAGAGGCGATTGGTTTAAGTACAATGGCGATGATTGCAGTTATCGGAACAGCGGGTGCGCTAGGTGATGCAGGAAGTCCAGCGAGTGATTCCACTTTAGGACCGACAGCAGGGCTGAATATGGATGGACAGCACAACCATATATATGACACATGTGTTCCGACATTTTTACTATTTAACATACCGTTAATTATTTTTGGATTTATTGCAGCAATGGTATTATAAATAAAAAGCACTCAATGGAGGATACGATGTCACAAGATTTATTGTCGATACCGAGTTTAATTACACACTTTAATATTGAAAAAGTGAGCTTTGATCAGCAAACACTGATTATGAAGATGCCAATTACAGATGTTGTACGTCAGCCATTTGGTTATTTACATGGTGGGGCGACTGTTGCGTTGTGTGAAACAGCTGCTTCATATGGTTCAGCATTGCTAATTGCGGACGACGAAATTCCGTTAGGTCTTGAAATTAATGCGAATCATATTACCAGTGCGAAATCAGGTGAAGTATTTGCTCATGCACATATATTACATCAAGGCAACACGATACATGTTTGGGATATTAAAGTATATGACGAAGCGAATAGACTACTTTCAACATCTCGTTGTACCGTAGCAATTAAAAAGAAGAGGAAAGGATAAAATAATCCATTCCTCTTCTTTTCTATTACTCAATATTCAAATCATCACGTACTGTCGTCTCTGTATACGGTGTTTCTGAATAGTACGCACTACGCATAATTAAATGACCACCAATAGGGCCAGTCGTGAATATAAATAAGATGGCGAGTAATAACGTCGGTTCAAAATGATGGTCACGTCCAAGAAAGTATAGAAATACGCCGAACATCATAAACATGACGCCGAGTGTTGACGATTTACTTGCTGCATGGGCTCTCGTATAAACATCTGGCAAACGAATTAATCCAATTGCACTGATTACTGAAAGTAACGCGCCTAGTATTATAAATATCATACTAACGATGATCACGATTGTGTCTATCATATTCAACGATTTCTCCTCTCTCCATAAATTTCGCAAATGCTGCAGTACCTAAAAATGCTAATACACCGAGTAACATAATAATACTAATGTAGTATTTTGTATTCAGTAATACAGAGAATAACGCAATCATTGCCATAAGTGAAATCCCTAAAGCATCCAGTGCAACGACGCGATCGGCAAGCGTTGGTCCTTTAATGACACGATAAACGATGCCTAGCATTGCACACGCGACGATAATTAGTGCGATGATAATGATGATATTTACAATGTCATTTGTCATGATACGCCAATCTCCTTTATCGCATCCTCAAATGAATGCTTAATACCTTTAATTTCTGATTCTAAATCGCTAAAGTTGATGGCATGAATATAGAGTTTACTGTTGTCATCGCTAACCGCAACGACAACAGTCCCTGGTGTTAATGTAATCAATAAAGATAACAAACTAATTTCCCAGTCTTTCCGTAAGTCCGTTGGATACATAAAGAAAGCGGGTTGTACATCAATTTTAGGCGCCATTACAATCTTCAGTACACTTATATTTGCTTTCAATAGTTCGATAATAAAGATACCCATTAATCGAATAAACTTTAAAAACGGCACTAAATAAAAACCGCCAGGAAGAAATGGGCGCATAATGTATATGCCACATAATCCAAACAGATAACCAAGGAGCATATTTCCGAACGATACAGAACCTGTTAATATACACCATAGTATGACGAGGCCGGTATGAATCATCATTTGTATAGCCATTATTTCACTCCTAACGCTTTGACATAAGTTTCAGGTGAATGAATCGATAACGCTGCTTTTTCAATTACAGGATATAGTGATTCGCTCATTACTCCAAACAATATCGCAATGACCGTCATTGTCACTGCAGCAAACATCATTTTATTAATGGCAGGCTTAACATAAGTTTGTCCTGTTCCGAAAAATACATGTAAAAATATTGTGATGACAGAATAGAGTACTACTAAACTGCTTAATAAAATAACGATTGCGCTAATAATATAACCTTCCTGCATCGCAGCTTTAACGATAAAATATTTACCGTAAAAGCCACTCAGCGGTGGAATACCAGCAAGCGATAATGCTGCAATAAAATATGTGACACCAAGAAGCGGATAATCTTTAATTAAGCCGCCAAGCTTACGGATATCTGTTTCATGCGTTATTTTCATAATAATAC
Organism: Macrococcus capreoli; assembly: GCF_025628935.1. GTDB lineage: Bacteria > Bacillota > Bacilli > Staphylococcales > Staphylococcaceae > Macrococcoides > Macrococcoides capreoli. Next base: position 255,016 of record NZ_JAOTIS010000001.1, read on the forward strand.
CGATGAGCATAAACAAACTCGCTTTAATGATCATATCGTGTATTAAATAATATATACCACCGATCGTTGCATCTTTTGTGAAGAGCACAAGACCGACGATAATCACACCGATTGCGATCATAATGTTATAAATAATTATCTTCTTCATATCGTGATAAGCAAGTGCACCAATACAGCCAAATATGATTGTAAGGAGTGCGAGTATTAGTAGGATATTGTGCACAATCACACCTGTCTGACTAAAGAATAAGCTGTATGTTCTGTATAAAGCATAAACCCCGACTTTCGTAAGTAAAGCACCAAATAACGCTAACACTGGAATCGGTGGTGCATAATAGGCACCAGGCAACCAGAAGTATAAAGGAAACATGCCGGCTTTCGTTGCAAATACAAAGATAAACAGAATCGCGCAAATAACAATGATACTTTGATGTTGTATGCCGTGAATTTTATGGCTCATATCCGCCATATTCAATGATCCGATAACCGAATAAAGCATTCCGATGGCTAATACGAAGAAAGCTGAACTTGTGACATTGACAAGAATATATTTAATACTTTCCTGCAGTTGTATTTTTGTCCCGCCAATGATCATCATGACGTAAGAACTGATTAGAAATACTTCAAAGAATACAAATAAATTAAAGATATCGCCAGTTGTGAACGCACCGTTTAAACCTGTCAGCATAAACATTACAGACGTATAGTAATAATACGTTTCACGCTCAATACCAATTGACTGATATGAATAATAAATCATGATGACGGTAATGAGTGTTGTTGTGAGTACGAGTAATGCACTGAGCATATCTGAAACAAGTACGATACTATACGGAATCTTCCAGTTACCGAGCGTTAAAACCATCGTGCCGTGATTAAAGACTTGTATAAACTGAAACAATGTAATAAACAAAGTAATCAATGTCCCGCAAAATGCGACAATACGCTTTAAAATAGGCTTTTTACCGATGCATATTAATATGATAGCGGTAATTGCAGGGATGATAATCGGGAATACAATTAAATTATTCATCATCAGGCACCCCCTTGTAATCCGAAATATTATCAGTGCCTAATTCTTTATAGCTTCTAAAGGCAAGCACTAAGAAGAATGCTGTGACCGCAAAGCTAATAACGATAGCCGTTAAAATGAGTGCTTGTGGTATAGGATCAGCGTACACCTGTTGATGCTTCTCATAAATAGGTGAGGCACCTTTCTTCAATCCGCCACTTGTAAGCAATAGTAAATTCACTGCATGTGAAATAATAGATGAACCGATAATAATTCTAAGTAAACTTTTAGAGAGAATTAAATAAACGCCGCACGTCACGAGTATGCCGCTTAAAATAATCATTAATATTTCCATTATTCACTCTCCCCAATCGTTAATATGATTGTCATCGTCGTGCCGATAACAGCAAGCATTACACCCGTATCAAACAAGACAGCCGTATGGAGATGTAGCGCACCCAGTAATGGGATATGAATATCTCCAAATGTATGAGTAAAGAAAGGCTTGCCTTGTAATATACTGATGATTGGCGTACTGTAACAAAACATGAGACCAATTGCGATAACTTTTTTGAAATCAATTGGTATGATATGTAGTAACGTCTTAATATCATAAGCAATCAAGATAATTAATAAAGCGGATGATATTAATAAACCACCGACGAATCCGCCACCAGGTGTATAATGACCGCCCATAAATATTGCGAATGCGAACATAATGATGATGAAAAAGACGACGAGCGTGCAAAACTGTAAGATGACGTCATTATTTTGTTTTTTCATTATGTTCACCTCGATTCTGTCTTAATCTGATTAATGTGTAAATACCGATGCCGGCAATACCTAATACGCTTGATTCAAATAAAGTATCAAAGCCACGGAAATCAACTAATATCACGTTAACCATATTCTTTCCGGCAGCTAAATCGTATACATGTTTAATGTAATAGTCAGCTATGGATGGATATAACTTATTGCTATAAGCAGCGAGTGCGATAACCGTGACACAAATTCCAGCTAGCAGTGCAATCACAAAGTTTGTGAGTTTAAATGTAGCACTTTCTTTATGGCGATATTGTTTCGGCAAATGATAGAAACACATTAAGAATAATGCCGTTGAAATTGTTTCGATTGCAAGTTGTGTTAATGCTAGGTCCGGCGCATTAAAGAAGACGAACAGTAATGCAATAGAATAACCGATCGCACTTAACATGATGATACTAAATAAACGGGATTGTGCTTTTAATATCATGATTGTTGCAATTAATATAATACCGACAAGTATCATTTCATACGGTTGAATTGTACTCAACGATTTAAAGTTAATCGCGACCGAATGATTGATAAATACATAAACGGTCATTAAGATTAAGGTCACTAAAATGGCAGACATACTAAATCGAATCGTCTTAAAGACTAAAAATTGATTGATCGATTTACTTGTTGTTTGCGAATGTTTCAGTAAGAAATCATAACCGTGATTTAAGCTGAATCGTTCCGGTAACACTGAATAAAGTTTAGACCAGTGCTGATATGTAGCAACAAGCAATGCACCGAACACAATAATTGCTAATGTTATGAGTAACGGTGAATTAATACCATGGAAATGATGAATATGTGCAACATCAACATGTTGGTTAGTAATACTTGCTGTAGCTGCCGTTAATAATGGTAAAAAGACATTTGGCACGATAGAGATGATTAACATCATCGTAATCAATACGATAGGAGAAACTAATAATAACAATGGTGCTTCGTGTGGTGGTTTCTCACTCGTATTGTCTTTCGGATGACCGAAGAATATATCTTTTAATAATTTAATACAGTAAATAAAAGTAAACATACTGCCGATAAACATTAACAGTAGCGCAATTATTGATAGTATCAAATGAGATGACATCGCATGATTTACGACATTCAGCACTGCAGTAATAAACATCTCTTTACTTAAGAAACCATTAAACGGTGGCACACCCGCCATGCTTAATAAGCCGAGACAACTCATCGTGAACGTAACGGGCATCATTGTCAGCAAGCCATTTAATTTACGAATATCGCGTGTTCCAGTTTCGTGATCGATAATACCGACTGTCATAAACAAAGCACCTTTAAACGATGCATGATTTAATATATGAAAGACACTTGCAGTAATAGCGATAATATACATCTCTTTAAACTGATTTGAAAAGGCGAAAGATCCTAATCCTAACAATGACATAATTAAACCGAGTTGACTAATCGTACTAAATGCAAGCACACCTTTTAAATCTTTCTGGTTTACAGCTTTAATCGATGCAAAGCACATCGTAAACAAACCGATAAAGATTAAACTATATGTCCAGATTGCACTCACAGCAAAAATAGGTGTTAATCGTGCGACTAAATATATACCTGCTTTGACCATCGTAGCTGAATGTAAGTACGCACTTACGGGTGTAGGTGCTTCCATTGCATCTGGTAACCAAATATGAAATGGGAATTGTGCTGATTTTGTACAGGCAGCAAGTAATACGAGTATTAATGCGAGTGGAAATAATGGATGCTGTTGAATCGTTGAAGATTGATTAATCATTTCAGTAATAGACGTCGTGTCTGTGATGGTGATGAGTATCGCAATCCCACCTAACAACATTAATCCACCAAATACCGTAATGAGCATAGATTTTAAAGCACCTTGAATTGATCGCGCTTTAACATACCAGAATGATATTAATAAGAAGCTGGAAATGCTTGTTAGCTCCCAGAACATATAAAGCGCTAAAATATTATCACTTAAAACAACGCCAAGCATGGCGCCCATAAATAATAATAAATAAGTATAGAATTTACCTAGTTCCTCACGGTGACTTAAATAATGAATGGAATAGAACACAACTAAAGCACCAATGATTGAAATTAACAGTGCAAATAATAAACCAATCCCGTCAATTTTGAAGTTGAGATTCAAGCCGATGCTTGGCATCCAACGATGTGATTCAAAGAATGGAGGATTGATGTTTGATAGTTTGCTGATAAAAAATAAAGAAGCAATCACTGGAACGGGTAATACGAACCAGCCTGTATGAATTTTACTGAATTGCTTCTGAATGACGACTGGTAATAAAGCTGCAATAAAGGGCAGCAATACAATCCAAAGTATCATAAAGTAACCTCCCTTACATTCTATTATACAAGAAAAATGATGCATTGAATTGCAGCTGAAACGCATACCCGATTCATAGACGTTATTCCTTAAATAAGAAGAAACAAAAAATAAATTCATAAAACGTCAAAGAATTGTCACTTTTTTATTGAGGGAAAGTGAATTGATATTGGCGCTCATAATCCTTTTTAATAGAAGCAAGTGTTTCAAGCGCTTTCCTATTAAAAGGTGTATCGTCCGTTTGTAATTTTAGTTCCATTTTAGCAACGGCTTGAATCAGTGACGCTGTATATGGTAGAAACGCTTCAGTGTAAGGTTTGAGTAAATTGGCATCGACAACACGTTTTTCATGGTGTGCTAACGCTTTACGTTCGTGGAAGAAGACATTTTCAACTTCCCCACGACTATGTAAGTCACCTTGCATTGGATGTGTTATGACGCTCACGACACTAACTAAAACACCATGCGGTTGTTCTTCAATTTTTTCTACAATATAAATTCCTGATTTGTGCATAAGTCTAAAGTACATATTTATCATCCTTTTGTGTTAATATATTATGGTAATAATCATATCATGAAGGAGTAAAAAAATGACTAATTTTCCGCAATTAAATACAGAAGTTTCTGAAAATGAACGTTTAGTAGAAATGGTGACGACAAAAGGGACGATGAAATTAAAATTATTTCCTGAAATCGCTCCTAAAACTGTAGAAAACTTTATTCAATTATCTGAAAAAGGATATTATGAAGGTATTATTTTTCACCGTGTAATTAATGATTTCATGATTCAAGGTGGAGACCCGACTGGTACAGGTATGGGTGGCGAAAGTATTTATGGTGATAAATTTGAAGATGAATTCTCAATGGATGCATATAACCTATATGGTGCGTTATCTATGGCGAATGCTGGGCCGAATACGAACGGTTCACAATTCTTTATCGTCCAAATGAAACAAGTACCAGCACAAATGTTATCACAATTAAAACAAGGTGGATGGCCTGAAGAGATTGTTGAGAAATATGCTGAAATAGGTGGAACACCTTGGTTAGATCAAAAGCATACCGTGTTCGGTCAGTTAGTTGAAGGATTTGACGTATTAGAAACAATCGCGAATGTTCAAGTAGGTCCACAAGATAAACCATTAGAAGACGTTGTGATTGAGAAGATTAACGTGTTGAAATAGAATCGTGTTAGTTCGACAGCCTTTGAAACGGCGTCTCCAAAGCAGACGCTAGGTAAACTTCAACAATTCCTTCAAAATCAAAGAGCGATTTTTTTGGAATTGTCTCCAGTTTACTTGCGTCTAAACGCTTTGTCGACAGCCTTTGGAATAAGTCATGAAATGTTCATGACTTATTCTTTTTTTATCGTTTTTTAATGCTATAATATTTTATTAGATTAGGGGTGATTCGTGATGATGGAATTTTTATATTTTCCAGAAAATAAATGGGAATACGTACCTGCAGTCATGTCATTAATTTTCTTTATGACACTTGCGTATTTATCATTTAAAATGTTTATTAGAAATTCAAAGCAACAAGAAGAAAAATTCAAAGTTTTTGAAGCTGAAGTCATGAAGAAGTTAGAGGATGAGCGCCATGAATCCAGACTTTAATATCGCGATGTACAAAATCTTAAACGATTGGAATCCTATGCAGCTTGAAGATGCAACACAAGGTGATATGGAATATTATGAGATCATGGATTTAGTCCACCAAAAATTACCGTTTGAAGAAACGGTTAGCCGCATTTCTGAAGTATTTCTGCATAGTTTTGAACAGTCACCTCAAAAAGAAGAAATTACAGACATATTAAATAAAATATATCAACTTAAGGCAACTTGCGAAATCGTGTAGCATATGATGTTACATGATTTTTTTTATGTTCATTTTTATGGTAAAATTAGAATATTAAAAATGAGGGATAAATATGATGAATAAAAAGTATAAAAAGGGTCAGTTTATTAAAGTTAAAGTTACAGGTATTCAACCGTACGGTGCATTTGTAGAAACCGAAAATCATACTGAAGGATTAATCCACATTTCAGAAGTAATGAATGATTATGTTCATAATTTGAATTTATTTCTCTCAGTCGGACAAATTGTTAAAGCAAAGATTCTTGATATTTCTGAAGATGGTAAATTAAATTTATCATTGAAAGAGAATGATTACTTTAAACGTCAGGAACGTAAGAAAGAGAAAAAATCAGTATTAGAAGAATTAAAACAACCAGAAAATATCGGATTTCAATCATTGCGTGAGAAATTGCCGGAGTGGGTTGAGAAAGGGAAGAAGCTCCAGTAATAAAGGGGCTTCTTTTCTTATTTTATTGCATATTCATGCATAAAAAATTATTTTGAAAATTTGAGCAATAAGGGTTGAAGTATTTCTTAAAATTCGTCATTATAGAGTATGTAAGGGTTTTCTATTAAACAAACAAAGAGGAGGCAATGTAATGATTTCGTACAAACACGAACCATTCACAGACTTTAGCATCGAAGAAAATAAACAAGCGATGTTAAAAGGATTAGAAACAGTTAACGCATATTTAGGAGAAGATTATCCATTAGTAATCGGTGGAGAACGCATTTTAACAGATAACAAATTACGTTCTTTCAATCCTGCAAATAGAGAAGAAACAATTGGTCACGTATCTCAAGCGACACAAGAACACGCTGAGAAAGCGATGGCAATTGCGAAAGAAACATTTGAATCTTGGAGAAAGTCAGATCCAGCAATGCGCGCTGATATTCTTTTCCGCGCTGCAGCAATCATTCGTCGTAGAAAGCATGAGTTCTCTGCTTTATTAATTAAAGAAGCAGGTAAACCATGGAACGAAGCAGATGCAGATACTGCTGAATGTATTGACTTCCTTGAGTTTTATGGACGCGAAATGTTACGTCTTAAAGACGGTGTTAAAGTTGAAAGCCGTCCAGGCGAATACAACCGTTATGATTACATTCCATTAGGTGTTGGTGTTGTTATTTCACCTTGGAACTTCCCATTAGCAATTATGGCGGGTACAACTGTTGCACCACTTGTAACAGGTAACACAGTATTATTAAAGCCATCTTCAAACACTTCAGTTGTCGCTTACAAGTTCATTGAAGTATTAGAAGAAGCAGGTATGCCAAAAGGTGTCGTAAACTACATCCCTGGTTCAAGCCGTGACATCGGTGACTTCATCGTGGATCATGTTGATACACGTTTCATCTCATTCACTGGTAGTCGTGACGTAGGTGTTCATATTTATGAACGTGCTGCAAAAGTTCACGAAGGTCAATTAAACTTAAAACGTGTTATCGCTGAAATGGGTGGTAAAGATACAATCGTAGTTGACGCTGAAGCTGATTTAGAATTAGCTGCTGAATCAATCGTAAAATCTGCATTTGGATTCTCTGGCCAAAAATGTTCAGCATGTTCTCGTGCTATCGTATTAGAAGAAGTGTACGATGAAGTTGTAGCGAAAGTAAAAGAAAAAGCTGAAAAATTAACAGTAGGTAACCCAGAAACAAATGAACACTTTATGGGACCAGTGATCGACGAAAAATCATTAAACAAAATTAAAGAATATATCGAAATCGGTAAACAAGAAGGTAAATTATTAGTGGGTGGTACAACTGATGAAGCAGTAGGAAACTTTGTTCATCCTACAGTATTCGTTGATGTTAAACATGATGACCGCATTATGCAAGAAGAAATCTTTGGCCCTGTTGTAGGTATCGCTAAAGCGAAAGACTTCACTGAAGCGATTCAATTTGCAAATGACACAGATTATGGTTTAACAGGTGCAGTCATTACAAACAACCGTGAACATTTAGAAGAAGCACGTCGTGACTTCCACGTAGGTAACTTATATTTCAACCGTGGATGTACAGGTGCAATCGTTGGATACCAACCATTCGGTGGATTCAAAATGTCAGGTACAGACTCTAAAGCAGGTGGACCAGACTATTTAGTATTACACATGCAAGGTAAAACAACTTCTGAAATGTTATAAGATTGCTTTAGAACTTGTCTTTACACAATAAAATATTTAATTAAATAAAGCAGTAGTGCAGGCACTACTGCTTTTATAACAAAGGAGAATAATAATGACGAAATCACAAGATATTATTGAAATCACAAATCATTACGGTGCGCCAAACTATCATCCACTTCCAATCGTTATTTCTGAAGCTGAAGGTGTATGGGTAAAAGATCCTGAAGGAAACAAATATATGGATATGTTATCTGCTTATTCAGCAGTTAACCAAGGTCACCGTCATCCTAAGATTATTCAAGCGTTAAAAGATCAAGCGGACCGTGTAACATTAACATCACGTGCATTCCATAGTGATCAACTTGGCCCATGGTATGAAAAGATTTGTAAGCTTGCAGGTAAAGAAATGGTATTACCTATGAATACGGGTGCTGAAGCGGTTGAAACTGCAATTAAAGCAGCACGACGCTGGGCGTATGATGTGAAAGGTGTTGCAAAAGATCAAGCTGAAATTATCGCAATGAATGGTAACTTCCACGGCCGTACAATGGCTGCTGTTTCATTATCGAGTGAAGCAGAATATCAACGTGGTTATGGTCCGTTATTAGGTGGCTTTAAATTAGTTGACTTTGGTGATATCGAGCAAATTAAAGCAGCGATTACGCCGAACACTGCAGCAGTATTATTAGAGCCAATTCAAGGTGAAGCGGGTATCAACATTCCTCATGATGGTTTCTTAAAAGAAGTGCGTGACTTATGTACTGAAAATAACGTATTATTTATTGCTGACGAAATTCAAGCAGGTCTTGGACGTTCTGGTAAATTATTTGCTACTGATTGGGATAACGTTGTACCTGATATGTATATTTTAGGTAAAGCATTAGGTGGCGGCGTATTCCCTATCTCATGTGTATTAGCTGATAAAGAAGTGTTAGAAGTATTTAATGCTGGAAGTCACGGTTCTACATTCGGTGGGAACCCATTAGCATGTGCGGTATCTATGGCAGCATTAGACGTATTAGTTGATGAAAAATTAGCTGAACGTTCATTAGAGTTAGGTGAATATTTCCAGGCTAAATTAAAAGAAATCGACAATCCAATCATTAAAGAAGTACGCGGCAAAGGTTTATTCATCGGTGTTGAATTAACTGAAAATGCACGTCCTTACTGTGAACAATTAAAAGAATTAGGTTTATTATGTAAAGAAACACATGATACAGTGATTCGATTCGCGCCACCTTTAATCATCTCTAAAGAAGATTTAGACTGGGCAATTGAAAAAGTTAAATCTGTATTTGAAAAATAAATGACAGCGTTTTCAAAAAGAGCTTTTAAAAGATTTTAAATATGTTACAATAACAACAGAAGTATTTAAGAATGAAAAAAGAGGGCGAATAACATGTCAGAAAACACTACAAGTTTAGTATCATCTACACAAAATATTATTAAAGAAGCATTAGATAAACTTGGATTTGACGAAGGTATGTACGATTTAGTAAAAGAACCATTACGTTTATTAACAGTACGTATCCCAGTTAAAATGGATGACGGAACTGTAAAAGTATTTACAGGCTACCGTGCACAACACAATGATGCAGTTGGACCAACAAAAGGTGGCGTACGTTTCCATCCAGACGTTGATGAAGATGAAGTAAAAGCTTTATCAATGTGGATGACGTTAAAATGCGGTATCGTTGATTTACCATACGGTGGTGGTAAAGGTGGAATCGTTTGTGATCCACGTCAAATGAGTATTCATGAAGTTGAACGTTTATCACGTGGGTATGTTCGTGCGATTTCTCAAATCGTAGGACCGACGAAAGATATTCCTGCACCAGACGTATTTACAAACTCACAAATTATGGCATGGATGATGGATGAGTATAGTATGATGGATGCATTCAACTCTCCTGGATTCATTACAGGTAAACCAATCGTTTTAGGTGGCTCTCAAGGACGTGACCGTTCTACTGCATTAGGTGTTGTCATTGCCATCGAAGAAGCAGCGAAACGTCGCGGTAAACAAATTGCGGGATCACGTGTTGTAATCCAAGGTTTTGGTAATGCAGGTAGCTTCTTAGCGAAGTTCTTATATGATATGGGTGCTAAAGTAGTAGGTATCTCAGATGCACACGGTGCATTACATGATCCAAACGGATTAGATATTGATTACTTATTAGATCGTCGTGATAGTTTTGGTACTGTAACGAACCTTTTTGAAGATACAATTACAAATAAAGAATTATTTGAGTTAGATTGCGATATTTTAGTTCCGGCTGCGATTTCTAACCAAATTACGAAAGATAATGCGCATGATATTAAAGCTGAGATTGTTGTTGAAGCAGCGAATGGTCCAACAACACCAGAAGCGACTAAGATTTTAACTGAACGCGGTATTTTATTAGTACCTGATGTATTAGCAAGTGCCGGTGGTGTTACTGTATCTTACTTCGAGTGGGTACAAAACAACCAAGGTTACTACTGGACAGAAGAAGAAGTAAATGAAAAACTACGTGAAAAATTAGTTAAAGCATTTGATAATGTTTATTCTTTAGCTGAATCTAGAAAGATTGATATGCGTTTAGCAGCATACATCGTTGGTATTAAACGTACAGCAGAAGCTGCACGTTACCGTGGATGGGCATAAGATGATTAGACACACTCTGATGGGTGTGTCTTTTTTGTTTATATAGAGGTCGAAATTGGTGAATCCCCAATTTCAGAACAAGAATTCAACTCGAAATTGGAGGATCTCCAATTTCGTAAGCCATAATAATACACAAAATTAAAAATATCTTATACAATATAACCAAACAGAGAGGAGCAAACACAAATGAACGATTTTACATTCCAGAATCCAACGACTTTAGTCTTTGGTAAAACAAGTACAGACCAATTACCAGATATGATTAAAAAATTTACTGATGGTAAAAATATCCTTATAACTTATGGTGGTGGCAGCATTAAGAAGACAGGTCTTTACGATCGTGTAATTAAATTATTAGAAGGATTCAACATATTCGAACTAGCTGGTATTGAACCCAACCCACGTCTTTCAACAGTTAAGAAAGGTGTACAGGCAGTTAAAGAGAACAATATCGACTTTATATTAGCGGTTGGTGGGGGTTCAGTTATTGATGGTACGAAATTAATCGCAGCTGCTTCAACAAGTGACGTTGATCCATGGGATATCGTAACGCGTAAAGCAACAGTTGAAAGTGCGATTCCATTCGGTACAATATTGACAATTTCAGCAACAGGTTCTGAAATGAATGCAGGCAGTGTTATTACAAACTGGGAAACGAATGAGAAATTAGGATGGGGATCACCTTTCGTTTATCCTAAATTTAGTTTATTAAATCCAGAATTATTATACACATTACCGAAGAACCAAACAGCAAATGGTATTATCGATAGCATGAGCCACTTATTAGAACAGTATTTCAATGAAGCAACAAATACTGAAATTGGCGATGCAATGATTAGCGGCGTAATGAAATCAATTATGATGGCTGGTCCAGTTGCAATGGAACAACCTGAGAACTATGAAGCACGTGAGACAACAATGCTTGGTGCTACTGTTGCATTAAATGGATTTATGCGTATGGGATACAACGGTGACTGGGCAACGCATAATTTAGAACATGCAGTTAGTGCGGTTTACGATATTCCTCACGGTGTTGGTTTAGCAATCATCTTCCCTGAGTGGATGCGTTACGTTAGCAAGAAATCTCCAGCACGTTTCATTAAATTTGCTGAAGATGTATTTAATGTTGATCAAAATCTTTCTGATGAAGAGAAAATCAATTTCGGTATCGATGCAATTTCAGATTTCTGGTCATCTCTTGGAGCTCCAACGAAATTATCTGAAGTAGGCGTGAAAGAAGAAGACTTAGAAGTATTTGCAGATAAAACATTAATTTACGGACCATATGGTAACTTCTATAAATTACAAAAAGAAGATATTATGGCGATTTATAAAGCGGCATTATAATGATTTTTAAAACAGGCAAGTCTAAATTAACTTAGACTTGCCTGTTTTGATTTGTGCGAGTACGGATTGTGTACTCGTACCGTTCTCATTTATTCTTCTTTCAATGGCTGATTTTGGCTGTAAAATAGTATAAATCTCATCATTAATTTCCGGATGAATCGCTTGATAATGTTCTAACGGTACGTCTTGTAAAAAGATATGCTTCTTAATACATTCTCGTACGAGTTTTCCTGTAATCGCATGTGCTTCTCTAAATGGTATCCCAAATCCAGCTAAATAATCCGCAAGTTCTGTCGCATTAGAAAAGTCTTGTTCGAGTAATTGTGCGATATGCCCTTTATTAACTGTCATCGTCGCTATCATACCACTGAATATTGTTAAGCTATCAATACACGCTTCAATCGAGTGAAAGAAAGGTTGTTTATCCTCCTGCAAATCTTTATTGTAAGCAAGTGGCAATGCTTTAAGTGTCATTAACATACCGATATAGTTACCTGCGACTGTGCCAGACTTACCACGTACGAGTTCAGCCATATCCGGATTTTTCTTTTGAGGCATTATTGATGATCCTGTAGAATACGCATCACTTAACGTTATGTAGTTGAATTCATGCGAACACCATAATATAATTTCTTCAGAAAATCGTGATAAATGCATCATAACGAGATTGATATTATTCATTGTTTCCAGAATATAATCTCTATCACTTACAGCATCTATACTGTTTGGATAGACTGAATCGAAATAGAGTAAATCTTTCGTTTGCTGTTGATTAATTGGATATGTTGTACCCGCTAGTGCACCAGATCCAAGTGGCGAAACATTAATACGTGCTAAACTTTCGGTCAGTCTTTGTTTATCACGCTCAAGCATCCAGAAATATGCCATCATATGATGTGCGAACAGTATCGGTTGAGCACGTTGCAGATGGGTATATCCAGGTATAATCACGTCGATATGTTGCTCAGCACATTGTATTATACTTCGTTGTAATTGATTGATTGTATCTATGATTAACTTTACTTTTTTATTCGCATATAAGTGCATATCTGTAGCGACTTGATCATTTCGAGAACGACCTGTATGTAATTTTCCAGCAACAGCACCAATGCGCTCAGTAAGTAGATGTTCAATATTCAAATGAATATCTTCATATTGTGATGAAAATGTAAGTTCATTGTTTTCATATGCTGCTACCAATTCTTTTAAGCCACCTTTAATTTGCTGGGCTTCTTCTTGTGTAATAATGTCGCAATCACCTAACATCGTCACGTGTGCGATACTTCCTTCGATATCTTCATAAAATAACGCCTTGTCGACATCAATAGACTGGTTAAACTTTTCAACGAGTTTATCCATAGAAGCTTCAAAACGGCCTCCCCATAATGCATCACTCATTGAGATCACCTCTATATACTTCTGTCGCAAGTTTCGTAGGTAATTCATAAATTTCAATAAAACCAACACTCGCTTGTTGATTAAACGCATCTTCTTTCGTATAAGTTGCAAGTTTTTCGTTATATAAAGAATTATCACTTTTACGTCCAACAACTGTAATATTCCCTTTATACAGTTTTACTTTTACTTTTCCATTCACATATTGTTGCATATCGTTCAACATATTTTTAATGTGTTCTGATAATGGAGAGAAGTAAAGACCGTTATAAATCAAATTTGCAAATTGTTGTTCAATATAAGGTTTAAAGTGTTGTACATCTTTAGTTAATGTGATCGTTTCTAATGCTTGATGCGCTGCTAAAATTATCATTGCACCTGGTGCTTCATAGACTTCACGTGATTTAATACCGACGAGTCTATTCTCTACGTGATCAATACGCCCAACACCGTGCTGTCCCCCTAATAGGTTTAACTGTTGAATCAATTTATGAAGCGGTAATGATTGACCATCTATCGCAACCGGCAGACCTTCCTTAAATGTGATCTCTAAATAAAGAGGTGTGTCGTCCGCTTCCTCAGGTGACTTCGTTAATTCATAGGCATCTTTTGGCGGTTCAATATACGGATTCTCTAAAATGCCACACTCATTACTTCTGCCCCATATATTCTGGTCAATAGAATATGGTGAATCTAAATTAATAGGAATGGGAATGTTATGTTCTTTTGCATATTCAATTTCTTCTTCACGACTAAAGCCCCAATCACGAACAGGTGCCAGTGTCTTGATGGCTGGATCTAAACTGTGTATCGCCACTTCAAAACGCACTTGATCGTTTCCTTTCCCTGTACAACCGTGTGCAATATACTTTGCCTGATACTTATGGGCAACTGCAACTAATTCTTTTGCGATAAGTGGGCGACTTAATGCAGATATTAATGGATATGTATTTTCGTATAAAGTATTACCTTTAATGGCATAGCTTAAATATTCTTGTGCGTAAACATCTACTTTATCCAGCATTATTGATTCAATTGCGCCGACAGTGAGGGCTTTGTCTTTAACGGATTGTAGATCTTTCCCTTCTCCAACATCAAGACAGCATGCAATAACGTCATATCCTTTTTCAATTAACCACTGTATAGCAACACTCGTATCTAAACCACCTGAATAAGCAAGTACAACTTTTTCTTTCATTTCAATCTCTCCTTTATTTATGTTTTGTTAATTTTATTAATTTTTATTAACTATTTTGAATGAATATACATAACAGACTAACAAATCAAATTATAATAATCAAGCTAAATATACTGAAAATCGTATAAATATTAGTTTGTTATGCTTTATTATCATAAAAGTATCGTCTAAAGTAATATGATTTTAACAACAAACAAAATGTCATAAAATATTAAAATTTATAAATATGAATACGTTTACAAAATGCGATAACATTGAGATGTACCTTTGGATAGAGTACAATGAATGTGAATTTATAAACAGGAGGACTTACAATGACACATATTAAATTTGATTACAGTACAGCTTCATCATTCTTTGGGTCACATGAATTAGACCAAATGCAATCCATCGTAAGTAATATTCACAGTACAATTCACGAAGGAACGGGTGCTGGTAGTGACTTTTTAGGTTGGGTTAACTTACCGAAAGATTACGATAAAGAAGAATTTGCACGTATTCAAGCAGCTGCAAAGAAGATTCAATCAGATAGCGAAGTATTAGTTGTAATTGGTATTGGTGGTTCATATTTAGGTGCACGTGCAGCGATTGAAATGTTAAACAAACACTTTGATCACTTAAAGTCTGAACAAGGAAAGCCACAAATCATTTTTGCGGGTCATCAATTATCATCGTCATACTTAAGCGACTTAATCGAATATGTGAAAGATAAAGACTTCTCAGTCAATGTCATCTCTAAATCAGGTACAACAACTGAACCAGCAGTTGCATTCCGTGTATTTAAGAAATTATTAGAAGAAAAATATGGTAAAGCAGGCGCGAAAGAAAGAATTTATGCGACTACAGATAAGGCAAAAGGTGCTTTAAAATCATTAGCAACAACTGAAGGTTACGAAACATTTGTCGTACCGGATGACGTAGGCGGCCGATTCTCAGTATTAACGGCTGTTGGGTTATTACCGATTGCTGCTAGTGGCCATGATATTGAAGCAATGATGCAAGGTGCGGATCAAGCGCGAGTTGATTTAAGTTCAGATGAATTACAGAAAAACATTGCTTATCAATATGCTGTGATTCGTAATGTACTGTATAACAAAGGTTATACAATTGAAATGTTAATCAACTATGAACCAAGTCTTCAATATTTCAATGAATGGTGGAAACAATTATTTGGTGAATCAGAAGGGAAGGACTTTAAAGGAATCTATCCATCAAGTGCGAACTTCTCAACTGATTTACATTCATTAGGTCAATATGTTCAGGAAGGTCGTCGTGACATCTTCGAGACAGTTGTTAAAGTTGCAAACCCTCGTGCTGATATTACAATTGAAGCAGATGAGAACGATTTAGATGGTTTAAACTTCTTAGCAGGTAAAACGTTAGACTTCGTAAATACGAAAGCATTCCAGGGTACGATTTTAGCGCATAGTGATGGTGGCGTGCCGAACTTAGTTGTTGAAGTGCCACAACTTGATGCGTTTACATTCGGCTATATGGTTTATTTCTTTGAATTAAGTGTTGCGATGAGCGGTTACTTATTAGGAGTGAATCCATTCAACCAGCCAGGTGTTGAAGCATATAAACAAAATATGTTCGCTTTATTAGGTAAACCAGGCTTTGAAGATAAAAAAGCAGAACTTGAAGCACGATTAAAATAATAATTTATTAATGCCAAGAAGCTGGGACAGAAGTCCCGGCTTTTTTAATGCACTTTCATCTAAATTTCGATAAAATAAGATGAGAGTAGGTGGCGTTGATGGATTTTATTATGCACTATTTTAGTGAAGAAGCGATACAAAGCTATTTTGACACGTTCAAGTCATTCGGTATTATCATTGCCTTTTTATTACCGTTTATTGAAGCGTTTTTACCTATATTACCGATTGCATTATTTGCAATTATTAACGTCAATACATATGGTCTATTTATGGGTTTTATCATTACGTGGCTCGGCGCTTTTTGTGGTGCTTATATCGTGTTTTTAATCGTGAGAAAGTATGGTCAACATCAATTTCTTAGGCATTTAAATAAACACCCCCATACGTTAAAGTTTATTCGGCGTGTCGATGAAAAAGGTGTGATGCCGTTATTTCTACTGCTCTGTTTCCCGTTCACACCGTCCAGCGTCGTAAATGTTGTTGCGGGATTAAGTACTGTGAATAAGAAAGCGTATTTAATCGCAGTGATGTGTAGTAAAGCGGTCATGCTCATTATGTTAAGTTTCATTGGGAACGATATTTATTCCTTTGTCCGTGAACCGAAAAAGAGTATAATTGTTGCTATAGTATTATTTATATTGTGGGGATTAGGAAAAATAATTGAGCGACAAATGACACGCAATGAGGTGCATAAATGAATGTGAAAAGATGGCTCATTGCTTGTATTTCTGCGCTTTTGTGCATTGTCTTTATACGGTCTTTTATTATTTCTAATTACATCATAGATGGGCACTCTATGGAACCGACACTCAATCATAAAGATCGCGTGCTCGTCAATCAATGGATGGATATTTTTAGACGACCACACGTCGATGATATATATTTTTTTAAATTGAATGCCAATGATGTGATGGTGAAGCGGATTGTTGCAACACCGGGTGATACGATTAAAGTTGATCGAGGCGTCCTTTATGTGAATGACAATCGAACACGTTATCACGATGCATCGCTTCAAGCGCTCGTATATGAAGCATCCCATGATAGAACAGTAGAACAGAACTGCTATATCGTGTTAGGCGATCATCTGGATGAAAGTATGGATTCCAGAACATTTGGCTGTATTAAGCGAGAACAAATGATAGGCAAAGTAATCTATACGTACTGGCATAATAAAAATTAAGAGGTGGCAATTTGAAGAAAGAAATTTTAGAATGGCTGATTGCTATCGTTGTTGCATTAGCCTTAATATTTGTTGTAAATCAATTTCTTTTTGTGACATATACCGTAAAGGGCAGTTCGATGGACCCGACACTTAAAGATGGTGAAAAAGTAATTGTAAATAAAATAGGCTATACACTTGGTGATATTCATAAAGGTGATATTATCGTCTTCCATGCCGATAAGCAATATGATTATGTGAAACGTGTCATCGGACGTGCAGGTGATACTGTTGAATATAAAGAAGATGACTTATTTGTTAATGGAAAGAAAGTAGAAGAACCGTATCTTGAAGAAAACAAAATAGCAAAGACCAATATATTACTTACAGAAAATTTTAGTGTCAAAGATTTAGTGAATACTAAAGGAAAAGATACGATTCCGAAAGGGAAACTTCTCGTTTTAGGCGATAATCGTGAGATGAGTAAAGATAGTCGATTTTTCGGTTTGATTAACGAAAAGGATGTTGTTGGTGAAGTGACATTGCGTTACTGGCCATTCAGCGCATTCCATTATAATTTTGATCCAAAGTAAAGCGCCACGCACTTTTTATAATTTTAATTATAAAAAGTGTATTTTTTTTAGGAGGCAACGAAGATGACCGTTAACTTTTTATTAGGAAGACGTGGAACAGGCAAGACTCATACAATTATCGAATCAATTAAGACAAAGCTAAAACAACAGCCTTTAGGTGATCCTATTATTATGATTGCGCCGAGGCAAAGTACATTTTCGATAGAACAAGCGCTAAGTCATGATTCATCGATTAAAGGGAGTATGCGAACAGCAATTTACTCATTTGACCGATTGTACTGGCGTTTAAAGAGCGAACTAGGCGGTGTGGATTTAACACCGATTTCTAAAGCAGGCATTGAGATGATGACGTATGATGTGATGATGCAACATCAGTCCTCGCTCAAACGATTTCAAACGTCAAGTCAATATTATGGTTTCAGTCAGAAATTATCTCAGACGATTAGTGAACTAAAGAAATATAACGTATCAGCTACGCAACTTCATGCGGTAGCAGATGGCCAACTCGATGTTCGCACGCAAGATAAATTGCACGACATCGCACTCGTTTATGATGCGCTGAATCAAGCAATGCACAATGAATTTATGCAAAGTGAAGACACGCTATACCATTTAATTGATTTAATTAATCAATCTGATACGATACAACACGCGGATATATATATTGATGGTTTTTACAACTTTACGACGATTGAATATTTAGTCATTTTAGCGCTTTGTCAACATGCGAAGTCTGTGACGATTGCATTAACAATCGATCCGGAAGTACCTGGTGATTTGTTCCGCAAAACGAAAGAAACATACGATAGTATCATTGCGTATTTAAATGACGCTCACATTGACTACGCAATACAGCCAATGCAACATAGACATCGATATCAAAATCCGGCACTTCAGCATTTAGAAAGTAATTTTGATGCACTGCAAATAAGTGATACGCCTCAGGACAGTATAACGATTCTAGAAGCGGAAAGTGTACAGGCAGAAGTCAATGCGATTATGCATAAAATATATAATTTAGGTAAAGAGAATTACCGTTATAAAGATATGGCGATATTATATCGTGATGAAGCTTTTGCAACAGCATTGATAGAACGAGCTCAAATATTGCAAATTCCATATCACACGGATAAGAAGGAATCGATGCATCATCATCATAGTATTGAATTAATCCGTTCATTACTCGATTTCTTTAAGCATACATATCAAATTGAGCATTTTTTTAGAGCGTTAAAGACAGGTTTAGTGTCGAAAAGTGTCGATATCAATCATCATCAATTTGTCGATATGCTTGAAAATGTCATGATAACACGAGGCATGCATTACAAAGATTTAATTGAGAAAAGAAAATTAAACTATAGTAAAGAGGATATGTATTCGACAGAAGTATGGGATCAATTCTTAATATATGTTGACCAAACGGTGACGTTAATTGAAGAGTTAAGACAATCATTAATAGCAGCAAGTGATGCTAAATCGTTTGCGACAGTGTTATATCAATTTTTATTGAAGATACAACTCCCAGAATATTTAATGTCAAACAAAGAGAAAATGCGCGATAGCGGCCAGAACTATAAAGCGTTGGAATTTGATCAATTGCTCACAGGTATCAATCAAGTACTCGATGATTTCGTACAAGTGTTGCATGATCGTACATTATCTTATGTAGCGATGGCTGAAATATTAGATGTTGGTTTTGAGGCGCTTGAATTTAGTGCAGCACCACAAGGTCTGGATCAAATTCAAATCTTAAATATGGATTTAGCGAAAGTTGAAAATAAAAAAATTGTCTTTATTTGTGGTTTTAATGATGACATATTGCCACGTCGAATTAAAGAAGATGCGATTATTACAGACAACGAAAAGCGCGAAATCTCTGATATTGGGGGATTGAAGCTCGCTCCAACGACTGACCTATTAACACAGGATGAACGATTCGTGGCATATATTGCTATGACACATGCAACGGATCAATTATATTTATCCTATAGTTTAATGAATGCATCATACGAAGCGATGCGTCCTTCGCCATACGTGAATGACTTGAAAGCATTAAATTGTGTAACATTTAAATACGCGCGTGACTTTGCACCAAACGAATTAATTACGACCATTCCAACGGGGATTAGTACCGTTGCGCATCATTATGAAACGCAAATCTGGCAACCGATTGTTCAATATTATAAAACGCATGGTTATGCTGATATATTTGATTTAAGTCGTTATCGCAATCAAACTGAACCGTTGCAGCGAGCTCATGTCAATACATTATATGGTGACGTCATTAAAGCGAGTGTTTCGCGCTTTGAGAACTTTAATCAGTGTGCCTTTAAACACTTTGCTGGCCATGGTTTACGATTAAGACAACGTGACAACTTTGAACTACAAAGCTTCCAGCTCGGAAATATTTATCATGAAGTACTTGCTTATTTAGGTGAAATATTCAAAACACAATTATTCACTGTTTCAAAAGAAGATATCCGTCAAGCCATACGCCAATATTTGGCGCAACATTTACCAGCTGTTCAGTTTGAAATCATGTATTCTAAACAACATTATCGCTTTATGATCTTAAAGATTGAAGCTATGCTGACAGACACTTTTCTGATGATTCAGGCACATCAGAAACAGAGTCAATTTAAGATGTCGAAATTTGAAACACGTTTCGGTAAGAATGGCGCGTTAAAGAGCCAGCACCTTGAATTATCAGGTGGAAAGCGCATAGAAATTAGCGGACAAATTGATAGGATTGATATATTAAAGCAACTGGATCATGATTATGTATCGATTATTGATTATAAATCAGGGCATACGAAACTTGATTTGCGTAAAGTATATTACGGTATTCAAATGCAAATGATGACGTATATGGATGTCGTATTACAAAATAAATCCGCACTCGGCTTAAAAGACAATACAATACCTGCGGGCATGTTGTATTTCCATGTCTTTGAACCGAAGCTTAAACTCGATAGTAAACGTGATTTAGATCAGGATTTAATCCAGAGACGTGCAGCGCAATATAAAATGGAAGGCTATATCATCGATGATTATGATGTGTTACCTTACTTTGATGAACTGATTACAGAAACGAATAAATCAGAAGTGATTCCTGTCAGCCTTAAAAAGTCAGGGGAATTTACAGCAGCGTCAAAAGTATTACCAGTAGAAGTATTGCAGCGCTTTATTCAGCACAATCGAAACAATTTTAAAAGTACCGCTGAAAATGTACTCGCAGGTGATTGCAGCATTAAACCGTTATCGTACGACAATAAATTACCGTGTGATTTTTGTGAATTTAAAGCAGTTTGTCATCTTGATCCGATATTAAATGCTGAAGATATTCGTAAGAAAGATGAAAAGCTCGATCCAATTGAAGCGTTGTTGAAAGGAGAACAAACAGATGGCCATGACATGGACGAAAGATCAGCAACAGGCAATTGATACATTTGGACAGGACACGCTTGTTTCTGCAGCTGCGGGGAGTGGTAAGACGGCTGTCCTTGTAGAACGTATTATTCGAAAAATCATTGACAAACAAATCAATATCGATGAAATGCTTGTTGTTACCTTTACAAATGCAAGTGCGAAAGAAATGCGGGAACGTATTCATGCACGTTTAATCAATGAGGTGAAAGACAATCCGACAGAACATTTGAAACGTCAACTTGTGAAGATTCATCAGGCAGAAATATCGACTTTGCACCGATTCTGTCTGAACTTAATTGAAAAGTATTATTACACAATTGATTTAGATCCTACATTCAGGACGGGTAATGACGAAGAAATGTCGCTACTACTGATGCAGGCAATAGATGACGTATTAGAACAAGCTTATGAAAGTTTAGACGAACATCAGTTAAAGCTCATTCTTCATTTAACGAATGAGCGTAGTGATGACACTTTACGTAAATTGCTGGAGAAGATGTATTACTATGCTATTGCAAATAGTGCACCCGATGAGTGGCTCAATGCAATAAGCAATGCATACAAAACGGCAAACGTTCATGATGCACATTTTGAACAACTGAGCATACTCGTAAACAATACTTTACAACAAGCCCGTCAGTTAATTCGTCGCGCTGAAAATTATTGTATCAGTGAAGCATTTGATAAGACATTATCGTATTTACAGGACATAGATGCAGCACTTGAAATGCCGGATAACCTTGATGCTCAGTTTGAAAAGATTCAAAGTATACAATTTGGCAGAAAGCCATCTGTGAAGACAAGTGATGATCCGGAAGCGAAAGTAATGAATATGTATATTACAAATGATTTAGCACAAGTGAAATCCATGATCGCCGATTTACAATCACTTGTTTACGCGCCACCTGCTGAAATGGCAGAAGATATTCAGGCGATGTACGGAGAAGTTTCGGCGCTCACGTTATTAACAGAACTAGTCATTGATCGGTTCAGTCAATTAAAACGTGAACGTAAAATTATTGACTTTAGTGATTATGAGCATTTCGCTCTAAAAATATTATTAAACAATAATGAACCGACAGAAATTGCACTGAACTTACGTGACCATTACCATGAAATATTAGTAGATGAGTACCAGGATACGAATCGTGTACAGGAAAGTATCATCCAGGCGATTAAGAAACATCCCGAATCACAAGGGAACTTATTTATGGTAGGTGATGTGAAACAATCGATTTATAAATTCAGACAGGCCGAACCGGAATTATTCTTGCAGAAATACGCCGATTTTAAAGCGAATCAAACAGGTAAGGTTGTTGAATTATCAAGAAACTTCCGCTCACGTGTATCGGTCATTGAAGATACGAATGCCATCTTTGAACGTATTATGGATGCCACAGTTGGTGATATCGACTATGATGATGCACAAAAGTTATATTACGGTGCACCTTATGATGAATTACCGCAAACGACAGAAATGGTTGTTATTAATAAAGAAGATGTCACGCTTGAACATGCAGAAAGTCATTACATAGCACAGCGTATTGAACAAATTGTGCGTGAAGAGCAAGTATATGATGTCAAACTTCAAGCCTACCGTAAAGCGACGTATAAAGATATCGCAATTCTTGAGCGTGGTTTCAGTAATGCGGTAAATCATATGCAAGTGATGAAGTTATATAATATTCCGTTCCATGTCAGCAGTAAAGAAGGTTATTTTAAGACAGATGAGATTGAATCGATGATGAGTTTATTACGCGTTATCGATAATCCATTACAAGATATTCCGTTAGCTGGCGTCCTGCGCAGTATCATTTATCAGTTCAGTGCAGATGAATTAGCTGAAATACGTGGTAATGATACGACGATATATTTGTACCAAAATTTATTACAGTATCAAGAGAGTGGACAAAATGACGCATTAAAAACAAAAGTAAATAAAGTATTAAGTGATATTGCCGATTACAGACAGTGTCAGCAAACAATGAGCGTCGGACAATTAATTGCCTATATTTATGAGGATACGCATTTTATAGAGAAGTATTTGTTATTAGCTGGTGGACATCAACGAGAAGCGAATTTAAAGCGTTTGTTGAGTTTAGCTGATCACTTTGAACAGTCGAGTTATCGCGGGATATTCCAGTTTATCCGATATATTGATAATATGCTGCAGCATAATAAAGATTTCGGCGAAGTGAATATCATTTCAGATGAAGCGGACGTTGTGCGAATGATGACGGTTCATGCTTCGAAAGGTTTAGAATTCCCATTTGTAATATATGCAGGATTAAATAAGAAGTTTAATTTAAGAGATACGCAATCGGAAGTGTTGCTCGATCAACGTTTGGGACTTGCGATCAATTATTATGATGCCAGTGCGAATGCATCATTTCCGTTAATGTTAAATGGAGTGTTTAAACATTATTTAAAGCTATCACAAATTTCTGAAGAACTGCGCTTAATGTATGTCGCATTTACGAGAGCGCGTGAGAAGTTAATATTATTAGGTTCGATTAAGTCTGAAGAAGCAATGGATAAGTTTCGCAATATTGATATGGATCATAAGCTTGATTTGTTTTACCGAATGAATGCTTCATCTCCTTTATCATTTATATTACCAGCTATCCTTCAGCCGGATGCACCGTTAAATATTGCAGTGCAAATGATATCTTCACTTACATTACCTGAAGCAAAGCAGTTTGCTGACACAAATGAATCAGCAGCAACAACGGTTGAATGGCTGGATGATTTAAATCAGTATGAGTATCGATATAAGCATGAATTTACTTTACCAACGAAAGAAAGTGTGTCGGATATTAAGAAAGCGGAAGCTGACGATGAACGTATGACCTGGACATACGTAAATCAATATAAGCTTGGGAAGAAGCAATATGATCGTCCGAAATTTATGGCTGAACAGAAAAAGACAGCGCAGGAAATCGGGACGTTAATGCATTTAATCATGCAACATTTACCACAACAAAAGATGACGCAACAAGAACTCCATGTGTTCATACAAAGTTTAGTTGATAAAAGACTCATTCAGGCGGAAGATGTGCCATTTATTAATATTGAACAAATTCATACGTTTATGCAATCCAACATATTTGACATGATGATAAATGCAGAAGAAGTATATCACGAATTACCGTTCGTTATCGGTAAGCAATATTTAGTGGATGCGCATCCAGATCAACTTGTTCAGGGGATGATCGACTGCGTATTTAAATACGATGGGCACTATTATATGCTGGATTATAAGACGGATAAAGTGATTCAGCGTTTAGGCCTTTCAAAAGAAGCAACGTTACAATCAATGGCAGAAAAATATACGATACAAATGAAATATTACAAGGCAGCGCTTGAAGCAGTACTGAATGTGCAAGTGACACCTTATTTATATTTCTTTGAAGGTGGATTAGTAGAGGTGACAGTATGAGGCAGTGGCTTGTTTCTGGATTGTATGCAATACCGTTAATTTTATACACATTAAGTGCTGCCTATTTTATGAATCAACCGATAGAACTGATTAATCCATTCGAATATTACAACGCGATGGAATTACCAACGATGGCACTGTACATTTTGATGATTCTATTGATAAATGTAAGTATGATTGGATTTATTATCGGATATCACAGTCAACAAATAGAACGCTTTACTATGAAGACGCTAATTATATTTGTCGTGTTTGGATTATGTTTGTCATTATTAATGCATCGTATGAGTATTATTTTGTGGATTGCATTAGCATTGGTGATTGCCAGAATACTTCGTGACAAACACTTAAGCCAGATGAAGTTATTATCTATTACGATGGGTATTTATAGTATTGCAATTTTTGTTGTGATCATTCCTGTGGCGATGATGTACTGGGATTACGAATCATATTTGAATATTAATCAATTCCAGAAATTCATTGAGGTAAACAATAAACATCACATCGTTGACTATATTATGCTGAATATCGATTACTTTATTCATCATTTGGCGTATTACTTATTCGTATTCATCACTGGACTGATGCCTGGCATGTTGATGGGACAATATCATGCTAAGCAACGCGATAAATCTATCAATATGATGATTCAGGCATTGACTGCACTCATCATCGGCACAACTTTGAAATTAATGGTATTTAAAGTATCATTATTATTTCTGCAGTTTATGCTAACATTGACAGGATCAAGCTTACAAGGGCTAGGACTCATATTGATGGTGTTGATTTGTGTGCAATATTTTGAACAGCAACAGGCAGTACCAACATTTCACATTTCATTATTTATTGCGATGATACTGTTGGTTGATGGTGTTGTGTATGCGTTGTTTACGGGAATCGGCAAATTACCGTATCCAGCTCAAACGATTGTGCAGTTATTACAGTACTCAATCATTGCAGGTTGCGTGTTTGCTTTCATTTATGTTGTGCTGAATGTGATATTGATTAAAAGAAATCACATTAAATAAACATAAAAGCATGAAAGATATTCAAATATTCTGTATAATAGGGACAACATAGAAGAGGAGTGTTGATGAATGAAGTTTTTAACATTTAAGATCAATGATAAAGTAACGTACGGCGTTAAAGTGAAACGTGAAGATGCAGCATGGGATTTAGTGAAAGTATTTGCAGACTTCAAAGAAGGGGATTATCCTAAGACGTTACTTGAAGCGTTGCAACAAAATAATACAGTCGACTTTCAGGAATTAGTACGCGCTACAATTGAAAAAGTAGAGGCATCTGATAAGAAAGCCGAATATAAGTATGATTTCACTGCAATTCAATTCTTACCACCAGTTACACCAACGAATAATGTGATTGCAGTTGGCCGTAACTATGCAGAACATGCTTCTGAATTAAATAATGAAGTAGACAAATTATATGTATTTACGAAAGCACCGTCAAGCTTAATTGGAGATGGTAACGTCATTCCTTCACACAGTGATGTAACAAACGCTCTGGATTATGAAGGAGAACTTGGAGTAGTCATTGGTAAATACGGACATAAGATTCCGAAAGCAATGGCATTAGATTATGTGTATGGTTATACAATTATTAATGATATTACAGCACGTGACCTACAGAAAGAACATTCACAAGCATTTCTTTCTAAAAGTTTAATCGGTGGCTGCCCGATGGGACCATATATCGTAACGAAAGATGAATTACCTGCACCGGAACATGCGAATATTGTAACGAAAGTGAACAATGAAATACGTCAGGACGGTAATACGAAAGATATGGTATTAAAGATTGATGATTTAATTGCTGAGATTTCGAAATATGTTGCACTGCATCCAGGCGATGTGATTGCAACAGGTACGCCTAGTGGTGTAGGTGCAGGGATGAACCCACCGTTATATTTAAAACGCGGTGATGAAATTAAAGTAACAATTGACGGTATCGGTACGTTAATGAATACTGTTGGAGAATAAACAGACGAATAAGACAGCATCGGAATGATATATGATGCTGTCTTATTTATATGGATAATGTTTATGTAAAGTAGGGAAGTGTCGTGGGAGAGAAAAAGCGGTAATATCGCTCCCTCGTATATTAAATAAATGCCGACTGAGCGATAAACAACCCATACACATGTTCATTCATACACATTATTCACTTAATTTTAAATTGTATGGTAAACTATATGAGTATGAAATATAAATTAGGGGGAACATATATGATTAATGGTATGTTACATTTACACATCATGAGCTGGGTTGTTTTATTAATTGTCTTTTTTGCGGCATATGAAAATTTTTCAGATCGTTTAGGACCTAGCCAATACTTTAAACCGTTAATGATGCTATTACGTGTATTTGCATTACTTGCTGTAGTCAGTGGATGTTACATCTTCTTTAAAGCAATGAACGCAGATGCTATGCTCTATGGTATTAAATTCTTATTTGGATTATTAACAATCGGATTAATGGAAATGACATTAGCACGTAAGAAAAGAAAGAAACCATCAAGAAACTTTTTCTATATGGTGATTGTAGCAGCGATTATTACAATCGGCTTAGGTGTACATTTACCGTTAGGCCCAATTACTGCAATGTTTAAATAATGACTTAAGAACCTCAAATGTTTGAGGTTCTTTTTTGATTCGTGAACTTTTTATGAATTTTAGCCCAATGTCATTTTATTTTAGTATAATCAAATGTAACGACTAAAGTGAGGTAATGAATTATGAAGAAACTTGTTTCATTGATTGCAGTAATGGCATTATTATGGACAATGAATAATAGTGCTTATGCAGCGCAACAACCGGATTTACGTATATATAGTTTAATCGTTGACCGATTCATGAATGGAAATGAAGATAATAATAAACATATTCATAATGAAAAGGATGACAATCTTCCGTACGGTGGAGATTTCAACGGTATTATTAATAAGATGGACTACATTCAAAACATGGGATTTAACACGATTCATGTTTCACCAGTATTTGAAAAACAGCAAAAAGATTATTTAGGCTATAAAGTTAAAAATTATGAAACAATTGATGCAGTGTATGGTGGCGAAAATCAGTTTAAAAAATTAGTCAAAAAAGCCCATGATCAGCATATGAAAGTATATGTTGATATGCCGGCAGTTGTAACGGAAGGCTATTCGGCGGCTACAAATACAAAAATGAACAATATTCAGCAAACATATTTCAAAGATACAAAAATTATTGATTTAACGAATGCTGCCAACCAGCAAAAATACAAACAAACCATTACAAAGTTTGTTGAGCAATATCATATTGAT
Source organism: Macrococcus capreoli (assembly GCF_025628935.1). Taxonomy (GTDB): domain Bacteria; phylum Bacillota; class Bacilli; order Staphylococcales; family Staphylococcaceae; genus Macrococcoides; species Macrococcoides capreoli. The sequence continues at coordinate 283,336 of NZ_JAOTIS010000001.1, forward strand.
GGTGTTTCAATGTATGTGATGCAGGACGGCGTTGATGCGAAGGCTATCTTCCCGGACAATGTGGATACGATTGCAATCTTAAATGAAGATATACATGTAGAAGGATTCAAACATGTACAGAAATTAGCAACGACAAAAGCGTTAGCGAATGCATTTAAGACGACAGATCAGAAGATTCCAGATCATTATGATGCTAATGAATTACTGGCAAGTGACAATTTCTTTATGCAACGCTTTACTAAATATGCAGCAGATGAGAATATGTTCCCGGGAACGCGCATTAAACAATTAATGAGCTATTTAATGATTCAAAAGATGCCAATCAGTATGACATATGGCACAGAAATAGCTATGAACGGGGATAAAGCGCCGGATATGCACCAGTTGCTTGATTTCCGAGTGGATAAAGAAGTAATCGATTATTTAGCTGAAACGCACAAAGTATATGAGAAATATAGTGAAATGTTTGATGGTACATCAAAAGTGATTTATAACAAAGATGGTAATCAATTGATTTATTTTAATACGAACAAAGTAGATTTTGTATACAATATTAATAATACGAGTAAAGCGACAAATGTTCAGCTTAAAGCAGATCAAGTACCGAAAGATAAAATGTTAAGCGGATTATTGATTGGTGACCGTGTACGATTTAAAGATCAGCATTTCTCATTAATTACGAACCGTGAAGAAGCAGAATTATATGCGATTGTTAAAAATCAAGGCTTTAATAACGGTTATTTAATAGCTGCTGGTACTATTATCGTATTATTTACAGCATTTATTATCGGCGCATCGCGTAACAGAAAGAAATATTTAGCAGAGAGGCAGTCGAATGGGCGTTAAGACGCAAGTAAACTGGAGACAAAGCAGAAAAATTGCTCTTTGAATTTGAAAGCTTTGTCGAAGTTTATCAGGCGTCTGCCCATGAGACGCCGTTTAGAGGCAGTCGAATGGGCGTTAATCTCTAAACTAATTCAATTCAAAATAAAAAACCGCTACGGCGGTTTTTTTATTTTGTCTCAGCTTTATATCCAATCATATTCACAATATCTTTTGGACTGCTGTAAACAGGACTATAAGCAATTTCGATATCTTTTAAATCATCAATCGTTAATTCACCGATGATCGCTGTAGCAATAATATCGATTCTTTTATCGACACCTGCCTTACCATATGCAGATGCGCGAAGTATTTGTCGTGTCTTCTTATCGAAATAAACCGATAATGTTAGGGGTGTCGCATCAGGCATATAGCCTGCATGTTGCTTCTGCGTTTGACGAATGACTTCATAATCGAAGTGTTCGAGCAAATCCGGTGTAATACCAACACTTGAAAATGTATAGTCAAAGAGTCGAATAATATTTGTACCAAGTAATCCTTTAAAGCTTTGCGCTTTTGGTTTGACGATATTATGCGCAATGATATTTGCTGCACGATGCGCTCCCCATGCTAAAGCAATTTGTGCCGGATAATCAACATGACGATATTTCGTTTGAATAGCATCGCCTAAAGCATAAATGGATGCATCACTTGTTTCAAAATATTCGTTCACTTGAATATGTCCGCTTTCCGTTAATTTAATGCCACTCGTTTGCAGAAATCCCGTATTCGGTTGAATACCTATCGCTGAAATAATCATATCATAATTGAATTTTCGACCGGATTTAAAATGAACCGACTTGCCATCTAATGCTTTCACTTCATCGCTTAACATCACACGAACAGCGTTGTTCGTTAATAAATCAGGTATCGTTTCTGTCATATCTTTATCGATAGACTTTAATAAATGGTCACTGCGATGGACCATTGTTACATTTAAGTCACGGTGCTTTAAATTCTCAATAATTTCTAAACTGATATAACCGGCACCAACAACGAGTATATCTTTCACACCTTCAGTCGAAATATAATTATGAATTCGGTCAGTATCTTCTAAATTACGTAATGAAAATACATGCGGTGCATTTAATACAGGTAACGTAATTTGCGATGCACCTGGTGATAACACTAAAGTATCATAATGATCTGTGAACGTCTTATTGTGTGCAATGTCTTTTACGGTAATCGTCTTGTCAATCGGATTCACTTGCATCACTTCATGATATGTCTTTACCGTTATTTGCTTATCATTTTGAAATTGTTCCGGTGTTGTTGCAACAAGTTGATCGCGAAGTGACACTTCACCGCCAATGTAATATGGTAAACCGCAATTTGCAAAGCTCATATCTCTGTCTTTTTCGTAAATGATAATTTCGGCGTCACTTAATCGTCTTAATTGAGATGCAACCGTTGCACCCCCTGCGACTGCGCCGACGACAATCACTTTCATCTTATCGCCTCGTTTCTGTTTGTTTTCAATACTTTAATCAACGATTATTACGCTATATTAAAATAGCGTGCTAAATATTTACCGATACCGTCTTCATTATTCGTATCCGTAACATCATCTGCAACGTCTTTTAACGCATCAATCGCGTTACCCATCGCAACACCAGTACCTACAAATTCAATCATTTCATGATCATTATCTTCATCACCAAACGCAATCGTATGTTCTCGTTTGATGTTTAAATAATCTAATGCAATTTGGACGCCGACAGCTTTATTAATCCCTTTCTTTACGATTTCTATTACCGGGAATGGTGCGCCCCAGCGACGATGTTCTAAATGTTCTGCATAAACATTATCCAGATGCTCATAAATACCAGGAATTTCCCTTTCTTCGGCCTGAATTAATATAGAAGTTGGGGGTTCTTTAATACTGTCGAGTAAATTCCCAACTTCAATCAATGGATTCCCCATACTGAATCCTTCAAATAAATATTCATCATGGTAGTGTAAATAGACGTTATCTTTTACTTCTGCAACGATATTTTGAATATTTAAATGTGGGATTTTCTCAAAGATTTCACGCGCCACTTGATAATCTAAAGGCTGGTGAAAGGTTTCAAACATCATATCTTTCGGATGATGAACGAAAGCACCATTGAAATTAACAATCGGTGTATCAAGACCAAGCTCTGTATAATACACTTGGCTGGCACGATAAGGTCGTCCCGTTGAAATCATAAATTTATGACCTAAAGCTTGTACTTTTTGAATGATTTCTTTCGTGTATGGTGTAATTTTCTGATGTTTATTTAATAAAGTACCATCTAAATCTAAACAAATTAAATGCTGTTCCAAAGTAACGTCTCCTTTAATCATGTATATGAAATATATTATTTGAATTGAAAATGATTTTTGATATAGTAAGATTATAACAAAGATTGAGGTGATATGAATGGATGAAGCAATGAAAGATAGTTTGATGGGCGCACTGGAAAATGTAATCGACCCTGAATTAGGTATAGATATTGTGAACTTAGGTTTAGTATATCACGTGGATATGGATGACGACGGTTTAGTGACAGTTGACATGACATTAACGTCAATGGGCTGCCCAATGGGACCACAAATCATCGACCAGGTGAAGACAGCACTTGGTGAATTACCAGAAGTGAAAGATGTTGAAGTTAACATCGTCTGGACGCCAGTATGGTCGAAAGACATGATGAGCCGCTACGCGAAGATTGCGTTAGGTGTATCTTAATCAACATGAAAAAAAAACAGAAATCCGATTATCGGCATTTCTGTTTTTTTGTGTTCCATAATGGATATTATTCAATTTTACAAATGTTAACTGGACAGCTATCGCAATTAATTTGTTGCTTTAAATAATCAATATCTTTAATCGTAATACGTTTACCTTTCGTTGCAATAATATCATTCGCTTTTAATTCACTAATGATACGATTAACACCTTCACGTGTTGTACCCCCGAAGTTAGCAAGTTCATTGTTCGTCATATCAATCGTCAGTTGTATACCGTCCTCAGTCTTAACACCATATGAATTCGATAAGCGGATTAAAGTTGAATAAACGGCACCTTTTTTTCCTATCGTATATAAATCTCTTAATTTATATTCCTGTTTTTCATTTTCATTTTGAATCCATAACAACCATTCATAATTGAGGACGTCATCATTTAAGATGGCATTTTCAAATTGTTCAATATCAAGTTTATAAACTGATACTTTCGTCTTTGCTTTTGCAAATAACGAATGTTTCCTCGTTCCGCAAAATAATGTTGTTGCACCAAATATATTTCTTGGTCCGAGTAGTTTCAATGAGAATTCCTTACCATCTTCTAATACACGATGAATCACAACATTGCCACTTTTAATGATATAAATTGCGTTCGCTAAGTCTTCAGCTTGATAAATATATTGATGTTGATCAAATGTTTCGAGCTTACCTTCTTCTGTTATGTAGTTAATTATACTGCTTGCTTCGTGGTATTCAGCTTGTACCATTTGTCTCACCTGCGTTTTATAATAATTACCCTTATTATAGCACACAATAAAATATTCAAAATGAAAATATAATATGAATCAGGAGGTTTATGAGTTGTATTTTTCCACATTCGGTTCTATAATATGATTATAGTCAAAGATGGTCAAACTAGTGTTGACGAATCTAATGAAGAGGTGATATTGATGAATATCGAAAAGATGACTTATAACGTTCAAAGTGCGCTAGAATTTGCACAAAACGACGCAGTAGAACAAAAGTTACAATCAATCGAAGTTGAAAATTTAATGAAACACTTTGTGAATCAAAGTGATAGTATGTTACACACCGTGTTCGAAAGAAGTAACATTGATATAAAAGGATATGAACAACTTTTAACCACACAATTACACAAACTGCCTCGCGTTGAAGGGAATGTAAAATACGGTCAATATATCAGTAATGGATTAAATACGTTGTTAAATAAAGCAGAGCAAATCATGACGTCGATGGACGATCAGTATATTTCCGTTGAGCATATAATTCTTGCAGCAATTGAAACACATCAGCAAACAACTGATTACGTCGGCAACAAAGCAGATGTGATTAAAGAAATTATTAATCAAATAAGAGGGGGAAATCACGTGACGACACAAAACCCGGAAGTACAATATGAAGTATTAAAGAAATATGGACGCGATTTAGTTGAGGAAGTAAGAAATGGGAAGATGGATCCAGTCATCGGCCGTGATGAAGAAGTGCGAAATACGATACGTATATTAAGCCGTAAGACGAAGAATAATCCAATCTTAATTGGTGAACCCGGTGTCGGTAAGACGGCGATTGTAGAAGGGTTAGCACAACGTATCGTAAAGAAAGACGTGCCTGAATCATTGTTAGATAAGACAATCTTTGAACTTGATTTATCAGCACTCGTTGCTGGAGCGAAATTCCGTGGTGAATTTGAAGAGCGTTTAAAAGCAGTATTAAAAGAAGTGAAAGATTCAGATGGCAAGATCATTTTATTTATCGATGAAATTCATATGTTAGTCGGTGCCGGTAAAACTGATGGTGCGATGGATGCAGGGAATATGTTAAAGCCAATGTTAGCACGTGGTGAATTACATTGTATCGGTGCAACGACATTAAATGAATACCGTCAATACATTGAGAAAGATTCAGCATTAGAACGACGCTTCCAGAAAGTGAGTGTTGCTGAACCGGATTTAGAAGATACGATTTCAATCTTACGTGGTTTAAAAGAACGCTATGAAGTGCATCACGGGGTAAGAATTCAAGATACAGCGCTCGTTGCTGCAGCTGAATTATCGGACCGATACATTACGGACCGTTTCTTACCGGATAAAGCGATAGATCTGGTGGATCAGGCATGTGCAACGATTCGCACTGAAATGGGTTCTAATCCAACAGAACTTGATGCTGTAAACCGACGCGTACTCCAACTTGAAATTGAAGAGAAAGCTTTAAAGAATGAAACAGACAGTAAGAGTCAAAGTCGATTAACAGAATTACAAAGAGAATTAGCCGATGAGAAAGAAAAACAACAAACATTACAAGCGCGTGTAGAACGTGAAAAAGCACAAATCAGTGTCGTTCAGGAGAAACGTGCAGAATTAGATAAATATCGTACAGCATTAGAAGAAGCACAAAGTAATTATGATTTAGGTAAAGCATCAGAATTGCAATACGGTAAGATTCCACAAATCGAAAAAGAACTAGCAGAACTTGAAGACAACTTAATTCAGGAAACTAAAGGGACAGACCGTTTAATTCGTGAAGTCGTAACGGAAGAGGAAATTGGTTATATCGTTTCACAATGGACAGGTATTCCTGTAAGTAAATTAGTTGAAACTGAAAAAGAAAAATTACTTAAACTATCTGAAATTCTTCATGAACGTGTTGTTGGTCAAGATGAAGCGGTCGATTTAGTTGCTGATGCAGTTGTCCGTGCACGTGCAGGGATTAAAGACCCGAACAGTCCTATCGGAAGTTTCTTATTCTTAGGACCAACAGGTGTGGGTAAAACTGAGCTTGCGAAGACGTTAGCAAATACGCTATTTGATTCAGAGAAACATATGGTTCGTATTGATATGAGTGAATATATGGAAAAACATGCCGTATCACGTTTAATAGGTGCACCTCCTGGCTACATTGGTCACGAAGAAGGCGGACAATTAACAGAAGCGGTAAGACGTAACCCATATACAGTGCTTCTATTAGATGAAATTGAGAAAGCACATAGTGATGTGTTTAACGTATTGTTACAGTTACTGGATGAAGGTCGTTTAACGGATTCTAAAGGACGCGTCGTCGACTTTAAAAATACGATTATCATCATGACAAGTAATATCGGTTCACAATATTTACTTGAAGGTATTGAAAATGATGAAATTACTGAAACAGCAAGAAAGAACGTAATGGATGCATTGCATTTACATTTCAAACCAGAAATCTTAAACCGTATGGATGATATCGTATTATTCAAACCGTTAAGCAGAAACGATATGACATTTATCGTTGATAAGATTGTACGCGAACTTAATGTGAGATTAGCATCACGTGGTGTGAAAGTTGAATTAACTACAGGTATTAAACAGTGGATTGCTGACACTGCATATGAACCACAATTTGGTGCACGTCCATTGAAACGATTTGTACAGAAAGAAATTGAAACACCGCTTGCTAGATTATTGATCAAAGAAGATTATCCAGAAGGCACAACAATACAAGTGGATAAAACAGAATCAGGAATAACGTTTAATGCATAAAAAAATCGAGCCAATTCGGCTCGATTTTTTTAGTGTTCTTCATGTGTTGGAATTGGTTCGTTTGGAATAAGATGTGCAATAATAATTGCTAAAATACCAAAGACGATTCCGATGATTGTTGCGAATGGAAAGTTTAAGTCATGTCCGCCACCTAAACTCATTAATACGAAATTACCCATTTGAACTAAAATAAAAGCCCAAACGAAAGTCATAATATATTGCATATGTTTATCCCCCATGAAAGATGTTATATTTATTATTATAAAAGAGTGTACGTTAAATGTATACCCTGACATTGAAAGGAATTTCTAATGAAAAATTTTTTAATATTTTTATTTGTCTTTCTCACGATTCTTGGTGCTATCGTTTATATGCGATTGCCTTCATATAAAACAATTAATAGTGTAGGGTTTGTATTTCCCTATTCAATTCATGATCAGACATGGGGGACTGAAGGGTATAAAGCGGTATTAAATATCGTCCAGGAATATGACACGAACTTCTATATACAGGAAAATATTGATTCCGATCAGCAAACACGCGTAGTCCTGGATCAACTTATTGACCGTGATGTATCAATTATATATGGTCAAAGTTCACGTTACGAAAAAATATTTAACGAATATGCAGAAAAATACCCTAACGTTCATTTTGTCTTTACAAACGGTCAAAGTCAGCATAAAAATGTGACCGCACTGAATTTGGAAGCTTACAGTATGGGATTCTTTGCGGGTTATATAGCGAGCCACGAATCTGCATCACATAAGATTGCGGTGATTGCTGCTTTTGAAGATCAGCCAGAAGTAAAAGGCTATATCGATGGTGCACATTACGAAAATGAAAAGACGCAAGTTCAAACAAAGTTCGTTAAAACGTGGGGGTATCATAAAGATGCCAGTTTAATCACGAAAAATATGATAAAACAGAAAGTAGATGTATTTTATCCTGCTGCAGACGGTATTAATAGTGAAGTGATGAACGTAGTCAAAGAATATGACCGTAAAGCAATTGGTTATATTTCTGATCAAAGTTATTTAGGGGACTTTGTTATTGCAAGTACCGTTCAGGATATTTCACATTTGTATCAGTCAATCGCTAAAGACTATTCAGAAGGGCGTTTAAAGGGTGGGACGTATTTCTATGGTATGAAAGATAATATTTCCGGCTTATCAGGCTACTCACCTCTCGTGAATTCAGCAACCTCGCAAAAAATGGAAAGATTAATTAAACAGTACAAATCGACTGGTATGCTTCCGAACGGCAAAAAATCATTACAAACAGAAGATGATATATATAAATATAAAAATGATAAAGAATAATGGACTTCTCGTTGAAGTTCATTTCTTTTTATGATAAATTAGTACCAGATACTAAAAGTAGATATAAGAGGTGTGCGAAATGAATGTAGGAATCAAAGGAATTGGTGTATATGTACCTGAACGTGTAGTACCGAATGCACATTTTGAAAGTTATCTGGATACTTCAGATGAATGGATTTCAAAGATGACAGGCATTAAAGAGCGCCGCTTTGCAGCAGATGATCAGGATGTCAGTGACTTAGCATATATCGCGTGTGAAAATGCCATTAAAAATGCTAAAATTAATAAAGACGACATCGATATGGTGATTGTTGCAACGGCGACGGGTGATCATAAATTTCCATCGGTTGCAACAATGTTACAGGACAAGCTAGGTTTACGCAATGTACCAGCAATGGATCAGCTTGCGGCATGTACAGGCTTTATTTATAGTTTAATTACAGCAGAACAGTTTATAAAGACCGGCCTTTGCAGTAATATTTTAGTAGTAGGTGCTGAAAAGTTAACAAAAATTGCAGATTTAAATGATCGAAATACTGCTATTTTATTCGGTGATGGTGCTGCGGCAGTGATTGTCAGTGAAGTGTCTGAAGGTTACGGCTTTCTTTCGCATGAATGGGGAAGTGACGGTTCCGGTGGGCAATATTTATATGATAATAAAGATAGTGGATTACTTGTGATGAATGGTCGAGAAGTATTTAAATTTGCAGTGCGTATTATGGGTGAAGTGTCATTAAAAGCAGTGGAAAAAGCAGGTCTTAAATCAAGTGAAATTGATATGTTTATTCCGCATCAAGCCAACATTCGTATTATGGAATCAGCACGAGATCGACTAGGCATCTCAAGTGATAAAATGAGTGTAACAGTTGATCGTTATGGCAATACGTCGGCGGCCAGTATTCCATTATCACTGTTCCATGAAATTGAACTAGGTAAAATAAAGAATGGTTCAAAGCTTGTCCTTGTTGGTTTCGGCGGCGGTCTGACGTATGGTGCAATGACGTTAATCTGGGGAGATAAGGAGAATGAGTAAATGAAAAATAGAGTTGTGATAACTGGAATTGGTGCATTAAGCCCAATCGGCAATGATGCACATACAACATTTAATAATGCAATAAAAGGTGTGAATGGCATTACGCCAATTACACGTATTGAGCATGATGATTTAGCCGTTAAAGTTGCGGGTGAGTTGAAAGATTTTAACATTGAAGATCATATGCCGTTAAAAGAAGCACGACGCATGGATCGCTTTACACAATATGCAGTTGTTGCTGCACGTGAGGCGCTTAAAGATTCTAAATTAGAAATCACGGATGATAATAGTGACCGCATTGGCGTATGGATTGGATCAGGTATAGGTGGGATTGAATCGTTTGAGAATGCACATCAAGCATTAGTAGATAAAGGGCCGAGACGTGTAAGTCCATTTTTCGTGCCAATGTTGATACCTGATATGGCAGCGGGACAAGTATCTATTGACTTAGGTGCAAAAGGGCCAAACGGATGTACTGTTACCGCATGTGCAACAGGTACAAATTCGATTGGTGATGCGATGCGTATGATACAGTATGGTGACGCTGATGTGATGATCGCTGGTGGAACGGAAGCACCGATTACACGCTTAAGTATTGCTGGCTTTACATCAAACCGCGCATTAAGTACGAATCCTGATCCGGAAACAGCATGTCGTCCATATCAGGAAGGACGCGATGGCTTCGTTATGGGTGAAGGTGCTGGTGTAGTCGTATTAGAGAACTTAGAACACGCTTTAGCACGTGGTGCACACATTTATGCAGAAGTGATTGGATATGGAAATAACGGCGATGCACATCATATTACAGCACCAGCGCCGAACGGTGAAGGTGGCGTCCGTACGATGAAGATGGCGCTTAAAGATGCAGGAATTGATGCTGAACAGATTGATTATTTAAACGCCCATGGAACGAGCACGCCAATTGGTGATGAATTTGAAGCGATGGCCATTAAGACAACGTTTGGTGACCATGCAGAGAAATTACTCGTGTCATCAACAAAATCAATGACAGGTCATTTGTTAGGTGCTACTGGTGCCATTGAGACAATCATTACAGCATTATCATTACAAACCGGAAAGATTGCACCGACAATTCATCAAGTAGATGCAAATGCTTTCGGCTTGAACTTTGTACCGAACAAGAGCATTGAGCAGGACATTACCTATGCGATGACGAATAGTCTGGGGTTTGGTGGTCATAATGCAGTACTTATTTTAAAGAAATATAGTGAGTGAGAAATTAATTTTCTCGCTCTTTTTGTTTGTGTTAACAAATGTTACTTCATATAATGGATGTGAGGTGACAACATGTTTATCAAAATCCATGAACCGAATCCTTATTATCAATATTTGTTAGCTGTCGAAGGTAGAATAATGCTCCACGATAATGATGCTATCAATTTGTATCGTTATAAGAGAGGCGAAGCGGGTGAGCATCAGTTTTACGCACAACTAAAAGACATTATGGAAGGTATCAAGTTATGGGACATTACGTTAGAATCACAAGGTCAGTCTCAATATGATTTTTTAATTGTTGTAAATCGCAAAATTTATCATTTTGATGTGAAGAACTTTAGTGGGGAATATACATATAAAAATGATAACTTTATTAGTGCGAATGGAAGGAATTACAAGAATGTTCTCGCTCAGTTAAACGCAGCACATGACCGATTAGAACGCATTGTGAAGCAACAGGAATGGCACTATGAAGTAGAAAGTCGCATTCTATTTATGAATGACCAGTTTTCAATTCGTAATTACGATGGCAATCCACTGATATGGTTTAGTCATCAGTTACCACAATTTATAGAACAACTAAAGAAGGAAACAACTTATAAGAATGATTTGTATATTGCTGAACAATTACTATCATTACACCAACCGAAACAATTTGAAAGGATATTTTATTATCCATTTGAGCAATTAAAGGTAGGTCCAAGATGTCCGGTTTGCAGGGAAATTGACAGCATAACGGTATTGAATAAATTCAAACATGTTCACTGTAAATGCGGTCATGTGTATTTCAAATCTGAGATGCTGCAACAGATTGCTTATGATATTCATCTAATGAACAACGGGAGGATTACGGCTAAAGATGTTTGCAGGTGGAGTGGTGTACCGGAGAGAAGTGTGCGAGATTTTTTGGTGAAAAATTACAAGAAATATGGTACATTCAAAGATGCATACTATACATTACGATAAAATACCGGCAAAGAAATCACAAAATAGCTCGAAAACAGAAAATGATTGCCGGTAAATCGAAAATACCGGCAAAGAAATCACAAAATAGCTTGAAAACAGAAAATGATTGCCGGTAAATCGAAAATACCGGCAAAGAAATCACAAAATAGCTTGAAAATAGAAAATGATTGCCGGTAAATCGAAAATACCGGCAATCATTCCCATACAAATCCACCAACTTACACAAAATACATCGCCACTATACTTAACACGACAACAGCAAGTGAAGTAAACAATATCGGAAATGTCCACACATACTGTTCCTGACGAATATGCAGTTCTTTATCAAAGGCCGGATCTTCGTCCATCGCTTCTTTTACACGTTTCGGTGCCATTCTGTAATGAAACTTTCTAAATGAATGTCCCATAATACTAAATGCGCCATTTGAATACATAAATAACAACAAACCGACACACAATAAAAATAATGCAACTAAAAACAATTGATTAAATACATTTAATGCATTCAATCCAGTAATAAAAGATATTACTATAGCAATAACAACCTCAATACATAAGACAAATAAATAACGCTTCATACAAAACCTCCTACTTTTCAATCTACATTATATCGAAAAACACAACATATAAATATCTATTTTTATTAAAAAATGAGTATCAACCCATAATGATTTCGATATTTTAATACAAAATACCGAATAAATATAAAATATTTTTTTGCTTTAGCGCGATAATGCAAATAAAAATATACACAATATTAAAAATTATGTATAAAAAATATGTTGCTAAATCTAGTTTAATAACATTATAATATTATTAAATCTTCTGAAAATAATATTATTAAATCTTCTGAAAATTTAAAAAGACAATTCCAGAGGACATTGTAATGCTTTATTAATATAAAATATTGCATTTGAAAAAACAAAAGGGGGACTTTAAAGTATGCTAAAGTTTGCGTTGAAAAGACTAGGCTATATGTTCATCACATTATTTATTATTGCGACTGCAACATTCTTCTTAATGAAGTTAATGCCTGGTTCACCATTTAATGATGAAAAGCTTTCTGCCGAACAGAAAGTAATAATTAATGAGAAATACGGTTTAAATGATCCGCTTCCAGTACAATATGTGAATTATATGAAGAATATTGTACAAGGAGATTTTGGAGTTTCATTTAAATATGCTGGTAGAGATGTATTAGATTTAATTGTTCCAAGGTTAGGTCCTTCTGCAGAAGTTGGATTATATGCAATGATTATAGGTGTTACGCTCGGAATCTTATTAGGGGTTGTCGCAGCATTAAAGCAAAATACATGGGTGGATTACTTAGCGACGATATTCTCAGTAATCGCCATTTCAGTACCATCATTCGTATTAGCCGTATTATTACAATATTTCTTAGCTGTTAAGTTTCAAATATTCCCGGCAGCAGAGTTTGACGGTATAGAATATGCTGTATTACCATCTGTTGCATTATCAGCGAGTGTTATCGCAACAATCGCTCGTTATATTCGTTCAGAAATGATTGAAGTATTAAGTTCTGATTATATTACTTTAGCGAAAGCGAAAGGGAATTCAACAACAAAAGTATTATTTGGACATGCATTACGTAATGCATTAATTCCGATTATCACATTAATTGGTCCGATGACTGTAGGCATCTTAACTGGTGCTTTAACAATTGAAACAATCTTTGCAATTCCTGGTATCGGTGATCAGTTCGTGCGCTCAATTCAAATGAACGACTATCCAGTTATTATGGCACTGACATTATTCATTAGTTTCCTATTTATATTAGTATTATTTATCGTCGATGTATTATACGGCATTATCGATCCACGTATTCGTGTTCAAGGAGGTAAAGATTAATGGTAAACCGTGAAAATAATCCAGAAGTATATAACAATGCTGATTTAAACCAGCAATTACAAACACATCCTGGAGCATTCGCTTTAGCCAACCGTGATGAAATTTTCGAAGAGAAAATTGAAAGAGAATCAAAAACGTTCTGGCAGGATGCATGGATCCAATTAAAAAGTAACCGCGGTGCATATGTTGGATTAATTGGTTTAATCTTAATCTTAATCATGTCACTTGTAGGACCGATGATTAGTGGTCACACGTATCGAGAACAAATTAAAGGACATGAAAACTTACCACCTCGTATTGAAATGATTAAAGATGTAAAGTTCTTACCATTCACTGGTGCAGATAAAGATGGTTACAACCGTTATGAACAGGAAAACATTAAAGAAAGCTACTGGTTTGGTACAGACCGTTTAGGCCGCGATATATTCACGCGTGTCTGGAAAGGTACACAAGTCTCAATCTTAATCGGTATTATCGCAGCATTATTAGACGTCTTAATCGGTATTACGTACGGTTCAATTTCAGGTTTCTTCGGTGGCTGGGTCGATACATTGATGCAAAGAATAATAGAAATTATCGCTTCTATTCCAAACTTAATTATTATGATCTTATTCGTAATTATCTTTGATGCAAGTATGTTAACAATTGTACTAGCAATGAGTTTAACAGGTTGGATTGGGATGAGTCGTATCGTCCGCGGACAATTCTTAAAGTTGAAAAACCAGGAATTCGTATTAGCATCACGAACGTTAGGTGCTTCAAATATGAGTTTAATCTTTAAACATATTTTACCAAACACATTAGGTCCAATTATCGTTACGGCAATGTTCTCAATTCCAAGTGCGATTTTCTTCGAAGCATTCTTAAGCTTTATCGGTTTAGGTATTCCTGCACCACAAGCGTCGTTAGGATCACTTGTAAACGATGGCCGTAAAATGATCATGATGAATCCATATCAAATGTTCATTCCAGCTTCAATTTTAAGTTTATTAATTTTATGTTTCTATTTATTTGGTGACGGTGTACGTGATGCATTCGACCCTAAAATGCGTAAATAAAGGAGGAAATAACAATGGCAGAAAGAATTTTAGAAGTAAAGAATCTAAAAGTTTCCTTCGATATTCTCGCGGGGGAAGTTCAGGCAGTTCGTGGTGTTGATTTCCACTTAGACAAAGCGGAAACGTTAGCAATCGTAGGAGAATCAGGTTCAGGTAAATCTGTAACAACGAAAGCAATTATGCGTTTATTACCATCACCACCTTCACGTATTAAAGAAGGAGAGATTCTATTCGATGGTAAAGATTTAGCAAAGCTATCGGAAAAAGAAATGCAGCAAGTGCGTGGAAGAGATATTTCAATGATTTTCCAGGATCCAATGACTTCATTAAACCCAACGATGAAGATTGGTAAACAAGTTATGGAACCATTAATTAAACATCAAAAGTTATCAAAAGCAGAAGCGAAAGAGCGCGCGTTAGATATTTTACGTTTAGTGGGTCTTCCAAATCCTGAAGGACGTTTCAACAACTATCCTCATCAATTCTCAGGAGGACAACGTCAACGTATCGTTATCGCAACGGCATTAGCTTGTGACCCGAAAATCTTAATCGCTGATGAGCCGACAACGGCACTTGACGTAACGATTCAAGCACAAATTTTAGAGTTAATGAAAGACTTACAAAAGAAAATTGATACATCAATTATCTTTATTACACATGACCTGGGTGTCGTAGCAAACGTTGCTGACCGCGTAGCAGTAATGTATGGTGGTCAAATTGTTGAAACGGGTACTGTTGATGAAATATTCTACAATCCGAAACATCCATATACGTGGGGATTATTATCATCTATGCCAAGTTTAGATACGAGTCAGGATACAGAATTAAAAGCAATTCCAGGTACACCACCTGATTTAATTAAACCACCAGTTGGTGATGCATTTGCACGTCGTTCTGACTATGCATTACAAATTGACTTTGAACAAGAGCCACCATGGTACCAGGTTTCAGATACACATTTCGTAAAATCATGGTTAATGGATCCACAAGCGCCAAAAGTTGATCCACCGGAAATGGTTAAGCAAAAACTGCGCCCTATGCCTGGTGATTATGCACAACCAAAACGTGTAGAGGGGGTAAGTTTCTAATGAAAGATGAAAAAGTGCACAATAATACTGACGAACGCGTGAAAGTTATCGATGCGACAAAAGAATCAAAGAAGGAAGAGCATACAATAGAAGATGGTCCGTTACAAGTCAGTGCGGATGAAATTGTAGAAGATGCTTCACATTACACAGCATCAGAACTTAATAAAACAACGTTAACAGCTTCTGAAGTTGCGGCTACAGGAACAAAGCCATACGCAGAAGGTAAAACGAAGTTAATTGAAGTTAAGAACTTAAAGCAATACTTTAACGTCGGTAAGAAAAATGAAGTAAAAGCAATTGATGATGTTACATTTGATATTTTCCGTGGAGAAACTTTAGGTTTAGTAGGGGAGTCTGGTTGTGGTAAATCAACAACTGGACGTACGCTTATTAAATTGTATAACGCAACAGGTGGACAAGTTATTTTTGATGGTACTGATATTCAGTCTATTAAAAATAAAAAAGATTTATTAAAGTTCAACCGTCGTATGCAAATGATCTTCCAGGATCCATATGGTTCACTGAATCCAAGATTAAAAGTGATGGATATCGTCGCTGAAGGTATTGATATTCATAAACTTGCAAAGAACAAACAAGACCGTGCGAACCGTGTATATGAACTGCTTGAAACAGTAGGATTATCGAAAGAACATGCGAACCGTTATCCACATGAGTTCTCGGGTGGGCAACGTCAACGTATCGGTATTGCGCGCGCATTAGCTGTTGAACCAGAATTTATTATTGCCGATGAGCCGATTTCAGCGCTTGACGTTTCGATACAGGCTCAAGTTGTAAACTTAATGCAAAGATTACAAAAAGAACGCGGTATTACATTCTTATTCATTGCACATGATTTATCAATGGTTAAATACATTTCTGACCGTATCGGCGTGATGTATTTCGGTAAATTAGTTGAAGTCGGACCTGCAGAAGCAATTTATAATAATCCACTTCATGAATATACGAAGTCATTATTATCAGCAATTCCTCTGCCGGATCCAGAATCAGAGCGTACGCGTGTCCGTAAAACATACAATCCGGATGTTCATGCGTATACTGCAGATGACGTGTTAGAATTACGTGAAGTTGCACCAGATCACTTTGTATACTGCTCGCCAAAAGAGTATGAAATACTAAAAGCGGAGTATAATCATAATTATTAACAATTTTGCATAAAATAAATAGATTGAATTGTTAAAAAACTATTGCTAAAGTAATTGAATTAAAATATAATTAATACAAATCTTCTGAAAATTCTTTTTGGCAAGATTATTAAATTCAAGGGGGCAACAAAATGAAGAGAAGTTTGTCGTTATTTTTAGTATTCATTATCTCTCTTTCTGGTATTCTAGCTGCTTGTACAGGTAGTAAATCAGGCGGAGGAAAAAATGATCAAGTGTTAAATTTACAAGAGGTTTCAGATATTCCTACACTTGATTCATCATTAGCAACAGACCAAGTGTCATTCAACGTGTTCTTCCAGGTGATGGAGGGGTTATATAGCTTAGATAAAGATGATAAAGCGATTCCTGCTATTGCTAAAGGTGAACCTGAAATGTCTAAAGACGGTAAGACTTGGACAATTAAATTACGTGACGATGCGAAATGGTCAAACGGTGACCCTGTTACTGCGAAAGACTTTGAATTTGCATGGAAACGTACTTTAGATCCAAAGACTGCTTCTGAGTATGCTTACATCATGATGGATTTAAAAAATGCAGCTGATGTAAACGCAGGTAAAAAGAAACCTGAAGAATTAGGTGTTAAAGCAATTGATGATAAAACTTTACAAATTCAATTAGAAACAAAAGTACCTTACTTTAAAGAATTATTAACATTCGGTGTGTTCTTACCACAAAATGAGAAGTTCGTTAAAGAAAAAGGGGATAAATACGGTACTTCTAAAGAAAACACATTATACAACGGTCCATTCGTTTTAAACGACTGGCAAACAGAAAAATCATTCCAGTTAACACCAAACAAAAACTACTGGGATAAAAAAGCGGTTAAATTAAAAGAAGTTAACTACAAAATTATTAAAGACCAAAATACGGCTTTAAACTTATTTAACACAAATAAATTAGACCGTGTTGGTTTACCACCAGAACAAATTGATAAATACAAAAAAGATCCTAAGTTCCAGACAGAATTACAAACATCAACATACATCATTCGTATGAACCAAAAGAACGAAGCGCTTAAAAATAAAGATATGCGTTTAGCGATTGCACAATCTATCGATAAAAAATCTTATGTTGATACGTTACTTAAAAATGGTTCTCAACCATTAGATACAAATACACCGAAGGATTTCGCGAAAAAAGACGGTAAAGATTTCGTAGATTTAGTAAAAACGAAATTAACATACGATCAAAAAGCAGCGAAAGAACATTACGAAAAAGCTAAAAAAGCTTTAGGAAAAGATAAATTCGAATTCGAATATTTAACGTTTGATGCTGAAGAATCAAAAACAGCTGGTGAATATGTTAAAGAACAATTAGAGAAAAATTTACCAGGTGTGAAAATTACAATTAAACAACAACCATTCAAACAAAAATTACAATTAGAATCTAAAATGGATTATGATTTATCATTTGGTGGTTGGGGTCCTGACTATCCAGACCCAATGACATTCTTAGATTTATGGGTAACTGACGGTGCACATAACCAAACTGGTTGGTCTAACCCCGAGTTCGATAAAATTGTTAAAGATGCAAAAGGTCCATTATTAGATGACGTTAATAAACGTTGGGAATCAATGGCGAAAGCTGAAGAGATGGCTTTAGCTGATGCACCATTTGCACCAATCTACCAAAAAGGTACTGCTCGATTAGTACAACCATACGTGAAGAACTTTGTGATTCACAAATTCGGTGGAGACACTACATTAAAGAACGTTTACATCGAAAAGAAATAATTTAATCGTTAACAAAAACCAGACGGGTGATTTCATCCGTCTGGTTTTTTGATATATTTTTTGAGGGGATTGATTGCCGGTATTCTTAATTTACCGGCAATCATTTTATGAAATAGCTGATAATTGTTGATTCATTGCCGGTATTTTTAGTTTACCGGCAATCATTTTATGAAATGGCTGATATTTGTTGATTCATTGCCGGTATTTTTAATTTACCGGCAATCATTTTATGAAATGGCTAATATTTGTTGATTCATTGCCGGTATTCTTGATTTACCGGCAATCGTTTTATGAAATAGCTGATATTTGTTGATTGATTGCCGGTATTTTTAATTTACCGGCAATCATTTTATGAAATGGCTGATATTTGTTGATTGATTGCCGGTATTTTTAATTTACCGGCAATCATTTTATAAAATAGCTGATATTTGTTGATTGATTACCGGTATTTTTAATTTACCGGCAATGAGCTGCAACGAGCATCAATCTCCAAAAAGAAGTCGGAACATAAAGTCCCGACTTCTTTTCTAAACGCCCGTTCGACAGCCTATCTTAAACGGCGTCTCACGGGCAGACGCCAGGTAAACTTCGACTAACCCTTCAAAATCAAAGAGCGATTTTTCGGTCTTGTCTCCAGTTTACTTGCGTCTAAACGCCCGTTCGACAGCCTATCTCTTTCTCCCTAATCCCATTGCATTTTCCATTTTCTTGAGCATTTTATTCGCTTTGAATGCCGCTTTCTCAGCTCCGCGATCTAATATGGCATCCAGCTCAGGTGACTGCATATAATATTCATATTTCTCCTGAAATGGCGTTATGAAATTCACCATCACTTCAGCTAAATCAGCTTTGAAATCGCCATAACCAACACCTTCATATTTTGCTTCAAGCGCTTCAATCGATTCACCTGAGAAGATTGAATAAATACTGAGCAAGTTAGAAATACCAGGTTTATTTTCTTTATCGTATTTCACAATACCTTCTGAATCTGTCACCGCACTTTTAATTTTTTTCGCAACGGTATTAGGTGGATCTAATAACGAAATAAATCCTTTCGTATTGCTATCAGATTTACTCATTTTCTTCGTCGGATCCTGTAAACTCATCACACGGCCACCGACTTTTGGCATTCTAATTTCCGGAATTGTGAAGATATCATTATATTTGCTATTGAAGCGTTCAGCTAAATCACGTGTTAATTCTAAATGTTGCTTCTGATCATCACCAACAGGAACGATATGCGTACCATATAGTAAAATATCAGCTGCCATTAAAGGAGGATATGTTAATAACCCGGCAGGTATTCCTTCTTTACGGTCTTTCGCTTTATCTTTATATTGCGTCATACGCTCTAACTCACCGATTGTTGATACAGTCGTTAACATCCAGCCAGCTTGAACATGTGCAGGTACTTCAGATTGAATGAATAGTGTTACCTTTTCTGGGTCTAAACCACTTGCTAAATATAGTGCAGCTAATGAGCGAATATTTTTGCGTAATGCAGCTTTCTCCTGCGGCACTGTAATGGCATGTTGATCTACAATACAGAAATAGCATTCGTAATCATTTTGAATTTCGACGAATTGTTTTAAAGCCCCGATATAGTTACCAATCGTCGGTACACCACTCGGTTGTATGCCTGAAAATAATGTTTGCATCGTAATGTCTCCTTTAAATATAAGTACTTCTATTGTACTATATTGCACGCATTTATAAAAATAGACTTTGCAACATAAATTGAAAAAATATGAAAACGTATTGTAATAAGGATTTAAAGGGTGTATAGTGAAGGAACGAACATAAAGTAAGCCGATAAATGTTAACAAATTGTGTCTGATTGAATGTTCAGATAATTATTTTCATTTTATTAGAGAATTCTCATTAAATTTTAATGTTCGGATAATATAATAGCACTATCAGGTTAGAACAAACAGTTAAACCATTTATCTTAACGAATTTATTCGCAAATACACACGCATTATAAATTTTTAAGTTTTATGATTTGACAATGTTTAAGATAACACAATAAGGGGTATTAATTATTATACGATTAAGATAATTGATACATAACAATCTAACCGATAAATAACACATTAGGAGAGTGAGATGTATGGTAACATTATTTACTTCACCAAGTTGCACATCTTGCCGTAAAGCGAAAGCATGGTTACAAGAACATGACATTCCGTATACGGAGCGTAATATATTTTCAGAGAATTTATCAATTGACGAAATTAAAGCAATTTTAAGAATGACAGAAGACGGAACAGATGAAATCATCTCTACACGTTCTAAAACATTCCAAAAATTAAATGTAGATATCGATTCATTACCTTTACAGGAATTATATGAAATCATTCAAAAGAACCCTGGATTATTACGTCGTCCAATTATTTTAGACGAAAAACGTCTTCAAGTTGGATATAACGAAGATGAAATCAGACGTTTCTTACCACGTAAAGTACGTACGTTCCAATTATTAGAAGCGCAACGTATGGTTGACTAATCAACTGCCGTCATCATTTGTTCACAAGAACGGATGAGACGGCTTTTTTATGCTTTTTTTTAAGTTGAATTCATTGTGAGTCATTACCCTTTCATGTACAATAGACTTACAATTCTATTGATAGGGGGAGTAGACCATGAGAATTGAACGCGTGAACGACACAACATTAAAATTTTACTTAACTTATGCAGACATAGAAGCAAGAGGCTTTCAACGCGATGAGCTTTGGACGAATCGCAAAGCCGGCGAAGCATTCTTTTGGTCTATGATGGAAGAAATCAATGAAGAAGAAGAATTTTTTGTTGAAGGTCCATTGTGGATTCAAGTGCATGCCTTTGATAAAGGTATTGAATTTGTAGTAACGAAGTCTAAACATGATGATGTGTTACATTTACCGGAAGAAGAATCAGCAGAGAACTTAGAATATCATGTGAGTGAATTTTTAAGTAAATCAGTACAGGACGAGAAAGCAATCCGTGATTTACTGATGAAAGCTGCTGCGGTTAATGATATCGATAATGAATTTATTGCGCATTTCAAATCACTGGAAGATGTGATTCAGTTCAGTTATGCTGATCACGTTCATGTTGATATTGAAGATTTACTGTATATGTATGAAGGCAAGTACTATTATTATGTTCATTTTGATGAGCGTTTATCGGATGAAGCAGTGCATACATATGTGGCACATATATTAGAGTATGCGAATGAAACGCGCATCTCAAGTGAACAATTAGAAGAGTACGGTAAAGTCGTGATGAGTCATAACGTTAAACACCAAGTGCGTAAGTACTTTAAACAATAAGCTTTACAATATTTACGAAAATGTAAAAAATACTTTGAGCATTTCCTACTATATATAAGTAGGGGGTGCTTATTTTTGTTAACAGCATTGAATCAGTATCAACAACTTATCGAAGCAAAGCATGCAAAGCCAGGGCGATATATTTGTCCGATATGTCATCAACCAGTCGTATTGAAAAAAGGAAAAGTCAAAATGCCGCACTTTGCCCACCAGTCGATTAAAGATTGTTTCGTGCACACGTATAAGAAAGAAACCGCAGCACATCTGGAAGGGAAATATGCACTATATGATTTATTTGATCCGAAGTCTTGTTATATGGAGTATTATCTCCATGAAATTGAACAAATATCAGATTGTTATTATGCACAAACAAACGGGCCGCCAATTGCATTTGAATTGCAGATGACGCCAATTCCTGCAGCACACGTCGCTGCACGTACACAAGGGTATGCGTCAATCGGTATCGATGTGATCTGGATTGCGAAATATGAAGATTTGAAGATTGATAGCCATCGATTGAAATTGTCACGTTTTCAAAATGCATTAATTGATTTGAAGCGACATATTTTATATGCCTACAATACACAATTAAAAATATTTTATGCATTACATATTACGCGTGTGCTTAACCGCTATACGTATGCATTTGAACTGGAAGTTATAACGACGGGTAAAGATTTCATACAACACAAGACAGTGCGTCGATTGCGTGAAGACTTTCGTATATTAACACATCTTGAAACGAAACAGCATATTCAAAATTGTATCGCGAAACGCTCCGTCCTTGAACCGACGCTAAGTCATTTATATCAGCTCGGTATACCGCGACAGCATATACCAGACCATTTAAGAATAGTCTTACCGGAACAAATCGTTATTGAAACACATCCGATAGAATGGCAAGTCCGTCTCATGCATATGATTCACAATCATACGTTTGACTTCTCGACATGGCTTAACTTGCTCAATTTATCGGAGCAAAGTAGGCAAATTATGCCGAAAGGACAGCTTGCATTGCACATTTTGAAAAAATATCAAACGTATTCGAATGAAATACGTGCAATAATGACAGAAAAGTGAGAAAATTAGTAGTATTAACATTTATGGAGGTCTACAATGACAGTATTAATGAATAGAAATGAACAATTAGAACAAAATACATGGGATTTAACAACAATCTTTGCAACAGATGATGCGTGGGAAGCAGCATTTACGAAGCTTTCATCTTACTTAGGCAAAGAAAAAGACTTTCAAGGGAAGTTAGGCGATTCTAGTGAAACGTTATTAAATGCGTTGTTACTAGATTCAGAGATTGATGAACTGTTAGGGAAGATTTATGTTTATGCCCATTTAAAGCACGATGAAGATACAACAAATGCGAAATATACTGCATTTGAACAACGTGCAGCAACGCTTGCAAGTCAATTTTCATCAGCGTGGAGCTTTATGCTACCAGAATTGATGACGATTGATGAAACAACGTTAGCGCAATTTATTGAAGAAAACGCAGGATTGACACGATATAAATTTGACCTTGAAAAGATCAATAAGCGTCGTCCACACGTCTTAAGTCAGAATGAGGAATTGATATTAGCAGAAGCACAGGAGGCACTATCTGCTTCAAGCAATACATTTAGTATGTTTAACAATGCAGATTTAACATTTCCAAATGTTGAAGATAAAGATGGTGTAAGTCATCCACTGTCTCACGGTAATTACATTTCATATTTAGAATCAGAAGACCGCGTATTACGCGAGAATGCTTATAAAGCCGTTTATAGTGAATACGGTAAATTCAATAATACGTTAGCACAAACGTTATCTGGGAAAGTGAAAGCAAGTGTCTTTTCAAGTAAAGTAAGAAAGTATGATAGTGCAAGACATCAAGCATTATCTAACAATGACATACCTGAATCTGTGTATGAAACGTTGGTGAACACAATTAATGAGAACTTACCATTATTACATCGTTATACTGCGCTTAGAAAAGAATTACTTGGTTTAGATGAAATGTACATGTATGACATGTATGCACCGTTAATTGAAGATGTTGATTTTAAAGTGACGTATGAAGAAGCAACTGAATGGATGCTTAAATCACTTGAACCGATGGGGAAAGAATATACCGATGTCATTACAGAAGGATTAACAAATCGCTGGGTCGATGTGTATGAAAATAAAGGCAAGCGAAGTGGTGCATATTCATCTGGAACCTTTGGTACGAATCCGTTTATATTAATGAACTGGACGGATAATGTGAATAATACATTTACATTAACACATGAATTTGGACATAGTGCACATAGTTATTTTTCAAGAAAGCATCAACCATCGAATATGTCGGGCTATTCAATCTTTGTTGCGGAAGTGGCGTCAACATGCAACGAAGCGTTACTAGCTGATTATATGTATCACAATCTTGATGATGAAAAGAAAAAGTTATATCTTCTTAACTATCAATTAGATGGGTTTAGAGCAACTGTATTCAGACAAACAATGTTTGCAGAATTTGAATATAAGATTCATACCATTATTGAAAACAATGAACCGTTAACAGCGGAGCGCTTAAATAGTGAATATGCAGCGTTGAATAAGAAATATTACGGAGAGAATGTCATTACTGACGATTACATTCAATATGAGTGGAGTAGAATACCGCACTTTTATTACAATTATTATGTGTATCAATATGCAACAGGGTACAGTGCAGCATACGCGTTAAGCCAGCAAATCCTTGAAGAAGGACAACCTGCAGTAGAGCGTTATATTAATCAATTTCTGAAAGCAGGTAGTTCAGATTATCCGATTGAAGTGTTGAAGAAAGCTGGCGTGGATATGACGAGCAGTGCACCGATTGAGAATGCGTGTAAAGTGTTTGAAGCGCGCTTAAATGAGTTTGAAAAGTTAGTTAAAGCAACGAAATAAAATTGTATCCGTTTACAATATGTCATATTTGTGAACTTGGAGGTTTTGGGTTGATACAGGTATTGTATCGTGTTATAGTAAGTACATGAAATTAATCACAAACCAAACATACCCCTTTGTTTGAGTGAAAAAATTTCTCCCATCCCCTTTGTTTAAATGCCGTGTAATCAGACACGGCATTTTTTTTGCATTTTTGGATATGAAAAATGCAAATGAAAATAAATGATTATCTGTACTAGTTGTACTAGTAAAGATTATAATACACAAACAAACCACCGACATTTAATGGGAATGTCGGTGGTTTGTTTTAAGTTTTATCGGTACAATCATCCTAAATGGCGTCTTCAAAGCCGTCGCCTCGAAAACTTCAAAAACTCATCTCAAATTAAAGCGCAATTTCAGATGGGTTTTCTCCAGTTTTTCAGCGACTAAACGCTTTTCAGACAGCCTCTCCTTCCTATTTCATTCTCCAAAATAGGTCATGATCATAATATACATCTTCAATGATATTCTGTAATTTGAGTTTACGTAGCTCGTTCATTAATATGTTATGAGGCCATTCATAAATTGTTTCCAGTTCATTCTCACTAACCATTTCCTGCTCACGAATATACGTCGCAATTGGTGGAGGGAGTTTCTTTTCTATCGGTGTTTCGACAAGCTCGTTAATGATATATGTGTAGATATGATACGCGTGCACACCTTCAACTTTTAAACCTTCATCTTCATAATTCTCGTTAAAGAACACAAGTGTCGGTGTAACTGTCACGTCCATTTCACTTGCGATATGCTGATCGCATTTCAATGCAGACGTAACATGATTACTACGGATATCTTCCAGAAAGACATCGATATCTAATCCTGCTTTTTGCGCACAATGCATAATCAATTCTTTCGTAATAATATCTTGTTTCGGCATAATTTCATTCTGAATGTAATTCAGAAATAAACTGGCTTTCTTACGGCCTTGTAATTCAGCTGCTTTAAATGCTAACGCAATATTATCATCACATGTCGTACTTTGTGCCTGACATTTCGTTAATACTTTTAAAGTAGGGAGTAGAATTTGTTTCACCTCTACGAATTGACAGTATTCAATTTGTAATTTGCGTAAAGTCGCTTTCAGTTTCCAAGATTCTTTACAAAATGGATCAAAGAAAGAGTAAATTTCTATTTTTTGACTTGGCGCTAATTGTTCTACAGATTGATGCACCATTAATTGTAGTTGTCCCATTCCCCATCACCTTCATTCTTTAATAGACATTCTTCATATGTTCAGCAGTTAACGTTAACCGTTGTAATATATAATCTCTTACGTCATCGTCAATATCGACTTCATGTGCTGCACGTGTCATATTCTCAAGCCATGCATGTTTCTCATGTTCACCAATCGGAAATTGCATATGTCGTGCACGCATCATTGGATGGCCATGTTCATCAGAATAGAGTGTCGGTCCTCCGAAGAACTGTGTTAAAAACTGTTTCTGTTTACGTGCCGTTTCATCAAAATCCCCAGGAAAGAGATGATTAATGCGATTATCCTGCGCGACGTAACGATAGAATATATCAATCATCGCATACAGTTTCTCCTGACCTATCCGCTCATAAATTGTCGTCAATTCATGCCACCTCACTTTTATACTAATATAGCATTTATCTCGTTTTTTTAAAGTTTTTTGCTTATTAGACGTTCATAATGGTTATAAAAACGCTGAACTTTATTCAATGTTGCTTTCTTTTCAATGTTATAATGTTCAAGAAACGCATCAAAATTAGCACGACCTTGTTCGTAATCGGACACTTCATATTCTAATTCATAATCACCAGTGTCTAAATAATAGCTTGCATCCAGAACAAGGAGTCCAGATTGATATGGAATTTCTCGACGCTCGGTTGATAATGCACCGAAGATGCGTAATTTATGCTCGGGGATGTTCATTTTCTTAAGTTGTGCGTTAATATTCTTTGGAATGTATTGCTGTTCAATGTATTCCTGGTCAATAATGCGCTCATCAATCACACCTGTATATTCCATAATACCAATGTCTTGTGGAATCTTTAACGTCATCACTTTTGATGTCCCGTTATCACGAATACGCAGCGCACAGCGGTGAGCTTTTAAGTCGAATGCATTAGTATCGATATAGAAATTCGTCTGCGTAATCATCGGTGCATTATTAAATAATGTTGTTTTTAATGTTTCAAAAGTTGGATAATCAATTAAATTTTTAAATTCAATTTCTAGTTCTTCCATGGTGAACCCCCTTCAAATATATATTTTTATTATGTATAACCTCACTATTGAAGTAAAGTATATTCCATTATGCAATGGATACAAATTCATTAAAGTATTTTTAATATTTATGATAAAATAAATATGCTAAGGAGATGACAAACAATGAATTTACATGTAAATGAAATAAAGTTAGAAGATAATCAAGTAATCCTATTAACCGAAGAACCACAAATCGAAGCAACAGCAACGGGTACGATGGTGGTTGATAGCGATAATAACCAGTTTGTATATTTATTAGATGCTGGACAGACGTATGCGAATTTACGATTTGTCGAAGAAACGTGGCAAATGATGAAAGCGTATGAAGCATATCCATGGCTACTTTACGGTACAATAGAATTAACGCATTTCAAGGAAGAATTAGATGAATTGTTAGACAATATCAAAGGGAACTTTAATTACGGAAAACCATTTACCGAACGCGTTGAAGAGGTATTTGAGCTTTAAAATGAGGTGTAATTATGAACCAGTGGGACTTATTTTTATCGCCATATAAACAAGCGATTGACGAATTGAAAATAAAATTAAAAGGTATTCGTAAACAGTTTCAATCTGAAGGGAAATCATCGCCCATTGAGTTTGTGACAGGCCGTGTGAAACCTATTCCGAGCATTATAGAGAAAGCGAATACACGTGGTATACCGTTTGATCGCTTAAGCGAAGAAATGTACGATATTGCAGGGTTACGACTCATGTGTCAGTTTGTTGATGATATCGATGTCGTTGTGCAAATGTTACGCAATCGTCGTGATTTTGAAGTTGTTGAAGAACGAGATTATATTAAAGATACGAAAGAAAGTGGATACCGCTCGTATCACGTTATTATAAAATATCCTATTGAAACGTTAAACGGTCAGAAGTTTATCCTGGCAGAAATTCAAATTAGAACGCTTGCCATGAATTTCTGGGCAACGATTGAACATACGTTACGTTATAAATATGCAGGAGATTATCCACCGGAAATTCAGCATCGTTTAGAACGTGCAGCAGAAGCAGCTTATTTACTGGATGAAGAAATGTCAGAAATCCGTGAAGAAATTAAAGAAGCACAAAAGTTTTATTCTGAACAACGTAGTGAGATTAGAGACTAAGAAGGTGAAATGATGCGCTTTAATATATTGTCTAAAGGTGATTCAAAGAGCAATGCATTAAAACAAAAAATGATCGGTTACATGAAAGATTTTAATATGGTTGAAGATGCTGAAACACCAGAAATTGTTATTTCTGTCGGGGGCGATGGGACGTTACTGCAGGCATTTCATACATATAGCCATCGCCTAAGTGAGACGAGCTTTGTCGGCATTCATACAGGTCATTTAGGCTTTTATGCAGATTGGTTACCGCATGAAGTAGAGAAGTTAATTATCGCAATTAATAACGATACGTTCCAGGTGATAGAATATCCGTTAGTAGAAGTGATTGTGCGATTTGACGAAGGACGTCCATCCCGTTATTTAGCGTTGAATGAAGCGACGGTCAAGACACATAACGGTGCTACTTTAGTTGCTGATTTGGTCATTCGTGGCGACCAATTTGAACGCTTTAGAGGTGACGGTTTATGTGTATCGACGCCTAGTGGTTCTACTGCCTATAATAAAGCGCTTGGCGGGGCATTAATCCATCCGTCGCTTGAAGCGATGCAAATTACAGAAATCGCATCAATTAATAATCGTGTGTTCCGTACGGTCGGCTCACCTTTAGTATTGCCGAAGCATCATACGTGCCAGATTGTACCGGCCAATCCGACAACATTACAATTAACTATCGATCATCTGACAGCCGATCATAAAGGTGTGGCTTCGATTCAGTATCGTGTTGCAGATGAGAAAGTTAGATTTGCGCGTTTTAGACCTTTTCCGTTCTGGAAAAGAGTACATGATTCATTTATTGCAAGCGAATGATTCATTTACAGTATGTCAGTAATGAAGCCACAACCGTTAAAGCCTTTTTAATTGAGCATCACTATAGTAAGAAATCATTAAGCGCCATTAAACAAAATGGCGCTTTACTTGTTAACGGTCAGCACGTCACCGTCCGTGGAAGTCTCAAAGTTGGGGATATACTGGATGTTTATTTACCGAAAGAAACGCGCAGCGCCCATTTAATCGCATATCACTATAAAGTTGAATTACTGTATGAAGATATGATGATCATTATCGTAAATAAACCGCCATTTATGAATACAATACCGTCAAGACTGCATCCACATGAAAGTTTAATCGAAGCGGTGTATGGATATCTTGAAACACAACAAGACGATAGCGTATTGCATCCAGTCAGCCGACTAGACCGCAATACGAGCGGCATTGTCGTGTTTGCGAAACATCAGTTATTTCACCACTTATTAACGAATAAGATCGAGAAATACTATCATTTGTTATGTTTAAATCAAGTGAAAGCGTCAGGAAACATCTGTATGCCGATTGATCGAACGTCTAACTCGATTATTACGCGTGAAGTAAGTATCACAGGACAAAGTGCAAGAACTGAATTTCAACGGCTCCACTATGATGTACAGCACAATATTTCGAGCGTTAAAGTAAAGCTCCATACAGGGAGAACGCATCAAATACGCGTGCACTTTCAGGCAATAGGACATCCTTTAGTTGGAGATACTTTATATGGCGAAGATCAACGTATAAATAGACATGCATTACATGCGTATCAAGTTGTATTCAAACATCCATATACAGGTGAAATGATTGACTTGCAGCAACCATTACCTATTGATTTCAGTGATTTTTCTGATATGGTATAATGAATTGTATTTTGGAGGTGATTGAATGGCAGAAGAAGTTATGCTGGATGACGCATTAGATTATAAAGCAACATTAGATGAATTGTTGCAACGTCAGGATATTGATCAGTTTAGAGAAGTATTTCTTGAACTCCATTTGTATGATCAAGGTGAATACTTTAGTGAGACGAGTGAAGCGAATCGTCAAATCATGTATCAATTTCTGTCACCTCAAGAAATTGCTGAATTATTAGAGACGACTGAATTAGATGATGCAGAGTATGATGAAATATTCGATGCAATGGACGCGCGATATGCGAGTAGCATGATTCAGGAAATGTCACTCGATAATGCGGTCGATATATTAAAGACGTTACATAAAACGAAACTTGCGAGCCTTATGACATTAATGCAACAGTCAACGGCAGAGGAAATTAAAGCGTTAATTCATTATGAAGAGGATACTGCAGGTGGACTGATGACGACAGAATATATTTCTGTCGATGCGAACAGTACAGTGAGAGAGGCCATGATTCAATTAAAAGCACAAGCGCCTCAAGCGGAGACGATTTATTATATATTCGTGCTGAATGAACAGAAGCAACTCGTTGGCGTGCTTTCACTCAGAGATTTAATCGTCGCTGAGAACGATGAATATATTGAAGAGATAATGTATGAACGTGTCATTAGCGTGAACGTTGCTGATGATCAGGAAGATGTTGCAAATGTCATGAAAGACTATGATTTACTGGCTTTACCAGTCGTCGATTATCAAAATCATCTGTTAGGGATTATCACAATCGATGATATTATCGATGTTATGGACGAAGAGGCGAGTGAAGACTACTCTAAATTAGCCGGAGTGAGTGATATTGATTCAACAGATGATTCAATCTTTGCCACTGCACGTAAACGATTACCTTGGTTGTTAGCCCTGACTGTAATGGGAATGATAACAGCGTCTATTCTAGGTCAATTTGAAGATACTTTAAGTAAAGTGGCTTTACTTGCAGCGTTTATACCTCTAATTGGGGGTATGGCTGGTAATTCAGGCACGCAAAGTTTAGCGGTCGTCGTAAGGGGAATATCGACGGGCGAAATTGATGAACAAAGTAAATTTAAACTGGCACTACGCGAAGCAGGTTCAGGCTTTATTACCGGGCTCAGTTGTGCCATCATGTTATTTATCATTATATGCGTCTTATATCGCCAGCCTGTGCTCGGTTTAATTGTTTGTTTCAGTTTGACGATTGCAATGACGGTTGCAACACTTGCTGGTGCGATGGTACCGCTTATGATGCACCGTCTAAAAATTGATCCTGCTGTTGCAAGTGGTCCGTTTATTTCTACAACGAATGATATTATTAGTATGTTGATTTATTTTGGATTAGCGACAACATTTATGAGTTATTTAACATAGGAGGTAAAGATGGGAAATCATGCAGAATTATTGTCACTCGTTATCGTAGTTGTTTGTGCATTTTTAACACCGATATTGCTCAACCGTTTACGTATTAGCTTTCTGCCTGTAGTTGTAGCAGAAATATTAATGGGGATTATTGTAGGGAAGTCAGTGTTTAACTGGGTAGATCGAACAAATATGTTGAATATGTTATCAACACTTGGTTTTATCTTCTTAATGTTCTTAAGTGGATTAGAAATTGATTTCAAAGCATTTAAATCTTCTGGCAATCAGAAGAAAGATAAACAGAAAGAACCGAATCCATTAATCATTGCAGTGATTATTTTTGCGGGGATCTTGGCTTTATCAGCACTCGCAGCGTATATCTTTAAATGGACAGGTATTATTGATGATGTGTTGTTAATGATTATTATCATTTCAACCATTTCATTAGGTGTTGTTGTACCGACGTTAAAAGAAATGAATATTATGCAGACAACTATAGGGCAAATTATTTTGCTTGTTGCGGTAATTGCCGATTTAGCGACAATATTATTATTAACGCTATATGGTACGTTATATGCGCAAGGTGATTCACCGATTTGGTTAATCGGTATATTAATTGTCTTTACTGCATTGTTCTATATAACGGGTAAAAACTTTAAGAAAGCGCCATTTTTAGAGAAGTTAATGGCGGGGACGACGCAAATTGGCATTCGTGCTGTATTTGCATTAATTATCTTATTAGTAGCACTCGCTGAAGGGGTCGGTGCTGAAAATATTCTCGGTGCTTTCTTAGCGGGATGTGTCGTGAGTTTACTTGGACCGGATAAAGATATGGTCAATAAACTCGATTCTTTCGGTTATGGTTTCTTTATTCCGATGTTCTTTATTATGGTAGGGGTCGATTTAAATATCCCGGCATTGTTTAAAGATCCATCTGGATTAATTTTAATTCCATTTTTATTAATTGCGTTCTATTTGACGAAGGTTATTCCTATTGCAATATTAAAGAAATGGTATGATACGAAGACAGTTCTTGCATCTTCATTTCTATTAACATCAACATTGTCACTTGTTATCGCTTCAGCAAAGATTGCTGAACAACTTGGAACGATTGATGCAACAACGAGTGGAACATTGATTCTTGCTGCAGTCATTACGTGTGTTATCGTTCCAATATTATTTAAGAAGACTTTCCCGGTAGCACGTACGGAAGAAAAAACGATTAAAGTTGCATTTATTGGTAAGAACCAATTATCGACGCCAGTTGCGCAAAGCTTTAAATCTGATTTATATTTACCGACGTTATTCTATTTAAAAAATAATGTCGATAAAGGATCGATTAAAGACTTACAAACGATTCAGCTGGATGACTACAATTACGATGAACTATTGGATAATGGTTTATTTGATTTCGATATTGTCGTATGTTCAGCCAATGACGAAACAATCAACCGTAAAGTGGCAGTCATGGCGAAACAAGAAGGTGTACCGCGTGTTATTTGTCGTGTTGAAACGTTACAGGATGATGAAGCGTTAACAGCACAAGGCATTGAAGTATTCAGTGAGTTCCAGAGTACGAAGACGTTATTAAAAGGATTAATTGAATCGCCGAACATGTTAAACTTATTATCGAATGTGGAAACGTCATTATATGAAATTGAAATGTTGAATACACGTTACCATGAAATGCAGTTGCGTGAATTCCCATTCTCTGGCGATATTATCTTCGTGCGTATATTACGAGGTAATGATTCAATCGTGCCGCACGGTGACACAGAACTGCACTTTAAAGACCGTCTGATAGTCACAGGTGAACGTAAATATGTTGATGAGATTAAACGAGAATTAGAATTGTTTTAAAGTCTGGAAAAAAGAGTAGTGCAAACGATGCCGGATACTTCAAGTATCCAGCATCGTTTTTTATTATGCTGCTTTTTAATTCATTCATTTTGTGGTATAGTAAAATAAATTAGTACTAGATACTAGAACTAACGTATAAAGGAGCGCTAAGATGTTAAATTTCAATGATAAAGTATATGTGATAATGGGGATCGCCAATAAGAGAAGTATAGCTTATGGTGTGGCGCAAGTACTGGATGAAGCAGGTTGTAAATTAGTGTTTACGTACCGTAAAGAGCGTAGTATGAAAGAATTAGAGAAGTTGTTACCGAACTTTAAACATAATCAACATGCTGAAATGATTCAATGTGATGTACAAGTGGATGATGATGTAGTAAATGCATTTGCGACTATTAAAGAGAAATATGATCGTATTGACGGTGTATTCCACTCAATCGCATTTGCGAATATGGAAGATTTACGTGGCCGTTTCATTGATACGAGCCGTGAAGGATTCTTGTTAGCGCAGGATATTAGTTCATATTCATTAACGATTGTTGCAAGAGAAGCATCGAAGTTAATGGAAGGTCATGGATCAATTGTAACGACAACATATTTAGGTGGCGAGTTTGCAGTACCGAATTATAATGTCATGGGTGTAGCGAAAGCATCACTAGAAGCCAATGTGAAATATTTAGCTGCTGATTTAGGCCAGGATGGTATTCGTGTCAATGCAATATCAGCTGGGCCTATTCGTACATTAAGCGCGAAAGGTGTTGGGAATTTCAATACTATATTGAAAGAAATTGAAGCACATGCACCGTTGCGTCGTAATGTTGATATTATCGAAGTGGGTAAGACTGCATTATATTTATTAACTGATTTATCGAGCGGTGTTACTGGAGAAAATATTCACGTAGACGGTGGTTACCATATTGTAGGATAGGGTGTAGTTAGTGTGAGTGAGCCGCAAAAATCAATAATATGGCTTACTCACCCCACAAAAAAGGTTGCGATATGCATTGTACTCTTAAGAGTAACAGCTTAAACGGCGTTTTCAATGCAGGTCCTCGTCAAATTTCAGCAACACCATCGAAATCAAAGAACGATTTCTCTGTGTTGCTTCCAATTTGTTCGGACCTAAACGCATTGTAAACAGCCTCTTCCTTTTTATTCCCCGAAAGTAAATGTTTCTTTAACGTTCCAAGTTCCATTCTCTAATTGATAACATAAGCTTAATTTATCAATGGTTTCTGTATGACTGACATCCAGCATCGATAATTGTCCTTTTACATCTTCAAATTCCTGAGAAGTAAAGCCTTGGCCAACCGTGAAATGTGGTACAAATGGGTATTCATTTTTCCCGTAAAAGCTACCATCATTCAATACTTCATGTAATTGTACTAAATTGTCATTCGGTGTTACTTTTAAGTAAATAACATTTTGCGTCGGAGCAAAGTCTGATACTTTCTCAACGTTAATTTCAACGGGTTGAGTTGCTTTAGCGACCGCCTTTAATTTAGCTGAAACAGCCTCAACTTCATGCGCATCAACTTCAAATGCATCTTTAATTGTAATATGTGGTGAGATCAACGCATAATGCGCATCATAACGTTTACGATATTGATTGATTTCGTCCTGATAGGCTTTTGACGGGTATAATACGATGCCTAGTTTCATAATGACGCCCCCTTTTTTTTCTGATAATTCAATTATATCAGAATTTTAACCGAAGTAATAATTTAAGGCGTCTTCGATTTGCGGTTTCCATGTCTTCCATGTATGACCGCCATCTAGTTCAGCATAATAATGCTGAATATTACACGCATTAAATACTGCATGTAATACGCGGATTGGATTTAAGAAATCAGCATCATCACCAGTCATTAATTGAAAGTGATCTTCCGTATTACCAACAATTAAATAATAGTTTAATTGTTTACATTGTGTTTCATCGAGTTGACGAATGTGCGCAATCATTTCCGGCGTTACCATTGGCGAGAACAGTATTGCACGCTTTGACAATGCTGGGTATTCGAGCGTTAGTGTCAGCGCAATACTCGCAGCTAAACTATCACCGATTAATATCGTTTGCTCAGCAGTTTGTGACAAATGATAGTGTACATTTAAATACGGTATCAATTCATCAGTAATAAACAGTTGATATGCTTTGCGATGAATACCATTTGGATGATACTCCAGTCGACGCTCTTCAGCATTCGTATAATGAATAAAGACAAAGACGATTGGGTCACTCAGTTGATCTATCAGCTGTTCATATTTACGATGTATTTGTCCCATTTGACTGACGTCCTGGCCGTCGAAACATAAACTAAGTTGATGGTCGACAAAAGGTGAATAGTCTTTCGGACAATAAATACTTAATTTTACTGTACGATTGAGTTGTTCACTCTCAATTGTGAATGGCGTTATTTTACCGGGTTGCATTGTGTCACCTCATTAAAATATTCGATTTAATATTAATAATACGTTTATAATATCATGAATTATTGGGTATAATATATTTATATCTAATCAAGGAGGACAATATGACTAAGAAAGTTTGGTTTCGTTTTGGAATAGGTCTGTTATTATCGTTTTTAATTATTAAATATTTTTTAGAAATTAATCATATTTTCTATCCTATTATTATTATTGTGAAATCCATTATTTTACCGCTATTGCTCGGCGGATTTTTGTATTATATTACGGTACCATTTCAAGATAAACTTGAGGAGCGATTTCATTTAAAACGCTGGCAAAGTTTGTCGACAATCATGTTAGCGCTTGTTGTACTCATCGGTTTATTCTTATCATTTGTCGGACCAGTCATCGTCAAACAAAGTACGAATTTTGTAGATAACTTCCCGACAATTCAAAAAGAATTTCAATCGTATGTGAACATCGCTTTAGATCAGCGAGAGAAATTACCAGACAATGTGAAAGATAATATTAACAGTGCAATAAAGAAAGTGAACGATTATTCAGGTAAGATTGTAACGAATGCCTTTTCATTTGTAACACAATTTATCTCAACACTCTTTTTATTAATTTTAGTGCCGTTTTTCTTAATTTATATGTTAAAAGATCACGACCGCTTTATTCCGTTTGTCGCGGCGCCGTTTTCAGGACGTCGCAAAGTGTTCGTTGTGAATTTATTTAAAGATATCGACCGTACGTTAAAATCATACATTCAAGGCCAAGTAACGGTGAGTTTTATTTTAGGAATTTTATTATTAATTGGTTATTTCATTATTGGCCTTGATTATGCCGTCATCCTTGCAATGTGGGGCATGGTGACAAATTTAATCCCATTTTTAGGACCATATTTAGCGATTATTCCAGCGCTTATCATCGCGTTAATCCAGAAGCCGGTCATGGCATTATACGTTATCGTCATTATGTTTGTGGCACAACAGCTTGAAGGGAATGTGATTACGCCGAATATTATGGGGAAATCATTGAACATGCATCCGTTAACGATTATTACTGTGATTTTAGCTGCAGGTAATTTAGGTGGCTTTATGGCAATATTAGTTGCGGTACCTACGTATGCAGTCATTAAGACGATTGTTCGTAACGTTTATATGCACCGTCAGGATATTACAAGTGAAGCCACTAAGACGGTTCAGGAACAACAAAAATAATAGCATTAAAGAA
>NZ_JAOTIS010000020.1 GCF_025628935.1 Macrococcus capreoli
GCGCAGTGAGATTGTTTGGAGAAGTATCGATAAAGAGTATTATGAATTTAAACCTGATAAAGAAGCTCTAACTATATTTGAAATGATTAAACATGTTTTACAATCAGAATACATGTATCATGAAATGTTTATTAGAGGTGGTAGTATTGAGGAAATTCCAACACCGTACGATGATATTGAAAATAGCATTGAAGAACTAATAATAGTTTCAAAAAAATATAAATATGAGTACAAAGAATTCATTAAAAAATTAAGTGAAGATGATCTTACTAATATTAAAATTGATAGATCGCAAGATGCAGGTTATATAAGAACTATAGGAGATATGATAGAAAGAGTAACTTTCCATGAAGCAGTTCATTTAGGACAATTATTAGATTATATGAGAACTGCAGGAATTGAAAGACCAAGGATTTGGGATTAATAATTGCAATTTTAACTTGAATTTTAGAATGACAGATTTTATAGGCGATACCTTATTGTAATATGTTATGAGTCATTGTTTGAAACTCCAATAGTTTGACTGTTTATATAATAATTTTGTCATATAGGTATGAAATAAGATAAATATTGATATATAATTATTTCATAGATTATATATTAGTATCTGTAAGGAGGGGAGTTTATGAATAATAACATTATCCTCAATCGCGTTTTTTCTAAAGTTACAATCGAAGAGTTAATAAAATCAAATAGAAGTAAAGTTTTGGATAGAGCATATGAGAAGTATTTTACAGAAGATGCTAATAGTATCAGTAATTTAAGTAAATTCGAAAAATTATATTATTTATTAAATAATACTTATCGTAATGAGTATTATTATAAAAATACAATCATTAATAAAATACTTATTGGAAAACATTCAATTAATACATCATTTGCAATGGCTGAACAGCCTATAAATAAATCTAAAGCTGATGTAGTTATTATTAATGGAAAAGCAGTTGTATATGAAATAAAAACAAAATTAGACTCTTTACAACGTTTAAATAGTCAGATATTAGATTATTATACTGTTTTTGATCACGTTGAAATATTGATTGATGAATCACATCTAGAAAAAGTTTTAGAAGTTTATAAAGATTCTCCTGTCGGCATTTCAGTACTTACAAAAAGAAATACTATTAGCCAGAAAAAAAAGCCTAAAAGAAATAGAGAGTATTTGAATCACCAATCTATATATAAAGTATTAAGAAAAAATGAAAGAAAAGAATTATTACAAAGATTTTATAAAAAAGTACCTGAATATGACCAATTCACAGAATATAAATTAAACTTACTACTATTTGAAAAAATAGAAATTGAAAGTTTGTATGAGCAATTTTTAAAAATCTTAAAGCAGAGAAATGTAATTAAAAATAACAGTTCAGATTTTTTAAAAATTCCCTATGAATTAAAATCTTTAATTTATTTTAGTAAATTGAAAGAGAATGAGTATTATCGTTTAAATAATGCTTTAGAGGAGGAAATTCATGTATTATCCATATCTTAGAGGAAGACAATATGAATTAATTGCTATTAGAGAGTTAATAGAAAAAAATCTGATAACTCAAAAAGTAATTCCAATTATTGAACCTATCAAAGAAACCGCTACACTAAAGTCCACTTTAAAAAAAGGTGTAGAGTTAAATTGTGAAATTTATACTGTTTTAAATCCACAAGTTGGAGAATATGCACTTTATGATACTAATCATCCTGTTACTGGTGAAGAACTAAATTTAAATTATGATGCAATATTAATGAATAATGCTAGTTCAGTAATTTCTAATGTCAGTACATTGTCTCAAAGTGAAAAGTTTATTGCATTATATTTTTCACGAGATGATATAAAAAATTTTTCATTATTAGAAGATACGGGGTTATCGCCACAAATTAATTTTATCAAAGATGGTAATCGTTATAGTAGATTACTCAGGCAGTCTGGTCAAAAAATAGGTTTGATAAGAGATGCTTTTGAAAAACAAAAGAGAAATGCAGATTATGCAGAAAAACCAGATGAATTTTTTTCAGACGATCATCTTTATTTTGAAGAAGAAGGTTATAGTGCTTTTTCAGATTTTTCAGTTGTAGGAGAAGGATATACAGATGGTGGATTTGCACCTGTAGCTGTTGCAATACATATAGTTTATTTCGATGATAAAAATACTTTAAGAATTAAACATTTTGTATCTGACACAAATGACGATATATCCGACCCGGCTGGAAAATTCTATGAGGCACTAAAGAAACTGATTCAATGGGCTGAAAATACTGAGGAAAAAAATAATTATTTTGCAATAAGGGAATTTAAACAACTATGGAAAGAAAAACGTTACCCTGGCCTTGGATACGTAAAAAAATTATCGATTATGCATCACCTTGAAATAATGAATAAATATTTAGTTAGTAGGTGAGCATTTTGAGATTGTGTGAGAAATGTTTTACTAATATAGATTTAAAAGCAATAATCAAAAGTTCAGGTGATATTGGAGATTGTGATTTTTCTAAAGAGCATAAAAATGTTAAGTCGCTTGAAATTAACAATAAGAGGACCATTGAGCCTATTAAAGATAAACTGAGGCAAATAATAGATATTTATACACCTGATGAAGATTTACCTTCAGATTTTCCGCATGAGAAAAAAGATTTATTACAAAATTCACTTGAAAAAAGATGGTCTATTTTTTCAATAGAAAGGGACTCTATTTATAGGTTGTTAAATCAATTGTTCTCAAAAGATGACAACTTTGATCAGAGACTTATAAAAAGCTTAGTAGGTGTAGAAAGTGAGTTAGAGCTGGATGATAATAAATTAAAAGTTTCGTAAAATGATTGGGAGGAGTTTGTGGATTCTATTAAATATCATAATAGATTTCATACAAAGAAAATAAATTTAGATTTGTTAGAAGTGCTTTTAAGTTATACCAAAAAAACAATTAAACCTGGAGAATTTTCTTTGTTTAGATGCAGAGTGGAAAATACAAGGCTATTAGAGGTGGAAGATATGTATGCACCACCTATGGGTAAAGCTTCTCCAGGAAGATTGAATGCAGAATGGATTAGTGCCTTGTATTTAGGTGATAATGAAATGGCATGTATACAGGAAGTAAGAGCTGGATTTCACGATAAAGTACACATAGGTGAATTCGAGCTAAAAGATGAGATAAAGGTTGTTGATTTACGCAAGTTTGAAGAAAATACAATAGATCCATATGGTGAAAACTTAGAAGAATATTATTTAAACAGAGATACTTTAATGAAAATATCCGCAGAAATAGCAAAACCTACAAACAATGATGATAAAGGCATACATTATTTACCATTACAATATATTAGTGATTTTATTAAGAGTTCTAAAGAAGGATATCAAGGTATATTGTATGAAAGTGTCATGAATGAGAATGCTAATAATCTTCTTATCTTTGATCCGAATCTAGTGATTTGTAAGAGAGTTAAAACCAAACAAATAAAATATATAGATTATAAAATATATTATACATACTTGGTTTTTTTGAGTATAGTACTTCTGAAAAATATCTTATATGCAATTATGTAACTAACCACCGGCCAGCAGTTTATTAAGTTACCCTTTAGTTACCCCTGAGTGATATTTGATGTAATTCTATGCAATCGAAAAAATCAGAAATCCTTTAATATCAGGTCTTACGACAGTCTATATAACTGTACGAAATCCTAAAGTTTTTTGAACGTAAGAAGCCAGGTGTTAATGTTGGTTGTTGTTCATCACAGTTCTTAAAATGTTAATTATTTTAGCCATTACGAACTTATTTGTTTATAAATTTTATATTGAAATAAGTTTGAGATATTTCGAATAGAAATAAATGAACCTTTAAATATATAGAATAATCAGACTATTGGAGTATATGTTTTACGTAGAATTATTTATATAATGTTCAATAAAAGAGGAGGCATAACTTTGAACATTATATCAATTCACTTAATAACAAATGAAAAATTACATAAACTAAGAAGATTTTATGAAAACATAGGATTCAAGTCAGATATTATGGATAATAAATTGACTATTCACCTCAATCATAGTGAAATAATATTTGAAAATCATGTTATGGAAGATGATCCATATTATCATTTTGCTATAGATATTCCTATTAATCTTTATGACATGTTAAAGAAAAAAATAAGCGACAAAGTATGTCTTTTGACTGAAGATTATAAAGATGAAATATATTTTGAGCATATCAATGCGAAATCATTTTATTTTAACGACCCATCTGGAAATATTGTAGAATTTATAGCCAGAAATAAGTCAGACTATAATGATTCTATAAATAACAATTACATAAGAATAAGTGAAATTAGTTTAGTTTCAAACAAGCTTAATGAAATATTTAAGCAATTAGAGAATCATAAATTTAGGGAACGAGATAATGAGTTAATAGAAGATGGTTTAAACTTTATATGTTCAGGTGAAGAAAAAGAATATATTTTATTAACTAAAGAAGGAAGAAGATGGTTATTTTCGGACAAATTATCTAAGTCATATCCTATACAAATAGTTACTGACGAATATAAGTTGAATTATTTAAATAATCAATTGGAAATTAAAAAGAGGGTGGTTTAGTTTGATAAAAGGTTTATTCGAAGCGCATCTACCTGTTAGCAATTTATTAAATTCTATTAAATTTTATGAAAGTTTAGGATTAACATTAGAAAATCATATACCAAATAAGGTTGCATTTATGTGGATAGAGAAAGATGTGAGTTGGTTATGACTGTGGGAATGTGAAAGTGTAAATTTAGATTATCATCCTTCTATTCGTCATATTGCCTTTAATGTTGAGTTAATAGATTTAAAGACAGCAAAACAATGGTTAAATAAAAAGGGGATTGAAACGAGGGGCGCATTTGGGTTTAGTGGAGAAGAACCTTTTGTATTGCCTCATATGAAAAATGCATATGCTAAGATTCATTTTTATGATTTAGACGGTAATAGTTTAGAGTTTCAATCACAGATTTCAAATCCAGAGCAATGCCTAGATGCTATGTACTTATCGGAGTGGGAAGAACGCTTTTAATAATTATTTTAAATGAAAATTCGTTTTAACAATAATAATAAGGACGATTAACATGTCTAAAATAATTGAAGATTATATTGAAACTGTTAGTCAAGGTATAAATCATATATTGCAAACTGCGCTTATAGGAATCTATATACATGGATCTTACGCTCAAGGAACTTTTAAGTGGGAAAGATCAGATATAGATATGATAGTTTTGATTAATAGTGAACTTTCTGTAAAACAAAAAAATGATTTATTAAATTTCTTTATTACTTTAAAAGATAAAGGGCCGAAGAAAGAGATAGAAATATCGTTTTTGAATATACACAAGCTATCTGAAGAGAATCATCCCTATTCGTATGAGTTTCATTACTCGCCATATTGGTACAACAATTATGAAAAAACAAATGGCAGGTAACAACTAATATTGAAAAGAAAGATCCAGATTTAGCAAGTCATATAATGAATTTAAGAACCAAAGGCATAGTTGTGTATGGCCCAGTAATTAAAGATGTATTTCCTGCAGTAACTGCACAAGAATTTATAGATAGTTTAATGTATGATGAAGCCGATGCGCCATTAAACAATGTTGATACTATTATGAATTTATGTAGAAGTTATTATTATCATGAAAAAGGTGTGTTGATTTCTAAGTTAGAAGGATTAAACTGGATGAAAGA
Organism: Macrococcus capreoli; assembly: GCF_025628935.1. Lineage (GTDB taxonomy): Bacteria > Bacillota > Bacilli > Staphylococcales > Staphylococcaceae > Macrococcoides > Macrococcoides capreoli. The sequence continues at coordinate 5,702 of NZ_JAOTIS010000020.1, forward strand.
TAATACTTCTGATTTTAGTAAATTTTTAAATTTAGTATATGAATTGTACGATAACAATCAAATAAAAATACCAGATAAATATATTACAGAAGCTAAAAGATTTAAAAATTATATTAAAAATTTTAATCAGTAATAAATTGCTTACTTTAATGACAAATTAATAATTATTGAAAATCCAGCAACTTTTTATCATCTCGATAACGTTAAGCATATTTTAGTATTTTAGAGAAATCTAAAACCATAAAAAGGAGGTTATGCATATGATAAAATATCCAATACTAAAAGATAATTTTACAGTAGGCGTTACAGCTCCATCTTCTGGTATCGATTCAAACCTACACCATTTGATTGATTTGATAAGAGAAAAGTTCGAACCAGAAAATCCTCTTATTATTGGTGACACTACGTTTTTGCAGCATAAAGCAAAATCTGCTGATGCAAAAACAAGAGCTAATGAACTGAACGAGTTCTTACAAAATGAAGATGTCGATATTATTATTCCTCCATGGGGTGGAGAACTAGCGATTGAAGTACTTGATAAAATTGACTATGAAACATTACAAAATCAATGGATTTTAGGTTACTCGGATATCAGTACGATTCTTTTAGCGATAACTTTGAAAACAGGTATTGCAACGGCTCATGGTACCAACCTTGTTGATCTACGTGGAAAATATTCTGATGATACAACAGCAAAATGGCTAACTGTATTGAATACTAAAACAGGAGAAGAAGTTGTTCAATATTCTTCTAAGATGTTTCAAAGCCAATGGGGCCATGCAAATCCCTCTGATTATGTTTATAACTTTGACAAAAAGACTGAATGGAAAGCTGTAAATAGTCAATATATAAAAATCGAAGGTAGATTATTAGGTGGTTGTATTGATGTTATACGTCATTTAGTAGGGACGCCTTATGGGGATGTAACTCAATTTAGAGATGATTATTTAGAGGGTGAACCAGTTATTTGGTATCTTGAAAACTGTGAACTTTCGCCTGCTGATTTTCGACGAAGTCTAGTTCAATTGAAATATGCAGGTTGGTTCGATAATTGTGCTGGCATTCTATTTGGTAGAACGCCAGTAAATTTTGATTCAAATGGATATACGATAGAAGACGTTTACCAAGACCTTTTTAATGATTTAGAGATTCCAATAATTTATGACATCGATTGCGGTCATCAACCACCACAAATTACATTGATTAATGGTGCATATGGCATTGTTGAATTTGAAGATGGTAAAGGTATCATTACTCAAAAATTTATATAATCAATGGATAGGGGAAATTAAATGAATATGACAACAATATATTTCATTAGACACGCCGAATCTCCCTTCATATTCGGTGATGAACGAGAGCGATCTTTATCAGATAAGGGATTTGTTGATTCAAGAAAAGTTGCTGATACATTAGCCAATATTCAATTTGATCAGTTTTTTTCAAGTTCATATACTAGAGCAATTCAAACATTAGAACCTTTAGCAAATCAAAGAGAGATTATTATTTACGATGAATTAAGAGAGAAGAGATTAAAAGGACCTTATAAGTTAGAGAAAGCAGAAATTGACGAGGCAATAAAGCAATCATTTATCGATATTGATTTTAAATTAGCCGGTGGAGAAAGTACTAGAGATGCACAAAAAAGGTCGATTCCAATAATAATAGAAATTTTAAATAATGATTCATTACATATAGTTGCTATTGGTACACATGGTAACATATTAACTGCCATTCTGAACTATTTTGATTCTTCTGTTGGATTTGATTTTTGGAAAAACACATCGAAACCAGATATTTATAAAGTAGAATTCAATAATCAAAGTTTACATACTATTGAAAGAATAGGGTTTGAATCATGAGTGATTACTTTGGAGAAAAATTAAATGGCATTGACTACGTTCAAAGAACAGGTGTCTATGCTGTAATCTTTAATCAATCTAAAGACAAACTATTAGCAGTAAGAAATGGAAATGGACATTATTTCTTACCTGGTGGTGGTATAGAAGCTAACGAAAGCCATCAGGATTGTTTGGAAAGAGAATTAATTGAAGAAACCGGATATTCTGTGTCCATAGGCAATTATATCGGCAATGCAAAGAGATACTTTCTGAGTTCAACTAACGAACCCTTATTAAGTGACGGACATTTTTATACGTGCACCTTGTTAGAAAAAATCAATAATAAATCAGAAGAAGATTATGAAGTCGTATGGTTAGAAATTGATGAATTTGGCCATCTGTTATTTCACGATCATCATATTTGGGCTGTGAATAAGAGTATTAAAATGTAGTCTTTGTGGCTATTTATTTTAATACTTTTTATTTTTAATGATAATGTTCTGAAAATTCTATATACTTATATGTAATTCCAATTGATTGAGGTGATATCCATGAATTATAACATTAGAAAAGCAACATATGATGACATTTCAGAAATTCAAAATGTAGCAAAGGTTTCATGGCACGAGACGTATGAGGGCATTATTCCAGCAGACATTCAAAACAAATTTCTAAATGAATCTTATAGTGAAGAGATGCTTAAGAAAAGAATTGATAAGTCAATTTTATTAGTTGCTACATATGATAATAATATCGTGGGTTTCGTAAATCTTTCATACTTGTTAGAAGGAAACAAATCAATGCTTATGGCAATTTACATTTTGAAAGCATATCAAGGTAAAGGGATTGGTTCTAAGTTGTTGAGTGAAGCGATATCTAACATAGATACGAACACAAAAGAAGTTACTTTTGAAGTAGAAGTTGAAAAAGAAAACACCTCTGCAATTCAATTTTATCAATCTAAGAACTTCGTTATTAGTGAAGAACATGTAGATTATTTTTATGACCATCCATTACAAACAGTTAAGATGGTTATGACATCTTAAGGAGAGTAGGGTTATGACAAAATTTGAAATCAAACAACTCGATATTAAAGAATTTGATAAATGTGAAGCCATTTGGGGTAAGAAAGAGCATCCTGAAATGATTCAAACTTTCTATAATCAATTGCTGAATGGTAATAGAAAAACTTTTATTTATTTAAAGAATGATGAATTTATTGGTGAAGGTTCATTAGTTTTTAATCATAAAGATCCGGATTATACCATTCCAAATCAACGTGTGTATCTTTCAAGAATGATAGTTAAAGAGGACTACCGCAATCGTGGCATTGGTGGTTTGATTTTAGATTATTTAATTGATTATGCTAAAGATTTGGGATATGAAGAGATATCTCTAGGCGTTGATACTGATAACTTAAATGCTAGACACTTGTATGAAAAGAAAGGATTCACTGAAGTATTATTTGAAGGTGAAGATGAATACGGTGAGTATGTGAAGTTATTGAAGAGGTTAAATTAGTTATCTAAGAAAAGTATATTAGTAATCAATAATTTCTTTTTAATATGCATATGTTATGTTATAATGTACAGCATAACGTACATTATAGGAGGGGTAAATATGAACACTTATACACCGACTAGTGCTAGAAAAGATTTTTTCAATATCATTAAATCTGTTAATGAAGATAATAAAGAAATATATATTGCACCTACTAAACTTGGAGAAAAAGGCGCAGTTTTAGTTGGAGAAGATGATTGGAATGCTATTCAAGAAACACTATTCTTACTTGAAAAAGGTATTGCATATCAAATCGAACAACGAAAAGACGAAGAAGAAATTGATTTTGACAGTACTTGGGATAATTTATAATGTATAAAATAATTATGAAATCAAGTGTAAAAAAAGATTTGAAAAAAATTAAAAATACACACTTAGAAAGTAATTTTTTGAAAATAATTAATCAACTTAAGGATAATCCATATGAAAATAACCATTCATTTGAAAAATTAATTCCTCCTATAAAAGGCTTTTATTCCAGGAGGATTAATATACAATATCGTGTTGTTTATACTGTTAATGACGATAAAAAAATAGTAACGATTTATTCAGCCTATGGACATTATGAATAATTTTTTTTAATTTTTTTACCTAGTATCACTTTATCCATCGCTCTGATACCATTTTCCATAATGACTTCTTTATATTCATTGATAAAGAAGTCTTTTTCTATTTCTACTATTCTCTATATACCTTTTCTATTTGCATTTCTATTTTTTTATATTGTGCAATTTATATATTTGTTTTACTATAAAATAACTTACCGAAAAGGAGAGAACTATGAATAAATCCAGATTAGAAGCACTTACCGACGCAATTATCGCAATTGCTGCAACAATTATGGTATTGGAATTAAAAGTTCCGGAAAATAACTCATTGAAAAGCTTGATGGCAAACTGGCCGATTTTCTTAGCTTATACTATTAGTTTCTTTTTAATTTATATTGTGTGGTTCAATCATCATAATATTTTTAAAAAAGCTGAAATCATCTCTACAAAGACCTATCTTTATAATGGTGTATGGACATTTTTCTTAACACTTGTGCCATTTGCTACAGCATGGATAGGTGAAGATCCACACGCCACTTTACCTGAAATTGTATATTTAGTTATTGTATTACTATGGTCAGTATCATTTCAACTCATGGATCATCAAATTATGAAAGATAATAACGTTGAAAAAGATATTACTACCCATTTTCTTAATAGGAGTTTATTATATGGGGGTATCATTTTAGCAGCAATCATTTCTTTTGTTAATCCATTAATAAGTCATATTATCTTTGCTATTTCACTGATCATTATTATTATTAATATGTTTATCACAAAGCCCAAAAATAAATAATACATTAGTAAAATAGCTATATTTTAAATATCTTTACTAAGTATTATCTTATCCATCGCACGTATACCATTTTCTATAATGACTTCTTTATATTCGTTGATAAAGAATGGATTTGTGTCCGATTTCTTGACACAAATCCACTTATCTTTAAAATTTGTTGCCTGAACAATTTAAAAATAAATATACATCTTTTTATAAAGAAAATACTCAAAATGAAGTACTCGCTATATTTGGACATGAGCTCGCACATCATATTGATTTATTTCTTGCTGAGTTTGACGATGAAAATCCTACGTGTGAAGATATGTGGTTTGAAGAAGGGATGGCGACGTACCTTCCAAGAAAGTTCTTTTTTAATGATGTACTTTTTGATGAAGTATATCAATTGGAAAAAGATTTATTTGACTACTATGCTCAAAGCTATGATGACATAACATTAGAAAATTTTACGTATAATATTTATTCTAAAAATGAAACATATATTATGTCACACTATTGGCTTAGTTTTATTAAAGTAACTGATCTAGTTCGATTATACGAAAATGATATTAAGAAATTATTTGATACTTATCATCAATGGGATAGTAAAGGTAGGACTAAGCATCTTTATGAATACTTAATTACAAATCGTTAGGAGAATTGGTACAGTAATTTATAGTTTGCGTTTCGATTATAGTCGAAATGTATGCTGTTTTCTATGTTTGTTTCGATTACAATCGAAACCATGTAAGTGAGTGAGCTAAATATGTGTTATTTCGCTCAGTCAAAATGACTCAAATATTACTTATATCCTATTGGAGGTGCATCATGACTGAAATTTGGGAGCTACATGATCAAAACAGGCAAAAGACCGGTATCATGCATGAAAGAGGGGTTTCTGTTCCTGCTGGATTGTACCATTTAGTCGTTGAAATATGGGTACAAAAACCAAATGGTGAATTGCTTCTTACACAACGTCATCCTGATAAACCACTTGGTTTGAAATGGGAATGTAGTCGAGGATCTGCTGTTGCAGGAGAAGATGGTGTACTTGCTGCACATCGTGAGTTACTTGAAGAAACAGGTATATTTGCTCCTTTAGATGATATTCAATTCAAAGGTTATACCATGCATTCACATTATATTACTGAAACTTATCTATACGAATCACCAACGAATGACATTACATTTAATTTACAGGCTGAAGAAGTTGTTGATGCGAAGTGGGTAGCACCGAATGAAATTGAACAAAATTTAGATGAATTAATACCAGATTTATGGGATAGATATTGTAAGTATATTAAAGTGGGGTAGTTAACATGCGTAATTTGAAGTTCGAGTTTGATCTTTTCTTTATATCAGAAGCTTCCTTAAATGAACATCAGCATAATTTAATAAACACTTTAGTTGTTCCGAAAGAAGAGTTTAAGAAAAACAGTAGCTTATCAAATGTTGTTAATAATTCAACGTATCAAACTTGGAACTTAACTTATGATTTTGTAATTGTTGCAGAACCTGGATGGTATGAATGTTTAAATGATGATTTAAGAAATGAGATTAAATTAGAAATGATTAATAATGGTCATGAATTAATACATCACAATCATTTAGTCACTGCGCATTACTGGGAACAGCTAAATATTGATGAACAACAAGCATTTATACATCAGTTTGATGATGAATTCAGTACAACTGATATTCAATACTTTCATCAATATCCACATTTAACGAAATTGCATAATACTTTTCCAAATGAACATGGCGCAAATTGTTTATCTGCAACAATTTTTGCGATTACAAAGAATCCTTTTATATTAGAACATTGGATGCATCAAGAAGCGTTTTTGCTTTATCTAAAACGTCTCGGATACTTTGAAGTCGAATCTTCATTTATCAGTGGCGATGTTATTTGTTTCTATCAGGACGAAATATTGACACACGCATCTTATGCTATTGATGACGAATATGTCTTTAACAAGCAAGGACAGACATTCTGGGAACCATGGATGATAGATAAATTTGAAACAATACAAAATCACAGAAATGAAGTTAATTATAAAGTATATAAAAAATTAAGGTAGAATAGCCTGTTGAGTGCTACTCTACCTTTCATAATGATAGCGACATTGTAAAATACAAATCATATCATTTTCTATTTTATATACAAGTCGGTGTTCATGGGTAATTCTTCTACTATAGCATCCCGCAAAATTTCCGATTAATTTTTCAGGTTTTCCAATACCATCATTAACACCATCAACCATAATACTTTTAATTAATTTATTTATCTTTTTTAAAACTATTTTATCATTTGTTTGCCAGTAATTATAATCTTCGAAACCAGTTTCATAAAACAAAATTTTTTTCTTACTCATCTAAATCAATCTCAACTTCAATTATGTTTTTCTTATTTTTAGTGTCATTTACTGCTCTTTGTAATCTTTCTGCATTTGTAGGTGAATTTTGTAGATATAGTGTTTCAATCATACTATTATAATCACTTTCTGAAATTATCACAGCATTGTGAGTGTTTGTTGTGATTGTATATGGTTCGCAGTCTTCATTAACAATATCAATAATGTTTCTAAAATTTGATCTTGCATTAGAATAAGTCGTTACTTTCATATTTCTACCTCCTTGTACAACATCATTGTACTACTTTTAGTAGTTAATATCCACATAAATTACTTTTTACTCTATTATTTATTGTTATTTGTTAACAAGTCTTTTTTACTTTATTCCACCTGTTACTAATCTTATTGATTATTTTCTGTTTGGTAGATTGCTAAATTTTTTCACCATAGCTGGGCTTGTTCTTATTCTTATTAGTTCCTATCTAATTAGAAAATAATAATTATGATATAGTATTTGTAAATATATACTTAATAGGATGTGCATAACGTATGAATATCGACGATCTTAAACTCACACAACTTTATTTAAATCAACGTAAAGTGAATGAGATTGGTGAATGGTTAGATGATAATTCTATCCAAAATACAATAATCTCAGTAATTCACTATGACAATCAATTTTATATCGTTGATGGTCATACACGTTGTTTCGTTGCCTTCAATGCTGGTATTACTGAAATACCAATTGAATTATATGATATTGATCCAAATTCAGTAGAGTTGAAACTGTACATCGAGTGCATGAAATGGTGCGAAGAAAACGATATTCATCATATTAGCGATTTATCTTCACGTATTGTAGATGAAACATCTTTTAAACAACTTTGGATTAATAAATGTAAAGCTGAGATGGAATTACTAGAGGATATTGAAGATATTAATATGGCGGAATGAACATTATTTCGAACGGTCGAAACATAAAGAAACGATATCTCATCAAGAAATGATGACTTTATTTGATTTAGATTAAATATAATACACACATCAATTTGAATTAACATTCAGAATTGATGCGTGCTTGCGTTTAATTTATTTTTTAAAATATCTCTTTATAACGATAAGTCAGTTTACAAATTGCTATATAACTGAATGATGCGATTACAAATACTGTTGTTAAGTTAAAGTGTTCTCCAATTGATGACATTATAAATGTCGAAATACAAAATCCTAAGCTATATATCATCTGATTTAGTGAGTAAGTATCAATCAGAGTTTCATGTTTTAGTTGCTTTTGTAATTCAGTGTGTAGTGCAATCGATAATACTTGTTCAATCATGCCATAAAGCCATGATAGTACAACTGCAATTAACAACCATCTGTTAATTCCAAATAGAAATGTAATGATGGATAGCAATAAATACCCGCCAAAGTATAAGTTTAATATTTTAAATTGTTCTGTTATGCGAATAATTTTTGTTCCAACTAATAATCCAACAAAAAAGGCTGCGTTGATAATTCCAAACCAAAACGTTGCTGCATGAAGATAGTCTCTAACAAAGGCTATCATGATTGCTGCTATCCAAACTGCATGACCAAATGATGCGTAGAACGTATTCCAGTTTAAATAGGTACTGTAGGCAGACTTACGATTACTTAGAATAACTTCGGCGAAACTTTTCGATCCAACTATTTCTTCTTCTACTGTATTAATACTAAAGTTGATCTTCATTATGTTTATTACTGAAATAATGGATAAGATGATACATGTTATTATCAATCCATCACTTTGAAGAACCGCTAACAACATACTTCCTAATGCCCATGCAGAAATTTGTACCATATTATTCATACTACTGATTTTAGTGTTCGCCCTTAATATATTATCCTTTGATTCAAAGTAGGGTATTAATGTATTGCTTAAAGGATTTGTAAATCCATCTAAGAAAGCAATTAGAAATGCTAACCCTAAAAGAAAAGCAAAGTGTATTTCAAAATACATTGTAAAGACTAGAGACGTTAACAAGCAGCATTTCATCATTTGATTGAATACTAATATTTGCTGCTTTTGAAATTTCGAATATACTTTTGGCGCAATAAAACCACTTATAAAATAAGTTGACGTAATGATTATTGGCACTAATGCACTGAATTGAACTGAATGTGTCGATTCATATAAATAAGCTATAATCGCAATGATATAAATGTTATCACTTGTGTTAGCAAAGAGTTGGCTGAAGTATAAGTATTTAAAATTATTTGTAAATCCTTTCATGATTCCCTCCCAATTTAGAGGATCACAGACTTACAAATACAATTTATTATTCAATTTTTATTGGACTTGCAAGTCTATGTCCTTAATTATTGATTAGAAAGAAATCATTACATATAAGATCACCTTTTATTTTTTTATTTCTAACATCTTATCATTATCAGAAAATTTGTACAATAATAATTTATTGCATCCTATATGTTAAATCTTCTTTTGAATATTTTTTAATTAAAGTACCTGAAAATAGTGTATCTTTAACTTTATAATCTAATGCTCTTAACACTTCTATCGCAAATTCTCTAAATGCAAATCCGATAGCTGTTATTATTTGATGTTCTTTGTCGTAATGAACAGGTGTTCTAGTGAGTTGTTGCTTTGATAAGTATGGATATGATTCCAACGTTTCTTCATATAAACCCGCTGTAAATTTCACATCTTTTAATATTCCGCCTTTTGCTAATAGAATAGGTGATGAGGATATTGATGCAATAAGTGGTCTAGGTGTTACGTTGAGTTTTTTAATAAAGCTAATAATCTTTTCATCGTCTATTATTTTAGTGTAGTCAATTATGCCAGGTAGAATTATCAAACGGTAATCTAGTATATCAATTTCATCAAACACTTTATTTGGATTGACTGAAAAATGATCTTCACTTGTTACTGGTTCTAATGTTGATGAAACTGTATCAATTTTCCAAGCAACATCATCATATAAATTAATCGTCAAATAAGATGTTAAACAATTGATTTCATATAATGAAAAACCAGGATATAAAATAACAAGTGCTTTATTCATTTATGTCACCACCTCTTTTTAAATATCTAATAGCAGTATTCATTTCTTTAAATTTATTCTTTTAACTGCTGTTTTATATACTTCGTTATCTGCTCTTTTACCGATACATATAATTTCAATTATTTCTATTTGATTATCTATTTCTCTAAATACAATCCTAAGACCTAATTTTCTATGTTTTATTTTTTTACATCCTGTTAATTCTTTCCTCAGATATTCTCCTTCTAACATTCCGTTAATTTTTATTCTATCAATGGCTTTATCAACCGCTATTTTTTGATTTCCATCTAAGTTCTCATAATCTTTTTGTGAATACCGTGTCCATTGTATTTTCTTCATTATTCCCATCCATCATTATCGTCAATTTTCGGGACTTTTCTTGCCTTATCTCCACGAACTTCTTCATCTGTTAATGTTTGAACATTTTTATTTTCTAATCTCAATTTTATTATTTCATCTCGTAAATATTCTAATTCTTGTACCATACCTTCATATAAATCTGTTGCTAACATAACACCAGATACACTATTATGATTAAATACATAAACTCCATTTTGTTCTTTCTCAGATTGTTCAAATATTTTAGTAGGTGATTCTTTAACGAGTGAGATTTTCGTTGTAGGTACATTTAATATATTCATTTAATCAACTCTCCTTTATAACATTATACACTTTAGGTTTAATTTAGTCTAAATTTAGTCTTTTTATTCACATGATAATAAGTTGTAATTATTCACCAATCTGTTATAATAAATCTATAACAGATTGATTTTTATTTTTGTATTCATATCTGTTCTATATTTTATATAACAGATAGGCAATTTAGAGGTGTTTTTATGTACATAGAAATTGATGAAACGAGCAGTACACCTGTTTATTTACAACTGGCAAACCAAATCATTCATCACATCGCAGTAGGGAATGTCGTACCGTATGATCCGTTACCATCTGGCAGAGCATTTGCGAAGAGTCTTCAGATTAATATGCATACGGTGAACAAAGCCTATCATTATCTGGAGGAGAAACAATTGATTCTTGTGCAGCCGAAGTCTGGTGCAATCATTCATCCTGATGCATTAAAAGTTGCAACGGATGGTGAGAAAGAAGATTTACTTAATCGTTTGAAGCCGATTATTGATGAAGCGAAGTGTAAGCAATTAAGTGTTACCGATTTACTGAAATTAATCGAAGGTGAGGATTAGTTATGGAAGGGTTATTTTTAAGTGGATTATTACTTTTAACCGGCTTATTGTTCTTATTAAATGCACGTTTTGTAAGTCGAAATATTTTATTTAGCGTGTTTGTCCCTGAACAAGAAACAAATAACAGTATTATTCAAACGATTAAAACTCGTTTTATTAAACAAGTGATTGGACTTGCTGTTGTTATCGCTTTGCTAAATGGCATTACGTTTTATGTATTTCAATCATCTACTGGTGTGCTATTATTTGTTATTTGGATTCACCTTTTAATCATTGGAGGTGTTTATCTTTATAAGCAAGCCCATGATCATTTAAAGGCTGTGAAGACACAAGAGGATTGGATGAAAGATATTAAAGTTGTTAAAGCTACAGATACATCTTTGATGGTTGAAAGTTCAGCATTGCCTAATTTCTTATTGTTTATGCAACTGCTTGGTTTTATTGTTGCCTTTATCTTTGTTGCTTTGAATTATGATAAAATACCTGACACGATTGCAACGCACTGGAATTTTAATGGTGAGGCGGATGATTTCAGTCAGAAGAATTTCTTTAGTGTATATGGTGTTGGTATTATCGGTTTATTGATGCTCTTTACACTTTGGGCTGCCGAGAAAGGGACACAATTCTTTAATACGACTGTTAACCCAGTGGCAAAATCAGCTTCTGTAAAATATATTAAACAGACAAAACTGATTAATAGCATGATGATGAATTTACTTTCATTTACGATGACAGCTTTATTCATCTTAATATTGATACGTCCAGTGCTCTTTGATTCGGATTATTTACCGAACGGTGTATTTAATACACTTATTGTTATCATGATATTGATTGTTGGGGTTTGTATATATTTACAAGTCTCTGAAGATCGCAAATTTAGACACATCGTAGCGTCTTCATCTGATAATAAAGCACCTTACTATGACGAAGAAAATTATATTCTTGGTTTGTTTTACTTCAACAAAGATGATCAGAATGTTTGGGTACCAAAACTAAGTGATATTGGCATGACGCTTAATATGGCGCGACCTATGTCCTGGTTTATCGCGTTTATGCTTATTGGGTTACCTTTTGTCATCATTGCGTTTATTGCAATTTTCTCATAATGAGGAGGATTTACATGATTACCTATGAAATGCTATCTAAAGATGACGCACATCTTTTAAAAGATTTTTTCACTTTAGTATTAACACATACATTTAATAACAATGGCATTGACGATGATGAAGATTTGCAAGTTGAGATTGATAAGAAGATGACTTATGTAACGTCTTACTTTAAGTATAATAAAGATATCTTTATGGTTGCTAAAGATGGGGATGCACTAGTTGGTATTATTGGTTTCTATCAGCCTAATATAATTATTCAAAAACTTTTAGGAGAAAAAGTAGCTAATATTAAAGAAATGGGCTCTCTTTATGTTCATCCTGATTATCAAAATCAGGGGGTGGGGAGTACGTTAATTAAACGAATGACGCATTATATAAAACAACAAGGTATTTATCGATATTGTTTTGACTGTGGTTATCAAAAATCAATACAAACTTGGACACGCAAATTAGGAGAACCAACGTATTTCTTTAAAGACCATTGGGGAAATGGAGGCCATCATGCAGTGTGGATTGTTGATTTGAAGAGGGATGATTTATGATTGATTAACTAAAATAGCGTCTAATATGGAGTACGATTCCATATTAGACGATATTTTTCGTTTGATTTTCATTTTTATTTCGTCTAATATGGAGTTGTATTCCATGTTAGCCGGAGGTGATTTAATGTATATCCATAGAACAATTGAAGATACATTGCTAAAAGTACAACAAAATTTTAAAGTTGCTTTAATTACTGGACCAAGACAGGTCGGAAAATCAACGGTAATTAAGCACTTATTTGGTGATGATTATGAATATGTTACTTTAGATGATTTATTTGAATTGAAACTTGCTAAAGATGATCCAAAGCTCTTTTTTATGAACCATCCTGGGAAATTAATTATTGATGAAGTGCAATATGCACCTGAATTATTTATAGAAATTAAAAGGCTTGTTGATCAAAGTGATGATTATGGCCAATTTATTTTAACAGGTTCTCAAGGGTTTAGTTTAATGCGTAATATTTCTGAATCCTTAGCAGGTCGTGTTGGTATTATTGAAATGAATGGTCTGTCTACACGAGAAATTGTTGGTGATGATATGTTATCACCTTTTATTCCAGATAATGACTTCATTGCTGCAAAAAGAAAATCTGTTGAAGTAAGTGAGATGTGGCGTATCATTCAGCGTGGAAGTTTACCTGAATTATATAAGAACGAAAATCTAGATTGGGAAATGTATTATGCATCTTATGTCAAAACGTATATTGAACGTGATGTTCGTGATTTATTAAATATTAAAGACCTTAATTTATTCTCTCAATTTTTAATTGTTTTAGCTGCTCGTACTGCTCAGTTGTTGAATTATAATACTGTTGCAAATGAAGTTGGTGTGGATGTTAAAACAATTAAAAGTTGGATTAGTGTTTTAGAAGCATCTGGGATTGTTTACTTATTACAGCCTTTTTCTAATAATCGACTGACACGTGTTGTAAAGACACCAATGCTTTATTTTAAAGATACAGGACTTGTTTGTTATCTTTTAAAGTGGAAAACACCAGAAACCCTAATGAATGGTGCAATGAGTGGAGAGATTCTAGAAACTTTTGTGATTTCTGAAATCATTAAGTCTTTTAATAATGTTGGAAAAATAAATGTACCGATTATGTTCTATCGTGATAAAGATATGAAGGAAATCGATGTCATTATTGAAGAAGACGGGGTTTTATATCCTGTTGAAATCAAAAAATCATCGATGCCGACTTTGAAAATGGCTAAAAATATGACTGTTTTAGAGAAGGCTGAAGGATTTACGATGGGTAATCGAGTTATTTTAAGTTTTGTTCAACAAAAGAGTTATTTAGATTATGAGACGATTGCTTATCCTATCTATGCAATTTAATGCTGTTAAAAAGTAGCCTATAGTGCTGCTTTTTTTATTTGTGTAAAAACAAGAACATATGTTCTATTTTTATTGAAATAGAACATATGTTCTGATATGATGAATATATCATCAAAGATTATAAGAGGGTGCTTACTATGTATGATTACAGTCTATGCGAGAAAAGAAGCGTGCTTTGTATCGACCAGAAGAGTTTCTTTGCGAGTGTTTCTTGCATCATGAAAGGGCTTGATCCTATAAATACAAAGCTCGCTGTTGTCGCTGATACGAAACGTCAAGGTTCGGTTGTCCTTGCTGCAACACCACCACTAAAGGCATTGGGTATTAAGACAGGCTCACGTTTATTCGAAATTCCACATCGTTCTGATATTTACATTATTAATCCGTCTATGAAAGCCTATTTAAATGTTGCCAGTCAAATCGCCGAGATTTCATTACAATATGTTGCGCCTGAAGATTATCATCAATATAGCATTGATGAATTTTTTATGGATGTGACGAAGAGTTATCATTTATATGCCAAGACACCCTATGAACTTGCCGTTAGAATTAAGAATGAAATTTACGATAAGACAAAGATTCAATGTGCTGTGGGGATAGGGGATAATGTCTTACTCAGTAAGATTGCGCTGGATATGGAGGCGAAGAAGCAACCAGATGGGATAGCTGAATGGCATTATGAAGATGTTCCGGAGAAAATGTGGTCGATTGAGCCGCTGAGTAAGTTTTGGGGGATTAATCGTCGTACAGAAAAGAAGCTCAATCAGAAGGGGATATTTACGATTGGACAGCTTGCAAACTATCCCCATCACTATTTAAAGCGTGATTTTGGAATTATCGGGGTAGACTTGCATCTCCATGCGAATGGTATTGATTCGAGTTTAATTCGAGAGAAACATCATATTTATAAACCCTCTATTAATAAGAGTCAGATTTTAATGCGTGATTACCGATTCGATGAACTACGCGCTGTCGTGTTAGAACATGTTGAAGAAGTGACATTTAGATTACGTGCTGACAATATGATTGCACGTACGATTTCTTTTACGGTTGGTTATAGCGATGAGGGGAAAGTGAATAAGAGCTATACGTTATCTGAAGGGACGAATTTAACGGCGGATATCTTTCAGGTTGTGTGGGGATTTATGATGCAGTTGTGTGATAAGAAACGGATGTATCGTACTTTGAATATCTCTTTAACAAACTTTGTACGTGAGGAAGATCGTCAGTTGTCGCTCTTTGTCGATGAATTTGAACGAGAGAAACAGGAACGATTAGAGAAGACAGTTGATCAGTTGAAAATACGATTTGGAAAGAATAGTGTATTGCGTGCAGTGTCATATACAGAGCAGGGTACAGCTATGAAGCGTAATGGATTGATTGCTGGACATAAAGCATAATTGTAATTAACATAATTGTAATTATGCATAATTGTAATTAACATAATCGTAATTATGTTATAATAATTACGAGGTGATAGGATGTTTATCGGAAGAGAAAAAGAACTTCGTTGGCTTGAAGAACAATATAATAGCAGCAAATTTGAAATGAGTATTATATATGGCAGAAGACGTATAGGCAAAACAAGACTAATAAAAGAGTTTATTAAAGATAAAAAGGCAATCTATTTCTTAGCAACTGATAGTTCTGAAAAACTAAATTTACAATTATTTTCCGAATATTTATTTGAAGTGCTTAACCCTGGATTAAATGCAGCACAGTTTTCAGATTTTCATAGTGCATTTAAATATCTAGGAGAACAAGCAAAAGAAGAGAGAATTATTTTAGTAATAGATGAATATCCTTATTTAGCAGAATCCGTAAATGGTATCTCTAGTATTTTACAACGTGTTATTGATGAATACTTCGTAGATACACAACTATTCATCATTTTATGCGGATCATCTATGAGTTTCATGGAAAAACAAGTATTAGGACAAAAAAGTCCGTTATATGGTCGTAGAACCAGTCAAATGAAGCTACATTCATTTACATTTAGAGAAGTTTTATCGTATTTTCCGGATTTATCGAATGAAGAAGTTGCAATATATTATGGTGTTACCGGTGGAGTAGCAGAATACTTAACTTTTATTGATGTAAATCAATCTTTAGATGATAACTTAATAAAGCTGTTCTTCGAATCAAGAGGAAGACTTTATGAAGAACCACAAAACTTGCTCAATCAAGAATTAAGAGATCCAAAAATTTATAATGAAATATTATTAGCCATAGCAAAAGGTGCAAGTAAGAACAATGAAATTGCAACTGCGATTGGAAAACGTTCTTCAGATATTACACCATACTTAGTTAATTTACAAGAATTGA
The DNA here is from genome assembly GCF_025628935.1 of Macrococcus capreoli. Classification (GTDB taxonomy): domain Bacteria; phylum Bacillota; class Bacilli; order Staphylococcales; family Staphylococcaceae; genus Macrococcoides; species Macrococcoides capreoli. The sequence goes on from NZ_JAOTIS010000020.1 coordinate 22,365, forward strand.
TGATTGTAGAAAAGATAGAATCTGTAACAGAATATGGATCTAAAAAACCGATTTATAGAGTGAAAGATTTCATGTATAGATTTTGGTTTAAATTTGTGAAATTTGGACAGGCAATGATTGAATTAGAAGAAGGTAAATCATATTATAATGAAAAAGTTAAACCTTATATAAATGAATATATGGGATTAGTATTTGAGCAAATTGTATTTGAATATATGAATGAAAGAAATAGTAAATTAAAATTCGATGATAAAATAATTAAACAAGGTATATTCTTTGGTACTGATAAACAAAAGAGAAAAGAAGTAGAAATAGACTATCTTGGCATAAGTTCAAATAAATATTATTTAGGTGAAGCTAAATGGAGAAATGAAAAAATAAAACCAAAAATACTATTATCATTAATAGATAAAGGATCAATTATTCCGGGTCCTCATCAATATTTATTATTTAGTAAATCTGGGTTTGTTGAAAGTGAAATTTTCGAACAATATGATGCTGAATGTATAAGTTTTAATGAAATATGCGAAGCATTAAGGTATTGATAATAAATAGTCAAAATTAATATCAATAATATAAACCACTGACAAATCACGTCAGTGGTTTTCATTTTTACTTCCTAATCACTACCTCATCAAAGTTATAAAACCCAGTACTAGTAACCTGTGCATTAACAATCTGCTTAGGCACTTGTACCTCCCTTACGATATTAAAGATAGGGTAGAGGAGATGCGCATCAAATAGGTGTTTATTTATTGTATGATTCATGTCATCCCAATGTGTCGTGTCTGAAGAGAGATATTGGTGATAATACGCATTTAACGCATCAAATTGATTTGAAAGATGAAAATGCATCATTGTATTTTGATAAAGCAGTGTAAAGTATTCGAATGAATCCGCTTCAGTAAAGTACATACCATGGATATAAAGGTCACCATCCATTGTGATTTCGCTATTAAATGACGTCATAATATCGACGGGTTTTAACACCGCTTCAATAGCAAATTGATGAAAATATCGCTTGATTTGCAGCATCTTTTTTTCGATATAGCTTGGATAGATAATAGTAATCGAGAAAGATTGTTCAAATTTTTCAGGACGCATGCACTGAAGGACTTGTCCTTCAAGAATATGTCCTGGCGATAGTTTAGTATGTTGATCAGCGATATCATAAACAGATTGCTGTAATAAGTAATGGATGGTTGCTCTTTGTGTTTCTGACAATCTACTCTGATGCAGAGATAGAGCGTAATAAAAACCGTCAGTAACCTGGACATCCTCCACATCATTTAATGTTTGAAGATCTTCAATTGAATAGTCCGAATGCTTAAGTTTAGGTATATAAATCAAATCCACTTCATCTAAATAAGCACGATAACCGTAATATTGTTCAAATGCTTTAAGTACAGTTTGAAAATCATTGTTCTCAGCAATATAGAAAGGTCCTGTTCCAATGATTCGATTGTTACCTTGTTTATAAATTGCTAAATTCAGTTTGCATAATACATCTTTAAAGTGTGGGTAGTGTTGATAATGTACTTTTAATATATAAGGTTGTATGATTTCAATATCCGTGATCGGACTGAGTAATACTTTCAATTCCTGATGTACTTTTGCTGATAACAAACAGCGTTTTACATCTTCACTCGTGACTTGTGTACCATCATGGAAAGACACATTTTTTCGTAAATAGATCACTGCATAATCTGTTTGGAAATCAATATGTTGCGCAATTTTGAATTGATATGAATGCGTGCTACGGTTATAGGTCATTAGAGTGTCATATACATTGCTTAATATATTAGAGCTATTAATATCCACCACTTCTAACGGATGCTCAAAGAGCGGAGCATAGCGTTTCCTAACGATTAATTTATCCTGTTTCTCCGGTGATATCCCAAGAAGTTGGTTCGCTTTCGTAATTAATATTTGCTTATGCTCAAGTGACCAATCCCATGTTAAATATTGAATCGCATCAGAGAGCTGATATGGCGTTATAAGTTGAATCACTTTATCAAAATACAATTGATCGATATTCATATGCCATTCTACTGTCGTTTTATTCCCTCTACCACGTGCACTAACGTATGACAATATACCATCCTCTTGCCATCTCCTTAAACTTCTAGATAAATGCTTTTGACTTATATTGAGTTGTTCACTCACTTCTAATTGATGGAATGCTGTTAAATTAAGATTATAAAATGAAAGTAATAATCGCTCCATAAAACCTCCTAAAAGTAGACTAATAATAAAAAGTGTCTATTTTTAATCATTTAAGTCTACTTTATCATATATAAAAAGATATAGGAGGACAAAATAATGAAAGTAAGGGAATTACCGATTAATATTCAACTCAGATTGTGGGGATCATTCGTCAATCGGTGTACATATAGTGCGACATTACCGTTTATTGCACTCTATTTAACGGATGCTACGAATGCACAAATTGCAGGGACATTTTTAGCAAGTATCGTGTTCGTTCAGTTTATGAGTAACATATGGGGAGGCTATTTAGTAGACCAGATTCCTCGTAAGAAGATGTTGATCTTTGGTTCATTTACAGAAGCAATGTCTTTATTCATGATGTGGATTACAGTGGTTTATGACTGGATATATATTTTTATGCTGTCATTCATACTTTTTACTATCTTCAGTGCATTTCGCAGGCCATCAATGAGTGCACTTGTACAAGATTCAGCCACTGAAGAAAATAAAAAATTACTCTATCGAATGGATTACTGGCTCATTAATTTATCCCTAGCGGTAGGGGCATTACTTGGTGGATTATTTTATAATGAACATAAAAGCTGGCTATTCTTTTCAACTGCATTTGTTGCTTTAATTTTAAGTTTTCTATATATGAAGTACATTGAAGAGACAAACAGTTTTATCAGAAAAAAGGAACATAAAAATGTGTTGGTTGATTTAGCCATTGCCTATCAAACAGTGATTAAAGATACACGTTTCGTATTAATGGTCATAGGGCTTATGTTAATCGCAACGGTTGAATTAATGAACAGCACATATGTCGCAGTACGTTTACATCAACATTTCGAAACGATTGAACGATTTGACTTTAAAATCACAGGTGTAAGAATGTTCACTGTAATTAATTTAGTCAATACGATTACAGTCGTTTCATTTTCTTTATTGATAGGAAAGTGGATAGAAAGATTTAAGGTGAATAAAATACTCGCAATCGGATTGATGATGTATGCATTAGGATACACTGTTCTAACTTCTGCTAACGTGTGGTGGCTGATCATCGTTGCTGTGCTTATCGCAACATTCGGTGAAATGATTTATGCGCCGATTAGGAGTGCTGAGATGCTGACGTTAATACCGAAAGACAAAAGGGGTACTTACAACACTTTTAATTCATTAACATTTAGTGGCGCACAATTATTATCCAATGGCGCTCTCGTCATCGGAGCCTATTTAAATCCATATGCAATGAGTGGTGTCGTCTTTATCATCATTATGATAGGGTCACTGCTCATGATGAATAGCTTATTTAGGATGAAAAAGATTAAAAATACGTAAATACGAAAACTTTCAGTCAACTGAAAGTTTTTCTGATTTTCTAATAAATTTGCAGTTCACTGAAAGTTTCTATATAAATCTCTTTATTACAAATTAATATAAACGGAAACATCATAATTACCATTGTACTCCCCATCATTATCCGATAAGATTGAATTATCAGTAAACAAGAAAAGGGGAATAAATATGTATCCAGATATTACAGCAACAATGCAGGAAATCGAGCGTTTAGTACACATTCCTGGTCCTTCAGGTTTTGCGTTTAAAGCGATTGAATATGTGACAGAAACGTTAGAATCAGTGGGTTACGAAGTGCAACAAACGAATAAAGGTGGTGTACTCATCACTGTTCCAGGGAAAGACGAAACAAAGCACAAATACTTAACAGCGCACGTTGATACGTTAGGTGCAATGGTAAAAGAGATATTACCGAGTGGTCGGTTACGTTTATCAATGGTAGGCGGATTTAGATGGAATGCAGTTGAAGGTGAATACTGCGAGATTCATTCTGCAGATAAAGTATACACAGGAACAATTTGTTTACACGAAACGAGCGTGCACGTTTATCACAATGCAGGCGAAATTCAACGTGATGATCAGCATATGGAAGTGCGTATTGATGAAGTTGTGAAATGTAAAGAGGATACTGAAAAATTAGGCATCAATGTCGGTGACTTTATTACATTTAATCCACGTTGCGAAATCACTCAATCCGGTTTCATTAAATCACGTCATTTAGATGATAAAGCGAGTGCTGCAATGCTCATCCAGTTATTACGTCATTTAAAAGCTGAGAATATTGAACTACCACATACGACACACTTCTATTTCTCTAATAATGAAGAAATCGGTTACGGCGGTAACTCAAACGTGCCAGCTCAAGTGGTTGAATACATCGCAGTCGATATGGGTGCATTAGGTGATGGTCAAACAAGTGACGAATATACGGTCTCAATTTGTGCGAAGGATAGTTCAGGTCCTTATCACTATCATTTAAAACAACATTTAGTACAATTATGTAAAGATAACAACATTGATTACAAAGTAGATATTTATCCGTATTACGGCAGTGATGCAAGTGCTGCGATGCGCGCAGGCTATGATATTAAGCACGGTTTATTTGGTGCAGGTATTGAATCAAGCCATGCGATGGAACGTACACATCAATCTTCATTAGAAAACACTGAAAAGTTGATTTATCAATATGTATTAAGTCCAGTCATCGATTAAACAAGATGGTATTAATAGAATATTCAGAATTTAAAAGGTGGAATTTTTGAGTTGCACGTCCTTTTTCGATATAATAGTCATTACTATAGAGAAAGGACGTGTTTTATTATGACGAAAAAAGTATTAATGGTGCTTACAAATCACGATAAGCTTAATGATGGGACGCCAACTGGTCTATGGTTAGAAGAAGCTGCTGCGCCGTATAAAATATTCGAAAGAAATAATATTGCAGTCGACTTCGCTTCAGTAAAAGGTGGCGCGATTCCACTGGATCCAAATTCAGTCGCTAACAACGAAACAAAAACTTACGCTGATGTCGTAAAGAAATTAGGGGATTCACTCAAATTACGTGATGTCGTATTTGAGAACTATGATGGCGTGTTTATTCCTGGTGGTCACGGTACAATGTATGACTTGCCAAATGATCCTGACCTGCAAAATATACTTGCATTCTATAAAGAAGATAATCGTGCAATAGGGGCCGTATGCCATGGCCCAAGCGCATTTGTAAACGCAAAACTTAAAGACGGTAGCTATTTGATTGATGGCGTGAAACTCACAGGATTCACCAATGCTGAAGAAAGTGCCATGAATCTTGTCGATAATGTTCCATTTGCCTTACAATCAGAACTGGAACAACAAGGTGGCCGCTTCGTCGTTGGTGACAACTTTACGTCTCACGTCGTAACAGACCACAAATTTGTTACGGGTCAGAACCCACAATCAAGTGAAGCTGTCGCAGAAGCATTTGTGAAAGTATTATAAATAAATCATGAAATAAACCACGCAATTTTGCGTGGTTTATTTCATGATGAGGATATTCTTTAATATTAATCCTAATACAACGCCAAATAATAAACTCAACATCGTACCTAACAAAATATATTCACTTGTCTTATCTATTTTCTCTAAATTTTGATTCGGCTTATCATCTTTCAAATCGTTAAATCGTAATATAGATTTACTCGCTATCACAAGACCGATTGCTGTATACTCACCAAGCGCAATAAACGTCAAGATTAACAATCGTTCAATATAACCTACTAACAAGCCGACGTTATCCGTTTGTTTCGTCTTCGTCTCACTCATCGCTGACAATATCCATTTAATCAGCCAACCAGAAAGTAAGAATAAAATAATAAAAACAACAATCAATACGATTTTCAGCATAAAGCAGACTCCTTAAATATAGTTTTAATAAAAGGTGAGAAATCAAATGTATCATCTATATCAGACATCGCTGCTTCAATCGCTGACAACTGTTTTTTATGTCCTTTTTTTAAATGCTCAGACACAGTAGAGACACTTTTATTCAATAGTTGTGCTATTTCTTTTTGCTGTTCATACACAAATGATAATAATATCACTTGACGTTGCATCGGCGATAGCTGATAAATGATTTCTGATAAATATGGAAAGAGTACGTTATTCATTAATATTGTTCGTTCGTCATCCATTGTTATATAAAAATCACTCACTTCAGAATGTTTAATCTCATCAAGATTACGTCGTGCTTGTTTAATGATAGCAGCATTCCAGTGCTCCAGATTACCAGTCGGGATATCGTCATCACTTACTGCAATACCAAACTTTATCGGTTGTTTTTTAAAAGGCCATAGTAGTTTAATATAATAGCTCGTAAATAGTGTGGCGCATAAACTATCGCTGACGAAAAATAATTCGTCCCCCATGCGAAAGTTAATGTATTTGAAGTTAACCGATTGCGTCCAATGCGCTATCTCTTGTGTCAATTGAATTAAATGACGGCTGATTTCATCGCTATTATCAAATTTCGTGCTACCAGAGACATCCATCACAAAAAGCGATAACATATCATCACTCCATTTCGGTTATTTTAACGAAATTAAATTAATTCGCTTATTTAACCGAATTATAACACATAACCGGACAAATCAAAATTTTAATGTATGAAAGAAATCATTAAAAAACGATATAAAATACGTTAAAATAATAAAAATAAAGTGAAACAATGAAATAATAGTGCTTATAAGTGAATCCCACCGTACATTTGTGGTAATATGGTGCATGAGATAAATGAACAAATGTGTTCATTCGAATAAGGAGAATTCATTATGAAATTTACGAACATCACAAGAGACGCATTTGGTGCGTTTGCTGATAAACAACCCTATAGTCATTTCACACAAATGGCTGTTAATTATGATTTAAAAATAGCTGAAGGTTCTGACGTACACTTAGTAGGTGTAATGGATGACAACAATGAAGTCATAGCAGCAGGGCTCTTCACCGCAGTGCCTGTAATGAAAATTTATAAATATTTCTATTCAAATCGCGGTCCGATTATGGATTATCAAAATACTGAACTTGTAACGTTCTTCTTTACCGAGTTAAAAAAGTATTTAAAGCGATATAACGCGATGCATGTGCGCATTGATCCTTATGTGCCACACCAATTATGGAATCATGATGGAGAAGTATTAGAAAGTTATGATACAACACAATTATTTAACACATTACAATCATTAGGTTATAAACATCAAGGCTTTACGACAGGATTCCATCCGGTTCATCAAATTCGCTGGCACTCTGTCTTAAATACAGCAGGCAAGACTGAAAAAGAAGTGCTAAACAATATGGATAGTTTGCGTAAACGTAATATTAAAAAAGTCATTAAAAATGGCATTAAAGTACGCGATTTATCATTAGATGAATTACATATCTTCAGACAATTTATGAATGATACAAGCGAAAAAAAAGAATTTGTTGATAGAGATGATACATTTTATGAACAACGTTTAAAATATTTCGGTGATCGCGTAAGAATGCCGTTAGCCTATATCGATTTCACAACATATATTCCAGAACTCAAACAAGAAGAACAAGATGTACAATCGCAAATTACGAAAGCGCAAGAAGAACTTGAGAAAAAACCTGATGCGAAGAAATGGAAAAATGTATTATCATCAAGTGAAACACAATTAAAGTCTGTACAGGAAAAATTAACAGAAGCGATTACCTTACAGGAACAACATGGTGATACGTTGCCTGTTGCCTCAGCATTCTATTTAATTAACCCATTTGAAGTGGTTTATTTAGCAGGTGGTTCATCGAATGCATATAGACACTTTGCAGGTAGCTATGCAATTCAATGGGAAATGATTAAATATGCGATGGAAAGTGGTATTAACCGCTATAACTTCTATGGTATTAGTGGAGACTTCACAGACCAGGCAGAAGATGCTGGCGTTATTAAATTTAAAAAAGGATTTAATGCGGATGTCATTGAATATATCGGTGATTTCGTTCTGCCAGTCAACAAACCAGCTTATACATTATATGAAACAATGAATAAAATACGTAAATAAGATTTGAAGGGAAGATTTACATGGAATTTACTGAACTAACAGTCGCAGAATATACTGATTTCATCTGGAATACGACGGAAATGAGTCACTACTTCCAGCTACAGGAAAATATTCGAAACAGAGAAGCAGACGGTTATCCAGTCGTATTATTAGGGGTAAAAACAGACGGAAAGGTTATTGCGGCAAGTCTATTTTCAAAAATACCGACTTTCGGCAGCTATTTCTACTATTCCAATCGCGGACCCGTTATGGATTTCAAAAATTCTGCTCTTGTGGATTTTTACTTTAAATCATTGGATACGTATTTAAAAACACATCAAGCAATATATGTGAAGCTTGATCCGTACTGGCTTTATAAGACATATGATAAAGATGTTAATTATAAAGAAGAAAATGGCACGAATGGCGCTATCATCGAACAGCTTAAATCACTTGGGTATAAACATACAGGGTTTTCAGTAGGGTATACAACAGATACGCAAGTGCGATGGATGAGTGTCCTTTATTTACAAGGTGAATCACCAGACTCAATCATGAAGCAATTTGACTCTCAACGTAAACGTAATGTAAAAAAAGCACAAAAATACGGTGTTAAAATTCGTATGTTAAGTCAAGATGAACTGCACGTATTTTTAGATTTGTATCGTGAAACGGAAGCACGAGCTGGCTTTATTGCTAGACCTGATAGTTATTTCGAAGGATTCCACACGCATTATGGCGATAAAGTCATTATGCCACTAGCATATATTGATTTAGATGAATATATCGCGCAACTATCAGTTGAGTTATCAGATGCTGAAGCACGTCGAGATCAAATGATGGCCAACGAAAATAAATCAGATAAACAATTAAAGAAAATAGAACAACTAGATCGTGAAATCAATCACATGCAGGATGAATTACTGGAAATGAGCACACTGCGTAAAACAGATGGTCAAATATTAAACTTAGCTTCAGGTATGTTCTTCTTAAATCCATTTGAAGTGAATTATTTCTCTGGTGGATCAAGTGAGAAATATAATAAATTTATGGGACCATATGCAATGCATTGGTATATGATTAATTATTGTTTTGAACATGGATTTGACCGATATAATTTCTATGGTGTATCTGGTGACTTCAGCGAAACTGGTGAAGATTATGGTGTATACCGATTTAAACGTGGATTTAATGCACAAATTGAGGAACTTGTTGGTGACTTCATTAAACCGATTAATAAACCGAAATATGCTGTGTATCAAACAGTATTAAAAGCACGTTTAAAATTAAGTGAATTAAAACAGAAAAAACGCAGCAATCAAACGCAAAAAGACAGCAATGCAAATACAGAAACGGTGCCGAATATTGTATTACAGCAAGGACCGGAAAAAATAAACGAGAAGTAATAAAATCCTCATAGTATATACACAAAAGCATGTACATATACTATGAGGATTGTTTTTAATATTTTAGTTTACATAATATATATTATCGGAAGTTAAGTATAAGAGAAGAAGATACTACCTATTTGTAATATCTTCTGCATCTACTAACCTGAATTCATCAACTATATTATTACTTTGAACTTAATGCATAGACTGCAATTGTACCGCTCATTTCATGACTTGCTAATAATAACGGCTGTTTCGTTGGTGAATGTTTTGCATCAATAAATGTTAAACCTTCAGGTGAAATATCGCCGTTATCGTTTGCTTTGAAATACGTTTCGAATACGGGTTGTTTTGGATTTGTAACATCATAAACCATAATACCGCCAACACGTTCAAGACCAATAAATGCATATGTTTTACCATTGATTTCACCAGTAACAACTGATTCTGGTTCCGGACCTTTATCGTCACTGCGTGAATCAAAATCAATTTTCCCTATAGTTTCCTGTTGTGAATTAAAAGCATCTTTATCAGCCATAGCCGTAATTTTTTCGAAATCTGATCCTGAATCATATATTAAATTCATGTCGTTTGCATTTAATATCGAGAATGAACGCCCACCAAAAGTGACTGGTACCGTAAATTTACCATCTTTATTCACAAAGTTTTGTGACGTTGTCGTTTTTAAACGTCCTAATCCTTTATTATCTTTTAACACCTCTAACGAAGTACTTCTTAAATATTCACTATTTAAATCAAACTGATCCGCAATATCTGCGATACGTGTTTCTTCACTATAGCCTTTATAATCTTGCGAATCACCTTCGTTCGCAGTTAATAAGTAGGTTTTACCTTTTACTGTCATATGTGCGATCCCATCTGGTTGATACATACCGAGTAATGGATAATTTTTCATATTTATCTTTTTATCTTTGTCTGAAACATCAATTGTGTGTTCCTGATATGATTTATACCCTAAACTTTTAACCTGGACAATTTGATCTTTCTTTAAATCAAATTTTGCAATAGCATTACGTTCCTGAATTGTGATATAAGCAAATTTATTATTGTCATCAATTGTAACGTATTCAGGCTCTAAATTTAAAAAGCTCTCATGTGCATTACGTCCTAATTGACGTACATTAGATGGAATCGTTTTCTCAGTGAAACGCACTGTTTTTGCGTCTGATTGCTTTATTTTACCTGTCTTATTCACATGAATCGCAGAAATTGAACCTTCCGGGTTAATCGTATAATCATCATTTGGCTCACCTTCATTGGCTACAATTAACTTTTTACTATCATGTGTGAATGTCAGCATGTCAGGCAATGCACCGACAGTGACTTTACTGATTAACTGCCCATCTTTGTCCAGAAAGGCAACAATGCCGTTATCCGTTTTCTCTTTTGCCGGAATACTCACCGCAATATAATGATATTTTTTATTTACGGCTACACTCGTAATGTCACTTCCTTCAACACCTAAATCCTTTAAGAAAATGCGTTTCTTAAGGGGTAACTGACCTTGTGTTAATTGCGACATATCTAAAATATCAAGTGCATTTAGCGCCCCATTAATAGAATAGGCTTGCTGATTAGCAGCATCATAACTCACAATTTCAGTGCCACTCTCTCCAAACGATGTTTTTGAATCATATCTTGCTAATTGATTCACTTGCACGTGGCTATTTGCTCCATAACTCGTTACAGATTGTGCTTGTGCGAAAGGTGCCGAAAGCGTTGTTAATAACGCGAATGTACTCACAACTTTACTTATATGTTTCATTTTATTTCTCCTTTATATTGCTTTTAATATGCTTGCTATAATATAAATCTTAATAAAATGTTGTAAATTACAAATAAAAATTGTTAAAGACATGTAAATATTCAGTTACAATACAATACACAATAGTAAGCAAAATAAAAAAGCCAGTGTATACTGACTTTTTTAATGGTTCGTTAAATTTTCATGATGTTTAATCGATTCCATTTCGGCACGATTTTGATTTTCATCAAATTTCTTTTGCTGCAATTTCGCTTGTAGTTTTAATTTTTTATTTTTACGATAATCTTTCGTCATAAACCAGAATAAAATACTTAATAAAAGTGATAATACTGTGAGAAATGCAGCATATCCTAGTAAAGGCTGGAACTTTATATCAAAAAAGTTAGGTAATATAAAAGCTGCTATTCCTAGTAACACAAACGTAAGTATTGGTGCAAAAATAAAACGACCTAGCACTAACCCAAAAATTAAAGCAATTAAAATCATCCCGACAATTGAGATTAATAAAAAATTCGGTATTTCATAAAAATTAATACTGTTTAAAACCATTTTCATCACTCACTTATTTAAATTTAAAAGTCTACTACAGTATACCCCATTTGGTTCACTTTTATCTTCTTTTTTTTAAATAAATGATGTATAAGTAAAATATTAAAAATTAATAATTCTAAAAATTCGTAATAACTAGTATAATTAAAATATTAATAAATAAAGGAGCATGATTATGAGTTTACCAAACAGAAACGAAGTACCGATCGAACAAACTTGGGATTTATCTACACTATTTCCAACGAACGAAGCTTTTTATGCGCAGCTGGATGAAACAATTGAACGCACGAAACAATTCAATAACCAGTTTGCTAATACATTAAATGATGCAACGATTATTGAAGCAGCCTTAGATGAATATGCCGCGATAAAAAAACAACTCAATCATTTAGGTAACTACGCTTCACTACTATTTAGTGTGGATCAGACAGACGAAACATCTGGAAAACTGTACAGTAAATATGCAAATGCTTATGGTACAATTGCAAGTCTATTAACTTTCGTTGAATCTGAAATATTATCGCTGGATGCTGATAAATTAACTCAAATTAAAGATACATCGAATAAATATAAACGCTATTTAGAAAAACTTATCACACAAAAACCTTATCAATTACACCCTGAAGTAGAAAAAACTTTAGCAGCTTTCTCTCCTGTGTTTAATGCACCATACAATTTATACGATACGACTAAAATGCAGGATATCGACTTCGGTACATTTAGTGTGAATGGACAAGAAATACCGATGAGTTATGTATCATTTGAAGGTGAATTAGAAGTTGATTCAAATACAGAACTCCGTCGCAATGCATTCAGAAAATTCTCAGATACATTAAAACAATATGAAAACACGACAGCAAAAACGTATGATTTAGTCTTACAACAAGAAAAAATTGAATCAAAACTGAGAGGATACGAATCTGTTATTGATTATTTATTACATCCTCAAGAAGTTTCTCAAGATTTATATCATCGTCAAATCGATTTGATTACAACTGAATTGGCACCACACATGCGTCGATATGCGAAACTATTACAAAAAACAAACGGTTTAGCAACGATGAAATTTGAAGATTTAAAGATTTCATTAGATGAATCATATGAGCCAGAAATCACTGTAGAGGAATCAAGGGACTACATTAAGAAAGCACTATCAATTATGGGTGAAGACTATATGCAGATCGTGAATGATGCCTATGATAAACGTCAAATTGACTTTGTGCAAAACAAAGGAAAATCAACGGGTGCATTTTGTGCAAGTCCATATCAGGTGAATCCGTTTATATTAATTTCGTGGACATCAAAAATGACAGAAGTATTTGTACTGGCTCATGAATTAGGTCATGCAGGTCATTTCCAGTTAGCACATCAAAATCAAAATATCTTCGATGAAAGCTGTTCATTATATTTTGTGGAAGCGCCGAGTACAATGAATGAAATGTTGATGGCAAACTATTTACTATCTGAATCGAATGATCCAAAGTTTAAACGCTGGGTCATTGCATCAATCATCTCTAGAACGTATTACCATAACTTTGTAACGCATTTACTTGAAGCTGCTTATCAACGTGAAGTCTATCGCTTAGTGGATCTGGGTGAGTCAATGACAGCTGATACTTTAAATCGTATTAAACGACAAGTGATTGAAGACTTCTGGGGAGATGCAGTCGAAATTACTGATGGTGCAGAACTGACATGGATGAGACAACCCCACTACTACATGGGTCTCTATCCATATACTTATTCTGCAGGTCTAACAATTTCGACGATTATGTCTCAACGTATCTTAAAAGAAGGTGAACCTGCTGTTAAAGCATGGATAGAAGTATTAAAACAAGGTGGTGCGCTTCCTCCTGTTGAACTTGCGAAAATGGCAGGTATTGATTTAACGACAGATGGCCCATTAAAAGAAACAATCGCTTATATCGGTGCTTTAGTAGATGAATTAGAAAAATTAACTGAAGAAATTGAGCAACAACAATAGGAAAAAGCCACTATCGGGTCAACGAGTGATCCGATAGTGGCTTTTATATGCTTAAGGCTAATTAAATTAACAATCTATTCAACTGATTTAATTTTATCCGCTTCAATAACAATACGTTTATTCTTATATAAACGGCCAATGGCACGTTTAAAGCTACCTTTACTCATGTTAAAGACTTCTTTAATCGCTTCAGGGTCTGATTTATCTGAGAACGGTAATTCCCCACCGTATTCTTCTAATAACTTTAAGATTTGTTCTGAATCGTCATCTAAACGTTCATGCGCTAACGGTAAGAATGATCCGTTTAAAGTACCATCTTCTTTATGTCCAATAATACGCACTTCAACCGCTTCACCAAGTCTCGGTTCACTACGACGTTCTGATTCGTGAACAAAGATTTTATAACCTTCTTTCGATAGCAAGAACGTCCCAATACGTAATAAACGATATGGATGCGCTGTAATTGTTTTGTGAAGCATTTCTTCAGGAGCTGGTGTAAACATTGCGTCTACCATCGTCTCACTTGCTAAGCGACCGTATAACTGATCATTTCTATCCACACGCAGACAAGCGAAAACTTCATCTCCCGCTTCCGGCCAAACTTCTTTCAATTTCGGAAGGTCTTCCCATGGGATGACGATTTCACGCGGAATACCGATATCAACCGTTACACCATCTCTATCTTTCTTAATGACTTTCACCCAGTCATAGCGATCCGTTGAAATGTCCGGAATATTTTGTGTGGCAAATAAATCTCCCGTACGTCCCGGATAAACGAAGAATGAATAATCTTCGCCAATTTCTAATTCGTCCTCTTCTAATACTTCTGATTGGTTTAACTTTACGACTTCACTATTCGGTCCTAATAAGTAATACGTAGACCCTTCTAAACGATCGACGCGTAAAAAGTCGATACTACCTGATAATTGTTTGTTTTCCATATGTCTCTCCTTTAGGTTAACTACCTATTTCAATAAATCATTATAGCACATTTTCACCTATTCGTCCGAAATAACAGTATAATAGAGCTATCTGTGCATTTAGCAATTCAGGCATATCAATTTTTTACAGAACTATGATATAATTTTACTGATTATAATTTAAAGGAGATTACTCAATGTTACAAGTATCTAATGTAAGTTTACGTTTCGGTGATAGAAAGTTATTTGAAGATGTAAACATTAAATTCACACCGGGCAACTGCTACGGTTTAATTGGTGCTAACGGTGCCGGTAAATCAACATTTCTAAAAATTCTTTCTGGTGAGCTTGATTCTCAATCAGGTCACGTTTCTTTAGGGAAGGATGAACGATTATCAATTTTAAAACAGGATCACTTCGCTTATGAAGATGAACGCGTACTTGACGTCGTATTACGTGGGAACGAAAAGCTATGGCAAGTCATGAAAGAAAAAGACGAAATCTACATGAAACCTGATTTCAGTGATGAAGATGGTATGCGTGCAGCTGAACTTGAAGGCGAATTCGGCGAAATGGGTGGCTGGACTGCTGAAAGTGACGCACAAGTATTGTTATCTGGATTAGGGATAAAAGACGATCTTCATGAAAAGAAAATGTCTGAACTTGAAAACAATCAAAAAGTTAAGATTCTTTTAGCGCAAGCATTATTCGGAGAACCTGACGTATTATTACTCGATGAGCCTACCAATGGTCTGGATATCCCTGCCATCAGCTGGTTAGAAGAATTCTTAATCAATTTTGAAAACACTGTTATCGTCGTATCACATGACCGTCACTTCTTAAATAACGTATGTACGCATATTGCAGACTTAGATTACGGTAAAATTAAAATTTATGTTGGTAACTATGATTTCTGGTATCAATCTAGTCAATTAGCACAACAAATGTTACAAGATTCAAATAAGAAAAAAGAAGAAAAAATTAAAGAATTACAAGACTTCGTTGCACGTTTCTCGGCGAACGCTTCTAAATCGAAACAGGCAACAAGTCGTAAAAAAATGTTAGAAAAAATTCAACTGGATGATATTCAACCATCAAGCCGTAAATATCCATTCGTTAACTTCAAACCTGAACGTGAAATCGGTAATGAATTATTACAAGTTCAAGGATTATCAAAAACAATTGATGGTGTTAAAGTCATCGATAACTTATCGTTTACGATGAACCCAAATGATAAAGCGGTTCTTGTCGGTGATTCTGAAATCGCAAAAACGACCCTACTTCGCATATTAGCAGGGGAATTGGAACCGGATGAAGGCTCATACAAATGGGGTGTAACAACATCTCAAAGTTACTTACCGAAAGATAACTCTGAATTCTTCGAAGGAAAAAATATCGACCTTGTTGAATGGTTACGTCAATATGCACCACCTGAAGAGCAGACAGAAACATTCTTACGCGGTTTCTTAGGCCGTATGTTATTCTCTGGTGAAGAAGTACGTAAGAAAGCAACTGTATTATCTGGGGGAGAGAAAGTACGCTGTATGTTAAGTAAGATGATGTTATCATCAGCAAACGTATTATTACTCGATGAACCGACAAACCATTTAGATTTAGAAAGTATTACATCAGTCAATGATGGCTTAAAAGCATTTAAAGGTTCATTAATTTTCACTTCTCATGACTTTGAGTTCATTAATACGATTGCCAATCGTGTTATTGACTTAAATGCAAATATTTCTAAAGAAGTAACATACGAAGAATATTTAAAAGAACAAGGTGTTTTAAAATAAGAATGGGCT
>NZ_JAOTIS010000021.1 GCF_025628935.1 Macrococcus capreoli
TTTTTAATTACTATTATTTCGTACGTAATAAATCTCGAATTTCAGTTAATAATTGAGTATTTGCTTCAACTGTTTCTTCTTTCGGTTGTGCTTTCGTTAATTTGTTGATTACTTTAACAAACATAAAGATTGCAGCTGCAACGATTAAGAAGTCGATGATAGATTGAATGAATACACCGTATTTAATACCTTTGTAAGCCCAAGATGAAGCGAAATCAGTATTTCCAAAAATAAGACCGATAATAGGCATGATAATATCAGCTACTAATGAAGCAACAATTTTACCGAATGCAGCACCAATAACAACAGCAACTGCTAATTCTAAAACATTACCTTTAATAGCAAACTCTTTAAATTCTTTTAATAATGACATGTATAGTCACCTCCTGTAATAATTCCATTTTACACGCTATGAAAAAGAAAAGCAAACTTTTTTTGCATTGCATACAATATTGAAAATAATAATTAAAATAATTTTTTGATTTGAGAGAATTTACTTTTTTTATACATTTTCCCACTAATATTTGAAATAAAGTTTTCGATTTGTTATACTATAGACTGTTTTTATTATCATTTGAAAGGAGTTAAGCAGAATGAAAGAAGGTAAAAAATTAACTTTAGTATTTTATATTGCTCTGGCTTTGGTTAGTATTACTGTCGTTTTAGGCGTTGCAATTCCGAAACAATTCAGTCATGTGGCGGGTTTTATTAATCAATGGATTTCTAATTATTTTGGCTGGTATTATGTGATGATTACGTCTATTTTTGTGTTTACTTGTTTGTTTTTAATTTTAAGCCCAATTGGAAAATTGAAACTAGGTAAACCATCGGATCAACCTGAATTTAATACGATTTCATGGTTTGCAATGTTATTCAGTGCAGGAATGGGTATTGGCCTTGTTTTCTATGGAGCAGCTGAACCGTTAAGTCATTTTATTAATGGACCAGTGCATCAACCAGAGACCGATGAAGCAATGAAGGATGCATTCCGTTATACATTTTTCCATTGGGGATTTCATGCATGGGCAACGTATGGCGTTGTTGCACTTGGTTTAGCATACGCACAATTCAGAAAAGGTGAGGCAGGATTAATTTCTAAAACATTAAGACCGGTGCTAGGCGGTAAAGTAGATGGTTTCATTGGAACGATTATTGATGTACTTGCAGTATTTGCAACAGTAGTTGGTGTTGCAGTTTCTTTAGGGATGGGTGCTCAGCAGATCAATGGTGGTTTACATTATTTATTTAATGTACCAAATACATTTACTGTTAAATTGATTATCGTTGTAATCGTAACGATTTTATTTTTAGCAAGTGCGTGGAGTGGATTGTCGAAAGGTATTCAAATATTAAGTAATGCCAATATTGCAATCGCAACGTTACTGCTGTTTGTAGTGCTTTTTGTTGGTCCAACTATCTTAATATTAAATATGTTTTCGACATCAGTCGGCAATTTATTGCAAAACTTTCTGAGCATGAGCTTTGACGTTGCGCCACTTGATGAACATAAACATCAATGGATGAACAGCTGGACGATTTATTACTGGGGTTGGTGGATGAGCTGGAGTCCGTTTGTTGGTATATTCATCGCTCGTGTATCAAAGGGACGTACGATTCGTGAGTTTTTAATCGGTGTGTTACTCGTACCGACTTTAATCAGTGCATTATGGTTTAGTGTGTTTGGAGTAACAGGTATTGAAGTATTTAAGAAAGTTCCGAAAATTGGAGAAATGGCTGTTGAAACACAGTTATTTGCGATATTTGAACATTTACCGATGGCCTTAGGGCTTTCATTGATAGCATTAGCACTGATCTGTACATTCTTTATTACTTCAGCTGATTCAGCGACTTTTGTACTTGGTATGCAATCAACGAATGGCTCTTTGGAACCAGCAAATTATATTAAAGTGATTTGGGGAGTGGCACAATCGCTTATTGCATTAGTATTAATTTATGCAGGTGGATTGACAGCGTTACAAAGTGCAGCGATTATTGCAGCATTTCCATTTTCGTT
This sequence comes from Macrococcus capreoli, assembly GCF_025628935.1. GTDB lineage: Bacteria > Bacillota > Bacilli > Staphylococcales > Staphylococcaceae > Macrococcoides > Macrococcoides capreoli. The sequence goes on from NZ_JAOTIS010000021.1 coordinate 2,015, forward strand.
CATTTTATTATTAATGCTCATTTCGGTATATAAAGATGGCAATAAAGAGCGTATGCGTCTCGGTTTAACATTAAAACCAGACAAAAAATTTAGAACGAAATCAATTGAACAACGTCATGATGCACATCATGATTAATACTACGAAGAGGCTGGGAGAGTAGTGTTCTGGCACAAGCAACAACCGAACAAAACGCGTAAATCGTTCTTTGATTTATCGATTTTGTTCGGTTGTTGTCGTAGTGGCAACTACTATTCCGCCGTTTAGAATAAGTATCTTTATTAAAAAACTAAATTATAAACTTTCGATTATGTATAAGTAAAACTTATCGAAGGGTATAGTTTATTTGGAATGTGATAATACTTACTTCTTATTAACTTTTGTATTAAAATAAATATGTAAAGGCTTTAATAAATTCAAGGGGGAACGAGCATGCATTCAAATTTACAACAAGCATCAAAACAATCATTTGAATTAAACGGTAAGACGTATACATTTTATAGCTTAAAATCTTTAGAATCATTAGGTTTAGGTGAAATTAATAACTTACCGTATTCAATTCGTGTATTACTTGAATCAGTATTACGTCAATTTGATGGGCGCGTAATTAATGAAGAACACATTAAACATTTAGTAAAATGGGGCAAACAAAACGATCCGAATGCAGAGGTACCATTTAAACCGTCACGCGTTATTTTACAGGACTTTACGGGTGTACCTGCAGTCGTAGATCTAGCATCGTTACGTAAAGCGATGGATGACGTTGGAGGAGACGTAACAAAAATCAATCCTGAAGTACCAGTTGATTTAGTTATCGACCACTCAGTACAAGTTGATATGTACGGTAATGAAGCAGCATTAAATCGCAATATGGAATTAGAATTTGCACGTAATAAAGAACGTTATCAATTCTTAAACTGGGCAACGAAAGCATTTGATAATTATCGTGCTGTACCACCTGCAACAGGTATCGTTCACCAGGTAAACTTAGAGTATTTAGCAAACGTTGTTCATATTCGAGATATTGATGGAGAACAAGTTGCATTCCCGGATACATTAGTAGGCACGGATTCACATACTACAATGATTAATGGTATCGGTGTACTCGGATGGGGTGTTGGTGGTATCGAAGCGGAGGCTGGTATGCTTGGTCAACCTTCATACTTCCCGGTACCAGAAGTGATTGGTGTAAAATTAACTGGAGAATTACCAGAAGGCGCAACTGCAACGGACCTAGCTTTACGTGTAACACAGGAATTACGTAAAAAAGGTGTTGTAGGTAAATTTGTTGAATTCTTCGGCCCAGGCGTTGTGAACTTACCACTTGCTGACCGTGCAACAATTGCTAACATGGCACCAGAATATGGTGCGACTTGTGGTTTCTTCCCAGTGGACGAAGAAGCGTTGAATTACATGCGTTTAACAGGTCGTGATGAAGAACATATTGCAGTAGTAAAAGAATATTTAGTGAAAAACGACATGTTCTTTACTACAGATAAGCAAGAACCAACGTATACAGATCAAGTAGATTTAGATTTATCAACGATTGAAGCATCACTTTCAGGACCGAAACGTCCTCAAGACTTAATTAAACTTAGCGATATGAAAGATGAATTCGTGAAATCTGTCACTGCAAAAGCAGGAAACCAAGGTCACGGTTTAAATAAAGTTGAATTTAATAAGCGTGCTAAAGTTGAATTTAAAGATGGTAAAGCTGTTGAAATGAAGACGGGTGACATTGCGATTGCTGCGATTACTTCATGTACGAATACATCTAACCCATATGTAATGTTAGGCGCTGGTTTAGTCGCTAAGAAAGCAGTAGAGAAAGGTTTAGTTGTACCAGCTTTTGTTAAGACATCACTTGCACCAGGTTCTAAAGTTGTTACAGGCTACTTAGAAGCATCTGGTTTACAACAATATTTAGATCAATTAGGATTCAATACAGTAGGTTACGGTTGTACAACATGTATCGGTAATTCAGGTCCATTATTACCTGAAATTGAAGAGGCGATTTCTAAAGAAGATTTATTAGTTACTTCAGTATTATCAGGTAACCGTAACTTTGAAGGACGTATTCACCCATTAGTGAAAGCGAACTACTTAGCATCGCCTCAATTAGTAGTTGCTTATGCGTTAGCGGGAACAGTGGATATCGACCTACAAAACGATCCGATCGGTCGTTCTCAAGACGGTACAGATGTATACTTAAAAGATATCTGGCCGACAATTGATGAAGTTAAAGAAGCGGTACACAGTGTGGTAACACCAGAATTATTCCGTAAAGAATATGAGTCAGTATTTGAATCAAATCCATTATGGAACCAAATTGAATCAACAGATCAACCGTTATATGACTTTGATCCAAATTCAACTTACATTCAAAACCCAACATTCTTCCAAGGTTTATCAAAAGAACCAGGAAGCATTGCACCTCTTAAAGATTTAGCGGTAATGGGTAAATTCGGTGACTCAGTGACTACAGACCACATTTCACCAGCAGGTGCAATCGGTAAAGATACGCCAGCAGGTCAATACTTACGTGAAAATGGCGTAGAAATTCGTGACTTTAACTCATACGGTTCACGACGTGGTAACCATGAAGTCATGATGCGTGGTACATTCGCAAATATCCGTATTAAGAACCAAATCGCACCAGGAACTGAAGGTGGGTTTACGACTTACTGGCCAACTGGAGAAGTTATGCCAATCTTTGATGCGTGTATGAAATATCAAGCTGATGGTAAAGGATTAGTAGTATTAGCTGGCAATGATTACGGTATGGGATCAAGTCGTGACTGGGCTGCGAAAGGAACGAATCTTTTAGGCGTTAAAACAGTTATCGCACAAAGTTATGAGCGTATTCACCGTTCTAACCTTGTGATGATGGGTGTATTACCATTACAATTCTTAAAAGGTGATTCAGCCGATAAATTAGGATTAGATGGTTCTGAAACATTCTCAGTTGATATTAATGAAGGTATTAAACCACGTGATGAAGTAAAAGTTACTGCAGTGAAAACAGACGGTACAGTGATGGAGTTCAATGCGTTAGCACGTTTTGACTCAGAAGTAGAATTAGATTACTACCGTCACGGTGGTATTTTACAAATGGTATTAAGAGATAAATTAACACAGTAGAGATTGTTTTCAATGCGCTTAGTCGCATAAAAACTTTGAAAACCCATCGAAATCAAAGAATGATTTCTGATGGGTTTTCTCTAGTTTTTATATGACTGCATTGGAGATGCCGTTTATTCTATTTTTATTTTTTTAGTACCAAGTACTAATATTTTGGTACAATAGTGTTATCATTAATAAGAAGGTGACGAATTTGTATTATACAGAAAAAGAAATTGAAGTACGTTATGCAGAAACAGATAAAATGGATGTTGTTTATCATGCGAATTATTTAATCTGGTTCGAAGTAGGTCGTACTGATTTTATTGAAAAAGCAGGTTTTCGATATGCGGATATGGAACAAGATGATATTATTTCCCCTGTATTAGATGTCCAGGTGAAATATAAACGTTCAATCACTTATCCTGAGAAAGTTACAATAAAAACATGGATACATTCCTATTCTAAGCTTAAAACGATATATGCTTATGAAGTCATTAAAGAAAATGGCGAAATAGCTGCAACAGGTCAAACAACGCATGTTGTGCTGAAAAAAGGGAGTGATAAACCCATTCGACTTGATCGATATTACCCAGAGTGGCATAAAAAATATTCGGAACTTGTTGCGATTGGAAAAGAATAATAGTAAAGGCAGATCAATAACAATTTGATCTGCCTTTATTTTTAGTTGTAGTTTATTGCTTCTTAAAATTTATTTTTGACTCTGTGCCATTTAAAATACGCTCAATATTTGATTTATGCCTAATGATGATAACGACCATAATTAAAAATGAAATACCCATTAAGATTGTATCATCGAAAAATAATGAACCGATAAAATTTGCAATACTCGTCAGCATACTTGTTAACGAAACCATTCTCGTACTAAATAAAAGCGTAAAGAAAATGACAGCAATGATTAAGAAAAGAATCGGATTCGTGCCGAGAATAACACCAGCACTCGTTGCAACAGCTTTTCCACCTTTAAACTTTAAATAGATAGGATAGACATGACCAATAACTGCAGCTAGCCCAATTAATATTGGATGCACGTGTGCGTGGAAAAATAACGGAAATAGTGCTGGGATGGTTCCTTTCAGCACATCGAAAATTGTGACGAAAATCCCTGCATTTTTCCCTAAAATTCTAAATGTATTTGTAGCACCTAGGTTGCCGCTACCATGCTGCCTGATATCTATATCATAAAATATTTTACCAATGATTAATCCTGTCGGGATACTTCCAATTAAGTATGCTGCAATTAACATCATCGCGATGTTCATAAAATCTCTCCTTATATCAGTAGGTACTAATAGTTATTCTTAAAATTATACTTTTATTATAGCGTATTCAGCGAAAATAGAAAATAATTATTAAATTATAAAATTTTAAACGACATGAATATTGAGTGTGAAAGCACATACCGTTTTTGATGTGTTTATGATAAAGTTAAATAGAACACACATCATTAAATACTATAAAAATATTATGTAAACTTTTTGAGATGTATACATAATTACTTGCAAATTATAAAGGATTAGATAAAATAGTGAATGTGTATAAAATTAACGAACGTATGTTTGTAGGGGGTTACGAATTGCCGAATAATCAATACAACGATGAATCAATACAAGTATTAGAAGGATTGGAAGCCGTAAGAAAGCGACCGGGTATGTATATTGGTTCTACGGATACAAGAGGTCTTCATCACCTTGTTTATGAAATACTAGATAATTCAATTGACGAGGCGTTAAATGGCCATGGTAATACAATAGAAGTCATCTTAAATGAAGATGATTCTGTTACAGTCAACGATAATGGTCGTGGGATGCCAACAGGATTACATAAAACAGGAAAGCCGACACCTGAAGTCATTTTTACAGTGCTGCACGCAGGCGGAAAATTTGGTCAAGGCGGGTATAAAACAACTGGCGGTCTACACGGTGTAGGGGCATCAGTTGTAAATGCACTGAGTGAATGGTTAGTAGTTACGATTCATAATAATGGGAAGATATTTAAACAGCGCTTTGAAAACGGTGGCGTTCCGGTTACGACTTTAGAAGAAATTGGTACATCCAAAAAAACAGGAACAAGTGTGACGTTTAAGCCTGATCCAACGATATTTAAACAAACAACGAAATACAACTATGATACGCTAAGTGAGCGACTTCGTGAATCTGCATTCTTATTGAAGGATTTACATATATCCATAACAGATAATCGTGTAATACCAGAACGTCATGATGATTTTTATTTTGAAGATGGTCTAAGTGATTTCGTGAAATTTGTCAATGAAGGTAAAGAAACGCTTCATGACGTTGCCCATTTTAGTGGAATATCGAATGAAATTGAAGTTGAAGTTGGCTTCCAATATAATGATCAGTATTCAGAAACGATACTTTCATTCGTCAATAATGTACGTACGAAAGATGGTGGTACACACGAAGTTGGAATGAAAACGGCGATGACGCGTGTGTTTAATGAATATGCACGTAAAATTGGTGAATTAAAGCAAAAAGATAAAAATTTAGACGGTAGTGATATTCGTGAAGGAATGACCGCAATCATTTCAGTGAAAATTCCCGAACATTTACTGCAATTTGAAGGACAAACGAAATCTAAACTTGGAACAAGTGAAGCGAGAAGTGCAGTTGATTCGATGCTAGCAGAGCAATTACCATTTTATTTTGAAGAGAATGGTAAGCTCAGCCAGGTGTTAGTAAAGAAAGCGGTTAAAGCTGCACAAGCAAGAGATGCGGCACGAAAAGCGCGTGAAGAGGCACGAAACGGGAAGAAAAATAAACGTAAAGAAACGTTACTTTCTGGTAAATTAACGCCTGCACAAAGTAAAAATACAGAGAAAAATGAATTGTATTTAGTCGAAGGGGACTCTGCCGGTGGTTCTGCTAAACTTGGACGAGATCGCAAATTCCAGGCGATTCTGCCACTGCGCGGGAAAGTTATTAATACAGAAAAAGCGAAATTGGAAGATATATTAAAGAACGAAGAAATTAGTACGATCATCCATACGATAGGTGCAGGCGTTGGAAATGACTTTAATGTTGAAGATAGTAACTACAATAAAGTGATTATTATGACCGATGCAGATACGGATGGCGCACATATTCAAGTATTACTTTTAACCTTCTTCTTTAAATATATGCGTCCATTAATTGAAGCAGGCAAAGTGTATATTGCTTTACCGCCATTATATAAAGTATCGAAAGGCAAAGGTAAAAACGAAGTTATTGAATATGCCTGGACCGACGATGAATTGAAAGATGTTCAAAAGAAAGTTGGTAAAGGCTTTATATTACAGCGTTATAAAGGTTTAGGTGAAATGAACGCAGATCAACTTTGGGATACGACAATGAATCCTGAAACGCGTACATTAATTCGTGTAGAAATTGATGATGAATTACGCAGTGCGAAACGTGTTTCTACATTAATGGGAGATAAAGTTGAACCACGACGTGACTGGATCGAACAAAATGTTGAATTTGGTATGCAGGAAGATGCGAGTATATTAGAAAATGATGAAATGTTATTACTTGATGAAACAGAAGATATCCAGTTAATTCAAGATGTCGATTTATCTAAAGGAGGTAGAATGTAATGCAGGAAAATATTCAAAGCTTACCTTTAGAGGATGTAATTGGTGACCGCTTTGGTCGTTATAGTAAATATATTATTCAGGATCGTGCAATACCCGACGTACGTGATGGATTAAAACCGGTTCAACGAAGAATATTATATGCTATGCATGCAGAAGGAAACACATTCGAGAAGAACTTTAGAAAAAGTGCGAAAACAGTCGGGAATGTTATCGGTAATTATCATCCACATGGAGATACTTCTGTTTATGACGCTATGGTGCGTATGAGTCAGGATTGGAAATTACGTCATGTACTCGTTGAAATGCATGGTAACAATGGTAGTATCGATAACGATCCACCTGCAGCAATGCGTTATACAGAAGCGAAACTGTCAAAATTAGCGAGTGTATTACTGCGTAATATTAATCAGGATACAGTTGATTGGGTACAAAACTTTGATGATACAGCAATGGAACCGATGGTATTACCAGCAAACTATCCGAATTTATTAGTCAATGGTTCTACAGGTATTTCAGCCGGTTATGCGACCGATATTCCACCACATAACTTACAGGAAGTTATTGATGCGACATTGATGATTATTGATAACCCTGATGTCACAACTGATGAAATAATGTCAGTGATGCCAGGTCCGGATTTCCCTACTGGTGGCATAATTCAAGGGCGCGATGGCATTAAACAAGCTTATGAAAAAGGTAAAGGAAAAGCGATTGTACGTGGTAAAGTGAATGTTGAGAAACTACGCGGTGGTCGTGAAGAAATCATTATTACTGAAATTCCGTTTGAAGTGAATAAAAGTAGTTTAGTGAAACGCATCGACGAATTACGTGCAGATAAAAAGATTGACGGCATATTAGAAGTGCGTGACGAAACAGATCGTAATGGTTTACGGATTGCTGTCGAACTGAAAAAAGATGCAAATGCAGAAGGCATCCTTAATTATCTTTATAAAAATACCGACTTACAAATTGCATATAACTTTAATATGGTTGCCATTAGTGATAGACGACCTAAATTATTAGGCGTAAAAGCAATGCTACAAAGTTATATTAAACATCAGCAGGAAGTCATATTACGCCGCAGTCAATTTGAATTAGATCAGGCAAAAAAACGTATGCATATCGTGGAAGGTTTAATTAAAGCACTGTCTATTTTAGATGAAGTCATTGAAACGATTCGTCAATCTAAAAACAAAAGCGATGCGAAAGAAAACTTAAAATCAAAATATGACTTTACAGAAGCACAAGCTGAAGCGATTGTTATGTTACAGCTTTATCGTTTAACTAATACTGATATCATACAGTTACAAAATGAACATGATGATTTAAAAGCAACGTTAGAAAAGTTAGAAAAAATCATCAATGATCAAAAGCATTTAATGAGCGTCATTAAACGCGAATTAAAGGCTGTACAAAAAGAATTCAGTGAACCAAGATTAAGCGTAATTGAAGACGAAATTCAAGAGATTAAAATTTCAAAAGAAATTCTTGTGCCGAGTGAAGAAACAATTATTTCTTTAACAAAAGACGGCTATATTAAACGCACGTCTCCAAGAAGTTTTGGTGCAAGTGGTTTATATGAAATTGCAACAAAAGATGGTGACCAGTTACTTGAACATTATGAAAGTAATTTACAAGATACAGTTTTAGTATTTACAAACTTAGGTCATTATATTTATATACCAGTACATCAGTTGCCTGATGTACGTTGGAAAGACCTTGGAACTCATATTTCGCAAATTGTACCTTTAAGTCAGAACGAATACGTCATTGCAATGATTAATGTAAAAGATTTCAGTCATCCTCAAAGTATCATGCTTGCAACGAAACAGGGCATGATTAAAAAGACGCTACTCGCTGACTTTAATGTTACACGCTATTCGAAACCGATTGTTTGTATGAAACTTAAAGATAATGATGAAGTGGTTACTGTAAAACAAATTACTGGTGAAGAGCATATCATCGTCGTTACGCGTAAAGGTTTAACTTTACATTATGCATTATCTGAAGTAAATAATATAGGTATTAAAGCTGCTGGTGTAAAATCGATTAATTTAAAAGACGACGATTATGTCGTTGCAACTGAATTAATGTATGAAAATAGTCATTTAATTATTGCAACCCATAGAGGAGCAATGAAAAAGATGAAAGTAGCTTTATTCGAGGAAAGTAAACGCGCAAATCGAGGATTAATAATATTGAAAGAATTAAAGTCAAATCCACACGAAATTGTTAATGCTTATATTATTACAGAAAACATGCCATTTGAAATTGTATCCGAAAACGAAACATATCAGGGTAATACGCAAGATATTAGAGTTGCAGATCGCTATACAAACGGTAGTTTTATCGTTGATGATAAAGAATTTGGTAAGGTCGAACATTTCTCATTATTTAATAACATCGACTAGATATATACTATATATGTTAAATTATATAAATAAATTTCAAAACCTCCATTCACTATGATAAAATATAATTCGTATTATTTTATTTATTATGTGAATATGGGGGTTTTATTTTGTTTTCAAATGTAAATTTTGATGCGATTATACCAGATTGGTTTAAATCGATTGTATCAACAGGGAATGATTTGATATGGACAGAATTTTTAATAGGATTACTGCTATTAGCTGGATTCTTCTTTAGTTTAAGTTCGAGATTTGTGCAATTTAGATGGTTACCTGAAATGTTTAGAGTGATTGGCGAGAAACCTGAAACATTAGAAGATGGAAAGAAAGGCATTTCATCATTCCAAGCATTTGCAATTAGTGCAGCGAGTCGTGTCGGAACAGGTAACATTGCAGGAGTTGCTACAGCAATTGTTTTAGGTGGACCTGGTGCAGTATTCTGGATGTGGGTCATTGCATTCTTTGGTGCAGCAAGTGCTTTTTTTGAAGCAACTTTAGCACAAGTGTATAAAGTAAAAGACGATAAAGGTGGATTCCGTGGAGGCCCGGCGTATTATATGGAGCTAGGGCTAGGGCAAAAGTGGCTCGGCACAACGTTTGCAATTTTAATTACAATAACGTTTGCATTTGTATTTAACACAGTACAATCAAATACTATTGCTGCAAGTTTTAAAGAACAATATAAAATTGATCCAGTCTGGACGGGTGTATTTTTAGCGATAATTACTGCGCTTGTTATATTTGGTGGCGTACGCTGGATTGCCAATGTATCAACAGCAATCGTACCTGTAATGGCAATTTTATATATTGGCATCGTGTTATTTGTACTTTTAACACATATTGGTGATGTCATTCCGATGCTTATGCAAATCATTAAAGGAGCATTCGGTTTAGAACCTGCATTTGGAGGAGCACTAGGATTTACAATTATGCAAGGGATTAAACGCGGATTATTCTCAAATGAAGCAGGTATGGGATCTGCACCAAATGCAGCAGCCACTGCTGCAGTGAGTCATCCAGTGAAACAAGGACTAATTCAATCTTTAGGTGTATTTTTCGATACGATGTTAGTGTGTACAGCAACAGCAATTATGATCTTATTATATGGTGGATTAGAATACGGTGAAAAGGCACCGCAAGGGATTCAAGTCACGCAAGCTGCTTTAAACAGTCATATAGGTTCATTTGGTGGCGTATTCTTAACTTTAGCAGTCTTTTTGTTTGCTTATTCTTCAGTAATTGGGAATTATTATTATGGTCAGTCGAATGTTGAATATTTGACAAAGAATAAAATCGTCATGTTTGTATTTAGATTATGTGTTGTATTGATGGTCTTCTTCGGAGCAGTTATAAAAGTTGAAACGGTTTGGTCAACGGCTGATTTATTCATGGGATTAATGGCTATTCTGAACATCACTGCGATTATCGGTTTAGCACATGTTGTATTCGAAGTGGCAAATGATTACGGAGAACAACGTAAGAAAGGCTTAAATCCTGTGTTCAAAACGAAGCACGTAAAAGCTGATCTGTCATCGGTAGAGACGTGGGGAGATAATCCTTATCAATTTAATGACAAAGAGCAGAATTAAAAAAATCGCGTAGATAAATAATTGTCTACGCGATTTGATTTTTCTTATTTAAATAACCCCATGATAGCATCTATGATTGATTGAATAAAATTCATAAATTTTTCCCAAACGCCTTCTTTTTCTAATGAGTCTTTAATATTTTTCCCCATATCTTTTGCTTTATCTGCTGCTTGTTTAAAGCCATCAGAATTTTTAATTTCATTGACATAGTCTTTTGCGCTATTGATAAATTTATCTTTGTTCTCTCCACTAAATACACCAGAATTTTGTGCATTTGTGATAAAGTTAACGATGATATTGATTTGATTATCATTGATGACATTTGTTAAACCGTTATTTTCTATTTTTTGCACTACAATATTTTTAATTTCAGTTGTATTGAGGTTAGCACCTTGTTTTGCAATTTCTGCTTTCGCTTCTGCGATGGCTTTATTCAATTGTTCTTGAGAATAACCATTTTTTCCGGCATTTTCAGCATTGATATTTGAAATTGAATTAAGTTCGTTTTGTGCCGCTTGAGTTTGCGTAGGGTTAATTGTTTCGCCTTGCGCTTCAAATGCTTTATATACACCCGCTAAAGCACTTTCACCTGTTACGTCTTCTGCAGCTGCAATGGTAACTTCTGCATCTGTAACACCGGCTGTTAATAATGCATTTTTGTATGTGTCTTCTGTTATTTTAGTGATTTTACCTGCAGATTGGTTTATATTTAAAGTAAGGCCATCTCCAGCTGCTAACTTTTTAATGCGAATACTTGACTTCAATACACTATCATTTGATTGTAAGTTCAAGTACTTTGTTAAGTCATTTGCATGAACATATGCAATTTTATCACTATCGTCTGTATTTAATAGTGATTTCGTTTTCTCTTGTAAACTATTATTTTGCTCTAATGCTGCTCCATAAACTGTTACGGCTTCTGACCATGCTTCCTGAGTCACAGCATGTGCTTTGATTGTTGGTGCAATCATGAAGATAAACATAGTAGTAATTAGTAATAATTTATTCAATATTTTCATATAGTTCCCTCCAGTAGTGGATTGATATTAGCTTGTTAAGCTATTAATATTTTACCACGCAATTTATAATTAAACATAGGTCTTTGGAATGAGGTAAATCAAATGGAAAGATATAAAGTAGATAAAGTACTGAATAATAATGTTTTAATCGTCTTAAAAGATGACCAGGAACTTGTCTTTATCGGTAAAGGAATTGGTTTTGGTAAAAAACCGGGTCAATTAATCGTGGATGATGAAATAGAACGCATCGAAAAGATGTTTCAATTAACAACTGAACAGGAACAAACACGATATAAAAATTTAATGAAAATTACTGATGACCATGTTATTGCGTCTGTCATTGAAGTTGTAGAGTTTATTGATAAAAGAACAGATGGAAAAATCGACGATAAAATTATATTGTCTTTAACAGATCATATTATTTTCGCTTTAAAACGATATAATGATGGTATTTTTGTTGCAAATCCATTTTTAAAAGAAACAGAGGCATTGTATCAGAAAGAATTCTTAATCGCTGAGCAAGTAGTGCAAATGTTAAACGAAAAGTTACAAGTGAATTTCCCTCGTACGGAAGTTGGTTTTATTGCATTGCATATTCATTCATCCGTGAATAATCACTCGCTTAGAGATATGAATGTGATGGCCGAAGTGATTACTAAAGCCATTCATTTAATTGAACAAGATTTGAAAGTACAAATTGATAAAGATTCTATTACGTATTCAAGGTTTGTAAGGCATATCAGTTTCGCTGTACAAAGGGTGATGGCAGATGATAGAATGCCAGAACAAAAAAATTTACAAAACCTATTGAAAGTTCAATATCCGCTATGTTACAATACAGCTGTAAAGATTGTAAAGATGATGCAAACGCATTTAAACAAGCCAGTTTATGAATCTGAGCTTGTGTATCTTACAATGCATATTCAAGCTTTTAATACTAAAGTCGATAACGTGTAACTGATAATGCAGGCATGAGTTATGACTGGTACTTTGGGACCAGTATATACTCATGCCTTTTTTGTGGGATATTATCGACATGAATATGTTGTGTAAGTGTGTATTTATTTTTATTTTATTGTTTTACAATCTAATACAAAAAAATCATTTTAGGAGGAACTGTATTATGTTCAAGACATTATTCGGTCAATTACAACGTATCGGTAAAGCTTTAATGTTGCCGGTAGCATTATTACCAGCAGCAGGGATTTTACTTGCATTTGGTAACGCAATGCACAATGATCAACTCGTGCAATTTGCACCTTGGTTAAAAGCAGACTTTTTCGTAATGTTATCAGGTATTATGGAAAGTGCAGGTCAAGTTATCTTTGATAATTTACCTTTATTATTCGCAATTGGTACTGCACTTGGTCTAGCTGGTGGGGACGGTGTTGCCGGACTTGCAGCATTAGTTGGTTACTTAATCATGAATGCTACGATTGGTAAATTCATGGGCATCACAATCGACAATATTTATTCTTATGCTGAAGGTGCTAAAACTTTAGGACAAACTGCTAAAGAACCAGCACATGCTTTAATCTTAGGTATACCAACACTTCAAACTGGGGTATTTGGTGGTATCATCATGGGGGCAGTTGCTGCTTGGTGTTACAATAAGTTCTTTAACATTAATATGCCAGCATTCTTAGGATTCTTTGCAGGTAAACGTTTCGTTCCAATCATTACTTCAGTTATGGCAATTTTAGTCGGAGCAGCACTTGCAATTATTTGGCCTCCAATTCAAGGTGGATTAAACGGTTTATCAGAATTCTTATTGAATAAAAACTTAGTGTTAACAACATTTATTTTTGGTATTATTGAACGTTCATTAATTCCGTTTGGTTTACATCATATATTCTATGCGCCATTCTGGTTCGAATTTGGTAATTATACAAATGCTGCGGGTAACTTAGTTCGTGGTGACCAAAGTATTTGGATGGCTCAGATGAAAGATGGCGTACCATTTACAGCTGGTATGTTCACAACAGGTAAATATCCATTCATGATGTTCGGTTTACCGGCAGCAGCGTTTGCAATTTACCGTCAAGCACGTCCAGAACGTAAAAAAGTTGTTGGTGGTTTAATGCTTTCAGCAGCCTTAACGTCATTCTTAACAGGTATTACTGAACCATTAGAATTCTCATTTTTATTTGTAGCACCAATTCTTTATGGAATTCACGTGTTATTAGCAGGTACATCTTTCTTAGTTATGCATTTATTACACGTTAAAATCGGTATGACATTCTCAGGTGGTTTCATCGATTATACTTTATTCGGTTTATTAAACTGGGATCGTACAAACGCTTTACTAGTTATTCCTGTTGGTTTAGTGTATGCGGTAGTGTATTACTTCTTATTCACATTTGCAATTAAGAAATTTAACTTAAAAACACCTGGTCGTGAAGATGAAGAAGCACAAACGACGACTTCTACAGCAGGTGAATTACCATTCAATGTATTAGATGCAATGGGTGGGAAAGAAAATATCAAACATTTAGATGCTTGTATTACACGTTTACGTGTAGAAGTTAAAGATAAATCTAAAGTAGATGTTCCTGAATTAAAAGCTTTAGGTGCTGCAGGTGTACTTGAAGTTGGGAACAACATGCAAGCAATCTTTGGTCCAAAATCAGATCAAATTAAGCATGAAATGGCACGTATTATGTCAGGAGAAGTAACACGTCCAGATCAAGTTCATATTGAAGAAGAAGGCACAGTGAAAGCGGTAGAAACTGTTGAAGCTAAAGCTGTATCAAGTAATAACGAAACAACTACAATTTATGCACCAATTACTGGGGAGGTTGTTGAATTATCAACTGTGCCTGACCAAGTATTCAGTCAAAAAATGATGGGTGACGGTATTGCAATTAAACCAGAAGTAGGAGAAGTTGTAGCACCATTTGATGGCGAAGTTAAAATGGATTTCCCAACTAAACACGCGATTGGTTTAGAAAGCAATGATGGCGTTGAAGTATTGATTCACTTCGGTTTAGAAACTGTTGGATTAAAAGGTCAAGGCTTTGAAATGATGGTGAAACCTGGTGACCTTGTTACTAAAGGTCAAACATTATTAAAAGTTGATTTAGATTATATTAGAGCGAATGCAGATAGTGATATTACGCCAGTAATCTTTACAAATTTAGGCGATAAAACAATGCACAATATAAATTACGGAAAAGTAATTGCAGGTGACAAAGTTTTAGATATTCAATAATTGTATATCTTTTAAATAAGGGCTAGCGCTGCTAGTCCTTATTTGCATTTTTAGGATGATTATGGTTAAATTTGATAGTAAATTCAACTATTTAGAATACTATAATCACGTTATGTAAACTTTAAGATTGTAGTAATACAAATTAAATCCATTTAAGGAGGGAAAACAATGATGGAAAACAGATTTATGCGGTTTTTAGGTGGGAAAAATTTAATTTTTACACTTTGTATTTTAATATTATTAGGAATACTTATCTTTATTTTAGAAAAAATCTCATTTATTTTTGAACCATTTATCATAATTTTTAATACGATTATCGGGCCTGTTATATTAGCTTTTGTATTATATTATTTACTTAATCCAATTGTTGATTTTTTAGAACGTAATCGCGTGAAACGATTGTACGGTATTATATTATTATTTCTACTGATAATCAGTGCGTTTACAGTGCTTATTACAGTACTTGTACCATTAATTGAGCAGCAAATCGTAAGTTTCGCTTCTAACTTCCCGGATTATATGAAGCACTTATTATCGAAGTTTAATGATTTGTCATCTAATTCTCGAATATCCCCATATATGCACGATTTACAAAAGTGGGTGAACACAAATTTAAGTGATTTACCGAATAAAGTCGGTGATTATTTAGGTAACTTTACGACACGACTAAAATCTATAATTGACACAATTGCAAGTGTGGCTGTCATCATTATGACTTTTCCGTTCGTATTGTTCTTCTTATTAAAAGATGGTAAACATTTTAAACAGTATTTTATTCGTTTATTTCCACCGCGTTATCGTAGTAGTTTAAAAGAAATTATTGAGAAAATGAATGTCCAAGTCGGTTCTTATATTCAGGGGCAGATGATTGTTGCTTCTTGTATCGGCGTGCTTTTATTTATCGGTTATAACATTATCGGTTTAGAATATGCTTTAGTACTTGCTTGTACCGCTGCTGTTACGAGTGTCGTACCATACTTAGGGCCAATGATTGCGATAAGTCCTGCAATTATTATTGCACTCGTTGATTCGCCAATTATGTTATTAAAATTAGCTGTTGTTTGGATGGCAGTTCAATTTTTAGAAGGACATTTTATTTCTCCTAATATAATGGGAAAAACAATGCAAATTCATCCACTAACTATTATTTTCGTATTGTTGAGTGCTGGTAATATGTTAGGGATTGTAGGTGTTATTTTAGGAATACCGATGTATGCGATTTTAAAAGTCATTGTACAATTCTTATATACTAAATTTAAAATTCGATATAATTTGTATTTTCAGGATCAGCATGGTCCATATGAAGTAGAGAAGCAGTAGCTCTTCATATAAGGTAGAAGAGGTGAGAACTTTTATTCTGCCTCTTCTTTTTGCATATTAAGATTTAAGATGTACAATAGAGTTAATGTTTTACATTTTATTTATAGAATACATACAAATAAAAGAAAGAGAGGTATTTCATGAAAGACTTTCTAAAATTACACCAGAATAAAATTAAAATTGGTTTTATTAGTGTGTTGTTTATTTTTATTTGCTACAAGTTATTGAATGAACTATCGTCTATTGATTACAAAGCTACAATTAAGGCGTTTAAAGCAATGAATACATTTGAATTAGGTGGATTAATGATTTCGGGGCTATTAGCCGTGATGTTACTTTCACTTTATGATGTTGTACTCGCACGCAATTTGAAGTTACAAGTACCTACCAAAAAATTATTTAATACGAGTTTCATTGCTAATGCACTAAATGCGGTCATTGGCTTTGGTGGTATTATTGGTGCAGGTTTACGCCTCCTTGTTTATCGTAATTATACTGAAGATGAAAAACCTTTAATTAAAGTCATCTCTTTAATGCTCATTTCAATGGTTTCTGGGATGAGTGTCCTCAGTTTAGGTATTGTATTTAAACTTTTTGAAGACACACATGCGTTTGATCATTTTTATTGGTATCATATTGCACTTTATATCACGGCATTATTTTTACCTGTTTTCTTAATTTATAGTTATTTGAAACCCATCAATGAAGATCGCTGGTTAGGGTTAAAGTTTACGCTAGTTTCAGCTTTAGAATGGATTGCAGCAAGCACAGTACTTTATTTTATTTTTAAAGTCATTCATTCGCCAGTGCCACTTTCAATTGTCATTGGTATCTTTGTTGTCGCAGCACTTGCCGGTTTATTATCGTTCGTTCCTGGTGGTTTTGGTGCATTTGATTTAATGATCATTTTTGGATTTAAAGCAGTGGGTATTGTAGATGAAAAAGTGTTACTTGCATTATTAATTTACCGTGTTGTCTATTACTTCGTGCCATTTTTAGTCGCACTTGTATTATCAACATTTGAATTTAGAGGTGTAGCAAGAAAACAATTCGAAGATCGATTTGAGGATCATAAATATGTCGGCCCTGCAATTGAAACGAGCAATTTATTTTTAAGTATTTTACGTGATTTCATCGTGAAATTACCTGCCATTGCATTAGGTGTTATTACATTCATAACGGGATTTATGCTGTTAATGAGTAATGGTATGGTCATAATAGAAGCAATCTATGATGTTAAGCATAATACGTATTTATTCTTAGCTGCCTTATATACTGTTTCATCACTTATTCTGATGATCAATGCAAAAGGTATCATGCATGATACAAGACGTGCGCATATTATGAGCATTTTTGCAGTATGTACGTTATTACTCATTTTATTTTTAACGTATGGTAATTTTATATTATATTTATGGCTTGTCATTGTACTAATTTTATTATTTATCGGCAATCGCAATGTAAAAGCATTACGTCGCCCAATAACATTATTGCGTGCAGGAAGTACAATCATTATTGCAATTGTGATCTTATGTGTTAATGGCTGGCTATTAAGTCTACAGCTTGAAGGGTTAGTACAATCTGAAAGCGTTGATTTTGATAGTAATTTATTAAAGTATTACTTTATTCTGCTTATTCTATTATTTGCATCGATTACTTGGCTATTATCATTTTTATTTAATAAACAATTTAAATCTAAAATTGATATGCCATTATCAAGTGAAGAAATTGAAACGATTATTACAACGTATGGCGGTAATTTCGTGAGTCACCTGGCTCATACCGGTGACAAGTTGTTTTTTACAAATGAAGCCCGTGATGCATTTGTTATGTTCCAGTTTAAAAATGACAGCATTATTGTGTTAGGCGATCCTATCGGTAATGAAGATTCATTTAAATGTTTACTCACTCAATTTTATGACAAGACAGAATTTTACGGTTATGATGTTGCATTTTATCAAGTACAACCGAAATTGTTACCGATGTATCATGATTTCGGAAACATCTTCTTTAAACTTGGTGAAGAAGCAGTGATACCACTTGAAGATTTCACAATCAGCGGTAAGAAAAAACGTGCATTTCGTGCAACAGTGAATAAATTTGAAACAGAAGGTTACCGATTTGAAATACTTGAACCACCATTTGATGGTGCAATTATTACACAATTACGTGAAATTTCAAATGAATGGTTAGACGGTCGAAAAGAAATGAATTTCTCAGTTGGGCAGTTTAATGAGGCGTATTTAAATAAAGCGCCGATTGGTGTCATTCGAAATGATGAAGAGATTATAGGATTTGTTTCGTTTATGCCGACACATTTCGAACAATCGATTTCAGTCGACATGATACGATGGAAAGAGAATGGATTACAAATGATGGATGGCCTCTATTTAAATACGATGTTAATGATGAAAGAGCAGGGGTATCAATATTTCAATATGGGCATGGCGCCATTATCAAATGTTGGTAGCCATAAACATGCATTCTATAGGGAAAGATTTGCCGGAAAAATATTTGATTCCATTTCAAGACTCTATAGCTTC
Source organism: Macrococcus capreoli (assembly GCF_025628935.1). Taxonomy (GTDB): domain Bacteria; phylum Bacillota; class Bacilli; order Staphylococcales; family Staphylococcaceae; genus Macrococcoides; species Macrococcoides capreoli. Next base: position 20,842 of record NZ_JAOTIS010000021.1, read on the forward strand.
AAAGGCTTAAGACGTTATAAGGAAAAATTCAATCCAGACTGGCAATCACGTTATTTAGTTTATCGTAAGGATAGCTCTTTAATCACACAGATGATCCGTATCAATGCGATCATCAATCGCACAAAAAACACTGAATATTAGTTCAGTGTTTTTTGTGCGTTTTTATATAATTTTCGCGATCTAATTGCTCTTGTTGATAACGTTCAGGTTGTTTCTTATAGAAATCCTGATGTTCTTCTTCTGCTAAATAAAATATTTCAGCTGGTCTCAACGCAGTAACGATAGGTTGGTTAAACTGTGATTGTATTTGTTCAATGTAGCGTTTAGTTTGACGAAGTTGTGCTTCGTCTGTATAAAAGACTGCTGTCGTATATTGTGAACCTCTATCCATATACTGACCTTCAGCATCGGTCGGGTCAATTTGACTAAAGAATATTTCAAGCAACTTATCAAATGGAAATTGTGATTCATTATATACGATTTCTACGACTTCAAGATGACCTGTTGTGCCTGTTTTTACTTGAGCATATGTTGGATGCTTCAACGTACCACCCATATAACCACTTTTTACACTTTCAATGCCTTCATACGTATCAAACGGCTTAACCATGCACCAGAAACATCCACCTGCAAAATAAACTGTTTTCATTTCAATCTACCTCCTTGTTATTATATTACGATAATGTTGTATATTTACAACATGAATTTACTTGCATTTTAATTTGATTTTTAATAAGTTTAATATATTGGTGAAATAAGAAAGTAGGTTTTATAAATGAGTGAAATAACACCACCTTTAATGCGCAATAAAAAGCACCGTATTCGTAAACTTCCCTTTATTATATTATTCATCATTGTACTACTATTGAGCTGTTTTATCTATATTAAATCGAGTTATGATAGTGGACTAAAACTTGCACAACGTCACACGAAACAACAAAAGCAATATGAATTTAATGGCGTTAATAATAAAGATGGTAAATTAAACGTATTAATATTAGGGCAAGATAGAAATGTAGATGGTTCTTCAAGAACAGATTCTATTATGATTGCACAATATAACTATTTAACTAAAAAAATGAAAATCGTCTCTGTAATGCGCGATATTTATGCTGAAATTCCGGGTTATCGCAATTATAAGATTAATACCGCATATACTCTAGGTGGACCTGAATTACTTCGAAAAACGATTAAGAAAAATTTAGATTTAGACATCGATCATTATGCGATTATTGATTTTAAAGGATTTTCAGCAATGGTCGATGAAATATCACCTGCCGGCGTACCGATTAATGTTGAAAAAGATATGTCGGCACGTATCGGCGTATCTTTAAAGAAAGGCTGGCATAATCTTAACGGTAAAGAATTGTTAGGTTATGCACGTTTTAGACATGATGAAGAAGCAGACTTTGGTCGTGTAAGAAGGCAACAACAAGTTATAAAAGCATTGAAAAAAGAAATGATTAGTTTATCAGTATTGATGAAAACACCGAAATTAGCTGGGATTGCACGTGGTTATGTCAATACAGATATGACGAACAATGAAATATTCAGAACGGGCACGTCTTTTGTTATAAGAGGGAATAAAGATCCTGATACGTTGACTGTACCTGTTAAAAATAGTTATACGCAAGCAAGTTATCCTGAAGCAGGGGCAGTACTTGAAATTGATAAAGAACAAAATAAACAAGCCATCAAAAAGTTTTTAGAAGAATAGACAGACAGTCAACCATGTTATAATAAAGTAATTTAATACTTAAAGGAGTTATTATGATGAACGAATTAAAAACGATGTATCAATACGCAGTGAACGTCACTGAAAGCTTACAGTCATCTGAAATTTATGATGAACATAGTGATGCTGATGATCAGGCAATGGTGGCTTATACATTTGGTGTATTAAATGGTTATGCTCAAAAGCATCATCTTGGAGCTGAAGAAATACATGCAGTTATGGTAAGGTTAATTTCAGAGCATATTGGATATCCTGTCGATTATTCAGAGTCTTTAATACAATTTATGATTAGTTGTACGAATAAAGAAGTAAATGAATCTATTTATATTATTATTCATAAAGGTCTGGATCAATATTTAGAAGAAGGAACTACTGTAGATTTTCAAAATGAATATACAATGATTTTAAATGATATTAAAGCGGTGATTGAACCTGAACAAGCGCCTAAACGCATTAATATGGCGGCGCGTATCAATCCTAATAAATAATTAAAAAATACTTGTCCAAATACATTTTGGACAAGCATTTTTATTATTGTTCTGACTTTAGTTTACCAGCTACTGCATAACGATCTTTCTTTAATTCTTTAATGAATACATGGATGTTTTCTTTTGGTGCGTTAGCATTCTTAGAAACAACTTCTGTTACGTCTTCAACGATTTTCTTTAATTGCTCTTCTGAACGACCTTCTAATAATTCTACTGTAATAAATGGCATATTGACCTCTCCTTATTCATATACTTTATTAATTGAAGAACCATTACCGCTTACCCAGTCGTCATTACCGTCATCTTCCATAATTTCGATATTAACATCTGTCACGTGTGGTTCTTGTAATAAACGTGTGACTAAATCTTTCTTGATAATAGATAACTCTCGTAACGTTAAATCATGATCTAACGTTTCTACAAGTGCTTCGATATGTTTATCTTCTCCTTCTTTCATCACGACTAAACGTTTGATGTCAGAAATTTCTTCGTGCTCTAAAATGATCTTTGAAGCATGCACTTCCATATCTTCATCAGCACGACCGATAGCACCTGCAGCATTCTCCATAAATACTTTGAATACAACGTAGAACATTGCTAAACCGATGATAACAGAAACAATACCTTCAATCATTGTGAATCCAGTAAATCTTGAAATAACGATTGCGATTAAGGCAATTAATCCGCCACCTGTTGCTACAGTGTCCTCCATAAATACTAATTTTGTCGCAGGTTTCGCTTTACCTAAGTTTGCATAACTCGTTGTAAATGGATGTATACCTGTCGTCGGTTTATGTACTTCTTCAAGCACTTCTTTACCCGCTTTGTATAATACCGAACCTTCTAGTAAGACACCAATTAATAAGACGCCAACGTTTATCATAAAGTGTGTTGGGTTATGATCACCAGCAGCAGCAGGGTGCTGAATATGATGAATTCCTTCTAGAATCGTTTCATAAGCAAGTATAGCAACAATTAAGACTGCAAATAAACAAACGATGTTGACTAATCGACCGTAACCAAACGGGAATTTTTCGTTTGGTGCTTTCTTTGATACAGCTGAACCGACCCATACGAATAACTGGTTGGCAGCATCACCGAATGAGTGCATCATTTCAGCGAACATTGCAACGTTGCCAGTAAAGATGTAAGCGGCGAGTTTTAATGACCCGAGTACAAAGTTAACGATAGCTGCCATTAAAGATGAGGCACTACCTTTTTTGAGCAAATTAATTAATGCTGACATAAAAGACTCCTTTATTTTGTTATTATTATTTTATTATAACCGAAAATGCTTAAAATAACTTATTATTCTCTTGAATTATTGTTACCAACTTCGAATTATTTTAAACAAACGTTTCAATATGATAGGATACAATTAATTGTATCGTTTGAGAACAAGTGATAAAGGAGTGACAACATGTTTAAATCATTAATGACTTCGATTGGGATTGGCGATGCAAAAGTTGATACGTTATTGCAACGGAAAACTTTTCATCCACAGGACCAAATAGCGGGTATTGTAACACTTGAGAATATAGAAGAAAACGGGATAGAGCGAATTGAACTGACATTAATTGAACGTAAAGAAAATACAGATGAAACGAGTGATTTTCATACGATTGATAAGCCAGTATCTAAAGTCATATTACAATATGATGGGACGAATGAAATACCATTTATTTTTGATGCGAATGATAAGATTGAAGATTATCAGCATGAATTTTTTATTATGACACATGTTTTCGTTGATTATGCGGTAGATTATTATGATGAAGATCAAATATATTTTGAAAGTGAAGCAACGCTTTAAAAATGATAGAAAACAGACAGGACATCCTGTCTGTTTTCCATTATGCTATTCTTGAATGGAATACTAATACTTGTCTTCTACCTTTGGTACAACACTAACAATAAAGAGTTCAATGAAACATAATGATAATAAAGCTAAAATGCCGTTCATTTCAATCACCTCTTCCTTAAATATATTACTATAATGTGATTGTAATGTATGAAACGCGTTGCAATGCAAGGAGGAAATTACATATGGCAAATATTCGTGATATCGCGAAAAAAGCAGGGGTTTCTGTATCAACAGTTTCAAGGGTGTTGAATGATTATCCATACATATCAGAAGAAAAGAAATTAAAAGTATTAGCTGCAATGGAAGATTTGAATTATATCCCTAACCATCTTGCTGTCAATTTATCTCGTGGTAAAAGTCGCGTCATCGCGGTCGTTCTACCATGGATTACAAATCCTTATTACTTAAAAATACTTGAAGGGGCGATTAAACAAGCATCACAGCACAATTATCATATTATTGTCATTGAAACACATTATAAAGAAAATGAAGAATTAAGCGTGTTAGATATGCTGAAACATCGATCAATAGATGGCATTATATTTACAACAAGACAACTCTCGCTTGAAATAATATGTGACTATAAAAAATACGGTCCAATAATACTTATGGAAAAAAATGAACAATTACCGTACATCTTTATTAATCAATATGAAGCACTAAAAAACGCATTACATTACTTAATAAAACAGGGGTATCAAAAAATAGGCTATACATTACATCGAAAAAATGGATTTAGCGCAAATGAACGTGCTAAAGCATATGCTACAATACCTAAACAGATGCAATATCAGGACTTTATCTATGTTGGTGGATTATCAGTGTTGGACGGAAAGCAACTCGCACATCATATACTAAAACAAAACCATTTACCAGATGCATTGATTGTGACAAATGATGCCGTTAGTGCAGGGTTATATGCAGCATTTCAAAACCAAGGGATTAAAGTACCGGAAGACATCGCTTTAATATCTTACGAAAACGGAGAACTCTCACAAATTAACGACATAACAAGTATTGAATTGCCTTTAAGTGAGATGGGTGAGAAGAGTGTAGAGTTAATTCTGACAGCATCAACGACATCGCAAGAACTCGCGTCTCATTTGATTATTAGAAAGTCGACATAGGTATTAATGGTTCGGTTAAATAGACGAAAAATTTATATTTCGTTTATTTGACCGAAATACTTATCAATGATATGTTATTGGGTTATTTTTTAATTAGATTTAATTTCAAAACCAATGCACATTTAAAATAATTAGTAGTATAATTTATTTGAATATTCAGTTTAAAAAAGTGTATTGGAGGTATTCCATTGTTTCAAAAAGAATTAAATTTATTAAAACAATATTTAGTTGAAGAATACGTAGGCTATCAAGATAAAAAAGACATTATAAATACTATGAATTTTTCTAATATCAAAGAATTCTATGTTGATGTTACGGCACAGCTCAATCGATTGCATGACCCACATGTACGAATTATTGATAAATTGAATGAAAAGAAAGTGACTATATTATGTAAAAATATTGATGAGAGACTTTTTGTTGATAAATCAATTCATCCAGAGATTGAACGTGGTGATGAAATCATTGAAATTGGTGGACTACCGATAAGTGAAATTATATCTAAAGAAAAAGAATTACTCTTTGATCCTAATCCCAAAAGATATGAATGGCATAATGTTTTGAGAAAATATGAAAATGTAAAACTTGCAAATGGTACTATTAAAAATGTGTTCTTAGAATCCTCACAAGAGCTTTATGACCAAGACTATATCATTGAACAAAGAGAAGGTTATTGTTTTATTAAGTTACCTGATTTTAGAGATGTCAATAAACTTCATGAAACAATTAAATCAAATGTTGATATTCTTCAATTTAATAAAAAAATTATCATTGACGTTCGTGATAATAGAGGAGGAAGTGACTTCGCATACTTCCCTTTATTAGAATACATATTTCCACCTAACTATGAACTACAAATTGATTACGGCTTAACTTTTAATTACACTAAAAAATATTGTGATCATATGATTGCAAAAATCGATAATGACCTAGAAAAAATGGATGAAGGTGAAACAAAACAATCGTTTAAAGCGTATAGACAAAGAATGGCTGATAACTATGCAAAAGGGATGGTAAAATTCACTGATGATATTGAACCAATTATTCTAGATGGTATAGCAGATGGAATTAAAGTGATTGTACTAGCAAATGAACGATGTGGTAGTTCTGGTGATAATTTTGTTGCTAAAGTTAAAGAAAGTGAATTTGTAACAGTCATCGGAAGAGCGACAAAAGGAATGAATGACTATGCTAACTGTGGTTATTTATACCTAAATGATCAATTCGATTTGTTGTGTCCATACTCAAGATATAATGGCTTAGACCATGGTGAATCTATGGCATTAAAAGGGATAGCGCCAGATATAGAAATCCAGTCAACACTTGAGGATTTTCATAAAGATGTCATGATGGAGAAAGCGTTAGAGTTGTTGGAGATAAATTTATAAATAAATAGGAAAGTTAAACAGTATTAATTAAAAGATACAACAAAACAGTCATTCACAGTTAATGGCTGTTTTGATTTTTATTTTATTATTTTAAGTCGACTCTTACATTTTCAATATGCTTTATAAGAAAACCATCAAATGGGAATATTCTTTCAGTATACAAATCATTAAGTTTAAATTTTTGTCTTTCAATATTGTGAATTAATTCTAGTGGATAATTATATTTTGTCTTATTCAGTTCGAATTCATATTCATCTACAAAATAATGTTTACCATCACTATCTATGATCATATCAATGTCTAAATCAATTATCTTTATAATATTATCTTCTTTTTTTGGAATCTCACAGATGTTACAGTAGTACTCAATGCGACCATCGTCATAAATATCAATGTTAATTGTAAAACCCTCAATTTTTGAAATATATTCAATTGAAGCATTATCATAAACAAAAGTTTTGTTTCGTGTAAAGTGGTTTAATGTCCTTGGTGGTTCAGACTTTAATACAATATACTCTTCAGTTTCCTCGATTAATTCTGATTCCCATGAATAATGTATTTTTTTATCATACTTATAAGTTTCAACTTTTATGAAATTCATATTTTTCCTCCTGTTGAATAATAATCTATTTAATTATATGATATATTAATCAGAAAATTCTTTAAATATTTTTTGTGATTCTTCATCTATATAACTTTTAATATTCAGGAGGACTTATGAACTTAAAACGTGCCAATGTAAATGATGCAAAAATAATTTGGGAGATGCAGATAAGATCCTTTCAATCACTTTTAGATAAATATGAGGACTATGAAACCAGTCCAGCAAATGAAGATGTTGAATTAATTCGTAGAAGATTAGAACAGCCATTTACATACTATTATTTTATTTACCATGATAATGAAATAGCAGGAGCAATTAGGGTTGTCGATAAATGTGATGAGTCACCTAAACGAATTTCGCCTATTTTTATACTACCGGAATTTAGAAATTTAGGGTTAGCTCAAAGTGCAATTGAATGTGTTGAAACTATTCATGGTACAACACACTGGATGCTTAACACAATACTTGAAGAGAAAGGAAACTGTTATTTATACGAGAAACTAGGATATGAAAGATTTGGTGAGCTCAATCAAATTAACGATAGATTGACTTTAGTTACATATAGAAAATAATTTCGAAATAAGAATTGGAGAATAAAATGGACATCACTTTTACAAAAGAGAATATGCGATTTAAATATAGAACTTCTGCACTTATCATTGAGAACAATCATATTTTACTTCAAAATATTCTTGATTATTGGGCGCCACCAGGCGGAAAAGTTCAAATGTTAGAGGATTCTAAAGCGGCATTGAAAAGAGAAATATTTGAAGAACTTGATGCTGAGATTGAAATAAAACAAAGTAACATTTTTATTGAACAAACGTATCATAATAAAGAAAAGTCATTTCATGAGTTAGGCATTTATTATATATGTCATTCTAAATCATTATGGGATAGAGGTATTTCTATCATTGGAAATGAAAATGGAGAAGACATGGAGTATCGATGGTTTCCTTTGAGTGAAATCAAAAATGTTAATATCCAACCTGAATTATTGAAAGAAAAGTTACTGCAAGGAATAGAAGGATTTGAGCATGTGATAAATCATGAATAGGTGAACAAGGGGTGGATTTATGTATACGAGTGAAGAAAGAGAAGATATGTTTGAATTACTATTGAATCATTTAAAATTTATACATATTAAAGGTGCAGTTCAAATTGGCTCAGGCGTTAAGGGATATTCAGATACATATTCTGATATTGATATGATGGTTGCAGTTAGTGGTAATGTTGCGGAGCAAAAAGATAAAATCAAAAATATTTTAGAAGATATGGGTGCAAAGTACATAAAAGAAGGTATGTTCAGAGAAGATATATATTTGTTGATTCCATTTTTTGATAGCGGTCTAGAGATGGATATATCTATCATGCCCACTCAATTATTAAGTGTTCAATCTCCATTGTGGAAAGTAATTTATGATGCGGATGGATCTGTTCTAGAAAAGATGAATGAACTTAATAATAATTTTATAAATAAAGAACAACCATACCGTACAACACCTGATATCGCTTTTGAATTTGTTTATAGATATCGAAAAGCGATGATAGATATAAAAAGAAGTAATATGATTGGTGCGCTTTCTCATATAGATATTATGAAAGAGTTTATTTTGGAAATACAATTATTAAATGAAAAACAAAAGCTTCATCAATTTAAACAGTTTCACTTATTAAATCAAGCATTTCAAGAGGCATTTTTAGATTTATATCAGTTCGATGTAAACCTTGAGGGCATTGATAAGCTTTTACAAAAAACGATGAAATTATTCAAGAAAACAATCGATCAAAATAATAACATTGAATATGATGAAAAAATATATACAATCATTGAGCATTTGTAGGTGATAATTATGGAAGATATAAATAGTTTATTAAAAGAAAATCATTTAATATACAAATCAGTTTCAACTGAAAAAGGATCAGTGAGTTATTTTGAAACAGATAACAACGGGGAATATAAAACAACTTTACTTCTAATGCATGGATTTGGTGCAACAGGATTAGACTATTTACCAATCATTAAATTATTACAAGACCAGTTTCATATCATTGCGATTGATTTACCTGAAAGAGGTGAGTCGAAGTTGATTGGTACGAATGATTTTTCACCAACTACAATTGCGACGTGGGTAAAAGCTTTTGTAAGAACAATTCAATTAGAAAAGTTTCATTTAATCGGACACTCTATAGCAGCACATTATGGGTTAGCTTATGCTAAAGAATTTTCAGTTGAATCTCTTATATTACTTGATGGTGGGTATTTAGTACCTGGTGATTTTGAAGGATATAGCTTAGGAAAAGAATTAAATGATACTAGAAAGTTTATTCAATCTTTAAAATATGATTCTGAAGAAGCGTTAATTGCTGCGCTTACTGAACAAGGAAACTCAACAACCCAGAATATTATTGATAGAAGACTATTCAAAATAGAAGATAATGCATTAGTATTTACACTTTCAGAAGATATTGCAGTACAAATGACAAAAGACGTAGCAAAATATCCTGATTATGAAGTAATTAAAAATATTAATAATGAAATATATATCATAAGATGTGATTTGCCAAAAGAGGTTAATCCAATTCGTAATCTTGGAATTAATAAATTTTTAAAAGTAAAAGAAGCTAAGGTTACAGTATTAGAGAACAGTAATCATAGTTTATATCATGCAAAATCTAAAGAAGTTTCAGAATTAATAAGTGATTGGGTACAACAAAACCGCCATTAAAATTCATGGCAGTTTCTATATGTAAATATTTGTAATGTTATTTTAGGCACTTCTATAATACATCATACATATTTTTTAATTATAAGTCTATTCTTTTTTTAAATCATCTATACAATTAAGTTACAGGGCCCAAGTAATTATAGGAGTTGATCGTATGTCGCAAAATATTTATGATAATGAGCATTTCTACAAAGGTTATACAAAACTTCGTAATAACAAGTTAAGTTATAACGAGATGATTGAGATGCCAGTGATGAAGGCAGAGCTACCAGATATTGAAGGAAAAACGATATTGGATATTGGCTGTGGAATGGGGAAGTTTATTCAATATATGCTTGATATGAACCCAAAACAAATTGTAGGATTAGATATTTCTAATAATATGATTTCATATGCGAAAGATAATATTAATGATGAACGTGTTTCATTTGTGGTCTCAGATATATTATCATTTGAAACTGAAACCAAGTTTGATGTCATTGTATCAAGTCTTGCATTTCACTATGTTGAAGATTATGAAGCGCTTATTCAAAAATTAAATGGCATGCTAAATAGGGGTGGCGTATTACTGTTTTCAACTGAGCATCCTCTCACGACTGCAACGAAGCAACAGGAGCATTGGTCGCATGTAGAAAGTAGGCACAATCATTATAAATTAGATCATTATTTTGAAGAAAATGCTCGACCGATTGAATGGATAGATACTGAAGTCATACGATATCATCGTACAATTGGGACTTTAATGAATACATTAATCGACAATGGATTTCAAATTGAACGCGTTATAGATACAGGCAATACTGAAATTTCACTAAAATTATGGGATGAAGAAGATATTATGAAAGTGAATCATCGACCGCCATTTATAGTGATTAAGGCAAAAAAACAGTAATGTATGAAAGAACGTAAGAAGCCAGGTCTTAAAGGCGCTCGTCTTTCACAACTGTTCACAAAACGTTAGGCTGCAGATGTTGCAAGTTTACTTGCTTACAGATGGAGTCCGCAAATTGCGTCAGCAATTTGTGTTCAATTTCGGTAAATCCATGGGGATATTTGAATAATAGATATTTAAGTAATGATTATCTAATAAACAAGGATGTGACGATATGTTTGAAGTTGACAAAGAAAAAATTCAAAAATTGCTTGAAAGTGATTTAACTTCTAATGAAATAGCTGAATATTCAGGAATAGCTAATACTACTGCTAGAGAATTAAAAGATGGAATTACAAGTATTGATGAAGCATCATTTAGAACACAAGTTAAATTAACACATGGATATAAAATAGCATTTGAAGGGTATGTGCCTGAAGAAAAGAGTCTAGAAAAAAGAATATCTAATGTTGAGGTTGCTATAAATATTAATAAGATTGATGGAATAATGTTATCGGATGAATATATAGAAAAAATGTATGATGTAGCACATGGAAGAATTAAAAGATCTGAATTTGCTGAATATGTTTTGCAAGACACTAGAAATAAATCTGACTGAAAATTATACGACAATAGTGAGCACCCCTAAGGTTGAATTTTAATGATCAACTTTAGGGGTGTGCTACATTATATAAATATTTTAGTATGAATCTTGATAATCATCGTCTTGAACTTATTTAGAATTTAAAAGAAATATGTTATTTATTAATATTATTTTTTTTATTTATTTCCTTTTTATCAGAATCATTCTTATTTCCATCTTTTTTTTCGTCTAAATTAATAATTTTGATTTCACAGCATTCTTTCTCTCTTTTTTTAAAAATATCTTTGAATTTCATAATAAGACTCCTTTATTTAAAATTTAAAATTAAAAAAAGATATCCAGAAAATGTAGCCATAAGAAATACAGATGTAATAAAAGCAATGACTAATCTATTATGAAAAATACTTTTTAACATAATAATTTCTGGTAAACTGGAACCAGCACCACCTATAAGTAACGCCATCATTGGAGATAGTGGAAATCCACCTGCTAATAAAGCATTGGCAACCGGTAACATGGTAGAAAGTCTAATATATAACGGGACTCCAATAATTGCTGCAATCGGGATTACAATCCATTGATTATATTCACCTATAGATGTCAAAAAGTTAGTAGGAACTGCTTCTTTAATAATAGCACCAATAAAGGCACCAATAATAATATAGATAAAAACAGATTTAATTAGGTTAAATGTTTCTATTAATGAAATTTTTATATTTAGTAATATATTCTTTCTTCTATTTTCATCTGTTTCAAGGTGAGCACCTTCAACAATAACATTTTTCACATATTTATCATATCCAAGAATATCAAGAATATAACCAATCAGCATAGAGAAAAGAAAAGTTACCAGCCCATAAATTATTGTAACTTTAAGCCCGTATATATAATACATAAGTCCGAGAATCCATGGATCTAATAATGGAGAAGAAAAAAGATAAGTCATAATAATTTGGAATGGTATCTTTCTGTTAATCATGGTCACTAATAAAGGAATAGTTGAACATGAACAAAAAGGTGTTATAAATCCTAATAGGGCCCCAGCAAAGTTACCAATTAAAATGTTTTTTTCTTTCATCCATTTTTCGAGTTTACTGAATGGAATATAAGGTTCGAAGAAACTAATAACAATAGATATTAAAAAGAAAAGCAATAATAAGTTTTTAGATAATGAAAAAAATTCTTTTATAACCTTTAGGATTAAATCTTCATTCATTAACAACTACCTTCTTTACAGCCATCAGCATCAACTTTATTAAGAGCATTATCTAGTTTTTCTAAATAATAGAACAAGTTTTCTATTTCTTCAGGATTAAAGTGACTTAAAATTTGATTCGTATAATGTTCCATTTCTTCTGAAATATTTTGAACATTTTTTAATCCTTTTGAACTCAATGACAATATAACAGAACGTCTATCTCTCTCTTCAGTTTTTCGTACTACAAATTCTTTTTCTACCAATGATTGTACAGCTCTACTTACACTTGCTTTATCAGAAGAAAGTTTATTTGACAATTCATTTAAAGATATGTCGGATGTTTCTCCTAACTCTATTAAAATGTGACTTTGTAACATAGGGAGTCCACAACAGCTTACTCCGTCTTTTTCTAATTCAATTAATCCTCGACTAATGCTTCTACTTAATTTTCTAAATTTACTAGTATTCATACTATCAACCTCCTTGGATATATTATAAAATAATTATTTGATATTATCAACTATTGACTATATCAAATTAATTATTATTATGTTATTAGAGTATAAAAAATGATTTTTTAAATGACGAATTAAAAGAACGATATTTCTTATTATGCGGAAAATATTTTTAAGAGGTAATATTACACTATCTATAGAGGGGATAGGATATGAAGAAAATAGTGAATTTGAAGATTAATTCTATATAATAGATTTTCAGTACTTGTAGAATTCTTTATTTTATATCAATAACAAATAACATCCTCGAATTTTATTGAAGGAGAATCTATTATTTTACAAAATTATATTCTTCAGTACATTTATGTATTGATAATCGCATAGATTAATATAAAACAATTAATGATTAATATATATAGTAAAATCTACATATTATATATACTCTTTTTTTTTACAATTAAGTTGCTATTTTATAATTAT
>NZ_JAOTIS010000022.1 GCF_025628935.1 Macrococcus capreoli
ATTCAAAAGAGATCCTTCGGGGTCTCTTTTTTATTTATGTTTTGTATGGGTGAGTGGGCTGTATTCATTAAATACGGACCACTTGTTATTAAAATAATATAAGTTTACGAATTGAGTGGGCTGTAAAACATTAATACAGCCCACTCACCAACCAAAAATATTAAAAATAGAACTGAGTGGTCGTAATACACTATGATTCGTTCACTCACCATTCAATAATAACTATAAAATATATCAACTACACACTCACACAACTACATCTTTCAATACTTTTCGTGTTACAATAATACATATTTTAAAAATAGGGGCAGACAAATGGAACTTTTAATCAAATCAATAGAATCAACACAGAAAATTGCTGAATCAATTGCTAAATATTCAAAACCACAAACGGTTATTTTATTAAAAGGTGACTTAGGTGTAGGGAAGACGACATTTAGCCAGTTTTTTGGGCAGGCTTTAGGTGTTACTAGTGTCATCAGTTCTCCTACATTTAATATCATTAAATCATATGAAGGGCGCATTCCATTTCACCATATGGATTGTTATCGTTTAGAAAGTGCAGAAGATGATTTAGGGTTTGATGATTATTTTTATGGTGATGGTGTAACATTAGTTGAATGGCCACAAATGATTGTTGATTTCCTGCCGGATGATTATTTACAAATTGAGATTGAACGTATTGATGAATCGAGACGTCTCTTTAAAATCAATGCAAAAGGCCCACGTTCAACGAATTTAAAGGAGCAAATTGAGTATGAAACTGCTACATATCGATACGAGTAATCAACCTTTATCAGTGAGTATTACAGATGCTAACGAAGTATTAGCTGAATTTAATAGCGGAATGAGAGTGAATCATTCCATTACATTAATGGCTCAAATTGAGTCACTTTTAAAGTATACGAATTTAGAAATGTCGGATATTGAAGGTATCGTTGTTGCAAAAGGTCCTGGTTCTTATACAGGTTTACGTATTGGGGTCACTGCAGCAAAGACGCTTGCCTATACGCTCAATATTCCACTCTATGCCGTTTCTAGTTTAGCTGCGATTGCTGCAACTGTGAGAATGCATGAGTTTTTATTAGTACCAGTAGTGGATGCAAGAAGAGGTTATGTATATTCAGGTATTTATAGATTTAAAGGTATTAAATTAGAATGTATTGAAGAAGATGCTTATATTTCTATTGATGATTTAAACCAAAAGTTAAGAGATCAGCATCTACCATATTTATTTGTCGGTATGGATTCGGATAAATTATCAGAACAACTTAAAGGACCGACTTATTACTGTATTCCACGTAGTGCAGAATTAAGACGCTTGATTACAGATGATCATTTAGTAGATGCGCATACGTTTGAACCTACGTATTTGAGAATTTCGGAGGCAGAGCGTAATTGGCAGAACAATCAGGACTCACTATAAGAAAAATGGTGCCTGAAGATGTTCCATCCATCTATGAAATTGAACAAAAAGCATTTCCATCAGGTTCGTGGACTTTAGATGCTTTTTATCATGAATTAGAAAAGAATGAGTTTGCGCATTACTTTACTATGTTGCAAGATGGGAAAGTCGTCGGTTATCTCGGTATGTGGATCGTCATTGATCAGGTGCAAATCACGACGGTCGCAATTGATGAGACTTTACGTGGTAAAGGTTTAGGTAGATTATTATTAGAATATGTTATGAATTATGCACGTATTACGTGTGAGATGATGAGTCTTGAAGTACGTGAAGAAAATTTAGCAGCACGTCGATTATATGAATCACTTGGTTTTACATACGGTGGTGTTAGACGTGACTATTATGGTCCGAATCAGGATGCGAAAGTAATGTGGGTGAAATTAAAATGAAAGATGTAACAATATTAGCAATTGAAACGAGCTGTGACGAAACAGCAGTAAGTATCGTTAAAAATGGTTATGCAGTATTAAGTAATGTCGTGAACAGTCAAATAGAGTCTCATAAGCGCTTTGGTGGGGTTGTACCTGAAGTTGCAAGTCGTCATCATGTTGAAAATATTACAATTGTCATCGATGAAGCGCTTAAGCAATCAGGATTATCATGGAATGAGATTGATGCAGTAGCGGTAACGGAAGGACCAGGATTAATTGGTGCGTTACTCGTTGGTATCAATGCAGCGAAAGCTTTAGCGTTAGCACACAATAAACCGTTAATCCCAGTCCATCATATTGCAGGACATGTGTATGCGAACCATATTGAAGAACGTTTAACGTTTCCGATATTAGCTTTAGTCGTTTCTGGTGGTCATACAGAACTTGTCGTAATGAAAGATCATCTTGATTTTGAAATTATTGGACAGACGCGAGATGACGCAGTCGGTGAAGCATACGATAAAGTAGCAAGAACGATTAATTTACCTTATCCAGGTGGCCCCCATGTTGACCGTTTAGCAGCTGTGGGTGAAGATAACTTAAATTTGCCACGTCCTATTCTTGAAGGTTATGATTTTAGTTTCAGCGGATTGAAAAGTGCTGTAATTAATACGTTGCACAATAAAAATCAAAAAGGTGAAAGTTATAAACCTGAGGATGTTGCAGCGAGTTTCCAGGCAAGTGTGATTGATGTATTAACTGAAAAGACTTTTAAAGCGCTTGAGGAGTATGATATTCATCAATTACTCATTTGTGGTGGAGTCGCTGCAAATAAAGGATTGCGTGAACGTATGACTGAATTATGTGCTGAAAAGCAAATTAAGCTGATGATTCCTAGGTTTGAATTATGTACAGATAATGCAGCGATGATTGGAGCAGCAGCATATTATCATTATTTAAAGCAGGATTTTGGAGCAATGGATTTAAACGGTAGATCAAATATTGAATTATAAAAGAGTCAACGCGACCAATGTGCGTTGACTCTTTTTAATGCATGATAGCGACACAGCCATTCAATAAAATGGTTAAGATAATTGAAAGAATGACTGATAAGATTATACTTCCTAAACAACTCCGTGGGAATCGATACATCATAATATCTCTTTTTAAACAAAGTATGTTATGCATTATGTATACCACATGGTATAAAAAATTAATCTGGCAACGCTAAATTTGTCTACTTTTTATATACGCGAACACATGTACTTGTACACAACTTGTGCACAAAATGTGCATAACTATAAGTCAATAGGGAGTATTACACTAAAAAAATCATTCTATCATTGTGAATTTCTGTGGATAAGTAGGATAACTTTGTGGATTACTGTATTATTAGGCTTTTACTTGTGAACAACTTTGTGTACAAAAAAACCGGCATTGCCGGTTAGTTTTCAAGCGCAAGTTCGAGCTCAGTCCATTGTTCGACCATTTGTTCGAGTTTCTG
The DNA here is from genome assembly GCF_025628935.1 of Macrococcus capreoli. Classification (GTDB taxonomy): domain Bacteria; phylum Bacillota; class Bacilli; order Staphylococcales; family Staphylococcaceae; genus Macrococcoides; species Macrococcoides capreoli. Next base: position 3,341 of record NZ_JAOTIS010000022.1, read on the forward strand.
ATTGAGTGCGATTAATGCTTGATTTAGCTCATTCGATTTTTCATGATCATTATATACTTCAGGCTGCGTTAACTGTTCTTCTATTGATGCGATTTGTGCCTCTGTATCCTGAATTTCTTTTTCCGTACTTTCTAACTGACGCATAAGTTTACGTCGTTCTTTCTGTGTCGCTTTAAAGTCATTGTTACTTGTCTCTTTAACCGTCTCTTTCTGTTCTTGTTCTAATAAACTTTCGTGAGCAAGACGTTCTTCCTCTTTTTCTATAAAGTATGAATAATCTCCAAGGAAAAGTTTACCGCCATTATCTGTCATCTGGAATATTTTCGTGGCTATTTTATTAATGAAATAACGGTCATGACTGACAAATAGTAAAGTTCCTGGATAATGAATTAGCGCTTCTTCCAGCACTTCTTTCGCATCGATATCTAAATGGTTGGTCGGCTCATCCAGTATGAGTACGTTATTCTCTTCAAGACTGAGTTTAGCAAGCTGTAATCTCGCTTTCTCTCCACCTGATAAATCATTGATAATTTTCTTAACATCGTCCTGAACGAATAAAAAGCGACCCAATACTGTACGAATTTCTTTCTCGGGTAAATTGGGATAGTATTGCCACAATTCTTCTAATACCGTGTTATTTGACGAGAATTCAGCTTGCTTTTGATCATAATAACCAATAGAAAGATTCGCACCGTACTGAATGTCTCCGTGCAGTGCTTGTAACTGTTTCGCGATAGTTTTGATAAAAGTTGTTTTTCCGATACCGTTAGGACCAATAAATGCAACAGCATCCTGCTTCTTAATATCAAGGTTTAAATGTTCAGCTAAAGGCGTATCGTAGCCAATTGCTAGATCGTTAATACGTAGGACGTCGTTACCGGTTTCTTTCTGAATATGAAAGCGTAAATTCATGGAATGATCATCTTGCTTTGGCATGTCGATTTTCGTCATTTTCTCTAATACTTTACGACGTGATTTCGCCATACCACTCGTTGATGCACGGGTAATATTCTTCTGTACAAACGTTTCAAGACGCTTAATTTCAGCTTGTTGACGCTCATATTGTGCCTGCATTTTTTCGTAAAATTGATCTCGTTGCTCAATAAACTTTGAGTAGTTCCCGACATATTTCTGGACTTGTCCAAGTGCAACATCATACACCGTGTTCACGACCTTGTCTAAGAAGTAACGGTCATGTGAAATAATAACGATGGCGCCACTATAGGTCGTTAAGTAATTTTCGAGCCATGCTGTTGTATCCATATCTAAATGGTTCGTCGGCTCATCGAGTAATAATAAATCAGGGTTGTGCAGGAGCATCTCAGCAAGTGCCAGACGCGTTTTTTGGCCACCTGAGAATGTATCGATTTTTTGGTCGAAATCTTCAGGTTTGAAGTTTAAGCCTGTCAGTACTGTTTTAATCTTTGTTTCATATAAATAGCCATCTTGTGCTTCAAACTGATGCTGAAGCTTTTCGTAATTAGCAAGCTGCTCTTGATATTCAGGTGTATGCGCGTTGTCGCTCTGTTCACTTAAATATAGTGCGATAGAATTAAGTTCTTGCTGCATTTTCTCTAAATGTAAAAATGGCTTCTTCATCGCTTCATAAACTGTACCATCGGCATTTAATGTCATTTGCTGCGTTAAATAACCGAGTTTTACATTTTTCGTCATAGATAAATGACCCGAATCAAAGTCTTCAGTTCCGGCAAGTATTTTCATTAAGGTTGTCTTACCGGCTCCGTTACGTCCGACGATCGCAATACGGTCATTGGACTTCACTTCAAATTTCACATTTGAAAATATATTTTCACCTGAGTAGGATTTTGTAATGTTGCTAGCTTGTAATAATATCAAGTTCTTTCACCTCTATATCATTGTACATGAACTGTGGAGACGTTGGAATAAATTAATTGATTTTGTGAAATTTCACATAGTCAATTGAAAATGAAAGTGTTATAATCATTAGTGATGTGAAACTTATCACAAATAATTTGAAAACGGGTGAATAGGATGTCAAAGGACGAAATAAAAATTCCTAAAGCCACACTCAAGAGACTTCCTTTATATTATCGTTTCGTAAATACATTATATAATTCGAATGTGGAAAGAGTCAGCAGCAAAGAGTTAAGCGAAGGCTTACAAATCGATTCTGCCACGATACGTAGAGATTTTTCTTATTTTGGTGAGCTAGGGAAAAAAGGTTATGGTTATAACGTTAACTTTTTATTAAATTTTTTTAAGACGACATTACAACAAGATATTATTACAAAAGTAGCGATTATTGGGGTGGGTAATCTTGGGACAGCGCTCGTGAATTATAACTTCTCGATTAATGATCGTATGAAGATAACAGCGGCGTTTGATACAAGCTCTAATGCTATTGGTAAGACGATTGGTAAGATTACAGTTGAAGACATGGCGAACTTTGAAAAAATTGTTGAAGAAACAGGGATTCAAGTTGTAATATTAACAGTGCCAGGTGTTGTTGCACAAGATGTCGCAAATAGAGTGACAAAAGCACAAATAAAAGGTATATTAAACTTTACACCAGAACGTTTAACTGTACCGAGTGGGGTACATGTACACCACATTGATTTAGGTGTTGAATTACAGTCGCTTATATTCTTTATGAAAAATCATTAGGGGGTTACATAAATGTTATTTATTAATACAGTAGGTATGATTTCACCAGGCATTGCAATTTTCCTGGGTGTTATTGCGTTAATTATTTTTGGACCTAAGAAATTACCAGAATTCGGACGTGCGATGGGGACATCGTTAAAAGAATTCAAAGATGCAACAGATGGTATTATGAAAGACCATGATGATAAAGATAATAAAGACGTAAAATAATTAATACTTTTAAGACGGCGAACATGTTTGCCGTTTTTTTATGAGGAGGTTATTTCCTTAATGAATAAAGATGATTTAACAGTAGTCGAGCATCTGGAGGAACTGCGTAAACGTATTATGATTGTATTATACAGTTTAGTCGCAGGGACTGCAGTAGGATTTTACTTCGGTAAGCCTGTGACGAAGTTCTTAACGAAAGATGATGTACCGAAAGAAATCGAATTACATTACTTTAAAGTGAGTGACCCACTCACGATATATATTACAGTCATTATGATTATTGCGTTAATCTTAATTTCGCCGATGATTTTATATCAGTTATGGGCGTTTATCTCACCAGGCTTACATCCGAAAGAACGCCGTGCTACGCTCGCATATATTCCGATTAGTTTAGTGTTATTCCTGGCAGGTTTAGCATTTAGTTATCTTTTCGTATTTCCGTATTTAATTTATTTTACTATCGGACTTGCGAGCGAGATGGGCGTTCATCAAATGATTGGGGTACGGGAGTATTTCAATGAATTGTTACGCTTCACCATTCCGTTCGGTTTCTTATTCCAGTTGCCGATCTTGTTGATGTTTTTAACGCGACTTGGCCTTGTCACGCCAATGTTCTTAAAGAAAAATCGTAAATATGCATACTTTGCGTTATTTGTATTTGCCGGGTTAATTGCACCGCCCGATTTAATTACGTACTTTATGTTTGCGTTACCTATGATACTTTTATACGAAGCGAGTATCCAGATTAGTAAGATCGGTTATCGCCAATATTTAAAAGGCGAGCAGCGTTTAATAGAAGAAGAACTAGAAAGCTAATCATACCATTGACGTGTGATTAGCTTTTTTGGTTGGTGGGGAGTAAGATAATCCCAATAATTGCACGAACGAGCTAGAGTTCGTGCAAAAATAACTAAATTATACCGAAATCAATCTTTCGAATGTAGTCATCTAATAACTGTTCGCCGTAATAGCCTTTCAAGTCTGAATCGTAGTTAGTTAAATCGAAATTTGTGCGCGCATTGAGGTGTCGTAACTGTAGTAATTGAACGGAGGGCTGACGGTGTTTGATAATCATAATGGCTCCTATTATGTTATTAATAATCATTACAATTTCTTTATATCACGATTTTGTAAAACATGCTAAAATAAAGGCAATATGTAAAGGAGCGTTATAATGATGGAATGGACACGAGAAGAACGATATCAAACGCTTGAATCATTTCCAGAGGAAGCATATGAAGCGTTATTAGAAAAAACTGCGGCATCTCCGTATAGACAAACTTTTCATATACAACCCCAGACGGGATTACTTAACGATCCAAATGGATTTGCTTATTTCAATGGGCAGTATCATTTATTCTATCAATGGTTTCCATTAGGTCCGGTACATGGGCTAAAGTATTGGTTCCATACTGTGAGCGAGGACTTAGTGACGTTTAAAGACGTGGGAATTGCGATTCGTCCTGATACACCGTTCGATAGTCACGGTGCCTATTCAGGTTCAGGTATTGTCGTTGATGATACATTAAAATTAATTTATACCGGCAATCATCGTACGTCAACGTGGGAACGCGTTTCGTATCAAATGATGGCATCAATGGATAAAGACGGTACCATTACGAAATTAAATGAACCGATTATCGACAGTATTCCTGAAGGTTTCACGAGTCATTTTCGTGATCCAAAAGTCTGGTATGAAGAGGGTATGTATTATATGGTGATTGGTGCACAACGTACGGACGAAACAGGAACGATTGCGGTATATCAATCACAAGACATGAACAACTGGTCGTATGTGTCTGAACTTAAGACTGAATATAAAGATTTCGGCTATATGTGGGAATGTCCTGATTACTTCAAACTCGATCAGACGGATGTATTATTGTTCTGTCCGCAAGGGATTGATAAATATAACGATGCATTCTGGAATATTTATCAATCAGGATATGTACTTGGAAAACTGGATCAATCAACATTTGAAATGCAGCATGGCCCTTTTAAAGAACTTGATAATGGATTTGATTTCTACGCGCCGCAAACAACATTAGATAAAGATGGCAATAGAATACTAATCGGCTGGATGGGTTTACCCGATACTGGATACCCCACGGACAAAGAAGGATGGGCACATTGTTTAACATTACCACGTGTCCTTACTGTAGAAAATAATCAACTGCGTCAACGTCCATTACCTGCACTTCAAAAGCTTAGAGGTACAGTCGAAACTGCAGAAGGATATGCAACGAAGAAAAATGTTAAACTACATCCATATGAAGGCTTTCAGTATGAATTAATTGTAGATGTACTGGAAAATGATTCAACGGAATTCTACATTGAGTTACGTGTATCTAAAAAAGAAAGTACGATGATTACGTATAATAAAGCAGAACGTCGTGTGACTTTAGATCGATTTGATAGCGGATTACAGCCTGAAGGTGTCGATGGATATCGTCGCTCAGTTGTGCTGGATGAAGATTTATCTCAACTCCATATATTCGTGGATACATCTTCGATTGAAATCTTTTTAAATGACGGAGAGAAAGTGATGACGTCACGTATATTTACTTCGAAAGAGGCAAGAGGTATCCGTACATCTACAGAATCTGGTCAAGTGTATTTTAAGTTTACAAAGTATGATTTAAACGGAAATCCACAGTCGTAATTCATAATTTTTCGGACTTTGAAAGATGGAAAACTACGATTTTAAAAAAATTGTAGTTTTTTTTATAAAATTTTTATTTATTTATTTAAATTATTCCCAACATATAGTATATAATATATATAAGTATTAAATTTAAATTAATATTAAGTAATATAATATTAGTTTTAATGAAAATTATGGAGGTTATTAGCAATGTATTCCGTTTTAGGCCAGATTACACAAATGTATGACACATTCACACCTGTAGAAAAACGTATCGCAGATTTGATTATTGATCAACCTGTAAAAGTAGTGAACTTACCGATTAAAGAGATAGCCAAATTGGCCGGCACGAGTGAAGCTGCTATCGTACGATTCAGCAAGCGCCTAGGACTCTCTGGTATTAAAGTTGTAAAAGTAGAACTTGCAAGAGAATTACACACAATCGATACAGAGAAAAAACCTTCAAAGATTGAATTTACTGACTCTGTTGAAGTATTAAAAGAAAAAGTATTCAATAACTCGGTACAAGCATTATACAATACTGAGAAAATCTTAACACCAAAGTTAATAGATGATGCTGCGCAAGCGATTAGTAAAGCGAAGCGTATGATGATTTTTGGTGTAGGTGCTTCATGTATTGTAGCAGAAGACTTCAGAATAAAGCTCGCTCAAATTGATAAACTTGCACATTTTGCGAGTGATGGTTATACTGCGATTTCAGGGTTATCTAACTTTGAAGCGGGAGATGTATTATTTGTTATTACTTCAACAGGTAAAAATAAAGAAATCATTCAAGTGATGAAATTTGCGAAAAAGTTAAATATTACGATTATTGTATTAACACAAAAAGTGCCATCACCTGCGATTCGTTTGTCAACAATTGCACTTGCGATGGCAAAAGAAGAAAGCGATGAGAAAGTGGGTACAATGACAGTACGTCTTGTACAGTTAGCAATTATTGATGCAGTATATTTACGTATTTGTTCACTTCAAAGTGACCAGGTCATTCAAAGTTTACAAAATGTAGATCAGGGACATAAATTAGCACGTGAAATTCAATAGAAAAACCGCTCAAGGATTTTGTATGAATCCTTGAGCGGTTTTCTTTATTATCAAAGAGCGATTTCTTGGGATTGCTTCCAGTTTGTTCGGTCCTGAACGCATTGAAAACAGCCTCTTCGTATAAACGGCATTTTCAATGCAGGACCTCGTCAAACTTCACCAATCCCATCGAAATCAAAGAGCGATTTCTTGGGATTGCTTCCAGTTTGTTCGGTCCTGAACGCATTGAAAACAGCCTCTTCGTGCTATTTCTTAACAATAAATCGATTTTCAACGGGTTGGAATTCTTTCGGTCCGGCAACTGAACCTATGCTACCGAATGGCATTTGAGCAACTAATTCCCACGTTGCAGGAATATCGAATGCCGTCACAACTTTATCGTCAATCACACCATTATAATGTTGTAATGAAGCGCCTAATCCTTTGTTTGCAAAGGCAGTCCAGATTGCAAATTGGTGCATCGCACTAGATTGTTGTGCCCAAACCGGGAAGTTATCGGCATATGCTGCAAATTTCTCTTGTAATCCTTCGGTCACTTTCGTATCGATATAATACAATACAGTACCATAACCTGCTTTAAAGCTGTTGATTTTTTGTTCTGTCGCACTAAAGTCACGGTCAGGTCCCATTAAATCTTTCAAGCTTTGTTTCGTTACATCCCAGAACTTCTTATGTTCGTCGTTTAATAATAATACGATACGTGTACTTTGCGAATTAAAAGCTGAAGGTGTGTGCTTAACGATATCAGCAATAATTTTCTCGATTTCATCATCCGAAATAGGTGAAGTCGGTTCAAGATGATAAATTGAACGTCTGTTTTCAATTGCCTGCTCGAAACTTTGTGCTAAATCTTTTTTAAATAATCCCATGTTGATTACCCCTTTTATTATAATTATTTATTACGAATCATTAATCGAACACCAATACCATTAGGATCCATTACATATTCTGAATTCCCGTCTTTATGCATTGTTAATCCTTTTTCAGTCATTAATTTTGTGAAATGTGCAACATCTTCTTCATGTGGCATATGAATATCAAAGCGACGTAAACCTGGTGCATCCAGTTCAGGACGCTTATCAAGTCTATTCCAAGTATTTAATCCTAAATGATGGTGATAGCCACCTGCCGATAAGAATGCAGCGCTTGGTCCATAAGTTGTCATCGTATCCATGCCAAAGAAATCTTCATAGAATGCCATCGTTTCCTGTAGTTGAATAACAGATAAATGCATATGCCCCATAATCGTATCAGGGTGCATGCCTTTAAATGGTGCGTCATGATTTGCTGCAATCACACCTTGATAATCCATTTCTTTCGTACCCATCACGATATTGCCATTCTCTTCGAATTGCCATGATTCTGAAGGCAAGTCACGGTAAATTTCAATACCATTGCCTTCCGGATCCTGTAAGTAAATTGCTTCTGATACGTCGTGGTCGCTCGCACCAGCTAAAGGATACTCCGTCTTAATTAAATGTAAAAAGATATTACCTAAAGCTTCACGTGATGGTACTAGTAATGCGAAATGAAATAATCCAGCCGTTTGTACTCGTGGTTTTGTCGTCGGATAAAGGTAAATTAGTGGGCGTTTTTCTGTGCCGATCACTGTATATTCATCTGTCGTTTCTAATAAATGCAACCCAAGTATTTCTGTATAAAATTTAATGCTATTATCCATAAAGTTAACGTTTAAATGGACTGCACCGACATGTGTATCGTTAGAGAAAAATTTTGTTTCCATTTGTAAGGACTCCTAAGTATATATAGTATATTTGATATAAATAATATACCATATAACAATTATTTTGTACAGTGAACAATTTTATTATATCAACAAATATAAAAATATTGCATTTATATATACTTTATTAAATGTGTGTAACAAAGCATATGCGTAATAGAAATTAGTAATATTATCCTTTATAATTAAATTAATTGTTAGTTTGGAGGAATGTATAATGCGTATTTTAAAGCGTAGCGCGATTGCTTTAACGACTGCGTCACTTACATTAAGTCTAGCAGCATTAGACATTAACTCAAGTGAAGCGAGCATTACGAAAGAAAAGCCCGCGAGTACAGTCGAAATAGTTTCAACTGAAATGAATAGCACAACTGTAGAAGATAACACGATGGAACGTCCATCTACTGAAAATAAAACAACTGAAACACCAACGATAGAGAAGAAAACAGATGAACCTCAAATAGAAACATCACCGAAGCATGATAACACATCTATTGAGATACCAACAAAAGAAACAATACAATCACCTGCACCGGTAACAACTGAACAACCTATGATTAATCCATCACCGAATCCAACACCACAGATTACATCACCACAAGTTCATGTGACGACAGAACAACCACATTCACCGCAACAAAGTGGAAATCATACACCACCAGTAGCGCCGACACCAACGTATCCAACAATTCCTGTTCTACCGATTCAGCCACCATATGATGATAGTAGTGCGGGCGGAAGTATGCCACCAGTACATGTTCAGGAAGTACCTGTTCATGAAGCGCATGACCATGAACCATCGACAGCTAAACCTGATAAGTTTTCACCGTGTGATGGAGAAGACTATTATTTAGCGTTAGATAAACATGTTGGTGAATTAGTTACCGCGAAGATTGGTGCCTCGTCATCTTCAGAGCACACACCAACACGTCAGCTTAATCAAAGTACTGAATTGAAACAAATCCAACAATTTAATCAATCAGAAGAAAAGTTATCACAAAATAAAAGCGAAAAGAAAAGTGAAACAAAAGAGAAAGAAACGGATGTTAAAGCTTTGCCAGGTACAGGAGAAACGACCGGTATACTTGGCGTGATTTTAATTTTATTGTTAACTGGCGCCGTGTTTATTCGCAAAAAATAATCTTAAGACATGTGTCTTAAGATTATTTTTTATAGATTAAAATGTACTAGTATCAATGTTTTTTAAATAGTCTGCTAAAAATGACATAATGCTTTCAAGCGTGCCGTCTTCAAATGGTGATTGTAAATGTGCTGCTGCAACAATTTTGTTGAATGGTAATGAACCTCCAATATCACAAATGTGTAAATAATCTTTCCATGCTGCATCAAAGTCTTCTGTTGAGCGTTTGAAGAACTGGAATGCACAAACTTGTGCCAGCGTATAATCAATGTAATAGAATGGCGATTCAAATATATGACCTTGACGATGCCAAAGTGCGCCATCAACAAGCGGTGCAATACCATCATAATCTTTATGTGGTAAATACTTTTGTTCTAGTGATTTCCATGCCATACGTCGCTCTTCAGGTGTCATTTCAGGCTTTGCATACACAATATGCTGGAATTCGTCTACTGCAACGCCGTACGGTAAGAACTGAATTGCATCTACAATATGTTTATATTTAAATTTGTCTGCATTCTCAAAGAATAGCTCCATCCATTTATATGTGAAGAATTCCATACTCATTGAATGAATTTCACATGATTCATGTGTCGGCCATAAATAATCTGGTACTTTAAGGCCACGTGAACGATATACCTGGAAGGCATGTCCAGCTTCATGTGTTAATACTGTGATATCATGATCTGTACCGTTAAAGTTTGAGAAGATGAACGGTGATTTATAATCATCGATAAACGTACAGTAACCTCCTGCTTGTTTCCCTTTTTTAGCTTCAACGTCAAACAATTCGCGTTCCATCATAAATTGATAAAATGCGTCTGTTTCAGGGCTAAGTTCACGGTACATTTTACGCCCGTTCTCCAGAATTGTTGCTGCATCATCTTTCGGTGATGCATTACCATTTGTGAAGAAGACTGGCTCATCGTATACTTTTAATGTGTCGACACCGATGCGTTCTTTCTGTGCTGCATATAATTTTTGAGCAAGCGGTACAACATATTGTGCAATTTGATTGCGATAATGCTCCACCATTTCAGGTGTATAATCAACGCGACGCATACGGACGTAACCTAGTTCAATAAAGTTATCAAATCCTAGTTTCGTAGCAATTTCATGACGTACTTTAACTAAACGATCATAAATCTCATCATATTGCTGCATTAATGCTGCGCGGTAATTCTGTACTGCAAGTGTTGCTGACTTTCTTTCTGCACGATCGTTTGATTCTAGAAATTTACCCATTTGTGCGAATGTATACGTTTCACCTTTATAGTCGATTTCAGCTGAAGCGACAAGTTTAGAATATTCAGAAGCAATCTTATTCTCTTGATTCAGTAAATCTTTAATAGATTCATCAAACTGTTTCACATATAGTTCAGCTAAAGCAAATAATTGTTCTCCGTAAACTGCTTTTAATTCCTCTTTAAACTGGCTTCTGTTTAATGCATTGAAATACAAAGATTCAATATAAACAATTTCACCATTATTTTCATCAAAGAAGTCACGTTCCTGCTCATAATAAGCATCTTTCGTATCAATTGAAGCACGAATATAAGCTAAGTTCATCATTGAATCAATTTTTTGACGAATTGTATTAATACTATCGATTACTTTAATTTGTGATTCAACTGTATCAGCTTGATCAAACGACTCGAATAGCGATTTTAATACTTCTTTTGCTTCGTTTAAGTCTGGTCTTACATAGTCATAGTCTTTGAAAGTTGTCATAGCAATCTCCTTCATTATGTATTTTCTCATTTTTCTTACTATTCTTATAATACTCTAAATAAGCGTACGGTGGAATATATTTATTTTACTCAAAATGGTATAATTTAATTATGAAACGAGGGGGATGAACATGACAAAGATTGATGAAGCATTAGCATTGAAAACAGCAGAGCTCGTAAGACAAACACACGAAGCAGGTATTCCGGTAATGGTTGTATTTGAAGGGATTCCGGCATCAGGTAAATCAAGATTATCAAATGAATTATTATTAACGCTTGATGCGAAATATACGAACTTTTATGCAACACAACGACCGGATAGTGAATTATTACGTTACCCATTTATGTATCCTTACTGGAAGAACATTCCGAAGAAAGGTGGCGTAACTTTATTTTTCCGAAGCTGGTACGCACAGAAGTTAGACTTCGAAGTACATGAATATAAGAAAGATAACATAAAAGATTATGAAGTTTTAACGCAGGAAATTGTCGATTTTGAGACGATGCTGCAAGCAGATGGTTATGAAATTATTAAATTCTATCTTTCAGTTAATGAACAGAAACGCCTTGAACATATTCAGGATACGAAGAAGAATCCGTTAACGCGCTGGAAAGCACAGGAATATGAGACGGGTATTCCGACGAAAGCGTATCAGGATGGCATGATTGATTTAATGAAAGCGACAGAAGAGATTTCGCCATGGACGCATATCGACTATACTGAGCGCGGTAAAGCGACGAACGAAATGTACGAAACAATCATTAAACGATTAGAGAAAGCGTTAAAAGCAAAGCAAAAAGAAAAAGAAGAACGAAAAGTAGACGGTAAATTTACTGAAGACTTCTCAACAGATATGTTTGACGATACATCAGATGATATGTCTAAAGCTGAATATAAAGCACTATTACCGAAGTTGCAGAACAGAATTCGTGAATTGCAATATGCATTATACGAAAAGAAAATCCCGTTAATGCTTGTTTATGAAGGGATGGATGCTGCAGGAAAAGGCGGTAATATTAAACGTGTACGTGAAAGTTTAGATCCGACTGGTTATGAAGTGAATGCGATTAGTGCTCCGACTGAAACGGAATTAAGCTATCACTACTTATGGCGCTTTGCGACAGACGTGCCACGTTCGGGTCATATTGAAATCTTTGATAGAAGCTGGTACGGTAGAGTGCTTGTTGAACGTGTAGAAGGATTTGCTTCGACGGAAGAATGGCAACGTGCGTACGATGAAATCAATCAATTTGAGCGTGGATTGACGATTGAAGGTGCGATTGTCATTAAATTCTTCTTAGTATTAGATAAAGAAGAACAGTTAAAGCGTTTTGAAGAGAGACAAAGTACGCCGGAGAAACAGTGGAAGATAACAGATGAAGACTGGCGAAATCGTGAGAAATGGGACTTATATCTTGAAGCAAGCAAAGATATGATTGATAAGACGACAACTGACGATGCACCATGGGTGATTATCCCGGCGAACAATAAACGTGCCGCACGTATTAAAGCATTGAAGACGATTATTAAGACGTGTGAAGAACGATTATGGGGCGTAAAAGAATTGTGGTAATTTAAAATCATAAAAATAACTCCGATTGGTCGAATGTAATTGTATTCTGACCCATCGGAGTTATTTGTTTAAAGATTAAAATATGATTTAACGACGGGCATAATGAAATGTGTTGTCGTCTTAAGTTGTTCTTGTGCTTCCTGTACTTTATCGGCAAATAATACTTGCATGACAACGACAAATCCATTCATCGACATATGCGCGACAATAGGTACGATAATACGGTTTGTCAGAACATATAAACTGCTGAATACTAAAGACATCCCCATATAAATTAAAGTATGATCAAAGTCCATATGCGCACATGAGAAGATGAACCCGCTAATTAATACTGAAATCGTAAATGACAGCCAACGCGCACCTTTAATGGCTTCATATAACTCTCCGAATATTACTTTTCTGAAGACAAATTCTTCTAATATTGGGCCGACGATTGTAATTAATATAATAAAGATCGGCATCTCTTTCGCCATGTTCATTACGTTCTCGGTATTTTGACTAGTTACCGGTTGTTTCAATATGTAAGTATTGATCATGCCAAAGAGCATTTGCGCAAATAATGAGACGAAGAAACCACCAATTATATAAGCAACGGTTGTTAAGGCATCGCTTTTCTTTGCACTTTCAACGCGTGTCTTGTTTTTCACCTTTAAATTGATGAGTATAACGATAATTGATGCGATGACGAATGATAACACATAATATGGAATCGAAAGCTTGATTGCATCTGCTAACGTATGCCCTTGTGATATAAAGTAATATTGAGGAATCAAGACGCTCAATTGAGAACCAATGTAAATCATAACTGTTAAAATATTAACCCATAAACGCTTCATTAAATATAAATTCTCCTTCTTATTTCGGTACTTTATATATTGTACATTAAATAATCATCGAATAAAAACTTAATAAACGTTTCGTAAAAATAATCAAAATTAAAGGTATAAAATATTTGCATTCTTGACCTTCTTTGATTATTATAAAATTATGTTAGCACTTAAAGAGTTAGAGTGCTAAAAAAGAAGAGTAATATATTTTTCAAGGAGGAAATTATCGTGTTAAAACCATACGGAAATCGTGTTGTAATCGAAAAAACTGAAAGAGAACAAACTACTGCAAGTGGAATCGTGTTAACAGATTCTGCAAAAGAAAAGTCTAACGAAGGTACAGTCATTGCAGTTGGCACAGGCCGTATCCTTGAGAATGGTGAAAGAGTTGATATCCAGGTTGCTGTAGGAGACCGCGTCGTTTACGAACCATTCGGTGGCACTGAAGTGAAAGCTGGAGACGAGAAATACATCGTATTAAAAGAAGAAGATATTATCGCGATTATTGAAGAATAATCAATCAACAATAAATTATAGAGTAAATAAACAATCATACACAATCAATGGAGGAATCAATAATGGTTAAAGAGATTAAGTTTTCTGAAGATGCAAGACGTTCAATGCTTGCGGGTGTAGATAAATTAGCAGATGCTGTTAAAGTTACATTAGGGCCAAAAGGTCGTAACGTTGTATTAGATAAGAAGTTTGTAGCACCACTCATTACAAATGACGGTGTAACAATTGCTAAAGAAATCGAATTAGAAGATCCATATGAAAACATGGGTGCGAAATTAGTAGCAGAAGTTGCCAACAAAACAAATGAAATCGCTGGTGACGGTACGACAACTGCAACAGTATTAGCGCAAGCGATGATTCAGGAAGGTCTTAAGAACGTAACAAGTGGTGCAAACCCAGTGGGTATTCGTCAAGGGATTGATAAAGCCGTTGCTGTTGCATTAGAAGAATTAGCAGCAATTTCTAAACCTGTTAGCAGCAAAGAAGAGATTGCACAAGTTGGAGCAATTTCAGCAGCTGACGAAGAAATCGGTCAATTCATTAGTGAAGCGATGGAGAAAGTGGGTAACGATGGTGTTATCACAATCGAAGAATCTAAAGGTTTCAAAACTGAATTAGAAGTCGTTGAAGGGATGCAGTTTGACCGTGGATATGCTTCACCATACATGGTGACAGATTCTGATAAGATGATTGCTGATTTAGAAAATCCATTCATCTTAATTACGGATAAAAAGATTTCTTCATTCCAGGACATCTTACCGCTATTAGAACAAATCGTTCAAACATCACGCCCAATCTTAATCGTAGCTGAAGACGTTGATGGTGATGCATTAACAAACATCGTATTAAACAGATTACGCGGTACATTTACTGCAGTTGCTGTTAAAGCACCAGGATTTGGTGACCGTCGTAAAGCAATGTTAGAAGATTTAGCAATCCTTACAGGTGGTCAAGTGATTACTGATGACTTAGGATTAGACTTAAAAGACGCGACTGTTGATATGTTAGGTAATGCAGCGAAAGTTCACGTAACGAAAGACGATACAACAATCGTTGAGGGACGTGGAGATGCATCTAATATTGATGCGCGTGTTGGACAATTAAAAGCACAAATCGAAGAAACAACGTCTGAATTTGATAAAGAGAAATTACAAGAACGTTTAGCGAAATTAGCTGGCGGTGTTGCAGTGATTAAAGTGGGTGCTGCGACTGAAACTGAATTAAAAGAACGTAAATTACGTATTGAAGATGCATTAAACTCTACACGTGCAGCAGTTGAAGAAGGTATTGTTGCAGGTGGTGGTACAGCATTAGTATCAATTTATAATAAAGTTGCAGCAGTTGAAGCGACAGGTGACGTTGCAACTGGTGTGAAGATTGTATTAATAGCATTAGAAGCACCGATTCGTCAAATCGCGATCAATGCGGGTCTTGAAGGATCAGTTATTGTTGAGAAGATTAAACACGCAGACACTGGTGTTGGATATAACGCAGCAACTGATGAGTGGGTGAACATGATTGAAGCAGGTATCGTGGATCCTACGAAAGTGACGCGTTCAGCATTACAAAATGCAGCGTCAGTAGCAGCGATGTTCTTAACAACTGAAGCGGTTGTAGCAGAATTACCTGAGCAAACACCAGCTATGCCTGAAATGGGTATGGGCGGCATGCCAGGGATGATGTAATATAATGATGTGCAGTTAATTCCGGATATTTTTATCCGGAATTTTTTGCATTTATACTGAAAATAAAAAAAACGATGCCGGATACTGCAACTATCCGGCATCGTTTTTTTGTTTGTAATCAACCTGTACGGAATAACAAAATATTTATTGACAAGTAAAAAAATTAAACTTACAATTGATAACGATTATCAATGATAATCATTATCAATTAGAAGAGGGGTTTCAAAATGAAAAAATTATATTTCGTTTTATTAAGTTTAATGCTGTTCATTACAGCATGCGGTCAACAATCAGGTAATAAAGAAATTTCAAGTAACGATGGAGTAGAGGTTAAACATGCTATGGGTACAACGAAAGTACCGAAAAATCCAAAACGTGTTGTTGTTCTTACAAATGAAGGTACAGAAGCACTTGTTGCTTTAGGAATTAAGCCTGTTGGTGCAGCAAATTCTTATGCTGGAGATCCATGGTACGATCACTTAAAGGATAAATATAAAGGGATTGAACCGGTTGGTAATGAGAGTGAAATCAATATTGAACGTATTGCAAAGTTAAAACCAGATTTAATTATTGGTAATAAGTTTAGACAAGAAGCGCAATATAAGAAATTATCAGCGATTGCACCGACTGTATTCTCAGAAGAGTTGCGTGGTGACTGGAAAGAGAACTTTAAATTATATGCAAAAGCAGTCAACAAAGAAGAAAAAGGCAAAGAAGTGTTAGCAGATTATACAAATCACGTCGAGAAGACGAGAAAAGCATTAGGAGATAAAGTGAATTCAGAAATTTCAATGGTGCGTTTCATGCCTGGTGATGTGCGCATTTATCATAAAGATACATTCTCAGGTGTGATCTTAGATGAAGTTGGATTAAAGCGTCCGAAAAATCAGGACAAAGATGATTTTGCTGAAAAAGGTTTAACGAAAGAAAGAATTAGTGCGATGGATGGTGATTATTTATTCTACTTCACATTCAATACACCGAAAGAAGATGTTACTGCGATTGAACAGGAATGGGTTAACGATCCTGCATTCAAAGCGTTAAAAGCATCGAAACAAAAGCATGCAATAAAAGTAGATGATTCAATCTGGAATACTTCTGGTGGTGTAATGTCTGCTCATATGATGCTAGATGACTTAAAGGAAAAATTAAGTGCAAAATAATTATATAAAGCTACTGTTACTAACAATAATACTCGCTATTAGTATGTTATGCAGTTTAATGTTTGGTTATAAAGTATTTAGCATTGTAGACGTATTTCAAAGTGTATTTCAGCATCGTCAAATTGAAGGACAGAACATATTAGTAGATTTAAGGATTCCAAGAACAATACTTGCAACACTGATTGGACTGATGCTTGGGATAAGCGGTGTCCTCATCCAGACAGTGACACGTAATCCATTCGCCAGTCCGGGCGTTATGGGGGTTAATAGTGGTGCAAGTTTACTAGTAGTCTGTGCAATTGTGTTATTCAATCTCAATGGCACATTTCAGTTAAGTATTATTGCATTTAGTGGCGCTTTACTTGTCGCAGCAATGATTATTGCTGCGACAACTTTACCATTAAGACCACTCACTATAATGGAGTTGACGCTTTTTGGTGCAAGTATGAGTGCGTTTTGTATGGCAATCACACAAGGATTATTAATATATAATGAAGCGGCGATAGAGCAAGTGATTTACTGGTTAAGCGGCTCGGTAAGCAATAAGAAATTATCGATACTTAACTATTTGTGGCCATTTATACTTTGTGCTATCGTGCTTACTGTATGTAACATTAAACAATTAAACGCGTATCATCTTGATGATACGGCACTCAAAGCTGTTGGTGGGAATATCCTTCTAATTAAGATTGTAACGATGATTTGTGTCGCACTCCTGAGTGGAGCATCTGTTGCAATTGCTGGCCCTATCGCGTTTATCGGGTTAATTACACCCCATATAACAAAGATGGTTATCAAAAGTCATAACCATATGCTATTACTGCCTGCAGCAGCGGTGATTGGAGCAATCATATTTGTGATTAGTGATATATTAAGTCGCTATTTATTGTTTCCGCAAGAAATACCTGTAGGAATAGCCACTGCACTAATAGGATCACCGATATTCTTCTATCTGATTCTTAAACGTAAGGAGCATATATCATGAAATATGTAGTGAATTTAATATTATTACTACTTGCAATAGTGATTGCACTTATGTTTGGGGATGTATGGATTCATCCGATTGAAATATTAAAAAGTTTCATCGGTGGCAGTGATGATTATACAATGTTAATTATCCATACGTTGCGTCTACCTAGAGTATTACTCGCTGTTACAGCTGGTGTAGCGTTAGGCATCGCAGGGTGTATGCTGCAACGTATTACAAAGAATGAACTCGCATCACCTGATGTTATAGGTATAGCGCAAGGTGGAGTAGTTGGGAGTTTGTTCTTTCTCATAGTGTTGACTAGTAAGACAGAACAGTTATTATTTCCGATTGCATTTCAAAGTATTGCTTCAATCATTGGTGCAGTAGCTGTAACGTTTGTGCTATATTATTGTGCGCTGCGTCGTACTTTCTTAAAAGAGCGTTTGATCTTAATCGGCATATGTATGAATATTTTCTTTCAAGGTGTGATAATGTATCTTATTATGTCATCAAACAAACGAAGCGCTCAGGCTCAAATCTGGATAACCGGTTCTGTACATCTCGCAGAATATTATCAAGTGATTATTATAGTAATCACAATTATACTTATTATATGTATAATGGCGTATTTTACAAGGCATCTTGATATCCATCAATTAGGATTTAATATGTCACATGGTTTAGGTTTGAGTTATCAAATTATGACGGTCATTACATTGATTTGTGTGAGTATATTGAGTGCGGTGAGCGTAAGCTTTACTGGAGGATTACAGTTTGTTGGATTAATAGCGCCACATATAGCTTTAAAGATGAAACATCATTCGTATATACAATGGTGTTTAACGAGTGGATGTGTCGGTGGCGTTATCGTATTGTTCAGTGATTTGATCGGAAGAACGCTATTTTTACCGATAGAAATACCAGCAGGTGTATTTACCGCATTGATTGGTGCACCGTTTTTTATGTATTTGTTGTTTAGCAGGAGAATTAAAAAATTGTAAATTTTATAAAGGGGATCCGGGCAATTAGAAGAAAATGATATTTGCGTTTTCTCGCACTATCCGGCATCGTTTTTTTGATATTTGAACCATATATTCTCACATACCCAATTCATCGAATTACTAGTGTATCTTGAAATATTACCCTTTTTACCATATTTCAAATTAGATTGTGTAAGATTATAATTATATGTATGAAAAAGTAGACAAGGGGTTGTGTGCATGAGTTTCAAGAAAGTAATGACATCAGTGATTACCCTGATATTATTGGGGATATTTGGCATATTGGCAATGCCGTATGTTAAAGGTGAGAAACACCTGTTTAACAATGAACAACATGAAGTTGTGAAAGCGAAGGAAACAACGAAAGAGAAATCTAAACAATCGGAAGCAAGTCAATTAGAAGACGCATTAAAGAAACAAGATGTTTATGCATATGATGCGAATTATATCGTTCAGCATGATGAGTTCAAATCATTGTATCCTGATATGTTACAAGCATTGATTAAAAACAATACAGCGAAAGATATTAAAGATATTCAGTTTGGGTTTGTTGCATGGGATAAAAATGGATTACCAATCAAGCTGAAAGGCAATATAGACTTTGGGAAAAGTTACTTTAGAGGTGCGAAAGGTGATGCAGTCAACATACCTCCGAAAGGAAAATTTGGAGATAAAAACGGCTTCTCCATTGATAAAGATTTAGAGGTAGATGCATTTAAACCAATCGTCGTGAGTTATACTGATTTTGAAGGACATACATGGAAGAATCCGAAGTTAGAAGCATTCTTAAAGATATATGAAGGTAAGCGTATAAAAGATATTGAAGATGCTAAAAAGTATATCTTTTACAAAGATAAAAAAGTAGAATCGTCAAAAGAAGATAAGGATAAAGAGAAGTCAGCTTTACCGAAAGACTTAAATCAAGATAAGTTTGATGAAGTGAGTAAAAATATAGAGGAAAAAAGTAAAGTATCTAAAGAAGAGTTAGAAGCCTATTTAGCTTACTTAAAACTTGCAGGATTACTAGCGTATTTAGATGCTTACGAAGCGATGAATGGAATAGATGACATATACGATTATTATGATGTGGAACAGACGGATCCATCTGAATATGACTTTAATGATTATGATTTTTCATCTGATGATATGAGTGATGATAATACAGGTGGAAGTGATAGCGGTAGTGATTATACTGAAGTAGAACCTTCTTATGAGGAGTCGACAGAAGCGGTTGAAGAGGATACAGTTGAAGAAACTGTGGAGGATACGACGGAAGTACCGTCAGAAGATTATTATGAAGACATCCAGCCAAATGAATCAACTGAAGAATATATAGAAGAAACGACTGAGACACAAGACATGAATGATAATGCTACTGTTGAAAGTGAAACATTGGAATAAATATATATGAAAAACGATGCCGGATACGCGCAGTATCCGGCATCGTTTTTTTTGATAAGGGTATATAAAGTTTAAGATTGAAGTGAAACTTTAGATGAAAAATATAAAAGTTTAAAGTTGAGGTGAAACTTTGGTATAATTTATATAAAAGTTTAAAGTTGAGGTGAAACTTTTGAATGAATTAGTAATTAGAAAAGAATATATTGAATTTTTACAAAGACATCAGGATAAACCAGTCATTAAGGTAGTCTCAGGCGTGAGAAGGTCGGGGAAATCCACGTTATTTAAGTTATTTCAGGATGAATTGATTTCAAGTGGTGTTGAACCATCGCAAATTATTACAATGAATTTTGAAGATTTAACATATCAGCATTTACTAGAATTTATGGATTTATTCCAATATTTAACGAGTCGACTCCATCCGACTAAAAAGACTTATATCTTTTTAGATGAAATACAGATGATTGATAACTTTGAGAAGGTAGTAGATTCATTAATACTAAATGATAAAGTTGACCTATATATTACTGGATCTAACGCTTATTTTTTAAGTAGTGAACTGGCAACTTTATTATCTGGACGATATGTTCAGCTGAATATGCTGCCTTTATCATTCAAAGAGTTTGTAACATGGCATCGAGCAAATGGAACGCAACAATCATTAGCGGAGTTATACGAATTATACATTAAGACAAGCTTTCCATATGCGTTAAGAATAGATAATGCAATGGAACGGTTTGAATATTTGCAGGGCTTGTATTCAACGGTAGTGTTAAATGACATTATAAAGCGAATGAATATACAAGATGTAAGCATACTGGAACGTATCATTGCTGTATTGTTATCTTCAATTGGTAGCTTAATTACAATAAATACGATAAAGAATACGCTTATTTCTAAAGGATATAAAATTGCACATCAAACGATTGATCGTTATGTAAATGGCATACTCGATAGTTTAATAATGTATGAAGTGAAACGATATAATATTAAAGGAAAAGCGTTACTTGAAAATCAATCTAAATACTATACGGTTGATACAGGGTTACGACAGCTTGTGTTAAGAGATCATTTAGAAGATTATGGTCATATTTTAGAGAATATTATATATCTTGAACTGAAGCGTAGAGGATATGAAGTGTACGTTGGTGAGAATAATCAATTTGAAGTGGATTTTGTAGCGATTGATGCTGATAATAATATTTCATATTATCAAGTGGCATTAACAACACTGGATGAAGGCACTTTGAAAAGAGAACTGCGTGCTTTAGAATCTATCGATGACCAGTATCCGAAGTATTTGTTGACTCTGGATCAGTTTAATAAGACGGCTAATTATAACGGTATTATGAAATTGAATGTGATAGATTGGTTGTTGGAATGATAGGGGTATAGAGGAGGTAATACAAAGAAAGATTTAAAATATTTCATGGCTTTGGAATCCCTTATTGAATTAAGAAGTTGAAAATTATATGAAAATGACAAGATAGATTGATATGTTGACCACATTCCTTATTGAAATGTGGTTTTTCTTTTACAAAAATTCTGATGAAAAATAAGGTTTAGTCTAATCCTCAACTTAGCTTATGGCGTTAAAAAGCGGAGATGGAAGAATTGAAGTGAGTGAAGGCGTGTTTAAAATGGTGTTGGAATTTGAGAGGTAGAATTGTGGTGTGAAGTGAAATTATGTTGTAAATGATACCTAAAATATTAAAGAGCAATCCAAGAGTGAGGTCTTGGATTGCTCTTTGTATTTGATTAATTAGCATCATCTAATCCACATATTTAATAATGTCACCAGGTTGGCAATTCAAATATTTACAAATTGCTTCTAAAGTGCTGAAACGGACAGCTTTTGCTTTGCCAGTCTTTAGTATTGATAAATTCGCTATTGTAATATCTATGGCTTGCGAAAGTTCTGTTAAAGACACATTTTTTTCTTTAAGGATTTCATCTAATTTAATAATAATCATTAGTGCCTCCTATTAAATTGTTAAATCAGATTCTTCTTTTAACTTCTCATATTCATCAAAGATAGACAGCGTTGAGAGCAACACTATAGATATCGTTAAAATGAACGAAATACAAGTGAAATTTAAATCAAGATATTTATCAACTTTTGTATTTAGTAAGTATGATAATACAGTAGATGCACCGAAAATTAAACTAATATTAGAAGTTAAGAAAATACTATCATAAATTGATTGAATATGATTATTACTTTTAATAAATAGTTTTTTTATTTTTATCGTTTGAAACACGAGAATAATAAATGAAATAATGGCGAGTGAATGTATGAATAGATCTACTGAACTAGTTGAAAATAATAATATTTCTTCTCGTGAAAACAATTTATAGACGCCTACTACTAAATTTCCAATACCTAAAGGAATTAGCAAATACAAAAGCCAGTTGTTATTATATAAATTTTTCAATTGAAACACTCCTTTATCGATTTTCAATAAAATATTAACATATATTTTATCGAAAAACAATAAAAATTATTGAAAAACGATAAAAATAAAAACAATCAGTTGATAGTAACTAAATATAATTGATATCTTAAAAATATTGGTTAACAAGCTTGAACTTGACAAATTCAACTAATCTGTATTCATTGCTAGTATTGTTGCTTAAAGTACTTTAAAATTTGAATTGTATATCAATTTCAAAAAATGAACATGGTGAGGTTAATTATGGGAAAAGAATTGAATCAAGCATTATTTAGTGCAGCAGATAATTTAAGAAGTAAGATGGATGCTTCAGAATACAAAAACTACTTATTAGGTTTGATATTTTATAAATACCTATCAGATAAATTGTTGGAAGAAAATATAAAAATGAATTTTGAAAGTTTAGATGAATATAATACTGTAGAAAAACAAACTGAATTTTATAAATCATTGTTGGAAGATGAAGATACAAAAGAAATACTAGTAACTTCTTTAAAAGATGAATTGAAATATGAAATACCACCTGAATACTTATTCAATACATTGGCAGAGAAAGCGAAACGAAATGTATTTCAAATAGAAGATTTGAAGAAAGCTTTTGTACAACTTTCAAGTAATTATCAGCAATTTAATGGTTTGTTTGATGATGTAGATTTAAATTCAAATAAGTTAGGTTCTAACCCGCAACAACGTAATATTACAATTACAGAAGTCATTAAGAAATTAAATGATATTGATTTGTTAGGTCATGAAGGTGATGTCATTGGTGATGCGTATGAATATTTAATAAGTCAATTTGCATCAGAAGCGGGTAAGAAAGCTGGGGAATTCTATACACCACATATGGTTTCTGATATGATGGCACAGATTGTGACAATTGGACAAAAAGAAAAACAGATATTCTCAGTATTTGATCCAACGATGGGATCAGGATCATTAATGTTGAATGTTAAAAACTATTTAAACGAAGATTCATTAATTAAGTACCATGGTCAAGAGTTAAATACAACGACATACAATTTAGCAAAAATGAATTTAATATTACATAATGTTGATGCGGAAGATATGAGATTACGTAATGGCGATACTTTAGATAGAGATTGGCCAACAGATGAACCATATACATTTGATAGTGTTGTAATGAATCCTCCATATTCAGCTAAGTGGTCAGCGGATAAATCTTTTTTAGATGATTCTAGATTTAATAGATATGGAAGATTAGCACCCAAGACAAAAGCGGATTTTGCATTTCTATTACACGGTTTTTATCACTTAAAAGAAACTGGAACAATGGCTATTGTTCTGCCGCATGGCGTATTGTTTAGAGGTGCAGCTGAAGGAGAAATTAGAAAGAAATTATTAGAAGACGGTTCCATTGAGGCGATTATTGGATTACCAGCTAATTTATTCTTTGGTACTGGTATTCCGACTACTGTCATTATTCTGAAGAAAAATAGGACGACACGTGATGTGTATTTCATAGATGCGAGTCAGGAGTTTGAGAAGAAGAAGGCACAGAATTTCTTGCCGAAAGAAAGTGTGACGAAGATTGTTGAGGCGTATCAGAAGAAAGAGAATATTGAGAAGTTTGCTTATTTAGCGTCGTTTGATGAGATAAAAGAGAATGATTATAACTTAAATATTCCGAGATATGTTGATACGTTTGAAGAGGAAGAACCTGTAGATATGGTGGCTTTGGCTAAGGAAATTAAAGAGATAAGAGAAGAGAGAAAGGTCTTAGAAAAGAGCATATATGAGTCTATTCAGCAACTAACGGCGTCGAATGAGGAAGATCAAGCGTGGTTAGAAGCGGCATTAGAGGTGTTCAAATATGAGTAATGTACCTGATATTAGATTTAAAGGATTTACTGACGCTTGGGAACAGCGTGAGTTGGGGGAAGTTGTTCAATTTATAAATGGTAAAGCATTTAAGCAACATGAACTTTTGGATAAAGGTAAATATAGGGTGTTGAGAGTTGGAAATTTTAATACAAATAATCAATGGTATTATTCAAATTTAGAACTATCAAAAGACAAATATATTGAAAAAGGAGACTTGGTATATTTATGGGCAACCACCTTTGGACCTGAATTTTGGAATGAAGAGAAAGTAATATATCACTATCATATTTGGAAAGTAAATATTATTTATGAAAATTTAGATAAGCATTATCTTTATTCGTGGATGAATTATGATAAAAATAAAATATTAAATAATACAAATGGCTCAACAATGATTCATATTACCAAAGAAAATATGGATTCTCGTAAAATATGCTTTCCGAATATAGGAGAACAAGAAAAAATAGGACTTATTTTTGCCGAGGTTAATCAGACAATTACCCTTCTTCAGCGAAAGCTAGATTCTTATGAGAAATTAAAAAAAGGTTTATTACAAAAATTATTTCCTAATGGACAAAATATCACTCCTGAATTAAGGTTTTCGGGATTCAATCAGG
>NZ_JAOTIS010000023.1 GCF_025628935.1 Macrococcus capreoli
GACGCACTCGTACTTGCTGACAATGATGTACTCAACGATGCTGAGTTTGATACAGACATACTTGTATTTGCTGACAATGATGTACTTAACGAGTCAGAAGTGCTTAAAGATGTACTTGTGCTTGCTGATAGTGACGTACTTAACGATGCTGAATTCGATACTGATGCACTTGTACTTGCTGACGTTGATGTACTCAATGAATTTGAATTACTGATTGAAGTACTCGTACTTGCTGATAACGATGTACTTAATGATGTTGAGTTAGATGTTGATGTACTTGCACTCGTTGAAGCTGATGTACTTAATGAATCTGATGTGCTAAGCGATCCACTCAAACTTAAAGATGTTGATGTACTTGTTGAATCTGAAAGACTCAATGATGTACTCGTACTTACAGACGTTGATGTGCTCAGTGATGTTGAGTTAGACAGTGACGTACTTGTTGATACCGAAGTTGAATTCGATAATGACTCACTTCCTGATACTGACGTCGAAGTACTGATTGAGTTCTTCGTACTGAATGACGTGCTTTGACTCGCTATTAATGAGTTATCAATTGAAGTGAATACACTGTTAGAAGTGCTCACACTATCAGAGAATGATGTACTTGTTGATAATGAATCGCTGAGTGATGCACTTACACTTCCAGAAATCGATTGACTGAATGATGTTGATACCGATGCTGATTCACTAACACTTGCACTAATAGATCCGCTAATTGATTGACTCACTGACGTGCTTGTTGAAGTACTTGTCGAATCTGATGCACTTGTTGAATTTGATACACTATTCGATTGCGATGTGCTAAGTGATACTGATTCAGAACCTGAAGTAGATCCTGAAGTACTTATAGATTCAGACAATGAACTGCTTGTCGATGTACTTGTTGAAATACTTGCAGATATTGAATTGCTATTACTCATTGAAACTGAATCACTGAACGAAGTACTCGTAGAAATAGATCCACTATTACTCATTGACGTAGATGTTGAAATACTATTTAACAATGAAATACTTGTTGAGATTGAATCACTTGTACTCACTGATGTTGACGTACTATTCGATACAATAATTGACGTGCTTGCTGAAATACTTTTCGAATCACTTATTGATGTTGATGTACTTTCAGACACTGAGTTAGCAATACTTAAAGATACCGACTCAGACGTTGACTGAGAATCTGATTGACTTAATGAAGTCGAAATTGACGTACTTTCAAATGTTGATGTTGATGTACTTGTCGAAATAGAATCCGACACTGATATTGAATTACTACTACTTGTTGATATCGATGTACTTGTTGAGTCTGAGACTGATATTGAATCTGAACCAGAAGTTGAAACGCTATTTGACGTCGAATTCAATATTGATGTTGAATCACTTTCACTCATTGAAACAGAAACACTTGTTGAGTTTGAAGCAGAAACTGAATTTGAGTTACTTGTTGATACTGATTGCGACATACTATCTGATACTGAAACTGAATCAGAGTTAGATGTTGACGTACTCATAGATGTCGATTGACTTTGTGAGTCTGAGATTGAAGTTGAATCACTTAACGAAATCGACTGACTGTTTGAATTCGATGTGCTTAAAGATGCCGAATCACTTACAGACACCGATAACGAGCTTGAAGTACTTTCACTAAGTGATGTTGATGTACTTTCTGAATCACTTAACGATGTTGATGTACTTATTGATTGCGAAATACTAAATGACGTCGATGTACTTGCCGAATCACTTGTCGAAACGGATGTACTTAATGATTGTGAGTTACTGAACGATGTTGATGTACTTTCTGATTCTAATACAGATGTTGAATCAGAAACTGAAGTCGACGTACTCACAGAAGTCGAATCACTTTCACTTAACGACGTACTTGTTGATTGTGATTCACTGAATGATGTTGATGTACTTGTTGAATCACTCGTTGACGTTGATATACTTGCTGATTGCGATTCACTAAATGATGTCGATTGACTGATTGAATCTGAAATTGATATCGAATCAGATAATGAAGTTGATTTACTAATTGATGTTGAATCACTTTCACTTGTCGATGTACTCGTTGATTGAGACTCACTTAATGATATTGATGTACTCGTTGAATCACTCATTGAAGTTGATATACTCGCTGATTGTGATTCACTAAATGACGTTGATACACTACTTGAATTTAATATTGATGTTGAATCTGATTCAGAAACAGAAATGCTTGTTGATGCAGATTCAGAATTTGAAACCGAGTCACTCAGCGATGTTGATTGTGACGTACTTGTCGAATCACTTAATGAAATCGATGTTGATGTTGAAATCGATTCACTTAATGACGTACTTACTGATTCTGATGCTGCAACTGATGTACTTGCTGATTCTGAAGTACTGTTTGATAGCGATGTACTTGAAGACGTTGAATCACTTGTCGATGTACTGATAGATCCTGATTCACTCGTCGAGAATGATGTACTTACTGAATCACTATTTGCAATGCTCAACGAAGTCGATGCTGATGTTGATGCACTTATCGACGTACTTTCTACTACTGATGCACTTTCTGATTCACTAATAGAATTAGAAAGTGACGTACTATTAGATAAAGATGTACTTGCTGATTCTGATTGGCTTGTTGAAATCGATGTACTGTCTGAAGTCGATGTACTTGCTGATTCTGATTGTACAACTGAAATTGATGTACTGTCCGATTTACTTATTGAATCTGATAACGATTGTGATTCACTTACAGATGTGCTTACTGATGTACTTGCTGATTCTGAAATTTGCACACTTGTTGAAACTGATTCACTAAGCGAATTAGAAGTACTTGTTGAGTCACTTTCTGATGTTGCAATCGATGTTGATGTTGAATCACTGAATGATGTTGATACACTAGTTGACTCTGCCACTGATGTCGAGTCTGATTGTGATGTACTCATTGAGATTGATGTACTATCCGAATTCGATGTACTTACAGACTGTGATTGAACGATTGAAATTGATGTACTGTCCGATTTACTTGTTGAATCTGATAATGACTTTGATGTAGATTCTGATGTGCTTACAGAAGTACTATCCGATTCTGAAATTTGCACACTTGTTGATTGCGATTCACTTAATGATTTAGACGTACTTGCTGAATCACTTTCTGACGTTGCAATCGATGTTGATGTTGAATCGCTAAACGATGTTGATACGCTCGTCGACTCTACAACAGATGTCGAATCTGATAGTGATGTACTTGTTGAAATAGATGCACTATCTGAATTTGATGTACTTACAGATTGTGACTGCGCTACCGAAATTGATGTACTATCTGATTGACTAATTGAATCTGAAACTGCTTGAGAAACTGATATTGATGTACTTACTTCTTCACTCGTAGATTGTGATTCGCTTTCACTTGCTACAATTGAATTACTAATTGATGCACTAATCACTTCACTTTGAGACGTACTTATCGAATCAGATTGAGCAGTAGATAAACTAATTGATTGACTTACTGATGTACTGTTATTTGTACTTAAACTTTCACTTTCATATACTGATTGACTAAATGACGTACTAATACTTGCCAATTGTGAATCGTTATAGCTTGTACTATCTGACTTACTAGTCGATGCTGATGTAGAAATCGAAGTTGATAATGAATCAGACGTACTTGTTGAGTCACTTTCACTTAATGACGTTGATGTTGAAATTGAATCGCTTAAAGATGTACTTGTCGATACGCTATCACTCGTTGATGCTGATGTGCTTAAAGATTCTCTTAAAGAGAGTGATGTACTTGTTGAGTCACTTTCACTTGTTGATACTGAATCACTTGTTGATACAGAATCGCTTGACGAAACGCTAATTGAATCACTATCTGACGTACTTGTCGATACACTTGTTGATAATGATGTGCTTGTTGAGTCACTTTCACTTGTTGATGTACTTACTGAGATTGATGTTGACGTACTAATTGACGTTGAATCACTATCACTCGTTGATGTTGACGTTGACACTGATTCACTTAACGACTTACTTGTTGAGTCACTATCTGACGTACTTGTCGATACACTTGTTGAAACACTTACTGATTGTGAATCACTCGTCGAAATACTATCACTTGTTGATAATGATGTGCTTGTTGATACTGAATCGCTTAACGAAACACTAATTGAATCACTATCTGATGTACTTGTCGATACACTTGTTGATAATGATTTACTTGTTGAGTCACTTTCGCTTGTTGATGTACTTACTGAGATTGATGCTGACGTACTAATTGACGTTGAGTTACTATCACTTGTTGATGTCGATGTTGATACTGAGTCACTTAATGATTTACTCATTGAATCACTATCTGACACACTAGTAGATACACTTGTCGATTCTCTTAAAGATTGTGAAGTACTTGTTGAAATGCTGTCACTCGTCGAATTAGATTCAGAAACACTTGTTGATGTTGAAAGCGAATCTGAATTAGAGATTGAATCACTTGATGAAGTACTTACAGATGTCGAAGCTGAAATACTATTAGACGTACTATCACTTTCTGAAATTGAAGTTGAGATTGAAGTCGATTGAGCAATTGAAATACTATCACTCGTCGAATTCGATAATGATGTACTGATTGATTCAGATAATGATGTCGATACACTTTCGCTATTAGATGTACTTAATGATTTTGAATCACCTACTGAAGTACTGATTGATTCACTATCACTTGTCGATACCGAAGTAGATACTGACACTGAATCACTATATGAAGTACTCGTCGAAGTACTATCAGATATGCTTGTCGATGTACTTAATGAATCTCTTAATGATAACGATGTACTTGTCGATTCACTATCACTTGTCGATGTACTGATCGAATCTGATGTTGATGTGCTCGCTGAAGTACTTAATGACGTACTTGTCGAAACACTATCTGACTCACTAATAGATTGACTATCACTATTTGAAATAGATGTACTTGTTGAGTCACTTGTTGACGTTGATGTCGATAATGACTTAGATCCAGAAAGTGATGTTGAATCTGATAATGAAATAGATGTACTCATTGATGTTGAGTCACTGAATGACGTTGATATACTATTTGAATCACTTGTTGATGTCGAAGTTGACACTGATACTGAGTCACTTAATGAAATCGACATACTTGTTGAATCACTTAAAGAAGTTGATTCCGATAACGATTTAGAATTCGAAATTGAAACTGAATCACTATCACTCACCGAAGTACTCGTTGAAACTGAATCACTGAATGATGTTGATGCGCTATTTGAATCACTTGTTGACGTTGATGTTGACGCTGATACTGAATCACTTAATGAAATCGACGCACTTGTTGAGTCACTGATTGATGTTGATGTACTTAATGACGTTGATGTTGATATAGAAGTTGAGTCACTGTCACTTTGTGACGTACTAACTGATACTGAATCACTCAATGAAACACTTGATGAATCTGACATACTTAATGATGTCGATGTCGAGTCACTTGTAGAAACCGAATTTGAATCACTTAATGATGTAGATGCACTATCACTTGTTGATGTTGATGTTGATACTGAATCACTTAATGAAATTGATGTGCTCGTCGAATCACTGATTGATGTTGACGTCGAGTCACTAACACTCACTGAATTTGAAATGCTTTGTGATTCAGAATCACTGATTGACGTCGATGTACTTATAGAATCTGATGTACTTAATGAATCTGATGTACTAATCGCTTCGCTTTCACTCTTCGAATCTGATACGCTTAGTGAATCTGATACGCTAATTGCTTCACTTTCACTCTTCGAATCCGAAATACTTAATGAATCTGATACACTAATCGCTTCACTCTCACTCTTCGAATCCGAAATACTTAATGAATCTGATACACTGATTGCTTCACTCTCACTCTTCGAATCTGAAATGCTTAACGAATCAGACATACTGATAGCTTCGCTTTCACTCTTCGAATCTGAAACACTCAGTGATGTTGATTGACTTTTCGATTCTACTATACTTGTCGATTCTGATTGACTTTGTTGCGTTGATGTACTTTTTGAAGTACTAACACTTAAAGATGTTTCTGTAGATGTACTCGTTGATGTTGATGCATTTTGAGAATTCACAACAGATGTACTAGTAGATGTTGACACACTAGCTGAATTTACAATTGATGTACTTTGTGATGTTGATGCACTTGTTGAATTTACTGCTGATGTACTTTGTGATGTTGATGTACTTTGTGAATTCACTTTAGAAGTGCTTGCTGATGTTGATGCACTTGTTGAATTGGCTATTGATCCACTTGTTGAAGTTGATGTATTTTGTGAATTCACAACAGATGTACTCATTGAGGAAGATGTACTTTGTGAATTCGCAATTGATGTACTTACTGATTGTGAATTCGCGTTTGATGTGCTAGTTGACACAGAGTTAGCAGTTGACGTACTCGTCGCCTGTGAATTCGCAATCGATGTACTTACTGATTGTGAATTCGCAATTGATGTACTCGTTGCTACACTTTGTGAATTCGCAACCGAAGTACTCGTTACTGCTGAATTACTTATAGAAGTTGACACTGACGTACTTGTAGCAGTCGAAGTTGAAGTTGAGTTAACTTTCGACGTGCTCGTTGAAGTACTTACTGAAGCTGATTGTACTGGATCTACACCAGTAATCGTATCACTAAAATAATTTACCCTACCTGTTGCAGTATTATCTTGTGTAGCATACGGATTGAATACATAACTCAAATCACCCGTTGTATTTGTAATTGGCGCAGTCCACTCTGTAACCATACTTAAACCAGATGTCGTATAGGTCGCATTAGTATCCCTTTTAGAAAATGTATATTGTCCATTCCCTTGATCATAAACCGACATAGTATACTGTCCAGGCGAAGATACTTTAGCCCCAGTAGAATCTGTAAAATAAGAAGTCGCAGTAGTAACAGGACCAAATCCAGTACCTAAGTCAATCAATGTACCTGCCGTTTCAGGAGAGTTCTGAACAGGACCTGCAATATTTGGTTTTTCAACAGTCACAGTATCGGGATTATCATAAGTCACAGTATAAGTGAATTTCAATGCTCCACCCGTATTTGTAACTACCAATTTATAATAAATATTTACGTTACTATATTTATCAAATCCAACACCTGTATACGTTGTAGATGTTGCAGTTGATGTTGTCGTTAAATTTTGAATCGTAGCTGAATCCAATGATAAGCTTAATTGTTTCATTGCTAATGAAGAAACAGGGGCATTACTTGTCACTGGTGACGATGAAGTTGTCGTCGATAAAGAAGCCGTACTACTATCTGACACACTTGTTGTAGTATTGCTTGTTGTGCTCGTGCTACTTTGTGACGTCGTACTAGACTTCACAGCATCTGATTTAACATCTGCTGACGATGAAGTACTACTTTTAGCAGAACTTGAAGATTGTGTAGAACTTGTATCTGTTGAAGATGAAATGTTACTTGTTGTCGTACTTGTATTAGATCCGTCTTTCGCTACACTTTCAGAAGTGCTCGCTGATTTACTTTCAGACATACTTTCTGATAATTGAATCGACTTACTTTCTGATTCACTTACCAATATACTATTCGATTTACTCTCTGATAGACTAACAGAATTTGACGCACTATCTTGTGCAGTTGTATCTTTCACTGATTCTGAAGTTGCTGATGTTGTAGAATCAGTTGATTGACTATTATCAGTTGCACTTGCAGAAGTTTCAGTACTTGCCGTTGTATTCGATAATACTGTTGAATTCTGATTCGCAATTGTTTCACTAAATGAAGCTAGTTCACTTGTGACAGGGGCATCACTTGCTGCAAATGCCTGCTGATTATTTAATGTATTTGTTGCAGCTATCCCACCAATTAACGCAGAGGCTTTTAGTAACGTATGAGACTGATGCTTCTCTTTCGTTACTTCTGTTTCTACTGATTTCGTATCTAGACTTCTAGAAATAAATGAAGGTCCCATTATTTTTAGTAGCTCTAAATCTTTTAATGAGGCTTTTACCCATTGCTTTCCTGCTTTATATAATTTAAATCTTACTTTTTCCTCAATCACGCTAAAATTGAACATTCTTTTTTGTTTTTTTGTCATAAGACACCTCATTTAATTTTCTTGTAATTTTTCTCTTATGGCGTAGGTTTCTATTATTCATTTACTTAACATGATATATTATATAAGCTTTGCATACTAATAACAAGGAATGATAAATAGGCATAACGCAACTATAATTTAAATAGCACTTAAATTATTATATTTAAAACTATAAAAATAGAACGTGATGTATGAATATTATATAGTAAACAACAATATTATCTAATCAAATTTTTTATAATTATTTACAAAAGTCTTTATAACAAAGGGATTATAATAATTTTTTTAAAAAATCGAACAATACAATTAAATTATACATATACATTTTATAACTTTAATTATTATAAAAATATAATATTATTACACACAAAAAAAATAAAAATTTTTTATTAAAAAAAATCGACTCATCCTATTTTTCAATACAGGATGAGTCGATTTGATAATTCTATATTTCATACTATTTATTTTAAGTCTGATAAGTAACTTTTCCCGAATGCAGGTAATGTCACACCGAAATTATCTGCGATTGTTGCACCGATTGATGCAAATGTTGTATGGCCTTCAAGTGCTCCACTTTCAAGTGATTTACTATACATTAATAATGGAACATATTCTCGCGTATGGTCAGTACCTGGCATCGTTGGGTCATTGCCGTGATCAGCTGTGATAATCAGTAAGTCATCTTCACGTAAGCTTTCTAACACTTCACCTAGACGCTCATCAAATGCTTTAATCGCATTCATATAGCCAGCTTTATCACGACGGTGACCGTATAATGCATCAAAGTCAACTAAATTTAAGAAACTTAAACCTTTGAAATCTTTATTGATGACTTGCATTAACTTATCCATACCGTCCATATTATCTTTCGTGCGGATTGCTTCGGTTACGCCTTCACCATCATAAATATCGTTAATCTTACCGATTGCAATCACATCAAGTCCTGCATCTTTCATTTCGTTCATTACTGTACGACCAAATGGCTTTAATGCATAGTCATGACGATTTGAAGTACGTGTGAAATTGCCTGGTTCACCTACATAAGGACGTGCAATAATACGGCCGATTAAGTATTTCGGGTCTTTCGTAAATTCACGCACTTTCTCACAAATTTCATATAATTCTTCTAATGGAATAATGTCTTCATGTGCAGCGATTTGTAATACAGGATCTGCTGAAGTGTAGACGATTAAATCACCGGTTTTCATTTGGTGTTCGCCCCACTCATCGATAATCGCTGTACCTGAAGCTGGTTTATTCGCTACTACTTTACGACTAGTCATTTCTTCGATTGCAGTAACTAACTCTTCAGGGAAACCATCTGGATAAACTTTAAACGGTTTATCGATGTTTAAGCCCATAATCTCCCAATGTCCTGTCATCGTATCTTTACCAACCGATGCTTCAGAAAGTTTAGTGTAATAACCTTCTGGTTTATCAATTTTGTTAACAACAGGTAATTCAGCGATATTACCTAAACCTAAACGCTCTAAGTTTGGTAATTTCCCTTCGAAACCTTCTAATGTATGCTTTAATGTATGGCTACCTACATCACCAAAGTCTGCTGCATCTGGTGCTTCACCAATACCTACTGAATCCATTACGATTAAGTGAACTCTATTAAATTTCATGTTATCTCTCCTCTTTTAGGTAGTACATGATAGATTGCTCTATTTTTAGGTTGTGATATTTTATTTTTTCGTTAGCACATGACTGATATATTACGTTTATCGGTCATGGCGCACGCATTTCCCCGATTTCGAGTCACCACATGACTACTCGATGTCATATCACATATTACTCTGTAATCACTTTATGCACTAATACTGGTGCTTCAGCATGATCTGCAATTTCAATGTTTGCGTAAATCTTATCCATCACTTCATCTACATTATCACGGTTTGCATAAATTGTTACAAGTGATTCGCCTGCTTCAACTTTATCGCCGACTTTCTTGCGTAACATTAAACCTACAGCTAAATCAATTGTATCTTCTTTCGTCGCACGACCTGCACCTAATAGCATAGAAGCAACACCGATTTCATCTGCTACAATCTTACTTACAACACCTGATTGTTTTGCAGGTACTTCGATTTCATATTTCGCTTGTGGTAATTTAGATAAGTCGTCTACTACAGATGCATCTCCACCTTGGTTTGCTAAGAATACTTTGAATTTCTCTAAAGCTTTACCGTTTCGAATCACTTCTTGTAATTTCTCTCGTGCTTCCTCTAATGTTTCTGCTTTGCCAGCTAATACTACCATTTGGCTTCCTAATGTTAATACAAGTTCAGTTAAGTCTTCCGGACCTTCGCCACGTAAAGTTTCGATTGCTTCTTTCACTTCTAATGCATTACCAATCGCAAATCCTAATGGCTGGCTCATATCAGAAATGATTGCCATCGTATTACGTCCTACATTATTACCGATCTTAACCATCGCATGTGCTAACATTTCTGCATCTTCATCTGTCTTCATGAATGCTCCTGCACCTGTCTTAACGTCCAACACAATCGCGTCAGCACCTGCTGCAATCTTCTTACTCATAATACTTGATGCGATTAATGGAATAGAGTTAACTGTTCCTGTAACGTCACGTAATGCATATAATTTCTTATCTGCTGGTGTTAAGTTACCTGTTTGACCGATAACGGCTAATTTATCTTCGTTAACAATTTTCACGAAATCTTCTTCAGAAATTTCAACGTGGAATCCTTCTACCGCTTCTAATTTATCTATCGTTCCACCAGTATGTCCTAACCCACGACCACTCATCTTCGCAACCGGAATATCAAGCGCTGCTACTAAAGGTCCTAACACTAAAGTTGTTGTATCACCTACACCGCCTGTAGAGTGTTTATCAACTTTCACACCTTCAATCGCACTTAAATCAATCTGGTCTCCACTTTCAACCATTGCCATCGTTAAGTTCGCACGTTCTTCATCGTTCATGTCCTGAAAGAAGATCGCCATCGCTAAACTTGATGCCTGATAATCCGGAATCGATCCATCTGTATAACCTTTAATGAAGAATTCGATTTCTTCTTTCGTTAATGCTTGTCCGTCACGTTTCTTTGCAATAATATCTACCATTCTCATTTTAATTTCCTCCTTTTTGTATCCGCTTACATTCAATTTCTGTAAAACGAGAGATTAATAATCTCCCGTTGCTTGCTCACCTTTTAAAATTTGTACACCTGCTGATGCACCGATACGCGTTGCACCCGCATCAACCATCGCCATTACATCTTCATAAGAACGTACGCCACCACTTGCTTTAACACCCATATCAGGTCCTACAGTTTCACGCATTAATTTAATATCTGCAACCGTAGCGCCACCTGTTGAGAATCCAGTTGATGTCTTAACGAAATCAGCACCGACTTCTTTTGCAATTTCACATACACGCACTTTCTCCGCGTCCGTTAAAAGACATGTTTCAATAATCACTTTCGTTGTAACATCACCCGCAGCATCTACAACAGCTTTGATATCTTCGCGTACTAAGTCGAAGTTACCGTCCTTCACTGCACCGATATTAACAACCATATCTACTTCCCCTGCACCACTTGCAATCGCAGATTTCGTTTCAAATGCTTTAACTTCTGGTGTATTTGCACCTAATGGGAATCCAATAACAGTACATACTAACACATCTGTACCTTGTAATAATTCGCTAGCATATTTAATATGTGTTGGATTAACACATACACTCATAAATCCATATTCACGTGCTTCATTTGCTAATTGCTTAATTTGCGCTTGTGTCGTTTCTGGCTTTAAGGCTGTGTGATCGATATACTTTGCTAAATTCATAATTATTATTCCTCCCTTATATTCAATACCATTATAGCAGAGATTGAACAAAAGTAAAAACAATAAATGAAAATTCGTTCAGGTTAAATTAATTGCTTGGCAGTAATACTATCAGTTATCAATACATTTGGTATGCCACCTGTTAATGCACCTCGTATCGCCTCAACTTTATGCTTTCCTCCAGCGACTAATATACTCGTCGGAATTTGCTTCAGCGTATCCAGCGTAACACCCATCGTACGGTCGTCAACCCATATATCGGCAATCTTCCCATTCTTATTATAGAACCTAGAACAAATATCGCCTACCGCTTCATGTTTCAGACGTTTCACTTCAGATTCCGATAAGAATCCAAGCTTAAATAACAATGCTTCGTCACGTACAGTTCCAGTCGTGTATATCGCAACGTCACATTCTTCCGCCTTACTTAATATGCCTTTAATATGACGATCTTCACTCACCAGTTGCTTCACGTGTTTATTATCAAATATTACTGGTACTGGTAAATCAAGTGGAATAGAATTAAAGCTCTTCGCAAATAGTGCTAACGTTTCATGTGAATTCGTCTTAATGTTTGAATACGAAATACCACCTTTCAACTGAATCGTTGAAACACCCGTTAAATTTGTCGGCTTCATTAAATTAGCTATTTCAAACATCGTCTTGCCCCAGCTAATGCCCACCATATCATTATTTTTAACATTCTCGTGCAGGAATTCTGCCGCCGCTTCCGATATCGCACTTAATACGATTTCATATTTATCACTTGAAACTTCTTTAATCACAACTTTCTTCAAGTTATATTTATCTTTCAATAGCTCTGCCAATTCTTCGCTTCTTTCGTATGGATCGTGAATGGTAATATTAACAATTCCCATTTCTTTCGCATATTGAAGTTGTCTCGATACTGTAGGTCTCGAAATATTTAATTCATCAGCAATTGCCTTTTGCCCTAAATTTTCTTCATAATACATTTTAGCGATTCTAACGCATTGTCTGTTCTTATCTTCCATTATGTTCACCCCTACGTCTACTTACATCCATTCTATATAAAAATAAAAAAAAGTACACTCCAATACTATTGAAGTGTACGAATTAATTTTATTAACCTAAGAATGATTTCAACATCCAATTATGTTTCTCTAATGACGTAATCATGCCTAAGAACTGATCTGCCGTCATTTCATCGCCTGCTGCTTCAGCGGCTTCTTTACCTTCTTCTAATTGTTTAATGACTTTATCAAAGTCTTTCGATAAATCTTTCACCATATCTTCAGCTGATAAATTCTTCTTTGCTTCTTTAACAACTGATAATTCTAGGCTTTCTTTCAACGTCGCAATCGGATTTCCTTCAATTGCTAAAATACGTTCAGCAAGTTCATCGATGTAAACATTTGCTTCATCATATAATTCTTCAAACTTTGTGTGCAAACTAAAGAAATGAGGTCCTTTAACGTACCAGTGATAATTGTGTAATTTCGTATATAATACCGTCCAGTTTGCAACTTGTTGATTTAAAGCAACAACTACTTTGTTTTCTTGTGTTTTCTTAGCCATTTAAATCTCTCC
The DNA here is from genome assembly GCF_025628935.1 of Macrococcus capreoli. Taxonomy (GTDB): domain Bacteria; phylum Bacillota; class Bacilli; order Staphylococcales; family Staphylococcaceae; genus Macrococcoides; species Macrococcoides capreoli. The sequence continues at coordinate 13,488 of NZ_JAOTIS010000023.1, forward strand.
TCAGTTCGTTATTTATATTAATTATTATATAGTAATAATTCTAATCAATCAATTGATTTAACCTGTCTCAACTTCGAATAATTGGGTATACTATTAAAAAAAGAGGAGGCTACCATGTTTAGAAAATACATATTACCACTTATCATTGCCATACTATCAGTAACGATGTTATTAACAATCGATTATTGGAAAACACCAGTAACCGATATACTTACTTCTACCCCATATATTATCGTGTTATGCATATTAGCAATTATTTTTGCTATACTGGCATTCATTTATAGTAAACTTGCATATAAAGTTGATAATGACCCTAACCTGGAACATTCAGAGCAGGACCGTGCGTCGTTTAAGAAATTCTCAGAAATGAATATCGCGATTATCATTTCGTTCTATTTTGCACTTGGATCAATGTTGTTGATCAGCATTAATGATGCACCATTTTATTTGGGTATTATTAGTGTTGTTGTATTAGTTCTATCTATTATAATGCGCTACTATGGTTACAGTATGATTAATAAACTCTATCCCGAGAAAGATTTACCGGAGAACTTTGAATCAGACTTTGATGACAAATTGATTGATTCATTAACGAAAGAAGAAATGTATACGATATTTACAGGTTTGTATAATGCATTTAAATTGACGAATATCTTATTGCCCGCTGCGATGATGCTCATTACTATTTATGGCTATGCGACAGGTATTCCGCAACACTTTGCTTTAACTGTAATCGCCGCAACCGCAATTATTATTAATATTGTGTATCAAGTAACTGTGAGAAAGTTGATTTAATATTAAGGTGACATGTCACCCATCCACACATCACAAAAAAGACGACCGGAATCTAATCCGATCGTCTTTCTTCTATTATTAACGGTGTTCTTCTAATAACGGTTCGTCCGGTTTCACGAAGAACCATAATACAATTGCGATTGCTGCTGGAATTAACATTAAATAGAATGTCGTATCCCATCCGAACTTCTGAACAAGTACCCCACCTAAGAACGGACTTAAGAATGCACCTACATTCCCCCATAAGTTCATCCATCCCGATACAGTACCAGAGAAGTTACGACCTAAGTCAGCCGCAGATGCCCAGCTCATCCCCATCGATAAACCGACACCACCTAAGCATAATGATAAGTAAATTAAGTTCATCGTCATATCATTTGTTTGTACAGATAAGAATAATGATACACTAAAGACGATAAATCCAAAGATAGCGATACTTGCACGTGCTCTGAATTTAGAATGTCCACGGGCCACAATCGCATCTGAAATCGAACCACCCGCCATAATTAAGATAAACATAATTAACCATGGCGCTGCTGCTTTAAATGGCATCTCTTTTAATACGACATGATATTCTTCCTGTAAATACGTTGGCAACCAAATTAAGAATAATGAAATAACAAATTGTACAACAAAGTATTGTCCTGCAATGGCAAAGAAACTAAAGCGTTTGAAGAAACGACCCCATGGTGCTGTTTCTTTCGTAGCGCCGCCTACTGCATCACGATTTTCAATGATGTATGCTTTCTCTGCTTCGTTAACCATTTTATGATGTTCTGGTAAGTCTTTCGCAATGATAACCCATAATATTGCAATTAAAAATCCAATTGCACCAAAGATGTAGAATACCGCTTCCCAGCCAAATGCTTGATAAATCGCAATTGTTACAAACGGTGCAATGACAGGTCCGAAATAACTACCTGCAAGTAAAGCACTTGAAGCACGGCCTTTCTCAGACTTTGCAAACCAGTATGTATTAAATACAGCATTTGAAGGATACATCGGTCCTTCACCAATACCAAATAAGAAACGCATTGTATATAACAAACCATGATGCCTTACGATACCCGTAAGAATTGTAAATGCACTCCACCAAATTAAAGCAAACGTTAACATCTTCTTCGGTCCAAATTTCTCAGCCATTATCCCAGCTGGTACTTGCATTAACGCATATCCTGCTGCAAATATTGAACCTAACATTCCAAATTGTGCTTTAGACATATGTAAGTCTTCCATCATCGGTCCAGCGATATATGAAATATTCGCTCTATCCATATATGCGATAACACCAATTAAGAAAAACATTAACGCAAACATCCAGCGCACATTCGATCTTCTTTCACCCATATTTTTATCCCCCTTAAACTTTCACTCATTCAGTCATCAGATGACTTAAATTTTTTGACTATTCAAAAATACCACATTTTGAAAACGAATACAATATTGTTTATTAAATTCGATATGCGACTGAGTGATAAATGATGTTTACGGCTCACTCACATTCTCCCAAAATAAAAAAACACTAAACGAACCTATCAATCAAAAGGTTGACGTGCTCTGTTTAGTGTTTACAAATAATATTACATTTATTAATTACTATTATATTCTCTTTGGAATGCCTCAGTAAATTCAGCAACTTTAAAATTGTCAGGCACTGTTTCTGAACGAACAACAAGTACGTCACATTTCGCATAACGTACAATCGCTTCTGACACACTTCCCATTACAAAACGTTCAATTGCATTCATACCATTTGAACCACAAACAATTAAATCACATTGACTCTCAGGTACTATTTCTTTCGTGATCACTTGGCGTGCTGAACCGTGACCGATGCGTGTAGCCACATCCTGCACACCTGATTCACGCGCGATTTGCGCATAGCCGTTTAACATTGTTTCAGTGAATCGATCTGCATGCTCAGATATTGAACCGTAATCTACACTCACATTCGCATACGTTCGAATATCTACTATATGCGTTACTGTCACTTTTGCGCCATTACGCTTAGCAATGTCAATCCCTTTTTGAAACGCAAACTCACTCACTTTTGAACCGTCAACTGGAATTAAGATATGTTGATATGTCATTTACAATCAGCCCCTTCTCTTATCTTCATCTTTAGTATATCACCAAAATGAAAACGCTTCATGTAACGACGCTCTATAATCCTAAATTCTCCATATATAAGTTACGGACTTCAAGCTTTTGATCTTCATTCGGTAAGAAGTACCATAAATTATCTTCCATTATCGTACCTTCACCTGTTAATTGTTGTTTCTTCACATCATTCATCGCATCTCTATAAGATAATCCTAATCCTTTTAAATCATCAAATGATAAATCGGTAACTACGCTGCCTTCAACATTTTTCAATATCGAATCAAGCTTCGTTACTGATGACACATTTAATACTTTCTCTGCTAATCCTTGAATTACAATTTGTTGACGTTCCTGGCGACCGAAGTCTCCACCTGCACCTTCACTTTTACGTGCACGAATAAATGCTAATGCTTTATTTCCATCTAAATGCACAGTTGCACCTTTTACGAAATTATAATTGTTCGCACTAAATGTTGAATTACTCTTTACATCAATACCGCCAACTTCATCAATTAATTTATGCATACCATCCATATTGACTGTCGCATAATAATCGATTGGTACGTTCATTAACTTCTCAACTGATTGTACTGCCATTTTAGCACCACCGTATGCATAAGCATGCGCAATTTTCTCCTGCGTTCCTTTGCCTACCATTTCACTGTATGTATCACGTGGTACACTAATCATTACCGTCTTCTTCTTCTCAGGGTTAATACTCATTAATATTATAGAGTCGCTTCGTCCTGTATCACCTGTTGAAAGACGTTGTGCATTGGCATCGACACCAAATAGCGCAATACTTACTGCATCTTTATCTTTAATACTTACTTTCTTGTCTCTCAGTTCAGACTTCTCTCGGCCATCGATCTTATGTTGAATTGAATTCGCTGTATCACGCACTTTAAAATAAGCGTAACCCACGTACAATCCTATCCCGAGTAATATAATGAAACAAATCAATACGATCCATTTCAAACAACCGCCACGTTTCTTTTCATTGCTTGTCATTTTATGCACCCCAAATTACATTATTATAAGTTAATCATACACTCTATTATTTAATAATGCTATCATTCTTAAGTTGTAATAGTGATCCAAACATAATTTTTCCATCGGCCATTGAAATCCCTTTATATCCTTCGTTCAAATATTGTTCAATCGCACTTAAGTTTTCAATGTTTACTCGAGTTAATTCTTTTATCTCGAAATTATTATGGACCTCTTTCTTAAATATAAAGCGCAGCTTCCCACCATATAATTTATCCATTGCAGTAATGTGCATGCCTAAATGAAATTTATCTTTTAAACTTGGTATATTATCCGGATGAACGGTCGCCATAATGACTTTGTAATCTTGTTCAAACTGTTCAAATAGCCATTCTCCTAGTTTACGTTGTAATGATAATCCACGATAATCAGGATCTACAATCGTAATATCCGAATAGATTAAACCCTCTTCCTGTGCATTCACTATCCCCGCATAGGGCCCTAAATAATCTTCATCCGGGACATGCATCGTTCTAAAAGCTGCCACCTCATCATCCACAAGCGCTACTGCCATTAGACCTTGTTTAATATTCTCCATTAATTCTCCTACAGGAACGGGATCTAACGTTTCAGCATTTTTTAATACTTGTAATGCATGATTTTGTATATATTCTATTTTCTCTACATCTGCCATGTCCGCTTTTCTAATTTGAATTGCTGTCATTTTGAAACCTCCGTTATTTAAGTCATATTTAAATTATCTACAAAAATTACTATAATATAATGTAAAAATATAAAATTCACAATTTGTTCAAATTTATTACTACAACATACTTGATGCAATTTAATTTTAAATTGTCAAAAACTTATTTGCATTATCTCCAGAATAAAAAAACTATTTTCATCTTGTAATTTTAAGTAGCATTTAATATTCATCTTTAATAAATAATATATCTATAAATTAACATATAATATTAATTCGCACTAATAAATATTCTTAATAGTTAATAACTAAACAAGCACAACAATTTACACTGAATATATATTATAGCATTAAATTATATTGTAATAGTAATATCACAAGATTTATTATATTATCTTCGTTACAAAAATTCATATTTTAATTATAATCCCTTCTCTTTTCATCCACTTTTTAATATAATTTAGCACAACTTTCACTAAAAAAAGAATGAAAAACCGAACGAATATGCCCATTTTTTAATCATTGTCAAATTTTATAGGTGCTATCTATTTGTTTTTATGATATACTATCAAAGTTGATGTCATGAAATATATTACGTGTAAATAATGAAATTTAGAGAAACTAAATTTTATTAACATTTCAGTTAACACACGGTTAAATGTTTAACACCAACCGCAAAATAATAATAGAAATGGGCGAATTTTATGATCGAACTAGAACAATCTTTATTTAAAACAGTAAGTTTAATTGAAACGACCTTAAACGAAGCACTTAACGACAAATATGGCATCTCTTTTACAGAATTCTTAATTCTACACAAATTGTATCAAGATGATGAAAGTACAATTGCTGAAATCCAAAGAGACATCTCATATAAGATGGACTCTGCCAGTACGAAGACAAAAAAATTACGTGCGATGGGACTTGTAGCAAAGGAACGCCGTAAAGATGACGAACGTAAAGTTTGTACGCGTTTAACAGAAGAAGGTAATTTAATCGTGCAGGAAGTTCTACAAAAATATGAACTTCAATTTGATAAAACAAATACTCAATTCAATAAAAATGATGCACAAACACTCCGATTATTAATTGAACGCTATAGAGAAACGATTTATTCTGAATTTAAATTATAAGATCGACAAATACGACATAATACTTTTCAACACACAATAACCGATTAAACTTTATCAATCAAAGTTTAATCGGTCTTTTTTATCTTATGCTAATTGTGTTGTTTGCATTGTTTGTTGTTCGAAATGATGTCTTTCTTCTTTCGAAAGCTTTACAATCTTAAATCCTGTATAACCATATAAAATAGAAATAAACGGCACGATTAAATTTAGTATTGCAAATGGGGCATATTCCATAACGCTAACGCCGAGTGTCGTCGCAATAAATACACCACACGTATTCCACGGTACAAATACACTCGTTAAAGTACCGCTATCTTCTAAACAACGCGATAAATTTTTAGGATGTAAATTCTTATCTACGAAAGCTTTTAAATACATACGACTTGGTACTACAATACTTATATATTGTTCTGAACATGTTGCATTCGTAATAAAGCAACTTGCTATCGTTGCAGCAATTAAGCTACCCGTTGATTTCGCTACTAATAAAATTTTAGAAATTAAAGCATTCAGCATACCGCTAAATTCTAATATTCCACCGAACGTCATCGCGACAATCGTCATTGAAATCGTATAGAACATCGACTCTAATCCACCTTGGTTAAAGAGCTCAGTTGCTAATTTATTATCTGACTTCATCGTATAACCTTCCTGCAATGTCGTAATGACAGTGCGCATATCGTCACCTTGTACAAGTTGCTGTGCACCAGCACCTAACAATATTCCAACAACAAGTGCTGGTACAGCCGGTACTTTCAATGCAACAAGTACGATAACGATGACTGGAATTAATAATAACCATGGTGAAATTACAAATTGCGCTTCCATCGCATTGATAATACTATCGATTTTCTTCGTATCCATATGACCACTAGAAAATTGACGTCCAATAATGAAATAAGCAATTAATGCAATAATAATACCCGGTATCGTCGTAAAGAACATATGTTTAATATGATCAAATAACGGCGTTCCTGTTAAACCCGATGCTAAGTTGGTCGTATCACTTAACGGGCTCATCTTATCACCGAAATAACTTCCTGAAATAACGGCACCTGCAATCATGCCTGCCGGAATATCCATACTTAAACCAATACCCATACCTGCAACGCCTACGGTAGCCATTGTTGACCAACTTGAACCGATTGCAAGTGACACGATACCACAAATAATACAAATCGTAACTAAAAATAGACCTGGTGAAATGAGCTTTAAACCGTAATAAATCATTGTCGCAACGACGCCTCCCCCAATCCAGGCACCGATGACTAAACCAACCAATATAATAATGACAATTGCGGGTAAAGCAAGTTTGATTCCCTTATACATCATTTCTTCAATCTCTTCCCATGTAAATCCATGTTGATGCGCAACGATCGCTGCAATGGCAGTTCCAATCATTAATGGAATATGTGGTGCTTGTTTCAGCACGACAACAGTAAATAACATACTCGCAATCATAAATACAAGTGGTACAAGTGCCCACCATACACTGATTTCCCTTTTCTGTCTTACCTTTTCCATCCCCTATGAATCCTCCCTTTATTTGAAATCGCTTACATTTACACTTTTTATTTTAATGCATCACTAAGTAAAAATCTATAGGAATTTTCAAAATACTTAAATAATTTAAAAGTGAATTAAATTACCAATATATTATCAGCAAAAAAAGATTGGTATCTCTCCCTCTTAAATTGAGATAGATACCAATCTTTATGCACCACTTACTTCAATTATTCAGCAATACCTTTCCAGACTTCTAAATTCACTACAGACTGCACTAACGCCTTGCCTTCTTCTGTAGCATAAACTGTGACGATACGTTCGTCGTCATTTTTACGTTCCTTCATTATTAGTCTCATGCCATACAACTTCTTCATACGTGTTGTCACTTTGTTCGTTGGATAATCCATATATCCTTTAATGTTCGTAATAGAAGTTTCCTTTTCCTGCACGATAAAGTGTAGGATTAAATACTCAGATAATGTTAGATCGTATTGTGCTTTCAATATTGAAGCAACATCAACTTCAATGTTTCGATAAATGTTAAGTAATGTACATGCTGTATTATTCATTTTCATCCTCTTATCACTCTCGTATTTAATGGTGGTTACTTGAATTTTATTTTAACATCTTTCTGATTCGAATTAAATATATTTTTCATGAATTTTCTCAATTTCATCTAGAAAATCCATTATCTATATATAAAGTTAAATATTATTTAAATTGTTTAATACATAATTAAAACGCTGAATTTATAAAACTTTCAGCGTTTTATTGATGTTCTTAATGCTTATCCATTATTCCTGATCTTCTGAAGATTTATCTTTTTTAAATTTATCAATGACCATCATGATGCATGCGCCTGAACATAAAAAGAGCGAAGAGACGATGGCATTGTTCGGTCCGACTGCAAGTACGACATGCGATGCTGCAAATGCATGATGTGTTGAAATCAATAAAGAACATAATAGCGTCAAGAAAAGCGTTACTGTTTTCATTATGTTAAACATATCGTCCCTCCTTGATAGAGTCTACATCAATATTTTCATAAATTTTTACTATATACAATTATATTATAAGGTAATTATCTGAATTTTCGTATTACAGTTATATAACAATTTTGAAACATGCATTGTAAAAAAAAGAGAACCCCCAAAGGGATTCTCTGATTTATTAATTACTTCTCATCTGTTTGAACGTCTTCTTGCTTTCTTTTACGTCCAGCTAATAATGTTAAGCCTCCAAGTAATAATGCACCTGCTGCTAAACCACTATTATCTTTTTCACCTGTGTCAGGTAATTCAGTCTTACCGATGTTGTGACCTTTAACATCTTTAGTACCTTTCGAACCTTTAGTATTATCAACGACTTTCACTGTTCCGTTATTATCCGTTGATGGTGTATTACCTTTAGTTCCACCTTGAGTGTTACCGCCAGTATTACCGCCTGGGTTATTTCCAGTATTATCACCAGTTACTACTACTTTAACTGGTTCTGATGTATTACCAGCATCGTCTATTGCTACGACTGTAATAACATCTCCTGCTTTTACTGGTGGTACTGTTACTGTCCATGTGCCGTCTGGTTTCGTAACTGTTGTTACTGTTGTACCATCCGGCGTTGTAACTTTAATTGTGCTATCTGGTTCACTTGTTCCATCGACTACTGTATCGCCTGGGTTTACAGGATTTACAACAACTTCTGGTGCTGTTGTATCTACTACTGGTGTAGTTGGTACTGTTTCACTTGATGGTTGTGACGCGTTACCCGCTTTATCTGTTGATACTGCTGTTACTTTGTCGCCTGCTTTTAATGGTGGTACTGTCACTGTCCATGTGCCGTCTGGTTTCGTAACTGTTGTTACTGTTGTGCCGTCTGGTAATGTTACTGTGATCGTGCTGCCTGGTTCACTTGTTCCACCTACTGTTGTATCGCCAGCTTTCACTGGGTTTACGTCTAATACTGGTGCTGTTGTATCTACTACTGGCGTAGTTGGTACTGTTTCACTTGATGGTTGTGACGCGTTACCAGCTTCATCTGTTGATACTGCTGTTACTTTGTCGCCTGCTTTTAATGGTGGTACTGTCACTGTCCATGTGCCGTCTGGTTTCGTAACTGTTGTTACTGTTGTGCCGTCTGGTAATGTTACTGTGATCGTGCTACCTGGTTCACTTGTTCCACCTACTGTTGTATCGCCAGCTTTTACTGGGTTTACATCTATTGCTGGTGCTGTTTGATCAGCTACAGTTACAGAAGTTGA
>NZ_JAOTIS010000024.1 GCF_025628935.1 Macrococcus capreoli
TTTCTTATAAGGAGGTCCATATGAAAGGTAAGTCGTTGTTTATTACAGCAATAATAATTTTGTTCGTATCGTTATTTGCGTTCTTAATCTATCCATTTTTAATGATGGTAATAAGTAGTTTCCAGACGAATGCTCAAGATGCTTTCACGATCGGTAACTATCAGGAAGTCTTTACGAAACCGATGTATTTAACGGCGTTTATTAATTCGATTATTATTTCAGTTGTTTCAAGTGTTATTGCTCTTATCATTACGTTAATAGCAACGTATGCCATTAAATCTAAATCAGAAAAGTTTCAGAACAATATATTAGTAATGGCTAATTTAACGAGTAACTTTGCGGGGATTCCGTTAGCCTTTGCATTTATTATTTTATTAGGTAATACCGGGCTATTTATCTTACTGGATAAGACATTAGGCTGGAATTTACTTGAAGGATTTAATTTATACAGCTGGAGTGGCTTAATCTTAATTTATATTTATTTTCAGTTACCACTTGGGATTATGTTGTTATATCCGGTATTTGACGGACTGGATAAACACTGGAGAGAAGCGGCAACGATACTCGGGGCGAATGACTTTCAATACTGGAAGCGTATTGCGATTCCGTTTATTACGCCGAGTGTGTTAGGTGTATTTACGATTATGTTCGCCAATGCGATGGGGGCTTATGCGTCTGCATACGCCTTAACCGGTAGCTCATATAATATGTTAGCCATTCGTATCGGGGCAACAGTATCAGGTGATATCTTTGCACGACCTGAAATTGCAGCCGCTTTATCCATTATTCTTGCGATCATATTACTTGTGAATATGGTTGTCAATGACTGGTTAACGAATAGAATGAGGAGGGATATTTAATGAAAGGCTTTATTAAAAACTTAAGTTTAATCGGTATTAGCCTTTATTTAATTGTTCCTCTAATTGCCACGTTGATGTACTCACTGGCAACAGCGTGGAGTCATAGCATTTTGCCGGAAGGAATAACGTTAAAGTGGTATGGCGCGTTATTTACGGATGGTGACTTTATTCAGTCAATGGTGAATTCATTATTGCTTGTCGGTGGAACGACAATTGCCGCTGTCATCATTATGGTACCGGCTATTTACGGGATTGTATTATATTTTCCGAAGCTTGAACCGTTTATTAAATGGGCGATTATCAGTGTGTATACAATGCCTGGTATTATTTCAAGTGTAGGGTTATTAAAGGCTTATTCAAACAGTTCCATACCAATGATCTTTGTAGTAGCGGGTGCGTATTTTGTCAGTATTTTACCGTTTATGTATCAAGGGATTCGTAATAATATGCGTAATATTAATGTTGTGCAACTCGTTGAGGCAGCTGAAATATTAGGCGCCACGAAGATGCAGGCATTTACGAAGATAATATTACCAAATATCATGCCGGGAATCATCGTGTCAGCATTGCTCAGCTTCTCTGTATTATTTGGTGAATTCGTTATGATTAACATTTTATTAGGTTCAAACTTTAAGACGATTCAAATCTTCCTGATGGAGAATTTAAAGAAGAACGGTCATATTTCGAGTGCAATCGTAAGTTGTTATTTCATATTATTAGCATTGATTACTTTCGCGATTTTAAAATTAACGATGCGTAAAAAAGGAGAACGAATCGATGAGTTACATCCAAATCAAGCAGTTAGTAAAGAAATTTAATGGGAAAGCGGTATTAAAGTCACTGGATTTAAATATTGAGCGTGGCAGTTTAACGACGTTATTAGGACCAAGTGGATGTGGTAAAAGTACGTTACTTAGAAGTATTGCCGGATTACATTCGATTGATTCTGGAGAAATCGTACTGGATGATAAACGTATTGATACTTTATCGCCGAAAGAACGTGAAATTGGTATGGTATTTCAGAACTATGCATTGTTTCCGAACATGACAGTAGAAGAGAATGTACGTTTCGGATTAGATATGAAGAAAGTAAATAAATCGGAGTCTCGTACGAAAGTTCAGGAAATGATTGCGCTCGTTGGTTTAGAAGGAAAGGAGAAATCATTTCCCAGGGAATTATCAGGCGGGCAGCAACAGCGTGTGGCATTAGCGCGTGCGTTAGTGACAGAACCTAAAGTGCTGTTACTCGATGAACCGTTAAGTGCACTAGATGCACAAATTCGTAAACATTTACAATCGTTATTGAAACGTCTGCAATTAGAGTTAGGGATTACGATGATACTTGTTACACATGACCAGGAAGAAGCGATGGCGTTAAGTGATTATGTGTATATATTAAATGACGGTGAAATTGCTCAGGAAGGTTCACCGAATGATATTTATAAACATCCGAAGTCAGAGTTTATCGCGAAGTTTATTGGAAATTATAATGTGTTGAATAAAGCGACATATGAGAAAGTGTTTAATGCACCGTTAGTGGATGCACAGTATGTAGCGATTCGCCCGGAAATTATTAGCCCTGAACCGATTGAAGGCGCACGAGCGATTGTTGGCGAAGTGATGCATACAGCGATGTTAGGGTCAATTATACGTTATGATGTTAAAATAGGGGACGAGATGATTTACGTTGATCGTCTGAATAGAACATATCAGCAGATTACAGATAACAAGATTCAGTTATATGTTAAAGAGGAAGATATGATAAAAATTATTTAGAATAGGGTGTGGCTATGAAAGTAGATTTCCATATTCATTTAGAAGAAGGACCATATACGAATAACTTTTTTAATAAGACGATTCAGTCGATTGATGCGGTTAAAGGGAATATTTCTGACGGGACGTTGAAGGATATTGAGCGTAAAGCGACTCTATTTGAAACACGATTAAATGAAGGAGACTATTCTGAGTGGTGGCTCGATTTGTATTTAGAGACTGCACTGCAAAAAGGATTAAAGCAAGTAGGTATTGTAGATCATTTATATCGCTTTGAAGAGACGAGAGCGTATTTTCTGAAATATATGGATGTGTCGGATACGGATTTAGGTCGCCGTCAGAGGGAATGGCTAGAGCAGGTAATGACGCATAAGATGAGTGAATTTGTTGCGTTTATTGATTGTCAGAAAGATAAGTGGCGTGAAGCTGGCGTGGCGCTGAAGCTGGGGATAGAAGCGGATTACTTTGTCGGTGGTGAAGATGAATTAAGGGCATTACTTGCGCCATATGACTTTGATTATATTATCGGTTCGGTACACTTTAATCACGGCTGGGGATTTGATAATCCGGAGCTTGAAAGTAAGTTTAACGACTATGATTTAGTAGCGTTGTATGAAGATCACTTTGAAACGGTGATTAAAGCAGCGGAAAGTGGTATCTTCAGCTTTATCGCACATTTAGATAATTTGAAAGTATTTAATTATCGACCAGATGAAACACTGCTCATGCCATCTTATGAGAAAGTGGCGAAAGCGTTAGCAGCTAACGATGTCGCGACAGAAATAAATGTCGGGTTGAAGTATCGCTATCCGGTGAAAGAACAATGTCCGAGTGAACGATTTGTGCGCGTGTTAAGTGAGCACGGTGTACAGTTCACAACGAGTTCCGATAGCCATTTCCCGCATGATATCGGCATTTATAATGATGATATTAGAGCACTACTTAAACGAAACGGTGTGAACGAAATCGTGACGTTTAGCAATATGGAAAGAGTAAGCGTGGAAATATAGGATAAGAGTGGGGCACCTCCTGAAGTCGAATTGACTTGAGGAGGTATCTTTTTGTTGGGGCTGAGGGAGAGTTGGGAGTAAGTGCCCAATTAGGAGTGGACATGGTCACATCGTTTGGACAATAACTAATGGGTTAATTATTTGATCCTATATTTTTTATACTTCTATATTGAACGACAATTAATGACGTTAACGATGTTTATAATGAGAGAGGAAATAGGTAAGGAAACTGATTAATTAATTATGATAATTGTTGTACTTTCAGTAATGAAAACGTTTCATTTCATACAGTTGAATGTATAAATTAACATATAATTTCATTATTTAAATTATTGGTTTCTTTTACTAAAAATATGTACCACCATACTAAATTTGGTGATATTATATTGTGATAGATTATAATATTTTTAATTCAAAGGGGATAGCGGAATGAAGAAGGTTTTGTCAGTATTTGTAGTATTGAGCTTGTTATTTAATATTCTGTTCCAACAACCGATCTTTGCGGCAGCGGATATAGAAAAGCCAGTAATTAAAAGTGTGACAGTAGACAAAAAGTCAGCAAAAGTAGGAGATACAGTAACCTATATTGTAGAAGCAACAGATAATGTAGCTATATCAAGAGCTTACATAGAGTTGTCAAAACCACAGACTGGTAATAAAGAGTTTCATAGAATGACAAGTATAGGAAATAATAAATATGAATATTCAATGTTTGTTACAGATAGTAGTGAAACCGGAGCATGGCAGGTATCATATGTTTCAGTAGAAGATACATCATCAAACACTATATACGAGTATAATAAAACTGTAAATTCTTTTGGAACAGCAGATTTCTCATCGGCTATTGTTAATGTAACTGGTGGTGTTGCGGATGTAGAAAAGCCAGTAATCAAGAGTGTGACAGTAGACAAAAGGTCAGCAAAAGTAGGAGATACGGTTACGTATATTGTAGAAGCAACAGATAATGTAGCTATATCAAGAGCTTACATAGAGCTGTCAAAACCACAGACTGGTAACAAAGAGTTTCATAGAATGACAAGTATAGGAAATAATAAATATGAATATTCAATGTTTATTACAGATAGTAGTGAAACCGGAGCATGGCAGGTATCATATGTTTCAGTAGAAGATACATCATCAAACACTATATACGAGTATAATAAAACTGTAAATTCTTTTGGAACAGCAGATTTCTCATCGGCTATTGTTAATGTAACTGGTGGTGTTGCGGATGTAGAAAAGCCAGTAATTAAAAGTGTGACAGTAGACAAAAAGTCAGCAAAAGTAGGAGATACAGTTACGTATATTGTAGAAGCAACAGATAATGTAGCTATATCAAGAGCTTACATAGAGCTGTCAAAACCACAGACTGGTAATAAAGAGTTTCATAGAATGACAAGTATAGGAAATAATAAATATGAATATTCAATGTTTATTACAGATAGTGGTGAAACCGGAGCATGGCAGGTATCATATGTTTCAGTAGAAGATACATCATCAAACACTATATACGAGTATAATAAAACTGTAAATTCTTTTGGAACAGCAGATTTCTCATCAGCTATTGTTAATGTTACAGATGATCAGCTAGCTGTTGACAAACCAACAACAGAAAGACCAACAACAGAAAAGCCAACAACGGAAAAGCCGACAACAGAGAAACTATTAGATCCTAAAAAATTACTTAAAAGTATTAGTGTTAATAAGCAATCTTTCAAAGATGGAGAGCAAATCAAATTTTCTGCAGAAGTATTAGATGATTCTAGAGCAAAGATTTCTGAAATCATGCTAAATTATGTGGATTATGAAAAATCAGATGTAATGTATTTATATTTACATTCTAGCGATAAAGATACTTTTACGCTTGAACAGGAAGTAAATGATTTAATTAAATCAGGAAAATGGAAAGTAACTAACATAACTGTATTCTACAATAATGGCGAACTTCAAAATTTCTTTAACACGAAAGCAGAATTTGGTACTCAATATCAACCATATGCTGATTACTCTAATATTGATTTAACTGTTGAAAAAACTTATAAACCATCATTTATTCCTGATGGAGTATTAAATAATAATAGTGACTATGAGCGAAAACTTCACAAAATTAAAGTATTAAAAGATTACCAAGAACTCTATAGCACAAGTTATATAGCATATAGAACTACTGATCAAGCTATTAGAGATGCAATGACTCATATTGATTCAAAAAGCTATTATTACGACAAAACAAGTGTTTCAAAGGGTTATATTATGTTTAATAATGGTGTTACATCTTTTGCTGGTACATCTAGTGATATAACAATCTATGTTAAATCATATCGAGACTTGAACAATACTGTTGCTGAACCATCTGTTGAAAAACCAACAACAGAAAAACCAACAACAGAAAGACCAACGACAGAGAAACCGACAACAGAAAAACCAACAACAGAGAAACCAACAACAGAAAAACCAACAACTGAGAGACCAACAACAGAAAAACCAACAACAGAGAAACCAACGACAGAGAAACCAACAACAGAGAAACCAACGACAGAAAGACCAACAACAGAACGTCCAACAACAGAGAAACCGACAACAGAAAGACCAACAACAGAGAAACCAACAACAGAGAAACCAACAACAGAGAAACCAACGACAGAAAGACCAAAAACAGAAAAACCAACAACAGAAAAACCGACAACAGAAAGACCAACGACAGAAAGACCAACAACAGAGAAACCGACAACAGAAAGACCAACAACAGAAAAACCGACAACAGAAAAACCAACAACAGAGAAACCAACAACAGAACGTCCAACAATAGAAAGACCGACGACAGAACGTCCAACAACAGAAAGACCGACGATAGAACGTCCGACAACAGAAAAACCAACAACAGAACGCCCAACAACAGAACGCCCAACAACAGAAAAACCGAAACCAACAAAACCAACGACTACTCAGCCGAAACCATCAACAACAAAACCAAAGCCGACTACAACTAAGCCGACGACTTCTAAACCAAAACCAGTTGTCGTTGCTAAGCCTGTAATTACTAATAAATATATTAGCAATGCTTCAGCTGTAATTGGTGGTAAGGGTATGTCTAACAGTAAGGTATATGCTGTAGTTAACAATAAAGTGATCGGTTCTGCTGTTGTTAAGAATGGTAAATTCTCGTTTAAGATTGCAAAGCAGAAAGCTGGTACTAAGATTTCATTCTATGCATACTACAACAAGAACAAGAGTGCAGTTGTAACCGTAAAAGTTATTGATAAGATTGCGCCTGGCCTTCCAACAGTTAACAAAGTAACAACAAAATCAACATCTGTTTCAGGTAAGGGCGAAAGATATGCAAAGGTTTATGTTTACAAAGGCAAATCTAAAGTAGGATATGCTGTAGTAGACAGAAAAGGGAATTTCAATGTTAAGATAGCTAAGCAAAAGAAAAATACCCAATTATCTATTTACCTAGTCGATAAATCTGGCAATAGAGGTAAATCTAAAGTGATTAAAGTTTCTTAATAACATTTACATGATTAGATATTCATTTATCTAGTCATGTTTTTTATAAACTTAATATTGCAAACAATATATTTTCAAGATAATATATATTTAATAAGGTATTTTACACTTCACAATATAGTGTTGATAGGATTGTAAGCATTCCTTTTATTGTAAAGGTATTTATGCATTAATCATTATAAACAAAAATCTAATAAGACGATGGAGAGCAAACTATGCTGAAAAAAATGATGGTTATCGGACTAGCTGTATCCTCAATTACAACAATTGGTGTTACTAAAAGTACACAAGCAATTGAAACAGGTTATTACTACGATGGAGAAACGCAAAGTAATTTGTATGCTGGAGGAATGCTCGCTAAACAAATTCCTAATACTTCTTTAGGTGAAAAGCCAGCGGGTCATTCAAATACTTCTAAGTACAAAGCAGTTGGTTACATTAAAAACTTATACAGCTCAAATGGTGGTTCGATGATGGGTACTGGCGTTGTGATTGACGATTATACGATCCTAACGAATGCACACGTTATTGATAAGGTAGGTTTTACGGCAACAAGTCCTAAAAACTTAACGTTTCAAATGAATCGTGATGGTCCATATGTGCCTTATAGCTTTGCAGTAAAGAAAATATATAAGATAAAAGGTGCAGATTTAGCGCTGTTATACACATATAAAAAGTTATCCAATAGTGTTCAACCGATGGGGTTTGCGTCTGAAACTTATATTAATAGTTTAAAAAAAGGAACGCCACTTTATTCAGTTGCCTATCCATACTACAAATCGTATTGGGGCACTAAAAGATATTGGTATCGTTCATATTTCCTGAGAAATACGACTAACGGTAAAGAATTGATGATGAAAGACAAAATTAGAGGTGGCAACTCTGGCTCTCCATTAGTTAATAGCAAATATCAAATTGTAGGTATACGTACTTATGGTGAACGTGTTGATGGTTATGATGAAAATAAATGGGCAAAATACGAACTTGGTGGTTCTTTTGCGATTAAAGGCAATGTAAGAAAGTTAATCTTTAAATATAAATATTAAGTTTGTTATTATATTTGATATGAAGTATACGTGCTTATTAAACATGATTGGAAGTTTTCCAATCATGTCATACTGAAGACAAAGTCTCCTCCGGAGATGAAGTCTTCAGTCTTTTTTTATACAATAGTATTAACAATGATTTGGGTTGATTATTTTGTTGAGTATATCAGAAGATAAAAGAAATCAATTAGATGTTGTTGCAATCTCTGATTTAGTGCCACAGGATCATTTACTAAGAAAAGTAGATAAAATATTGGATTTGAATTTTATTTATCCTCTGGTTGAAGATAAATTATATCATTCTAACCCAAATGTATGTAAAAGTGTCCGTTTCTAAATAAATGTACAGAAAACAAACAGTATAAAAAGCAATCAAAGACACATTTGGCAAGAATACTGAGAAGATGTTGAAGAAATAAGACATACAGAAGATGGAAGAATGGGAAATAAGTTAAGGTCTCAAACTATAGAAAGAAGATTTGGTGATGCTAAAGAATAGCATGGGATGAGATGGACAAAGTTTAGAAGAGTGAAAAAAGTGCCCATGGAAACCACGTTTATTTGCGCATGAATGAATTTAAAAAAATTAGCCAATTAGGTAATCAAAGATACTCAATTGGCATAGAATAATGAACGATATTTTAAATTTCGAAGATTTTCTTCGAATAAATGAAAAAATAATCAATAAAAAGACAAACTCGCTGTGACATTCTTTCATTCACATGAAAAATAGCTCAAGCTTGATTGTGGCTTGAGCTTTAATTTATTCATCCTTCTTATGCTGAATCACTTTTTTATCTCTGTTTTCTGCAATCGCTTTGGCGCGATTAACAGCTTCTTTTTTCGTATCGAATGTAGCGGATGCACGCTTCGCATCTTTTGTTTTGACCTTCCATTGCTCATCTTCATAATACACTTCTACATCATTATCGATTAAATCTGTGTTAACTGAATCGTCTTTTTTATGCAATGTAATCTTTTTATGTTTAAGTGTTGCGCGTTCTTCATCACTGGCATTTTTATACCAATCCTGTGCTTGCTTTGTTGCGATTGGAATTAAATCTTCTTTATAGCCTTGCTTGAGCATCGCATTGCCGATATCAATCGCCTTTTTACGTTCTAGTTCATCGAAGTTCTTCCAGCTATTCGGATAATCATTCATTGTCCACATTGTATGACCTCCTGGATTTATTTACTTTTAATATAACCTGAATATAAAAAGATAATCATTGAAATGTCATCATTATAAAAATTTGGGGAGGAATTTTGATGAAAGAATTAACTGAATCAAATGTAGGTAAAGTTTTAGAGTGGACATATGATAAAGCTGAAAATGGTGTGCCTGGTAATCAATCTGCAGAAGAATTAGCAAATAGTTATCTTAAAAGAGCTAAAAACGAAGAAGAAGCAATTAAAAGTTTAATAAAGTGGCAAACTGCTAAATGCACAACTTCAGGTGTAGTTACTGGTATAGGCGGCGGATTTGTAGCAGCAGTTGGAATACCAGCAAACTTGGCGTCAGTTATGTATATGCAAATGAGAATGATTGCTGCCATTGCACATATACGTGGATATGATTTACGAGATGATCAAGTACAGACTTTTGTATATGTTTGTTTGACTGGTCAAAGTATAAACGAAGTTTTAAAATCATCAGGTATAAAAATAGGTCGGTTGTATAATAAACAGGAGTTCAAATTTGAAATTCTGTTTATTTTTTTATTATCGAGGTGGATAAGCAAACTATCTATAAATTATGATATTATAAATCAAAAGGAGGAATATTATGGAATATATTCTAATTGCAGTTGGTATCATTATATGCAGTTTACTCATTTTTTTATTCGTGAAGCTTATTCACAAATTAGCAAAAATGAAAATAAAATTACAAACATTATATATGATTATTATGTCGATAGTGTTACTGCCAGCACTAACGATATTAATTTATAAAGAAATCGGTAATTATTGGTCAAGTCCGACTGAAGAAGATTCAAGACGACTTGGGGAGATGACTGCTAAAACGATTTATAGCCCAGATTATAAAAGAATTGAAAGTGAAGAAACCATTTATGGAATCGCACCTTTAATCTCAAGATTTAACCGACCGAAAGATAGCTATATTTATTACGTAAATGTATATACGAACAAAGATACTTATATGTTTTCGTGCGATGAAAACACTTGGGTGAAAGTACCTAAATGTAAAAAAGTTAGTATTGGTAGCTGGAGTGGCGTAACGGACTATGAGGGTGGAAAGACATTTTTCAAAGGGTATGAACGGTTTAAGGATGGTAAGGAAAAGTGATGAATTTTGACAAACGTATTTTACATTTAACAAAAAATCATATTTGAAAAATCTTTAAATATGTATTAAATACGCAGAGTATCACATCATTTAAATTTATTGTAATGAAAACCTTTACAAAAAGAGAAGATAGAATTATAATTTAATTGGTTATAACCAGTAGGGGAGTTTGCTATGAAGTCACAAGTACAATTATATTTACAAATTGCTGAGAAAATAAGAAATAATATTGATATTGGTGAATTAAAAGAAGGTGATAAATTACCATCTGAAAGGAAGCTTTGTGAATTATATAATGTTAGTCGAATTACAATTAGACAAGCACTCGATTTACTTGAACATGAACGAATTATACAACGAAAACAAGGTATTGGTACATATGTACTACCATCTCAATATAATCAAATTTTAAACAATTTATATAGTTTCAGTGATGAAATCTTAAAAAAAGGTGACAAGCCATCAACAAAAATGCTGGATATTCAGTTAGTAAAAGTAAATGAATATATCCATAAAAGAACAGGTTTGATGCTCAACGCTTACGTCTTTAAATTAACACGTTTAAGATTAGCTAACGAAAAGCCCTTGGTACTTGAATATAGTTATATTCCACAATCTTTGGCACCAGATTTGGATAATTTTAATTTTAACAAAGTTTCATTATATGAAATATTATCGAATGAATATCAAATTAAAATAGACAGAGCCCATGAAACATTAGAAGCAACAATTCTTACGAAAGAAGAAGCAGAATTACTTAATAAGAGACCTAAGCATATTGCAATGTACATACAGCGTTACTCATATTCAAAAGGACAAATTGTTGAATATACACGTAGTTTAGTTGTAGGGGATGAGTATAAATATACTGTAGAGCTATTATAAGCTCTATATTTTTACAAATCAGTGGTTATAACAACATTACCTATGGAGGGAAAAGTAATGAATATACATGAAACACATACGTACAAAGAAATTAAACAACAACCTTTGATGTGGCAAAAAACAGTCGAATTGGTAGATGAGAAAAAGGATAGCTTTAATGACTTCATTGAAGGTATTAAAGCACAGGGTAAAGCGGTTAAGATTTTATTTACGGGTGCAGGATCATCTGCTTATGTAGGAGATACATTGAGAACGTTGTATCTGTCAGATAGATTTCATGATTTTGAAGTTGAATCAGTAGCAACAACTGATTTTGTTACCAATCCTGAAAATTATTTAAATCCTGATAAATCAATTATAGTAGTCTCATTTGCACGTTCTGGTAATAGTCCGGAAACGAAAGGTACGGTAGAACTTGCTGATCAATTATCTGACAATGTTTATCACGTATTTATTACAAATAACAAGGATGGTTATTTAGCGAAATATACAGGTGAGAAGGCATTTAAAGTAATTCTTCCAGAAGAAACGAATGATAAATCACTTGCAATGACTTCTAGTTTCTCAACAATGTTGCTTGCTGCGTATCTACTCTTTATCGGTGAAGTTTCATCTACTTTTACATCGAATGCAAAAGAGAAGTTTGATGACATTAAAGCATTTGCAAAACATGTTAGTGAAAAAGAATTTAAAAAGGTATTTTATGTTGGTAGTAAAGAAAATGGAGCAATCACGAGAGAAACAAGTTTAAAATTAAATGAACTTTCAGCAGGGAAAATTGAGATTGCGCGTGAAACGACGCTAGGTTTCAGACATGGTCCAAAAGCTGGATTAAAGGATGGTTCTTTGTTTATTCTGCTTGCTCATGATGAACCTTATATTAAGCAATACGAAGCGGATTTAGTAAAAGAAGTGAGTAACAGTGAAAAGAATTATGAAATATTGGTATTAGATGAAAATCATAATGATATCGGTCAAGTAATCAGTCAATTCAAAGGCATAGAACGCGCTTTAATCTATTTAACTTTCGGTCAACTATTTGCAACATATACATCAGTGAAAAATGGTTTGAATCCAGATAATCCTTCACCGGATGGTTTTATTAACAGAGTGGTTAAAGGTGTAGAAATTTATCCATATGAGCAAGGTAAATAATGATTCTTGTACATTCATTTAATAGTTCTATAGACATTACGTATCAAATTGACCACTTAAATATAGGACAAGTGCATAGACCGAATACAGTTATTAAAAATGCTGGTGGTAAAGGAATTAACGTTGCAAAAGTACTTAATCAACTTAAAGAAAATGTATTAATCATGGGTTATATCGCTGGTAATAATGGTAAGACAATTAAAACTAAATTAGAAGATATTACATTATCTAATGAATTTATTGAAACTGACGGAGAATCAAGAATTTGTATTGCGATAAATGATGGTGTACATCAGACAGAGATTTTAGAATCTGGACCGTTAATAAAAAAAGTTTACCAGAAAGAATATATCCACAAACTAAAACGAAAGCAACATTGCAATGTACAAGTTATAAGTGGTAGTACTCCGATATTAGAAGATGCTACGCCTTTAGAGCATACGCATACAATTCTTAATAGCATTGAGTCAAATTACAATATTGTTGATGTAAGATCATCAGAATTACAACAGTTATTGCAATACGATGAAGTGCACTGTATAAAGCCTAATGAAACAGAGTTTGATGAGTTAATTGGCTATACATGCGAACATTTGGAACAAAGAATTGATGTGTTAAAGCATAATCCTTTATTTCAAAACAAGGATGTATTTTTAACACTCGGTGGAAACGGTGCATTGATTAAAAGAAATAATCATTTATATCGCGCGCATATACCTAATATGCAAATAGTTAATCCTGTAGGTTCAGGAGATAGCACAGTAGCAGGTATAGCATATGGGATAGAAAATTTATTTGATGACGAAATGATGATTAAATTTGCTATGGCATGTGGTATTTCCAACGCAATGAATGAGCAGACAGGTTATATCAGTTTATCTCAAATCAATGAATTAATAGATAAGATAAAGGTGGAGAAAATATAATGACAAAAGATTTAAGTAAATTATTAGATGATAAAGGCATCTTTGCAGCAGTTGCAGTGGATCAACGTGGCGCATTAAGAAAATTATTAGGAGAAAAAGGTACAGATGAGAATTTAGCAATCTATAAAGAATTGGTATCTGAAACATTATCACCGCATGGTTCAGCAATCTTACTTGATCCTGAATATGGCTTTACAGCAGCAGGTAAGAAATCAAGCCATGCTGGTCTAATCATGGCATACGAACAAACAGGTTATGAAAAGCTTGGACCAGGAAGATTTCCGAGACTTGTACAGGATTGCTCAGTAAAAAATCTTGTTGAACGTGGCGCAGACGCTATTAAATTATTGATATACGTAGATGTAGACGAATCAGATGATATCAATAAAGTAAAGGAAGCATTTGTTGAACGTGTAGGTAGTGAGTGTGTTGCAGAGAATGTTCCTTTATTGCTTGAGATATTAGTCTATGATGATCGAATCGGCGATGAAAAAGGAAAAGATTTTGCGAAAGTACGTCCACGCAAAGTAATCGAAGCAATGAAGAAATATAGTGATAGCAGATTTAATGTAGATGTATTAAAAGTAGAAGTTCCTGTAAACATGAATTATGTTGAAGGTTATGGTGATGATTTTGTTTATACAAAAGAAGAAGCAGCAGCATTCTTTAAGGAACAAACAGCAGCAACACATCTTCCATTTGTGTATTTAAGTGGAGGTGTTTCACCAGAGTTATTCAATGAAACGCTTATCTTTGCAAATGAAAGTGGTTCTAAATTTAACGGTATTCTTTGTGGAAGAGCAACATGGAAAGCTGGTACAGAGGTATTTTTAAATGAAGGACAAGATGCAGCAAAATCTTGGCTGTTAAGCAAAGGATTAGAGAATTTAAATAATTTAAATGAAGTCAATCTTGAAAATGCCACACCATTAGTATAAAAGGATGTGAAATCATGAGTAGGTTTAAAGTTGAAGAAACATTCAAGCTTGATGGGCAGCCATTTCATCTATTGTCAGGAGCAATTCATTACTTTAGAAGTGTCAGAGAAGATTGGGAACATAAACTATATAATTTAAAGGCGCTTGGCTTTAATACAGTTGAAACATATGTCCCATGGAATTGGCATGAATTAAGTGAAGGACAATTTGATTTCTCGGGCAATAAAGATTTAAAACATTTTATTGAACTCGCGCAGTCGATCGGTCTATATGTGATTGTACGCCCTTCTCCATTCATTTGTGCAGAATGGGAATTTGGCGGATTGCCTGCCTGGCTTTTGAAAGATAAAAATATGAAAATACGTACTTCAGATCCTGTTTATCTGGAAAAAGTGGACAATTATTATAAGGCTTTATTTAAAATTTTAACACCATTACAAGTGGATAATGGTGGACCAATACTTATGTTTCAAATTGAAAATGAATATGGTTCTTTTTATGAAGATAAAAAATATTTAAAAGCATTGAAAGATATGATGATTGCCAATGGTGTAACCGTACCTTTATTTACTTCGGACGGGGCATGGGAGCAGTGTCTAGATGCTGGGCATTTAGTTGAAGAAGGTGT
Organism: Macrococcus capreoli; assembly: GCF_025628935.1. GTDB lineage: Bacteria > Bacillota > Bacilli > Staphylococcales > Staphylococcaceae > Macrococcoides > Macrococcoides capreoli. The sequence goes on from NZ_JAOTIS010000024.1 coordinate 15,040, forward strand.
ACTACCTACTGGTAATTTCGGTTCAAGAACAGATCAGCACTTTGATAATTTAGAAGCATTTATGAAAAAGCATAATAAACAATGGCCGATTGTATGCATGGAATTCTGGGATGGATGGTTCAATCGTTGGGGAGATGAAATTATTAAACGTGATAAAACTGACTTAGCTGAACAAGTTAAGATTGCGGTTGAACGTGGTCACGTCAATTTATATATGTTCCATGGTGGTACAAACTTCGGATTCTTTAATGGCTGTTCAGCACGTGGTACGGTAGATCTACCTCAAATTACTTCGTACGACTATGATGCGCCGTTAGATGAAGCAGGTAATCCTACAGCCAAATATTTTGAACTTCAGAAAATGCTGAAAGAAACTTTGCCGACTATAGAACAAAAAGAACCGATTACACATTCATCTATTGCAGTTACTGATATTCAACTTAAGGATAAAGTAAGTCTGCATAATGTACTAGATGATATTTCAACGATTACTGAAAGTTTATATCCACAATCATTTGAAGCATTAGATCATCCATATGGATATGTATTATATCGAACAGAAGTAAAACGCTCGATAGATGAGGAGAAATTTAAAATAATTGATGCACGTGATAGGATCCAGTTATTTTTAAATCATCAACTGAAATATACAGCTTATCAACAAGAAATTGGTGAAGAATTCACGTTACCGTTAGAGGAATATAATCAAATTGATGTATTAGTAGAAAATATGGGCCGTGTCAATTATGGCTATAAATTATTTGCAAGTACACAGTATAAAGGTTTAGGCCAGGGATTGATGATGGATTTACACTTTGTCAACCATTGGAAACAATATGCGATTGATTTTGATCGTATACAAGAGATTGATTATACTCGTGGTTTTGTTGATAACACACCAGCATTTTATCGCTATGAATTTAATTTAGATGAAATTGCTGATACGTATCTGGATATGAGTGATTTCGGAAAAGGTATTGCATTTATCAACGGTTTTAATCTTGGACGTTACTGGGAAAAAGGACCGATTGTATCTTTATATATTTCTAAGTCGTTATTAAAACATGGTAAAAATGAAATTGTTGTGTTCGATACAGAAGGAAAATATGCAGAAATATTAAACACAAGAACAGCACATAAAAATATATTACTAGAAAAGGAATGATATAAATGACAATTATAGCAAATCGTATAGATGGACGACTGATACATGGACAAGTAGCAAACTTATGGAGTACTAAGTTAAATATTACACGTTTTATGGTAATTGATGATGAAGTGGCACAAAGTGATATCGATAAAAGCGGCTTAAAGTTAGCAACGCCTGCAGGTATTAAATTATCAGTACTTCCTGTAGAAAAAGCTGCAAATAATATTTTAGCTGGAAAATATGATTCACAGCGATTAATGATTATCGCTAAAAAACCTGATCGTTTCTTAAGATTGATTGAATATGGTGTACCGATTGACATACTGAATGTTGGTAATATGTCACAAACATCAGAAACGAAATCAATTACAAAGTCAATTAACGTTACGGATGAAGATGTTGAAGTATTTAAACAGTTAAATGAAAAAGGTGTAAAAATAGTGAATCAAATGGTTCCTAATGATAGCATCAATGATTTTATGGCATTATTAAAAAAATGATTAAGTAATAAGAAAAAATAAAAAATATAAACAGAGGTGAAATATTATGGAGATTTTATGGTGGCAAATAGCATTACTATCTTTATACGCTGGTTATCAAATTCTAGATGAGTTACAAATTTATTCATCATTAAGCCAACCTGTTTTTGCAGGATTAATTTCAGGATTAATTATGGGAGATATCAAGACAGGTTTAATTATTGGTGGTAGTATGCAACTTACAATTTTAGGGGTTGGTACTTTTGGTGGTGCAAGTCGTATCGATGCAAATTCAGGTACAATTCTTGCAGTAGCCTTCTCATCAGCATTAGGTATGAGTCCTCAACAAGCTATTGCAACTTTAGCAGTGCCAGTAGCAAGTTTGATGATTCAAACAGATATATTAGCACGTTTTGCTAATACATTCTTTGCACACAGAGTAGATGCTAAAATTGAACAGATGGATTATAAAGGTATCGAACGTAACTTCTTACTTGGTATGGTACCTTGGTCTTTATCACGTATGATTCCAGTTTTCTTAGCACTTGCATTTGGTGGTAAGCTAGTAAAAGCTGTTGTTAATTATTTAAATACAGATTTAAAATGGCTTGGAGATGGTTTAACGGTGGCGGGTGCTGTATTACCAGCAGTCGGATTTGCGATCCTATTACGTTATTTACCTGTGAGAAAGCACTTACCACATTTTATTATCGGATTTGTGCTTGCAGCAATCTTTGTAACAATCTTTGATGGTATTAGTGGACTTAGTGGTGCCGTAAGCGGATTAGACAAAAACTTTGTTAATGCCTCAACAAACTTACCAATGCTTGCTCTTGCATTAATTGGTCTTGCATTTGCAATCATGGAATATAAAAAATCAATTGAAGTTAAACCGAAACTTGCAGGAACAACAACTTCTGCGAATGTAACTGAGGAAGGAGAGATTGATGATGACGAACTCTAATGAAAAAGTAACGCCAGTAGTGCATAAACCTTATGAATTAACTAAAAAAGACTTTAATCAAATTAACCGTCGTTCATTATTAACATTTCAATTAGGATGGAACTATGAAAGAATGCAGGGTTCAGGTTATCTTTATACAATTCTTCCTCAACTAAGAAAGATGTATGGTGATGATACACCTGAATTGAAAGAAATGATGAAAACACATGCACAGTTCTTTAATACGAGTAACTTTTTCAATACAACAATTACTGGTATCGATCTAGCTATTGAAAGTAAAGAAGGGTATCAATCTAAAGACTCAGTTGCAGGTTTAAAAACGGGATTAATGGGACCATTTGCCGCTGTCGGTGACTCAATCTTCGGTTCTTTAGTTCCAACAATCTTTGGGGCGTTAGCAGCAAATATGGCAGTAAACGGAAATCCAATTGGTGCATTCATTTGGCTATTTGCTCAAATTTTAATCATGGTCTTCCGTTGGAAACAGTTAGAATATGCATATAAAGAAGGTATTTCACTAGTAACAACAATGCAACATAGATTAGAAGCATTAACCAATGCAGCAACGATGCTCGGAGTATTCATGGTAGGGGCACTTGTCGCAACGATGGTAAGAGTGAAGTTCGTATGGGCTCCTAAAATAGGTGATTTAACAATCAACGTTCAAAATAATATTGATATGATCTTACCACGTTTAGTACCATTACTTATTGTATTAGGTGTGTACTGGTTATTAGGCCGTAAAAATATGAACTCAACGCGTGCTATCTTTATAGTATTAATTGTTTCAGTTATATTATCAGCTTTAGGTGTATTAGGTAAAATGTAAGGAAGTGAACAGAATGGAAAAATTAATTTTAGTTAGTCATGGTGGCTTTTCAAAAGGATTAAAAGAAAGCACTGAAATGATACTTGGACCTCAGGATTATCTCTATGCAGTATCATTAAATCCAGAAGATGGTGAAGAAGAATTTATCAGTAAGTTTAATGAAGCGCGTAAAGAAGCAGATTCAGTTGTTGTCTTTGCGGATCTTCTAGGTGGCACACCTTGTAATGCAGTCTCAAAACTTATTATGCAAGGTGAGGATATTGAATTATACGCAGGAATGAGTCTTCCTATGGTGATTACTTATATTAATGGTAGAATGATAGGAGAAAAAGCAAATATTATCGATAAATCAAAAGAATATGTAGTTCATGTAAATGAAATACTTGCTTCTTTTGATGAAGATGAATAAGAAAGAGATGATTTCATGCGTTATGTCATTAGAAGTAAAAATATCTTTACTGAAGACGGAATAATAAATGGATATGTTGTAATTAATAATGATAAAATTGAAGACATTCAACATGGAGACTATACTGGTGAGCTATTATTACACGATTATATGAATGCATTTGTATTGCCTGGATTTATTGATATCCATATTCATGGTGGTTACGGTGAAGACGCGATGGATGCATCATATGAAGGATTATTGCACTTATCGAAATCGTTGCTTAGTGAAGGAACAACGTCGTTCCTTCCTACAACGATGACACAGTCAAATGAAAATATTATTAAAGCACTCAGAAATATCAGTAATGTTTATGAAGAAGATTATGAAGGAGCAGAAATTTTAGGTATACACTTAGAAGGACCGTTTATTTCTGAAGAAAAAATAGGTGCACAAAATCCTGAATATGTTCAAAAACCTGATAGTTCACAACTTAAAACATTTCAGACGCACGCAAATAACCTTATAAAAATTGTGACCTTTGCACCTGAAAAAGAAGGAGCAGAATCACTGGTAGAAAGCTTTCCTGAAATTATATTTTCAATCGGTCATTCAGCAGCAACATTTGAACAAGCAGAACATGCAGTAAAGTTAGGTGCAAAGCATATCACACATCTATACAATGGCAGCTCAGGGTTTATGCACCGTGAACCAGGTGTTGTGGGTATGGCGTTAACCAATGAACAAATCCATACAGAAATGATTGTTGATGGATTACATGCACATCCAGCAAGTGTAAAGCTTGCAATATTATCCAAAGGTAATGATAAATTTTATTTAATTACAGATGCAATGAGAGCTAAAGGAAAGCCTGATGGTGTTTATGATTTAGGTGGACAGCAAGTTACTGTAAAAGACGGTGTTGCAAGAATCGATACTGGATCTTTAGCTGGTAGCGTGTTGAAAATGAACCAAGGTTTAAAAAATTTGATTCACTTTAGTGGTAAGGATTTAGAAACTCTTTGGCGAGTAACGAGTTTGAATCAGGCAATCGCTTTGAAAGTAGATGACAAAAAAGGTTCCATTAAGATTGGAAAAGATGCAGACATTGCTATTTTAAATAATGATTTTGATGTAATATCTACGATTAAATCAGGTAAACGATATGAATTTTAATGTAGGTTGGTTATCCAGCCTACTACTTTTAAACTAATAATTATCTGAAAATTCAAACTTTGGAGGTGCAATATGAAAAAGTTATTATATATTTTATTGCTTAGTATGATATTGATGGGATGTAGTAACTCAAAAGAGGCGGATAATGATGCCTTAAGGTTACAATCAGGAAGTGATTTGGCAACGCTAGATTCAGGACTTGCTGTTGACGCATTTGCTTTTGAAATATTGAATGCAACACAAGAAGGATTATATAGATTAAACAAGAATGAAAAGGCAGAGCCTGCAATGGCACTAGAAGATCCTAAAGTTTCAAAAGATGGTAAAGTCTATACAATTAAATTAAGAAAAAATAATAAATGGAGTAATGGAAAACCTGTGACAGCAAATGACTTTGTATATGCATAGCAACGCGTAGTTAATCCTGAAACAGCTTCAGAATATGCATATATTATGTACGATGTGAAGAATGCAAAAGCGATAAATGAAGGTAAGATGAAACCGGACAGTTTGGGCATTCAAGCAGTGGACGATTATACGTTAAAAATAGAATTAGAACAGGCAGTACCTTATTTTAAAGAATTATTGACATTTGGAACATTTCTACCTGTGTCTAAAGGATTTGTAGAAAAACAGGGTGAAAAATATGGAACGACAGTAAAAAATGCATTATTTAGCGGACCATTTATATTGAAAGAATGGAAAATTGAAAACAAATTAAAGTTAGTTAAGAATAAAAATTATTGGGATCACAAAAAAGTTAAATTAAAAGAGATTAATTATAAAGTCATTAAAGATGAACAGACAGCATTAAATTTATTTGAAACAAATAAATTAGATGCAGTGACGGTTAGTTCAGAAAAAGTTTTTAAGTATAAAACAGATAAGGCTTTCAGTACAAGATTAGACTCAGCATTATTCTACATGCAGTTTAATTTAAAAAATAGATACCTAAGCAATCAAAACTTAAGAATAGCATTGTCCCAAGCTATGGATAAAGAGAAGTACGTTAAAACTTTATTAAATAATGGCTCTGTTCCTACTGATAAACTTACACCGAATAAAGTGTTTACGGATAGCAATAATAAAGATTTCAATGATGGAGTAGAGGCACCATATTCATATAATTTAAAAGCAGCACAATCATCTTTAAGTAAAGCGAAGAAAGAGCTTAATACTGATAATATTCAATTGACTTTGTTAACTTTTGATCAGGAAAATGCAAAAACAGATGCGGAATATTTTAAAGAACAAATTGAAAAGAATTTACCAGGAGTAACAATTAAAATTAAACAACAGCCATCTAAGCAGAAAATAGCGTTAACTAAAAAAGGAGAATACGACATCGCATATACCGGATGGGGTCCAGATTATCCAGATCCGATGACATTTCTAGATTTATTTGTTTCGGATACAACTGCTAAAGAAACAGGCTATAATAATCCACAGTTTGATGAATATATTTTGCAAAGTAAAACGGATTTAGTTACACAACCGGATGTGAGGTGGACAACGATGCAAAAAGCCGAAAATCTCTTCTTAAGAGACGCTGTAATTCTACCACTTTATCAAAGAGGGACAGCTAGACTTACAAATCCTCAATTAAAAAATAGAATCATCCACTTCGTAGGAACTACAGAATATAAAGAAGCATATATTATGAAATAGGTGATAATTAATGTTAAAGGCAATATTGATTGGTGCAGGTGACAGAGGTTATATTTATGCGAAAGAGTTGTTAAAGCATCCTCATAAAGTAAAGCTTGTTGCAGTTGCAGAGCCGAATGAATTGAGAGCAGATAAAATTAAAGTACTATGTCCAGATGTGCTTCACTATGAAAATTGGGTGACATTACTGGAAGATAATATTGATGCAGATATTGCACTAATTTGTACACAAGATAAAGAACATTTTCAGCCTGTAATTCAAGCATTACAACGCTATCATGTACTGCTTGAAAAACCGATGAGTCCCAATGCTGCAGAATGCCTTGAAATGGTAGAACAAGCAAAGAAAAACAATAAAGTCTTGTCAGTTTGTCATGTACTCAGATATACCCCTTTCTGGACAAATATAAAACAACTAATTGATCAGGATAAAATTGGTAATATCATCTCGATTCAACTGAATGAAAATGTTGAAATTATGCATATGTCACATAGCTTTGTGAGAGGAAACTGGAATAATGACAAAACTTCCAGTCCTATGATATTAGCTAAATCTTGTCATGATATGGATATCATTAATTATATCCTGCAGTCAGAAGTAGAACGTATTTCTTCTTTCGGTAATCTGATGTACTTTAAAGAAAATTATAAACCTGAAGGTGCTCCAATAAGATGTTTAGAAGGCTGTCCATACGAACAAACCTGTATATTCCATGCCGGGAATTATTATTTAGGAAAAGGGCGTGGCTGGGCGAGAAAGTTTACTGATGTAGATACTGATGAAGCGATAATTGAAAAGCTGAATACTACCGGTTATGGTAAATGTGTTTTCCAAAGTGATAATAATGTTGTTGATCATCAAGTCGTTAATATGCAATGTGAGAATGGAGCGACTGTGACATTCAGTATGTGTGGATTTACGAGAGAACAAACTAGAATCGTTCAAATTATGGGTACAAAAGGTGAAATTAGAGGTAATATGGATGAGAATAAAATAAGTACTTATACGTATTTGAATGAACAGGAAGAAGTTATTTTATTGCCCGAGGCATATGGACATGGCGGAGGCGATAGTGGCATTATTCGTGACTTTTTACATACTATTGATTCCAATACAGAGTCGAAGTCCTCTGCTGAAAAATCTATGAAAAGTCACATGATGGCATTTGCTGCAGAAGCTTCTAGAAAAAGAGGTGGCGAGCCGATTGTTTTATCAAACTTTATTAGTAATTTAGCATAAAAAAAGTGATGGCTTTGCCATCACTT
>NZ_JAOTIS010000025.1 GCF_025628935.1 Macrococcus capreoli
AATTAAAAGCGTAAGCAAGCGTTCTGGCTTGAGTCATTTTTGATAAGGCGATAGAAATCCGTCAGGATTTATAAAGGCTTAGAAAATGATGAAAGGCAGCGAAGCTGAAGCTGGATATTAGATTTTTTATTCGGAGTTGCTGAATAAAATCAAACATTCTTCTTACTTATCTAGTTTTGAAAGTATAATTTATTATCTTTCATTTGTCTGGTGACGATGGCAGAGAGGTCACACCTGTTCCCATACCGAACACAGAAGTTAAGCTCTCTAGCGCCGATGGTAGTTGGTCTTACGATCTGCGAGAGTAGGACGTTGCCGGGCAATTTTTATATTATCCACAGTAGCTCAGTGGTAGAGCTATCGGCTGTTAACCGATCGGTCGTAGGTTCGAGTCCTACCTGTGGAGCCATTTAGGCCCCTTGGTCAAGCGGTTAAGACACCGCCCTTTCACGGCGGTAACACGGGTTCGAATCCCGTAGGGGTCACCATTTGGAGGATTAGCTCAGCTGGGAGAGCATCTGCCTTACAAGCAGAGGGTCGGCGGTTCGAGCCCGTCATCCTCCACCATTTTTCAAATAATGTTTTATGATATACGGAGGGGTAGCGAAGTGGCTAAACGCGGCGGACTGTAAATCCGCTCCTTCGGGTTCGGCAGTTCGAATCTGCCCCCCTCCACCATCTATTGGGCTATAGCCAAGCGGTAAGGCAACGGACTTTGACTCCGTCACTCGTTGGTTCGAATCCAGCTAGCCCAGCCATTTTTTTTGAGCCATTAGCTCAGTTGGTAGAGCATTTGACTTTTAATCAAAGGGTCAGAGGTTCGAATCCTCTATGGCTCACTACTAAAATTCATCCTTATGGATGGATTTTTTTTTTGCACTTTTTTTATGAATACGTTTTCATTAAGATACATAAATATCCATTTTATTCATTGATGCATAAAAATATTGAATAAAGTCATAAAGTTTTATAAAATTGAATTAGTCAGATAATTATAAAATTTATGGATTAAGGGGAATGACATAATGAATAAAACAATTGAAATTATTGGCGCACCGAGTGCATTTGGGCAACGTAAATTAGGGGTAAATATGGGGCCGGATGCGATGCGTTATGCTGGTTTAATTGAGCGTATTGAAGCGATCGGACATACTGTAATCGATAAAGGCAATGTGGCATCACCTGCCATCGATATGAAAAAATATAAATCAGAGCAAGGTGGATTACGTAATTTAGAAGAAGTGACAACGTTCTGTGAATCTTTATGCACAGAAGTTGATCAAGTTGTTCAAAAAGGAAACTATCCAGTTGTTATTGGTGGTGACCATTCTATCGCGATGGGGACGATTAGTGGGATCGCAAAACATTATGACAATTTAGGTGTGATTTGGTACGATGCACATGGCGATTTAAATATTGATGCATCATCACCATCAGGTAATATTCATGGGATGCCTTTACGCGCATTAATCGGTGATGGTCATGAAGATTTAGTAAATATCGGTGGATATAAAAATAAAGTTAAAGTTGAAAATATCGTATTAATTGGGATGCGTGATTTAGACGAAGGTGAAAAAGAGTATATTAAAGCAGTAGGTATTAAGACGTATACGATGGCTGATATCGATCGTTTAGGTATTGGCAAAGTGATTGAGGAGTCTTTAGCTTATTTAGAGCAATGTGATGGTATTCATTTATCTTTAGATGTCGATGCATTAGATCCTGTTGAAACGCCAGGAACAGGTACGACTGTACCAGGAGGTATCACTTATCGTGAAAGTCACTATGCATTAGAGTTATTACATGATAGTGAGCGCATTACATCATTTGAAATAGTTGAAGTGAACCCGTTAATTGATATTCAAAATAAAACAGCTGAACAAGCAGTTGGTTTAGTAGGTTCTTTCTTCGGGGAGAAATTATTGTAGTTTGGAGATAATTTGTAAAACTTGATAAGCTAATAAATCAAAATATTCCCTGCCATTAATTTTGGTCAGGGAATATTTTGATTTGGTAACTAGAATCACCGTTTTTTGATGATGCTTTTTTTACGTATTTTTTTAAATCTTTTTTGAATTCAGCAAAATCTTTTTCATCAATTTGAAGCTTAAATGATAGATTATCTTTTTTGCTATCTTCTTGTGAGAATTTAAGTAAATCTAAGTTAGGAACGATTTGCTTTGCTACAGGTGCATAAAACTTCTGGATAATACTATGCTTCTGTTCCGTCTTCACTAATTCGATAATACCTTGTTTCTCAAGCTCCGCTAGATGGTAATGAATCTTAGCACGTGGTATTTCTAATTCGTCTGCCAGCTGTTGACCAGTTTTCGCTTCGGTTGCAAGTAATTCTAAAAGTTTAATACGAAATGGATCACTTACACACTTTAACTGAGCAAGGTTCTCGATAACTAAAATATCTAACATTCTGCTTCTCCTTAGTATTATTACTTTATTTATTAAGATAATTATATTATCCTTGTAAACTTACTTAATGTCAACGAATTACACTATATGATTAATTTTATTATTTCTTTAGTGAAAAATTCTATCTCAATATATATGAAAGTTAGAGATGGTAAATATTAATGGATTTTGAAAGTACATGTATATAATTCCTTGCAAAATACAGTCTAGTAATGGCATGTTAATTTAATATAGTTTATTATGAAATTATATGAGTAAGAGGAGAGGGACGACATGTTAGGTCAAAGAATAAAAGAGTTACGTAATCAAGCTAATTTAACGCAACAAGAGTTAGCTGAAGGTATCATTTCCAGAACTTATTTAAGCCTTATAGAGAAGAATTCCGTACATCCATCTACAAATGTATTAAAGAAATTAAGTGTGCGTTTAAACTGCACGTTAGAAGATTTTACGAGTTCAAGTGAAGATAAAAATTTAAGCTTATTAGAGATAAAAAAAGAAATCAAATGGGCTGAAAATCACGTATTGATGAATGACTTTAAAAAGTTAAACGACTTTATCAATAAAAAATACGAAACGTTACCTGGCATTAATGAAGCTGAAAAAGGTGCGATTAACTGGGTAAGAGCGAGTGTGTATTTTCATAACAAAGATTACGTAAACGCACGTCTGTATGTTGAAAAAGCGATTGAAATCGTTAAGAAGATGCGAGATGTGACGCTCTATATTCGATCTTTAGAATTATTAGCGCGTATTGAGTATGAAGTTGGCAATGTTATGGAAGCGATAAATCATTTAACTAAAGCAAATAAAATAACAATAGTAGAAAATATCGTGAATATTACACGTGTTTCTGTTTTATTCTATTTAGGAAACTATTATTCACGTGTTGGTGAATTTTATGTAGCGATTAAGTTATGTGAAGAAGCGTTGGAATTAAATACGAAGTTAAATACGCATCATTTAGCGTTGAACATTGAGAACACGTTAGGCCGTTCTTATCAAGCAACGAAAGATAATAAGCAAGCTGAATATCATTATAGAAGAGCAATTAGCTATGCTGAATTACGTCCAGTATCATTTGATTACGTTGGTAGTTTAAGCAATTTATCAATGTTGCTAAGCTCATTAGGTCGCATTAATGAAGCATATGAAATGATTACGAAATGTAACAAATTATTAGACGAACATGAATTTGAGCATCCATACGCGGTTAACGTGCGTTTACATTTAGCGGATGTCATGATTGAAAAGGGAATGTATGACGAAGCACGTTCAATTATTGCAGAATATATTGAACTTGATGATTCGGGTTATGGTGACGAGTTAATGGGTGACTTAGAAACGAAATTAGAGAATTATCAAGGGGCGTTATCGTATTATAAAGACGCATTAAACGGCAATGAACATGTATACTATTTCGGAAGAATTGCTAAAAAAATTGCAAACATTTATGAAATTCTGGGCGATTTAAAACAATCGAATGAATATTATAAAAAATGCATCAATCTATACGAAGATTCTCTCCCATACATGGTATAATTATTTTTAGCGGGAATATGGAGGAGATACAATGCAGCTCTTTAGCGTACTTGAGAATTTAAGTACTATGAAGATCATTACGGGCATCTTAGACTTGCTGATTGTATGGTATGTCATTTATCTTTTAATCAATGCGATTAAAGGGACAAAAGCCATTCAATTATTAAAAGGTATCTTCTTTATTCTGATTGGTAGGACGCTGAGTCATCAGCTTGATTTAACAACAACAACGAAATTGTTTGATATGGTTATGGAATGGGGTTTCCTGGCCATTATTGTTATCTTTCAACCAGAATTAAGAAGGGCTTTAGAACAGCTCGGTCGAGGTAGTTTATTTAAGCGTAATGCATCGAACTTAAAAGTAAACCAAGCAAAACTGACGGATGCGATGGTGAAATCCGTTCAATATATGGCGAAACGCCGTATCGGTGCTTTAATCGTATTTGAGAAAGAAACGGGATTACAAGATTATATTGAAACAGGTATACCAATCAATGCAGATATTTCATCTGAATTGTTAATTAATATATTTATTCCGAACACACCACTGCATGACGGAGCGATGATTGTACAAGGCGATAAAATATCAGTAGCCGCAAGTTATTTACCACTTTCGGATAGCGCCAAAATTCAAAAAAGCCTTGGTACACGACACCGTGCGGCAGTTGGTATTTCTGAAGTATCTGATGCGTTTACTGTCGTTGTATCAGAAGAGACTGGAGATATTTCAGTAACATACAATGGTCGTTTACGTAAAGATGTTTCATTAGAAGTATTTGAAGCGTTACTGACAGAGCATTGGTTCAATACTTCTGTTGCAAAGAAAGGTGTTGAAGAATAATGCTTGAGAATAAATGGGGACTTAGATTTGTTGCTTTAATATTAGCGCTGTTTCTATTTTTATCAGTCAATGACGTCTTTGCACTATTTGGTGATAATCAGTTTAACCAAAATGATCAGACAGTGATTGAAGATGTTCCGGTTAAAGTGATTTATGATGATAAAAATTTATATTTAACTGGTGCGCCAAAAACAGTCAATGTGAAAGTGAGTGGACCACAGTCTATCGTTAAAAAGACAGAAAGTATGCGCGATTTTAGTGTGACGCTTGATTTGTCTAATTCGAAGATTGGAGAATATAAAAAGAAATTTGATGTAAAAGGTATTTCTGATAAATTAACATATGAAGTTGTACCGAAAGTCGCAAATGTGTCGTTATCTGAAAAGATTAAAGAGACGAGACAAGTCGAAGCAGAAATTAGCAATTCACGCATTGCGACAGGGTATGAATTAATCGGTAAGGAAGTAGATCCATCACAAGTGACAATCATTGGTGGGCAAGATGAAATTGACAAAATTGCATACGTTAAAGCAACGTTAAAAGATTCAGCGAAATTGACAAAGACGACGAGCGAAGATGCGGAAGTCAATGTCTTTGATTCTAATTTGAATAAGCTGGATGTGTCCGTAAAGCCAGCAAAAGTCAAAGTTAACATCAAGATTGAACCGACATCTAAGACAGTATCAATCACACCAAAGAAGTCAGGGCAGTTACCAGATGATTTAAAGCTTGAAAGCCTTGAGTTATCAGAATCAGAAGTGAAATTGTTCGGTAAACGTTCTGTATTAGATGGTATTGGTGGATTAGCGATAGAAGTCGATTTGTCGAAAGTAACGAAGGACACGGTTGTTAAAGAGAACATACCATTGCCGAAAGATGTGACAAGCGCAAGTCCTGAGCAAGTTGAAATCAAGATTGATGTATCAAAAAAATAACGAAATGAATAAAAGGAGTTATTATCAATGGGTAAATATTTTGGAACAGACGGTGTAAGAGGTGTCGCTAATAGCGAGTTAACACCAGAATTAGCTTTTGAATTAGGGCGTTACGGTGGTTACGTATTAGCACATGGTGGAACGGAAAAACCTACTGTTGTTGTAGGCCGTGATACACGTGTTTCTGGTATTATGTTAGAATCTGCACTTGTTGCAGGATTACTTTCTACAGGTGCAGAAGTAATGCGTTTAGGCGTTATTTCAACACCAGGTGTAGCTTACTTAACGAGAGAGTTAAACGCACAAGCAGGTGTTATGATTTCAGCAAGTCACAATCCGGTTCAGGATAACGGGATTAAATTCTTTGGATCTGACGGTTTCAAATTAAGTGATGCCCAAGAAGCTGAAATTGAAGCGTTATTAGATGCGAAAGAAGATACTTTACCACGTCCAACAGGTGTTGATTTAGGTCATACCTCGGATTACTTTGAAGGCGGCCAGAAGTATTTAAGCTTCATTAAATCAACGATCGAAGGTGACTTAGAAGGACTAAAGATTGCGTTAGATGGCGCGCACGGTTCGACTTATTCATTAGCACCGTATTTATTTGGAGATTTAGAAGCAGATACAGTGACAATTGGCTGTAATCCAGATGGCAACAATATTAACGATGGCGTTGGATCAACACATCCAGAAGGATTAGCTGAATTAGTATTAGAATCAGGTAGTGACTTCGGTTTAGCCTTTGATGGCGATGGCGACCGTATTATCGCTGTTGATGAGAAAGGCCAAATCGTTGATGGTGACCAAATTATGTTTATTTTAGCGCAGCATATGCATAATGAAGGAACGTTAAAAGATAACATGGTTGTATCAACAGTGATGAGTAACTTAGGTTTCTATAAAGCATTAGAAGCATTTGATATTCGTTCGAACAAGACAAAAGTTGGGGATCGTTATGTTGTTGAAGAAATGCGTAACGGTAAATACAACTTAGGTGGAGAACAGTCAGGTCATATCGTTATGATGGATTATAATACGACAGGTGACGGATTGTTAACGGGTGTACAATTAGCGAGCATTATTAAACGTTCAGGTAAGACTTTAAGTGAGTTAGCAGGTCAAATGAAGAAATATCCGCAGCGATTAGTGAATATTCGTGTGTCTGATAAACATGCAGTTGAACAGAATACAGCAGTAGCTGAAGCGATTGCGAAAGTTGAAGCGGAGATGAATGGTGAAGGTCGAGTATTAGTAAGACCTTCAGGTACTGAGCCGTTAGTACGTGTAATGGTTGAAGCGAAGACGGATGAAGATGCAGAACGTTTCGTGAATAGCATTGCTGATGTTGTACGTGAACATATGGGAATTGCATAAACTTATTATTGTGAGGCCGGATACTATTATAGTATCTGGCTTTTTTTTGTGGGCGGATTGTGTAGAGATGGCAAATATTTAAGGGATCGGTTAAAACGATTCCGGATCATAGGAGTATCCGGAATCGTTAGTTCGCAATACTAGTGAGTATTACGAACTAACGTCGGCCAAAGACATAAGAATAATTGATAGAGAGTCAAAGCACCTTGAGTTAGTTCGCAATACTAGTGAGAATTACGAATCAACATCGGCCAAAGGCACAAGAATAGTTGACAGAGAGTCAAACCACCTTGAGTAAGTTCGCAATACTAGTGAAAATTACGAACTAACGTCGGCCAAAGGCACAAGAATAGTTGATAGAGAGTCAAAGCACCTTGAGTAAGTTCGCAATACTAGTGAGAATTACGAACTAACGTCGGCCAAAGGCACAAGAATAGTTGATAGAGAGTCAGCCCCCCTTGAGTTAGTTCGCAATACTAGTGAGTATTACGAACTAACGTCGGCCAAAGACACAAGAATAATTGATAGAGAGTCAGCCCCCCTTGAGTTAGTTCGCAATACTAGTGAGTATTACGAACTAACGTCGTCCAAAGGCACAAGAATAGTTGACAAAGAGTCAAACCACCTTAAGTTAGTTCGCAATACTAGTGAGAATTACGAATCAACGTCGGCCAAAGGCACAAGAATAGTTGATAGAGAGTCAGCCCCCCTTGAGTTAGTTCGCAATACTTGTGAGAATTACGAACTAACGCCTACTAATGCTAACCGATGCCCCAAAGCAAACAAAAAAATCCCCACTTCAAATGAAGCGGGGCATCATATTATAACTGTTCGTATGCTTTTACGATTTCAGCGATTAACTGTTCGTCGATTTGTGCGTATTCTTTTAAGAATCCTGCAACTGTCTTATCTGCAATAGCATGTTCTTTCTCAACACTTTCAGGATCACTTGGGTCATTATACTTTAATAAGTATGCTGCCATCTTCACTAAGTTATCGTGTGGTAATCCTGTTTCAGTTAAAGCTCTTAATGGCTTAACGATACGGTCGTTTGGTCCAATCTTACGAATAGGAGAACGGCCGACACGGTTTAATGCATCTGATAAATATGGATTCGTGAAGCGTCCGATAATCTTCTCAACGTAAGCAGATTGTTCTTCTGCTGTGAAGTCGTATGCTGTTGTTAAATATGCACTTGTTTCAGCTAATACAGCTTTCGTCGCATCTACAACATCTTGATCTTTCATTGCTTCATCTACTGTTTTGTATCCTTTGTAAGTACCGTAGTATGCAATAAACGCATGTCCAGTATTCACTGTCATTAATTTACGCTCGATGAATGGATGTAAATCTTTAACGTATTTCACGCCTTCTAACTTATCGCCTAACCATTTGTCTTCTTCAATCACCCATTCAAAGAACGGTTCAACCATAACATCTAATGGGTTTTCTTGTTTTTGAATTGGGACGATACGGTCAACTGCTGAGTTAGGGAAACTGATATTCTTCATGTCAGCTACAGCTGGTGCAATTTCTAATACAGCTGCTTTTAACGTATCGGTCGCCATAATTGCATTTTCACATGCAACAATATTTAATTGATGTTCAGGATTACGCTCTAATAATGCACTTGCAAAGCTTTTAGCGATGATTGGTAAGATTGACACACCAACTGCACACGTAATTAAATCCGCTTCAATTATTGCTTGCTTTAATGCATCGCCATCAGTGATTGAGTTAATACCTGACACACCTGTTACTGTTTGACGTTCTTTCGCTTCTTCAGCAATGATTACGTCATATTGTTTATCTTTATTTAACGCATCAATAATTTCAGCATTTACATCAGCAAATGTTACGTTATAACCGTTATCAAATAATACTTTTCCAATGAACCCGCGTCCGATATTACCTGCTCCAAAATGTACAGCTTTCATATTATAATTC
The DNA here is from genome assembly GCF_025628935.1 of Macrococcus capreoli. Taxonomy (GTDB): domain Bacteria; phylum Bacillota; class Bacilli; order Staphylococcales; family Staphylococcaceae; genus Macrococcoides; species Macrococcoides capreoli. The sequence goes on from NZ_JAOTIS010000025.1 coordinate 9,070, forward strand.
CACCTCGTTAAATATTGCGTTAATTTCTTCTGCTGATTGAGCGGTGATTACACGTTCTACATTTTCTTCTTCTGAGAATACGATTGCGATTTGGCTTAATAAATCTAAATGTTCACCGTCTTTACCTGCAATGCCGACTACAACTTTAACGATGTTGCCATCCCAGTCAATACCTTCTGGTGCTTGAATTAATGTAATACCTGATTTTAATACTGCAGCTTTTGCCTCATCAGTACCGTGTGGGATTGCTAAGAAGTTACCCATGTAAGTTGATACGATCGCTTCACGTTCTTTCATCGCTTGGATATAGTCAGCCGTAACAGCACCGACTTCAACTAATTTGTTACCTGCTGCTTCGATTGCTGCTTCTTTAGATGCGATTGTTTGATTGATTAAAATATTTTCTGTTGGGATTAAGTTTGACATAATATCACTCCGTATTTGTTAGTTTTTTAGTTATTAAATTCATTAATGCTTGTTTCATATAATCGACAACAAATGTGTCATCGTTAAACAATGTTGAAGGTGTTTCAATGTAATCCATAATACATAAACTCAGTTCACTGACTAATGGACGTGCTGTCGTTTCTTCAGGTAAGTACATATGGGCAAGATAATGGGCGGTATTCATATTTCCGTCCATGTCCTTTAATTCTACACCATTTTGTGCACGAACCATAACGATAGCCGGTCGCTTAATACTTTCATGGACTAAATGAGGTATCGCAATATCAGTGCCTGTCATTAGAAAGCCCTGTAAATGATTGCGATAATTTAACGCTGATTTAAAGTGTGCAACGTCATTTAAAGCATCGTGTTCTGATAAATAATCTGCAATGAAATCAATATAATTGTTATCAGTCATTTCGCAAACAGATATCGATTGAATAAGCGCATGCCCTTCTAACGAAAATTGCATAAATTCATCATAGTCAACGTGTGTTGCATCTTGAGTGTAACGTGATTGAGCTTCATTTGATGCTTCAAAGTATTGCGCAAGTAATAGTCGATCTGACTCCGGAAGCAACGGGTTCACGACCGAATACGGTCGCTTAATATCAATTGCAACGGTCGAGACGATATAATCGAATTGCTCTAAATCAATATGTTTCAAATCACTGACGCTGGCTTGTTGTTTCACAACAACGTTAGAAAAGTTCGCTTCAATCTTAGACGATAAGATGCGACTCGTTCCGATACCACTCGTACAAACGACGAGTACATGCTTTAAGACAGCCGGTCGACTAATGCTACCGAAATGTAATGCGATGAAGGCAATTTCACCGTCAGGAAAGTTAAGCTTCGGAAAGACTTCGGATAAACCGAACTTAACAGCATTATAAATAGTAGGGTAGTCTGATTTAATCATCTCTGTGAGCGGATTAAACGTTTCAATACCACCGGATATTCTATTTAATGCAGGAACGAGATGTAGTTTCACGCCGTTAAATAACGTTTCGTTATCGGAAAATTTCATTTGCGCGTATTTCTCAACGGCTTGAATGAGTGCTTTCGTATCCGTATTTATATCGGATGTCGTTTCACTTTCGTCAGCTTTACGTTTCGCGCCGCGTAAATGCATCGTAATGAAGATCGTCTCTTCAAAATCAAACGGCACTTGATAGACTTCTGATAATTGTGTAGTTAAATTATGTGCTACCGTAAATTCTTCTGTATCTTTTAAACTATCGGTAATATTTGCATCGATGGAGACGCGTTCAGCATTCTTAATACGTTCAATCGCTAATACGATATGCAATGTTAATGTTAAATATGCTGTTTCAGTGAGTACGTAAGGGAGTTCTGATAAAGCATCCATTAACATACGTTCAACATTAAAGATTTGCGTCATATCGACCAGGTTATTGAGATTCGTATCATTTAATGTTTGATAAACGAAATGATCTTCAATAACAGAATACATACTCGTTGCATTGAGTTTCTGTAACATCGTATCTGCGAGGAATTGTCTGCGATACACTTCAGCACCTTCCAGCATAATCCCTTCGCCACGTTTCTTCTTGAGCTTTAAGTTGTAACGGGCTAATTCGATAGCTAAAGCATCCAGTTCTTTGTTTAACGTGTTGATTGAAATGCCGACTTCGTTTGCTAAGTTATAAATCTTTAATGGCTCTTTCGCTTTGATTAATGCATAGATGATGATGACTTTACGCTCTTCGATAGAGAAGTCCTGTATCTTTTGTTGGGCGAGCACTTCGACTAACGCTTCTATTGCATTATCATCACCTTGGATGCGAATTCCTTTACGCGGGACACGTTCCAGCGATAAATGAAATGCATCGAGTGACGCTTCCACGTACTTGAGTTCACGATGCACCGTTCTGCTGGATACGCCTAACGTTTGAGCGATATATTGCATCGACAAAAAGGAGTGTGGATTCTTTAGCAACGATTCAATAATTTGTTTTTCACGATTACTGATTTGCATTTTTCCACACTCCTTTGTATAAGCATTTTCTATTTAATTAATTTGTTTAGTGATTCAATTAACTCCATTGTAATCCCCTGAATACAAAGTGTCTATTGATTGTACTTTTTAAGATTCTCAATTAACTCTTCGTAACGAGGAGAGTTTAAGAAGTTGTCCACTGAAATGTGGATTGCGTTTGGTGCTTGTTTAATTGCACGATCTGTTAATACTTTTTGTGTGATAACTAAATCAACATCACTTGGTAACTGGTTGATCGCTGTGTTTGTTACGTCTAAGTTGATACCAGCTTTCTTGAATTTGTTACGCATCATGCCAGCACCCATCGCGCTAGAACCCATACCCGCATCACAAGCGAAGATGACCTTTTTAACATTTGAGTAGTCATGTGCATTAACATCTTCAGTAGCATATTTATTAAGTAACGCATCTTCAGAATCCGCTTCAACAACATTTACACGATCAGTTGTCACATCTTCTTTCACTAAAGCGCCAGCTACAGAAGATTTTTTACCTTTGTTTTCCTCCATTTTAGCTGTTGCAGCAGCTAAATCATCAGCGCCTTCTTTGTCTTTAGAGAATTTTAAGATTAAAGAACCAATGACAAATGATACTAATGCTGCAAGTAATACACCGATTATCATGTGGATGTAGTCACCTTTTGGTGTAACAAGACCGTATGCAATGATTGATCCAGGTGCTGCTGGAGAAGATAAACCGAAATCGACCATTGAGAAGTAAGCAACACCCGTCATACCACCAGCGATAGCAGCGATGATTAATACTGGTTTCATCAAAATATATGGGAAATAAATTTCATGAATACCGCCTAAGAAATGAATGATTACAGCTCCCGGTGCTGTAGCACGGGCAGTACCTTTACCAAAGAATAAATATGCAAGTAAAATACCGAGACCAGGACCAGGGTTAGATTCTAATGTAAATAGAATAGAACGACCCAATTCTTGCTTATCAATAGTACCTAAAGGTGTTAAAACACCATGGTTAATTGCATTGTTTAAGAATAATACTTTTGCAGGTTCGATTAATATAGAAGTTAATGGTAATAAGTGGTTATGAACTAAGAATTTAACGCCTTCACCTAATACCCACATAATCCATCCGATAACTTTAGATAAATATAAATATGAAAGAATCATCATCCCAAGAGCTAAGAAACCCGCTGAGAAGTTATTAATTAACATTTCAAATCCAGTTCTAATTCTAGGTTGTACCGCATTATCAAATTTCTTCATTAACCACGCAGTTAATGGACCGATAATCATTGCGCCTAATAACATAGGTTGCTCGAATGCTGCGATAATACCCATTGTTGCAGCTGCACCAACGACACCACCACGTACATCATGGACAAGCTTACCACCCATGAATGCAATCATAATTGGAATTAAATATTGTATAGTTGGACCAACCATACTCGCTAGCCCTTCATTTGGCATCCAGCCTTTTGGGATAAATAACGCCGTTAAGAATCCCCATGCGATAAAGATTGGGATATTCGGCATTACCATACTACTTAAAAACGATCCAAACGCTTGAATTTTACGTTGAACGCCACTTTTTTGTTCTGCCATTTGTAACACTCCTTTATATTGTTTTGATAAAATATCGAATGACTAAGACGACTTTTACACTACATTTATATCATACGCCGGTTTAAGAACGCTTACAATTTAAACTAACTGCAACTTTGTCAAAACAATTGTTGACAAAGTTTAGACAAGTTCAAAAGTTGTTCAGAATACGAAGTAAAAATAGCTTTTTGGCTTGTATAATTTACCTGAAATATAGTACAATTACTTGAGTTTAAGTGAAAGTGAGGGTCGATCAAAACTGAATATACAGCGCCAGAACAGGAAACTGTTGACGAGGAAGATGGTTATCGAAAATTCGGCGGATGCCATCACGGATAGTAGCTATTCGATAGTTGATGTAACAAACCATTTGGGCAACTGAATGAACAAAAGACATCAACACAGCACAAAATAAAACAATCTAAAATGAATCAACATTATTTTATTGCGCAAAAGCGCACAGGAGGAAATTTATTATGTGTGGTATCGTAGGTTATATTGGAACGCAAGATGCGAAAGAAATTCTATTAAAAGGTTTAGAAAAATTAGAATACCGTGGTTATGATTCAGCTGGTATCGCTGTTCGTAACGGTGAAGATGTACGTGTATATAAAGAAAAAGGGCGTATCGCTGAATTACGTAAAGTAGTAGACAGCGACTTTGTTTCAACGACAGGTATCGGACATACGCGTTGGGCAACACATGGTGTACCTAACCATGACAACTCTCATCCACATCAATCTGAAAGTGGTCGTTTCACTTTAGTACACAACGGTGTTATTGAGAACTACGAACAATTAAAGAAAGAATATTTAACAGGCGTGACGTTTAAATCAGAAACGGACACTGAAATTATCGTTCAATTAATCGAATGCTTCTCTAAACAAGGTTTAGAAACTGAGAAAGCATTCGTTGAAGTATTAAAGTTATTACACGGTTCTTACGCATTAGGTTTATTAGATACTGAGAATCCGGATGTAATTTACGTTGCGAAGAACAAATCACCTTTATTAGTAGGTTTAGGTGAAGGGTTCAATGTTATCGCTTCAGATGCTATGGCGATGTTACAAGTTACAGACACTTATACAGAATTACATGATGGCGAAATCGTATTAGTAACGAAAGAGTCAATCACGATTAAAGATGTAGACGGTAAAGAAGTGAAACGTAAACCTTACAAAGCTGAAATTGATGCGTCAGATATCGAAAAAGGGACTTACGCGCACTATATGTTAAAAGAAATTCACGAACAACCAGGTGTTATGCGTAACATCATTCAAAAATATCAAGATGATAAAGGGAACTTAATCATTGATAAAGATATCGTGAAAGCTGTACGTAAAGCTGATCGTATTTACATCGTAGCTTGTGGTACATCTTATAACGCAGGTTTAGTAGGTAAAGAATATTTAGAGAAATGGGCAGGCGTACCAACAGAAGTACACGTTGCTTCTGAGTTTGTTTACAACATGCCATTATTATCTAAAAATCCTTTATTCATCTACATTTCACAATCAGGTGAAACAGCAGATAGCCGTGCAGTATTAGTAGAAACGAAGAAATTAGGACATACGTCATTAACAATTACAAACGTAGCAGGTTCTACATTATCACGTGAAGCGGATCATACATTAATCTTACATGCAGGTCCTGAAATCGCAGTAGCATCTACAAAAGCTTACACAGCACAAATCGCAGTTTTAGCGATTTTAGCGCAAGTTGTAGCAAAAGATGCGGGGATTGAAACAGATGTAGACTTATTACCTGAACTTGCTAAAGTAACAGCAGCGATTACTTCAATTGTTGATGATGCTGAAACAATGGAACAAATTGCGAAAGACTTCTTAGCAACGACTCGTAATGCATTCTTTATCGGACGTACGATGGATTACTACGTTGGTGTAGAAGGGGCATTGAAATTAAAAGAGATTTCTTACATCCAGGCAGAAGGATTTGCGGGTGGAGAATTAAAACACGGTACGATCGCGTTAATTGAAGATGGTACACCTGTTATCGCATTAGCGACACAAGAAGGCGTAAACTTATCAATTCGTGGTAACGTGAAAGAAGTCGTAGCACGTGGTGCACATCCATGTATTATTGCGATGGAAGGTTTAGAACAAGAAGGCGATACGTATGTAATCCCACACGTTCACGAAATGTTAGCACCATTAGTGTCAGTTGTAACAACACAATTAATCGCATACTATGCAGCATTACACCGCGGTTGTGACGTAGATAAACCACGTAACTTAGCGAAATCAGTAACGGTTGAATAGGAGAGGCAATCTGAAATGCGTTTAGAACATTAAGTTCAAATTACTGATAAACATATTATTAACAAAGAACGAAACTTTGAATCATTTGTGATTGAAGGTTTCGTTCTTTTTTGTTTGAAGCAAAATATATTACATTAATGGTTAATTTTTTATATTGCTAATATGAGTTAGTTTCTGTTAAATCCTAATAATGTTGTTAATCTTAATTTTTTTATAAAAATATAATTCTAAGTTATTTTTATTATTTTTCGGTTATTTTGAGCTAGTTTATGTTATTTTTAAAATGGTCCGAATATTTTAACACTTTAAAATAGGTTGTGCAAAATTTGGTATAATAAATTAACAAAAGAACAGAGAAAACAGAATTGGAGGTCATTGTATTGAACACGATTGAGATGTATTTAGTATTAAACGACATCAATGAACAACACCCTGAATTAAAATATAATGAAACAGATCAACTCATATTAAGAACGCTTATCTTTACAAATTATGCACTGGATTCAGTAGAATATATCACTGGCCTGGATAAGCAATCAATACTAGATGTCTATCAGAAAGTGATGACCTTACCTTTACCGCAATTCAATCAACAGCGTGACAAGGTTGAACATAAGAAATTCATTCCTACAAAACCAAGAAAATTTAAACGTATAGAAATGGTGGAATTCTTAAAAGAAGAGCTGAAAAAGTCTAACCCTAATCTTGAGTTTATCCATCTGAAATATAATATATTAACATGCCAGTTAGGTGAACGATACTTTACCATTTATGTAAGCACGTCAAGAGATTATGAATTTTTAAAAGATGAAGAACTTGTCATTAAAAAACGTGTGGCAGCTTGGCATAAAGGAGATGAACAAATATTTAGTGCGCATGATTATTATGCACTGATGGTGAAAATTGATCCTGAATCAGAATATATCACGGATAATGATCGCGGAATTGAGTATATCATTTTAAGCAAGGAAGAAATGATGGAATGGATAAATGAGAAGAGAAAAAATCAAAGTGGCATGATTAATTGTTATGTACACTATATTCAGGAAAAGCAAAGTACGAGTATCCGCAAAATAGAAGATTCAAGAGAAACACCGAAGATTTCGTTGATGCAGTATCATCGCCGTGGGTACGTAATTAATGAGTAGTGTACAAGCGTTCTGGAAAGATTATACGACCTTTCCGGAGAATACACATGACCATGTTAAACAGTATCGTGCATTTCACCCAACGGATTTAAAGTACTTAAAGGAATATTATCCGCATTTCTTTACGGATATTGTGAATGTGAAGGGGAGAAAACTGCAGGAACGATTAAAGTTTGAACAACATCTTTATCAAGTGAATGGCATGTACGTATTAGACAAAAACAATCAAATGGTTAAAGATAAGGATCATATACATATATGGGTACCAGAACCATACGGTGGTAACCTTGAGCAAGCGAAAATATTAATTCTGCTCGTAAATCCATCATTTCATCCTAAATATCATCCAACGGAATATGAGAAACGTGTGTTATTTAATAATATGCATCGCGAATTGCCTAATTTTGCTCCTATTGATTTTGTTGATGGCAAAGCTGTTCATGACAAGCATTTTAAATGGTATTATCACTATATGTATCAGCATATCGAACAAGAAATAGGCTATTTTCATCCGAACCAATTATTTTCGTTAGAATACTTTCCTTATACGTCTTATTCAAGAGATGATGTTACATTTTATAATGCATTATTGCCGAGTCAAATTGCTGCAATTCAAACAGTCAAAGAAGCGATGGATAAAGGATTGACGATTATTGCGCGTAGTACGGATAGAACGCGTTGGTTATCACATATCCCCGAGCTTGCGCAATATGACAAACTATTTGTATTTACGAACTTTAAACAACCATCACTACATCCGGATGAAGTCATGCGTTATGAAACATATCGGAAAAAAGAGATATTGACTTTGAAAGGAATGATTAAAGAAGTACGTAGAAAAGAGTGGGAGATGTTGATTCAGGATATTGTACCTGAAAAAATTGGATTCACTTGATTTACGAGTCGAGTGAGCGATAATGATACAATATCGCTCAGTCACCACAGATGAATTAATAACAAAAAAAGCAACAAGTGCTAACGTCATAGCATTTGTTGCTTTCTCTTATGAATTCATTACTTCTGATTCTTCATTTGATTCACTCTTGTACGAATTTCAAAGAAGAGTGATACCATCAACATTAATTCTACAATCTTAGAAAGTATGCCTAAATTAACCACAAAGATACCCACCAATACGCCAAGCGCGAATAAGAATAAGATGACAGCGCAAACGAGTTGCTGTTTCGTCATCTGTGGTGTGATGACTTTACCAGTTTGGGTTAACATCGCATTGTATAAATTAAACGCCATGAATAATCCAATGGAAATAAAGTAAAGTGCACTGACAATCATTTCTGGATTGTTGTGTGTAATCCCGTCATAAATATTAAATAATTGAACTCCGAAAAATAGTAACGCAAAAAATCCGATTAATATATTGGCTAATTTCATTTAAAATCTCCTTAAAAGTATTGGATATAGGCTGTATACTATTAATGATAGCATAATTAACTATATTATTCCTGAAAACGAATGAACATAATCAACCCAAATCAATAGGAGTGACACATATGAGAATATTAATAGCCCCGGATTCATATAAAGAATGTTTAAGTGCATTACGCGTGGCAGAGTGTATGCGTGATGGTTTAGCACAGTCAATCGATGCGGAAATGATACTACGACCGATGGCTGATGGTGGTGAAGGGACGGTAGATGCGTTAGTTTATAGTCTGAACGGTAAGCGTTGTCCGATCAATACGGTCGATATGTATCACAGACCGATTCAAACGTATTATGGTGCAATTGACGACACTACAGCAGTAATTGAAGTCGCGAATATTATCGGTATGCAAGTTTCAAGTGAACGTCAGCCGTATCATGCGTCTAGTTATGGCGTAGGTGATGTGATCAAACAATTAATCGAACGCGGGTTCCGTAAACTATATATCGGATTAGGTGGCAGTTTAACGAATGATGGTGGCGCGGGTATGCTTGAGGCATTAGGATTATCGTTTTATGATGCTAAAGGTGCATTACTTCAGGTAAGTGGTGGCAACTTAAGTGAAATCACACGCATTGAAGGCACGTTATTACCACTACAAGACATTGAAATCCATTTAATTAGTGATGTCACAAATCCATTAACAGGTCCGGATGGTGCGACATATACTTATGGTAAACAAAAAGGCATCCTGGAGCATGAATTAGCGCGATATGACGCCGGTATGACCAACTTTGCCCGTATACTCAATCAATATTTCAACCAGGATTATAGCACTACAAACGGGGCTGGTGCAGCTGGTGGTATAGGATATGGCTTGCTAAACATCGGTGGTATCGTGCATAACGGCGCTGAAAGGATAGCCAATATCGTCTTACAGGATATTGATCTGTCGACCATCGACTATATCTTTACTGGTGAAGGCAGAACTGATTTCCAGACGGCATACGGCAAGCTACCAGTTTGTATAGCGAAGAGTGGGAATGCACATGGCGTGAAGACCATACTCGTATCGGGTGGATTAGGTGAACGTTATGACACGTTATATGACTATTTCTTAAGTATGCATAGTATTGTCGACGGTCCAATGTCATTAGAACATGCAATCCATGATGCAGATCGTTTATTAATGAACACATGTAACAATATCGGACGACTCATTCAATAAATACGCATAAAAAAA
>NZ_JAOTIS010000026.1 GCF_025628935.1 Macrococcus capreoli
TTAGCATTATAGTCAATAATTTAAATTTCGAAGAAATTTCTTCGAATAAATGAGAATATAGTCATTAAAAAAGACAAACTCATGTAATGAAAATGAGTTTGTCTTCAATCTGAGGTAAATAGAATTTAAATTCTATTTACCTTTTTGTTTTGAATGTAACTTAATTACCATTTTGTTACATATAATTAATTAATAAGTAACTTAATTATCAATATGGTACATTAAAATCAATTAAGTATTCCTGTGTTAAAAGTTATAATAGTTAATAATATGGTTTCAAATATGTAACGGCGACTTTGTTATAACCTTTCTGTTTTCTTTCAATTAGCCCATATTCTTCTAGCTCATTTATCCAATTGGTTATTGTTCTGGGAGTCCTATCAAAATAGTCCGATATTTTTTCAATGCTGTGAAATGATTCACCAGTCATATTCTTAGAGTTTATTCCAAAATACAAATATAATGACACTGCTCCTGGGGACAGATTATTTAAATGATTTAGGAAATCATTGTATATAGGAAAAAAGCCACTTTTATTATTAATATTATTTGTTTTCCAAGCTAAATATTCATTCATAAATTGTTCTTCTTTTTTCAATTATATTTCCTCCAATGAATTTTAATAGAAATATTTTTCTATAATATATACAATATTTTTCTATCTAACTAAACGATTTAAACTATACGTTAATAATACTTATAATAATATAATGAGTATTTTATAATTACATATAGAGGAGGCGATTAAAATGAATTTGACACAAGAACTATTTGATGAGAAATTATTTATTTCAAAAATAAAAAATCGTAAAGCTCCTCAATATTCAAAAAAAAACCTGAAAATATCTGGTAGAACTATAAATTCAGTGCCTGTTGATTTTAGAGAGAGTGATTATGGTTATAAAATTTCTATTAAAACATTAAACCATGTATATAAATTAATTGAAGAATCCCCAAATGAGAAGGAATTAACTTTTCATATATAAAAGACTAAAACGGTTAAAGTATGTTTTAGTCTTTTTTTATTACAGTAACGATGATTACTAGTTCAGAATCTTGACTACTATTTGTGTTATCATACTTTATTTCAGCACTTACTTTATACAAGCTATATTCAGCAGTATAAGTAATCCTAGCAAATGAATTCTCGTCATTATAAGGAGGAGGAAATTCTATCTTATCTTCTACCTGATTGGATTTTATAAAGGCCTCGGTAATAATTTGAGATATAACATCTTCTAATTTTTGACTTTTTATATCTAGACTAGCTAGTTTAGAAAAAGGATTGTTCTCAGTATCAAGTGATGTCCTTTCTGATCGCTCTACTATTCTTTTTTTTGCATGTTCAGTTATCTCTACTAATTCTTCTTCCACTAAATAATCATACACACTATTTTGAGTATTATCTATAATTTTAGTAATAGCCTCAAACATAGCATTTTTTATACTTATAATTTGCAATTTTTGTTTCTCATCAAGTTTTAATTTCAACTTCTTATTATGAGCTTCATTACTATGTATATCTTTGTGCTCCTGTTTGGTATGAACTTCTACATATTTTTTTATAACCTTTTTTTGCTGATCGTTTAACAGAAAAAGGTTCTCTTTAAAGACAACTTTTTCTCCACATTTATATTTTGTCTCCAAATAAATACTCCTTTTCACTTAATTATTTCACATGAATAATCAAATTATATTCACAACATCTTACTACTATTCAATAAATAATATAAATATATTTACCATGATCTATCTTAGGGTTTATTTTATCATAATTTTTTGAAAAACTATGCCAAATTTAGCTACATTCATTTAGAATAAAAATGAATACACTCACATATTAACTTTGCGAGTGTATTCAACTATCAATAATCTATTCCTGAAATTCTATTTAAAATTGTTCGTCCTTTATATGACTCTAAATCTTTTATATAATCATTGAATTTTTCTTTACTTACCTTTAGTGGTTTTTTTAAACTCTTTATGTAGTTATTTATATTCATATCCGTCTTTAAATATTGAATGCATTCTTGGGCATCTAATTTATAAATAAATTCTTTATCAGCATCTACAAAGACAAGTTTATCACTCATCTTAAAAGACTCAATTAAATTAGATGGATCACATAGACGAAAAAAGTTTTGTAGATTTGAATTTTGTAACATCACTTTTGTAAATCTAGAAATGCTCTCGTTAAGTATGATTGGTCTACCGTAATATAATTGGTTTTTATAATATTCATAAAGTTCACTTTCTTCAATATCATAATGAATTTTTGTTTGCTTATATTCTAACGTTAACAATAATTTATCTCTATGTATAGAAAAGAAATATTTTTTGTTATGGTTTAAATTTATAAATAGATTTCTCACTTTTGTTCTGTGATTTTTTTCTCGAATATACGAAATATCATCAACATTAAACTTACCATGAGTTAGTAATCTATCTATTGATTTTTCAGCTTCCTTCTTGATAGGATTATCCTCACTCAAATTATCATACCAAGTTAAAACTTCAGTATTTGCTATCCAATCTCTATCTCGATGTGTGTTAATATATTCCGTAATTTCACGACGTATATTCTCCATATTTTTTGCAGTTTTCTTAATTTTGCTTATAGACTTAGAGTTATTTTTAACAAAGTCTTTTTTATCATTAACTAATTTCTTTCTCATCTCATCAAACTTATTTAAAAGTTTAGAAGGAATAATTATTGGTGTAATAACGTCCGCTATCAATTCTTTGTAATTTGTTACTTCTTTATTGAATACTTTTTCTAATTCAACATTAACAAAATCTATATTTTTATCAAAACCAAATTCATTAACACATGTAGAGCCTACCCAAAATTGGTTTCCATTTATCTTATTCTTTACTAAAAAAACGATTTTCACCTGAGTATTTCCACACAGTTCACATTGATAGTCTTCTTCTATGTACCTACTCTCATTTGCGAATGCATATTCAGTCCTCGCATTATTTAAAATGGCAGATCCATATTGGGAAATTTCATCTTTTATATTTTTAGGAGCGTTATCTAATTGCCCTTTTGTAAATGAAACTATCTTATTCTGATTAACATAAGATAGTAATGAAGGATATTTTTTTATCTCTTCCGAATCCTTAATAATATTTAATTCTTTTTCGCTTAATTTATCCAAAGAGCCATCTCCATTCTTAGTGTTTTAATCTCTCAATTTTTGATTTACTTTCAAGAAATTTATATTTAATCATCTTTTAAATAACCTACTTAAAAATCCTTTATTATCTGATTGTCTATCTTCCTTTAAATCATTATAGAAGTTGTCGACTTTATTATCATTAGCTATTGTATTTTGTACACTATCGTCTTGATTGTCTTCTTTAATTTCATTCAATTCTATCTCTAATACTTTTATCTTTTCATTACTCTGCAATGCCAGTGATTGTTGATTATGGAGTAATTTCTGTTGATTATCTAATGTTTCATTTAATTTATTAATTTGATTATCTTTAACGTTCATCTGGTTTTCTAAAAAAAATATTTGCTTTTCTTTATCTTCTAATTGCTGCTTCAAAAGATTAATTATATCATCTTGCAACTCTCTATCTTTAACGTCCTCTTGATCATCATTATTTTTAATATCTTGATCTATGACGTCAAAAATGGTTTCTAAATTTAATTTTTCATCTAATGGTTTTTGATTATTAACACTCTCTCCTATCTTAAATGCTTGTTCATTAGTAATAACCAGTGCATTATCTACTTTCTCTAATTCTATATCTAATTTCTTCGCATGATTCAAAACAGTCATTTTAGTTACAGATAGCTTTTCTGACAGCTCTTTAAGTGAATAAACCATTTTTACGCTTCCTTTTACGTTTCATATATCATCTTATATGATTATTATACTTGATATCATTAAACTTATACACTACGTTATACGATATATAAAATCAATTATACGGTTTGTATAATTAGTTATATAATATGTGTATAAATTCAGTAAAATCATATATAATAGGCATATAAAAATACTCGTATGAGGTGATTAAATGTCTGAGGAAATAAAAGAAGAAAAAAGGAAATATGGGTTTTATCATCATAAAGGAAAAAACGTGAAAATCGTTTTTAAGGACGGCAAAGCAATTACTGGTAAACTTCTATTTACACCACCTTACGATATCATCATTGAAACAGAAGATGGCCGAGAAATTACGATATTTAAACATGCTGTAAAGTATGTCTATGTCATTGATTAGTTTTACAAAGAATACTGAATGATATATAATAATCTTAACAAGTAGAATTTCCATGGAAACACCGAACCCCCTAACTGTTCCAGCAGTTAGGGGGTTTTTAGTGCTGGTATGCCGTCTTACGACTTACGTTGATCTAACCAGTGAGAAAACAACGCAAGGATGACACCGACAATAATCGGTGCAATAACGTCAACAAGTAAAATATCCATGGAGATCACCTCCTTCCATAAGATCTCGCCTATGGAAGTAAAGACGGCCTACTCATTATATCGAATTACTATGATTTCTTCTAGGTGGCTTACCTTATTCTTTTTATCACATAAAAACTAGTGGCATAATAAGGATAACGATAAACATCAGGAGGATATAAGATGACAAACATTGATTATGAAAAAGAACTTCAAGCGTTAGAAGAAAAAAAGAAACAACTATTGAAAGAAAAGCGTGTAAAAGATAAGAAAGAACTTCAGATATTAAAAGAAGTCTTTGGTAAAGACTTTCCAAGAAAAGAGAACGGTAAATTTATCTCGTTAGATGAGTTTAAGAAGAATTATGTCATTGCACATAAAAATCAGTCAGGAATTGATCCAAATGATTTTCAGGTAGTTCAAGAAGAACTTAATCAATTAAAGAAGACGCTGAATGGGATTGCCGATGCAATGGACGATTCAAGAGGCTACTGGCATATTAATGATTTAAAGGGGTTAACGAACTGGTTATCACAATTTAGAACGAAGAGCTAAACTGTGATAACCAGTCTTACAAAAGATACTGGTCATACCAGTATCTTTTGTATCGAATGGATTGGATGAGGGTGACGAAAGGAGTCAGATTAATCCAATACATTCGGTGAGGTTTTCTACAAAAATCCATCAAAACATCACGTGATGTTTTGATGGATTTTTGTATTTTATATCATCTGTATATTTCTTCGAAATATACAGATGATATAAAACGAAAGGGTTAAGGGAAAAACTTTTCCCTTACAAGTATGTGAATTAGACTTTGCGAAGCAAATGTATACATTCGCACTGCTTGACCAAAACATTTTTGTACAATTTATGGTATAATTGAGATAAGAATAGTGACAGAACAATTGGACATAAATGTTTTGTGTTCTTGTGATGTGATGGCTGTTGTTAATCTCAAATGCGATTGAATAGTGAGTCATTTGGATTTACAACAATCGTGTGAATGTCTGTGACCGAATAGGGAGCAGTCTGAACCGATACATCATATCACTTCGTCACGGAGTGGCGTAAAAAATGACGAATGGACATGAGATATTTTTTACAGAATGGAGGGACGAACAAGTGAGCGAGACAAAGAAAAAATCAAAGATTATTTCTTTTCGAGTGAATGCAGATGAATATGATGTGATTGCTGGTACAGCTTCAAGTGCCAACTTGAACATCACATCATATTTAAAGGCGCGCGCATTAGGAGGTAAGATACATCGACCATTAATGAAGTCAGAGGATATTCAGAGTATCTTACCCCCTCTTTCAAAGCTTTCGGGAGAGATCAGTCGTGTCGGTAATAATATGAATCAATCGACACGAGCCTTAAAAAGCTTATCAAGAGAAACATTTTTAGGAAAACATGAAATGAATGAGGTTAAAAAACTGACTGAGGAATTCAATGTATTAAAACAAGAATTTGAACAGCTACAAAGTGAGGTGCATAAAATTTGGAAGGACTTACATTAGTATTTATATTTATCATTGCTAGCTATATCTATAATAGTGAAACAGTAAGAAATAAGCTTGCAACAAAGATTCTAAATTTCCACCTTAAACGTGTCAGTATGAGTCAAGATTTAAGAGACTTATTAATTCATGGGAATCTATCAAATCAAAATAATATGGATTATATTAATGCGTTGATTAAAGAAATAGAAGACATAAGAAATGTCAGAATCGCTTCGCATTCAGTTATATCTTCCATTTTTGTATCTTTTGGTGTTGCTTTTACCGGAATTTTTAGTGCGTATATAACTTCACTCATCGCAATTGATTTAAATACTGTATCTGCTATTACAGATAAACAATTAGAAATCGCCTTAAATAACAGTAAAAAACCTAATGCTGATATTGTTCTGTTTGAAAATAAATCTAAAGAGATTATCAATGGGATTATCGAAAATATAACTAATCCAACCACACACTTTAATATTCTATTTATTTCATTTTTACTTGCCATATTCCCCATGTTTATTTCAAAAATAATAATAAAATATGGGGTAACGGGAATTTTAGACAAAAGGTTAGTAGTATTGAGAGAAATTGTATATGAGAATTTAAAAAATCATAAATAGTGAGGTGCATCAGATATGGCACAAACTAAAGTAGCTTCCTCCAGAAGTGCGACCGCATCCATTAAATACGGTCGTGATGGTAAAGATAAAATGACATCAGAAAAGAAGTGTATTGCGATGTCTGGCATTAACTGTGATCCAAGTAACGCTGAATATGAGTTTAGTGTTGTGAGAAAAGCATTCAACAAAGCAAAAGAAGAAGGCAAAGACATTCAGGCACATCTCATTGAACAGTCCTTTAAAGGCCGTGACATTGATCCTTTTGAAGTGAATCAAATGGGATATGAACTGGCCGAACGGCTGAATAAAGAACTCGGGGGTGGCTTTCAGGCTGTCGTCTATACACATGGCAATACGAACAATTATCATAATCATATTGTGTTTAATGCGGTGAATTTAGAAGATGGCCATAAATATCATTGCTATCAGGAAAAGAAAATTGTAGAACGCATCAATGATGCCATTGTAAGGGAACATGGCTACCCTGTCATTGAAAAAAATAAAGAACGGGGGACATCAGTCACGATTAAAGAACAGAAACTCAAAGATAAAGGTGAATATGTATGGAAAGACGATTTACGGGAAAGAATAGACAAAGCTTTCACAAAAACAAAGGATAGCCTTCATTTCGATTTAGAGCGCTTTAAAGCGCATTTAACCGATTTAGGTGTAAACATAAGGGAGAGGTTCAATCAGAAGCAACAAATCACCCGTTTTTCGTATGACTTTATTGATCAAAATGGTAAGCAACGTGTGACACGAGAAAAAAATTTAGGAGTGGATTATAGTGCCGAGGGAATCAAATACGGATTGGAGCAAGAACGAAAATCTTACGAACAATTTAAGCAACAACACGCAGGAGTCACCATTAGTCCAGCAGATGAAACATCTCGAGGAACGATATCGACTGGCTCAGATGGCCTTCAAGGACGTGGACGACAAGTACTCGATGATCTCATCCGAGCTCGAGCAAATGAGAAGATACAACGCGACACTGAAACAGGAAATGAACGAGATGATCGTCGAAAACAAAGCACTCAAGGACGAACTTCAAAAGACCATTCAGTTCAGCCAAAACAAAATCGAGCATCTATCCGAGACGAATTTGAACGCTAGAAAGCTGAAATATGAGGTTTTAAGGGACATCAAAAGTGAATTACAGTCTGAAATGGAGACTTACCAGCAGGGCTCATATCAAAAGTTCGAGAAATTTAATTTCGTATTAAACTATTTACCTGTTGTCATTTGTTTTGTTTTTGTTGTTTTTATTATTTACTATCTTGCGATTGGAATG
Source organism: Macrococcus capreoli (assembly GCF_025628935.1). GTDB lineage: Bacteria > Bacillota > Bacilli > Staphylococcales > Staphylococcaceae > Macrococcoides > Macrococcoides capreoli. The sequence continues at coordinate 7,854 of NZ_JAOTIS010000026.1, forward strand.
CATTAATATGTACTCATTTTTATATTATGCTTTGCCTGTATTCATTGTAGTCCTGTGTTTATTTTGGATATTTGTATTATATGGACGTCAGGTTAATCATCTGAAGTCATTACGATTTACGTTACCCTTATCGCTTATCATCTTGATGATTGGACTCACACTGAGTATATGGACGCCATTATCGCCCTTTCCTTTTTACCAGCAACATCTTCATGTTCAGAAAGTAAACGTACAATATAAAGCTGCTGACGCGTATCTGAATAGTCTGATGGATGACAGTATCCTTTATACGACAGTAAAAAATCATGTAACACATCGCCATTTTTCAGTGGCCAAAGAGAAAATCAATAAAATTGATGATCAGGATAAACGTGAGGCACTGATGAATAAGTATCATAATGGTTTAGCTGTCTATGAAAAGAAAATCGGAGATCAGATTATTCAGCAGATTCAGCTGGAAAACATCAGTATCTCTCAGTATAGTCATCTCACAGCACAAGATTACGATAATGTCCGATACCAGATTCAGCAACAAATTCAGGACCCGGAGACTAAAAAAACGTATCTTGAACGTGTACAGAAGTTACAACGTAATCATGATATTGAGTATCATCCTGTAGCCCCTTAACTAGACGACGGTGTTATATACAAAATAATGCTGGCTGATATATTCACGTAAAATACCGATGTAGTACGCTCTATCATTTTTAATTTTAACTGCCAGACCGTTATATGTTTTTTTCTTTGCTTTAACCAGTGATTTGATTGCATAAACCATAATCTCAATGTGATTGTCCGTGTCATAAATGTTGTTACCAATGGTTTCTTTTAGCATAACTTTATAAAGTGCCATAATTTCTTCATCCGTAAAGAAAGGCTTTGCGACGTTATAAATTTCGTCAGGCACTTCCATCGGTTTGACACGAATATTTGAGTTTTTGATATTGTGATATAAAACTTTTGAATGTGTTTTATTTAAACGTTTCTTGTTACTTAAAAAGATATTTAATAGATTTAAAAAGAATATAGTTTCCTTTTTTGCGCGAACGTGTTGTAATGCTTGTTGTGACAGCGCTTTTCCGGTCTTGATTACCGCATTAAGCGTATTCATTTTAGCGTATTCATTTTTTTCTCTGATGATTTCATATTGTGAATATGTGTTGATACGATAGACATTTGCGCCGTTATTTTTACGTTTACCACTGACTGTATGAATCTTTGTGATATAACCTTTTTCGTCTAAATATTTGAGTATACGATAGACGGTAGCCTTGCCCAGTTCAAGCGCATCGGCAATCGTCTGTAGTTTTAAGTGCGAATAACCAATAATTTTTAAGCTGTGTTGTTTTAGAAAGTTAAGTACACGATACTGATTCTTTTTGAGATGTTTATTATAAATCTCAACAGTGCGATCCATTGCGATGATTGTTTCAAAGTTGTTTTCAAAATCGTTCATGATGTAAGTCATTTGTATCATTCCTTTTTTAAGATTTTAGGAACGAAAAAAGAGTACACGCCGGTCTTTTCCATGGCATGCACTCTTATGACTTCTGTCGATTTAATATTCTCTTAACCTACTCTTAAGATTTGTTTTATTGATAACCTCTGAAAAATCGGGTATGATTAAAACATAATCTAATATAGAGGAAGTTAAAAGAACATTCTAAAGTGTTTGCCGATGTTTGGGATCGGTAAGCGATTAATAACTGCGCCAACAGTTATTAATGTGGGGTGTTCTTTTTGCGTTCAATTAAGTTAATTAAATTGTATAACTATTCCAAAAAAATAGCAAACCAAAATAGAAAATTTCTATTTTGGTTTGCCTATTTTTGGAATAGTTATATATGTATTTATAAATTTCTTTTAATTATAAAAATAACATATTGCACAAAAAAAAAAAAAGGTGTAACATTGCTTTGTAATATAGATTGAAAATATGTAAAAAATAACTTTGTGAGAAAGGAGGGGATTTATATGAAAAAAATCAGTAAAATGGAGTCTGTATTCAAAAAGGATGCTGTTGCTGCGTTAGGTGATGGTTGGTGTTGTTGGTGTTGGTGTACAGCATAAAAAAAAGTCTAGTTTAATTATTTAAACTAGACTTTTTTTAAATAAATTTAAAGGAGATCTTATGGAAGAGAAATATATACTTAATCCATATATTAGTATTAAAAGAGTAGGGCTAAATAAGTTTTATATTAAACAAAGTATTTTGAGTAAAAAATCATTTGTTTTAGAAACAAATGATTTAGATAAAAGAGACAAAGAATTTTTAAGTAACTTATCTATTAATTCAATAGTATCATATGAGGATTGCAGTCAAGAATTAATGGATTTCTTATTAGAGGAGTCAATTATAACTTATAGACATATGAATGATATTGAGTATTATTATAAATTGATTAACAAAGATAACAGTATATCAAGCATTAAAGATTCTAAAGTAGCCATATTATGTAACAATGAAAAAATAAAAAAAATTATGACTATGTATATAGAAGATTTAGGTATAAATTTTGATTTTATAGATTTTAATTCTTTGAAAAGCATTAAAAAAAATCAGTTTGATATGATTATTGGATTATATTCTCATTTTGACTCATTACTGTTTCATAGAATAAATGAAATACTAATAGAAAAAGAAGTTCCATTTATGATTAATTTTATAGATGGAGGTAATTCATATATTTCTCCAATATTTATTAAGGGAGAAACTGTTTGCTATAATGAGATGGAAGTTCAATTAGAAGCTGCACTGTTCTACAAAACGGAATACATAGCCTATAAAGATGAAATAGACAAACAAAAACCATTGATATCTTATTTTGTGAATAATATTATTTTTTATTCTTTACATCTATCTCTTGATTTTTTAATAACTAAAAAATTAAGAACAAAAAACAGAGCATTTTTAATTGATTCCGAAAGTTTGAGATATGATATCGTAGATATTATGCCTTTACCTAATTGCCTAGGATGTCAAAAAAATAATAAAATAGTTCATGACTATCTTTAAGGAGTAAATATGGAAAATCATGATAGCAGATTAAGTTTAGAGGAAACAATAATACCATATGATGATTCTTTTGATTTAGAAAAAAATAATGAGATTGATTATATCTTAAGACTTCAAAGACCATATTCTTTTGAAAAGCAGTCTCTAATATCTAGGACATCAAGATATGACAATATAGATTTAGGGAGATTGAATTCCGAATTAAAGGATTTAATAGAGTGGTTTCATTCAACTGTGTATAACTTAAATTTAGAAATATTATCAGATGAAAATAATATTATAAAAGATTTGAGTATGAGTGTTGCCGATAAAGTGTTTCAAAATATGAGAGAAAATATCGAGAGTATAAATTTACATTTAATGCTATGTGATATATATGTATTGAAAAATGGAGGTATATATAAATATTTATTAGCTCAAAATATATTTATCAAAATGTATAATTACAACAATGAAGATTTACCATTTATTCAAGAATATGAAAAAAAGTGGCAAGAACAAGCGGAAGAAATAATATGTATAGTAGCTAATCCTAAAAGGATAGCTATTCTTTTAGGTGAAAAATCATATCAAGAGTCTTTGATAAAAGCTGGTGAATTATTTTATATATTACAAAACTTAATTTCTGGTTTAAAGCTTGGAATTAAAGTGCGCGAAATTAAAAATTTTTATGACTTAGATTGGCTAAAATTATTAGGTTACGAAGACAATAGTAAAATAATTACTCATATCTTGGAGCTCCATAAAATTAGAGATGAGGAGATAGGATGAAAGATTATATAAAAAATTTGCATAAAGAATTAGAAAAAATTGATTTAGAATTAATAATGTCTGCAAAGAACAAAAAGGCTCCCAAAACTATAAAGATATATAATGAAGATTATAAAAGATATAACTTAAAAATTAATAAAAATTTCGATTCTAAGAAAAATATATTCGATCTTCTTAATATAAGGACATCTGTGAGAGATTATAGGGAAGATTATATTAGTTTCGAAAATTTTTCTACATTATTACATTATTCATATGGAATAAAAAATTATCGTTCTAATGCATATAATAATAATTTATATCCTGTATCTTTTTCACCTTCAGCTGGTGGGCTAAATCCTTTTAATATATACATATATATTAAAAGAGTGCAAGGCATAGATCCTGGACTATACTATTACTCACCGAGTGAAGAAGCTATAGTCCAAATTTTTAAAGGAGCTGTGGAGTTAGATTTAGTAAATAATTACACTACAGAATTTCCTGTTTACGCGGCTTTTAATTTATTTATTATTGCTGATATAAATAGATTTGTATGGAAGTATGGAAATAGAGGTTATAGGATGGTTAATATAGATGCGGGTATCTTATCAGAGAATATTACTTTAATTGCTACTGCTTTAGGTCTTGGTTCATGTATGATAGCAGCTTTCTCAAATGATATAGTGAGTGAAAATATGAATCTCATGGATGATGAACTCCCTATACTTGGAATATCTGTAGGTGTTCCAAATGAGTAGAAAAAGTCTCATAAGTCTAAAAGATGTAAAAAAAAAATATAGTAAAGAAATATTTGATAATTTGTCTATTGATTTTTATGAAGGCATTACTTTACTAGCTGGACCAAATGGTGCAGGGAAGTCTACTTTACTCAAAATGATTGTAGGATTAGAAAATATTCAACAAGGTAATATTACCTTGTTAGGAATAAATCCACAAAAAGATATTCATAAATCATTAAAGAAAAAAATTGGAGTTCAATTACAGAATGACAACTTCCTAAAGGGAATTAAAGTAAAAGAATATATTAAACTTTTTCAGTTATTATATTTCGTAGAAACTGAATCATACTCTATAGATAGAATAAAAACTCTATTAAATATTGAAGAGCTATATGAAAAATATGCATTCACACTTTCAGGCGGAGAGAAAAAACGGTTCTCTTTATATCTTAGTATAATAGGTAATAAAAAACTGATTATTCTAGATGAACCTACGGCAGGTATAGATATAGAAGTAAAAGTTTCAATACTAAATGTATTAAAATATTTGAGAGAAATGGGTGTAAATATCATAGTTTCCTCACATGATATTGAAGAGTTCATAGATATATCAGATGATATTTTAATTATAAATAGAGGATTAAAATATCAGGGTAGTTTTAATCATTTAAAAAATGAAATATTTATTAATAAATATAAAGTAAAAATTACTAACGATAACAAATATTTATTAAATAAGTTTACTGCCTATAACCTCTTTGGAGAAGATTATTTTATTGTCAATGATAGTGATGATATGTTTTATAATGAAGAAAAAGAAAAACTAACGATAAAAGATTATTATCATTTTCTATCTTCAATGGAGGGACTTAGTAATGAGTTTTAAAAGTGTAATGTATTACTTCCAATTAGAGATAATACGATTTTTGAGGGAACCCATAAGTATCTTTTTTACTCTTATTTTTCCAGTAGTACTGATATATGTTTTTGGTGATAGCTTTGGTAGTGCTACTAACCAAAATACTAATGATAATTACTATAATTCATTAGTACCTATTGATATATCTTTCCTTATTGCTAATATGACACTTATGGGTATCGGAAACGATTTAGCAGCCCAAAAAGAACGTGGAATATCTGAGTCTCAAAAATTATTACCAATAAATTATTGGACTAGATTTGTTATTGAGTCAATTTCATACTTGTGTCTATTATTTCTATCTATTATAATTATTACTATTTTTGTATATATGAAGTATCCTAATATAGAATTCAAAGGCAATATATTCATATATATTTTAATTATTTTACTAAGTTATTTTACTTTTGTATCAATAGTTAGATTCATAGTGTCATTAAATTACAGTGCAAGAACTCTTCAATTAATATCATCCAGCATATTTTTTATGCTATTATTTACATCCGGAATAGTAATACCAAAAGAATCATTACCAGAAATGTTGAAAAATATAGTGTATTATTCACCTACATATATAATTTTTGATGTCTTAGATTTAATTTGGAATGGAAAATTAAATCTAATCCGTTTTCTTCAAGCAACAAGTTATTTTATTTTCACAATATTATTATTTAATATTTTAAACAAATTAATGAGTATGAGAAATAAATGATTACAATTTTGATTATATGGTTTTTGTGTGTATTAAATGTGTTTATACATGAGATCACTCATTCTTTATTTTGTGTAATTTTTAAACAAAATATCAAAATCATAGTTGTAGGTGACTTTAAACTCTTTTCTTATAAAAAAATTACTTTTGGATTACTTCCTATAAGTGGCAAAGTAATTTTCAACCCTAGTAATTTAACAAAAAATAAATGGAAATTAATTTATCTTAGTGGACCACTAATAACTTTATCTTTATTAATTGTATATAGTATGTTTATAAAATTCTTTTTCACAAAAATTTTGATTATGCAATTACTAATACACCTATTTTTCTCAACTGTTCCTAAAGATTCGGATTTTAGAAATGCTTTTAACTTTAGATTGGAGGATTACGATGGATGAGTATGATATAAAAAAAGCAAAAGCAATAAAAAATTTAAAATATTATTTATTATTCAATTTCTTATTTATTGTTTTTAATATTGCAGTAATTATGTTAAAGCCATCTTACACTTTTCCCGAAAACTTTTTTGCTATATGGCCAATACTAGGATGGGGAGCTCCGACTCTATTTAGATTTTTAGAATTAAGACATTATAAATAACGAAGAGGATGTTACATTTGATATGTCAAAGCTGTGGTAAATTATTAACTATAAATAATAAAGCTGATTCTAACGAATTATATTGTAATTATTGCTATCAAAATGGAAACTTTAAAGAAAATATAACCTTAGAAGAAATGAAAGAAAGAGTGAGAAAATCTTTATTAGGAAAACCTATACCTAATAATATAAAGAAAAAAATTATTGAAGACCTATCAACTTTGGATAGATGGAAAGAAGGATCAGGAAATAAATGAAAATAACTTATATTAATAGTCAAAATATAAAGAAAAAATATCTCTCTGATTATACAACTTATAAAGCTTATGAAGAACTAGAGAAATTTTATGGTCCTTATGAATTATTTACAAAAGTATCTACATACTTCAGATCCAATAATGAACTACCCAGTTATATTGGAAAAGGAGTATATTCAAATATTGATTATATAATTCAAAAAGTTAACAACAAGATGTCTTTTTCTCCTAATTTATCGCAAAGTTTATTTGGTGGTGGAAAAGGAGATAATTACAGTAAAATACTTATTTCAACATTAGGAGAAATGTTCGAAAGAATAATTGGAGCTTTAGCATATTATACTGATAAAGATAATTTAATTTTTGGTTCTTATAAAGATTTAAGCAAACAATTTAATCTTATATCACCAGATAAGATTAAATTGTTTGCTCCTGAACAAATAGAAAAGGAAAAAGTTTTTTATAATAACTTTACAGAAGATTCCAAGGTAAGATGGGTAAAAGGAACATATTTAAATAAAAACACTGAAATATGGGTTCCTGCACAATTAGTATATATATTTTATCCCTTTGAAGTGCATGGGGAATGCAAAATTGGATATAGTACTAGTGGTGGATTATCATTGCATGATAATAAAGAATTAGCTCTATACCATGGTATTACTGAATGTATTGAAAGAGATCAAATAAATTTAAGATGGTATAATAAACTTCCTCCTGAAAATATTCAATATGAAAATTTAGAAAACAAGAGTATATATAGTAAAAAGATTATAGAAGAAGCCCAAAAAACTGATAAGGTTATAACATCTCAGTATCATAATATTGATATGCACGAGTTTCCAGTAGTGACTACTGTATCATACAATGATGATCTAGAAAAATTTTCATTTTGTGCAGGTGGTGGAGTAGGTTCGAGCATAGAAGATGCAGTCGAAAGCTCTTTTAAAGAATATGGACAGAGTGAATTAAATTTAAAATCATTATTCTATAATCCTAATTGGTATTCATCAAAGTCTATGATTGAGTTATTTGGATTTGAAGACTTTGATATCGATAACATGAAACTTTTCTATGAGATAGTACCTTTCTATGGATTATCTAAAAATAAAAATAAATTAAATTGGTATTTATATGATGGCAAAGTATACGATAGTAAAAAAATGATTAGAGAGAATAAAAATAACTTTTTTGAACTTAAAAAATTATTACTTAAATATAATATAGATCCAATCATTTTTGATTTTACTCCTTTAGATTTCAATCATATAAAATTAATGAAATCTTATATACCTGAATTAACACAAGCATTTTTACCTAATAGTCCCTGCTTGGGACATCCTAGATTTTACAAAGCTGCTTTTGAAAATAAATATATAGATAGAGAGTTAAAATTTTCTGACTTAAATACAGAGCCATTACCATTTCCTTAATTATAGATATGTTTCATGATATTACTTATTGAATCATTCATGACATCTTGATTTATACCTATATATCTAAGTGTTACTGACTGAGAAGAATGATTAAATAAATCCATCAATAAAGCAATATCCTTAGTTTTTTTGTAATAATGATAACCAAAAGTCTTACGCATCGAATGTGTCCCAATTTCACTTAAACCGATTGCTGTTGCTGAATGATTTAAAATTCTGTAGGCTTGTACACGACTAATCGGTTTATCATTACCCTCAGAATCGAGTTTATTACTTTTAAACAGATAACCTTCATCCTCCAGGAACTGAATATAACGATCAATATCCTCCTTCAGGTGATAAAGGGGGATTTGTTTCTGTTTACGCGTTTTCTTCTCTCGGAGTTTGATTGAATAGTCCTTAATATCTTTTTTCTTTAATCCCAACATATCGCTCACTCTCAGACCACAGTTAATTCCTAAATTAAAAAGAAAAACATCTCGTTCTGATCCATAATAAGCCAGTGCTTCTTTCATCTCCTTTATCTTTTTCACATCTCGAATCGGTTCCACGCTGTTCATCAAAATCACTCCTATATGATACGTATAATGTATGCATTGATATCATTATGATACATTATTTAAGGTATAAAAATAAACCCCTTTAGTGTAGGGGTTTATTATGTAACATAATTGGCATTGTGTTACTTGATAGATAAAAACTCTATAAATTGTTAAAAATTTTTCATTACCTTTTTAAGGTAAATTTAAGGTGGAATTTAGAATTATAATGATATACTATTTTTAGAAATAAAAGATAGGAGGAATTTATATGATATTTAAAAAAATTAACTTATTACAAAAAGGATTTATTGTGTTTTTATTATCGGTATTTATGTTCTCGATTATAAGCCACAGTGTTTCAGCAACTAGTCTGAATAGTGATATTGAAGAAATTAATATTCTTACTAAAAAAGCTCTTGAAGAGAAGAAAGCAACTGGTGAGGCTAGCGATATTACTATAGAAGAGCTTAATAAGCAACTTCAAAAGATAGGAGTTAATAATAGTCCTTATAGTGATTTCAAAAATATAGAATATAGTGATAATTTTACATTTTATGGTTATGGTGAAACTCATGATGCTGGTCAAGGGTGGAAATATAGAGTAGATCGCCCTTCTAACAGAGATGCAAAACCACATGTTCATGTAGAAAAAGGAAAAGTAAAAGCCGTTGAGAATGTTGATGGCACACCTAGTCATGGTAAAACATTAGCTGGTTCTGGAGTCCCAAAAAAAATAATAGATAAAGTGAAATCTTCAAAAGATTATAAAAAAGGTCAAGCAGACTTAGCGAAACTTAAACAAGCTAAAGCTGAGATTAAGAAAAAACATCTTAACTTAAATAATGTAAAAGACTTGGCTATAGCTGCTGGCATTATCGCTGGTCTCGTAGGTGTTGCATTCTTTGCACCTGAAGCAATTCCATTTGTTATAGCTGCGGTATAGAAAGTCTAAGGAGGTTTAAAATGAATCATATAATGAGGATGGAATATAATGGATCCAACATTATGATACTATCAGTCGAAATTAATTCTATAATTTCAGCAGTAATACTTTATGAAGATTTGAATAGACCTGGAGAACTAAAAAAAGATTTTTCTTTTTTAATACCGAAATATTACAGTGAAGATGATGTGTTAGATGATATCAGAAATTTAATTTCTATTAAAGTATTTTCTCTGATGAAAAAAGAAGATACAGATAGATATAAAGAAGATATATCTTTTATTGCCGAATCTTTTATAGAAGACAGACAGACTATGAATATTAAATTAGAATGGATAGAGGATAAGAAAATTGAAAAGTATTATATAAATGGTGATAGAAAGCTATTTATCAATCAACTTCTCCGCTACTGTGAAGGACAACACTCCATATCCATAAAAAGATTTGATCATTTAACTCAATAAATTTTTGAATATAGTATTCTTAATTAGTGATATATCAAAGTAATAAAAATTAAAAAGAGGTAAATAGAATTTAAATTCTATTTACCT
>NZ_JAOTIS010000027.1 GCF_025628935.1 Macrococcus capreoli
CCATAATGGTCAACAAGATGCAGGTGAACCAGGCATTCCAGGTGTAACGGTAACAATTACACATCCAGACGGATCAACTGAAACAGTTGTGACAGATGAAAATGGACATTATGAATTCCCGAATGTACCAAATGGCGATAACACAATCACGTTTGAAACACCAGATGGCTACACACCAACAACATCAAATACTAGTAACGACACGACAGATTCAGACGGTACAATTGTTAAGATTGTAGTTGCTGGACAAGATAATCCAACAATTGATTCAGGATTCGTAAAAGAAACACCTAGCGAACCAAGTGAACCAGGAACACCAAGTGAGCCAGGTACACCGTTAGATCCAGAACCAGAAGTACCAGGTAATACAGGTTCAGAAACACCAAATAATCCAAGTACACCTGTTCACAATGAAACAGGAAATAATCCAGGTAACCCGGGAACTCCAGGTACACCAAGCAATCCAGGTACACCAAGTAACCCAGGAACGCCAAGTGAACCAGCAGCACCAAGTAATCCGGGAACACCTAAAGATACTGTAGCAACACCAAACAATAATGCATCATTAACTTCTTTACCAGATACAGGTGAAGCAAATAATGGCGGCGCATTAGCAGCAATATTAGCAGGTTTAGGTGGCGCATTATTATTCAGAAGAAAAAAATAGGTAATAATTGAAATGGTATGAGTCGCTAATGACTCATACCATTTTATTTTGTCTTAAAGTTTTCTTAATTATTTTTGTTCATTCTTTGTTACTTATCTTCATAGCTACTATTATGAAGAAATTTATTTATTGCTTGTTTTCACACGAAATAAAGTTGTAAATCAATTATAATAGACTTATATACTAAAACATCTAGAAGGAATGAGTTTATGACTATTTACAACTTAAATTTCGGCATTGGCTGGGCAAGTAGTGGCGTTGAATATGCCCAAAAATATAGAGCTGATCTCATGCGTTCAGATAATATTCCGTTTAAAAATATCTTTCTGGATTTCTTTAGCTTAGAGAATATACAAACATTAACAGAAAATATGTCGTTTCAAGACCATGAAATTATATGGTTATATCAACATTTCACAGACATTAAAATTGCACCAACAACATATACATTAAATCAATTTGTTAATAGTCTTGATACAACAATCGTCAACATAGATCATCTTAAGAAGAATAAAATCCTTCATTTAAAAGGAACACAAAACTTTATTCGTTGTTTTATGAAACAAGCAGACGAACCCTATCTTGATAGAGTAGAATACGTATTAGATGGAAAGATTATTCGAAAAGATGTCTTTACGTATACAAAATTATACTCAGAGTATTATGCACCTAAAAATAATAAATCTGAATTATACATGCGTGAGTTCTTTAATGAAGATGGAAGTATTGCATTCACCGAATATTTAGAAGGTGAAAATATATATAAGTTTAGTGATTGCATACTTTACGGAAAGCCAGCTTTCATCAGCTATTTTATTCAATCGCTAAAGTTATCGAAAGAGGATATTGTGCTTATTGATCGTTCAACGGATTTAGGTCCTGCCATTTTAAAAAATATTAGACCTGCACAAGTTGGTGTCGTTGTGCATGCCGAACATTATAATGCACCTCTATCTACGGAAAACAATATACTATGGAATAATCATTATGAGTACATGTTCCATAATCATCATTTAGTTGATTTCTTCATTGTTTCAACCGAGCAACAAGAGCTATTATTAAAAGAACAGTTTGATAAGTATTATCATGTGCAACCAGTCATTTATACGATACCTGTTGGCTCAATAGCATCATTAGTTGAAAATCATGGGCAATCATATTCAATAATGACAGCTTCCAGATTAGCATCTGAAAAACATATTGACTGGTTAATAGATGCAGTAGTCAAGGTGAAGGCGCAATTACCTGAACTAACATTTGATATTTATGGTGAAGGTGGAGAGCGCGATGCATTACGCAAGCGCATTATAGAACACAATGCAACACATTATATTGCGCTAAAAGGTCATGCAAAGTTGCAGGATATATATCCGAATTACCAACTCTTCCTTTCGGGGTCGACGAGTGAGGGATTTGGTTTGACGTTATTAGAAGCTGTTGGATCTGGTCTTGGATTAATTGGGCTTGATGTAAATTACGGCAACCCAACATTTATTAGAAACGATGATAATGGGTATTTATTATCACTAGATTTAGATCAACTATCTGTTAATGAAATTGCAGATGCATATAGCAAAGCGATTATTAACTTCTTTAACAATGATATTACATCAATCCAACACCATTCACATAAAATTGCTGAAGCATTTCTTGAACAGCAGACACTATTTAAATGGAAGAAACTCATAAAGGATGTTAGTCATGATTAATTTATTCGAACAATATTCAGCATCTACTGAATTACTCTATACAACGTTAATATCAGCAGGAATTCGTAATAGAACAGTAATCATAGAAGATAATGGATTTATTCCAGAAGATTTTGATACACCGTATCGTTTCTTTGCAAAAAACCCGAAGCAACAAATAAAACCACTATTCTTTAACGAAGTATGTATTCCAGACTATTGGGAGATTGCCGGTGATAATAATATGGCACAAGTATTAGATGAATCACGTGTGAAACGTGCGCATATTAAATACAGTGCTTCAGGGATTCGACTGGTGAAGCAAGTGGAATGGCTGGATAGTGCGGGTAGGATTAGAACGATTGATCACTATGATCAATATGGTAAGAAATATGCAGAATCGACATACAATATAGCAGGTGAACGCGTGTTCATACGTTACTTAAATCATGTAGGTAAACTTATTTACTATATTAATTTTGTGACGAATAATGTGATATTGAATATAGATGATAAAGTTCATTTATTTGAAAGTTATGATGCCTTCATGTTGTATTACTATTATGCAGCACAGATTCATAATGAAATATTATTAATGAATTCATTAGGATTTACATTATCATCTACCTTCAATTTGTCTACTCAGACAAAGAAATTTGTTGTTTGGCAAGAACATATTAAAGAACAAATACCCGGTAATATGAAGCAAATATTAGAAGATAACAAACGTGACTATATCTTGCTAGTACCGGATAAAGAAGAGCATGAAAAAATTCAATCAGCATTACCCAATAATCAACGCATTCGTCCTTTTGGGTATATGATTGAAACGAAACAACAAAATGATGCACAAGATATACTGATTATGACGAATTCTGATCAGCTTATTCAAATTGAGCAGTGGATTAATGCATTCCCGGACGTAACAATTCATATTGCTGCTTTAACTGAGATGTCGTCTGCGCTAATGGGACTAGGTAAACATGCAAATGTGAGATTGTATCCGAATGTAAAGGTGCATAATATTGAAGCATTATTTGAACGAAGTGGCTTTTACTTAGATATTAACAAAGGTAATGAAATTGTAAATGCAGTACGTACTGCTTTTAATCATAGTTTACTGATTTATGCGAATGATACAGTAGCGCACAATAGAGCTTTCACAAGTCATTACTTTAATGAAGAAAGTCTAGATAGCACAATCAATGAAGTACGTGAAGCAATGGAATCTCATCAATATAGACAAGCGTTGTTATATAAACAGCGTTGTCATGCTAACATTGTTTCAGCACAAGTCATAAAAGAAGCTATAAAATAAACAAAGTCCGACCAATTATTTTTGGTCGGACTTTGTTTGTATTTGTTTGAATAAAGTTTGCCATTGCTCAATGATTCGTTGATCGTAGTAAGGCTCAATGGATGGTATACATTGATTGAAATAATGAATTTGCTGAGCCTGATTTGATAATAGTTGATATAAAGTATTGTATAATGCTTCTTCATCATTCAACGGTACAAGATTGCCGTTTACCCCATCAATAATCATTTCATTAGGGCCGTAATCAATATCATATGCAATAACCGGTGTATGATGTGATAACGACTCAAGCACGGCTAATGCAAAGCCTTCAGAATTACTTGTGAGTAAACTTGCGACAGCACGGCCATAAACGTCTGTTAAATCATCTTTGAAGCCACGAAGTTTAATATAGGATTCCGCGTTCAATGATTGAATTAATGCATCAAGTTGTTGGTGTTGTGAGCCAAATCCATATAAATCAAGTGTAATATCAGGAAATTTTTCGTGTAAACGATGAATGACACGAATTTGATGGTCGAGTTGTTTGTCGACAACATATCTTGAAACAGAAATAAAATGATTACGCTGCTTTTTTACATTAGGAATCTTTAATAATTGTTGATCTACATAACCGACAGGAATGTTCGTGACGTGAATCGGTTTGTATTGTGCATCATGTTGAATAAATGATGCAATATCCTGCTGTTGTGCCTTTGTAGATGTAATGAGTGCATTAAATTGATCGAGATGTTTAAATAGTAAGTCATAAGGCCACTTTAAGCGATTATCCGCTAGATGTTGCATATGAATTACTACTGCTTTATTTGCTTTTGCCTGCATGTTCAAAAACGCTGGCACCAATTCTAATGGTCGATCGATTACAAATATATCATCTGGCTTATGAATTAAGTCTAAAAAGTGTGAAATGAGTGCTTCCTCACTATCGAATTTTTCAAATTGACCATAATGATTTTTTAGAAATATCATTGTGGGACGTAAGTTCTTCTCCATTTCATCATAATATTTCTCTATGACTTTCTCGCCAGTTGGTGTAAAGAATTCCTGATAGACAGTTTTATTTCCTTCTGCATAATGACAAACAGAACTCAAGAACCCACGGACGTCATATTCTTCGTGTTTGACAAACTGATCTCTAGCATTAAAGTAATTGATAAACATAGGTTGAGTAAAGTCATCATCAAAGAAACGTGCGTAAATCACTTTACGTCCATTTTGCGTAACCTTAATATCTTTACCATAGTTTACAATTTGTGTTTCATATCCTAAATGTGTTCTCCAGTAATTCGTATAGTCAAATGACTGATTCGGGTGTACATACATACATTGCTGGAAATAGTCATACATATTCAAGACGTCATTCTCAATACCAAATTGTTTAGCGTACATAGAACTTAAATGATGATAGTTGACTGTTAATAATTTAGCAGGAATTTGATGTTGTTTAAATAATTTTAAACGATTAAACATCGCTTTTTCCACGCCGGTAAAGCTATGATATATACCGATGCCCACAAAATAATGCATGCCTACCTCCTCAAGATGTTAGTTTTAGAAAAACGGTCTAAATAAATTATAAATCATTCTAATTGCGAAAAAGAGCATAATAAATCCAGCGACACTAAAAATTGCACGACGCCCTTTTTTCTCTTCTTCGTGTTCTTGATTCTCCATTTCTTGTAATAGTTGTTCTTCGATTTCTTTATTGATTTCTTCTAATGATTTATTTTCGTTCATATATGAATAGCACCTGCTTTAATTTAATTTGTAACGAGTATATTGTATTTTATCACTTTTGAGCATTATAAAAAAGACGACAATTGATATCATTTTGTCGCCTTTTCTAAGTAATGATTATAAAGTAAGTAAAAATATTAAACATAATCTTAAGCAATTAAATGTGAATATGGTATACATGAATATAATGAGTAATGTAGAAACTCATTATTATCGGAGTATAAAAAATATATTTTGTATTAAGACAATATAAACCAAATAGCATAATATAAAATATGAGATTTTCCATGCATAATTCATCTGTGTAAGCGTTATCAAAAAGTGATTTTAAAAACAATGATTGAATATTGAGTGAACCATGTTTTGAAAATTATATTAATATATCAAAATGCGTAAAAAAAGGGACATTTATTACTGATTTGTCGTGTTTTAAAGTGCCAACAATTGAATAAGTTCTGTATTTTTGTCACAAAATGTTCACAATTAATAGATTAATTATTGTGAATTTTTACTCCTTTAAGTAAAGTAAGTTAATGGAAAACGCTTATGTAGTGTGCGTTTTAATATATTTGTATTGAAACAGAATGACTATATTTGATAATATTTTGAAATTAAAAATCTTCAATATTCGGAAGAATAAATATTTATCATTTAAATTAATAAATTTAAATGATATTAGTTAATATAATAATTCGTATACTATATAATTGAATTGTAATAATGTATCAAAAAGATACATATCCACTAGGAGGAATATAATGAAAAAATCAAGAAAAAGTAAACTGGACTTTATCCCGAACAAGTTAAACAAGTATTCAATCAGAAAATTCACAGTAGGTACTGCGTCTATTTTAATTGGATCATTAATGTTTTTAGGGAATTCAGTTGAAGCGGATGCTGCTGTAGGCGATACGACTACACCTTCGACAACATCAGCGACTCCGACAACAGAAGCGCCAACGACAGCAACTCCGACAACAGAAGCCCCAACAACGGCTGCTCCAACGACAGAAGTACCAACGACTGTAGCTCCGACGACGGAAGTGCCAACAGCAGCAACTTCGACGACAGAAGCACCAACAACAGAAGCGCCAGCAACAACTCCTGAAAAAGCGACAAATGTAAAATTTAACGCTGATAATTCAGTATTAACTGGTTCAGCGACTGCAGGTCAAACAGTTGAATTAACATTAGCAAATGGCACAGTTGAGAAAGCTGTAGTAGATGCTAATGGTACTTTTACATTTAATAATTTAAATGTAGGTAGTGGTGAAATTGTTAAAGTTGTAACAGTGGATGGACAATTAAAGAGCGCACCAGTTGAAGTAACAGCAAATATTATCACTCCTTCAACAGAAGCCCCAACAACAGAAACAGCAACAACGGAAGCACCGACAACAGAAGCGTCAACAACGGAAGCGCCGACTACAGAATCAGCTACTACTGAGGCTGCAACAACAGAAGCGCCAACAACAGAAGCAGCAACGACAGCTACACCTTCTACAGAAGCACCGACAACGACATCTGTGGATACTGCAGCAGTAACTGTAGATCAAACGACAGCTAAGTTAAACACATTAACAACTGTTGACGAGAAAAAAGCTGCATTATCTGATTATTTAGCACAAAACACAGGCACTACTCAAGCAGAGGCAGTAGCTCAAATTGATGCATTAAATTTAGATTATGCAAACTTAACTTCAGATGAATTAATGGCAGCTTTATTACAAGCTATTGCGAGCAAACAAGAAGCAACAACAGTTGTTGCAACACCTGTAGCAACTAGAAATTCGTTAACGAATATGAAGTCAATTACATTAGATGCGAATGCACCAATCAATGGATTAGTAGCTTCTACTAGTGCTGGTGATTCAACTTTAACAGTTGATGGAGTAAATGTTATTGAATCTGCAGCATTCAACTCAACAACACAACATACAGTAAATGGTAAAGTTGTGCAACAATGGTCAGGAAACCCATTAGAATTTAATAATCCGAATGTAGCAACACCATTAGCAGGCGTACGTGTATTTGCGCAATGGATTGAAAAATCAGGAGAAGCATCTCCAATTTATACAACGGTAACGATGCCAGATGGTACATACCATATCGTTATGCAAGACTTTACGAAGGCAGATGGCACTACAGCTAAATTTGATGCAGATCCAAACTTGCCTGAAGGTGAAAAATGGCGTATTTGGGCTGAAACACCAGCAGGATTACAATTGTACTATTCTTGGGAGAATAGCCAATTAGGACCTCAATCAGCAGTAATGGATACTGCATATAATGCAAGTTATGCATTAGGGCCAGACCAATTAAATAACTTTAACTTCATTTATGTACCAAAAACAGATACAGCGACAATGCATGATATGGCAAATGCAACACCTGCTATTCAAGCACCTGGTGAATCTGGCTTCATTAAAGGTACTGTATTCTGGAATAACAACGTCAACCAAGGTACACAAACAATGGCAACAACAGTTGCAAATTCTGGTGGTACTACTGATACGCCAGCAACGAATATTACTGTTGTAGGTTCATATTTATCAGATTACGCTTTACAACAAATTTACGCTAAAGCTCCTGCAGCGATTGGAACAACAAATATTCGTGGTATCGGTTGGGATGACACGAAAGAACAAGCATTACAAAATTGGATCAAACAACAAATTGCAGCAGAAGGTACAGCATTATGGATCGCAGAAACAGTAACGACAACAACGGATGCTAAAGGTAACTACAACTTACAATTCAACGGTACATACGGTAAAGAGTGGAATGACCGTGGATTTAATGGAGCATTACTTGATTCTGCAACAAACAGTAATACTGTATTACCTGACGCATTAGCAATTTCTGAAGGATTACCAATTGGTTCAACATATGCGGATTTATTTAACCATGTAGCATCAAGTCCACAAATTGGTTCTTGGTATGGCGATACTAGTGCGGGTGTAAATGCAATGACAATTGATGCTGCACCGAAACACGTTAACTTAGATTGGACGTATGTTTCTTTACAAGGTGTAGATAGTTATGGTTTTGCAAGTCCGTATTATGGAAACAAATTCTTATTCGATAATGCCGATACTTCTTGGACTACATTCAATAAAATTGATGCAGTAGCAGATCAATACATCACAGGTGCAGATTTTGGTTTATTCTTAGATCAAATGAACTTTGATGTCGTGAACTTTAATACAAATACAACACCAGCTTCACCTGGAAACACAGTAACAACAAATACTGTTGGTTTAGCTTCTTCAGATATCGCACCAGATAGTTTATACCAAATCGTATGGTTTGATAAGACTGGTAAAGAAGTAGCAGCTTCTGCTATACAAAATGCAGATACAAAAGGAACATTGCCATCAGCTGATTTCGTAGTACCAACAACAGCACAAAATGGTGATATTTACACTGCGAAAATCTTTGCAATTAATCCAACAGATAAAACAACTCGAGGAGCATATCCGTTAGCAGTTGATTCATTTGTTGTTAAGATTACAGATGCTTCAACAAACCAACCGGATTATGTGGATACATCAGTAGAACCAGGAACACCTGTAACAATCGCTGCACCATTAAATGCAGATAAAACAGCACCACCAGCAGGAACAACTTACGCACCAGCAGATGCGGCAACATTACCATCATGGGCAGTAGTAAACGCAGATGGAACAATTACAGCAAGTCCAGATGCTACAGTACCAGCAGGACCTGTGACAATTCCAGTAACAGTAACGTATCCAGACGGCTCAACAGAAGTAATCGATGTTGTTGTAACAGTAGGCACAACAGATGCGGTAGATAATGCACCTGATTATGTAGATACAGCGGTAGAACCAGGAGCAACAGTAACAATCGCACCACCAGTGAACGCAAGTGGTGTGGCATTACCAACAGGTACAACATTCGCACCAGGAGCAGGTGTACCAGCATGGGCGACAGTAAATCCAGACGGATCGATTACAGTGAACCCAGATGCTACAGTACCAGCAGGACCTGTGACAATTCCAGTAACAGTAACGTATCCAGAT
>NZ_JAOTIS010000028.1 GCF_025628935.1 Macrococcus capreoli
CGAAACAACAAACGGTGATAACTCTAATGTTAACCGTCAAGATGTGAGTATCATAGATGCGGACAACTTAACAATTGATAAAGGATTTAAGACAGTGGTAACACCAGCCCCAACGTACGTAATCGGAGATAAAGTATGGTTAGATACGAATAACGATAATGTTCAAAATGGAGGAACAGAACCAGGAATTTCAGGTGTAACGGTTCAGTTAGTGGATAAAGCAACAGGCCAAGTAATCTCAACACAAGTAACAGATGCGAACGGTAACTATAAGTTTGATCACTTAAAACCAGGTGACTACACAGTAGTATTTGGTACACCTGCGACAGTGACAAATCCAGATGGTTCAACAACAAGTTACACAGAAGTAACAAGCACAAACGAAACAACAGATGGCGATAACTCAAATGTTAACCGTCAAGACGTAAGCATCGTAGATGCGGACAACTTAACAATTGATAAAGGATTTAAGACAGTGGTAACGCCAGCCCCAACGTACGTAATCGGAGATAAAGTATGGTTAGATACAAACAACGATAATGTTCAAAATGGCGGAACAGAACCAGGAATTTCAGGTGTAACGGTTCAGTTAGTAGATAAAGCAACAGGCCAAGTAATCTCAACGCAAGTAACAGATGCGAACGGTAACTATAAGTTTGATCACTTAAAACCAGGTGACTACACAGTAGTGTTTGGCACACCAGCGACAGTGACAAATCCAGATGGTTCAACAACAAGTTACACAGAAGTAACAAGCACAAACGAAACAACAAATGGCGATAACTCAAACGTTAACCGTCAAGATGTAAGCATCGTAGATGCGGACAACTTAACAATCGATAAAGGGTTCAAAACAGTTGTAACTCTAGCCCCAACACCGGAAAAACCAACACCAGAGAAACCAACACCTGTTCCAACACCAGAAATTCCAGAACAGGCAGGTGAACCTGGTGAAAGTCCGTCAAATGAAGGGCCGAAAGATGTTATAAAACAACCAGTAAAAAATAATAATCATGTTAAAACTACTGTAAAATCACCAGCAGTAAAACATGATAAACACAAACATGTTAATCAGTCACATCACAAAAAAACACATAAGCCAAATAACATTAAACAGGAACAACTACCGGATACAGGAGAAACAAACAACACAACATTGTTAGGCTCATTATTCGCAGGGCTTGGTGGATTCGCGTTAGTTCAATCGCGTAGAAGAAAAGAAAAAAATTAGATTTAGTTAATATGAAGAATCGTAACTTTTTGAAAGTTGCGATTCTCTTTTTATTGTAAAAGGGTAAATAACAATGTATTATGTAATATTGTTATAAAAAGTTGATTAAGATATAAAATTATTTAGTGAAATGAGTAGACGGAATAATGATAAGTTATTTAGTAAATTATTAATATTTGAGTATTTAATCACAATGATTTATAAAAAATAAAAATAAAAGTTTGTAAGTTAATTTTATACAATAATAAATTAATTGAAAATTTAGTTAAATTATAGTAGTATATTAAATGCATATAAAAACAGATAAAGACAAATAGGATGGGGTACTATGTGTAACAAAATTGATGAAAAACTTTTGATAATGTATAAATACTTACAAGAGCATGCGTTTTCCAGAGAGGAAGTTTCCAAAGTACTGAATATTACAACCAGACAACTTTCGCGTTTGATGAAGCAATGGGAATCAGAAAATTTATTAGAGTATCAAGTTGGTATTGGTAGAGGGGTTTTTTCTGAAGTTACTTTTAATAAAGATATTGAGCAATTGTATGTTTCTTATCAAATTCAGCAAATTGGCACTCTGTCATTCGAAGAAATAGAGCACATTCTAGATTTACCATTATATAATTCTTCAAAAGCTTTAATCGAGTCGATTTATCAACAAAGACTTGTAGCTAAGAATGATAATAATCAAACGGATGAAGATGAAGCAACATTTATCGATTTTGTTTATCGTATACCTGAAGTACTTGATCCGTTATTGCATAGTGACGTTTCTCAGGATGTCTTGTTGTTCAATATCATGGATAGGTTATATGAAGTTGATAATAAATTGATATTTCTTAGTTCTTTAGTAAGTCATGAGGAAGTTGACGATTATGGTTTAACAATTTACTTACATCATGATATTAAATTTTCAAATGGACAGATTCTATTTGCCCAAAATGCAGTAGATTGTCTTAACAGATTGATGAAACATCCTGATCATCAATATAAGTTTGCAATGGTAAAATCTATCGAAGTATTGAACTTGTTCTGTTTTAAAATTTATTATGAGGGCAGTATTGACTATTTGAAATTAATGTTATCATCTGCTTATGCCAGCATATATATTCAAGACGATAATAAATTTCTCGGAACAGGCGCATACAAAGTTTATTCAACAACTGAGAACTATATCACGATTAAAGCAAGAACAGACTCACATCATCAAACGCCAGATGTCGGTACAGTTTATTTGATAAATAATTATGAACAATATACAAGATCGTTTAAATATCAGCAAACGGAAGAATTAAGTAAAGGTGTTGTGATACAAAATGGATTTATGTGTTTTAATCCGTTGTTTACAAAATTAGATAAGAAAAAACGCCAATTGCTGATTGAATTAGTCACGATATTCTATAAATCATTTAATAATAACCAAAATGTTGAACTAAAGCCAACTGAAATATTTGATAATGAATTCGTCATTGGGACGTTTAGTGAGAAGAATATTGGACAGAAAAAATTATATGAATCGCTAAAGAAAGCTGGATTTAATGTTAAATATAAAGTTGTTTCTTTCAATGATTTAATTGATGGTAATATAGATGGATTGCAATGTGATATCTTCTTTTTAGGCCATACATATGTGGAGGATTTGTTTTATTATACATTAATGAATAATACAAATTTGAGATTCTGGTTCTTGCATTTTGATGTCATAAAATCATTGCTTGATCGATTTAGAGTTGCTACGATAAATGACTGGAAAGAGATAGAATATAGGTTAAAATTATTTATGGAAGATGAGTTTTGGTTACACTCACTAGTACTATCATTTAGAAAACATATAGTGCCGGTAAATTTTAAAAATGTGAATTTAAATAATGACGGGTTAATTGTGTATAAACACATCGTCGTGGTATAAACTGTAAAAGTGTATGCACTTGTATGGAAAAAGGCGACATTTAAACTTTAAATGTCGCTTTTTTATATTGACATTCTCAGTTATATTATATATCGAGATAATCTTTAAAGATTTAAAGTAGGAAAGTTAGCGAAAGTAGTTGAGTTAGTAATGATATTAGATAAAAGACTCGTGTATTTACAAAGTTATTTATCACAAAATGATAATACGATGGAATTATACGAATATATTGGTGTTTCAAAAAGGCAGTTATCCAGATTAATTTCATCGTGGCAAGAAGCTGGTTATATCGAATATACAGGTGGATCTGGGCGAGGGAATAAGTTATCAATCACGATGAAGATTGATGCAGAGAAAGAACTCTTTTATTATGCGATTGAAAATGCAAAGAATATGGAATTAAATGAGCTTCAGGAATATATTAATTTACCGTGGCATGCAGAGTCGCGTGAATCGGTCATTGAAGCGTTAATTAGTGAATTTCATGATGAATCACAGTCGCATGGATTCTTACTGGATTATGTGTTTGATATACCACCGAAATTATATAAAGGGATGCCACATGATATTGTCAGTTATCAGATTTGTGATAATATTTCAGAAACGTTATACGTATGTAATAGTGATAAGCTTGATAATCAGCTGGTTAAATTTGATGAGTGGATTGATGCATCGTTACATATTCATTTGACGAAAGATGCATATTTTGATGATAATGTGCAGTTGAAGAGTGAACATGTTGTCTCAATTATAGACTCGTTATGTAAGAGTAAAGAGTACCAACTCTATTTCAAGATGGTTCAGTCGCTAGAAATAGTGAACGATTTTCACTTTATTATTCACTGTACGCATAAAGCACCACACATCAAATTACTGTTAAGTGAACCTGTAACTGCAATTGTTAAAGAGAATGATGGCATGTTGCACGGGACGGGTAAGTATTACGTACTTAAACACGCTGAAAATGAAATAATTTTAAATGCAAACCCATACCATAAACGTCAGCCGCAGATTAAGAAAGTATTTATCGTGAAGAACCAGTCGAAAATCCGTGCTGATTATTCGAAAAAAAAGCAGGATTTATCAATTAAGTTTATTATGGGAAATGGATTAGTCGTGTGTAATCCGAAGACGAAGTTAAATCAGTCTGAGCGAAAGTACTTTTCAACGGCATTTTTAAATTATTTAAAAGCCGTGATGCAAGAAGAACGTAGTGATTTTGAGTGGTTACTAAAAGATACAGACATCCACTTGAAAGAAGAAATGCCCTCGGTAAGTTTCTTATCAAATGAGCATAACTTTGAAACATTTCAAAATATATTCGATAGAATGGAACGAGAGTTAGGGATTAAGGTAATACATAAAAAAGTAGAGCATAAAACATATTTGAAAACGCACTTAGATGAATATGATGTTGATTTTATTTTTATGATGGAAACCTTTATACAGAAAAATCCGTTAGCATTTTACGATATGTTAATGCATTGTAAATGTAAAGATTGGTTATTGCAAATGGATGGGTGCAAAAGTTTCGTAGAAGCGTTCGATTTAGAAAAGTTCGAGGAAATGAAATTTCAATCAGATAGCAAGTTGGAGTGGTTGGAAGATGAGGGATATTTAGTTAATGCATATTTGAAATATAGGTTTATGAATTTCCCGTCATATATTGATTATGTCGATATGAATAAATATGGGTATTTAGATTACGGAAGTGCAATTATAGAGTAGAACGCTATCAAAACGCTATTTTGGTAGCGTTTTTTTATTTTAATAATTATTTTTTTATTTAATTTTAAAATAATTTAATTGATATTTATTAATAATAATTTTTATATAAATGTACGCTATTATTACGAATTTATTATATCCAAATATAATTATTTAAATTAAAAGGTGACGAGTTGAAATTTAATGTCTGTTTTTAAATGATATTATTCGAGTTATAGTTGGTATGTGTTGAAATTTAGAGTTAATGCGTGTGTTAGAAAGCGTAATAAATATTTCGGAGGAAAAGTATGAAGAAAACAACAAGTGGGAAGCGTTATGATTTTATTGCAAACAAATTGAACAAGTATTCTATTCGTAAGTTTACAGTAGGGACAGCATCAATTTTGATTGGATCATTAATGTTCCTAGGTCAAGATGCTCAAGTAGAAGCAGCCGAGACTGAAATGACATCAACAGAAATACCAACAACAGAGGCAGCAACGACAGAAGCAGCAACGACAGAGGCGCCAACGACGGAAGCGACAACGACGGAAGCGGCAACGACGGAAGCGGCAACGACGGAAGCGGCAACGACAGAAGCAGCAACGACGGAAGCAGCGACAACAGAAGCAGCGACAACAGAAGCAGCGACAACAGAAGCAGCAACGACAGAAGCGGCGACAACAGAAGCTGCGACAACAGAAGCGGCGACAACAGAAGCGGCGACAACAGAAAAAGCAACAAAAGAAGCAGCAACAACAGAAAAAGCAACAACAGAGGCTGCGACAACAGAAGCACCTGTAACACCAACAACATCAACAAATAATACGACTCCTATTACCGAAGCTATTAAAAACATAAACACTGCAGCAACGCCGGAAGATAAAGAGAAATTATTAATTGATTATGTAGCCACAACAACAGGTGGGACTACTGAGGAAGCAACAGCAACATTAAAATCAATGAATATTGATTACACCACATTAAATGATCAAGCGATTTTAGCAGCATTATTAACCTCAATCGCAAATGAACAAAATAAAAATACTGTTGTTGCAACACCAGTAACAACAAGTAGCAACAATTTAATGAGAAGCATTTCGTTAGCTACTAATTTAGATACATTAAATGGAGTAGTGATTAAGAACTTAGACGCAGATGGTACTGTTAATTCATTAGTAACAGCATCAAATATGAATTTTGCTTCAAAATCATTTGACCCAAATAATAGTGGTTATACTAATTTCTCAGCAGATTTAGCAGTAGATAACGCTGTTAAGATGGGAGATACGTTTACTGTTCAATTACCGAAAGAAGTTACAATGGACGGAGATGTTGATTATAAATATTCAAATAATATCTCAACGTTAGCAGATATGGTAGATTCAGCAGGTAACGTAATTGCAACTGCTGTATACGATACTGTATCAAAGACAGCAACATATACTTTTACAGATTACGTTGACACTCATGATAATGTGACTGGTAAAGTAACATATCCTTTATTCGTAGACAGAGATCAAGTTCCGAATATAACAACTGCACCAGTAACATTAAACGTAGCTGGAGAAACAGTTACTGATAACATTACATTTGCATATACTACACCTTATCAAGGTGGCGGTGGAACATCTGGAGCGAGTGTTTCTTCTATGATTACAGATGCAACATTAGCAAACACAGGCCATGGTGACTATACTCAAACTGTATATGTTAACCCATTACAGAACAATCTTTATAATTCTACAGTGACTTTAGTAGGAAATTGGGGGGACCCAACAAAGAGTAGTACGGTTATTGATTCAAATACTAAAGTGAGAATTCTTGAAGTAGCAGATGCGAATCAATTAAATGATAGTTACTATGTTGATCCAACGAATCCGAACTTCACCGATGTGACAGCAGCTTATGCTAATAATGGTTCAATCACTTATAATCCTGATGGAACGTTAACTGTTAACTTTGGGAATGACACAAGTAATGGAAGAGCGTATGTAATATTAGTAGATGGTCATTACGATATTACTGCTAATCAACCAGTGTTGACGAGAGCGGTGGAAGAGAATACTGACTATAATGGTCAAGCTACTTCATATTTCTGGGATAATACGTTTATTACTGCAGAAGGTCAGGCGATTGGCGATGGTGATTCATCTTCGATTTCTCAGTCGATTTCAGAATCAATTTCTATTAGTGAATCACAATCAATTTCATTAAGTAACTCAATTAGTAATTCGATCAGTGACTCAGTATCTGATTCAATTAGTGATTCAACGTCGCATTCATTAAGTGATTCAGTGTCAAACTCAATCAGTGAATCAACATCGAACTCATTAAGCGATTCATTATCAAACTCAATCAGTGAATCAACATCGAACTCATTAAGCGATTCATTATCAAACTCAATCAGTGAGTCAACATCGAATTCATTAAGTGATTCAGTGTCAAACTCAATTAGTGAGTCAACATCGAACTCATTAAGTGATTCAGTGTCAAACTCAATCAGTGAATCAACATCGAACTCATTAAGTGATTCAGTGTCAAACTCAATCAGCGAATCAACATCGAATTCATTAAGTGATTCAGTGTCGAATTCATTAAGTGATTCAGTGTCGAATTCATTAAGTGATTCAGTGTCGAATTCATTAAGTGATTCAGTGTCGAATTCATTAAGTGATTCAGTGTCGAATTCATTAAGTGATTCAGTGTCGAACTCATTAAGTGATTCAGTGTCGAACTCATTAAGTGATTCGTTATCAAACTCAATTAGCGAGTCATTGTCGAATTCGACTACAGACTCAGTGACAGATTCAGTAACGGACTCAGTGACGGATTCAGTGACAGATTCAGTGACAGACTCAGTAACGGACTCAGTAACGGATTCAGTGACGGATTCAGTGACAGACTCAGTAACGGATTCAGTGACGGATTCAGTAACAGACTCAGTGACAGATTCAGTAACAGACTCAGTGACAGATTCAGTGACAGACTCAGTAACGGATTCAGTGACAGATTCAGTAACGGATTCAGTGACAGATTCAGTAACGGATTCAGTGACAGATTCAGTAACGGATTCAGTGACAGATTCAGTGACAGATTCAGTAACGGATTCAGTGACAGATTCAGTAACGGATTCAATCACAGATTCAGTGACAGATTCAGTAACGGATTCAATCACAGATTCAGTGACAGACTCAGTAACGGATTCAGTGACAGATTCAGTAACGGATTCAGTGACAGATTCAGTAACGGATTCAGTGACAGATTCAGTAACGGATTCAGTGACAGACTCAGTAACGGATTCAGTGACAGACTCAGTAACGGATTCAGTGACGGATTCAGTGACGGATTCAGTAACAGACTCAATCACAGATTCAGTAACGGATTCAATCACAGATTCAGTAACAGACTCAGTAACGGATTCAATCACAGATTCAGTAACAGACTCAGTAACGGATTCAGTGACGGATTCAGTAACAGACTCAATCACAGATTCAGTAACGGATTCAATCACAGATTCAGTAACAGACTCAGTAACGGATTCAGTAACGGATTCAGTGACAGACTCAGTAACGGATTCAGTGACAGACTCAGTAACGGATTCAATCACAGATTCAGTAACAGACTCAGTGACAGACTCAGTGACGGATTCAGTAACAGACTCAATCACAGATTCAGTAACGGATTCAATCACAGATTCAGTAACAGACTCAGTAACGGATTCAGTAACGGATTCAGTAACGGATTCAATCACAGATTCAGTAACAGACTCAGTGACAGACTCAGTGACAGATTCAGTGACAGATTCAGTAACGGATTCAATCTCTGATTCTCAATCAGTATTCAATTTAGGCGATAAAGTATGGTTCGATCAAGAT
>NZ_JAOTIS010000029.1 GCF_025628935.1 Macrococcus capreoli
TTTATTTATACTTTCATGCAAACGCGTAACACACTTATTTTTTATATGGTCCTTCTTTTATCATCGTCTTAACATCTTCTACAATTTCCGCTTTTGGAAACTTTTTATCGCCCGTATCTTTCCCGGCATAATCTTTCATAATCACACCGTTTTGATCAACTAAATAAAATGACGTCCCGTGTGTCGCCTGATCATTTTGTGCAGTTGGAGGTACAACGATTGTTTTAAAATTTTCCTCTGCAAATTGACGGATAAATTTTTCATCATATTGTGTTACGGCCGTCCATACGCCTTTTGGTGGATTATATTGATTAATATATTTTTTTAATTTTTCTGGCGTATCTTTTTTCGGATCAACACTAAAGCTAATAATACCATAATCTTTAGATGATACGCCCTCTTTTTTCAGCGCATCAGCAACTTGACTCATATTATACGTCATCGGAGGACATACTGTTTTACAGTTTGTGAAGATAAAATCAACGAGCCAAACTTTCCCTTTTAAATCTTTCTCAGTAACTTTTTTTCCTTCTTCGTTAATACCTGAATATTCTGTAATGGTATTCCCATACAATGATTTAGGAACAATTCTAGAATTACTACAAGCTGCGACGATCATAAGTGTAAGTAATAAAAATGAAATAATACGTATGTTTTTCATAAGCCCCTCCTATTTGTCAAATTATAATATAACAAATAAAAGTTGCGCTGAGTATACTTTATATACGAAAGTTTTGACATAATTATTACAATTTATTTAATCTCAAATTTTGCATGACTATCATAGCCATCCGTTTCAATTTTAAGTATTGCTGGAATACGTTCTTTCAGTAATTGAACGTGACTAATCATACCGACTAATTTCCCTGAATATTGTAAATCCATTAATGCATTCATTGCAACATCTAACGTTTCATTATCTAACGTTCCAAAGCCTTCATCTATAAATACTGACTCTAAATGGATTCCCCCTGATACTTGCATTACAAAATCGGATAATCCTAATGCTAAACATAATGAAGCTAAAAAGGTTTCACCACCTGATAAAGATGAAATACTTCGCGATTGATTTGCATTATAATCAAAAACCTCAATCACTAGGCCTTGTTTGCCACCACCACTTTTTTCACTTTTACGGCGCAAATCATATCGATTACTTGTCATTTCTCTTAATCGAATATTTGCAAGTTTTAACGTTTGTTCTAAATAGTACATAAGGACATACGTTTCGATATCAATTTTCTGGGCATTTTCTCCATTTAACGTATTACTTAGTTTTATGAGTGAGCGTAATTTATCCATCATCTGGTGGTATTCAGCAAACGTAGTGTTGATTTGTTTGTAATACTTTATATATGAACCATGTTGTTCTTTCATACTGCTCACTTTAGCATGTAATGCATTGACCGCTTCTGCCTGTTCCTGTACTTGTATTGATAATGCAGTTAAATCAGGATGATTTCTGCCTTGAATGAGCGCTTCCAGTCTTTCTCTTTCTTTGTTGATTGAAATCATTCGGGTTTGATAATCATGAATAGACTTCTCATAATGCGCAATCGTCTCCGCAATATTTTCTGTTTCATATTTTTCCTGAATCATTAATGGAATTTCAAACTGTTTGATTCTATTATTGAAATGCTGAATATTTTCATTATTTTCATTTAACTGCAGTGTTAAATGTGTAGTCTGTTGATGCATCAAACTTATCGATTGTTGATTGTCAATCAACAATTGTTGCAGTGCTGCAACATCTTTTTCATAAGCTAAATAATTAAGTTGAAATTGTTCAAATTTCTTTTTAAATGTTTGATACGATTTCGTTTCAGTATCTTGCTCAAACATCTGTTTCATATCTGTATATTTTTCTAATTGTTTAATTAATGCAGTGTATTGTTCACGTTTTAAAGATAATTGCTCAGCTAATACTTTACGATTTGAGATTGCTTCTCCTAATTGATGCGCCTGTGATTGAAGTGACGTCAATTCATTTGTCCAGTCATGGAGTTGATGTTCTGCAGATTGAACCTGTACATCAACTTTTTCATGTATCATATTGAGATGCTTATTGATTTGCTCAAATTGTGATAATTGAATGTCGTGCTGCTTTACATGATTAATTAAATGATTTACTTCTTCGAGTTCTGGTCTGAGATCTGCCAATGTATCTTCATTATGCATATTAATACTACGTGGTACTAATATCAAATCTTCTAAATATATTGATAACGATGTTTGTATGCGTAATAATGCCTGAGTTTGTTCAAATAAAGTATGTTGAAGTTCATGAGCTTCTACTAAAGATTTGTCATCCAGTGTTGTAATAATATTTGAACAAACAGGACATTTTTCTCCAATTTGTACTGATGCTTTCAATGCATTGACCTGGTCAATATCCTGTATATTTTCACTGCGTCGTAAATCCTGTAATTTTATTTTTATCTCATTAATGACTTGTGTTTTATCAGTAATTTGTATATGCGTTGATTGAATTCTTTCAATTTGCTGCATCAATTGATCGATGGCATGTAATCGTTGTAATAAATTTAATCTCTCAGCTTCTTTTATACCTATATTATTTTGTAAAGCAATCCGATCGTTATTGCTTTGCATCAACTTTTGCTCTAATTGATCTAAATTTTGAGTTAATGTTTGCTGTGATTGCATTTCTTTTTGTAATTTTTCTATTTGCGCTGATATTTGTTCTATTTGATCATCTAGTTGTTTGTAACTTTTATTTAAGTATCGTTCATTTTTTATCACATAATTTTTCATAGCAACATGCTTTTCAGCATGTGCTTTTAATGTCGATAGTTCGTCTTTTAGCGCCGTAATGGACTGTTCAGCTAATACTTCGTTTTCCTTATTTTTCTTGAGATTACTTTCAATATCCTGCCTTTTTTGAAGGGCAACTTTCAAGTCGTGTGCTGTTTCGTAATAATGTTTTAATTGTGATAAGTATTTTAAATCATGTTGATACGTATCAATAATTTCCTGATGTCGTTGTAATGATTGCAGTTGTTCATCTAATGTATTGTATTGCTGAATATGATGTGCAAGCTGTTCACCTTCATGATAGGCCTTTTCAATTGATTTGAGTGATTCACGTGATTTAACTAAACCATTCTCATTATCGGTTATTGTGTTATTTAATTGTGTAATGCCATCTTTTATCAATGCAATTTTTTCTTCAATTAAAAGTTCAGTCTCATCGTTAAATAATGATTGAAACAATCCGAATTGGACATTTAAAGTTGTTTCTAACTGCGTCATTTTTTTTTGATCTTTTTTCAATGTTTCTTTGAGTCGATTTGAAAGTTTTTGTAATTTTGTCGTATCAAATAACGTTCTTAATATTGCCGTCTTTTCACTCGAGTTTGCAACAAGTAACGATTTGAACTCTCCTTGCGGTAATATAAATATTTTCCTAAATTGATGTTCATCTAATTTGACAATATCATAAATGATTTGGTTGCCTTCCTTTATTCTAGATGCCAGTAAAACTTTTTTGCTGTCAATAATTTCATATACAAGCAACGATTTTTGAATTGGTGATTTATTGCCTTGTTTCGTATAAGGTACATTACGATGAATTTCATATTGCTTATTATGCATAAAAAAGCTATATACAACTTCAGTCGGTTCATTATCATTGGCATTGATATTTCTTAAATGATAATAATCTCTATCTTTCGTTGAGGCAACGCCAAATAATGCATACATCATGCCATCAAATATTGTTGTTTTACCAGCACCTGTTTTACCACTAATTAAAAACAATTTATGATTTTGCAGTTGATCAAATTCGATTGTTTCGTCTTTAAAAGGACCAAATTGTTTTAATACTAATCGATTAGGCCTCATCGTCAACACTTCCCTCATTCAGCATTTCATGTAGTACTTCCATTTGCTCATTATCTAGTGTTTCATCTGTCATTTCTTCATAAAATGATTGGATCAATGCGATTGGTGAGAGTGTTGTAACATCTTTTGAAACAACCTCATGCTCTACAGATTGTAATATAGGTTTCAATTCTAATAAATAAGGATATATCGTTTTTAATTTCGTCATTGGATCATTGACCGCTTCCATTTCACTTAATTCTAATTTCAAATACGCATCCTGATTCACATTCAGTCTTAAATGCATTGCATCCTCAAATGTGCCTTTACCTACCTCTAAATCACGTTTCGCTTTTAATGGTTGAAACGTTACAGTTTTTTCTTCGGTATCAAAGATACGATACCCTTTTCTTTGACCGACCTCATTAAAAGAATAACGCATAATACTACCACTGTAGTAAACTTTATCATCTTTAATTGCATCGGGCGTATGAAGATGCCCTAACATCGTATAATCAAACGCTGAAAATAGGGCTTTCGGTACATTTTCAATCGTACCTACTACCAGATCTCTTTCTGAATCTGTCACTTCTCCACCCGCAACAAATAAATGACTGACGAGTATATTACAATAAGTGTAATCTAACTGTTGTTCAATCCGTTGAATGATTGCCTGATATGTATCGTGATGGGTTCTGATTGTTTCATCGTCAAAATAGATTCGTGCACTTGCAGGCTCAATGTACGGTACTAAATAAAAACATGTATTTTCAATGGTAACCGGCGTAAAACAATCGTCTAGAGCAGTCGAAAGATAATAATGATGCTGTCTGAAATAGCTTTTGGCATGTCCGAGTCGTTCTGCACCATCATGGTTGCCACTAACGGCGAGCACAGGAATTTGACGCGTCATATTTATTTGTAGTATGAATGCTTCATACAATTGCATTGCTTCTTTAGAGGGTATAGAACGATCGTATATATCACCAGCAATCACCAATACATCAATTTGTTCTTTATCAACTTGATGTATAATTTGATCCAATAATTCCTTTTGATCTTCAAGAAGAACATGTTGATTTATCGTTCTTCCGATATGTAAATCACCAATATGCATTATTTTCATGTCACTCACCTCTTTAACATTATACAAAAAAACACATCCCAAATTACAGGGATGTGCCGATGGTGTTATCCTAAAATGTTTATTTTGTTAAATCGAACAATACAGTTTCTACTTTATCAACAAGTTTTGCAGACTTAACTTGCACGGGTACACCTGCATTTGTCATAAAGTATTTTGCGTTAACGATGCTCTCCATAACATTTAATACTGTTTCTTCAGTTAAGTCAGCTTTCGGTTGATTCACTGTAAAGACATAACTCTTCCCAGTATCTGTTAAGAAGTTCATTTGTAACGTTTTCATATTTTCTCCTCCTCTTACATTACTATATTAGTTTCGATTTTATCAATCTTAATGTAAACTTCACCTGTCAATTTTGAGATTAATGCTCCGAATGCTTGTAAATCGTTGTCTGTTAAATCCATTCGGACTTGATTAAAACGTCTTGACTTAAATACTTCTTTACCATCGTCTTTTACGTCTGCCACATACATTAAATTTAATACTACTTCTTTTAACATGTTATCACCTCCTTTACACTTTATATATCGAAGGTGCACTATAAGATAGACACTCAATTTTGAGTTCTATATAATAATGATTGAGGTGAAAGGCATGAACGATTGGTTTATGATATTTATATTTTTATGGACATTATTTTTTATTACGCTGCTTGCAATTGGCGGTTTCTTTATGTTTCGCAAATTTTTAAAGCGCATGCCAAAAGAAGATGGTAAAAGTGAGTTGGATTGGCAGGACTATTACATCAATAAAGCATTACCGTTATGGGGTGATGACGCAAAATCATTATTAAATGAACTTGTTTCTCCCGTACCTGAACTATTTAGAAACGTGGCAAAAGAACGCATCGCCGGACGCATTTCAAAAATTGCGCTCGATGAAAATGCATCACGAATTGAACTTGATCATATATTACGTGGCTATATTATTGCAACACCAAAAAGAGATCATCCATTTATGAAGAAAAAGCTCAATCAACTTGGCATTGATTATGCGCCATATGAAAAATACTTTAAATATGCAGATGATGAAAAACAAAAGTTTTCAATTTTTGATCATTCAGCAATAATAAAACAAGAACAGCAAAAATAAATATTTTAATATTGAAAAAGTCACCCCAATCAAATCGATTAGAGTGACTTTTTCACGTTATTGATAACAATTTAAGATAATGATTTTTGTAACTTTTTAAACTTTAAATACATCGCAATTCTCCAAGGTACAATCATACTAAAAGCAAGTAAAAAGAACATGCCAGCTAATTCTCCAGGGTGAATCGAACTGCTTAAGTAAAACTTCATGACACTTCTTATAATAAGCAAACTTATTAATATCAAAGGAAATAATTTAGAACGCTTCATATAAATCTGGTTATTTTGTACGACGAAGTTAGAAGTATAAATCAGAAATAATGAAAAGAACATCCCAACGACAACCGCTTCTAATATTTCCATCGGTGTTAATCGAAAGTATGGTATAACATACATCAATGCACCGGTTGACATAAAAATCGGTGGTAATATAATTTTTTTCACATTTGTAGGGTAATTTTGAGCTTTCATTCTAACGATGATGACAGCTGTACCCATAAACAATGCGACAAGCATTGATATTGCAAAATACATATGAATTCCTTCTTTCTAACTAAAAAATTGCGTTATCGCAGTAAGTTTATCAAAGAATAATAATAATCCCATTATAATCATCATGACGCCACCGATTTTAGTAATCGTCTGACTATATTTCTTTAATATATTAATTTTAGTAATAAAGAAAGTCAATAAGAAAAATGGAATACAAAAGCCTAAGACGTAGGCAATCATATAAACTAAAGCTAATGATTGATTAACAGCGGCCATCGAAAATATTGTTCCTATAATTGGACCCATACAAGGTGTCCACCCAGCTGCGAATGCAATACCGATTAACATTGTACCGATTAATCCAGATGGTCTGTTTTTGAATTCAAATTTACGATCTTTCATTAGAAATTGTGGATTAAAAATACCGAGAACGACTAACCCAAAAATGATACATAAAAGACCACCCACCATGCGAATCGTATTATCATATGATTGTAGTATGTCTGATACGATACCCAGACCTACACCTAGCGAAATATAAACAATCGAAAATCCGATTAAAAAGAAAATCGTATGTAGTAATGCATTTTTATCCATTTTATTATCTTTCAAATCACTATAACTTACTCCAGTGATATACGATAAAAACGCCGGATAAATTGGCAATACACACGGTGAAACAAAACTAAGTAAACCTGCGCCAAAAGCGACTGCTACCGTAATATCCCCCATATTCAACCTCCATTCTCAACTATTTTAACAAATAATCGAACTGACCTTATCTAATAATTTGAACGAAATGTGACAAAAATAAATGTATTATATTCCTTTTTCAATTTTTCTGTATATAATGATAATATATGAAAAATATTCGTTTGAAATTGAGGAGGCTGTTCGATGAATAAAACACTACATATTATAATAACATCTTTTTTCGCAATCACCATATTAACGGCTTGTGGTAAAAGTGAAAATCAGCAAACACAATCAACAGTAGATGATGCTAAACATTCAACTGAGCAACAAACAACCAAACAACATAATAACATTAAAACGAAAGATATAAATAAATCCAAACTGGCACTTGAAAAAATTAAAGCCGCAAAAGAACGTGGTAAAAGAAAAAAAGCTAACAAAGAACATCAAAAAACAGCACATACTGAAAAAAGTAACGATACAACAAGCCAAACGAATAATACAAACGAACAACCTACATCTGAGGACATTCAAAGCAATGAAACTCAAGTAATTAACAATGCATCGACCGTCACACAAAATGAAGATAACACTTTAATGAATACGCCGGACACTACGAACATCAATGCGAATAATCCAATACTGACAAACAATCAACCTATTAATAGTCAACCGTCGCCTCAACCCTATATTGAACAGCCAGTAACGTCACCGCAAACAAATGATAATGTCAGTTCAGAAACTACAACAAATGAAATACCTGTTACAAGTAATGAACCTGTTCCGACACAACCTAATACAACAGAAGTTACTAATCAACCTGCATCGAATGCGGCAACTCTGACACAATAAAAAAATCCTGACACGTTATACTAAATAACATTGTCTGGATTTTTTTATTGTTTATTATTTTAAATTTTGATTCATATTACGGTTCATCATTTGCATCATTTGATTAATTTTCTTTTGAGATGGTTTTTGACCCATTTGCATCATCATCATGCGTAACATTTCTTCATTGATTGGTGGATTTTTCTTTAAGTAATCCATCATATATTTACGTGCTAAGAAGAAACCTGCTGCCGCACCTGCCGCTGCTGCTAAAATTAATAATAATATCCAAATCCAAGTAGCCATTCAATTCACCCACTTTCTCATTCTTTTAAAAGTTTACTAAATTAAAGTGTATTTTTCAATAGTTATTTTCATCATTAAAA